>NZ_ATVX01000011.1 GCF_000420945.1 Butyrivibrio sp. VCB2006
CCCGTCCGCCACTAAGATTTAACAAGAATCCGCCGAAGCCTCATCAGCGTTAAATCTCCGTTCGACTTGCATGTGTTAGGCACGCCGCCAGCGTTCATCCTGAGCCAGGATCGAACTCTCACGTTTAAAAGTTTGATCTGACCAAAACTCAAGCTTGGCTTTTGTTCTGTCCGTTATTTACTAATTTTTGTTCTGAATAATTCTCTTGGAATTTTTCAGGGTTGCATTACTGTTTATTTGTCAAGGTTCTGATAATTATGAGCCTTACTAGTTGCATAAGGCAACGCAGAAGGAGGGATTTGAACCCTCGCGCCGCTATTAACGACCTGCACCCTTTCCAGGGGTGTCTCTTCAACCACTTGAGTACTTCTGCAAAATAGTTGATTAACAATAATTATATTGCTGTATAGCAGCGTGTTCATAATTAAGCGGAGCGAAAGGGATTCGAACCCTTGTGGCGTTGCCGCCAAACGGTTTTCAAGACCGCCTCGTTATGACCGCTTCGATATCGCTCCGAGTTGTCTTATTTATATTTCAAATAAGTACTGCTCCGTGTGAGTGTTTGTGGCGCTCACCGCAGCGCAAGATATATATTAACAAAGCCCCACATACATGTCAAGCATGTTTTTTAACTTTTTTTAAAAAAATTATATTTTCATCTTTTTTGAACGATTTTTGATTTAGGCTCAACAGTGCCTTTCACGACGGAACCCGCACCAATAACGCAATCATCGCCGATTGTTGTTCCTCTTAGTATTGTTACGTTTGCACCAACCCAAACGTTGTTTCCAATCACAATTGGAGACGAAATAAACTCGTTTGCCATATCTTTTTTGTAATTATGATCATGATCTACCACGACCAGATTGTTTCCAAATTTGCAATTATCGCCTATAACAATCTCTTCCATTGCAGTAAGGCAGCAACCGGTATTAAAGAAACAATGATCACCGATTTTAAGCTTCCCATCCTGTGCAACCAGATAAAGGTTCCCCCTGTTCTGGTTATATGAACCAAGCCTTATTTCTCCTTTCCCATATATTTCAGTATGAAGATGGTCAAAGGTCTGGATCATTCCTGCTGAGAATTTCTTACCATATCGGATTTTTTTACATACTACTGCCAAAAGATTTTTAGCATACAAAAAAGGCGACCGCATCTTTTTACCCCTTTTAATCATTCAATATTTCTTCATAAACAGCTTCAAGTTTTGACAAATGAGCATCAAAGCCGAATTCATCCCTGGCAATCCGGTAGCTTTCATTAGACATAGCGCCGTAATCATCTCTTTTATCCAGTATTCTGCATATGCCATCAGCAATAGCCTTGCAATCCCCCGGCTTAGCAAGAAATCCGCTTTTACCATTTTCAATAAGCTGAGGGATTCCACCAACCTCTGTTGACACCACCGGCAGGCCATAAGCCATAGCATCCAAAATCGCCATCGGAAGGCCTTCCTGATAAGACGGAAGCATAAAAAGAGATGATTCCATCAGAAGCTTATCCTTTTGCTCACCCCTAACCCATCCGGGGAAAAGGCACTTCTCCATAAGACCTTTTTCCGAAAGAGCTTTTTTAATCCTGTCTTCATCTTCTTTTGATCCGCTTCCCGCAAAAACAAACCTTGCACCAGGATATCTTTTGTCAACATTCTCCACTATCCCGGCAAAGTCATATCCGCCCTTGCGCTGGCCAAGTTCTCCCAGAAAAAGAATCTGCTGCTTTTCAAATCTGGTTCCCAGCAGACTTTGAACTTCTTCTTTAGGTCTCGGCTTACAGTAATTGTTTATTACCACAAGTTTATCGTCAGGTAAAAAAGCCTGTAATCTTTCCTTCCACTCCTCTGAAAGGACGATTACTTTAGAAAATTTGCCAAATACTTCACCTATTCTGGCTTTCTTTTTATCAGATGCCCGAACATAAAAAGTCTCGAAGTCAGCTCCGTGACAATGGTCCAGGATGGGGATACCTCTTTTCCCAGCCATGTAAATAAAAGGCTGCATCCTGTAGAAGCTTCCTCCGAAAGAAGAATGTATGTGTATAAGTTCCGGTTTAAAATCCCTTAATACCCTTCCAAACTCCCTGTATGCTCCAAGAGCCTTCATGACCATCTTGAATTTTGAGGTGTCACAATAAGACTCTACATACCTGATATCGTAATCAGTCTCTATTTTACTGTCGTAATATCCATTAGTTACTGCTGCAATGCCGCCTTTAACATCCTTTTGTTGGACGATCATGCAAACTCTTCGCTTATTTTTTTCCATAAATACTTACGTAAGTTTAAGTCCCCTAAACTTCCCCAATCCACAAATCTCAATAAAATCTACTTATTTCACAGACCTTAAAATCGCCTCAGCAGCCGGAATATCATCCGGTGTTGTAATCTTGATGTTTGTATAGGAGCCTTCCACCAGCTTGACCTTCTTGTCGGTGAAGTATTCCACAACCATGGCATCATCGGTAATATTAACACCCTTAGCCATTAGTTCCCCTTCTTCCCTGTCAAGTCTCTGGTACAGTTCCAAAATCATTTTATAGGAAAAGACCTGTGGAGTCTGGATCATCCACGTATGGGCCCTGTCCGGGGTCTGACTTGCAAATCCCTTGTCATCGGAGATCTTGATGGTATCCTTAACAGGCATGCCGACAACGCAGGCGCCATGCTCCTTTACAGCATGAAGAGCCCTCATAATAATCTCGTCATTAACAAACGGTCTGGCTCCGTCGTGAATAAAAGCGTAGTCGCAGTCAGGAGCTGCTGCTTCCAGGCCACGTCTTACGCTATGATATCGAGCCAGCCCACCTTCCACAATAGCCGTAACCTTATCAAATCCGAATTTCTCTACTATCTCACGTCTTACGTAATCAATATCGCCTCTGGAAACCACAAGAACAATATCATCAATAATACTCTCTTCAAAAGCCCGTAGAGAATAGTAAATTAAGGGTTTACCCCCTATTTCCATGTATTGTTTTTTAACATCAGAGTTCATTCTGCTGCCGCTTCCTGCAGCCAGAACAATCGCTACTGTCTTCATGCCCTGCTTCTCCCGTGGAATCTTCGTTCTCTGTCTCCCAATGGAAGATTGGGAACCGCATTCATATCAAGCCCGAATCTCACGCCCTTTTTGTACTCATAATAAGCCGCTGCCCCGATCATTGCCGCATTATCTGTGCAAAGAACCGGAGATGGCCTATAGAAATTAATCTTATTTGCCTCACATTCTTTTTCCATAAGCTCACGAAGTCCGGAATTAGACGCAACTCCTCCTGCAATTGCAAGCTTGTTGTAGCCATATTCCTTGCAGGCTTTGATAGCATGAGAAACCAAAACCTCAACGACAGCTTTCTGGAAAGATGCCGCAACATCAGCCTGATTAAGCTCCTGTCCCTGCATCTTAGCCTGATTTATATAGTTAAGTACTGAAGATTTTAATCCGCTAAAAGAAAAATCGTATTCCGCGTCACCAATCTTGGCCTGAGGGAATGTGAAAGCATCAGGATTTCCCTCCTTGGCAGCCTTATCAATCTTAGGTCCTCCGGGATATCCAAGACCGATAGCTCTTGCCACCTTGTCAAAAGCTTCTCCTGCCGCGTCATCTCTGGTCTGTCCAATAATCTCGTACTCGCCGTAGTCTTTTACAACCACAAGATGAGAGTGACCGCCTGATACTACAAGGCAGACAAATGGTGGTTCCAGATCCTTATTCTCAATAAAATTAGCGCTGATATGTCCCTCGATATGGTGAACTCCGATAAGTGGCTTACCTGTAGCAAAAGAAATCGCTTTTGCCTCGGATACTCCAACTAAAAGAGCTCCAACAAGCCCCGGTCCATAGGTCACAGCCACAGCATCTATGTCACCGAGTGTTACACCAGCCTCAGAAAGAGCTGCTCTTATGCAGCCATTCATTTTTTCTACGTGCTTTCTGGATGCAATTTCAGGAACGACACCGCCATAAATTGTATGAAGTGCTATCTGTGAAGAGATAATATTAGAGAGAACTTCCCTTCCGTTTCTCACAACTGCTGCCGCTGTTTCATCACAGGAGCTTTCAATTGCAAGAATAAGAACATCTTCGTTTACCTCAGGAGAATTCTTTTCTTTATTCTCTACTCCATCCTTTATAGACATAAAGATGACGCCGTCATCCTCAACATTCTTTTCTATATTCATTATTATTCCTCTTTAGGCTGCCAACCAAGAATCTTCCACCTTCTGGTGTCATCCTGGCGCAAAACAAACTGATAAATTATAGGTATACCACCCGTTCCCTGCCTCAAATAAAAGTAGCAGTCAACAGTGCACGCATTTCTCCCGTCAACCTTAGCCTCGAGATCAATGCGCTGAACCTGATAAACAGAAATGGAATAGTCGTTTTCTTTGCGCTGTTTAACCTCATCCTTGATGGACTTATGGAAATTCGTCTGATTTGCCATAAGTTCGTCGTCCATCAGCCCCGCAAGGACATTGATCATTCTGTCCTCCTGCTCATCAGTATAGGTTTCCTTATACAGCGTCTGCATTATCTTGCCATACATTTCAACAACCATTTTAGGATCTGCCGGATAGCTCTTATCCAGATTAGTGGTTGTGATCTCATCAACTACAGTAAGAACATAGTTTTCAGAGTCGCTGGCCTTTTTACTCCTAAGTACCACAAGGAATATTCCACCAATAAATATCGCTCCCAGTACCACAAGAACAATTGACTTGATTATTGCAGACTTTGTACTTTCTTCCATTTCCCCTCTTTTCCGGCGGGATCACTTAATTGGTAAAAGAAATCCCAGCCACGCCCTCATAAAGTTTAGTCCTCAAATCTAAGTTCAATGCTGCGTCCATCTTTAGCAGCTTTTGTGTTAGCAAAAATCCTCTTGGCATCCGGCAGGTACTCTGCAGGATTTACAAGTGATGGGCTGTAATGAGTAAGCCACATCTCTTTTACCCCGGCATCCTTGGCCATCTTAGCTGCCTCATAGAAGGTCATGTGCTTATATTCTCTGGCCTTAGCCTGCTTGTCAGGCTCGCCGTACATTCCCTCGCAGATAAAAAGATCTGAATCAGCCGCATTCCTTACAATGCTGTCGGTAGGCCTTGAATCAGTAGTATATGTAAGCTTGATTCCCTTTCTGGCATCCCCAAGAACCATATCGGGAGTAATAACTCTGCCGTCTTCTAAAGTGAAGGTTTCACCTTTCTGAAGGCCATTCCAGTATCTTCTGTCAATTCCCGCTGCCGTAGCTGCTTCCACATTAAACTTGCCCTGCCTCTTAAGAGAGCAGCTGTAGCCATAGCAAGTAATATTGTGATTAACCTTAAATGCTGTAATAGAAAATCCGGGCATTCCCTCTATTTCAAAGGTCTCCTCATCGGTGGTGATCTCTTTGAACTTAATCTCAAAGGGAAGCTCAGGAGCGATAACTCTGAGAGCATTAACGATTCTCTCAACGCCCTTAGGTCCAACGATCAAAAGAGGCTCCGTCCTCTCTGCGTTTCCCATGGTAAGAAGCATTCCCGGAAGACCACTTACGTGATCCGCATGGAAATGTGTAAAACAAATAACATCAATAGGCTTGGAGCTGATACCCTTCTTTTTCATGGCAATCTGGGTAGCTTCTCCACAGTCTATAAGTACACACTTTCCGTTATATCTCACCATAAGAGATGTGAGAAAACGGTTTGGAAGAGGCATCATTCCGCCTGTTCCAAGCAAACAAACATCTATCATATAATCAAAATCCTTTTATCATAAATCAATTGCTGCAAGCTCAAACTACTTCCGTCACAGCATCATTCACTTAACTCAGCTCGTTTCCAATAAATAGCCGCATCTTCCTTGGGCTCATCATAAAAACCTGGTCTAAGTCCCTCACTCTTAAAGCCAAGCCTTTCATAAAGTCGTATCGCAAACTCATTGCCGGCTCTGACTTCCAAGGTGTAGTTCTTTATTCCGATGCCTCTTCCTCTCTCAAGAAGCTGCTTGACCATCTTGTAGCCAATGCCCTCTCCTCTGCAATCTCTTGCTACAGATACATTGGTCACTTCGCCGTCACCTGAAACATTCTGAACTCCGCAAACTCCAACAACTCTTCCCGCCTTTTCTGCCACAAGATAAATGGTATCGTCCCTGGTAAGAGCATCAATCAGCTGCTTTCTGTTCCATGCTTCCTTGCCAAGATTTTCTTTTTCCAAAGAAGCTGCATCATCAATATCTTCAGCTGTCATCTCCCTAATCCTTACGATTCCGGGAGTCTTTCTATTCTCAAGCTTTCTCTTTTCTCTGTCGTCAGCGCTGTTTCCTGCGCCATCTTTTTCCTTGGCCTCTCTCTCAGCCTGTGAAAGCCTGAGATAATCAGGCGCAAACTCATCTGACGAAATCATGCGGCCTTCCTTGGCATAATGCATGGCAAGGGCAACAAGTGCTGCTCCGCTCTGTCTGTTCTGGTGCATAGGTGCAATTGAATAAGGCACCTTAAGAAGTCTCTCAAGTTCATCGTGATAAGCCGGGATTCCATCTCCCAAAAGAACTACAGGCTTACCGATTTCGTTGATCCTGCTAACAATATCCTCGACAGATGTAGCGAACTGCTCATGGATCACCTGCATGTCAAAAGTGCGCTCAAAGTACTTGCCTTCGGGAGTATTGGGTACAAAGGTGTAAAGACCTGTGTATACCTGTTTTCTCTTGGCATCCATCATGGGACATATTATCTTCTCAACGCCGTATAGGTTGTATGCGATAGCATCAACGGTAGGTATCGGAATAATAGGCTTATCAAGAGCAAGCGCCAATCCTTTGGCTGTTGCACTTCCAATACGAAGTCCCGTAAAAGAGCCGGGGCCTTTAGCCACAGCTATAGCATCGATAGTGGACAGATCCAGGTTAATCTTTTCCCTGATATCATCCATCATCGGCATCAAAATCTCTGAATGTGTTGTTTTGTACTGAATGGAAAACTGAGAAACAAGCATATCGCCGTCGGCAATTGCCACAGTTCCAACCAGTCCTGATGTATCAATTCCTAATATCTTCATAATTCTCACTTCTTGGTCATGGTAATAAGGCGATAATCAAAGCCCTTTTCCAGATTCTTCTCAATAACAATCTCTGTATAGTGTTCAGGCAGAAGCTCCTCTATCAGATTGGCCCACTCAACAAAGCAAATGCCGTCTCCATAGAAATAATCTTCATAGCCTATCTCATCCATTTCGCTCACATCGCCGATCCTGTATACATCAAAATGATAAAAAGGAATGCGGCCCTCGTCATAAACCTGCAAAATGGTAAAAGTCGGGCTGCTGACCGGCCCTGTAATTCCAAGGCCCCGTGCTACACCCTGCGTCAGAACGGTCTTACCAACCCCCAGGTCTCCTACTAGCGTATAAACCATTCCCGGCTGGGCATTCTCGCCAATTCTCTTACCTATCTCAAAAGTTTCCTGAGCACTAAATGTCTCATGTTTTGTAACTATTTCCATTGAACGCCTCTCCAAAAACCAATTTCCCTCTTGTAGTATAGCATAAAACAAATATATGAGGCAGATGGAAATGTGCAGTTCTTGGACGAGCAGTTTGATTTTCAAAATAAAAAAATGAGGCGAGGCCGACTGTTATGAATAACGCTGAAAGGAGGCCTCTCCTCATTTTTGAATTTTAGAAAACCATTGCGTAGACGAAAACAAGCATTTCAATCTACCTCATATAATTGTTTCAAGCCTTAGCTACCTTTTTGGAGGCAACCATCTGGTCAGCCTTGAGAATTGGGCTAAGCTGCTTGTATACAAGGAATGTGATCGCAGAATCAGCAAGTCCCTTTACAAGGTTGAATGGTGCTACTGCAAACAGGCAGAATGTAAATACGTTTGAAATTGCGGGATTGATAGCTGCACCCATCTGTACAAATACATCGATTCCGCTTCCAAACATAATAGCATATGCAGGAAGAAGGAAGAATGCATTGAGAAGTGAACCAACTACTGCGATGCAAAGTGTACCAACTACACAGCTGATAAGAGCAGTCTTACGTGTCTTCTTAAATCTGTAAATAATAGTTGCAGGAACAACAAATGCTGCGCCTACTACGAAGTTTGCAATCTCGCCTACAAATCCGGAAGTTGTTCCCTGAAGCAGAATATTGAGTGCTACCTTGATGAACTCAATCATAACCGCAACCATAGGGCCGGCAGCAAAACCGCCGATCAGCGCAGGCATATCGCTGAAATCGAACTTGTAAAAAGATGGTGCAAATGGAAGTGGGAACTCAAGTAACATAAGTACAAATGATATAGCGGAGAATACTCCGATAATTGCTACTCTTCTGATGCTAAACATCGCCTCTGTTCGGCCGTTAAGCTCTTTTTCTTTCTTGCTCGCGATTTTCTCTGCTACCACTGTGATAGCGATTGCTGCGACAACAAGAAGGATCAGTGCTACGAATGTCCCCATGTTCCCCTTAATTGTGTCAAATAGTGTCTGTGTTTCTTTCATGTTTTCTCCTTTTCTCCATCGGGTTTGGAATTCAAGGGAAAAGAAAAAGCTCCAAGCAAGGCACATACCTAGACCTGGGGCTACCACAAAAATAAATATTGCGCATTCTTCTCTCATCCAGACTTTACTGTCGGTTTTGGAATCGCACCAAATCAGCCACCTAAGTGGGTCGCGGACTATACCGCCGGTTGGGAATTACACCCTGCCCCGAAGAATTTATATTTTATAAAATTTATATTAGACTTTTCTTAGTCTACTTGTCAACACAAAATAGCTAAAATATAATGAAAATATCTAGCCGTATACATTTCAACGTAATAACGGAGCAAACATGAAGAAGATTTCTACAAAAGAACTACTGCCCGGCATGGTACTTGCCTCAAAAGTAGTCACAGAAAATCTTAATACCATATTGAATCAAGGTACCATCCTTGATGAAGCCGACATTGCAAAGCTCACCTTCTATTCGATTTATGAAGTTGATATCGAAGATGACGAAATCGATCACATTATTTCAGATGCTTCTGATGGACAGGGACTCACATCTTCCGAGCGAATCAAACGTTCACAGGAATTCAAAGAGTTTAAACAAGCCTTTGAAACCTGTGCTAAGAAATTTGAAGATGAGATAAATGATATTGTTGCAGGCAATGCAAGTGTAGATACAAAGCGTTTACTGGCTCCGGTTTATGCTCTTCTGCAAAAGGGCAGAACCACCTCTGATGTTTTTAACATGCTCCACAACCTCAGGGATTACGACGATGCTACCTATACCCACTGCATAAACGTAGCCCTTGCCTCCAATATACTTGCACAGTGGCTTAAATGGAGCGATGAAGAGATAGAGCTTGCGACCATGTCAGGTCTTTTCCATGATATAGGAAAAATATGCATTCCGGAAAAGATTGTAACCAAGCCCGCCAAGCTCGATCCTTACGAATTGGACATTATGAGGACACATCCTCTTAAGGGATACGAAGTGCTTAATAAGCTTGACATTAGCATCCACGTCAAAAACGCCGCTCTTATGCATCACGAAAGATGTGACGGAACCGGCTATCCATATCAGACTCAGGGTCCTCAGATCGATAAGTATGCCAAGATTGTGGCTATCACTGATGTTTACGACGCCATGACAAGTGCAAGATATTACAGGAAGCCACTTTGTCCTTTTATTGCTCTTCAAAATTTCGAGGATGAAGGCCTGCAGAAATACGATCCCGAGATGATCATATGCTTTCTTCAGAATATCGTAAACACTTACCTGTTATCCACAGTTCAACTTAATACAGGGGAAGTTGGTGAGATAGTTTTCATAAACAAAACTTTCCTTACCAAGCCAACTATCAAGATTGGAAATGATTATATAGACCTCAGTAAGTGCACCGGTGTCTATATAAAAGAAATACTATAAAAACCCATAAAAAAGTCCTGCTGTCAGCTAGTTCTGAAAGCAGGATTTCTTTATGCATGTTTCATCTTGAATTTCTGTTCGTCTCGCTCTGAATCAACCTTCTCGATGATAGCTCCAAGGTCTCTAAGTTTCTGATCAAAATCCTCATAGCCTCTCTCGATATACTTGATATCCTCGACTGTAGAATAACCTTCCGCAGTTAACGCTGCTATTACAAGTGCAGCTCCTGCTCTAAGGTCAGGTGCAGATACAACAGCTCCGGTGTAGGTGTCCACACCCTCGATAATAGCGGTGCTGCCCTCTACCTTGATGCTGGCTCCCATTCTGGTGAGCTCATCTACATATTTGAATCTATTCTCAAAAATACTCTCTGTTACAATACTGATACCACTTGCAAGTCCCAATGCCACTGTGATCTGTGGCTGCATATCTGTAGGATAACCCGGATATGGAAGAGTCTTAACATGTGTGTTCTGAAGTCTTCTGGTAGCAACAACTCTTACTGCATCATCGGATTCATGAACCTGACATCCCATCTCAATAAGCTTGGCACTAATCGACTCCAAATGCTTGGGAATAACATTTTTAACTGTAATATCGCCCTTTGTTGCTGCTGCAGCAAGCATAAAGGTTCCGGCCTCAATCTGATCTGGAATAATTGTGTATTCTGTGCCGTGAAGCTTCTCAACACCCTTAATTCTGATAACATCAGTACCTGCGCCCTTAATATTGGCACCCATACTGTTAAGGAAATTGGCGAAATCTACTACATGGGGCTCCTTGGCCGCATTCTCAATGATAGTCTTACCTTCAGCCATAGCAGCTGCCATCATAATATTGATAGTAGCTCCAACGCTGACTACATCGAGATAAATATGGCTTCCAACCAGTGCATCAGCATGAGCATCAATGATTCCATGCTCAATAGTTACCTGTGCACCCAGGGCTGTGAATCCCTTAATATGCTGGTCGATAGGACGAAGTCCGATGTTACATCCGCTTGGAAGAACTACTCCGGCCTGCTTGTATTTGCCAAGAAAAGCTCCGAGCAAATAATATGAAGCACGGATCTTCTTGATATAATCTTCTATTGTAAAGTTGTGAACCTGTGAGGCGTTGATCTTGACTGAATGTCTGTCTACTCGGCCAACAAAAGCACCTGTACTGGCTATAGCCTGAAGCATCGCATTTGTGTCTGATTCATCAGGCATATTATCTATATAGACGGTCTCATCTGTCATGGTAGCAGCCGCTAAAATAGCAAGTGCTGCGTTCTTGGCGCCACCAATCTCCACTTCACCTACAAGTGGATTACCGCCCTTGATTACGTACTTTTCCATAAGCAACCTCTCTGTTGCATTGCTACTATTTATAATCGAACAAACAATATTTATATCACAAACATTTTCATTTGTAAAACTTGTTAAGAAAGTCCCTTAAAAAGCATACAACTTATTTCGATTTAATTCAAATAATTGAGCGGATTAACCTGAGATCCGTTGATAAGAATCTCAAAGTGAAGGTGCGGACCTGTGGAAACACCGGTGTTTCCGGACAAAGCAATCTTCTGTCCCTGTGAAACCTTCTGTCCCACAGAAACAAGCACCTTGGAAAGGTGACCATATCTGGTCTCCCTGCCGTCAGCATGCTTGATATATACACAGTATCCGTATCCGCTTCCCCAACCGGCACGTGTTACTGTACCGGAGGATGATGCAACAACAGCTGTACCAACCGGAGTAGCCCAGTCTACACCCTTATGATAAGTACTTGCGCCCTTCGTAGGTGCGCTTCTTCTACCAAATCCGGAAGACAATCTACCACCTGAAATAGGCTTGATATAGGTTGGAGGCACAATTGTTCCCCTCTCAACGATCTTGGGAACTGCCTGATAGGTTACTTCTTCTTTTTCTATTTCTCTTGAAACTTCGCTATTATCTGTATATGAAACCAGCGCAACTACTTTACGATGTCCCGCTGAAGGCTCCTGGAGAACCTTGGACTGAGTTGTATACCAGGAATTATTGTCTACATACTCAACCTCTGCCTCATAGTCTTCCTCGTAGTATTCCTCAATGGTATATACAACAGAAAGCTCCGGCTCAGGAACTGTAACAATAAGTTCGTCCTCAGTACGGATTCTTGTGAACTCATCCTCAAGAGATTCGTTCATTGCAATAAGATCATCAACAGTAAGGTTATACTCAAGAGCGATAGAACTAAGGGTATCTCCTGATTTAACCTCGTAAATCTGATTGGTCTCTTTATCCTTGGTTACCTCATCTATAGCAAGGGACAAATCTGTAATCTCGTCCTCAGGAAGGTAACTTTCAACAATCTCAACCTTATCGCCAAAATCAATTGACTTAAGTCCAAGATCATAGTCGCTGAATTCCTTGTCGTAAGCAAGAGGTGTGGCAGCATTAACTATATCTGAAATGGTACTGATAAAACCGGCTTCAGGCATACCTATGCTGGCCTGTTTTTCTTCCCTCTGAGCTTCTTCCTTGCTCTGAACCATAGTTGTGAGAACGTTCACTTCTCTACTTGGATCAAGAACAAGCTTAACGTCATACTGATCTTCAGTATCAAAATTAGAAAGAGCTGTATCAAGAAGCTCCATAACGTCATCAATACTGGCAAGGTTAACCGCAAATTCATTGATCTTGATGGAATAAGCTCTGTTAAGTGTGCTCTTCTTACTATTATTAAGAACAGCTTCCATTTTGTCGGCAACCTGAGCAGGTGATTCAACCGTTCCCCAGAGAACATTGCTGCCCTCTACAGAAATGTTTGAGGTAGCAAGAGTAAGCTCATCTGTGCTGTCAGTGATAGCCTTTCTGGCAAGTCTGAGAGCCTTGTAAGCCTCGTCCCTTGACTCCACAGTTCCTACCTCGACGCCATTAAGTACAACCTTAAAAATATTGTTGCCGCCCTTCTGGAACTTAACAAAACTTGGCATGAATAAAATCCATACCGTAATAACTACCAATGCTGAGTGCAAAAACCATATTTTAATCTTGTTTCTAAAAACAGTATTACTCAAACCCATATATAAAAAATCTTTCTAACATATTAAGAACAAAAAACGCCGTTCTTTAGATAATACCAAGAAAACGCAGAATGTTAAATACCAAATCTGCAATTACCAAAAGCATAGTTATGATTGTAAGTGGTAAAAGCGCATTATTCTTGGTCTCTACAGCGACCTGAAGAGTCTCAAGTCTGTTCTGAATATCCTTAATTTCTTCTTTGTTCTTGTCCTGGCTCTTTTCAATAACAGCCTGGACATTTCTATATACCTGAACTCCAACATCATGGATCTTGGTATCACTCTCTTCAAGCTTAGCCCTGAAGGCCTTTGAATCCTCCTTCATATCCTGAAGCTGGTTTTTATAATCCCCTGCGTCGTTTCTCATCTCCTCAAGGATTGCCTTATACTCCTGTGATGAGTGCTTGATTTCTTCAAGCTGAAGTCTGTACTGCTCTGCTTCCTGCTTGATACGCTGTGTCTCAGCAGCCTCTGCCTGTGAATTAGCCCTGATAATGTCCTGTGCGCTGATCTTCTCAGCCAGTCTGTTCATAAAATTCTCCACCTGTCATTCCTCCCAACGTATACTTAAATAACAAACAATACAATCATACAGTTTTTATGCAATGTTAACAAGTTTATACTCTTACTTTATATTTTATTGTATGATTTTACTATCCGTTCATTCTTTGTTCATAATTTGTTAATAATTAGCTTGTATAGTATTTACATAGCCGTAAGGAATACGGCATCTGACAAACGAAAGATAGATTTTTTCATAATAGGGTAGGTGCGGGAAACCGTGTCTACCCACTCCTCATGTTAGGGGAAAAATATCCCCCTCATTTCCCATTACTGATTGCCAGAATCTCTTCATTAAGGCTCAGCATTCTCGCATCGAGACTTGCCACCATCTTGGCACATTCGTGAAGCTCCGAATTAATATGTGTAGGAGCCTTTCCCTCAAACTTGTACTGAATCTTATGCTCCAGAGAAGCCCAGAAATCCATCGCTACTGTTCTGATCTGAATCTCCACCTTAACATTAACAATCCTGTCAGACAAATAAACAGGAAGAGACACTATCATATGATAGCTCCTATATCCACTTGGCTTGGGATTCATAATATAGTCCTTGACTGTAAGGACCTGAATATCCTTCTGATTGCTGATCATCTCTGCAATCTTGTAAATATCAGACGTAAAAGAACATATGATACGCACGCCCGCAATATCATTGACGTAGCGCACCATATTAACTATTGTTGACTCGTAGCCATTTCTTTTGAGCTTCTTGACGATGCTCTCAGGAGACTTAAGTCTTGCCTTGGTGTGCTCGATAGGATTATATCTGTGCACCTCCTGAAACTCGTCATTTAAAATCTCAATCTTAGTTGTGATCTGCTTGAGCGCAGAGTTATAAAGGAGGTTTACTTCCTCCCAAGTGTTAATGTCGTCAGAAATCTTAATGTTACTTCCTGCAAGATCCAGCTCCATATTACCCTCTCAAATTCCAATACAACGTAGCAATTGCTACTATCCCCGATAAAGAAGTTACTTCCAGTATTCCTTGTTCATAGTGCAAGCCATGATAAGCCCCTTAGGAAGTTTCTTGTAATTTCTTCCAAGCTTGTATCCCATGAATCTACAGCCACACATTATTATGTAATGCGGAATCAGATATGCCTTACCAATATGTCTGAAATGCTGAATTGTCTGTCCCACCATTTTTTTACCCTCAGACTCAGAGCTGATGCCGCCGAAAATTTCCGGATGGTCTGTCTGAGAAACTCCAAGGTCAAAGTTACGATGAAACTGCTGAGCACAGGAATAATTATGTGAATGAATTACTCCGGCCTCAGGGACATAGTAGATTGCATAACCCTTCTGACAAGCATTACCCGCAAAAACCATGTCCTCGTTAAAAATAGTCTTATGAGTAAATCCACCAATCTCATTATAAATGTCGCGCCTGTACATAGCACATACATTTGAGCAAAAATAGGTCTTAATACCAAGTCTTCCAACATCCGCCTGAGTCTTCTTCATAGGCTCGTTAGGATAGTTGAATTTTCTGGAATAACGCTCTGCAAGATTGCAGTCTGTCTTGGGATACTGCCTTGCATAAGCTGCAGCCACATCACCCTCTAAAACCTTGGCCAGACTTGAAATCAGCATTTTGTCCTTAGGAAATGCATCCTGAGTCATCATAAGGAAACACTCTGCCGTTGAAAGAGCTACACCCTGATTTCTGGTTTCGCCATGATCAAACTCTTTTCTAGTTACGTGTCTTAAAATAATATTGTCATATTTATCCAAAGGATTCTCACCGCTTGTCTTAATAAGCTCAGTCCAGTAAGACTCCTCTGTATTCATGATAATGATATGCTCAGGCCTAAGGCTCTGTCTCTCAAGATCATCAATAAGTCTAAAAAGTGATATATCCGGTTTGTAGGTTGGTATAATAACATCTACCGTCTTCATATAATCTCCATAAATTGCAAACACTGCGCAAGTATAAAGGGGCAGGGTATTTATAAACCCAGCCCCTTATATTTTATCAATAAATACAAAATAAATCTCGTTAATTCAAATAAGAACTTGTATCTGATTTAATCTTCTCGCTGTACTTCTTAACATCCTCAGATACTGTATACTCAGAATCCTCGAAAAGGAACTGGTGAAGCCACTTAACATTTGACTCAAGATCAACAGCTACAACGCAGCTACCCTTCTTACCAATTGTGCCTGTTGCACGCATTGTCTCTTCTGGGAATCCGTTGTTATCTACAACTTCGTAATTAGCAATATTCTTGAGAAGGTCAAGTATCTCGGAAAGGTCCAGTGATGTATAAGTCTCACCAAATGCCTTGTTAGCAACTGTCTCAAGCTGTGAATAGCTCATGCCCTTAGCTCTGTCAAGACAAGCCATAAGAACTGTTCTCTGTCTCTCAGCACGCTTGAAGTCATCACCTGCAGTATATCTGATACGGCAGTAAGCTGTAGCCTGAAGGCCGTTAAGAGTCTGAAGTCCAGCGCTCTGAACCGGTGTGTAATCCATCTTGAGTTCCTGAGCCATTGTAGCCTGGTAGTTGTTAAGGTGAGAAATCTCAGCATCTGTAACCTCGATAGGTACTCCGCCAAGAGCATCAACTACATCAGTAAGTCCTCTGAAACCAATAGTAATGAAATCCTCGATATCCATATCAAGGTTCATATTAAGCATTGAAATCGCCTGCTCAGGACCACCCTCGGCGTAAGCTGCGTTACACTTGGTGTACTCATCGTTACTGAGGTTAAGATATGTATCACGATATACTGAGCAAAGCTTAACATCGCCGTTATCATTGTTGATTGAAGCGATAATGATTGTATCTGTTCTGGTCTTCTTGGTAAGCTCGCCTTCACGAGAGTCAACACCGAACAGGGCAATATTGGTATACCCCTTCATCTCCTGGTTCTCGGCAACAGTATCATTGATACTCTTACTGATAACCTCTTCGTTCATGTTAACCTTACCAACCTTGGTAACATCTACCTTGAAGAACACCTGATAAGCAACAAACAAAAGGATACATGCAACAGCAACCTCAGCTATAACAAGGATAATTCCAAGTTTCTGATTCTTTTTCTTCTTGCCGCCTCTGGATCCGCCATTTCCTCTTCCTGATTTAGAAGAAGAACTTCTGGATGATGAACTTCTTGATGAGCTGCTTCTTGAAGAGCTGTGTGAAGCACTTCTGCCTGAACTGCTTCTGGAGCTGTTCCTGCTACCTGAAGAACTTCTTGATGAATCCTCTGAGGATCTTCTCCTTACAGGTCTATCATCATAATCGTCATAATCATCCTCGTAGTAATCATCTCTGTATCTGTCATCACTACGTCTGTTATCTCTTCTAGCATCATCCCTAGAGTTTCGGGATGGTCTTCTATCTTCTCTGTCATAGTACTCGTCGTCACGATTTCCCATTACAATACTCCTCCAACTAAAACAAATAAGGTGGCGTGAAAACTTCACACCACCATACATTGTGCCACAATTATTTAAAATATACAAGAAATGTTTATAACACTTAATATGCATTTTTATTCACAAATCCATACCTGATGGTACCAAGGATTATCCTAAGATCAAAGGACATTGACCAGTTCTCGATATAGTAAATATCGTAGTCAATTCTCTTTCTAATAGAAGTATCACCTCTGTAACCATTGATCTGCGCCCATCCTGTAAGTCCCGGACGAACCTGATGCTTAACCATATATCTTGGAATCTGTTCCTTGAACTTTTCAACAAACTGAGGTCTCTCAGGTCTTGGTCCCACAAGGCTCATCTTTCCAAATAGTATATTAAAGAACTGAGGCATCTCATCGATACTTGTCTTACGAAGAAGCGCTCCCACCTTGGTAACTCTCGGATCGTTCTTGGTTGTCCAGCCCTTCTTTTCCTCGGCCTCCGTCTGAACCTTCATGGTTCTGAACTTATACATCATAAATGGCTCGCCGTTAAGCCCGATTCTCTCCTGCTTATAAATTATAGGTCCCTTACTTGTAGCCTTGACCGCGATCGCTGCAGCCAGCATTACAGGCGAGAACAAGATGATTGCAAACAAAGATCCGATGATATCAACCACTCTTTTGGACAAGTTGTTAAAAGAATTAGTCAAAGGCACATACCTGATATTAATAACAGGAAGTCCCTGAACATCCTCAGTGTACGGATTACTTGGGAAAAGAGATTGATAATCCGGAATGAACTTGGTATGGACACCGGATTTTTCGCACTGCGAAACAAGCTCTTCCAGTCTGTCGTAATCATTCAGCGGAAGTGTGATTGTTATCTCATCGTAACTGCCGCCTGCCAGGAAATCTCCGAGCTGATTGATCTTACCAACAACTCTTACACCATGGTAGCTGGTTTCAATCGGAACAAAATCATCCAAAATACCTACAATATCATAGCCCCACTGGGGATTCTCCAGAATTCTGCTAATGTACCCTTCAGCTGCCCTTGAATATCCAACAAGCAAAATGTGCTTGATATTATAGCCTTTTTTCCTAATATATCTAAGGAACTTACGGAGCATTCCGTGAGCTACCGTTGTAAGCACAACATTAATAATTGCAAAAATCGCGATCATGGTTCGTGAGAAGTCGTTCTGCTTTAACATGAACAGTACAACGTAGAACCCGATCACGCCCACCACATTGGCTTGGACAATGTCTATGAATTCATCCCATAGCTTAAGAGCCCGCCTCGATGTGTAGAGGTCTACAAGATAATACAGGAAAAGAAATCCAGGCACCAAAAAATACAGCGCAGAAAAGTAGGTCCACATGGAAAGGTGGCCCGCAGGATTTCTGTCGCCGAGAAATGATTCGAACTTGATATAGTAAGACAGCATGTAAGAACCGGCAACAATAAGCCCGTCCACAACCACATGCGCCCTATTCAAATGTGTCTGGTTGTCTTTGATCATCTATAAATGCCTCAAGTCAGCGGCTTACTGCAAGCGTCTTATACAGTTAGCCCATAGCTCCAGCTGCAGCAAAAAGCTGTTTGCAATCTGCCTGCCGCCAAAGGTGACTCTTTTATCCGAATTAGTAAAAATCTTGGAAAAACCTTTAGAAAGTCCCTTGACATGAGACTTCCCCAACCCTTTTCTCACATAGAAAACATGCTTAATTATAACACCTATCAGAATTAATGGAAGGTTAATAATTATCTGAAAGGCACTTAAGTTTTTATAGATAAAGTATAAATTATTAGCCGCAGTCAGTTCAACCTTAAATGCATTGTGCCTTGAACCACTACTGCCGCTTCCCACGTGATAAACAATTGCCCCCGGTTCCATCACGTTATTATATCCAAAGAGTCTGGCTCTATAGCCCACATCCACATCTTCAAGATAGCAAAAATGCGCCTCATCAAAGTATCCGATTTCCTCGAATACTTCCCGCCTGTACATTGCCGCTCCGGCGCAGGCACTGGTAATATTTACTCTTCTTGCGTACTTGCTATTGTCTTTATCCTTGGAAGGCGCAAATGCCCAGCCAAGGGCGCAGTAATAATCTCCTGCATCATCGATAAGATGTGGTTCCTTTATCTGGAGCATCTTGGCCTGAGCGCTGAAAACAGAAGGCTTCTTGTCCATAACCTTAACCAAAGCCTCAATCGCACTCTCGTCGCAGATAGTGTCATTATTTAATAAAAATACATATTTGGCGGAAGTTTCCTTGATCCCTACATTTACAGCATTGGCAAATCCTGTATTCTCGGATAGATCAATAATTCTGGCCTCAGGAAATTCTTTTTGGACAAAAGAAACACTTCCATCCTCGGAGCCATTGTCTACCAGTATTACCTCAAAATCCTTGAAGGTCTGTTTTCTAAGGCTCCTTAGACAGTCAGCCAAATATTTTTTGCCATTGAAATTCGGAATAATAACCGCTACAGTTCTCATCAGCTAATCCTCTGTACAGCCCTTGGATCCCACACGATCCTGTAGCCTTTTTTCTTGATTTCCTCGCATAACTTGAAGCTAAGATTCACTATTTCCTGCTGGTCAAGAGATTTAAATCTCTCATCTGCAGCCTGAGTAGTACCACGTTTACCTGACTCAGAAGCAATCTTCGCCATGGCAATAGCTTCTCCGTATGCATCCACATACTTAATCCCTGTAACCTGTTCGTAGAGCGGAATAAGTTCAGGTCTTACAGAAATACATCTCAAATCAACCGCTGCGCAGTCCTGCTGAAGCACAGCCCTATGCTGAAGGCCGCCGCTATAGCCCTCCGGGAGGTTAGCATACATAAGGTTTTTATCCTTAGTGTATGCGCCGCCAACAATTCTGCCTTTTTTATTCAAGACCTTACCACCCACACAGCCCACATCTTTCCTGCCTGCAAAAATGTCCGGAATATAGTTGATACGGTAAAATCCCAGGTGCTGAAGCATCTCAACTTCGGCCTCTATTTTGTATCTCTTCATGAGATCAGCCAGTGCCTTTTTTCCTGCATCGTAAGCATAGGTCTTACTTGCAGGGTTAGCTGCCGTTGAATCCTTGTGGCATCTCCAGTGATACAAAACCTTGCTGATGTGAACAATCTGTCCTGCTGCCATGGGCATTTCCAAAGTTGCTTCTGCCGTTGCCCTAAGGAACAGATCAAAGTCCTGCGCCCCATCAAATGCAGCGCGGAGCTTCAGTCTTTTTATAACATCAGCCCTCATAACTGCGAAATGACAGATATAATTGTTGGACATCAAATAGTCCATATTAAAAGATGGCTTGGCATGATGTTCATAATACTTGTTGCCATCAAATTTGTCTTCGTCAGAATAAATAAGCCTTATTGGGCAATCCTGATATCTTGAGAGCCTGTTCTGTTTCATGCTCTTTCTGATCACCCTTGAGACTTCATACAATGCGTCCGGAGTAAGCAGATCATCATGATCCAAAAGACCTATATAATCCCCGGTTGCTTTCTCGATTCCTCTGTTGGTATTCTCCGAGATTCCGCCATTTTTATCCAAATGATAATACTTGATCCTCGGATCCTCCTTGGCATACTCCAGCGCTATATCCGAGGTATTCATGGACGCATCCGCCAAAACCAGTTCCCAGTCACCATAGGTCTGATTAATTACAGATTCGATCATCTCCTTCAGATACTTTTCCGGAGTATTAAAAAGAGGAACTACTATACTAAATCTTACGCAGTTCCCCGCTTCAGCCAGGAGCTTGTACTCCCGCTTTTGCTCCAGCAGTACCTCCTCTGATAAAGGCACATACTGATACTTATCATGAATATTGTCTGAAACACGTTCAAGGGCAGCAAAAAATGCGGCCCTTGTTCCATTGCGTTTCTGATATGCAATTGTCTTTTGGACCGCATTCTTGATTCCCATATATTATCGTCCTAAATCATTTTAGTAATATTTCTGACATCAGGATATGTCAGGATTTACCTTGATCATTTCAGCCGATTACTGCTTTAACAGCATCTGTAAGCTCGTTCTGGAGCTTGTCAGCGTCCTCAAGGTTTGTTCCCTTAACGCCCATGTAAAACTTAATCTTAGGCTCTGTTCCTGAAGGTCTAGCGCAGCACCATGCGTCATTATCAAGAGCAAAGTACAGAACGTTTGAAGTAGGAAGTCCTGTCTGGCCTTCTTTGCCTGTAGCCATATCCAGAGTCTTACCTGTCTTGTAATCTCTAAACTCCTCAACCTTGAATGAACCAAATTCCTTAGGCGGATTGCTGCGGAGTCTGTCCATAAGAGCTGCAATCTGCTCAGCACCCTCTTTACCCTTCATGGTAATTGAGTACTGGCCTTCCTTGTAATAGCCGTACTTCTCATACATATCAATCATTGCATCCCATACGCTCTTGCCCTGCTTCTTGTAGAAAGCTGCAAGCTCGCACAGCATCATAACTGCAACGACAGCGTCCTTGTCTCTTGCGTGAGTTCCTGCAAGACATCCATAGGACTCCTCAAGACCAAATACATAGTTGTGGGACTGACCATTCTCTTCAAAGAGCTTAATCTGCTCACCGATGTACTTAAAGCCTGTAAGAACTTCAATATAGTGAAGACCATACTTCTCAGCAACAGCCTTAGCCATGTTTGTTGTAACGATTGTTGTTACAAAAGCTGGATTCTCAGGCATTGTACCTGTAGCCTGTCTCTCACGAAGAATATAATCCCCAATAAGCATACCGGACATATTTCCTGTAAATGCTACGTATTCGCCGGTCTTATTATCTTTTGCATAGATACCAAGTCTGTCAGCATCAGGATCTGTTGCAAGAACGATGTCTGCATCCTTCTCCTTGGCAAGCTTAAGAGCAAGCTCAAAAGCCTTAGGATCCTCAGGGTTAGGATATGCAAGAGTTGTAAAATCTGGATCAGGAAGCTCCTGCTCAGGAACTACGAAAACATTCTTGAAGCCAAGTTCCTTGAGAACTCGTCTTACAGGAAGATTACCTGTTCCATGGAATGGTGAATAAACGATGGTGAACTTATCAGCCATCTCGTCGATGACATCCTTGTGGATGATCTGTTTCTTGAGTTCAACCATGTACTTGTCGTCGATTTCCTCACCAAAGGAAACATAAAGGCCTGCTGCAATAGCATCCTCTTTGGACATGGTCTTAACATCATGGTAATCCGTGATTGCAACTACCTCTGAGATAATACCTGTATCGTGAGGAGGTGTAACCTGTGCACCATCCTGCCAGTATACCTTGTATCCATTGTACTCAGGTGGGTTATGAGAAGCTGTAACCATAACACCTGCGATACATCCAAATTCTCTAAGAGCAAATGAAAGCTCCGGTGTAGGACGTAAAATATCACTTACGTAAGCCTTAATTCCGTTAGCTGCAAGGCAAAGAGCTGTCTCATCTGCAAACTCAGGAGAAAATCTTCTGCAGTCATAAGAAATAGCTACACCCTTTTTAGCTGCATCCGGGCCACCGTTTTTCTTGATGTAGTTTGCAAGGCCCTGTGTAGCCTTACGAACTGTGTATTTATTCATTCTGTTGGTACCTGCTCCGATAACACCACGAAGACCACCTGTACCAAATTCAAGTTCTCTGTAAAATCTATCCTCTACCTCTGCCTCATCATTTCTGATGGACATAAGTTCCTGCTTAGTCTCATCATCAAAGTAAGAATCATTAAGCCAATATTCAAGCTGTTTCTGAGCATCACTCATTATAGTTTCCTCCTCGTCATCATGTATATAAGACCAACTCTAGGCCTCATACAATCCTTATTATAACATAGTTAAGCATCATTGGACACGCTAAATACCAAGAACAACATCGTAAACTTCTTGTTTCATAGCCGCTTGCGACTATGAAAAAAGTCAGCTGCTGCATCCCTGCAACAACTGACTATATCTATCAATTACTGGTTCCTAAGGCTTGAATAGCCCTCAACATTCAGGCTGAAATCACTTCTATCAAGAGAGAAGTTTGGATTGTAGTAAGGATCACCCTTATCAAGCACTTCTTTCCACTTGGTGCGGAAGTGCTCTGATTCCTTCTCATAGCGCTCTGCATTCTTGCCTTCAAGATCGAGGCCACGGGAAAGAGATTCATAGTGGAACAACTCTGCAAATGGAGTAAAGACATTAAGATATCCTTTTTCTCTAAGCTTCAGGCAGAAATCCACGTCATTTAAAGATACTTCAAAGCCCTCGTCAAAGCCTCCAACCTCGTCATACTTGGCACGACTGACCATGAGGCAGGCACCTGTAACAGCACTTACGTCCTGAGCGTAGCACAGTCTTCCCATATATCCCAGGTTCATTCCGGCCTGGCCGTAATGAGAATGTCCTGCTGTTCTGTGAGCTCCAAGCTTAAGAACAACGCCTGCGTGCTGGATCTTACGATCCGGAAAGTAGAGCTTTCCACCTACAGCGCCCACATCTTTTCTCTGGGCATACATAAGAAGCTCTTCCATCCAGTTAACAGTAATAACCTGTGTATCATTATTAAGAAGAATAATGTATTCGCCGTCACTATGAGCAACGCCGTAATTAACAACTGCTGAATAGTTAAAAGAGGGCTTGCTTCCATCCGGATTAAGATGTGCCCCGCCTTCGTAGAAGTCCACAACCTTAACAATATCTTTTAACGATCCGGTCCTAAGTTCCTCGTAGTATCCCTTGATTTCTGAACCTGTGCTACCGTTTTCTACCACGATGATCTCGTAGTTATCGTATACAGACTTCTCATAGATTGAAGTGATGCATCTCTTGAGGTCCTCTGCATGTTCACAGTTAGGAATCACAATAGAAATCTTAGGTGTTCCCATTACCTCATAGGTAATCTTGAAGATTGTCTCAAAGGCTCTTGTACTAGTAATCTTGAAATGATCATAGCCATGTCTGCGAAGATGATCTGCAACCGCGCCCTTAGCCGCATCAATAGCATAAGGCTTAGCATTGATATCAGATGCAACGCTTCCCGCATGGGATCTCCAGTAATACAAGAGCTTAGGTACATGAACGATATGCTCAGCTCTGTCAGTAAGGCGGAGAATCATGTCGTGATCCTGGCTTCCGTCAAACTTTGTTCTAAAGAGCTCTGTACCATCAAGAAGTGTTCTCTTGAAAACACTGAAATGACAAATATAGTTATTGGCTCTGAGGTTATCAATTGCGTAATCAGGCTTAAAGTGCATGGTTATCATCTTGTTGATGTCATCACCCTTGAAGGTGGTCTCATCACAGTAGATGTAATCAGCCTTCTCCTCGTTAATAGCCTTAACATACCAGTACAGAACTTCAGGATGAAGAATATCATCATGGTCAAAAAGACCTATATACTCACCATAAGCCATCTCAAGACAGTGGTTGGTGTTTCCTGAAATTCCTTCATTTTTTTCAAGCTTCATGTAGCAGATCCTGCCGCCATTTCTGACTGCGCCGTTTGCTGAATCAGCTTTAAAATCCTTTTCTTTTTCCTGATACTCTCTTACAATCCTACTAACCAGCTCAACATGCTCAGCATCTGAACCATCCGCAAGGCAAAGCTGCCAGTTGCTGTAGGTCTGGGCAAGCACAGATTCAATCATATCCCTAAGGAATTTCTCAGGAGTGTTGTACAAAGGTACTAGAATTGAAATAAGTGGCATCTTCTCAAATACAGCATTTTCCTGCTCTGCTCTTGTCTCAGGGCTTGGAAAACTCTCTGTACCATAGTGGGTCATGGCCTTTTTCTCAATCTGCTTGTACTTGATCTTGGCAATGACACCGCGAAGAGAGCCCTGATTTTTAATTCTGTCCCTCTGTCTGATAACCCAGTGCATAGTATTTCTGGCGGGAGTACTTGCCTTCCAGATTGGGTTATTCTTAATTCTATCCAATTTGAACTGCAGCTCCTGGTTCTTATCCTCCAGTTCTGCAATTCGCTCAGCCAGGTCAGCGCTCTTTAATTTCTCGCGCTCATAGGCTGACTTGTAATCCTTTTCACTCATATCTATATCCTTTTCTTTATTTGATAATACAGATTGCTTCACTACGTTGTCGCAATCTGACACATATTCGAAATTTGCTAATTTACTTCGTAAATTACTCCTTCCTCATACGTGTTTAATTCTCAAAGTCATACATTGTTTTCTGCTAGCAGAACAATGTATGACCTTGATTATTTTATTATCAATATGTTCGGAACCCAGTTCACCAGTTTAAGTCTGCTGGTCTTATCGACTGCAAGCATTCCTATCTGGTAATATCCCGGAACAAGCAGTCCCTTTCTGATCTTGAGTTTGTAACCTGTAAGGTCCACATTAACCTGATCCTGAAGCCTTACCCTTATGTCAGGTCTGTACCAGGTATAAATAGGGAAGCTGTAAACCTTGCTGTCCACAGGTCCTGCTCCGCCCTCATTTCTCTCAACTTTTCTAAGCAAAAGCTTTTTCTCGAAAAGAGCATTATCAGATCCGATAACAAAGCTGTAGCCCTTAAGGAAGTAACCCTCCTCATTGCCCTCAGCCGTGACGCCGTAAAGCCAGTTGTCCATGGTGCCGTTGTACTCACAGCCAACTCTAAGACACTGATCCTCTCTGGCTCCGCGAATGCCTTTGTCGTGGATCGATACGTTTGAATATGCGATATCCTCCACAGGAGTGTAGTCCTCTCTCGGAATAATCGCAGAAATAGTCTCATCCTCAGTAAGATGTGGACTATAGAAAGGATCCACATTGTAAAGATGTACATGCCTTCTCATGAGAGTATCACCCTCAACGGCAAGTCTTTCCATCTTCTTGGGATCCATATTATCAAGGCCTCTTGAAAGAGACTCGTGATGTTTCAGATAAATGTGGTTACAACATACGTTGTAATAGCCCTTCTCAAAAACGCTATAGCAGAAATCAACGTCATTGAATGCAACCTTAAGCTCCTCCGGAAAGCCTCCGATGTCATTAAACTTCTTTCTGCTGATAAGAAGGCATGCTGCAGTAACACCGATATTGTTGTGAATACCTCTGTTATAGCCAAAGTAATGGCTCTTGTTATCGTGCATCTTCTGAAGCTTGTGTACAGGGCCGCGTCTGACATTGGCAATACCTGCGTGCTGAATAAGATCCGTATCAGGGTAAATAAGCTTGGCTCCAACAGCTCCCACATGCTTGAGCTGTGCCTGAGAAACCATCTCACGAAGCCATCCTTCCTTGACACACTCAATATCATCATTCAGGAAAAGAAGATAATCTCCCCTGGTGTTCTTGGCACCCTTATTGCACATAGCTGAGAAATTAAACTCCTCAAGCTTATACAGATAATTGATCTTGGTCAGCCCGTTCTTAACAGGAATCTTGCCGATGAAAACACCGTATCTTACGCGGTTCTTGGCCTCTGAACCATTATCAAGAACAACTATGTCATAGGTGATATTATCTTTTTCACTGGTAGTCTCTACTATAGACTCAAGGCATCTCCTCAAAACTTCAGGATGATCCTTACTTGGAATCACAATGCTGACCGTAGTAGGCTTCAGCAGCATATGTCTGGAGTTATGGAAGTTTCTGCCATAAAAAACATCCTGCTCAGGGTTTCTGTGGAATAGAACCTCCCTGATATGTCCAATAGGAAATTCCAATCCGGTTCTTTTTGCAAAGGCATGTTCATGAATCGCCAGCATGCAGAAAAGAACATCCGCTGAAAGCAAGGATGCTTCAAGTCCCACCTGTTCAGGTGAGTTTTTTTTATTGGAAGTGCCGCCAAGCATTCTGACAGCATTATCATATTCACTGCCAGCCTCATGCAAGGTCTGAGACCTGCATGCAAAAAAGCTGCCAATGTAAAACGCGTTAAGATAAGAGTCCGGTGACCAGTCCGGCTTAAAGAAAGGATGAATGTACTTGCCAACCTTACCATACTCGTCCTCATCACCATATACTACATTGTGTTCAGGATGCGCTATAAAGTACTGCTTAACAACCTCTGTTGCTCTCTTTGTAAGCTTACCCTTAGGACTTACAAAAAGATATACTACATTCTCATCGTTCTTGGAATCAGATAATTCCCACACCTTGGCATAGGGAACAACCTTCACCTTGGGCTCGGGAAGCTTATGGGGCACGACCTCCCCAGTCTCTAAAGTTTCATAGCTAATAGGAGCCGTTGCTTCTATAACCGACTCTTTTTCTAAGGCATGCTGCCACTTGTCATAGGCAGAAGACTTAGCACTTACTATCTTGTTGTATTTCCTTACTCTTTTTCCTACAAGAACTGACTTAGCTACGTCCTTTAGCATATCCCCAACCGTCACTCCTCTTCGTCTCTGTAGTAGCGCTCCTCACGCTTTTGAACAATCTTTTTACCAATCTTCTTGATGATATTATCCTTGGGCTGTGGCTTTTCTTCCTCCACATCCAGGGTCTCAACTACAGCCTGCGCTGCATTTCTTGGTAAAAGAGTCATTATCATCTTGATACACAGATGATTTCTCTCCTGGACGCTGAGTTTGTCTGAAGTTAAGCCAAACTCGATATTAGGATCATCTGTATTAAAGATCATTGAATCATCAGAAATCCAATTACCGTTAACCGGATGAATTGAAACATCTGACACATTATCAGCAAATGCTTCCCCATTCCATGTGGCACTAACAAGTGTGACCATACACGGTGCAAAAGCCGGATCGATTCGAACAGTTCTGCAATTGGCATCGACTCTGATATCAAGGCTTACAGTATTCTTCTCATCATACTGCTCCTCCGGGAAGATTGAATCATCCTCAGAAAAGCCCCCGCCCTCGTCCAGATATATCTGAATACAGTCGTCAGGTCTTGCACCCTGGGTTGGATGAACCATTTCCTTGGGCACTATAACCTTTCTGCCAATTTCCTTCCAGATTTCAACCATTGACTTACGATTTCCGGTCACGTATTTCTGGAAAGCATATTCCTCATCAAGTAGTACCTTGATGTTTTCTTCCGATATATTAAGCTTGTCGAAAATAGGCTTTGGATCAAACTTTTCTCTTTTCCTATCTTCTAATCCATAGCAATACAGCGCTCTCCACACCTGTTCCTTGGCAGGAATGCACTTACCATAGGTCCACTCATAATCTATTATAGTCCAAATAGGACCGTTAACCATAATATTTGAGAAAATAAGGTCATAATCAGACACCGGATAATCCGGCTTGTAATTAACTCTTCGGATGTACTCATTCAAAAGAGCATTGAAGCCGTCCATATCATCCTTATCAATGCACTCATCAAGGAGCGATGCCAGTGGCACTCCATTGACAAAAGAGAAAATGGCACATCCTGCTTTTTCATCAAGCTGACAGTCATTGACCTCCAGATCACCGCCTCTGTACTTCTCAACAAGACCCTCGTAAGCATCTCTCATGCCGAAAACATGCTCTTTGGCAGCCTCGGTAAGAGGGAACTTTTTGATGATCTTTCTACCTGTTCTGCTGATTGCAATGTCAGTTCTTATCTTAAATTCATCAACTCTGTCATTGCTGTATTTACTGTAAATAGTATCAAAACCGGGACCGATAATTACCTCAAAAGAGTTGGCAAAATCCGGATACATTCCATCTTTTACCAGATCCTCGTAGGCATGCTTCTCATTAAAGAGAACCATTCGATCGCGGTCATAGTTTCTGACGTTGTCCTGAAGCTCTCCAAATCCCGGAAGATAATAATCCGAGTGTAAAAGAGTCATCAGCTTGTAATCAGGATATGGATAGTAGAAGTGATACTCCTTCATGCCACATTTCTTGAAAATATTGATAAGACCGTTTCTTGTAAAGGTCTTGGCAACACTATCCGCTGAATAACCTTCAATTCCTGTAAAGTAGGTTCCAAGGTGATCCTCTGCGCATCCTGCCAGATACTTAAGTCCAAGTCTGTTCTCAATGGCGATAACGATTCTTCCGCCCTTTTTGAGATGGCGATTCATCATTCTAAGGAACTTCTCGTAGGGATTCTCTGTTCCGATATACCCCTGGGCATACTCAAATACGCCAATCAAAAAGATATAGTCGAAATCCTTGGGAAGGTCCGGCTCCACGTCTCTAAAGTTACCGATATGAATAGTAACATTGTCGCAGTCCTGATTTCTTGTAGCATTGATCTCAGAACGTCTCCTTGAAAGATCACAAGCTACAACCTGTCCCGCCTTCTGGGCCAGCATTCCGGTAATCGCACCACATCCTGAGCCAACCTCCAATACCTTGGCACCCTTTTCCATAGGGATCCACTCAACGATATTGGCTCTTTGCTCAGACAAATGATAGAGAATAGGCCAGTTGCCTCTCTCTTCAATTACCTTGGGATACTCTTCTTTTTTATATTTTTTGACAATATCAAGAAGGTCATTCTCTATAGCTCCGTCACTATAAAGATCAACCCCTGAATAATGCTTGAAATTAAGTGTTACCTTGCCAATCTTGATTTCTTCCTGCATGTGCTCGTTCCTCGCGAACTTATTTACTTGCGTCTTCTACCTTACATGTAGAATTCATGTCGTAGTATCCAACTGTGTTCTTGTCGGAGACAACGGTGATGTTGAGAGCATCGTACAATCTGTGATATACAGTAAAATCATTCTGCTCAAAACCTGTTACGCCAAAGCTTATAAGATATTCGCCCCCCTGAAGTGACATATTCTGGGTAAAAGAAATATCTTTTACATCTCCGGCCTTGACGGGCTCAAGAAATGCCTTTTCAACCATAGAATTGGTACCTGTAATCTCGATACCAAGAATGTTCTTGAAGGTAAAGGCAAAAATAGGTGCTGCAACATCCTTGTTAAACTTAACTCTCATGTGAACCGTAAAGTCAGTTCCCTTAATAATGGAACTGGCTCTGAGGCCATTTGCGTCTGTTACATAGAATTCATCTATTGTTGCTGCGCCGTCTCCATACTCGAGAGTATCAGGATTCTCACCCATAGCCTTGTCTTCTGCCTGGGATTTGGAATTCTTTTTATCTAAGTCTTTGTCTCCTTTAACCTTGGAGTTAGCCTTCTCATCTGCCTTGGCAGCAGCATCCCTTATCTGCTCATCATCAAGAAGATTCTCCACGTCGCCACCTGTTGGAAGTGGGTACTGACCAACAAGAACCTGTTTGTAAATGTCGATCATTTTCTTGGGAGTGCCCTCTCCAAGGAGAACACCCTGGTTCAGAAGGATTGCCCTATCACAGTACTTACTGATACTGGACAGATCATGGGATACGAAAAGAATAGTCTTTCCCTGCTTCTTGAACTCTTCAAACTTGTGATAGCACTTAGCCTGGAAGAATACGTCTCCAACAGAAAGAGCCTCATCAACAATAAGAATCTCAGGATCAATATTGATAGCAACCGCGAAAGCAAGTCTTACGAACATACCGCTTGAATAAGTCTTGCAAGGCTGATATACATAATCTCCGATATCAGCAAACTCAAGGATTGCATCAAGCCTCTTAGTAATCTCTTCCTCGGAAAAGCCAATCATCATACCGTTAAGGTAAATGTTGTCAATTCCGTTATATTCCATATTAAAGCCGGCACCCAGCTCCAAAAGAGCTGAAATATGGCCGTCTACATTAACTTCGCCGGATGTAGGTGACAAAACTCCTGTGATGATCTTGAGGATTGTGGACTTGCCGGAGCCGTTTGTTCCGATAATACCCACGGTTTCGCCCTTTTTAACAGATAAACTCACATTGTTAAGAGCAAGATGCTCTTTGAATCTCTTTTTACCGGAAAGGCCGAGAGAATCTTTGAGTCTGTCCATTGGCTTGTCATATAATTTATAGGATTTAGTGAGGTTTTTAACCTCAATCGCTATGTCTTTTTCCATTTATATCTCCGCGGACGCAATTACAAAACATCAGCAAAGTGAGGTTTTGATCGTTTGAATATTAGTGTTCCAATGCTAAATGATGCTACAACAAAGAGCCAGAAATATGTTGATGAATAAAAGTGCTCAAAGAACCAAGTGTCACCCATGATTGTGTTTCTGTAGCCCTCCACAATATAGGCCATAGGATTAAGCTTGATTATCCATTTGTAGTCATCAGGAACAATATTGATATTCCACAATATCGGTGTAAACCACTGGAACAGCTGAAGGCCGATGTTTATGATCTGTAAAAGGTCTCTGAAGAAAACAACAATTGCACATGTTGCATAGCTAAGAGACAGTACCAGAATAAACTCGCATCCAATGTAGTAAATAAACTGAATCCAGTAAATATTCGGATAGTATCCGTATACACAGGCAATGATCATCATTACACAGATAAAGAATACGTGTATGAACATCGCTGCAATGATCTTAACGATTGGAAGAATACTGATCTTGAAAAGAACCTTTTTTACCAGATAGTTATACTCCAAAAGTGATGTGGTTCCATTTGTCAGTGCTTCTGTGAAAAAGAACCATGGAACAAGACCTGCTGTCAGGAAAAGAACGTACGGCATCTCGATGCCTCCTGAAACAGCCTGAGCTCTTGATTGGAAGATAACGTCAAATACAATATAGTACATGACAACAGTGACCACCGGCTGTGCCAGTGCCCACACTATTCCCATATATGATCCCGCATATCTCTTTTTGAAATCGTTGATTGATAATCTCTTAATGAGCTTTCTGGAATGAAATAGTTCCACCGGTAAAACTGTAAGTTTTTCATACCAGGCAAATCCCAGAATACAACTCACTCCAATCAGAACACATCCGCACACCTTTTTGAGAAACTCCGTATGCGGATCTGCAAGCGGGTTATTATGCAATACCAGTACCAGCGCAAGCGCAAGCGCCAATACATAGAAAATGCCCAAGCCAGTGCGCTTGGGAAGTTTTCTTAACCCTTTATTCAAAACTGTTTGATTCCTCCCCATTTTGTATCCTTGTCTGAGAAGATGAGCTCAACGCCTTCCTGAAGAGGCCATTCTACACCAATATCAGGATCGTTCCAGATAAGGCCACCCTCATCATTTGGATGATAAAAATCAGAGCACTTATATGCAAATTCAGCATAATCAGACAGTACCAGGAATCCATGAGCAAAGCCCTTTGGAATGAAGAACTGCTTCTTATTCTCTGCTGATAAAACAACTCCAAACCACTTACCGAATGTCTTGCTATCTCTTCTAAGGTCTACAGCTACGTCGAAGACCTCTCCGTTTATACAGCGAACCAACTTGTCCTGAGGAAACTCTTTCTGGAAGTGAAGGCCTCTCAAAACGCCTCTCTTGCTGGCAGACTGATTATCCTGTACGAATTCACAGGTAATTCCTGCTTCTACGAAATCATTCTTGTTGTAAGTTTCTACAAAATATCCTCTTGGATCTCCGAAAACCTGCGGTGTGATAACCTTAAGTCCCTCAATTTCACATGTTTCAACTGTAATTTTACCCATTTTAATCTACAACTCCATAAATATATTTTTGGCCTGACCCAAAATGAGTCAGGCATATAAGCATATCATGATGCCATTTATTTGGGATTTCCCACAGGTGTTCCACCGATTGTTTCCCCACTGGGAATCGGTCCCTGAGGAACTTCTCCGTCAGGCATATGTCCCATACTGCTTCCAAAAGAAGCAGCGGCATCAGGCTTATCAAGCTGTCCTACAACAGCCATACCAAGGCCGCCCTCGGAGCTATCCTCCGCGCTTGATGAATCCGAGCTGCCAGCCTTCTGAGTATTCTGCTGAATTACTACTACAGCAGGAACCTTTTCTGTTTCATCAAAAAAGTCTTCGTCGTACAGAAAGCTCTTTAAGTCATCGCCAATCTGCTGACCATAGATTTCCTGTGAAATAGACATTTCCTCAGTAGAAACTTCTACTGAAGCACTGCTATTCTTTTTCCCAAGCATCTTGTTGATCTTGTCAGCATTCGTTGCATAAATAATTACAACTACCAGGATAAAAGCGCTAAATATGGTCATTAAGGCCATTGTGAATACTTTTTTATCCATATGAACCCCCTGATCATTCTCCCCGTTTGTTATTGTCATGCTAACTGCAAGGCAATAACGAAGTCATGATTATAATCCATTAGCAACTTCTACTAAGTATTTACCATAGTCTGTCTTCATGAGAGGCTCAGCCAGCTTAAGGAGCTGTTCCTTATCAATGAATCCTCGCTTGTAAGCAATCTCCTCGATACAGGAAATGTAAAGTCCCTGTCTCTTCTGGAATGCACATACGAAATCAGATGCATCAAGAAGTGAATCGTGGTTACCTGTATCAAGCCAAGCGAAACCTCTTCCCATAGTCTCTACAGAAAGCTCGCCTCTTCTAAGATATTCATTGTTTATGCTGGTGATCTCAATCTCACCTCTTGCTGAAGGCTTAACGTTGGCTGCGATATCAACAACCTTGTTGTCATAGAAGTAAAGACCAGGAACTGCGTAATTACTCTTAGGATTCTCAGGCTTTTCTTCAATGCTGATAGCCTTACCGTTCTCGTCAAACTCTACAACACCGTAAGCTCTTGGATCTCTTACGTAGTAACCAAAGATAGTTGCCCCGCTCTCTCTTGAAGCAACTTCTCTAAGAAGCTTACTAAAGCTCTGGCCATAGAAGATGTTATCTCCAAGAACCAGTGCAACTGAATCAGATCCAATAAACTTAGCTCCGATGATAAATGCATCAGCAAGACCCCTTGGCTGCTCCTGAACCGCATACTCAAAGGTCATACCAAGCTGTTCACCGCTTCCAAAAAGCTCTTTAAATGCAGGAAGGTCTCTTGGTGTAGAGATAATGAGAACTTCTCTGATTCCTGCAAGCATAAGAGTTGAAAGTGGATAATAGATCATAGGCTTGTCATAAACCGGCATCATCTGCTTGGACATTGCTCTTGTAAGTGGATAAAGCCTTGTTCCTGAACCGCCTGCTAAAATAATACCCTTCATGTGTATATCTCCTTATTGTTGTATGATACGGATTTCTCCGCTTCGCTTTCGAAATCCTGCAAACATTCGGAAATCGATATGCTCATTCTTCGCATATCTTTTTTCCTCATGTTTGTTCAGGTAATTAATACAAATTGATAATTGTGTAAACACAATCAATTTGTATTATTACCTTTTACCATACATCTTTTCGTAGTATTTCTCGTAATCGCCGCTTGTTACGTGCTCCATCCATTCCTGGTTCTCGAAGTACCACTTGATTGTCTTGCGGATACCTTCGTTGAACATTGTCTCAGGCTCCCAGCCGATCTCAGCCTTGATCTTATCTGGAGCGATGGCATATCTTCTGTCATGGCCCTTTCTGTCTGTTACATACTTGATAAGGTCATATGAAAGATGAGCCTTTCTTGGATCTGAATCATCAAGCTCTTCCTTAAGAACATCAATGATTGTCTTAACTATCTCGATATTCTGCTTCTCGTTGTGTCCACCAACGTTGTAAGTCTCGAAAAGTCTGCCCTTTTCCTGAACCATATCGATAGCCTTAGCATGGTCCTCAACAAAGAGCCAGTCACGTACGTTCTTACCATCGCCGTATACAGGAAGATCCTTACCTGCAAGAGCGTTGTTGATGATAAGAGGAATGAGCTTCTCTGGGAACTGGAAAGGTCCATAGTTATTGGAACAGTTAGTAATGTTGGCAGGGAACTTGTATGTGTCCATGTATGCCTTTACAAGCATATCTGAGCTTGCCTTACTAGCTGAATATGGGCTGTGTGGTGAATATGGAGTTGTCTCATAGAAGTATGCATTTGGATCATCATCAAGTGAGCCGTATACTTCATCTGTAGAAACATGAAGGAACTTCTTGCCCTCCTTGAAGGTTCCGTCAGGAAGCTCCCATGCCTTCTTGGCAGCGTTAAGCATTGTAGCTGTTCCAAGAACGTTAGTCTGAACGAAAACCTCTGGATTAACGATAGATCTGTCAACATGGCTCTCTGCAGCAAAATGAACAACTCTGTCGATGTCATTCTCCTCGAAGATCTTGTTGATAGCATCTCTGTCGCAGATATCAGCTTTAACAAATGTGTAGTTATCTCTGTTCTCTACGTCGCGGAGATTCTCAAGATTTCCGGCATATGTAAGTACGTCAACGTTGATGATACGGATATCGTTGTCATACTTTTTAAACATATAGTTAATGTAATTTGAGCCGATGAAGCCAGCTCCACCTGTAACCAAGTAAGTTCTCATTATTTTATCCTCGTTAATTTAAAAAATTTCAAAATTTTACTGACATAGTATACCACAAGAACAAGTCAAGTAGAAGTCCAGCTTAATAATTGGCTCTACTCGGCTTGTTTCCTGGGTTTTATGTGATTCATTTTTATTAGTAGCAGATGTTCATGTCAACATAACCATTAATTCCGGTTACTTTTGCCTTGGAAGTGTACTGCCACATATCGTATCTGCTGCCTGAGTATGTTACAGCTTCAGCATACTGAGCAAGCCAGATCTTGTAATTAGTAATCTGTGATGTGTTGATATAGCTTGTAAACCAGGTCTTGTTAGCGTACACACCAGCCTTATATCCGGCATTCTGGATAGTTCCACAGAAAGCCTTGATATTAGCTGTTCGCTGTGCTGCGCTGATTCCATCGCCACGGCCATGGCTTGCTTCCACATCCAGGTATACAGGATATGAAATGTTATAGCCCTTAATCAGGTTGATAACCATTGAAGCCTCTTCTACTGCCTCAACCTCATTGACAGCCTGGGTAAAGAAATATACGCCAACCCTGATGCCTGCATTCTGCGCACCCTGGATATTTCTTCTGAATGTAGGATCTTCGATAAGTGCACCCTCTGAGGATCCTCTGTAACCACATCTGATGATAACGAAATTGATTCCGGAATTCTTAACTGCAGCCCAGTCAATGTTTCCGTTCCACTTACTTACATCAATTCCTCTTCCACCGGCATTATTTGCAAGGGCTCCGTCCGAGCCAAAAGAATACTTGGCTCCCTGAATAACCTGCTCACCTGTTACATAATTACCGTTCTTGTCAAAGAAGTATGTCTTTCCTTCAATAGTCTGCCATCCGGTGTACTTATAGTTTGTTGCAGCCTTTCTTAAGTAGAACTTGATGTTCTTGTTGTAATAGTCTTCCAATGTAGCTTCTCTATAGCTGCCATCTTCCTTCTTAACCCAAAGAACATTTCCGTCCTTATCCTTGAGGGTCTTTGACTTAGCTACAACAGTAACTGCGATTGTGTTTTCTGCATAACCGGTCGCAGTAACCTTAATTGTAGCTTCTCCTGCTGCTTTACCGGTAATAGTTGTGTCTGAAACGGTAGCAACATCTGTCTTGGAAGATTCAAGCTTGATAGCCAGATTCTTTTCTGATGAAGAAACCTTAACTGACTGGCCTTCAACAAGAGTAATCTTGCTAATCTTCATAGGAACCTTGTTACCTTCCTTAGCAACAACCGTTACGTTTACAACTACTTCAGCGTAGCCGTCAGCAGTAACCTTAATTGTTGTAGTTCCTACAGATACGCCCTTAACTTTACCATCAGAAGATACTGTAGCCACCTTATCATTCTCAGACTTGAATGTGACCTTCTTGGGTCCTTCTACCTTAAGTGCAACCGTATCGCTAACCTTCACATTTACAGATGCAGGTGTTATGGTCATTGTCTTTGCGTCGGCCTTAGCAACGGTAACAACAACCTTTGCATCGTTATATCCATCTGCAGAAAGAGTAATATTTGCAGTTCCTTCCGCTATAGCCTTAACAGTACCGTCTGAAGCAACAGTCGCAATCTTTTCATTGTCAGACTTAAATGATACTTTTGAAGGCTCGGTAACAGTAATCTTGGTTGAATCTCCAACTTTCATTGAAGGATTTGCTGAAACGCCCTTCATGTCCTTCTTATCAGCCTTGCTTACCGTAACATTTACCACTGCATCATCATAACCATCAGCTTTAAGGGAAATACTGGTGCTTCCTTCTTTTACTCCGGTCACAACACCATCTGCTGAAACTGTGGCAATCGCTGTGTCTTTAGATGTGTAAGTTATCTTACTTGTAGCTGAAGCACCAATTGATGCAGTTGCTCCGGCTTTTACGGTAATTGTATTTCCATCAACAGAGAATTTGCTGTTAACCTTCTCTTTTTCTTTTACAGTAATTGTTACTGCAGCTGACTCACAGTCATCTGCAGAAGCAGTAATTGTTGCGCTGCCTGCCTTCTTGGCTGTAAGTGTATCTCCTGAAACAGATACAACACTTGAATCATCAGATGAAAAAGTGATCTTCTTGGAGGTTCCTGTTGCTGATACTGTCTGAGTATCATCTACTGTCATGGTTGTGTTTGATACGTTAATTGACAGCTTTTCTTTTTCCGGCTTAGGTGTATCGCCCGATCCGGAGCCGCTATCGCCTGAGCCTGATCCGCCTCCGTTGTTATCTCCGTTATTTCCGCTCTCAGAAGAATTTCCACTGGAGCTTTCGCTTGAACTTCCGCCTGTGCTTGCATCCTGGCCAGGTTCAGAAGATTTCGGTGTATCATTATCCTCAATAGAAACATCTGTAGTACTACTAAGCATCATAAACATCCATGGTCTAACACCAACCATCGTTGAACTGCCCGGATCCGGAATGGAATCCTTCTTAACTTCTTCATAAGTATAGGTTCCATCAGTACTCTCGCCTACAGCAGTCTTAGTACTTTCAACCCACTCAACCGTATCCTTGAGCTGTGATTCCACCTCAGCCTTAACCGCTGTATCTTCCTTAGCGGCGTTGACCTGAGATTCCTTCTTAACCTCATTGCTGACATCGACAGCCTTCATCTCGACCTGATCCTTAACAGTAAGACTCTGGGTCTTGATCTCAAGCTTATAATTCTCATAGCCGGCAGGAAGCTCCTTGGGAGTTATCTTGTAAACGCCGGCAGTAATATCTTTTTTGTAGATAATTCCGTCCTGATCGTGGTCGTTATAGGTAACCTTGGATCCGTCAGGAGTCTCAACATCAATCTCAAGAGGCAGGTTTGCAACGAGCTTACCGGTCTGAGAGTTGATGAACTTAACCTTCATATCACTCTTGATACTGGTAAGAGTCATCTTAATAGTCACATTCTCAGCATCATCCGGAACTTCTTCCTCTTCTTCCTCCTCAAGCATTGCATCTTCAGAAACGAGCTCTGCTGCCATAGCTTTTGCACGCTCTGCATCTGCAACCGCAATAAGGCCGCCCTGTCCAATGACAGTTACTTCCGCCATATCAGCGCCCACCTCAGTGAAGGAATCAAGCTGCTGCCTGTTACCCATAGCCTTTACGTAAAACGAACCAGTGGCAATAGCACCTGCCAAAATTAGTAATGCAAAGATAGCTGCGATTCTCTCTGTAGCTGATGTATTTGCAATAAATCCGATTATCTTGGAAGGAACGGATTCTCCGCGATCTTTTCTGTCGCCGCGGCCGCGTCTTCCCTCATATCTGGCATCCCCGGGATAATATGCGTCCTCATCTTCATCCTCAGGGTAATCATCACCGGGATAATCGTCTTCGTCAGAGTAATACTCACCATACTCATCATCTGAGTAATCCTCTTCCGGGTAATCATCCTCGTATCTGTCGTCTATTTCGTCTTCTTCCGGATAGTCATCTTCCTGATCATCCCTTACATCGTCGGCGTAATCTCTCTCGGGATAATCATCTTCATACCTATCCTCATAACGATCATCCGCATCTTCCGGATAGTCATCTTCCTGATCGTCCCTCACATCATTAGCGTAATCTCTCTCAGGGTAATCCTCTTCAGGATATTCCTCGTCATCCTCGTAGTACTCGTCCTCGTCGTACTCCCTATCCAAATCAAGGACCTCTTCTCTATACCTGTCGCGGTTTCTCTTATCCTTGGCCTTAAGCCCAAATAACTTCTTCATACTAAATCCCCTTTATAGCAGGAGTCCATCAAAAGAACTCCTTCATGCACAACACTTTTTTCAAACTTACCGGTGTACACACTAACCCCAATGTACACCATATTTAGTGCTATTGTACCACTATTGGCACTAAATCCACAACCTACCTATATATCCCCCATTTCAGTTCGGCATCATAACCTTCCTAAGCCTCTTCTCATCACAAATTCTCATTTCTAAAAACTGCACAATAAATATAACAAGTTAAATCCAACTCTTTTCCTGCTGACCACATAAAAAGTGGATGTCTCTTATTCGGTAAACAATAAGAAACATCCAATAATTGCGATTTGTATTCTTCAGTTCTTTTTCAGCTTATCTACAAGCGCATTTATAGCGCCATTATCCAGCGTCAGAACATTGGCTGTAAAAATAGTCTTCACCAGCCATACCAGGAACACAAAAACCAAAACAGGAATCACGCAGGAAGTTACTATCATAACTGCCAGCGACTCAAGGAGACTGCTCAAAAATGCAGTAACCTTATCAACCGTGTCTGTCGTAATTGTTGTGAACTCGTTAAAGAATCCGCTGTCGGAATCCCCTTCTATCTCCAACTCATTGTACTCTTCAACTGCAGCATTTACGCTCTCTGCCTGAGTCTGATAAACCATGTCGGACAGCTTAACACTGGCAGGAACAATAAGGAAAAAGACCAGTCCGATAAAAGCAATCTTTCCTGCAATCTGATACCAGTTCTTTTTGTCAAAAATAATTGCTCCGCAGCAGATTAGGCAGGCAATAGGCACCAGCACAGAAAATGCAATGTATCCGGACAGGCTGATCATGAACTTCATGAGATACAGCGCACTTAGGATCACCAAGAAGTACTTGGATAGTTCCGCAAGCTGCTCCGCGATAGGAGTACACATATCTCCCGGTAAAAGAGATAGCGTTGCACTGGTTCCGGCTGCTCCTCCCGAGAGGGTCATAACCGTGGTGATCTTGCTATCCGTCTCTTCAATAGAGTGAGTATGATTGTAGGGGCTTGCTGCCCATGGTGCTATTTTGGTAAAAGAAATAACGGCTACTAACAAAAGTACTGCAACTGCGGCAATTTTCTTAAGGTTCATAGTTATTCCTCCACACAAATCTAATCTCATATCCGTTTGCTGATGGGAAATTCCCGATAAAATTCTCAACCAAAGCCCTGGCCTGTTCGTCAGACCTTTCGATTATGCCATTTTCAAGGGCTTTCTCCTTGGCAGCCTCCTCAAACTCAGAAAGAGAATCGTTATAATCCTCAAGCTTCATGGGATTCCACAGAGAATCTTTTTCCGAAAAAACTTTAAACGAATCCTTGTCTATAGTAACCGCCTGGATTATGGAATGTGGTATATCCACAGACAAAGTCTTGGACTCCTCGTCCTTGGTGATCTTGATCTGTTCAAAATCAATCCCCGCCATAACCGCGCCGTCATAACTGTACACCAGCTCCGAAGTTGAGGGCACCAGATTCAGAATCTTTTTCTCCTTGGTATAGGTCTCAACCTGAGTAAAATAGTACTCCTGGGTTATGAGAACTCCCATATTCTCAAGGCCGTCCTCAATCACCTCCGTGCTGACAGACACCAGGACCTTGTCACTGCTGCCCTTCATGGCAACACTCGAAGGCGCTGCGGCCTGGTCAGCTCTTTTCCTATCTCCGATGTATCCTGCTCCAAGGATTATTATCGCAATGGCGGATACCACTATAATTCCAAGATATATTTTATTCCGAGTCTGAGATAACTGATTCTTCATAAGCTTCCCCTCCATAACAAAATACTATCTCCATCCATGGAATTTCAAAAATGAACTACCTACACCTCATCCAAGTCCGTAGAAAACTCCGATTCCGGCAATAATAAACAGCACACCAATAATCTTTTTATTTGTAAATTTTTCTTTAAAGAAAATCCTGCTCATGATCATTACAAGAATGTAGTTAATTGGCTCCATTACTACAGTTCCCATGTAGCCAAGGCCGCCATAGCAAAAAATTGTGATGATCATCGAAACAACAAGCAGGCCGTATCCGCTGATAACAAGCACATTAAGGTACTCTCTGATAAAAGATGGATACTCTTTTCCCGCACTCTTTTTAAGAAGCATCTGGGAGCTGGCTGCCACCAGTTCAGCCAAAATCATAAGAAAGAAGAATATATTAAACATTACCGTTCTCCTTTCCTGCTGACTCATTTCTCATATCATTCACTGTTTCAATATCAGCATCTGCATTATTCGCTGGTTCTTTTTCAACTTCATCCCCGGCTTCATCAGAGTTCATGATAACAACTCCAACGATAACAAGAATGACTCCCAAAACCTTCCACAGTGTAATTCCCGTCGAGAAGATAATAAAATTCCACAGCATAGACCACATCAGTGTCAGAGCCTTGTTAGCACAGGCAATGGAAAGCTGGAACTTCTTGATCATCTGCTGCCAGATAATGGCATACACAGCAAGGATCACAAATTCCAGGCCAAAAAACAAAATGTATTTAAAAGACAAAAACTCATAGTCAGATGCAAGCTTACCGGCTACAGTCGAAAGTGAGTACACAACTACTGCGCCCTGCAACTGCAATAAATCCACAAGTCCTATTTTCTTTTTCTTAACTTCCAAATCACTCATTTTCTATTATTACTTCCAATCGTATTCCTTTTGTCAGAGTATTATATTCAGAATCTCTTTTACCAAATTATCAATGTCCGGTGCCGTTCGGATAGATCACATTCACGAAGTGCTGAGCCACATGCTCGTTGCAGGCCGCATTTACATGGATATTGTCCAGCATCCACTCTGCACTGTTGTCCTCGTGGATGGTTCCGTAGTAATTGTCTATGAATGTTACACCACGCTCACCTGATACATCAAGCATAAACTGTCGATAAGTAGTGAGCCTTCCGTTTCCAAAGTCCACCATGTCTCCGCTTACGATTGAGCCGCTTGAATCATAGGCATAGCACATGGTAAAAGACATACACACAATCCTGATGTATGGATAAGCATCCTGAAGAGCCTTGATTCCTGAGTTAAGAGCGCCTCTATAGGTAACAGGGTCAAACTCATTGTCAGGGTTCATTCCAATGCGCATGTTCAAATAGTCCTGAGCATTATAGTAGATAACAATTGTGTCAACCTTGTTCATATCAACATTTTTAAGATCCCAGGTCGTCTGGGTATAAGCATAATCATCAAAAGATGATGAGTAGGCATCCATCAAACTGTAATCCCCTGAAACCATGCTGTTAACCACGTTCACAAAGCTATAGGCATCCAGCTTGTAATCATCAGAAACCTGGATGTTCTTCATAGCCACAGTTGAGCCTGGGAATCCGCAGTTGATTACGGTTGCGCCAAGCTTGCTTCCAATCTGGGCTACTACTCCTGTCTCAGATGAATCATATGTCAGAGCATCATTACCAAGGAAAAGAATAGTCTCCTCATCGTCGAATTCATGGCCGGCCTTCTTGTCATCAGTTAAAAGAAAAACCTGATCCTCAATCTCAACCTCCTGGCTTCCGGTGTCAGTGGTATCAAGTTCAGCTGTTCCCATGTTCCAGCGAACAAGCTTAAACACAGAAAATGCTATAACTGCTATGATTATTCCACCAAAAACAAGGTGAACCCATACCGGAATATCCTGAAAGCTAAAGTTCTTTTCTTCTTTTCTCATAATTTTATTCTCCTCAATAATTACCAATCCTTAGAAAACAAATCTTCAAAATCAAACTCATTTATTATACCACGCATCTTATCCAGCTCCATTTGCATCTGTTCAGATGTGAAAACCTGGTGCTCTCCGCTTGCAAAGCACTCCACCATATATCTGTTGATCTCACGCTTGTAGTGAGAATAGTCTGCGTAGTTATTAAGATCAGTAACTTCACCCATGTTCTGGAAGTAAAACAGATGCACATTTCCGTACTGAAGAAGTCTGTATGCCACGTAGCTATACTGAACAAAGGTTGCTTCAAGAGAATTCTCCTGTATCACATTGTGCCAGTACAAAATGCTATATGGAGGGAAAAAGAAATAAAACTGAGTCTCTGGGTGTTCCTCCACAAAGGGGAGGATATTCTCCTCAAGATTCTCTTTGGTAGCTTCAAGCATTGCATCCGCAGGAAGCTCCTCTTCAACCTTTTCCGGCTCCTCATAGGTATGCATAACCCACTGAATATTGTAATAATCTGGTGTCCACCAGCTAAAATAAGCTTCCGATAAATCCGTGCCCTGCCTCTGCACAATGGGCCTAAAAATGTACTGCATGATAACATCCTTATTCAGCACATATTTCACATCATTGAAGATATTGTTATCGTAGAGATACTCGGGTCTTTCGTACTTAACAGTATCAATATCTGCCGCCATTACAGGAATATCAATTGCAAAAAATACTGCTTCTACAGGATTGGACTTTCTGGCATAGCTAGTCTGATCAAATACAATTGATAACATGTTGTAGTCATCTCTTGGATAGGCCCCGCTGCAGCTAAGCTTCAGGGTATCAAGCCCCATCAGCTCTTTGAAATCATCTGTATCAAAGTTTACAGTCATTGAGGATCCAATAATGCAGGAATCGTAGTTCATATTCCTTGCCATTCCCGGGTTCTGGCTCAGCTGATTATCCACCACATAAGGAAATCCCGGTATTGGCTTGTGATAATGGAAAAAAGGATCCACATACACCACAACTCCTCCAACCAGAACAAAGGCTGCCAAAAGAATAGCCCAGAAGGAGATAAAGAGCCTACGGTACTTTCTGCTATTATTACTAGAAGTATTCAATTTTTCTTTTGATAAATCCGTATTATCTTTCATATTCAAGTCCACGTATCCAAAGCATCTCCTGATACCTTAGAAGTTCATATACAGGAACGTGCTAACTCCGCCAAAGCTCACAATACTCCATACCAGCAGAAGTACTGTCAGAAGCGTTGTTCCAATTCCAAGCTTAACCTCTTTGCAGCGTCTAACCGCATTTGGGAAAAAGAAAATCATAACTGCGGAACATGCAAAGAATATCCAGGCACACAGTTCCCAGGCGTTACTAAGCTTCATAAGAGGTGTAACCTTCAGAATGTACCACAGCTCATCAATCTGAAAGGCTGCGGAAAAACCATTGCTAAAGCTCCTTACCCCGCCCTTAAATATCTGCCCGAACAAGATCAATGCGTCTTCTATAGTCTCTGCTCTGAAGAACACCCAGGCTGCGGTTACATAAATAAAAGTAAGTAGTATCTTGATTCCCTTTACAATCGCTCCACCAACACTCACATCATTAATCTTTGCATTTTCTCTATGTTTTCCATACCACCTGGTAATCACATACAGCACACCGTGCATGGCGCCCCATATAATGAAGGTCCAGCCGGTTCCGTGCCAGAAGCCGCTGATAAGGAAGATGATCATGAAATTGATATAGGTTCTGACTTCGCCCTTTCTGTTGCCGCCAAGAGGAATATACACGTACTTGGTAAAAAATCTGGTGAGGGTAATGTGCCATCTCTTCCAGAAATCAACGATATTAACAGCCTTGTAGGGTGAGTCAAAGTTAATTGGAAGCTCGATTCCAAGCATCATGGAAACAGCTGCTGCCATGTCACAGTAACCACTGAAATCAAAGTACAGCTGGAAGGAATAAAATACCGCTGTCAAAACCGCCTCGATGCTTCCCATGCCCACAAGCCACTGAAAGTTAGCATCCACGGCTCTTCCGATGGTGTCTGCCATAATAACCTTTTTGAACACACCAATGGAAAAGAGATACATAGCCCGAAGGAAAATCTCATAGTCAAAAGATTTCTCACAGGCCGCCTTTACCTCTTTGTCAAAATCTCCATAGCCCATAAGCGGTCCCTGAAGGAGCTTAGGGAAAAAGAGAATGTAAGCCAGATAGTTCATAATATCAAACTTCTCGATATCGCCCCTCTCAAGATCAACAATGTATGAAATCTGATTAAAGGTATAAAAGCTGATTGCGATAGGAAGGAATACTCCCCATAGCTTAAAGAACAAAAGCAAAACCACATTGAGGATCACGCCAATAGAGAGCCAGAGCTTATGAATCAGGATTTCTCTACCAAAAAGAGAAATCCCTATCCCCCGCTCTCTCATGAAGCTCATGGGAATTGCTGTGCAGACATTGATACAAATACTGATAAATATAATTGCCAGATTTCTCATTCCAAAAAGAGCATAAAAGCACAAAGATCCCAGTATGATACAAAGATCTACCAGCACCCTTGCATTTCCCTTCTTCCTGCCAATGCTGCGAAGAACATTGTAAGCAAGAAGGAATATAGGCAAAAAAATCAAAACAAATTCATAGGAATTAAAGACCATATCCTAATCCCCCAACTACTGTTACAGTCAAAACTTATCTGCAGGCTCTTTCATGGCCGTAGTCACAGCCAGAACTTATCTGTGGGCGCTTTCATATCCGCATCGGAAAGATTCTTAAAAGCTTCCATATTCCCACTTAGCTCCTTATAAATGTGAGCTGCAAAGTTTATGTCATGGATAGAAACCCCGATATTATAGGCAAGTATACGCTCTTTGTCGCTTTCACGACCGCAGGCCTTTCCATTTACAACATCACTGACCTCAGCGTAGTACCTGAACTTGGAGAAGTTTCCAAAGTGGTCCACATGTCCGGTATCATCAGCAAAGACCTTGTCAAAAAACAGATCGCAGTTAGTAAATCCTCTGGTGTGCACAGGAACAATAAGAACGCCCTCGTCAAACCACTCATCCTCTGCAATGTCATTTTCAAAATAAGTAGCACAGGAAATCACCACATCTGACCCTTGTATGCACTCACGAACAGAATCCACAATCTCAAACTCGAGATTATTGAAATCCTTGAACCTATCCATGAAGCTTTCAGCCTGATCCTTGTAGCGAAGAAGCTTAACAGATAACTTCTTATCCGTAAGGACAGAAGCAAGAACCAGAAGGCTTCCGCGGGCCACATTTCCAAGGCCTATCATACCGATAGTCTTAAAGCCGCTCTTACCAAAGGTAATCACGGAATGGGCTGCTACTGCCCCGGTTCTCATGGCAGTGATCCAATTACCATCCATCAGGGCCAGAACTTCTCCGGATTCAGCGTTCATAAGGAGAATCTCACTATCAAGAGAAGGCTTCCTTTCAGGGTAACGAGTCACAACCTTAATGCCCCCCATGGTGCCATCAGCCGTCTCTATCATAGAGGGCATCACATTGCAAAAGACATTCCCCGGCCTGTTCATATGAGTTTTGGGCGGAAGGACTGCGCTGTCCTTGGCTTTAATCATCTCGCTTACCCACTCATAACACTTAACCGGCGAAATATTCATGTTCTGTATATCTTCAAAACTTACTATTTTCATCCACAATCAGTCCCTAAACCAATGCTTATTTAATCCAAGAAACTCCAAATCACTGCAGTTCTTGTCTCAGAGCCTTTATCAGAACATCATTATCTTCCGTATTTCTCACTGCAAGCCTTAAGTAATTACGTCCGTTTGTCTTGGTCGTAAGCTCTTTTATCAAAAGATTATGCTTAATCAGGAGCTTTTTAAGAAGCTCCTTGGGAGAAATGTCAGCATCAAGCTCTGCCATGACAAAGTTAGCCTGGGATGGAATAACCCTAAGCCCCTTAATGCCGGAAAGCTCCTTTTCAAACCTTGCTCTTTCTTTCCTAAATCTCTCAAGAGCAACCACATAGTCCTTTTTATACTTCTCCTCAATCTGCATGTAGAACTCTGCAAAAGAGTTGATGTTCCATATAGCCACATCTTTTTTCATGGCTGCAATTGCATCTACGTCTCCGGAAGCCAGAATTCCTAGGCGAAGTCCCGGAACACCGTAGGACTTGGAAATACTCTTCATAACATACAGGTGCCTATTCTCTGTCAAAAGAGCCTGTGAAATCAACGTATTATCAGGCTCATCTGCAAAGTCTACAAAAGACTCATCTATTACAAGCTTAATGTTCCTGTCACCGCACCAGTCTATAATGCGAAGCAGATCTTTTTTAGGAATATAGTTACCACTTGGATTGTCAGGATTAACCACAACCAGATTGCTGATATCCTTATCCGCAAAGAAGTTCATGATATCATCTGCAGTGTAGGAATAATCCGCATTATCCGGAACAAAGTCCACAGAAGTAGCCCTGTCATAACGGTTTGGATACTCATCAAAGGTAGGACGGATAAAACCAACCTTCCCTTCAAAGTTCTCCATAAGGCTCTTAATCAGCTCCGCTGCGCCATTTCCTACAATAATATTCTCAGCATGCACGCCAAAATTCTTGGCAGCAAGAAGACTATTTACCCTCATACCTGAAGGATACTCGGTAAGAAGCGTATCAAAGTTAGCCCTTATCTCATCCTTCATCTTCTCAGGAGGAAAATAAGGATTAACCAGATAGCAGAAATCAATGAGCTTAGGATATCTCCAATATCCGCCGTATCTGCTCTGAAGAAGTCTTACCTTCTCATCCTCATCCGGAGTAAAAATAGACTCTGCGATATCAAGATCCTGAATATCATCGATCTCATACCAGCGCTGTCCATCAAGCCTCTTGGCTCTAATCTCAGGCTCATCAAGCATAGTGATAACTCTCAGAACCTGCTCATAATACTCATTCTGTCCAAGAGCAGACTGATATGCCTTAAGGAAAGGCACATAGTGTGTCTCAGAGAAGTGCTTGCTGAATTTGTAGATATTTACTGTCTTGTAGTAGTCTTTGATCTCATCAAACTTAAACTTCTTGCCGGGAACAAAGGCTTCGATGCTATCGTCCTCGGAAAGCTTAACGCAGGTTCCGTCCATCCAGGACTCATACTTATCAACAAGAGCAAGGGTATCCCTTGGATCTTCTATAAGCACGTCCAAAACCTCGTCTTCAAAAATCAGGTCTGACTCAAAAAGAATCGTATCCTCTTTTACCAGATAGTCACTGGCAAGTGACAGTGAATAGATATTGTTGGTCTTATCATAAATTGGATTGTCGATATACTCGATTGGAGTAGTAATGCCAAGGGTCTTAATATAACTTTTAAGCTTATCCCCTTCGTAGCCCACAACAATCACAATTCTGGACATGTTCTTTTTTTCTATCTGATGGAGCATCCTGTCTATAAGGGCAACTCCATTTACCTTAACCATGCACTTTGTATTGTTCTGAGTAAGCTCTTTTAAGCGCTTGCCCATTCCTGCCGCTAAAATAATCGCCTGCATTACTCATTCTCCTCAAAATGAACAATTCCCATCTTCTTGGGTGTCATGTAATCGCCGTAAACAAGCCTAAGTTCCTCATCGTACCTTGCCGGGCATGGGAACTTATCTTTTTCCATAAGTACTTCTGTAGCGCTTTCATAAATATCAAAGTCGTAAAAGGCCTGTATTCCGAAGGCAAAATTGCTGGTGAAACGGAAAGGTGTCTTCTCCTTCTCATATTTCCTCTGCTGCCTGTCATACATCTCTATCAGCTTTTCCAGGGAAAAGAGCTTTCCAACTGTGCTGATCACAAAGATACCAAGCTTCTGAATACCCTTGTAATCCTTGTAATCAATCCTTCGTCTCTTGGAAATAGTTAGAGCATGTATCATCTTGAGTTTGCGATACATGTTCTTCTGAAGCTTCTTATCTGCCGGAACATGGTCCACCAGAAAGATATCGACTGCAGGGTGATTCTGAAGCTTGTCCTCACCGCTAAGTGTAACTTCTGTATTGATAAGTCTAGGAACAAAATCAAAAAAATAAGGCTTATTGTCGATGGGCTCTACAAACTCCAGGGGCGCCTTCAAATTCTTTTTCATGGCTGCCTTGAAGCTTTCATAGTCCTCTCTCATAACCTTAAGGTCTATGTCATCATCCCATGGAATAAATCCATGATCCCTGACCGCGCCAATCTCTGTGCCAAAGGCCAGGAAATATCTAATATTGTTTTCTTTACAAATCCGATCTACTTCTAAAAGCATATCGTACAGAATACCGTGTAACTCTTCTATTGATTCTGCTTTTCTCATAACTTACTTCTCGTTTCTATTTTAGTTCGCATTCATTCTAAAGATTTAATCAATGTATGCTTCTTTTTTATCCAAGATATATTCTTTTATCCAACCTCAGAATACACCACAGGGTCACGATAAATCTTATATCCGTGGATTGTATTTACAAGCTCAAGTCCCAAATCCGACAACTCTGCATCAATCTTCCTGTCCTCAGAAAGGACAATATAGCTGCACTTTGTCTCTCTTGTTGCTTCCAAAAGAGCCTTAGCCTCAATAATCTCAGGCTTTTCCATTACCTCATAAACAGGATTGTAGTAATCCCACTGAGTAACAACCATCTCTCTTCCGAAAGGAAGCAGAATATCTGTGCTGTACTGTCTTACAAAGTGAACAAGCTCAGAAGGCATAGCCGCACGAACTCTTTCCTCCCCTTCATCCGGAGCAATCTCATCACAGATATCTATTACATGCTGAGGAATGTGATACAGATTCTCAGCAACCTTCACATTGTTGTTTGCGTACACAAGAGACCCTGAAATCGCGATAACAGCCAGCACTGCCACAAAGGCAATCCTCTGATATATACTCTTTTTCAGTGAAAAGATCAGCTTGCAGGCCGCAAAGGCAATAGTAACATAGGTAGGAATCAGCCACAAAAGTCTGTAGTATGTATCACTCCCCTCGTCAAAGGCAGCCACATACGCAATCTTTGTAACAGGTAAAAGAAATCCCACCAAGATCAAAAGTGGAATTATCCCCAGAACTATTTTCTTTTTGATGCTTTTTTCTGTTGCCACCAAATAAATAGCGGATGCGATCAGCATTATTAAAAGCGCACCATTTCCGCCATAGAGCTTAAGGGCAACCCAGCACTCCATGAAAATTCCGTACATACAAACCTCTCGAAATCTAATATATGAACCAGATCAACATGCTTTATCAACTATGAAACAGTCCCAAATACACCAGCAGATACAGCGCATTTGGAATCACACAGCATATAGCCCCCAATATCACACGAATATTCCTCTCAAATAACAAAAGAACCAGTGTAAAAAGAGCTACAAGCCCTGTTCCAAAAATAACTCCCAGGGAAGTACATACTCCGGACAACATATTAACCAGTGTCAGGAAAATCCAAGGAGAAATCTTGTAGATAAGCTTGTGTTCCTTGTACTCTTCATAGGACTCAGTGTTGTTATCAACCTTAGGTCCGAAGATAGGTCTTTTCCTGCTGTCTTCCAGCATCCATAAAAAGACCCACATAATAAGCGGAAATACCAGGCTGTTCACAATAGCCTTACCCTGCCAGGTTCTGGTCAAAAAGAACGTAGCCGGAGTATAGATTGAGATATTTCCGAACATCATAAGGAATGAAACAATGATCATGAATACAGGGATAACTTCCTGTCTTCTTCTGAACAATACTCTTGCAATCTCAACATAAACCAGATAAACAAATGGAATGATGAGAAGAGGCATTACAGAATGGGACATTATTGTGGCATGAACGCCGCATACTCTTGCCATATAGGCAATCCACATGGTGATAACTGCAAGGGCATGCCTTATATCAAGAGATGTGGAAGTTCCGGTATAGGGCAGGATCGTATTCATAACATCTGCCTGCTGCGCAAGGAGCGATTCCACAACAAAATAAGCGTCATCTCCGTCAAAACTTGACATTACCACAGCCAGAATCATCTGAACAACTAAGAGCACAAAGAAAATCCCCCAATAAATGCGGCTCTCCAAAGAATAACTTAGCTTTAACATTCTTGGGTCTGACCTTGGGCTTAAGAGTTCATGAGCTGTTGCATGGGTCTCACCTGGGAAAAGAGTCAGATAATCAAAGCCTTCTTTCTTAAGCAAAATTACAGCTTTGACTATACCTGCCACTGCCAGAGCCAGGCTGATACCCAAATAGAACCTGGTGCAGTAGGTGAAGGCATTATAGACATAGTGAAGCATACATGGTATAGCTATGACTTCAAACACAGCAAAATATACCATGTAGCCAAAGATGAAGGTGATTCCTATTGTTCTTCTGACTACAGGAAGTATGCTGTTACACAACACTCCTATGCAGAAGGGAACCACCAACATGAAAAATATGATTTTAAATACCGCTAATATTCCAGCCAGCAATAATAATTCCGTCCTTCCTGATTATCTCTCTGTATTAAGAACCAGATTCAGGTGCTCCTGAAGGATGCTGATACCTGTAAGGTTCTCACCACCTCTTGGGATGATGATATCCGCATACTTCTTACTTGGCTCTACAAACTGCTCATGCATGGGCTTAACAGTCTCAGCATACTGAGTAAGAATTGAATCGATGGATCTTGCTCTTTCTACCATATCACGGCGGATACGACGCATAAGTCTCTCATCTGCATCAGTCTCAACGAAAACCTTGATATCCATAAGGTCACGAAGCTCTTTATTCTCAAGAATAAGGATACCCTCAACGATGATTACCTTCTTGGGAACTACATGAACTGTAGCATCAGACCTGTTGTGAACTGTGTAGTCGTAAACAGGCATATCGATTTCCTGGTTGTTCTTGAGCTTCATAACATCAGAAATCATCAGATCTGTATCAAAAGATGCCGGATGGTCATAGTTAAGTCTTGATCTGTCCTCGTAGGAAAGATCATCATGAGCCTTGTAGTATGAATCATGGTTGATTACTACAATGTCATCTCCAAACTTCTCCTTGATTCTGCGTACGATGGTAGTCTTACCTGACGCTGTTCCTCCTGCAATTCCTACAATACAAACCTTATCGCTCATATCTATTTCCTTTCATCAAAAAATTCAAGTTCTTATTCTATATCCTTGTCAGCCTATATGCAACCTTGGCATTATACCCCATTGATAGGCTGCCGTCTTCCATGTTTAGTCCTGTCTGTACTTGCTGCCGTAGGACCTGTAATACTTGTGTGATAAAACCTCTCCTGAGTTCTTGTCATAAGTGATTACCTGAACGTCATACCAGATATGATCATCATCATAAAGGTAATTCACCTCTTCATTTTCCTTGGCATAAAGAAGTCTGAAGCGCTGCTCCACAGGCTGATAAACCATGCTGCCCATGGCTGTTGCTACTCCGTCCAGCATCTCTTCGCCGCAGGCCTCATAAACATTTCCTGAACCCGCATCATTGATCATAATGTATGGGCCCTGAGTGTTCACAATCTTGTCAGTGCCTGACATCTTGGATACCAGCTCTTTTACCCCGTCATCTGAAAAAGCATTGGAGCCCTGGTTAAAGTACACTACTGAGCCCACATCTCCAAAGGACAGCATCTCAAGCTGTGTGTAGAGCTCATCAGCATTTACCGCTCCGCTCTTCATGTTGTCAGCATATCTTGCCGCACACTCATCGTAGTACTCGTATCCGGCCTGCCCTCTGTGATCTGTAAGATCTGCGTTTTCCAAAAGCCAGTTGCCCAGAAAGTCTGTAACCTTCTTGGCTCCCAGAGCATTGAGATGACCTGTATCGTTCAAATCTGTATATACATCTATTATATCCAAATCTAGCATATTAATATAGGGAACGCCGTACATTCCTGCTGTGACGCCTGCGCTGTTAGCCGCAATCTTGTCCTCAGTGGTAGGACAAAACGGAAGGTAAGTAACAAGAACGCCAATTCCACGTCTTTGGCACTCATCAATTATCTTCATAAGATATTCCTGGCCGACTGTGTGCTCCGCAAGGACTTCTCCCTCTGCAGGGTCAGGGCTTGTTGAAGGTTTAAGCTCAACCTCATATCTAAGCTCTCCGCCAAAGAGGCCTTCGCCGCCGTTTTTGCCCGCAAGAACATCGTAGTCCTCTCTTGTAAGTTCGTTCCATCTGTCGTGATAAACCATAAAGTCAAAGAGGAATTCTTTTCTGATCTCTTTATCCTGAATAAGGTCTGAAATGGCAGCAAGCTTGAGTCTGTTAAGTGGCCAGCAGTCCATATTAAGGTGAAGCTGATCTATAGAAGAATCAATATCCTCCTGAGGTGTGTTCTCATTCATCACATCCAGGTACTGATAGTTCTTTTCAAGCATGTAGGCATCCACCACAACCCACTTAGGTGTGCAATAATCGAGAGCCTCAATCAGCTCCCAGTAGGTTGCCTGCATTACAGAGCCGTGTCCACCCATGTTGTAGGAAGTAAAGCCGTAGTCCTTGTACAAGCTTGCAGGATTCACTCCGTTTATGACGTGTGATGATCCCATGAACAGAACGTCAATATTTCCTTTTTCTGCCTGGGTAAAAAAGTCTGCATATTTATTGTTACTTTCTTTTCTTCGAACTACTGTTGCCGCAGCATACAGGCACCCTGAAACCACCGCAACAAATAGTGCTATTACCAATAGATTTAAAATCTTCTTTTTCATATCTCACCCTTTAGAACTGCTGATATATAAAGCTTGAAGCATCGTAGCCCGGGCCCCAGATTCCGCAAACTGCGATAACCAGAATCGCAACGATCATAATGATCCATCTAAGCCACCAGGGTTGCCTTAATATCTTTTCCCTTACTACGATTCCGCGAACGCTCATAAGGTCCACAACAAATACAATAACTACTCCGATTGCAAGAAGCAGCATATTTGCCTGATCAAGGCCGTGCTTAAACAACTCTCCGTTTGTCAGAACCCAAGGGGTAAAAGACAAGCTCTTGCCGATAACATCGAAGGCTGCAGCCAGGGTATCTGCTCTAAAAAACACCCATGCAAGATTTACCAGAAGGAAGGTGATAACTGTCTTAACAAGTCCATGGGCAAAGGATTCTCTGTCCACCTTGAAGGTCTTAACAAGAAAATCTCTTACTGGCTTTAACAGGAAGCCAACAATCTGGTATAGGCCGTGGAGAAGTCCCCAAACCACAAAGGTCCAGTTGGCACCGTGCCACAGTCCGCTTACAGCAAAGACAATAATGATGTTCAGGTACTTACGGGCTACTCCCTTTCTGTTGCCGCCAAGAGGAATGTAGATGTAATCCTTGAGCCAGCTTGAAAGTGAGATATGCCATCTGCGCCAGAACTCAGCAATAGATTTTGAAAGGTAAGGCGCATCGAAGTTGTTCATAACATCGATTCCAAGAAGCCTTGCAGAGCCTATAACAATATGTGAATAACCTGCAAAATCGCAGTATATTTCAAGAGTATAAAGAAGTGTTCCGATGAAGGTAATAGTGCCTGTTACAGGATTGTCATAGACATTTCCTACGAAGATCGCCATTCTGTCAGCCAGAACCAGCTTCATGAAATAGCCCCAGAGAATCTGTAAAAATCCGTCCTTGAGCATCTCCATGTCCACAGTTACAGGATAGTTGAACTGCGGGATCAGGTTATCCGCTCTGTCGATAGGACCTGAAATAATCTGGGTAAAGAATGATACGTAAAGCGCATACTTGGCGATGTTTCTCTCAGCCTTTATGGTGCCTCTTTTTACATCAATCAGATAGGACAGAGCCTTAAGAATGTAAAAAGAAATACCGATTGGAGCAAGGATACTGATAGCCGGCGCTTCTTTTCCCATAATTCCAAATACAGTGCCTGCAAAAAAGCCCAGGTATTTGAAAACTGCAAGCATGCCTACGTTAACAATGATGCACAGAACAAAGATCAGATTATTACCTGACTTGCCATTGCCTGATTCTGAACCATTTGCGGTGCCTTTATCCATGAGAAGTCCTGCGCCGTAGGTCGTCAGTATGGAAATCACAAGAACAATCAGTCCCTTGATATCCAAACTTGCGTAAAATCCCAAACTGGCGATAAGAAGCAGTATGTATCTAAATTTACGCGGCAGGCAGTAGTTAAGCGCTGCAACTGCAAATATAAAAATCAGAAATGCAAATGATGTAACCTGCATAATTCCCCCATTTATCTTAGAAATTGATTCTCTTTTCCTCTACGACTAGAGGTCTTCCGATTACACGGGTGTTGATGTTGAGAATATACTCACCCATAAGTCCTATGAAAAAGAGCTGTATAGCACCGATAAGGAACATACCAATGATCATTGGAGCGTAGCCTGCGTGGAAGCTGTACCAGTGTGTGAGCTTCAGAACCAGGTAAACGAAAGCCACAATAACATCAATCAGAGCACATACAAAACCTGCAATTGTGCAAAGCCTTAATCCCACCTTAGTGTAAGAGGTAATACTCAGCATTGCTGCATCGTACAGTGTGTAGAAGTTGTTGTGAGTCTTTCCTGCGCGGCGCTGTGGCTGCTCATATTCAACAGTTGTCATGTTGAAGCCTTCGCCGTACTCCGCAACGATTCCTCTGATGAATGGAACCGGATCATTAAGTTTTCTAAGAAGCTGAATAAAAGTCTTGTCGTAAAGTCCAAAGCCTGTGAAGTGCTCAATCATGCGGACATTAGACATGTTCTTGATTATCTTGTAATACATGGTTCTAAGGAAATAGATAAATCCGTTTTCCTTACTGGAAGACTTGATTCCACTTACAATCTTGTGGCCCTGCTCCCATTTCTGTACAAAGACAGGAATCAGCTCAACCGGATCCTGGAAGTCTGCGCAGATAGGAATTACGCAGTCGCCGTCAAGGCTACACATTCCGTGGAAAGGAGAGTTAAACTGGCCAAAGTTGGTCACATTGAAGATTGCCTTAATCTTGGGATTGCCGGCGCAGATATTTTCAATCTTATCTCTTGTGCCGTCTGTTGATGCGTTGTCGATAAAGACAATCTCATAGTCGTAGGCAGAAAGCTTTTCTTTGAGAACTTTCTCAACTGCTGCTGAGATAGGCTCAACGTTCTCTACCTCGTTAAAACATGGAATCAAAATACTAATTTTTTTCATATAAAACCTTTCAAAACTGTACATTTAGATATATGAACTAAATGTTATTCATAACAGAAGCACGCAAAGAATGCGTGCTTCAAAAATTACGTGCAAATTATTAGTCTACCTCAACCTCATCATTTGTCTCGGCAGATTTGTTCTCATCGCTCTCGTGATACTCTTTTTCTGTATTAACATTCCATACGTTAGTACGGTCTGTGCTGCCGCTTACGATATTCTTAACAGCCTCGAAAGATGTGCACATTGAGTGGTCGATGTTGTTGTATCTGTGCTGACCATTACGTCCAACGCAGTACAAATTATCAATAGTATTGAGATAGTCAACAAGCTTATCCATCTCATCATAGGTATCAAAGTAAGCAGGATATGCCTTCTTAACTCGCTCCATGTGGTAATCAATAACTTCCTTAGGATCGCTGATGAGCTTAAGTGTAACCATCTCATCGATTGCCATCTTGGCAAACTCATCCTCGGTCATGTTCCACATGTTGTCACCTTCAAAGCAGAAGTACTCAAGGCCAACCCATACAGTGTGCTCAAGATCCTTAACAAGGTATGGTGACCAGTTGTTGTAAATCTGGAAACGTCCCATCTTAACTGTTCTGTCCTGAACATATACCCAGTTATCAGGAACGATATTGCCGATAGTCTTGATGTTTGTCTTGTTCTGAAGATTAAGCTTAGGAACAAGAACTCCAAGAGTCATGTAATCACGGTAAGGAAGACCTGCTGCGATTCTTGCAGGATCTGCAGGCACATCGTTCATTCCTGCTACGAGATCCTTAACAGGCATTGAGCTGATAACTACATCGCCGTCAATGTCGATCTCCTTGCCATCCTGAAGATAAGTAACACCCTTAATGTGGTTGCCTTCCTTGCGGACCTTGGTAACCTTGGCATTCATAATAATTGTTCCGCCAAGCTTCTTGATTTCTTCCGCTGTAACTTCCCAAAGCTGACCCGGGCCAAGCTTAGGATAGCTGAACTCCTCGATAAGAGAAGTCTCTACCTTGCCGCCCTGCTTACCTGTCTTCTTGCGGAAAGCATTACGAAGAACTTCCATAATGGAAACACCCTTAACTCTCTGAGCACCCCAGCTAGGATCAATCTCAGAAGGATGTCTTCCCCAAAGGTTCTCTGTGTAATACTCAAAGAACATGGAGTAGAGCTTCTTACCAAATCTATTAACGTAGAAATCTTCGAGAGACTTCTCTTCTCTCTTGTGGATCATAGCACCCATGTAAGAAAATCCACATGCTATGGTCTTGGCAAGACCCATGTTCTTGAAGGTCTCAACCTTGAGAGAAATAGGATAATCATAGAATTTACGATCAAAGAAAATTCTTGAAACCCTGTTACGACGAAGCATAACTCTGTCTTCCTTCTCAGGATCAGGGCCACCCTCAGCCATCTTCATAGGGCGATTAAGAACTATATCATCATATGTTGGAGAACCCTGGAGAGGAAGCATCTTCTGCCACCAATCGTTGACCTCAGGTACCTTGGAAAAGAATCTGTGGCCACCCATATCCATACGGTTTCCCTTGTAATTAACAGTTCTGGAAATACCACCAAACTGCTGTGTTTCCTCAAAAACTATAACCTGATAATCATCAGACTTGGTCAATAATTCATAGGCTGCAGTAAGACCTGCAGGGCCTGCTCCGATTATCAACGCCTTTTTCATACTCATTCCCTCGATTTGTTATTATTCTGTGCAGACATCTAATATCTGCATCATATTTGTTTGTCAAATAAACAACAATAGTAGTATATCCTATATGGCCTATTTCTTCAATACAAGTAGCGTAGACGAAATATCGTTAATTCTTTAAGACTTTCTTAAGATTGCCCCCAAAGTCTTCACATTGTAAAAATACGTGTTTATAATGGCAAGTAGTTTAGAAAAGTGAGGATTTGATTATATGAATAAAAAACTAATAATGATGACCGCAGTCACCATGGCCTTTTCCATGATGATAACAGGTTGTAGTCTTAACAAGGACGACTCCAAAGAGGCTACAGAATATATCAATGATGAAACACTTAATTCAAGCGATGACAGCGCAGGACTCGCAAGCTCCTCAAATATCATTGTGGCTGATGATCTTGCAACGCCTGATTTTGAAGACTATACTACCGCAGCTGCTTCTACAGAAGCAAGCCAGGAAGCGACTGAAGAGAGCAAGGAAGAAGATAAAGTTGTAATGGTATTCTTCGGAGACAGCCAGATTGCCAACGGTAGAAACGATGGTACAGACATCCCTACTTTGGTTCAGCAAAGAGTACCTAATTCAGTAGCTTATAACTTTGCTATTGGCGGAACAACTGCTTCTCTTGAATCTTCAACTTCCAATTATCAGGATTATGAGAACTGGACTTCCAATAGCTTTGTAGGTATGGTTCACGCTTTCACAGGCAAAGTTGCAAAAGGTAATGTCCTCAGTGCATTGCCTGACCTTATTACGGCAATGGATTCTGTTAATCCTGCTGACGTAGATTACTACTTCATCGAGTATGGCGCCAACGATTTCTTCGCCAAAGTTCCTCTTGATAAGTTCAATACTGAGGAACACTACGAAGATATTTACACCTACTACGGAGCACTTCGCTTGGGTATTTCGGAACTTCGCGAGGCAAGTCCTAATGCGAGATTCTTCCTTATCTCTCCTGTATACGGAATCTACAAAGACAACAGCGGCAACTACCTTGGAGATTCCTATGTAGTAAGTAACGGTTTTGGAACACTTTCAGATTATGCCAAGAAAATGGGTAATGTTTCAGCAGATGAAGAGAATTGTTTCCTTGTAGATGCAATGTTCGGTTCAAGATTCGACCTGTACCTTGACACAGCAGATCAGTACCTTATGGATAACGTCCACTTAACAGAAACCGGCAGACGTATCCTTGCAAGAATGGTTGCTCACTGGCCTAACGGCTTTGAATTCAATGAGCCTAAGGCTTACAGAGAATCTGATTTTGTTAACATTGCAACTTTTGATCCCGATGAGTTCTATCGTCTTGATGACGGTGTCCTCATGGATGCTTTCCCAGATCAGTTCGAGCTTCTCTTAAATGGCGAGTACAAGCTTGTTAAGCCTAACGAGAACACGCCTCAGCCATCACAGGAGAATCAGGCGTCTGGAGAGAATTCAGAGAATCAGGAAAACCAGGAAGCGCAGTAATTTACAGCTTGGACATTCCAAATCCTGCGGTAACAAGAAGTCTTATCAAAGATACAATCACAAGTCCCACTGCCATTCCATCAAGGCCAAACATAACAGTTGCAGGAACAACTATGGCAGTAAAGGCTGCGATATAGATAATATTGATAATAAGCTGCAATTTCTCCTTGGTAAAGCTCATTACAATTACCATTAGAGATCCGGAGATAAAATATAATATCTGTCCCAAATTAGCCAGGAAGAAATACTTCCTGGCTTCTTTTATAACATCAGGGTACATGATCTGTACAAATACCATAGAAACCAGGGAGCAAACCAGCGCTCCAGCCACTGACAATACAAGCATAAGAAGACTGATAAGAGCAAACTTCTTCTTATCAAGCTTGATCTTGTAGTTGGTAAAATAGCTGATTATAACGCCGTTAAGAGGTGTTGTAAGCATAGCTACAATCTTACCGATAAGGCTTGCTGTGTAGAACACTGTAACCTCTCTTGCTCCAACAAGGAGTCTTAACAGTATTCTGTCTGAATTAAGGATAAGTGCGGAAATAAGGTTACTGGCTGAAATCACCCAGGCAGATTTTAAATTTTCCCTATAACTTGTAGAAAGCTTGGCAAAAGGCGCCCTGAAAATGCTGCCTCTTACTATGGTATAGATAATACCAAACAGCTCTCCCATAAGGATTGTAAGAGCCCAGCTTCCTGTGTATGGGAACAGTAATAGTCCCACAATATATCCCACAGATACAGCAGTAAAGAAAGCGAAGTACCTTACAAATCTGATGTTCATGCGGTACTCAACATCAGCGTAGTACCTAAATACCGTCACGATCATCAAAACTGCCATCTGAACGAAGGCTACAATAGTCAGCTCTTTTAACACAAAAAGAGCTACAAAGGTGACCACCAGTGATATCCCTGCGATGATAGTAAGAAACAGGTTGTAGTCACCGTTTTCCTGAGTCCTGTCCTTTTTAGCCACCATTCTGGAATAGCTTGCAGCAGTACCAAAGCCTGCGCCCATAACTGATACAACAGAAATCAAATATAAAACGGTGCCAAAGGCCTCTGCACCAACCCGGGCATTAAGCCCGGGATAGATAAGAAGCTGTAGGACACCGTTATAAATAACCAGCGCAAGTACGCTGAATATAAAATCTTTGGAAGCACTAAGTGCCAGGCTTTTCTTCTGATTAGTAGAATCAGCCATTATAATCATTCTCCTTGTGTCTCTGGAGCATGTTCAGCTGCATCTCAAACTGGCGTCTGTCTCCGATTGCCATAGTGGAGAGAATAACTCCGGCAAAGAATGCCTGAACAGCAGATAACATAATAAAGCAGCACACAATAAGTGTAGGAATCTTAGGTACAAGATGTGTTGCCCAATACTCCTGAAGAATCGGAATAAAGAAACCGATTGAAACAAGAGCAAGAACAATAGCGATCATAAGGAAGAATCCAAATGGCTTGTAGCTTCTGTACAGTCTCATGATAGTCTTAAGAACCTTGAAACCATCTGAGTAAGTATTAAGCTTACTTACTGAGCCTTCCGGACGATCTCTGTAATCAATGACTACATTCTCAATCTGCATGTTGTTGTAAACAGCATGGATAGTCATCTCTGTCTCAATCTCAAATCCCTTGGAAAGAACAGGGAAGGTCTTAACAAACTCATAACTGAATGCTCTGAAACCAGTCATGATATCTCTGATGTTACAACCAAAGAGCTTGTTGATACTTCCTCTTACAAGGTTATTACCAAAGTTATGGAAAGGTCTCTTATTCTCCTGATAGTAGGTTGATGACAATCTGTCTCCAACTACCATGTCAGCATTGCGGTTAAGAACCATGTCAACCATCTCTCTTGCTGACTCCATTGGATATGTATCGTCTCCGTCAACCATTACATAAACAAGGGCATCAATCTCGCGGAACATGCGTCTGATAACATTTCCCTTGCCCTGCATATATTCATTTCTTACAACAGCTCCGGCCTCAGCAGCGATCTCTGCTGTTCTGTCCTTAGAGTTATTGTTGTATACGTAAATTGTAGCTTCGGGAAGAGCTGCCTTTGCATCTCTTACAACCTTGCCAATAGTCTTTTCCTCATTGTAACAAGGAATAAGTACTGCTATTTTATCCATGTAATCCCTCCGGCTCTGGCATTTACACCAAAGTCTCTTATACCCTCACTGTTATTGCTATTACTTTATATTGTCATCGGCATTATTCTTGTTACCAATCTTCATACGCTCATGACCGCCAAGCTTGTTGGCTGCGTCCTGATCTCCGCGAAGAATTGCGTTTACAAGCTGCATACGGAAACCTGCATCGATGAAATCGCAGTGCTTACAGAATGGATATTCCTGACGTCCCTCTGCAATCTTACGTCTGACTGCCTGGAACTTCTCGCATCCCCAAGCCTCTTTAATAGACATCTTTGTAAGGTCACCAAAGTCTGTAGTCTCAAAGTTATCGCAGCAGCAAAGTCCCATCTTACCGTTTGGCATGATCCACATATCTGTGAATGGAAGAAGACAGGTCTCTTTAATAACCTTCTTGGTCTCCTTCTTGTTAGGAGCACTTCCTGCTCTGTTAGTAAGAACTTCCTGTAAGTATCTCATCTGGATCTGGATATCAAGATCCTTGAACTCATCAGGATGAGCTTTAACGTAATCATAGAGCTCCTGAATATTGTCATGGAGTTTCATCTCCATTGAATAGTTATTGATAATAAGCTGATTGATGTAAGGAGCAACCTCTTTAACCTTATCAATTGTAAGAATAAGTCCATTGGTAGACATGAAGATAAAGCTATCAGGAAGCTTTTCTCTTGCATATTTGTGTCTTTCTACAATCTTGGTATCAAGAAGAGGCTCATTGTTACCGTAAAGAGTAAGATGTCCCTTGTAGCCCCAATCTGCCAACTGATCGATGATACTCTTATAAAGATCATCGTCAATCTTGGCAAGAGGTCTGCACTCGTCGTGAACATTGGCAGTACAGAAGGCACAGGTTGAATTACATCTGTTGATGGTCTCGATATTAACAACATTAGGCATTGGAACTTCCTTGGAATTAAGGAAATAATCACAATAAGCCTTCTGTGACTTACTTCTGGTAGCAAACTGAAGTTTCAGATATGCGTTACTTGCAAGCATAGGAAAATGCTTACGTGCAAACCATCCAAACTTACCCATGAAACTATTAACTCTAATTGGCATTACAATTCTCCTCAAATCAAATAAATCTTACTTTTTATCTCTAAAATGTACAGCCCTGTCCAGAATACATTTCATTCCAAAGGCCGCAAAAGGCATCCAGTACACATAGTATCTCATAATGTACCTTGATGAACCTTCCCAGAATTCATGGAAGCACATGCCTCCAAATATGAGTATCAAAAGAAGCATTTCCTTGTCAGAAAGTCTCTTTTCACTAATTCTGATCACAAGATAAACAAATACACACAGATAACAAACGCTCATAAAGACATTCATTATCCAACTGATGATAATATTACCATCACCAAAAACAATATAATACATCAAATCCGTCGGATTCTCAACATGTCTGCTGACAAAGTCCAGATTGTGGGTTGAAATGCACACCGGATCTGCCCACTGGGTCAGGAATTTACGGAAAAAGAATTTAAAAGCATATCCCGGGTGATGAATAAATGTATCAACCCTTGATCTGATTTCTTCCATGGCTGCAGCCTTAGTCAGCTCAGTATCATAGCCGTTATCCTCAAAAACCTGATAGTTATACCCACTATACCAGCCATTTTCCAGTTCGAACTCCTGGATGCCCATGGCTATATGGGAAACGGAAGGACTTCCCTTCGGAATAGCTTCGATTCCAATCCTGTCGCAATAATAGGCATTTACCGCCCACTTTCCGAATACTACAGCGCCAATTATAAGGGCTGACAAAAGAGCTCTCACCGCCAGCCTGTGGGCCAGCTCATAGGCATAATATCCCTCGCCCTCCTTATTTTTCCAGGCACTTAATATCAATATCATCACAATGGCAATCAGGGTAATCTCACTATTGGTCTTGATAACAACTGCAAGGGCTATCCCAATCGCTGTAATCACCGCATATACTGCCTTTTTTCTTTTTACAAATAAAATCGTAGTATAAAGAGCTATTGTCTGGGGCATAAGACTGTACACATCCCCATAAACATAGGTGGAATAGTTGTAAAAAAACAGCATTCCAAAGCTCATAAGAGCCATAATTCCGCAAACAGCCCTGTCTTCAAATATTTCCCAGGTAATCTTGTAAAGCAGATACACCACCGCAAGAATCACCAGTAAAAGAAGCATATCCCAGGCCATATAATTGGCATGTCCGAAAATGGAATCCATTGTCTCGCCAAACAAAACATATCCAAGCTGAAATGGCCAGACAAAAAGATATCCTCCTTTCTGGGTAAGGCTGCTGTAGTCTCCGCTTGAGAACTCTGCAAATATCTTATCCAGAGTCATGGAATCAGTAACCGGAATAGGCTTAATAGCAAAAATCAGCGTAAGACAATAGGCAAGGCAGAATAAAAGCGCTCCTATCAAAAGGCCCTTACTTTTCCGGGTAAATACATCCTTTTTGTGAAGGACATAGAAAAAGACAAACACAACTGCCATAAGTAGCAAAAGCAGTGGGATATTTTCTTTTCCGTAATGAGGAAAATCCACATCCTCGTGCATGTCATAATATATTGTTGTCAAAAGACTTGTGACAAATACCGATCCTGCTGCGATAGCAAGTAGTGCCACAACTATCTTGTATAAGACATTCTTAACATTCATAAGTTAGTTTTTCCTAAGAAGAACCGTATTCTTGTGGTAATATCTAGCCACAACTATATTGATCCAAAAATCTGTATCTTCCTCAACATCGCTAAAAAACAGCATTGAAGGCTTAACTGTATATTCATCAAGAACTGCATCCGACACTGAATCATCAGTAAGCACAGAGAGTCTTTCCATGCTCTCTTGTCTATAAGTCCCCGCATTTCCTGAAGCAATATCGTAGCAGGCACTGGTTGCCGAGAAGTAATGAGGATCAGCCTTTATGCAAAGCGCTGCGCCAAAGGCGATAATAAGAAAGAGCACACACATATATAATGCAGAATTGCCGGAAAGCGCCTCCATATCACTGCCGCTATTCTGCCCCATCTGTCTACCCAAAACAGTCTGTCTCACCCAGGCAATCAAATAAAAGATTGAAAGCTCCAGCATAACCACAAACTCTGCCCAGAAAATAGACAAAAGTCTTCCGGCCTCAACGCTTCCTGTAGCAAAAAGCGGAGGAACAATACCAGCGGCAGACATTCCAAGAGCAAAAAGAGCAAATATAAACGGATGCTCAAATCTATGTTCAATACTCTCAGAAAGCTTCCAGAAAACCGGAATCAGAAGAAGCATCACAAGGATTACTTCCCACCTAAGGTACTGATTTATACAAATATCAAATACATCATAAAAAGCTATTAGGATTGATTTAACCGCACCAAAGCCCTCAACTTCTGAGGCTCTGACCTTGTTGCCGGGAGCAAGGCAGGACATTACAAATCCCATAAGGTTAAGAACTGCAGGAATCCACAGAAGCTTCAGATTCTTATTTCCATCTTCGGAAAGTCCTTCTACAGTGATAAACCCGCTCTTTCTCAGCCCAAGAATTACTAAAACAAGTACAGAGACAATAGCCAGTTCCAGAGCTGTCATATAATTGGCGCCCCCAAGTAAAAAGCCAAGGATGCAGGCCCAAAGTAGCTTTCCTTTTCCGGAGCCCTCTTTCTTGTCAAAAACCACTCTGATGAGAAGCCCTACCCATAACAGTCCAAGTCCAAACATAAACATATAGTTTATGGCACCGCTATGCCAGTAGAAAGCTTCAACTCTTGGCATTCCAAAGGGCATACTCTGTATGATCACCATCAATGTGGCCATGGACACCACATTTGCAAGATGCTTGTCACCTCTAAAGCCATGCACAAACAATGCATTAAAAAAGTAGCACACACCAAGGGTAAGCATACCTATGATTTCATACACCACAAGGAAATAAAGCTTTTCACCGAAAATACCGGGGCAAAGGCTCGATAAGGTTGCGGAAAAGAAATATCCAACCCAGTTCATGTACTCATCCGCAGTAACCTTTATTACGTACCCTATAAGTCCAAAGATATTACCACCATTTATGTAGTATTCATGCGCCTTGTAGGCCATGGACATATCATCGGCTGACAGCCAGTTAAAATGCCCCAAAACAAGAAGCGGAATAATTGTAAGGACATAAAGCACAGTCATTACAATGCTGAGGGTTTTCGTATTTATTTTTCCGGAAAAACCAGGAACTTTGTAGTTAAACATCAAGTAATCCCCTTACGTTAGCTATCAACCACTCATCTATGTCCGTTACTGTAACTCAATATGCATTAACTGCATCAATTACCATCTTAACTTCTTCATCTGTCATCTCAGGAAAAAGAGGGAGTGTTGCACAATGCTCAGCTAATTTCTCAGCATTAGGGCAATCGCCCTTCTTGTAACCAAGATCGGCATAAGCCTCCTGGAGATGGCATGGTACAGGATAATGGCGGTTACACTCGATGCCCTTATCCTTCATATACTCAAGGAACTTCTCAGGGTCACCCTCAACCTGTACTTCAAATAAGTGGAAAACAGGCTCTGTATTATCAGGATGTGCCTGAAGTGTAAACTTAGGGTTAGTGATCTCGGCCATGTATCTTCTGCCGATTTTCTGTCTGCGCTTTGTCCACTCAGGAAGATATTTAAGAGAAACAGAAAGAACTGCTCCCTGAATACCCTCAAGACGATAGTTGTAACCAATCATCTTGTGATAATATCTGACTTCACAGCCCTGATTCTTCATAACATTCATGTAGTGGTCATACTCAGCATTATTGGTGCTGACAGCGCCACCCTCACCAAAGGCATAGAGGTTCTTGCCGGGATAGAAGCTAAAGCATCCGATATCTCCCAGGGTTCCAACCATCTTGCCTTCTACCTTGGCGCCATGAGCCTGGGCACAATCCTCAACGATAAAGAGATTATGCTTATCAGCAATTTCTTTTACCCTAGGGAAATCAAAAGGCTGTCCATAAAGGTGAACACCTACGATAGCCTTGGTCTTGTCAGTTATCTTCTCTTCAATCCTGTCAGGATCAATTTCCCAAGTATCTGCTGTACAGTCAACAAATACAGGCTTTGCTCCTGTGTAGGTAACGCCCCAGGCAGATGCGATATAGGTATTGGCAGGAACGATTACCTCGTCTCCTTCGCCAACTCCCAATGCTGCCAGTGCGCAGTGAAGAGCTGAAGTTCCGTTGTTAAGTCCCTGAACGTACTTAACACCAAGAAAATCAGCGAACTCTTTATCAAATTTATCTGCGTATTTTCCGCCGGAAAAAGCTGTTTCTTCACAGCAGGCCTTAATGGCAGCCAAATACTCTTCTTCGTGTTTCTTGTAATCTCTTGTAAGATCAATTCTCTTAAGCATTTTCATAACCTCTCGTATCTAACAAATGCATAATCTGTTATTACCTATCATCTGGTAACTGTAGCGTATCTCTTTTCCTGTCTGAACAGCTTCTTGAGCTTATAAATTCTGATAATGTAATTCTTGATGGTCTTGGGCACGTTAACTGTTGTGTCGTAGTCCTCAACCCACTCAATCGGCATGTCTATGATATTAAGACCGGCTCTCTCTGCTCTGAGAAGGAGCTCAACTGTGTAAAACCAACCCTTGTCATCTGAGCACTGCTTAACAAGCTTCTTGGCAACTGGAGTTCTAAGGAATGTGAATCCGCAAAGAGCATCTGTGGCCTTCATCTGGAACATTGCCTTAAGAATAAAAACAAGTCCTGCTGAAGTAATTTTACGATACCACTTGCGGCCATGGGTCTTGGAATCCTTGCTGAATCTCGATCCGTTAACATACTGAACATTTTTCTTTTTCTCAAATATCTCAATTGTCTTGCTAAGATACTCAAGATCAGTTGAAAGATCTATGTCCATATATCCCACAATGTCGGCCTCGCAGCGAAACACCCCGGTCTTAAAGGCGATACCTACACCTCTTTCCTCGATGCGGACAAACTCAACCTCTTCATATTTGTCAGCAAGACGCATACCAATCTCAGGTGTATCGTCGTCAGAGCCGTTATCAACGATTGTAAGCTTATAAGGGATGTGAACATTCTCCCTCATGTAAGCTACGCATTTATCAATTCCTTTTTCCAATCTAAGATGCTCATTAAGAACAGGAAATAAAATATTAATATCCATACAAAATCATCACTTTCCAACTATTTTCTCGATATCCGCAACCAGGTATCTCTGCTGTCTGAACACCAGATTAAGAAGCACAGACAAATACTTAAGCACAATTGTAAGAAGTGCAAATACTCCAAAGAATCCAATTGACATAAAACTCATAAGTGAAGGCCAGCCTGAGGCAATATCTGATCCCATGAAGTGGTCAACAATTGAATACACAAGACATACAACTGTTGCCAAAAGAAATCCACCGCTCAGAAATGCTGATGCCCTCTCCATTATGTTTGTGAAATAAATAAAGGTATCAAGGGCAAGGCCGCCTCTCTCCGAAAAGCTTGCCTTGGAATCATTAGCTTTGGAACTTGCAATAGGCGCATAGTCTATAGTTGTCATATTAAGTCCACAGTTGGCATAAACAGCCTTTCTGTAGGGGATATGATTTCCGATAGTCTTAATCCTGTTAATGGCACGCCTACTAACTATTCTAAAGGTCTCAGGGCCAATCTTGGCAAAAGACTTACTGTATTTATTGAACAGTCCATAGAAGACCTTGGAAGTGAATCTGTGGAACTTGGCGTTTGAAGCAGCTACAATGTCATAGCCCTTAACCATCTCGTTGTAGACATCCTCGATAAGGCTCTTATCGTAGTCCACAAACACATGGTCAAACTCATACACCAGGTCACCGATGGCAATATCTCTTCCTGCATTCATGGAAGGCTCAATTCCCTGATAAAAGCCCATATGTACCACAGAAACAATACCCTCAAGCTTCTTGTCAAAGGCATATTTCTTGATATTTTCTACAGTTCCGTCGCTGCAGGCATCATCCACGCAGATAATCTCGTACTTTTTAAAGAGATTACTGATGGCATCCACTGCAGTATCCAGGAATGGTACTATATTTCCCTCTTCGTTATGAAGGTAAACTACCATTGAGACGAATTTGTTCTCCATCTTAATATCCTCAATCTCAAATTAGATATTCATCCAGGTCATAGACCGTATTGATCTTACCTGACAAAACACTTATAAATGTGGGCTCATTGCTGTGAACCTTGATAGCTGTCGGTCTTGAATCATCTATTTCCGAGCTCTTCAAAATAGGCTTCATTGAAAACAGTGACTCTCTGTAGTAAAAGCCGTATTCAGGCTTCATATACTTCTTGGCCAGATGACTCATATAATCCCAGGAAGAATCCGGTTTAACAGGACATCTGTTACAGTTTCCAAGGCATTCCGGAACGCACTTATATCCGCCAACTTCCTCAAGGCGCTTCTGACAGCTAAATGTAGGAAGCTCATCATAACTGGTGACATGAGGTGTAAAGGTAACCGATGTCAGTGAGTGCTTGCCTGTAAGACCAAAGGGCATTATGGAAAAGAATGGTCCATCCATAACGGTAAGTCCGATATCTTTAAGATTATCGTCAACATCGCACAGGATAATCTCGCAAAGCTCATACTTAATTGCAAAACTCTCCTCCGGAAATGCCTTTTTGAGAATCTGATTAACGGAGGCATAGGTTGCATTGAGAACAAAACCTGATGAATACTGCTCTCCGCCTGACAGCCTTACAACGTAGTCACTTCCATCCCTGTCTATTGTCTCAATGTCAGCATTGAACTGTAACTTGACATTAGAGTATTTGCTGATTTCGTCCAAAAAGAAATCCCTAAGGACATGGGCATCATAGGTATATTCCTCAGTAAGAAAAGCTCCGTCACACATCTTGTTTTGGAACCATCTGCCTGCAGGAACCTCGTCGCACCTGATGTCTGCAGCCTTGCAAAAATCTATAAACTGCTGGGCATTGGTCCAGCTAAAATTTTCAGAAGTAGCATAAATCTGCTCAAATTTGTCATGAATACAGAATTTGTAATCATCCACAAATCTCTTAAAATATCCCGCAGACTTCATTGCGGTGGAAAGACTCCTTGGGTAGTGATATCCCATATGGACTCTCGCCTGATTTATATAGGTGGCCCTGGAAAACGAATCCGGTTCTTTTTCAAGTACAAGAACACTCAGCCCTCTTTTTCCACAAAAAAGCGCTGAGTATAATCCGTAGAGACCTGCTCCAATTATTATTCTATCAAACTTTTCAACCATAGTATTCCTTGTACCACTTAGCAAACCTCTTAAGCCCCTCTCGTAGCGGAGTGTTTGGTTTAAAGCCAAAGTCCTCCTGAAGAGGAGTTACATCTGCATAGGTAACCTCAACATCACCGGGCTGCATAGGAACAAGCTCCTTGTGAGCCTCAAAATCGTAGTCCTGCGGTAATACGCCGGCACTGATAAGCTCCTGCTGCAGAATATCCACAAAGTCAAGAAGGTTTACAGGGTCGTTATTACCGATGTTATAAACCTTGTATTTAACACCGTTCTCATTCTCATCAGGGGCCTTCTCCATAACATTGATAACGCCCTCAACGATGTCGTCAACATAGGTGAAATCTCTTTTACAATTACCAAAGTTAAAGATCTTGATGGTCTCACCCTTAACAAGCTTGTTGGTAAAACCAAAGTAAGCCATGTCCGGTCTTCCTGCCGGTCCGTACACTGTAAAGAAACGAAGACCTGTGCTGGGGATTCCGTAGAGCTTACTGTAAGAATGAGCAAGAAGCTCATTAGATTTCTTGGTTGCAGCATATAAGGAAACAGGGTTATCTACCTTGTCCTCAGTGCTATATGGGATCTTCTTGTTGGATCCGTAAACACTGGAGCTTGATGCATAAACAAGATGCTCAACTCCCTTATATCCGCCCTCAGCCTTGTCAGCATCATAGGAATGTCTGCAGGCTTCAAGAATATTATAAAAACCAATAAGATTTGCCTCAATGTAGGCATCGGGATTTTCTATGGAATAACGAACTCCCGCCTGGGCTGCAAGGTTAACTACAACCTCAGGCTTAAACTCGTTAAAAGCTTTTTCTATAACAGACTTGTCGGCGATATTTCCCTTAACAAATTCGAACTGGGAATTGCCTACTATCTTGGAAAGTCTGTCGTTTTTGATTCCTACATCGTAGTAATCATTAACATTATCGATACCAAGGATCTGAATATCCTTGTATCTCTTCATGAGCTCCATGCACAGGTTTGAGCCGATAAAACCGGCTGCTCCTGTGACGATAACTCTTTTATTGCTTAGATCAATATTCTTAGTCAGCATAAGTCCCCCCTATACTCTACTATGCAGAAAAATTACTTGGCACCCTTTCCAAAAAGAACAACGCCAACGGTCTTAAGGATGATCTTGAAGTCCTCTGTAAGACTCCAGTTGTCGATGTAGCGAAGATCAAGCTTAACAACCTCATCAAAGTCCATGATGTCGCTTCTTCCGCTGATCTGCCAAAGTCCTGTAAGACCTGGAGTCATTGAAAGACGTCTTCTGTAGTGCTCATTGTACTGAGAAAACTCGTTCTCTGTCGGTGGTCTTGTTCCAACAAGGCTCATGTCTCCCTTAAGAACGTTAAGGAACTGAGGGAACTCATCAAGACTTGTCTTTCTGATGAATTTACCAACCTTAGTTACTCTTGGATCGTTCTCCATCTTGAACATGAGACCGTTCATCTCGTTCTGAGCCTCGAGCTCTTTTTTACGCTCTTCAGCATCTATATACATAGATCTGAATTTGTAGATCTTGAAACGTCTACCGTTCTTACCGATTCGTACCTGTGAGAAAAATACAGGTCCCGGAGAATCAAGCTTAATAGCAGGTGCAAGGAAAAGAGTGATGATACCTGTAAGGAGTAGCCCCACCAGTCCTCCGATAATATCAACGATTCTCTTAATAAAGAGTCTCTTATAGCTGCTGCGGAACATAGTATAGGAAATAACTGTATAATCAAGGAAATCTCCTACATTTGTAACAGCACTTCCCACACTTGGAAGCTCTAAGTTATAGTGAGTTGTAATACCCATCTCCTCAAAGCCAAGAATAAGGTCTTCCATCTTGCGCTGAGGAATATTAGGAGTATTGATAAACACCTCATCAAAAGGATCTGTGATAAGCCTCTCTGTAAGGTTCTGAATTCCATAATGTACATGAACACCGTCAATGTACCATGGCTCTTTGTCCTTAGAAGCCTCATAATCATCATCTACGCAGTAAGCTCTCACAACCTTGTAGCCAAGGCCCTTGCTGTTCTTCATGAGTTTCTTGATGGTAGCTTCCATCAGATCTCTTTCTGCAACAACTACAACTCTCTCCACATTCGCATCACTGGAGATGTAGCTTCTGAAAATATTCTTGAAAATAACCCTGACTATCAAAGTAAGGACTATATCAGCCCAAATAAAATTCAAAATAACAAATCTGGAAAGGATTCTTGCCCAGTCAAGGAAATAGACTACTGCAATGGATGCCAGCATCATAATTGCTACAAATCTTACAACATGAAGGAATTCAATAATGTAGCCTCTTATTATGAAATCCCTGTTCCAGTCTGCCAAAAAGGTGTATCCGGTACAAAACAAAAGGAATAAAACACATACCATATAATGAAGTGTCTTATCACCCCAGTCGTTATTGTCCTTGAATCTTAGCCATGAAAAGAATATGTACGTAACAATAATGCACGCCATATCAATCGCCCACAGTACATACGTCTGCAGGGTTCTGTACTTATTACTCATACTTCCTCATTCCCGTAAATCAACAAAACGTATATTTACTCATTCCTATAATTTTACAACTACACATTGTAACATAATATTTTTATATGCCAACTAGAATCATCTAGTGGTTAATAAATTATTGTTTTTTCCTTTTTTATTAAGAACAAATGCAGTAGAAACAGCTACTATACACATAGCAAGAGCCGCCACACTAAAGGCTCTCTTCTCATATTCCATTCCGGCAATCTGACTGTCGTAGCGATACATGGGAGTCTTGTCATCCACATATCCGATCACAATATCTCCCTGAGCCTTTACCTCTGAAATTTCCGCCTCTGTCATATACAAAGCTTCCATTTCAAGGCTCTTACCTGTTTCATCCGCTTCTCTGTTTCCGTAAAGAGCTGTAGGTTCACCGGTAAACAGGTAGAACAGCATCATAGCACAGAGCCCGGCTATAGCACCAAAAGCGATTGCTTTCCCCAGGACAGGAGTTGTGATCTTTTTAATCAGATCAGATGTCAGCTCTAACTGAAAACTGCCCCAAAGCATTGATCCCATGAATATATATGCAAAATTCTTGAAGCCAAGATTATATAAAAGCGGCTCCCAAATGCCTATAAACAGCATTCCCATGAGAACTGCCAGTTCCTGCATATGCCCTGCCTTAAGACTCTTATGAATAAACCACATGGTCAGAGCGCTTACAACAACAAAGGCCACTATACCAAGCTGTAGAAAAAGATATAACTGAGCCATATCAATTCCATAGGTCTTATATAAATGATTAGGATTATTAAGCCTTATGCCAAAAAGAGAAAACGAATTGTTCTCCCAAAAATACTTGGCAATTGAAAACCTGGTAGTAAAAAGTGTTTTGTCAACCGTATCAAAAATACTCTCCGGAATAAGGAAAGGAAGGACAATCGCAATAAAGCAGGCCAAAGGGAATGAGATGTAGCATACTATCTTTTCAAAAAGTCTTGGTCTGTCAATTATTGAAAACCAGTAATTAACCACAAGAAAAGCTATGCTTCCAAGAAGTCCCGTTCTGCTTCCTGAGTACTGGAACACATAAAAGTTAAACAAAAATGCCAGGCATGAGTAAATAAGAAGTCTTATCTTATCTCCCTTAAGAGTCTTGCTGATATAGAACATAACGAGCATTGTCAGCATCAGCACATTCATATGAAGAGTGTTGGGATGAGCATAGCCAAGAGATTCTCTGAACATCAGGCCAACCCCTTCTCTTTCCTGGGGATAATAGATTCCGTTAACAAGGCCTAAAGCTCCGGTGATGATCCTGATTAGAATTATTGAACCAGCAACAATAATACCGGTCCTTACCACCTTCATGACACTTACGCTCTTCATGCCAAGCATCATTGAAAAGCACACCAAAAGACCCTTTTCTCCGGTTCGCAGGTACACTATGACAGCCAGTAACAAGAACCCTGCGGCAATAGCATACTCTTTTAAACTGTGCTCAGTAACTATCATCTTAAGAGCAAAGAGCCCAAGTCCCAGCACCAGGGAAATATTGTAGATTGTCATTCCCTCATAAAGCCCTGCTGCCCTTGCACCTATCATAATAGCAAAATAGAGAAGGTAGATGCCTTCTCCAATCTGCTGCCTATTATCTTTAAATTTGCTTATAACATCAGAATTCATACAGTTTTCCCCACACTTTTTTCTTAAGTCCTAGCGGAACTTTTCAAGAAACATGTAGAACATGTACTTGGCATTAGTTACAACGTATCTCTTAACCAGTCTCCCCGGATCCTGGAAAAGTCTATAAAGCCATTCAAAGCCAATATTCTGAATCCACTTGGGAGCTCTCTTAATTGTTCCAGCATGGAAATCAAAGCCTGCGCCAACTCCCATCATAACGCCTTTAACCTGTCCCTTATGAGCCTGCATCCATTTTTCCTGCTTGGGTGCACCAAGACCAATCCAGATGATATCAGCATCTGCAGCATTAAGCATTTCCACATCCGCCTTGTCCTCCTCAGGAGTAAGGGCTCTAAAGGGCGGTGAATACATTCCCTTTATAACAAGTCCGGGATAGTTCTGATTAAGGCTCTCTTTAAGAGCATCCAGAGTCTCCTGGGATGCACCGTAAAAGAAATGAGAAAGCTGTCCGTCTGCGGTATTCTTAAACATATGCTCCATAAAATCGGGACCTGCAACTCTCTCCGCAAGGTCATAACCCATTTTCTGCTGGAACTGAGCTATAGGATTTCCGTCCGGGAAAGTATAGGCTGATCCGTTAAGCACTCTTCTGTAATCATGGCTTTCTCTTGCCATTACTGAAGTATGGACATTGGAAAAACAGATGTACTCACCGGAAAGTTCCTTAATATGTCTTATCACATGAAGCACAGCTTCCTCTGTCCTTGCAACAGCGTAGTGAATACCGAACAGATCACAATGCTGACTTCTGACTGCAACAGGGATAGAAGCATGTCCGTTTATATCACTTACAATTCCGCTCTTAACACTATAACCAAGGCTGTTAAGTGCTACATATGGATGCATCCCTTCATTTTCAAGGATTTCGCATATGCGGTTTGTATCCTTAGTATCTGCATCCTCTGCAAAAACAAGAGCTCTTGTGTATTTCCCGCCTGAAAGCAGCTCTTTTACCCCGTTTTCATCAGGGAAAGGTGCCCGAAGTTCCAAAGCAATGTCGGGATTTGTGCCAAACTTGCGAATGTAATGGCGCTTTAAGAGCATTCTGAAAACAAAAGAGAAAATCCCATCAAAGCCCACTATAGCTGCAATCACAAATCTGGATGAGTTTGTCCCCTGCTGGATTATATAGAGATACAGAATGATAGCTATAAATAATAGGAAACGTCCCTTGATAACCGTAAAAACATTCTGCGCCGTATCCTGAATCATTATGGATGCTCGTCTTGCGTCATAACCCATAAAGATAATAGCCTGAACCAGCACCACAAAAACCAGCAATGAAACATATAGCCCATCGTAAAACTGAGGCCACATAGGAAACATCTTTGTGTACCTTACAATGAGCGCAGCAAAGAAAGCCAGCACCAGAGCCAGCTCATCTAATGCAAATAATTTTTTCTTGGAAAAACGTCTCATGCCAACCATTACTTTTTAAGTCCGTCATTAGCTACAGCACACATATCGCAGGTACTGCACTTATCCAGCTCCTCTTTAGTAACCTTGCCATCGCGAAGGTCTCTTACAATCTTGTTCTCATACATTGAGTAAGGCTTCTTCATGAAAAGAGCCTTGAATTTGTGGCTGATTACCCACCATCCTGGAACCCAAATGTACTTGTGCATAGCAGGTGAAACAGAGCCAATCATCCAACAGTCTCTGTCGCAGTGTCTAACTACGTTTCTGACTTTCTCTGCCTGGTCGGAGTTCCACAGTTCATCCCAGCTCTGAGTATTGAGGTTACCCATAACCTCTTTATCCTTGGTTCCGTTACATGGCATAACATCTCCGTAAGGATCAATAAAGAAGGTGTCAAAACTCATGTCGCAGGGAAGAAGTCTCTTTTGACCATAAATATAATTGATGAGGCCGTGGTTAAAGTATGCTCTGAACCACTTCTTGGGGCTCTTGGACTTAAGAAGCATATTGATAAGCTCCTCAAAGTGCTCAGCCACCATCTGTCTGTCATGAATAATGTTCTTGGCTTCAACAAAATAAAAGCTGTTGTGAAGTGAAGCTGTTGCAAACTCCATATCAAGCTCGTCTGAAAGTTTGTAAAGCTCGCACAGGTCAGGAGCGTTTCTATCCTGAACAGTCATTCCAAAGCCAACATCCTTAAGTCCCATCTCACGGAGCTTCTTAAGAGTTGTATAGCCTCTGTTAAAGCCATCCGGAAGCCCTCTTATCTCGTTATTGGTCTGCTCAAGGCCCTCAATGGAAATTCTGATACCAACATCAGGGAATTCCTTGCACAGATCAATGATCTTATCTGTAAAAAATCCATTGGTAGAAATTACGATTCTATCGCTCTTCTTGCGAAGCTCTCTAACGATATCCTTGATATCCTCGCGGATAAATGGCTCACCGCCTGTGATGTTGGTGAAATACATAGGAGGGAGCTTCTTGATTGTTTCTATTGAAATCTCGTCCTTAGGATCAGATGGTGCCTTGTATCTGTTGCACATATTGCAGCGGGCATTGCATCTGTAAGTTACGATTACGGTTCCGTTTAATTTCTTGGGCATTACTATTCTCTCCATAATAAATACAATTACTCTGAGCGTGCATTCCATGCATACACACTCAGAGTAATTATATAGCATAAGGTCAAAGTTCTCAAACATCAATATAAGGTTGATAATAGTACGCTTTGCCTTGTACCAAATTATGATATACTCAATATTGGTTATATTTTCTCGAAAGAATATGAAGAAATCAGGTATTTGAAGGCAATGAAAAAACATACTCTAATTTTCTGCAGCTTTGTAATAATTCAATTGTTCATATGTCTTTTCACCTATTGGCATTATGCAGGAAAAGAGACAGATACTATAAGCATTGATAAGTTCTATCTAAAAAAAGATGGCACCGAGATGTTTTACCTCGACTCCTCCTATGACACAGATGCCAGAATTCTCACCACTGATTCTTTTCCCCTTAATAAAGGTTCCTATACTGTAACTGTAAGCTACGAGTGCAATCTAAACCCTGATGCCATCTACGGCACTTCTGCAAGGGTACACAGCAGCCATAAAGATATTTCTGTTAACCCAATGAAAGGCGAGGTCCTCCTTCCATCTACGACCAACCAGGTTTCCTTTGATATTTACAGCCCTTATAATGACAGCCCCTCCACACTTGAGATTGGGCTTATTGATAATGGCGTGTTTCTGGACGATGCCAGTGGTACCAAGTACATTTTGGTAAAAGATGCCCAGATTACTTCTAATCCATCTCAGACGGCGTGGCATATCTCAGGCCACATACTTCTCCTGTTTATCGTGATGGATTTGGCAATTCAAGCTATAATCCTGATTCCTTTAAAAAAATCAAATGAAAAAGCTCCAAATATCCTTTGTTTGATAATTGAAAAGATATCCCTGACCTTGGCATTCTTGATGCTTGGCCTTTTAGTATATGTATCTACCGGAGCAGCACTGCACGTAAATCTCATGACCTATGAGGACATGCCTGTTTTATATCTATGGAATGCGCCCCTTAGGATTGTACTGGTAATAATGCTTGCACTGGTAACATCCTCCATAGCTGTAGGGCTTTACAAGTTGCGAAGAAACACCATAATTACTCTCCTTGTGCCTGCCCTTTTCGGAATCTGGTGGGTTTTGGTCGATGAATTTCCTGTAGCCGGCGATGCCAGGGCAGTTGCAGATATGGCTAAAGCTATCGCTTTCAATACAGACCCTGCTCCATACAGAGACTATATAAACACCTACGCCAACCAAAGAGGAATTGTGCTGATTGAAGCTCTCTTTTACAAAATTTTTAATAGTAATGCCTACATCATCTTAAGATTTCTAAATCTTGCCATGATCCTGGCAACCATTCAGACTATATCTCTCATAGCCTTCGAGATCTGGCGCAACGAAAAGATAGTTATTCTGTCAAGGATACTCCTTGCCCTTTTCGTTCCTTTTGTGCTGTTTACAAACCTGGTGTATGGCACAGTGCCATCCATATTTCTCCTGGTTATCGGATTTTTCTTTTCACTAAAAATGTGCAGGGAAGATCGTATACTCTACTCAGTTCTATCTTTTCTATGTTTTACCTTAGCCATGTTCATTTATCAGGGAGCAATGATAGCGGTACTTGCCATCATCATTTACCTCCTGTTCATGGAAAAAAAGCTTCGTTCAAGAAAGCCTCTCATCACCGCGGCATTTCTTGTTGTCTCCATGCTCTTTACCAGTAAATTCGCCAGTTTCCTCTTTAATGCCATTACAGGTCTTGAGCTTGGAAAAGGAATGCCCGCCATCTCCTGGATCTACATGGGACTGTCCGCAGAAAACGGCGTAAATGGTGCAGGAAGCTACAACAATTCTCATGCAATAGCATATGAACTCAATAACCTTGATCCCGTTAGCACTTCAAGCTACTGCAGAAACAAGGTTATAGAAATCATCGGCGAGTACTTAACCGGCAAGCGCCCACTTCTCTTTTTCTATGAAAAGACAAGATGTCAGTGGACCAACTCCATGTTTGATTCAACTCAGATAACTCAGTTCCCATCCTACGAAAACTTCGTATTAACCGATGGCTACAGGCACCTACTTAGTGGTAAGATAATGCAGGGAATAATCTTATATGCAGATATTTTCCAGCTTATGATCTACATACTGGCGTTTCTATGGCTAGTTAGGGCATTTATACGAAAGGATGCGCCGCGAAAAGCCATTCTTCTTGTAATCTTTTTTATTGGTGGATTTCTTTTCCAGCTTATGTGGGAACAAAAGGCAAGGTACTGCATGCCGTATTTCATGATGCTCATACCCCTTGCGGCCTGTGAGCTTATTTGGCTACTTACAGTACTTACCGCTAAGGTTAAACAAGACAAATAATAGTAATCAATTCAAGGCAGGAACAGACAAAATATGAATTTCAAAAACAAAACCGCAGAAGAAAAAGCCAAACTGTATAAAATAGCTATTATCCTGGTGCTCCTACTCGGAATCGCTGTAAAATGCATTAAATTTGGGGTTCTGATGGATCAGACTCAGTCCGATGAAATGGGTAGTGGGTACGATGCTTATTGCCTCCTTCACTATGGAACAGATAGATATGGCTATTCATGGCCAGTGTATTTCATTAACTATGGCGGTGGCCAGAATGCGCTGTACACCTATGTTTGCGTACTGACAATAAAGCTTCTTGGATACTCTAAGTTTGCAATCAGGCTTCCGGCTCTATTATTCAGCGCTCTTGGGGGAATCTTTGGAACTCTGCTGACCGGACAGCTTATCAAGGATACTAACAAAAGTCATAAAGCCATGCTCCTGTTTGCCATTCTCTATGCTGTAGCTCCCTACACCTTCATGGCCTCCAGATTTGCCCTTGAGAGCAATCTCATGTTCAGCTGCAGTACAGTATTTCTTTATTTCCTTGTTAGAGCACATAGAGAAAAGAAAAATCTCTTTTACCTACTTTCCGGAATATTTGCCGGAATCACGCTCTATACCTACGCTATAGCCTATATAGTTCTGCCAGTTATGCTTTTTTTATCCATCATCTACATGATCAGAACCAAACAGGTGAATCTTATCAATGTGGTACTGTTTATAGTCCCACTCGCTATACTCGCCATGCCATTGATCCTCGTGCAGTATGTCAACTACTTTGATAAAGAACAGTTCCAGCTTGGAATCTTTACCATCACCAAGTTTAGGGAGTACAGGTCAGGTGAAATCAGTTTTGACGACTTCTTCCCTGGGATTTTCAAGGGATATTTTAGCGTTCTATGCTACGATGGCCTTGGTTATAACACCAACAAGAATTTCTTTACCTTTTACCCAATGTCTATCCCATTCTTTTTCTATGGATTCTATATTCTTGTAAAAAAAGCCATAGTCTCAATTAAAGAGCGTATAGCTGACGGGAATGTTCTTGTCATTTTCTGGGTAATCGGACAGACGCTGGTGGCAGGCCTGATGACAGAGCCTAACACCAACAGAATGAATGGAATGATTTTTCCTGTAATGTTCATGACAATACTTGGTATTTACAATCTTATTGATAATCTTCCTAAGAGTTTTGCGCTACCATCATGGTGCACACTTGCTGCAGTTTACGGAATCTATTTTGCCATATTCCTGTATTCCTATTTCACAGTGATTGCATGGCAGAGAGTAACTACTACATCCATGTGTCCCGAGGGTTATCAGTACATTCAGGAAAATGAACAGCTCAAAGAAAAAGTGGTAGTAAGTAATATACCACCACAGTTCTTTGCTGCTACTGCCCTTCCTTCACCTGATAAGGTTGACTACGAGGGCAACTATAAGGATGAAAAATACGCCTGGTTCAATACCTATGAGTACCCGACTCTTAGGGACTACTTCTATAATGTGGGCGGCGTATCTCCTGTTTATCTAATCTACAATCCTACAGAGGATGATATGGCTGTCATGGAAGAAAACGGTGCAATCGTGAAGCAATTTGGTTACAGTTTTTATTTGTACTATTGGGAGTGATATCCATAAGTCAAATATCCATGTTCTCTATCATCACAGGAATCTTCCTAAGAACGCATTTCCGTACCAGTGGCGTAGCATCCCCATAGTAGCCATTCCAGTATTCCATAAAGTTCAAGGAAAAGCCGTGTTCATCATAAATACAGTTTTTGGAAGCCTCTATTACTTTTACCAGTTCCTGATACTGCTGCCAAAGATTTTCATCAATCCTTAGAAGTTCCGTAAGAATCTGCTCTTGCGGAATGATAATGGCACAGATCTTATCCTCCGCCTCCATGAAGGTCTCAAGAGCTCTTCTGATCTTGGCAATGGATTTTTCTTTATCTCGCAAAAGAAATGCAATGGAGATGTGGTAGATTACGACTTTTCGGCCGTAGTTATGGCCAAGGAAATTATGCCATTCATTTGCTTCTTTCCAATCATTGCCAACATATCCGGGATCGTCTTTAGCTATATCTTTTTTCTTGCAAGAATTACTTTGTTCAACAGTCCAATTATTCAGATTATCATTCGAATCATTTTTCGAACCATCTTGCAGCGTCTGAATCTTTTGCTCCCAGTAATCTTTAGTCTCAGCGCCGCATAATTCCACAAGAACATCCACATAGAAGCCACGCATATTTTCTGAGTTCACAATAACCCTGTCAGCATTTATCACAGCTTCCTGCTCTACCATGACAGAAAGCGCTGTCCAAGCTTTGTCCCCTTTTCGCTCAGGGGCATCTGCCTCGAAATACGGCACATAAATAAGCTCATCAGTAAAGTTCTGAAGATTCGCAGAGTAGAAGAACTCGTGCACAGTCATAAAGGTGCTGTAACCATCGTAGGGGACCTGGGTCACAATCACATCAGGATGAATGCCCTCAAAATCAAACTTCTCACAGTCCTCTACGGGTACATACTGAGGAAAATCAAGCCTTTCATCATGTTTTTCACCGATGTTGCCTGCGAAGTCGCAGTCATAGTAAAAGATCGGAAGAACATGGACTTCGTAAGATGGGTCCTGGCTGTATTTCTTCCAAAGGGGCTCCATTGTATGCCACCACTTGGCCTTGCAAGGGAGTAAGACAGCCTTCTTTTTTGAGCCGAAATCAATATTTGATGATGAGTCTTTATCGATACTCTGACCCAACTTTTCTTTTGACATCCTAAGCACATACCGCTGTACAGAGCGAAGAAGCTCCTTGGCATCCAGAGTATACCTAAAGGGATTTCGTCCAAGATGTTCTTTCAGCATTCGTTCCTGGTCTGCATAGACAGGATACTCATGGACGCCACCGCTTTTTACAATCCGCAGAAAATCCCCATATTCAAGCTCCAGCATCTCTTCAAATCTGGCTGATGCTTTTATATAGGTATTCTCAAAGGGAAGATCAATAGAATCTTTGTATATATCTTTTGAAAAAACGTGACTGCCCCTGGTGGTATAAAAAGGCATCAACGCAACCCTTGTTGCTGTTTCAGCCGGACACTCACGGTAAATCTGCTCTATCTTAAGTAATAGTTCTCGGACATTACCTGATCTTTGGCCGCTTTCTACTTCGCTTAGCTTCTTTAGTACTTTCTGTGCCCTTTCCACTCTGTCTTTTTCCTTGGCCTCATCATCGTACAGGCCATCTCCCGGAAAAATATCCACGCCTATGGTATAGGGGCATCCGTAGTACTGAGAAAGATGCTCATTTCCATAATCAATCATACCGATATTAACTACGCGGCCCACAACCTCCTCATATTCAGCATTTCCGCGGAGTGTCAGTGCCTTGAAGCCTTCCGGGAGCTCTTTTTCCGCCACCTCAAAAAATCTCTCAAAGTCCTCACGGAGCATCACAATATCAAGATCATCATCCCAGGGAATGTAGCCTTCATGCCTGACAGTTCCCAGAAGCGTTCCGTACTCAGCAAACCATCTGATTCCATGCTTATCACAAATCTGCGCAATCAAAGAAAGGACCTTCAGCTGCGACGCCCAATAACGCTTCATCATGGACGTGACAAAAAAGCCCTCTCTGACTTCATCCTCAAAAAAAGAATCGGGAAATGTTAAATTTGTAAGTTCACATCTGTTGTCAATACTTCCCATGTTACCCCAACACTGCTCAACCATGGCATTTCAGAAACCTGCCATCAACTCATATACTCAGTCTTCTTCGATTTCTTCTCGTTCTTTAAATAATCGAAGTTCAAGTCTCTTGCCGAGGAAATGATTTCCTTGTATGGTGTCTTCTTCCCAAAAAGTAAGGTGGTTCCCAGCACGAAGCCGTCCACGCCGTGGGGTGCGTACTCGAGAAGTCTTTCCGCTCCGCAAGCTCCGTCCCAGAAAAGATCAAATTTCATCTTAGAGCGAAGCTTAATTAGCTGCTCAATCTTTTCACCAACATAGGGAAGGAAAACCTGGCTGGCATTTCCCGGATTTACTGCCATTACCAGAACTCTGTCCACGATTCGCAGCATCTCTTTTACCGTTTCAACGCTGGTTCCAGGATTTATGGCAATTCCCGGGATCATCTTGGCATCCACAATCTTCTGAAGAGTGGTTGATGGATGATACTCAGCCTCGGGATGGATATACACCGTGTCCCCGGGTCTTAAATTGCTCAGGAAAAGATCTATATTCCGCCTCGGGTGCTCAATCATAAGATGCACATCCAGCGGCTTTTTACTGACTCTGGCAATATAAGCCATGTCGTACAGAGACATAGCAAAATTATCAACATATCGGCCATCCATAATATCAATGTGGAAGGAATCAATTCCCGCCTCTTCCAGTGCCTTTACCTCATCGGCCAGATGCCCATAATCAGCACACATCATGGATGCACTTAGTAAAAAATCTTTTTTCGCACCACTCATTGTTTTCATTCCTTCCGTCATGTTACATATATTCCGACGTCACGCAATAAAATTTATTCATTCAAATAGTGTTATAATCAGTTATAGGATTATTATTGTGCGTTATTAAGTATATTTTACCATATATTTTGTCGTAACCAAAGTGAGGAAACAATGATAAAAATCCCCGATGAATACTTTAAATCAGAAACGCGCCTTGACTTTGAAATCACAGAAACCATGAAAAGAGCCTGGGGCATACAGCTGACCCTCCTTGACCAGGTTATGGAAATCGCAGACCGCCACCACATTAAGTTGTGGCTGGACTACGGTTCTCTTCTTGGTGCTGTTCGCCACAATGGCTATGTTCCTTGGGACGACGATATCGACATTTGCATGGAGCGCCCCAATTACATGAGATTTCTTTTTATATTGGAAAAAGAGCTGCCGGAATACTGTAGAGTTCGCAGTTTCTACACTACTCCCGGCTATACCGAGCCCAAGGCCTTTATATCTAATAGGGATAAGTTAGACATTGGATTAAAAGAGACTATTGATATCGCAAAGAGTAAAAATGATGATCATTCATTAACAGAAAGCGAGATTACCGACATTTACTACGGTCTTCCCTATGTAGCCGGAATTGATCTGTATCCTCTGGACTACGCTCCCAAGAATCAGGAAAAATGGAATCTCATAAGACAGATTTATATCGCAGTCTATGACCTTGCTATGCGATTTGAAGATTATAAAGCCAGTGGGGAACTTGAAGGATATTTGGTTCAGATAGAAGAACTTTTAAACGTGTCCCTTGAAAGAGACGAAAACCTTCGTTTTAGCTTATGGAAGCTGGCTGACAGTGTGGCCCAGATGACCACCAGAGCCGAAGCTGATTCTATGCTGTGGTACCCGGATACTGCCATGCGCACAACAGATATGCGTAGGCCCATCTCTGCCTACAACGAAACCATACTTACCGATTTCGAAATGTTAAAAGCCCCAATCCCTGCAGATTTCAAGGGAGTCCTCTCTATCTGCTATGGAGAAGGCTACATGACCCCCGTCCGCGCCGGTGGTACCCACGAATATCCATTTTATAAAGTGCAGCAGGAATATATTGATAACGTCAACAAGCCCCAACAATAACATGCATCGAGATTCCCACTTGGAATCTCGGTACATCTCACAATCAGATATCATAATTCGCAATCATTACAGGCTTTCTCTGAGCAATGAATTCCTGAACTATGGGCATGGAACTACCGTAGTAGGCGTCAAAAGAACCGACTAATGCGCGCATTTCGCCAAGGTTTGATGTTTTGGCGACATCTTCCGGGTAGTGGAACACTTCGACATCGATTTTATCGGAGTTCTTGGAAAAGATATCCATCCGTGACTTAATCTTTTCGTCGTAGTTTTCTATGTGTTCTACGCTTTCGTATGACGAGATTCCATAAAGAATTCGTTTTTTTACACCATTCTTTTTACTGTCCGAATCTCCCACAGTCAAGATTCCACCCGAATATATCTCTTCATCCACTGCAATCTTCTCTTCCCAATACTCCCTAGTCGTTCCAGGGCAGAACTCACACAGCTTATTCACATAGTGCCCTCTGATATTCTCAGACTGGACGATGATCTTGTCTGCGTAGATAGGGCCTGGCATGGTCACATAAAAATCCATGCACTTCATATCAGGAATGTCCTTCTCGGAAAACTCCCCTACAGGGCCAAGAGGAATGTAGATAAGTTCAGGAGTAAATTGACGTAGATTATCTGAATAGTAATAGGGTGGAATGGTCAGCACCGGATTCTGGGCATCATAAGAAGACTGGATATAGATTCTGTCAGGGCAGTGCTGCTCCAGATCATAATCAGTAAAGCCCACTAGATAGACATTGTCGGTATTAACACCAGTCTTACAACAATTATCTATCTGACCACTGTCTTCTATGCATTCACCGCAATTACTACCGCTGTAAATTTCAGAATCCTTAGCAGACAACGCATTTATAATTCCTACATAATCATCAAAGTGTTCAGCCGCAATGATCTCCTCATCTGTAGCCTTGATCTGTCCATAAATATCACGATGCATCAATGGAAGTGGCACAACATACACATCAGTATCGGCATTAGCGCACTCTGCAATAAAAGCGCTCTCCAAGCTCTTCCACTCAGCCGGACCAATGGGCAGGAACAAAACTTCTCTGCGACCACTCTCCCTGTCAGATGACTTATGTAACTGAGCATCATCACCCAATGCACCTGTCACTGGCCTCTCCAGCATCCCCTTATCAAAAGAAAATCTTGGTAGCGATGCTCCGGTCTCTTCCTCGAAGGCCTTTCTCTGCCCCTCAAAGGATGGAAAATCGTGACCTGCTGCCCCTTTCACTATCCTATTGTAATCGCCGTAGCGCCTTTCCAAGGCCTTGTTGTACTGAGCGGGCACAGGAATAAGCGTATCCTCAAAAGGAAGATACGTAATCTCCTGATAGAATTCCAAAGGTTCTCCGGCCAAGCCCTTAAGCACCCATGGAAAAATCTGTCCCACATAGTCTGCTTCAGACCTGGGCACCTCCGACATTTTCTCTCTTGCCTGTTTATAAAGAGAAATTGCCTTCTGCCTTGCGTTTTCACGCTTTGAAGCATCCTTATCTTCATTGGACGTCTTGATATAAGGCTCCGCCTGGGCTAAAAGATGCATCACCTCATCGCACCTTTTCTTTTCCCTCTCAGGATCCTTGTACAAATAGTCCCTGACAAAAATATCCACACCGGTGAGCCACGGGAAATTGTAGTTATTATCAAGATGCTCCTCATCAAAACGAATATGATTGTTGTTCACAACTCTCGACAAAAAGAGCCAGTGATTCTGGTGCCTTTCAAAGTCATGGACACAAAAATTTTCCGGAAGTTCCATGTCCGCCACCCGCATAAATTTCTCATAGTCATCCCGAAGCATGCAGATATCAAGGTCATCGTCCCAGGGCACAAAACCACCATGGCGGACAGCTCCAAGAATTGTCCCCCAATCAGCATAGTACTTTATGTCGAATTTCCGGCATATCCTGTCAATCTCCGCAAGCACATCCAAAGCCGTAGCCCAGGACTGCTTGAGAGCTGTCGGAACATAGAAGCCGTTTCGAATTTCATCTCTAAAAAAATCTATGCCATGTCGCATTAATTCACCCGCATTTGCATTCTACACAAGACTCGGCTAATTTCCCCATAGCTAATAAACTCTGTATCTCAATCTTCATCTACTAAGTAGTTCCTGAATCCTGTCCTCATACCTGAAGGCCTCTTCTATCCTTGCCCTTCCAGCCGCTGCGATCTGCTGCCTAAGATCATCATGAGCCAGGTAGAAATCCGCCTTAGCAATGGCATCCTCCAGAGAGGTATACATTACGCACTCCTGGCCATCCAGGAAATACTCATATAGTTCGCTCTGATAAGCCGACAAAAGAAATCCTCCACATCCCATGACATCAAGGGCACGAAGCGGAATTCCAGACCTGTTTGCTTTCAGAACAGGACAAAGATTTATCTTACTTGCCGCAAAAACCTGTGGCATTTCATCCAGATAATTCACAGGCCCGCAAAATTCCACATTCTTGAGGATATTCTTTTCATCATCCGAAAGTTCAAAGGTGTAAAGCTTAACCTGATGTCGACTACTCAATATGCTAAGTAGCGTCATTCTCTCAAGATGGGTTACGTGAGAAGCCACAGCCCAGGCAAGTTCCATGCGGCTTACCTGAATCGCCTTGTCAGACAGCTGGCGATATCTCTTTCTGACCCCTTCCGTAAACTCCTCTGTAATAACGTCGTCCACGATATATCCACCGTAGAGCTGAAGCTGGGTCTTAACAACGCCCTCAATATAGCCCTTTTGGTACTCATCCATATGGGACATCAGCGCCGGCAGCATGGACTCATATAACTTCCCGACAAAAGAAATCTCACTTCCATACTTACTTTCGTCCACGGATATTTGCCTTAGTCTCTCTACATTTACCGCAAGCGGCAGGTAGTACACATTCTCAAGGCCAAGGGCCTTATACCTCTCATAATCTGCCCTTGCAAAGAAATAAATCCTGTTGCACTCATACTCCATGCACTCAGCCGTTGGAAGATTAGGTGGAGAATCAAAAAACCAGGAAATATACTTAATGTCTTTTTCCTTACAGACCTTGGAAACCACCGGCCAGAAGTTTGTAGTAAGGACCAGGTCGTAGTGGCCACTTTTTAAATCCCGCTCCATCCGCTCGGTAAATATGGAATCGTTGTATTTATCCAGCTTTTGCCTGTAGAGCACATTAGTACAGTGATGTCCCATCTTTTCCAGGTAGTACACCAGATCATGCTGAATATATGAATTTAAGAAATCGTAGAGAAGTATATTCATCTGCCACCAAACCTTATGTCACACTCTTTTATAATCGCAAGATCCAGGTCCTGAATCTTAGTCCTAATATATACATTCTCATCAAAAGGGATCTGAATAACATCTCTTCTAAGTGTCACCAGGTTCCTTAGCATTCCCAGCTCTTTTTCCGGAAGCCTATCAAAATATCTCTTCACATTCTTCTTATCCGCCCCGAGCCTTGCAATCTGGTCGTACAAGCACCTGTTGACTGCATAGGAATACACATTGGCCATCATAAACTCAATAGCCGCCCGGCATCCGGGATACTCCGGCCTGTCATGGCACTTGTCATAGGTGCCCTTAACTGCCCTGTAAACCGCGTCGTAGTACTTGTCCAAGTCCATCATCTTGGTGTTGGATCCGGCAGTATCACAGTAGTTGTAAAAGATCTCTTTTACCGCAGCAATGCTCCTTGCCCGTAAAAAAGAATAAGTGAAAATTTCAAGGTCCTCTAAGGCCGCCATATTTGGCTGCATACGGATCCTTGGCTCCTCAAAAATCTCTCTCCTAAATATCTTGGTAACAAGATAACCGCCGCTGACAATGAGCTTAGATCGCTTAACATCATCAAGGTCTCCGGCCAGGTCATCACTTACCTTCAAAAGAGCTGTATCTGTAGCCTCCGCATAGAATCCCGAGTCCACAATATCTGCCCCGGTTTCAGCAGCCTTGGCATATAGCTTTTCATACATGGTAGGAGCCACATAGTCGTCCGCATCCGCCATTCCGATGAATTCTCCGGTGGCATGATCAAGGCCAAGACTCCTTGCTCCACCGCAGCCCAGGTTTTCCTTACTGTCAACCACAACCACCTTATCAGGAAACGCAGCCTTGCACCTGTTACAGATATCGATGGTGTCATCCTTGGAGGCGTCATTAACCACCACCACCTCGATATCCTGAAGAGTCTGATTTACAAGGCTTCCCAGGCAGCGAGCCAGTGTATCATGGGCATTATAGGCTGGAATTACTACGCTTACTTTTTTCATATAATCTCCATCAGTTCATCCATAAAGTGTCTAGAAAAAGCATCCATGCTAAAGCACTCTTCATAGGTTTTTCTGGCTTTATCAGCTACTTCCCAGTAATTTAAATCCTGCGCCGCACCACCAGCTCCGCTTTCCGGATTTTCTCCATTTGTAAGTCTCATCGAAACGCAGTGCCTCAATGCATCTGCCAGTGAATCCACATTTTCAGACTCAAACACAAATCCATTCTCGCCGTGTTTTATCCACTCAGTCACGCCACAGACACTTGAAACCACAGGAATTCTCCCTAGCATCATGGCTTCCACAGCAGTGGCGGAAAATGGCTCAAGCCTTGATGGCACCACCACATAGTCGCACTTACTTATCATCAAAAGAGCTTCATCATGAGGAAGTGTACCTAGTACCTTAAGTTCTTTTACCTTCCGTTCAGCATTAAGGAGTGTAGAGTAATACTCATCCTCTGATTCCATGGTGGCACCGCACATTATAAACTCACATTTATCTCTAATGTCCGAAGGGAGCCTTCGGACCGCTTCGCATAGAAGATCCTGGCCCTTAACATGTGAATAGGTAGCCGGGCATATAAACCTAACTTTCCCGGTATCTTCATCCCCGGTGGCTGGCATTTTCTCTTTTACATCCTTTATTCCGAAGGAAAGAAGCTTAGTCTCATACCCGCAATATTTCTTAATAAACTCATTGGTCAGAGGGCTTACCCCGTATACTTTGATATTTGAATGCAAATCTGACGACTTTGGCAAAATCTGCTGATAGTATTCAAACCAGTACTCATGCTCATGAATCCACCACATAGTGGGAACTTTAGTTGTATTCAGGGCATAAACCGCCTCGATAGTAACCAGGGTATTGGCAACCACTGCGTCAAACTTTCCAAAAATCCCCTGCCACATGGACAGCTCGTCCAGGAAATTGTCCGCCACTGTTACAAATACGCCCTCTCTTTCTATCACTTCACGAAGAGGGCCATCTTCCATAGCAACCACATCCACAGAATGCCCCTCTTTCCTGCAGGCCCTCATGGCATCCAAAAGGACCAGCGGAGCACCGGTATTATTAAGACTATGGGTTATGAACAGCAGCTTATATCCCAAATCAACCTCCAAAATTTCCTACAATGAAATACTGTCCAACTATCGATACTCACCAGTCCATCACCTGCTTTTCGTGGCGATGTACATAATTGCCTTGATCCTGTCTTCAAAAGAAAAGTCCTTTTTGGCCCTCTCATGTCCTTTGGCCGCCAAAAGAACTCTCTCCGACTCATGAGAAAGGTAATAATCTATCTTTTCAATTGCTTCCTCCACACATTCGTAGGTGGCAATTTCATCTTCAAAAAAGAAATCGTCAAGCTCCGCCTGATGGGTTGTTAAAAGAAATCCTCCAACTCCAAGAACGTCAACCACCCTAAGCGGAATACCTGTCCTGTTAGCCCTGAGTGTAGGATTAAGATTGATTTTGCTACTAAGAAAAACCTGAGGCATTTCCCTGCCATAGTTAACAGGGCCATGTATCTCTACTCCCTGACTTGTTAACAGGTCCCTGTTCTGATCTGTCACACTGGAGGCATAGAGTCTTGTACTATACCCATTTCCCGCACTTAGCCGCAGTAGCGCCAGTCTCTCCATGTGAGTTATATGGGCACAGATGGAGTAAAAGAGCTGGGCTTTATTTGGCTGTACTGCCATTTCCGACTGATCCTTATAATGCCTGCAGACCTGTTCCACAAAATCCTCCGTAAGAGCAGAATCCAACACCATACTTCCGGCATGTTTAAGCTGCACCTGAACCATTGCCTCCAGAAACTGTTGTTGCTCCGGAGCCATTATGGATTTAAGACCCAAAAACGAATCCGAATGGTATAGTCCTCCAACCAAGGACACATCACACTGATACTTATCAATTGCCTTAAAAGATGATAACCTCTCTATATTTGCTCCAAGGGGAAGATAATATACATTATCAAATCCTTGGTTCTTGTAGCTCTCGTAGTCATATCTACAGAAAAAGAAAATCCGATTTGTGGAATAATCCAGTGTTTCCAGCGACTGTATTTCCGGCGGGCTGTCATAAACCCAAGCGCAGTAAACAATGTTGTTAACATAACAGATTCTTGCAACCGCAGGATAATAGTTGGTTGTGAGCACAATGTCAAAAGAGCCCTCAGAAAGCTCTTTTTTCATGAAAGAAGAAAACTCATCGTTTCCCTCTTTATCTGCCAATATAAATTGGACACTCTTACAGTTATGTCCAAGCTTTTTAATGCAATACTGCATATCTTCGGTCAGAAATGAACCAAAGAGGTCAAGTAGTAGGATGTTCACAGGATTCTCCTAACTAAAATCATGTTGTGCATCAAACTGTCACATTAGTACATCGCTAAGAATTCGAGAAAACTTTTGGGCTCCATTTGGTGTCAAATGATCCTGATCCAAAAAATCCTCGATATCCACTATATGTTCATCATTAAAATCAATGAAATTAACTTCAAAAGGAAGTTCATTCAAAATCGCGTAAACAATCTTTTTATACTCAGGATTTATATATCTAACATATTCTCCTGAAAAAGGCATTATCATCGCATAAATTTTCACTCCACTGTGAGATAATATCTGGCATAGCTTATAAAAAAGCCCTAAATTTTCTTCCAGCGTAGCTTTATGCTGAATATGCTTATTTTGAAGAAGCGCTCTGTTTTTAGCAAAGTTCTCCCTCTCCTCCTGAGTAATATTGCTCCATCCGCCACTGGTTACCACGATATTGGCATTCTCATCTCTTTTTATTCTGTCATTAAAATATGCTCTGTCCTGTAGAAAGAATGAATGATATTCATCCACAAATTCCTCATCAAAAAGCCTGCTGACAGACCTTTCTTTCTGTTCATCAGTAGCATAATAGTTGTGGGTTGTTCCAAACAACGGATAATAAATATCAATACATCTTTCTTTAAACATTGTCTGTGACAAATCATAATGAAAACTATAATATCCAAGCGCAAATACTACAGTTTTGACAACATGTTCCGTATCATTTTTAAGAATATTTATTATGTGATGTGTATCGTAAAAAATATCCTGAGAATGCATGCAAAAGCTAAGTGAAGGTTTACTTATACAGGAACAATCGATAGATTCAAGGCCATAGCTCAGCCCTGTAAATACTATTTCCGGCTGCACTTTTTTTGTATTAAAGAGCCAGTGCATACTTTCAAGATAGCAATAATCATAGTTTGCTAAAAAAGCAGGATTTTGCTCAATACCCATTTTCTCCAAAAGCTCCTATTCCAATACCTGTAAGTTAGATAACAACCCAATTATCAAGATATAGCATTCGCGAATCCCTGCTTCTGAACCAGTTCGCCGGCGCTACAGTTATTCCGTCTCGATTAGAAACAGCCGCTCCCCACCAGCTAAATGTGGAATTAGCTATAATGTGGTGTCTAGCCCTGGTCAAAAGATATAAATCCTCATAATCTCTTCTCATAGGCATAAATACTGTCTTACCCTGCCAGATAACATCCACAAAGGTCTTGCAGTATTGAATATCATCACTAAAAACATAAAGAACTGCGGTGTCATCTTTTCCCGGAATTGCTTCCATAGCTCTTTTATAATATTCAGGAGTTATATCCCCATATTTTCTGACGTTATCTTCATCCAGATAATCTCCACGCCTTACATGCAGGGAAATTGAATTGCCTTCTCCAATTTCCTTTGCCACTTCCTCGAAATCGTGATCAGTACTTTCTTCTCGCAATCTTAGCTTCTCTCTGCACCAGCTAATCAGGGGCTCGCAAAACTTTTTATCCTGCCAGAATCCACTGTAAAAAACTTCATCATCTCCCTGTTTTACTGTAAAAGGCTCATATTCTCTGCATATTTGCCTCACATTAAGCGCGCCTTTAACCTCTTTATATTCAAAGTTAAAGTTCTGCAAAGAGTATTCTCTTTTAACAATGTCAGGATTATCCTCAAGCCTGTCAAAAAAGGAGATGTAAAGCGCAGATTCGTTACCCGTCACCTCTTCAATACATTTAGCAAAAGCATATTGAAAAAGCTGGTTTCCCAAGCCTCCCATAACTTCAACGTAATTCATTCTAACTAAATCTCCTGTCGCACTCTTCCATGATCATTAGATCAAGTTCTGATATCCGGCTTGTCACCTCCGGATTATCTCTATAAGGAATCGATATAACCTTTTCTTTTAACTTGGCAAGTTCTGATATCATCTGCCTCTCAGAGTTATTTATTCTATCGAAATAATCACCAACATGCTTCTCATCTGCGCCAAGTTTTAGAATCTGGTCGTAGAGGCATCTGTTAATACCATAGGAATACCATACTGTCTGAGCATACTCTATTGTCTGCTTCGCTGCTTCATAATTGGGAAGGTCATGGCAGAGCCTGTAAGTTCCCTCAATAACGCCATAAATACTTTCAAAATACTTGTCCTGATCGATAATCTTAGTATCTGAGCCGGGAGCATCACTATAGTAATAGAGGACCTCTTTTACGGTCCAAATGTCTTTCGCCTTGAGATACAGATACTTTAAAACGTCATTATCAGACAAAATCCTTACATAATTACGCATTTTGATGGGCGGATCATAAAACAATTCTCTTCTGATCAACTTACTCCAAAGATATCCTCCCTGAAGAATCAATATACGTCTCTTTTCATCATCAAGAATACCTTCGGCTTCATTGGGAGTTGATATAGTAGTGGCATCGGCTGCTTCCACATAGAATCCGCAATCTACGATGTCTGCATCTTTTTCTTTAGCCTTCTGATAGAGAAGTTCAAACATATTGGAAGCACAATAGTCATCGCTATCGCAAAAGCCTATATATTCACCCTGTGCAACCTCAAGGCCTGTATTCTTGGCTCCGCCGCAACCAAGATTCTGCTCATTATTTAGAATAATAACTTTATCAGGAAACTGTTCACGGCACCTTTGCATAATCTCCCAGGTGTCATCCTTGGAAGCATCATTTACAACAATTATCTCAATATCATCAAGAGTCTGGTGAACCAGGCTGGTGAGGCATTTAGCCAATGTGTTATGAGCATTGTATGCGCCTACAATTATGCTAACCTTCTTCATATTTTCTCTCCAAAGGGTAAAAGCCGTGGAAACAATTAACGTATTTAAGTATATTTTATCACAATATGTAATATAATAATATTGAGCATTATGCTATCAAAGTGCCGTGAAAGGTCCCTATGAACGAAAAGAAGTTTTGCTTTATATCCTGCATATCGGACGATGAGCATGATCAGAAGGTGATTGATACCTTAAGTCAGCTTCAAGTGCCGGAAGGATACGAAATTGAATATCTTGGAGTCCGACAGGCTACCTCAATTGTTTCCGGTTATAACGAGGCAATTGATTCTACTGATGCGCTTATAAAGATCTTTTTTGATGAAAACATTGATATTACCTGTCCTGACATTCTTTTTAGAATTCTTAGCATATACGGATCAGACCCCGGTATCGATATTATAGGCGTTTGCGGAACTGATAAGATGCCAGTGGATATGGTAATGCAACACGGAATAATGTATGGAGAAGAATCAGATAACACCTATGCTGTATCAGGGGATTATCAGGAAGTTCTGTGCATATCAGAAGATCTTTTCGTAGTAAAAGGGAATTATTGCTTCAATAGTAAGCTTTTTGACGGCAATAGTTTCTATAACGTTGACCTATGCGCAAATGCCCTGAGAAATGGCAGAAAAATAGTTGTAGCAAACCAGTCACTTCCGTGGATAAATAAATCATCTAGTCCTGCTTATGACAATGATTTTGAAAAATATAGAAAAATAGCATTGGAAAAATATGCCCAAATCTTTGGAATAGACCAAACAGCAAAAAGAATCGGTGTTGCTTTTTTGGAAGAGATGTCCGCCAATGACATGCTATGGGCTCTTTTGCAGACCAGACATGATGTTGAGATCATGAGCCTTGGCATTTCAATCTATAGAAACACTCCCGAGGATGTAGATAAAATCTATCATTTCATCACTAATCACCACATAGATATTGTTTTCAGTTTCGATTTCTGTCCCGCTATATCTGCTGCCTGTGAAAAATGCAGCGTCAAGTACGCATCCTGGATATATGACGCCCCCCAGGAGGCTCTTTTTGACGAGCAGGTTCTAAACTCCTGTAACTATGTCTTTTCTTTTGACAAAAACCAGGTAAAAGAAACTTCTGAATTTGGATGTCCCAACGTTTTCTATCAGCCTCTTGCAGCCAACACCACAAGGATGGCTATGCTCAAAACTGAAGCTGACGATGTAGCCAGGTTTTTCTGTGAGGTTTCCTTTATAGGATCCCTATATTCTGATGATTTATACCGAAATGTATTTGATAGAGTTTGTAGTAACACTCATAAAGAACTTGATAGGATTATCGAAGGCTCTATGGGAATTTGGGATGGTCATGATCATATCAGCGGCAAATTATCGGACTCATCCAGAGAAGAACTATTGTCTCTTCTGTGCAGCAGCCCTAATCCACTTGCCAAAGCCAATCCTGATACCTATATAAATGCCATTTTTATCTCAAGATACCTTACAAATTTCGAGCGAACAGAGATACTAAGGCGCATTTCCAAACATGATCTGCACTTTTACACCAGAGAGAGCAATGTTTCCATAGAAAATGTCACTCCTCTCCCCGCACTTGACTACGCTTCAGAGCTTCCAAAGGCCTACGCCCTTAGCAAGATTAATCTCAATATCACTCTGCACACTATCACCTCCGGAATCCCACTACGAGTTTTTGATATTATGGGCTCCGGCGGTTTTATGCTGACTAATTATCAGCCTGAAATCGATGATCTTTTTGTCATAGGAAAAGATCTGGATGTGTTCCGCAATATAGACGAGTTAGAAGAAAAGATACAATACTACCTTGACCATGACGACCTTAGAAGACAAATCGCCCAAAATGGTCAGCTTAAAATAAAAAAGAGTCATTCCTACGAAACAAGCATGAATGCCATGCTCAATGCACTACAGTTGCCTCAAGCCAGGGATTAAGTGACACTAACATATCGCAAATATCATAGTCATAACCATTTTTCCAACACGCATAGTCAAAGCTCATCTGATCACGGCCGTGGCTATATTTCCTGTATTCATCCCACCAGGTTTCCATTACTCGTTGCAACTTCTGGTCATGATGATCCCGTACTATGCAGCCGGCTTCAATAAGATAGCCTTTTCCTACGTAGCCTTCGTTTTTGTATTTCTCAAGCTGATCCATAATCTCATTCTTATCTGCTTTACCATTATCAAGGATAATTTGAACCTCATCCTCCAGTGTCCCTGATGAATGATGCGGAAAACAAAGCATCCCGCTTGTTTTTGAATATATATCCAAAAATGTCTCCATATTATCTTTAATACGAATGCTTCCATCCACATAAATTGAATAATCATACTCCGGAAAAAGAATATGTGGGTGCATCTTGAGCCATCTGGATAAAAGCCTTGGAGATAGTTCTTCCTCATTATCAGCAACTTTAATATTCCATAATCCCTTGTAATCATCAGGCATCTTATCAGTAACAAGGATATAGTCAAGGTCTGAATCCTTAACTATAGGCTCATTTACAAAGTCATAGCCTCCTGTTATTACAGAATAAACTACTCCTCTCCCCTGAAAACGATTGGAATGCATTGAATACTTGCGCTGATAAGCATTTCTGACAAAACTAATGTACTTCAGATGCTCGTTCAACGCCCTTATCTGCTTATTCTTCTCTTCTATCTGCTCTGAGACAGGGCTTTCTTTGTACTCATACAGCTTATCGCCGCAATACCTTGTAAGGCACTTCTGTGCCAAATATGAAAACAACGCTGTGTCGGTGTTTTCTTCCCGAATGTATTCTTGTAATGCGTCAACATCACTATTACTCTGCTCATCGAACAGAGCATAATAAATCGCATTATAAATATTTATCAGCAAATCCTCATTAGCAAACCCCATTGAATTCATATGCTGAATGAGCTCTGATATTTGCGAAACAAGTTCAGGATTGTACATAAACCATCCTTTCTGAGAAATCATCCCAGATTTTGAGCCACCAGGTCAAATTTACCCAACTCCATAGGCAGCTGCTCTACGCTCTTAACTACTTTTATACAAGAGATGGCAAATCTCCTGACATCATCATTTTCTTCTACTCCATACACGTCAGCATTGGGATACATAAAATGTATTCTTCCCAGCATATTTCCACAGCCACAGCCAATATGAACTATGCTGAAATGATCATCCTTCTTGTATCCTTTTTCCTCAAGTTCGTTGATATACTTAAGCTCGTTCTCGCTTAGTACCGCATATCTTGTGGCATCAAATCCCCATTTACTGATCAGTATCTTTCTGTGCTCTTCAAAGAGCTGCCTTACATCATGTCTTTTTATAAAGCTTTGGCTTCCCACATGATAAATATAGCTGTTATGGCAGACCACAAGCTTATATCCATCGTCTCTTATCTTGAGGCTAAGGTCATCATCCTCAAGGTATCCCGGAGTAAATCTTGGGTCAAAACCGCCGGACTTTTCATAGGCTTCCCGTCTCACAAGCATGGCAAATCCGCATAATTTGCTCTGCTCCTCCATAGGATTGTCCATAGGAACATTGTTGGAAGCGCCAAATTCCACATACTGCTCAGGGGCATCAAATCTCACATTCAGAAGCTGATCACCTTCTGAATAATTCTGAACTGCTCCAACAGCGCCGATTTCCTCCGATGAGTATAGCGCCATCCTCATCCAGAACAGTGCATTTGCAGGAACTCTTGTATCGTTATTAAGGTAAAAGACATCATAACCTTCCGGAAGATAATCACAAGCCACATTGTTTCCAACTGAAAAGCCAAGATTCTCTTCATTAAGAATAACAAGTGCCTCATCATGGTCATTTCCCCACTGAGCAAGCCATTCTCTCGTTCCGTCCTTGGAGCCGTTCTCAAATACCACCAGCATATAGGTCTCAGGATTACAATTTGTATAAATACTCTCTATACATCGTTGTAGGTAATATGTGTTATTGTAAGACAGAATAATTATTGCAGCTTTATTTACCGCAACATTCCCTGATTCTTTCAAGCCATCCTTTTTCCTGGTAATGCGCTCTTTCTCAGCTGTATCATCACATAAATACTCAGCATTTTCATAACACAAGAAAGCCTGATTGATATTCTTATCCTTCAGGTCATCCCCAAGTTTCTCGTAAATCATATAGGTGTTCTTATCAAGGTATTTAAGCCTGTCCTCAGGAACTACATCAGCAGACATAGAAAAGCCGCCGCTGGTGGTATTTGCTTTGGCAGCATTTGGATCATCTGCCCAAACCTCCTTATAGCCTTCCTTATATTCCATCTGAGCGGCCTGTAACATCTGCTTAGGAGTAAGCTTTTCCTGATAATAGGGATTGTCAAAAAGATTAGCGTTATCCTCTCTGACTTCATGGCCCTTTTCAAAAGAGATAGCATCAAAATCCTTAGAAAGCCATGTAAAATCCCTGTCACTTATGGTATCTATGGAAAAGAAATTTCCTCCCTGCCTGAAAGAATGCCATTCCCTGAGCTTATATACACTCTGAAATCTAAGTGCCACATAGGTTCCGTAAGTCTCAAATTCGCTAAAGGATGAGTCCTGAATCTTTTCTTCCGGAATAGCATTTATAATCTTTTCCCAAAACTTTGTTCCGGGGATTGCTTCATTTTTCTCTATATCCTGAATAAGACTACGCATAATGTCTGTACGGAAAAGCATATGCTCAGAGACAAAGGATCTCTCAATAACTTTGCCAAATCCGGGGAGAATCCTGCCCATAGTTTCAAAGTACTCTGCGTGGTACTCATGCTTCATATCAAGATAGGGTTTCCCTGACTCTTCCTGAAACATATTGACCACCTTGCAGGGAATCGTATCCCCATCCCAAACCATGTAGTACTCATCTTCGCACATAAAGGCATACTGCATTTTGAGAAACTGCTGATAATACCAGCCTGTAACTCCTCTTGGAAGCTCGCGCCCGGCCAGAATATGTTCCATGCGTTTTTTAATCAGTGCATGAACATCATCAAATGGAATAATGTCACTTTCATTTATCCATTCAACTTTTCCTTGTAATTCAGGAACACGGTCAAGAACCTGTCCGACTCCTTCGCCGCTGACAAAGCAGACCGGTCCATACTTGATATTCTCAACAAGTCTTGGGTACAGACCCAGAAGTCTTTCTGCATCCTTTGGAGTTATTACTATTAGAGTTCGAAAGCTTATGCCATTCATTAAGCGCCTCTTTCAAAATAGAAGTGTTCGTTTTTAAGTATATTTTATCACAATATGTAATATAATATTACTAGAAGAGCCAGTTACTTACTGTGCATTGAAAGGTGAGTTCTCTATATGGCAGTGGATTTCTTGGAAGAAATATATAACGAGGCCAATCTGATCTTTAATTTTAAAAAGATGATCAGTTATTGCCGGGGTGGCAAAACAGATGCAGTTCTGAGCACATGGGACAAGCAGACCCCTACAATGGCATCCTTTTGCAGGCGAACCGCAGAATGGGACAACGAACTTGGAAATACTATCTGGGAAGTAATCCTGAGCACATCTGATTACATAAAACATTTAAATCTGTCAAAAGCAGCAGATGAGATTGAAGCGCTTATTCCTAACCTCTACCAAGCCATGTCACTTAGAGGGCCAATTGATGTCACCGATGATCCCTACAGGCTATTTAGTTCCCAAAGTGGATTTCTATGTCTGCAGGATACCCGCTCAGGTCTGCAATTTTGCAGCAATCTGGATCCCGCTTATGAAGCCTATGAGAAAGCAAATACCCTATGTACTCCAATGACCGAGGTTTTCTGCACATTTGGATGCGGTCTTGGATATATGGCATGGCAAATATATGAAGTTTCTGATCATATGGCTGATATCTATATCTATGAAACAGATGCAAAACGAGTTGCCTATGCGAGGGAATATGGTGTTTTAGATTGGATTCCCAAGGATAAAATCCACGTAATAACAGGTTCCGACATAAGTCAACTTATTAACGCCGTGATAAATACACATCTTTCGGAGGGCCAGGAGCTTTTTACAACGTTCTATATCGAACATGAAATGCTTGACGCGATAGAGTCGGCTAATTCTACATTAGCTGCTGCAATAGGAGAGAAAAACGCCACTACTGCCAACTTTTTAAAGAACGTTGAAAGAAATTTCTACTCCAATTATGAAAATACTCCGCCCCTTATCGATGCTATCGATAAATCTGTCCTTCCACATGAATGGATAGTTGTTGGTGCCGGCCCATCCCTTGACTACAACATTGACTACATAAAAAGTAAAAAGGGCTCATCTACCATAATTGCTGCTACAACAGCTGTAAAAAGACTACTGAAAGAGGATATTGTCCCGGACCTCACCATAGCTATAGATATGCAGGAACGCACTTATTCCCATCTGGAAGGTGTAGATACCAGCCTCCTTACACTGATTATCTCAGACTGCGCCAACTGGAAATTCAAGAAATTTCACAAAGGAAATGTATACATGATTCCTACAAACGGTAACTATTTTTCTTCCCTTACCTACAAAACCGGAAACATTAAGTGCCGGGAAATACGAGGAACAGTTACAGCCGTTGCCGCAGAAGTTGCCGCCTTCCTCGGAGCAGAAAAAATCGATCTGGTTGGCCTTGATTTGGCTTATCCGGGCGGTCAGACTCATGCATCCGGAACCATGGACAATAAAGCCGCCGACAATTCGAATTATATTTTGACCAAATCTGTAGATGGGCAAATGGTAAATACTACCGCCCTATTTGAATCCTACAGACACGAAATGGAAGCTATAATCGCCCAAAATCCCCAGGTGTCGTTTTATAACAAATCCAAATACGGTGCCTACATAAAGGGCTGCAAATCATAATAAGACTAAACCAGGAGGCTACTATGATTACGGAAAAGGACTTACATATCATAGTATTTACAGGGCTTCACCCTGTATTGTCTTTCTTTGTAGAACAATTGATAAAATACCTTGATACTCATGGTGTTGACTATTACCTGGCAGATGCAGAGCATCCTGAAACCTATAATTCACCAGCTTTTCAGGAATATGTATCCAAAGAAAACGTAGCAGTATTCATGTTTAACAACATAGGTGCCAGCTTAAGTTCCAATGAAGGAGTTAATCTATGGAAAGAGCGCGGCATTCCTGTATTTGACTGCCTTGTAGACCACCCAAGAAGTTTTGAGGACACCCTCAAAAATCCTCCCTGTGACATTTATGCTTTTGCACTCGATTACGACCATGTTTCTTATATGAGAAAATATTATCCAAAGCTTGCCGGAATATACTTTTCTCCAAATGGTGGTACAAGCTGCGGAACTAACACCCCCTTTGCAGAAAGGTCTATTGACGTGCTATATACAGGAAACTGTCACGAGCCCATTCTTTCTTTTCCCAAAATAGATTTCATGGTGGATGGAGGCGAGGAATACTATCAATACACTATCAGGTCTATCCTTGCCAATCCCAGTCTGTCTGTAGACGAGATAATAGACCAATATATTAGTCTCAGCGGAATGAATACGGATAACGAAAAGAGCTACTATTTAAAGGCAGAAACGGGAGCATTTATTGAAACTGTAGCCAGAAGAAAAACCAAACTTGAAGGAATGAAGGCTTTGGATGAAGCCGGAGTTCATGTGGAAATATTCGGAGGTTCATGGATTTGCGATGATTATCCATTCTCAAGTAATATATCCGTCCATGACCGAATTGATATTCATGAGTTATTGCCCAAAATAAGTGATTCAAAAATCACTCTATGTTTTATGCCCTGGTTTAAAAAGGGTAGCAGCGAGAAGGTATTTGACGCCATGCTAAATGGCTCTTTGTGTGTTACAGACTATAGTGATTATCTTGGATTTAACTACCGCGACGGGTATAATATCATCTTTTTCGATCTTAACAACCCAAAGCAAATGGCAGCGGATATAAAATGGCTTCTGGATAACCCAAAAGCCGCTGAAAAGATTGCCCTAAATGGGTATAATACTGCTATTTCCTATGACACTTGGAATAGCCGCTTTGACTTTATTATAGATAGAATATTAAGTGTATTCTAATCAGACACTGGACTTTTTCATAAACCAGGTATTTTTTAGAATAACCTCATCTCTTTCTTTTTCATCAAGGTTAAGCGTTGGCCAGTCATTTATAAGTGCCAGTCCACTTTCCGAAGTCTCACCATTATAGGTGCTGTATACCCCTTCTTTTAACAGCATATGGAAAAAACACATTTCCATCCATCTGTTTCCAACCATGGCTCTGTCATCCAAAATGCAGACATAGTCTCCTTGCGCATTTTCTCTGATGAATTCAAGTTCCTGCCCCGCGCCAGAAGCCTTATCACTAATGAAAATCTGATGGAATCTATCTTTGATCTCATCAGAGAGTTTGATGGTATATACGCCATTATCAAGCCTGTCCTGATAAAGAATAATCTCTGAAACAGGAAGGGTCTGATTTTCCATAGCCTCCAACTGAGGAATCAGATTTTCCGGCTTATCCCGAAGCGTAAGTACTGCTGTAATCTTTGGAATTGATATCTCTGCCACTTTTTATCTCCTATACACAAACCTCATCATCACGTAAGAATTTGGGAATTGTTTCCAACATTTCTCATCTTTTCCACAAGCTCATCAAAATACTCCTTTTTCCTAAAAGCCAGTGTTTCCCATCCGTCTGCCTTATAGTCCCTGATCATCTCTGTCATACTCCGGAGATTATTGGGATTAAGAGAGACAGCAACACTACTTTGTCCCACAATGAGTCCTGTTTTAACATCACTTCCCCAGAACTCCTCCTGACCTATGACATGAGGCGGAACAATAGTGCTGACTCCGTTTCGTTTCCAATTGCTAAAAGACAAATAGGCATCTTCGCCAACATGGGTATACTTTTTCCTGAACGCGCAGTCCTCTTCTGCCATTGGCTCCAGATACTCTTTTTTGACAAACCAGGCATGACATCCAAAATCCACTTCTACTGCCTCGTCACAGGGTTCGCCCCATCCGACTCTGAAAAATCCCTTATTGGGATAGTCCGCATTTTGCTGAAGTCCAACACCTATGGTGGCGTAAATGGCTTCCTTTTTCTCCATGTGGGACATGCAGTTTTCAAACCACCGCTTCCCCGGAATCGTATCATCATCGAAAACGGCAACATACGGGCAGGTCGCCACCTCATTGGCGTAGACAAATCTTCCCCATACACCCACGTTTTCATTGCAAATGCGAATGGCTGTGAATCTCTTTTTTATCTCTTCCTCGAGCTCTATGGTATAAATCCCATTGGAAATATGATCCTGGAAAAGAAATATCTCTTTAGGCTTTATTGTCTGGTTTTCGACTGCTTCCAATTGCCTAAGAAGCATCTCCGGTCTCTTGTATAAAGTCAGTACAACCGATATATCCCCTTTACCTTCCATCATCCATTCCTTTCACTTTTTTCAAGCTTTAAAAAGCATTATGTCCAACTGGAAATCAAAGTTTTCATAATACGTAATGTCTTGCATAGGGTGTATCTTGTCACCACCTTCCTGCATAACTAAAAAGTAAGTATACATTTCAAATAATAGCTCTTTGAATTCGTCCCATCTTCCGGTTTCCCTGTAAAGTTTGGGAGAATACTCAAAGATAATCGGAACATTTATACTGCTTAAAGTCTTCCTGGCGCCCTTGAAAAATGCAGGTTCAAAGCCTTCCACATCAATCCATACCCATTTAATCCTGTTTATATCGATTCCGTTTTCTTCCACATATTCATCAAATGGGATAGTTTCAACTTCCTCAATAGATACATCCGGTTCCCATCCGGAGATTAAGCCGCTAGCTCCGGGATTCTTTGCACTATATTCAAATTTACAGATAGCCCGCTCATCTGAAACTGCATATTTAGCAAGAGTTAATTCATCGTCATTTATGTCGTTCAAAATGGCATTAACTCTATATAGCTTATGATTCATTCTCGCAGGTTCAAAGGCTAGTATCTTCAAGGAATTATCCAGTTTCTTTTTAAAATAAATAGAAGTTGTTCCAATATTGGCACCTATATCACAGAACAAATCCTGCTTATCGGAAAAGGAAAAGTACTTATTTCCAAGCTCATAAAAGGCATCTATGCTATCTTTTGAGAAATTCTCTTTCTTGTAGTACATTTTAACCATGATAGTGTCATCACTTGCAGTGTTTACATAAGAGAGACCTTCTACTGTAACAAGTGCATAATCCCCCATTATATTGGACTCGTATTGCATTTTTACTTTCTGGTATTTCATCATTTCAAGATATTCATTCAGGAAATAATCTCTGACTTTTTCGAAGTCATCACATATGATTTCATCCAGTGACAGAAAAATCAGCTTATCAGATGTTAATCCCAAACGGGTCAGAACATTTCTAATTTTCTCAAAGTCACGCTCAACAATAGTGACAACAGCATAATCATAGCCGCTATAATCACCAATGGATGTAAGGTCTACACCGTCCTGTCCATCAAGGGTAAACAGCTCACATAATTCAACTGCATCTGCCTTAAAAACATAATCCAGATGATCCGGTCCATTTTTATAAGTATCAACAAATACCAGTTTTAATTTATCCATATTACTCACCACCATTTAGCTTATTGTTCCAGATTATTGCGCAACCATCACAATAGGTCTGAAAGTTTTCAAGCTCTATGCTCTTCTCTAATACAGAATGAAACTTATTGATCGAAGTAAATCTTTCATGAAGAGGCTTTATCCACTCCATTGTCAGATAGAATATAGCGGTCTTTACGTTAATATCGAGGTCATTAGTTCTGACATAGGTTAAAGCCATCTCGGAAAGGTGCATTTCGTACATATGCTGGTCGCATTCAATCCCAAGTTTTTCCATGTCCTGTAAAAAGATTTCCCTAAGCCAGTAGGCATCAATTGCTTTAGGTTTTCCCTGTGACATTGCAGATATTCCATTGTAATTTCTTCTGTACATATACACTGGGTAGTCCAGTATGCAGGACTTCTTAAATCTTGGAGCTATCAAATATGCATATATGCCGTCCTCAAACCAATAGCTTTCAGGGAAAGCAACATTATCAAATAGTTCTGATCTAAATATCTTTCCACACATGAAACCTTCTGCCGTTTCTGAAGACAGCTCCTGTATCTTCCCTGTAAATCCGCTGTAATCCGGCTCATCATCATCTAAATCAAATCTAAGAATTCCTCCACCTACAATGTCAGCTTGCTTTTCTTCCGCAATTTCAATGAGTCTTTCTAAACAATCAGGAAGTATGTAATCATCCGAATCAAGGAAAAAAATGTACTTTGCATCCACGTACATAAGTCCTGTGTTCCTGGCTCCGGAAAACCCTCTGTTCTCCTGATGCACTATGATTACATTCTCATTGTCACCATAGCAATCAAGGATACTCCCTGTAGAATCAGTGGAGCCATCGTCAACAGCTATTATCTGAATGTTTCTTGTGGTTTCTTGCTCAAGAACTGATCTAATGGCCTTCTCAACGTAGTTCTCAACGTTGTAGCATGGAATAACAACAGCAACATCGTATTTATCCCTTTTAATAACTCTATCCACCACGCATGAAATATCACGTTTTGGATTCATGTGATTTAAAAACATTCTGGATAATTCAAGTTGTTCCTGTGTCATCCGCCGCTCCTAGCACCTGCTATCTTTTTTATTCCATCCATTAGCTTATCTATTGTGGCCTTCTGCTGTCTGCATGAATCTACAAGACCACGTAAATAATCCGCAACAGTCGTATCTGTCATGGCACTTTCGACAAATCCCTTTAAAAGCTCATCATAATAGGGCGTTAATTTGGCATAATCCCACCAAAGCCTTTCTATATCAAAGTGGAAGTTTCCATTTTCCCAGGGCTTTGCTCCTGCAAAATGGACTATGGCAGTTCCCTCTTTTACCTCCTCATAGGTTATCTCGGCGTTGTGGGCGACTCTGGCAAAAAGGTCATACACCATGCAATCCACATATGCCACCTTCTTCCAATGCACCCAGTTCAGGATATCCTGATCCGGAGCCTCCATTTGATAATTCCAGGCTTCAAATGCATCAAGATACGTCTGGAAGGAGTACTTTTTCCTCATCTCTTCAATATTGAGCAGCATTACTCCGGCATTGAAATACCTATATTCCTGTGCGTAGGCCTCCCTAAACATCTCATTGTGCTTGGGCCCATAGCTATCCGGGATGTTCAGACCGCTTTTATCATCACAGGCTATAATCTCTGCCCCTTCAAACTCCACGTGATACAATTCAGAAAGTGACTTATTTATAACCATATCTCCATCAAGATAAAGGGCCCTGTCAACAGTTTGCGGAAGGAGCTCCAGCATCATTAGCCTGTAATAGGTCTCAATACTCCACTGTGAATTGTGAGGCAGCCTGTCGCTGAATTTCTGCCTATCCACAGTCAAAGAATGAACTTCTATATCATATTCGGAAAGAGCCTTTCTGATTTCTCCTACATCCTCACTGGTAAGTTCGCTGTTTAGCAGATATGCATCTATATGCTCCTTTTCGTTAATGCATAACGAAAGCAGCATTGTAAAAGTATAGGGTATATATTTCCTGTTAAGAGCGGTAATTATATTCATATCAGTTCCCTTTTGTGGATGCTTGAAGTTTAGACAACGCATCATATAAATCAGTTATTGCCTTCGCAAATTCCTTATTCTCATTGCATAATCTTATTGCCTCATCTTCAAGATAAGTATTTGTCAAAGCATACTCGATAAAGTTTTCCATCAGATCTCTGTATACAGGCGTAAGTGCGGCATATTCCCACCAAAAGCGTTCTATCTCATAATGTGTATTGTCAAAATTCCAGGGCTTTGCCCCGGCAAAATGAATTATCTTGTTTTTCTCTTTTACCTCTTCGTATCTCCAACCTGCGCTATAAGCCATCCTGGCAAAAAGATCATATTCCTCCCAGTTCATGTATTTAACTTTGTCATGATGAATGTAATTCAAAATATCCTGATCCGGAGCATCCATCTTATAATCCCACTTTTCCATAGCATCAAGATAGGTCTGGAAGGTGTATTTTCCGCGCATCTGAGCAATATTTATAAGTAGCACGCCGGAATTAAAGTAAGGAAACTCCTCTCCATACAATGGGAGCAGCATCTCTTTGGTCTTATCGCTAAAATCATCAAGGGTACTGGTATTATTTGAATCGTGGCAAGCTCTTAGGTCAGCACCCTCAAAGTCTTCTTCATACAGATCTTGAAGCGACCCATGAACAATAACGTCCACATCAAGATAAAAAATCCTGTCCACATGACCAGGAAGCTTATCCGGAAGAAGAAGCCTGTAGTATATCTCCGGACTCCAATCCTCTGAAACAGGAAGATTAAGGTTACTAATTTCCTTGGAAACATCTATCGGAAAAATGTCAGCGCCATATTTTTGCAAAGCAGCAGAAAGCTTATCTATATCTTCTTTTTCCAATTCGCTGTGCATAATAAAAATATCATTATGCCCAGGGTTACTTTCGCAAAATGACGTAAGCATAACTATGGCGTAGTTGACGTATTTTTTGTTAAAAGATGCTGCCACATTCATTAGATATCAGCCCTCATTTCTTAATAGAATCGATATTGTACTTCTTCCTGTCTTCCTCAAACTCTTTATCAATTACAACAAGAGCGGCAACGACCTTCTTTCTGTGTTCGGGATTGTCGTTAAAAAGAAGCCCGTGGGATGTCTGATAATAGTCGTAAAGCGGTTTTTTCATAAAGCCAACCTTGAAATCCCTGACTATTCTAAGAGTCATTTCCCAATCCTCAAAAGAAAATAGACTTTCATCAAAAAGTCCCGACCTGTCAAAGCATTCTTTTTTTATCATCATTGACGGACCGGTAATGAAATTCCAGGGTAAAAGAGCCGGGAAAATGTAGCCGTCTTTTTTGACATCAGGAATACTTCTGGAAGGCATTATAATCACATCGCTTCCTCTGTTTTCCATCCTGTTGATGTGGTTTATGGTCTCATGAAAGGTCATGCCGATTTCCCCATCTCTATCCTGAAGAAACCTAACCTGATCTTCTATTTTCTCAAGTCTGCAGAGGTCATCGTCATCCTGGAAAGTGATGTAATAGCCTTTGGCATTTCTTACACCAACATTTCTTGAGGCGGCTAAGCCCATATTTTGAGGATTCTTAATATACTTAACTCTCTCATCTGTGAACCTCTTTACCGCTTCTTCCGTATTATCTGAAGATCCGTCATCAACTACCACAATCTCAAATCTCTGATAGGTCTCGGCGATGATGTTTTTTATTGCCCTTGGCAGGTCTTTTGCCCTGTTATAGGTGTCTATTATTACTGTGACCAGTCCCTTCTGATAAAGAGTATCGTGGAGCTCAGCATCAGATGAAAACTGACAGTTAAGATAGGTTAAAAGTTCCCTGTCATGCTGACTAAAGGCAAAAATATACTGGTTCTCAATCCACTTTGGCGCAATTTTCAGGCATACAAACTGAAGCGCCTGAAATACCGAAAGTGAGAATTCATTGTTAATATCCAGAGCTTTGGCAAGCCTTAGGGTATTTAAGTAGTATTTTTCTATAAAGTGAGCAATGATTATTTCTCCATACTCACTCATGATCTCCGGAACTTCGCTTAACATCTGAAAAAGAGCTGTCTGAAGCTGCATGTTATCCGCGATTCTCTTGTTAGCTTCTAGAGATGGCATATTATCTTCAAATCTGCAATAGCCATTCTCCGGGATAAAACACACAGAATATGCCATGAGTAAAAGAGGATATACAAAAACAGACTCGTCAGAAAGTGCCTCTTCTGACAGTTCCTGCCCATAATCTATGAGAAATTCTCTTTTGAAGGCATGGCAAAAGATTCTCTCATCGATAAGCAGTTTCCCTAAAAAGTTCCTTCTACTGTCAGAATCTGCAAAATAATAGATACTGGCATCCTTGGTATCAAAAGGTTCATCTATGAAAAGTTCAAAATCATTAAGGGCATTTGTAAGATTAAAAGAAAACATGTCCGGAGTATCTGATAATTGCTGACATAGATTGTCTATTGCTCCAAAAAGATGGGAGTTTATCTCATCTCCGGAATTTATGAATAAAATATAGTCACCTGTGCTTTCTGATATAGCCTGGTTTGCATCCTTTTGGACCAATATTTCAACTTCACCGGAGAAGTTTTCCTGTGCTTCAAGGCTTTTCTTAGTTCTTTCAATATGTTCAGGTGTATTTTTGTCTATAATAATCGCTGTTATTTTCATGGCATCTCCACATAGAATCCCTATGTATATTATATCAAAAATTAACGTTTTATCGTATAATTATTGTAATGATGAAGTGGGGAGGACACTGGTTTGAACATTGTTTTTTTCAGATACAAAAACATATGTGAGCCTGATTACATTGAAGCATTTAAAAAGCTTGGAATTAATGTAGTTGAGGTATTTCTTGATTCTCTGGGTGCCACTGATCTGGAATCTCAGATTGCGGCCGTAGACTCACAGATTCGTTCTGCCACTCCCATGTTCGTATTCACCATTAACTTTTTCCCGTATATCTCAATTGTTTGTGAGCATCTTAAGGTCAAGTATGTAAGCGTCAGTGTTACATGTCCCATGCTTGAAATCTACAACAAAACCATTCGTAATTCCTGTAACAGAGTATTTCTTTTTGACCAGGAGCAGTTCCTTTCCGTTAGGGATGAGAACCCGGAAGGAATCTTTCATCTGGCTCTTGGAGCAGCTGTGGAAAGGCTTGATGCTGCCACTCAGAATGCGGTCGACTTTAAATATGATGTTTCTTTTGTTGGATCTTTGTATAACGAAAAAGACCCTTTTATTAACCTGAAAATTTCTGATGAAGAGAAGATTCGCTATGAAGAGCTTATGCGAAATCAGATGGAAAGCACTATTTGCGGTCAAAATCTCCTGGAAGAAGAAATAGGCGATGAAGACGTGGTTCAGATAAAGCTTGCTGCAGACGACTTTTACCCTTCTGATCTGAGTGTCTTTAATCTGGATAGATTCGTAGCCATCAATAATTATTTAAGCCCCCACATGACTTATCTTGAGAGAGTCCTGATCATGAACAGGCTTGGGGAAAGCTATGGTGAAAAGATAAATCTTTTTACAAACTCGGATGTTTCAGCCACCAGAGGCATATCATGCCACGGCCCGGTTAACACCATTACTGAGATGCCTCTGGTTTTCAGCCAGAGTAAAATTAATCTTAATATCAGTACCAGATCCATAAAGACCGGTATTCCGCAGAGAGTTTGGGATGTTCTTGGAAACGGAGGTTTTCTCCTTACGAATTATCAGGATGAGCTTTCTGACTATTTCAAGATTGGTGAAGATATAGAAGTATACAATTCCCACGATGAGTTAATAGAAAAGATAGATTATTATCTTAGCCATGAAGATAAGCGGCTTGAGATAGCAGCTAAAGGTTACCAGACAGTAAAAGCTTCTAATTCTACTCTTAACCGCGTAATCGAAATCATAAAGATAATTGCCAATTAAAAAACATATTTTTACTCAGAAAAAGGGCCCCGGAAAACCGGGACCCTTTTAGGTAGTTGCAATGTTTCAAACAGATGTTTTAAACATTTATTGCAGATATTATTAGCCGAGAAGTGAAAGAACACCCTGGTTAGACTGATTAGCCTGTGCCAGCATAGACTGACCTGCCTGTGCAAGGATGTTGTTGTTTGAATACTTAACCATCTCGGTAGCCATATCTGTATCACGGATAAGTGATTCAGCACTCTGAGTATTCTCAACAACGTTATCAAGGTTCTTGATTGTATGCTCAAGTCTGTTCTGGATAGCACCAAGATCAGATCTCTGCTGAGATACTGACTCAAGAGCTGCCTTGATATTTGTGATTGCAGATTTAGCCTTGTCGTGTGAGCTAACCTTGATGTTGCTCTGCTGAACACCGATCTTAGTTGCGCTCATGCTCTTAATGCAAACCTGAATCTGGTTCTGAGAATCTGTCTCAGATCCAACCTGAAGCTCTTTTCCTGTGAAGGAACCGTTAAGGAGCTGCTGGTTGTTGAATTCTGTAGCAGTTGCAGTACGTGTGATCTCAGTTGAAAGAGCGTTCAACTCTGATGCGATGTAGCTACGATCAGATGTTGTAAGAGTGTCGTTAGCTGCCTTTGTAGCCAGCTCGTTCATTCTCTGAAGCATATCATGTACTTCGTTTAATGCACCTTCAGCTGTCTGTACTACAGAGATACCGTCCTGAGCGTTAGCAGAAGCCTGTGTAAGACCCTTAACCTGACGTCTCATTTTTTCTGAAATTGCAAGACCTGCTGCATCATCTGCTGCTCTGTTGATCTTGTAACCAGATGACAGTTTCTCACTGGATTTAGCCTGGATACCAGTTGTGATACCAAGCTGTCTGTTTGAATTCATCGCTGTAATGTTGTGTTGTACTACCATAATTTTATCCTCCTTGATAAATACGGCTGCTTCCATGCAGCTCGTTTGCTTTGTTAGGAAATGTTTTCAGTGCTGGCCAAAAAACATTTCATTTGTTTTACACCTTTATTATCGACTATAATTCTAAAAACTTTAGCCCTAAAATTATAAATTAAATATAAAAAAATATTTTTCCTATTCTTCTTCTCTAAACCTTCTTTCAAATTCCTCCACAGACTTCATAAATTCATCTCCGGCGCTTAGGAGTTCATCTGCTCTAACTTTGGCAAGCCTTCTTTGTTCCTCGTAATATGGTCTATCTTCATAATATCTTTTAATTACTGTTACATAATCATCATAATCGGCGGCCCAGAAGTCTTTTCCCACATTTCCAGCCACATCTCCAAAGGAATCGGTAACTACCGGAATTCCCTTTGCCATTGCTTCTACTGCGCTTGTTCCGCCTCCCTTTCTGTGGGGATTAACATACAGATTACATAAATCATAGATACTTAGTAAGTCCTCAATATATCCCATAGGCAGAATGTGGTCCTTGAGATTCTGAATTTCATCTTTTATCTCATAGTCTCCAATCAGCATAATCTTGGCACTTGGTATCTGGGCTACTACTTTTCTAAACATCTCCCAAAAAGAGTTATCAAGTTCTGTATCAAGCCTTGCTCCAACTGTTGTCAGTAAAAAACAATCCTTTGGAATTCCAAATTCCTGTCTTGTTCTTGTACTCTTTTGCTCCATCAAAGAAAATCCAAATACTGTTTCTATTGTTTGGTGCTCTTCAAGCCCAAGTATTTCAAGCTGCCGATAAAAGACTTCATCTTTATTTGGAGAACAGGCCTGGTACCCTGCTCCACTGACAACAAGCTCCGATATCGTCATTGGAACAGAGAAAACAGGTATCATTTTGGAAAGAAGTCCTTCAAATATGGTTCCCTCTGCAATAGATATGACAAAATACGGTTTCATTCCTTTCACTGCATTTATAAGTTGTGTTATGGTACCGATATTTGGCATGTTGTTTTCACACTGGAAGAATGGGATCTTAGTCCCTTTCCACTCCAGATACTCTTTTTCCAAGTATTCATCAACATAGCTGGCCATTACCCTCTCACAATACTGCATTGTAGAGGCATTGCCCAGTAAGTCAGCCGTGTTAATCAAAAGCACCTTGTAGCCTGCATCCATAAGCATCTTACATCTATCGAGCGTAGCTTTTGTAGGCCCATGCAATGGCTCAATCACCTGACTGGAAATAACCAGAACCATTTTCCTGTCTCGCTCACAAAGTGGGATTTTTATAAGATCATCTTTTAAAAGCTCTGCATATTTTTCCAGGCACCACTTATATAGACGATTCTTTAGTATCAGCACCTCTTCCCCATCCATCTGATGAAAGCGGAAGGAAAGGCTTATAGCCTGCTGAAAAACAAAAAATATATTATCTGCCCCGATATAATCTCTGTATGTGTAGGCGCTTTTTAACATGGAAACAAGATAATCCCGATTTTTATCAAGATAAATTGCAACCGAGTATAAAAAAATACATAGCTCACCCTTGGCTTTTTCAGCCAGATCAGCTACAGTTTTTGCCAGTTCTTTTCTCCCATTGTCATCAAGTCCGTCAGCACTTCCAATTATCCTGTCTACCATGGCACTTATCGGCCTCGTGACATTATAAGGGTTTAAAAAGATTTCCATATCCAGGTTATTTAGTTCATCATTACCCATGACTATTTGTCTCCATAACAAATACGAAATGTTAAAAAGGCGGCGGCTTTATAGCCACCGCCCTTGTGCTTATGGATTTTTATCGCTTTATCTGCTTTATCTACTGAGTTTATATTACTGGAGGAGTGAAAGAACACCCTGGTTAGTCTGGTTGGCCTGTGCCAGCATTGACTGACCTGCCTGAGCAAGGATGTTGTTGTTAGAATATCTAACCATCTCCTCTGCCATATCTGTATCACGGATCTGGGATTCAGCTGCCTGAGTATTCTCAACTACGTTGTCGAGGTTCTTGATTGTGTGCTCAAGTCTGTTCTGAATAGCACCGAGGTCAGATCTCTGTTTTGAAATAGAGATAAGAGCCTGCTTGATGTTCTCGATGGAGTGCTTAGCCTGTGAGTGAGACATTACACTGATCTGGTCTTTGTCGCCATCAACACCGACACCATTATCACTACTCTTAAATACTGCACCAACGCCGATACTTGTTGCAGAAAGTTTTACGATACAGATTTCAATCTGGTTTCTGCTATCTGTTTCTGAACCTACCTGAAGCTCTTTTGCTGTGAATGTTCCGTCAAGAAGATGCTGGTTGTTGAATTCTGTTGATCCGGCTGTTCTTGTGATCTCATCGGAAAGCTGTGTGATTTCCTGCTGGATATAAGAACGATCCTGTGTTGTAAGTGTATCATTGGCAGCCTTAACAGCAAGCTCGTTCATACGCTGTAACATGTCATGAACTTCGTTGAGCGCACCTTCAGCAGTCTGTACTACTGAGATACCATCCTGAGCGTTTGCAGAAGCCTGTGTAAGACCTCTTACCTGTCTTCTCATTTTTTCGGAAATAGCAAGACCAGCAGCGTCATCAGCCGCTCTATTGATTCTATAACCAGAAGAAAGTTTCTCTGAAGATTTAGCCTGGACATCAGTTGTGATACCGAGCTGTCTGTTAGAGTTCATCGCAGTAATGTTGTGTTGTACTACCATATTCAATTCCTCCATGACCGGGGCCCGCTTCCCTGCTGCCTTTCCATCTTATTTTTATTGTGCAGACCTTATGCGGAGTCCCTTCCATGGCTGCTTTGTTTTTCTTTTCACTAATAGTATCGGCACTTAATCTGATAACTTAACCCTTTTTGAAACTTTTTTTTATATTTTTTCTACAATTTGAAATTTTTTTTAAAAATTTTGCCTTTTGCTATTAAGTTTTTGGACTAACTAGCCGATAGGCGAATTTTACTGGCCTGGGGAAGAAAAATATATGGAACTAATTGTTTACACAAAAAAGACACTTCCAATTCTTTTTTGGAAGTGTCTTCTGTAATTATTCTTAGTGTTTGTTGTCAAGAAACTGTGGCGGAACATCCTTAAAGTTGTTCATTGTCTGGTAGTAATTAAAGGCCGCCGCCGAAGATCTCTTGCTCTCGTTCATCTTCTGTCTTGCTGCTGAGAAAAATTCCTCCGCAAGACGTTTGTTTCTATGTTCGCTTGCTTCTATGGAAGCGCTTTTGCCAGTTATTTCTTTTATCAGGTCCTGCATTCTTTTTATGTTATCTTTATACAGTTCCCGGTTTCCATTAACTTCCTCTTTTACCCTGTCAAAAAGAGATTGAAATCCGTCGTCCAAGAGTTCTAACTGATCAATGAGCTCCATTTTTCTGTCGACGGTTTGCTCAAATTCAGGTTCTCTCGCTTCATCCATACTTGAGAGCACCTCTCTTTGCTTCTCATTTTCCTCTTCAATCTTAGTCATGATATCGATCTTTTTTATCAGACTGTCTTCTAACATGTCCAGGCTGGATGTTAACATTTTTCCCCTCATACTTTCCAATGCTATATGCAATGCATTCTGCTAAGCCACTGTTCATGCATCCTTAACGTATACGTGATTGGCTTTCATAACTTCGATCCAGTTATCTCTGATTGCGTGCATGTGCTTGTTGACCTCGGCAATGATTTCTCTATCCTTACCAATGTTGGCCTCAACAAGTCTTCTCGCAATATAAGAATACATGTTTTCGAAATCCTGTGCAACAGCGTACTTCATATCGAGGGTATTGCGAAGATATTCAATTATTCTCTCGACCTTAATTATATTCTCGTGAGCTTTCTGAACATCTTTTTTCTCAATTGCAAAGTCAGCAATATTGAGGAATTTAATAGCTCCGTCATAGAGCATCAATGTGAGCTCCGGACCTGAAGCTGACATAACCTTGTTGTTCTTGTACTGTGCATAAGCATTCTGTTGTGCAGTCATTACTGGCATAATTTACGCTCCTTCGTGTTATCTTTTTTCTTGTAATTCCGTTATAGGATTATGCAATTACTGCATGCTTGCCGTTATCAGCTGCCTCCTCCAAAGAAGCTGGATAATGATCCGCTTGTGCTGTTAACTTTGGAAAGGGCTGTCTCCATCTTGGAGAACTGTTTATAATACTTATCCTGAGCAGCTTCATATGCTTCCTGGGCCTTGGAAATCTTGGTGTTATAGGCACTGTACTGAGAAGCCATAAGCTTGTCTTCATAGATGGTAAAAGAGCTACTGTACTGAGTACCTTTCATAAGATCTGACAACTTGCTGTAAACATTCTTGGCAAGTGTTGAGAAAAATTCCTGTACCATCTGTGGATCTGAAGAAATAAAGCCGCTAAGAAGATCTGTATTACCACTGGATGTTGTATCATCCTTGTCACCATCGATGTGAAGCACATCTCTCTCATCTTCGTCTGTAGTGAAGTAGCTTCCTGTGGAAATTCCGAAAGCTGCAAGAGAGAGGCTCTTCTTGGAACCATCCTTGAGAGTTACTTCTATAGAAGAGTTCATCATATCTCTCATGGCACTTCTGATTGTTCCAATTGTTTCGTCCTTCGAAAGGAGTCCATCTTTGATCTTATCTTCCCAGGCCTCAACTTCCTTGTCGCTCATGGCGTCTTTTTCATCGTCAGTGAGCATCTTATATTTCTTGGCTGCATCTGCATTGTAGAGCTTAGCGAACTCTTTCATGAGGTCGTTGTACTCTTTTATCATGTTCTTAATATTGTCGTAGATGCCGCTTGTATCCTGCTTGGTTGTAAGTGTAATGTTCTCAGCTACTTCATTGGCTGTGATCGTAAGTCCGTTGATCTCGAAAGTATTGGACTTGGATGTGTAGGTCTCACCGTTAAGAACGATGGTAGCGTCAGAACCTTCAATATAGTTTGATCCGTCAGCTTTTTTGCTAAATCCAAGAGCTGCCATGGTATCATTTTCAACTATATCGAAGGATGCATCTGCACCGGCTTCCTTGGAAGAAACATAGAATCTTGCGTTCTTCTCATCATAGTTGAAGTTAAGTGATGTGCCGGATTCAGTCTTGGCACTACGGAGTTTTGAAAGAACCTCTTCAATCTTATCTCCGGCAGCTACATCAACAGAGATAACCTCGCGTGTATCTTCTTCGCCGTCTTCCGGAGCTTTTCCAATCTTGAAGCTTAGTGTTCCGCTTGTGATACCAAGCTCTTCCATTGTGGTTTCGTTTGTAGCCTTTGTATTGGAACCAGCCAGCTTAACCTCCTGTCCTGTGAGGTATGCAGACTTGGCAAGATTCTTAATGCTGAGAGTCTGAGTTGCATCCATGGCTCCATCGCCGGTTACAACTGATGCTGCGTTAGCATTTGATACTGTAGTTGTTTTCTTGGTATAGGCTGTTGAAAATCTCATGTTACTGAGTGCGCCATTATAAAAAGAAACAACCTTCTTATTTAATTCTTTCCACTTGTCCTGTTTCCAGGAGAGCTTTTTCTGGTCGCTTACAGCGGTATCCCATTTGCTCTTCTTGGTACTGGTAAGAGCGGTTATGATGCTCTCAGTATCCAGTCCTGAATTCATTCCTGTTATTCTGATAGGCATAGGCTTTCTCCTTTCTCAATCCGTGAGTATGTTACATTGACGTCCGTGTCGTTATAGGCCACAATGCTGGTTGCAGCCTCTGATCAACCCTTGATCATCTCTTCTCGTCTACCATGATTCCAGCAATTTCCCAAACCTTGGCGATCATATCCAAAGTTTCATCCGGTGGGAATTCCTTGATGACTTTCTTGGTTTCCTTATCCACCATCTTGATGGTTACGCGGTTTGTCTTATCATGTATTCCAAAAACAGCTTCTGCGCTGGACTTGGCATTCTTGGTCATCTCAGTGATTGCCTGTTTAACCTTGGCATTATCAGCCTGGATCTGCTCCTCAGTCTCTGCAAGCTTCGTCTGGCTCTGGCTATACGCCTGTGCTCCACTCTGAGAATCACTATTAGAGCCTGCTGAATTATCAGTAGCCTCAACTCTGAGTTCAATATTCTGAGTACCACCATTAGCCTCAGCATATGCTATTTCAGACTGAGACTGGCTTTGCTCCTGTACTTGTGTCCTTACCTGTGGCTGCGTCTGCTGAATAAGCGGACTAAAGCCGTTAATTGCTTCGATTCCCATAATCCTATACCTCCATGTCAGAATCAGGAAAAATCCTTATTTATACGTTGCTAGCGTTTTGTTGTATTTAGATCTATGTAATGAAGACTGGAAGCTATGCGATCTGCGGCATTTTCTCAATGGTCTGTGGCCGCAAATTTGTGCATAAAAATCGTGCAGTCTTTCTTATCACATATATCGGATGTAGGGCTGTAATGTTTATAGATTAGATTAGTGAAATTGTAAGATTTTATAGAAATTTAAGAATTATTCCAAGCTCAGTACCCTAGGCAGGAGCTTCGTATAGGCAAAGTTCTCCAAAACTTTCTTTTGCCCGTTAAGCGCAATTGTCTCTCGCTCGTCTTCATGCTCAAGATAATAAGCAGCCTTCTCGATCATATCCTCAGGAGTGTAGGCAATAACAAGGTCCTGCCCGTCTACGAAGTACTCCGCAATCTCCTCCTGATAATTGGTCAAAAGAAATCCACCTGCCGCAAGAATGTCTACAACTCGCAGAGGTACTCCTGAAAGAATTGAACGCAGAGTGATATTGAGATTGATCTTACTGCGATGAAAGACCTTGGGCATCTTGGTTGTGTAATCAGCCACGCCCATGTTGCAGACTCCGGGTATATCCCTGGCTCCCGGCGTAGTATAAAGAACTGTCTCAAAGCGTTTACCCATCTGCTCTAAGATATGATGACGCTCATTCACAGTCACTTTTTTCCTGAGAATATCACGGATAACGTTGTCATAGTTTATCTCATATTTGCCTGTTTCTTCAAATTTGATATACTCACGAAGCTGTCTTACATGGTCATCAGAGAATATCGCATCCTCTGTAAAAAAGTCTGCTCCAAACACCCGCTCCTGGGCTGCGATAACAGCATCAACATATCCCTTAAGGTAGGGTGGAAGGTAGTTTACCTGATCATAGAAATTGTATTCATTATCATAGAGACTTCCAAGGAAGCACACATCGTGCTGATATACTATTTTGCCGCCGGTCTCAGCATCAAGGTCATGGCATAGCGAAGACAACCTCTCAGCATTAACTGCGAGTGGTGAATATTTAAAGGACTGCCTACTATTACCCTGAGTATTGGATGATATAGTAGCATCAATATCTGTTTCAGCGATATTTTTGGAACACATCATGTTGTAAAGACGCTTATCAAAAAGATATATGTGATTAACATCATTACTTGTGGTGTGAGAATCTAAGGTGTAATGCGGACAGTCGAATACCCAAGAAATATAGGGCATGCCGTACTTCTGGCACACTTCAGAAATGTTAGGAAAGTAATCGAAACTATAGACGCAGTCGTAGAGGTTTATCTTCTCAGCAAACGCCTTTTCAAACTCCGGTGTCAGGTCATAGCCCTCCATCTTAACCTTGATGGTATCTACCTGATGGCCCAGTCTTACCATGGCATCTCTGCAATCTTTTCCATTAAATTCATCCCAGTCATAATATAGAATTCGCATTTTAACTCCACTGTCTATTGTGTTCGTTTTTACATCTATATTATTACATAAAGCCGATACACATGCTAGTGTACCGGCTCTATCTTCGCATCAACTATTTAATTATCTGAGCTATCACGCCTGCTTACGTTGAAGTTCCTGAATATCAGCAGAATTCTTCTGAATTGCCCGCTTCATAACTTCTATATCAGTTATAGCAGCATCAAATTTTTCTGTAGAATCCATATAACGCTTTGATGTGCCTAAGTAGCATGACTCAATCGTATTGACTCTTGGAATAACTGTGTTCTCCAATTGATCAACTTTGATTACCTTAACATCTGTCTCGACTTTGTCTAATCTTGGTATCACATT
>NZ_ATVX01000012.1 GCF_000420945.1 Butyrivibrio sp. VCB2006
AGTTCTCAAAGAGATAATCGTTTCACAACGTATTACGTCTTTGGACAATTATATACGACTTATTACACCTCAGGACAATTGTCCTGGGGTGTTTTTACAATCTGTAGTTAACCTAAAAATGGTTAACTAAATTACTTGAATTTAATATAATTCAGTGATACGATAATTGATATAAAGAAAGGAGCTTGTATCATGTCATATACAAAATACGGTGAATTTGTACGTGTGTTAAGAATCAAACATCATGAAGTAATGGGCGATATGGCTGAAATACTTGGAGCTTCATTGCCGTTTATTTCAGCAGTAGAAAATGGAAGGAAAAATGTACCTGCTGAGTGGGTAGCAAAATTGGTTGAACACTATCATCTCTCATCAAAAGAAAGAGCAGAATTAGAAGAGGCTATAGAAGAATCAAGGGCGCAATATAAAATTGATTCAAAAAAGGCAGGGAATGCACAGAGAAAAGCAGTGTTAGCATTTGCTAGAGCATTTGACGAGATGGATGATGATACGGCAATTAAAATACTGGAATTATTAAGCAAAAAGGAGGATACATCAAAGTAAATGGATTACGAAACAAAACCAACTAGTAGAAAAGATTTACGAAGATTTGCAGTGTATTTTAGAGAATTGTTTGATGTTCCTCTTTCAGGACCATTTCCAGTCTTGGAGGCACTTGATAAGTTAAGAGATGTTTTTGAGGACTGTGATTATGAGATTGTTGAAGATAAGAAACTTGCTCCACAAACAATGGCAAGATGTACTCCAAATGATAAAGGCGGATTTACAATCGAGATAAAAGAGACAGTGTACTGGGGAGCATACAAAAAAGGTATTGGAGCGTTTCTTGGCTTTATATGTCACGAAATTTGCCATGTTTTCTTATTTGAAATAGGATTTACACCTCTTTATAACAGAAGCTTTGAGGATAATGAAGTACCTGCATATTGCAGTGTTGAATGGCAGGCCAAGGCATTATGCGCGGAGGTTATGATACCATATGAAGAAAGTAAGGGAATGAAGCCTAAGCAAATTGTAGATAAGTATCATGTTTCACAAGCTTTTGCTGCAAATAGGAGAAAATTGGATAGAGCTGATAAGAAAAAACATTGATAAATGAAAAAGCTTAATACATCATGTTTTTCATTCAGAGAAAGGAGGCGAAAATGATAAGAGGCTTTACGTAGATAAAGAAAAAACGCATAACTGTTGGCGCAGTTATACGTTCTCTCGAAGAAAGACTCAGTAGAATCTTTCAAAATCGGTATATATTATTCTACTTCAATCTTTCTAAGAGAGCAATAAAAATGTAACTAATAATCTTTTTATTGTTTGGCCAAGTATGATTCTTGGCAGAAAGATGAGGAGAAAATGGAAAAAGTAATTGTTTTAGTTCCTTGTCTGTCAGATATGACAGGAGGGAACGTCTATGGGTACAACTAAATCTGGAAGAACTTTAAATACACATGGCGCAAGAGGACAGGCCAGTCAGTATGCAGTGGTTCATTCTAATGAAGGAGATTATACAAAGGCATCAAAAAATAATAAGATAAGGCTTAAGCGTGGTGGGCACGGACAAGCTGGAATGAATGAACTTGATAAGTATGGCATAGAATATCATGTTGTAAAGACGTATTCCAATGGAGTTCGCGTTGGATATATTCCAAATCATAAGGAAAAAATGAAACAGACTGGAATGAATCAATCCTGGTTTCCTAAATCTTGGACAAGCAAAGATATAAAGCATGCTGGCGAACATGTAGCAAATCTCAAAGCAAATCGTCATGTTCAAGATGGAAAGCGAATTTATGGAATGTGGAAGGGTGTTAGAGTTGGTGTGATAAAGACTCATGGACAGATAGGGACGATATTTCCTGATGCAAAGCAACCGACCAAGAAAGGAAGCAAAAAGTGATGGATGTTATCAAGTTTAGAGAGATTATAAAACAGCGAGAAGAGACAGATGATGAATGGGATTATGGCGTAGAACAATGTTGGAAGCAAGAAGTAGAGCTTCTTACTAAAGATATTCCTTCAACAATTGAGTTTTTAAAAAATGATTGTACAGCCGAAGAGTATTCTTGGATAAGCGAGGTATTAGATGATATTGTGGAATTGGTGCCTAGCCAAGAACTCGTTCAGTGTTATAAAAATCTTATGACAAAGTTCCCTGAGGAATGCTCCAAATACAACATTGCCGGAAGCATTGAGAGTGCTGAAGCAATTCTTAGATGGGAGGCAGAACATGGGAAAGGCGGTAACTAATCTAGTTGATGAAGGATTTAGAGTCTCTTTGGTTGAAACTGCATTTTTCGACGGAAAGTATGAAATTCCACATATCGATGCACCAAGCAAAATCATTATACCTAAGGGTATGGTTCCGTTCTCGTTAAGAGAACGGAGCCAGGATAAAAGCGATTTTGTTTGCTTTTATGAGCATGATATCAACTTTCGTGAGATTCTAACGAACACTGAAGAATATGTCGATGATCTAAAAAGATTTCCAGGAATTATAACGCCAGATTGTTCGCTTTATATTGATGCTCCATTATGTGTCCAGATTGCAGATATTTACTTGAATAGGGCAGTAGGATACTATTTAAGCCAACAAGGAATATATGTTGTTCCTAACATTCGGTGGGGAGATGAAAGAACTTATAAAGCGGATTTTCTCGGAGAAAAGGTTGCGTTTAAGGGTGTAGATAAGCATAGTATTGTTTCTATTGGAACATATGGCCAAATCAGATCAGCTGAATCCAAAAGGTATTTTAGAGAAGGTCTAGAAGAAATGCTGAAGGAACTTGAGCCAGAAGTTGTTCTTGTTTATGGATCTATGCCTGATAAGATATTTTGTGGACTTTATGATAAGACGAGGTTCATACAATACCCTGATTGGACTACACGTATGAAACAAAAATGATTAGCACATAATATTGAACAGGATGGTAGATATAGGTATAATTATAAACAGTTGCTACAAAGTATAAATTTAAGTATTTCTGAATAGATTAACTTACAGTAGAACTAAGTCGCTGCGCGACGGCCTGCCAAGGCTGTGGCGCAGCGACTTAGTTCTCTTCGAATATAAAAATTTTAAGATTTTTCTTGAAAACAATTTTTAATCATATTAGCCTTTTCTTAGGACGTCCGAATCATTCCTAAGAGGAGGCTTTTTAATGACGAAAGAACAACTTCATAAATACGTTTCTGAAAGCACCGGAAACGAGAGTAACATTTGCCAGATTTATGCGATTAAAGAGGGGCTGGATGTTTATGACGACTGCTGGCACGGATTTAAGAACTTAAATGCCATGAATGTCAATTCTGTTACCAAAGGAATTATGGCGTTACTTGTAGGAATTGCGTTGGACAAGGGTTTTATCAAAAACGTGGATCAAAAGGTGATAGCTTTTTTCCCTGATTACATTGTAAAGCGTGGGGAGAAGACCATATATGATGTCACAATCAGGCATCTGCTCACTATGACAGCTCCTTATAAAGGCAGGTCAGAACCCTGGAAGAAGGTGTGTACTTCACAGGATTTTACATATGCGATACTTGATTATCTCGGAGGACGTAGCGGAATTACAGGTGAGTTCAGATATGCTACGCTTGGTATTCAGATTTTGGCAGGGATAATCGAGAAGGCAGCCGATGAGAAGTGCATAGATTTTGCCAACAATAATCTGTTTGTGCCGTTGAACCTTCCTGAGCGAATAGCGCATGGAGACAGCTCTAAAGAAGATCAGTTTGATTTTTTCATGAATAAGAATCCAAGGAAATATGAATGGTACAGCGACCCTCGGGGCTGCGTTACTGCGGGCTGGGGATTATGTATGTCAGCGAAAGATATGGCTGTAATCGGCGCTATGGTGTTGAATGATGGCTTGTATAACGGAAATAGAATAATCTCAGAAGAATATCTGAAAGATATGCTCTCTCCCCATCTCAAGCTAGGCGAACGGTTTGGCTTCATGAACTATGGCTACTTATGGTACAAACCCTATGATGATAAAGAGGTATATGCGGCGATTGGTGACAGCGGAAATATCATCTATATAAACAAAGAGAAAAAAGTATCTGTTGGAGTGACAGGTACGTTTAAGCCGAGGATATTTGACAGAGTGGATTTTATCGAGCAAAAGGTATTGCCTGCCATTGGTGTAGGGTGACCATAAATACTGATGATCTTCTAATTTTTGACTCCTCAATTGAAAATGAATATCTTAGACTATACAGGGCGGGTACACTGAGCGCAGAGCAGCTTAATGAGATAAGGCAAACAGGATTAGGAATTCTGTGATAGAATGAAATAACATCTGAGGATAAAGGATTTCAATGTACTGATCACAAAAACTACGTTTGAAATGAATCCCGGAAATCATTTCAAAGATGCCGATTTGCGTCTTGCAAAGGGAATAGCCTGGATACTTAAATGATCTTAACTATTAAATAATTAACATCAAGAGAAAGACCAAAGAGAGCGGCCATGACAAATACAGAACAGACCACACAAAATATGACCTCAGGAAACAGTATGAAACAGATCATACTGTTCTTTTTGCCCTTATTATGGGGAAATCTTTTCCAACAACTATATAGTCTTGTGGATAGCATTATAGTTGGCAAGGGAATCTCGGATCAGGCGCTGGCTGCTGTTGGGGCAACCGGGACACTTAACTTCCTTATACTTGGATTTGTTGTGGGGATGACCAGAGGATTTGGCATAACCTTTGCCCAGAGCTTTGGAAAAAACGATATGGCTATGCTGAATGCATACATCAGAGCAGCCAAGAAGCTCAGTATCACGTTTGGAATAGCCTTTACTGTTGTATGCGTTTCTTTGCTCAATAAGATGCTGACGTTCTTGAACACTCCTGAAGATATCTTTGACGATTCGTATAGATATTTTGCTGTGATCTTATTGGGAATTGTAGTGACGGTTATGAATAACCTTGAGATTACAATTCTCCAGTCAATGGGAGATTCCAGAACGCCCCTCACTGCTATGATCTGTTCATCACTCGTGAACATCATGCTTGATATTATTTTCATAATGGCCTTTGGCACAGGAGTTGTCGGAGCAGCAGTGGCAACAGTGGTCTCTCAGTTTGTATCATACCTTTTGTGCCTTAAAAAGCTTAGAACCATCGATTTTATGAGTCTGGGAAAAGACACGTCAGAAATAGCAGATGAAAAGAATATATTGGTTGAACTGATGAAAATAGGACTTCCTGTGGCACTTATGAATTCGGTCACAGCTGCAGGGGCCATGGTATTGCAGTACTTCGTAAATCTTATGGGAAGCGCATATGTAGCAGCCTATTCAGCCTGCATGAAATTTGCATCACTCTTTGAGCAGTTCGGAATGTCCGTAGGTCTTTCCATGATGACCTTTGTGGGGCAAAATAAGGGCGCTGGCAAATATGACAGGATACGCACAGGAGTAAGACAGGGCCTGATGCTCTCTACACTTGTGAATGTGCCTATATCGCTCATTATGATATTTGTGCCCGGAAGCCTGGCAAGGATGCTGCTGACTGACAACATGATAATCGGTTATTGTACCGATTTCATGCCGATCATGGGAATAAGCTTTTTTGCCCTGGGCTGGCTTTTTGTATACAGATACTCTGTTCAGGGGTTGGGCAATACCTTTATACCAATGCTCTCAGGCGGGCTCGAAGTCATTATGAGACTGATCTTTGGCTTTTTGGTAGGAAGGAACGGATTTAAGGGAATTGCCATTTCTGAAGTATCTGCATGGATAGGCGCTTTTCTGATGCTCATGGTGACATACTATTGTTTAATTGGCAAAAGAACTAAAGCAATAGCATAAAGTAGCAATAAAAAGACTCCCTGGATTTTTTATAAAATGTAAGAAAGCACCATGGAATAATATTGGATTAACCGATGAGAGAAGATAGATTATGGACAAATCATGGTCAGAAAACAATAAAGAAATACAGAAATTGTTGACAAAGGAAGCAACCTTTAAAGAGGCTATTCAGAAGCTTTTGGCTTTCCGCGAGGAAATGTTTGAGCAGATTACTCAGATTGTGAGTGGATACCCGGATGAGGCCTTTGCCAAAATGCCTTTTGCGGGTGCAGACGGATATCACAGTAAAACCCTTGCCTATTCTATCTGGCATATTTTCAGAATTGAAGATATAGTTGCCCATGAGATGATAGCAGGGGATAGCCAAATCCTTTTTACACATGACTTTCATAATCGCATTGGCGCGCCTATTATTACTACGGGTAATGAACTTCAGGGAAACGAGATTACAGAGTTTTCAGAAAAACTGAATATTAAAGAACTATATCTGTATGTAAAAGCTGTAAAGGAGTCTACGGATCAGATTCTTGGAAATCTGACATACAAGGATTTGAAGCAAAAATTCGGCGGCGATGTAAAGGAAAAACTTATCCGCAGTAAATGTGTCAGTGAGAATGAGAATGCCTTTTGGCTGATTGATTACTGGTGCGGAAAGAATATAAAAGGACTGATTCAGATGCCATTTAGCCGTCACTGGATCATGCATATCGAAGCCATGCGCCGCATCAAGAATAAACTCTGCAAGATAGCACGAAAGGGTGTTGATCCTGTTGCTTATTGTGGCTTTTCCTGTAATCACTGTTTCCTTTCAGAGTGGTGCGGATCCTGCAGAACGAAGTACAATGTCTGCTCTTTTGCCACCTGTGCGGAGGACAGAATATGTCCGAATGTGAAGTGCTGTAAGGAAAAAGATTTGGACGGATGTTATGAGTGTGATGAGCTCGAAAATTGCAATAAAGGATTCTATATACCATCAAATGACGGAGCAAATGCAGCAAAGGCTCAGGCATTATATATAAGGAAATACGGAAAGAAGGCGTTCTTAAAGGTTCATGACAGACTACATGAGAAGTATGACTTCCAAAAGACACAGGAAGTTTTGGGGCAGGATTATAAGGAAGGATTGAGAATTCTGGAGGAAAGCTATATGGAATAAGGAACTGGAAGAGGGCTGGCTGACGGAGATTCAGTTGCCAATATATCCTATTAAATGATGAATCCGGTGAAGCGAACCGGTTTGTCTAAAACCGCTACTTAAGGTATCTTTATTATAGTGAACGTACTGGAGAAATTTGTGAAGACTCTGGTCCGGAGGGCCCCTGCGGGGGCCTTTCGTTATTTTAGGAGATATTATGGACAAAACCATTTAAGACATACAATGAGTTGCTGGATTAAAAAAGAAGGAGGGTGGACATGAATATAAGACAAGCTAAGCCATCGGATGCTTCTAGAATTGCCGAAATCCTGGTGTTTTCAAAAAGAATGAAGTACAGAGCGATATTTCACAATGATGATTACTCTTTTAACGAATTGCAGGTAGTAAAGGTCGCCAATGAATTCAAGGATCCTGAACTTCTCAATAAAGTTTGGGTATATGATGATGGCATAGTTAAGGGAATGATGCATCTGGAGGGAAAAGAAATCTCGGAATTATATGTAGATTACTTCTTTTGGAAACAGGGCATAGGATCCCAATTGTTAGAGTTCGCAAAAGAAAAATATGATTGCAGATTTCTATGGACGCTGGAGAAGAACAAAGAAGCTATTCAAATTTATAATACACATGGTTTTAAGCTCAACGGAAAAAGACAATTAGAAGAAGGCACACCTGAATATATCGTGATGCTAGAGCGATACTGAAACTAGGATTTTTTTGAAAGAAATAACAAAGCTACCACCAGCCGCATACAGTAGCCCTGAGCTTCCTTGCGTACGCAGCAGGTAAACAGCAACTTGAGGTGAAAATGCTTTAAATCCGGCACTTCAACACCTCAAAAAGTTTTCAGAGGGATGAGAATATCTGCAAAAATGGACCTGGGGGACGGAGGTAGTGGTCCATTTTTACTCATTTTATCAAGAATAATTCTATATGCCTTTGTATAATATGATTACGATATCGTAGTAGAAAGGATCTTGAGCATGGAAAATTTTCAGCTGCTTATAGAAGCAATGGAATATATCGAAGATAATCTCACTGAGCCTATAAAAACAGAGAACATTGCTGATAAGCTGCATTGCTCGAAATCCACTATTGAAAAGCTTTTCAGGTACATTAACAATATCAGTATCAGGGACTATATAATTCGAAGGCGTATGAGTAAGGTTTCGAGAGAAATTGTAAGTAATCCGGAAAAGTCTCTGCTCGATATAGCTGTGGAATATGGCTATGGCAGTAATGAAGCTTTTTCAAGAGCCTTTTGCAGCGTGTGGCAGGTATCGCCTTCGGAGTTTAGAAAGAATCCCTCTAAATTTGAGTTGTTTCCCGGATATAGAATTGACCGGGAGCTAATGGAGGAAAAGACGATGGATGACAGGAAGAAGATTGATATAAGTGAGCTATATGACTGCATTAGAGAAAGAAAAGGCTGCTATCTGGTGCTTGGTGATATCAAGAGCCTTATTCCTATAAATGAGATTTCTCATAAAGCAGGCGATTTGGCGATAATAACTGCTATGAAACGCATGGAACAGGCTGCAGGCGCTGAGGATATAGTTTTTCGCATTGGCGGAGATGAATTTGTAATTCTTACAAATTCTAAAGAAGAAAATTATTCGAATAGTATATGTGAAGAAATTATAAGTCATAATGATGAGCCTATATTCTGGGAGGAAAAAGAAATCCCACTCTCACTGTATGTTAAAGTAATATGTTATGAGGGCAGAACAGCTCTGAGATATTCTGAATTTTTTACCATGCTTCAAAATGAGCTAAGTGAAGAATATAAAAGGCTGTATTTTTGATTGCCACCGGCCTTGCACAGTAGTCCTGAGCTTTCTACCGTACGAAGCAGGTAAACAGCAACTTGAAAGAGAAATGCCTAAATAAGGCACATTCACTTCATTAATCGTTCTCAAAGAGATAATCTGCGCGTTTCTACAATCGATGCGAATACAAAAAGGGATTGCTTCCGCAAGTTTACTTGCTGGGGAGCAATCCCTTTTTCGTATTCATAGCGCGACAGCGCGACATGAGCAAGACACGAAGTGTCTGCGAATGGCTTTGAGCAGGTAGAGCTGGGAGTTTACAGCGATAATGACAGAGCAAGGCATATGTACAGGAAGATGGGATTCAGGGAATATGGGATGAATCCAAGAGCTTTCAAGCTAAAGGACGGAACATACCGAGATGAGATTATAATGGCAAATATATTTGAGGGTTAAATCCCGAAGCTTTTTCTTTGGAATTGTGTTGACAAAAAATATGTAATATATTACATTGTTTCGTATAGGTAATATATTACATAATATAAAAAGGAGCTCACATGAATTACGATGAAGCAATGAATATCGAAAAAGTAACGTTTGGAGATATGCCACCACAGCCGTTTTTACTCGGATTACTCAGTGCATTTGATAACAGATATCAGGCTGCAGCCGATGCATATTTCAAGGAGATTACCTGGAAACAATTCTTTGCAATAATCTGTATCAACCTATGCAAGGAACCTCCGACATTGAATGAGCTTTCAGATGTAATGGGAAGTTCTCATCAGAATGTAAAGCAGATTTTACTTAAGCTTGAGAAAAAGGGGTTTGTCTCTGCAATCACTGATGATAAGGACAAGCGAAAGCAGCGAATCTTTGTCACAGATAAATGCAGGACTTTTCTGGAACAGAATGACAATAACGGTCAGCAGAGCCGGTACGTCATCGGAAGAATATTTAATGGAATCGATGAAAAGAGCCTTCAGACTACCATACAAACTATCATGAAAATGGAAAGGAATTTGAGCGAGTTATGAAAACACTGATTATTTACACATCACAGACAGGATTTACTAAAAGGTACGCAGAGTGGATTGCAGAAAAAATGAGCGGTGAGCTTCTTGATCTAAGGGATGCTCGGAAAAAGAGTGATGATTACTTCAAGGACTTTGACGCGATCTGCTACGGAGGTTGGGCTATGGCAGGTAATCTGGTCAAAGGTAAGTGGTTTCTCGAAAAAGCTTCTGACTGGCAAGACAAGCGCCTGGCTATGTTCTGCGTAGGCGGCAGCCCTAATGACAATCCTGATGTAGATGCTTTTCTTCAGAATGTCCTTGCGGAGGAGCAGAAGAAGTATATTAAAGTATTCTACTGTCAGGGCGGTTTTAACTATGAAAAGATGAAGGCACCATCCAGACTTGCGATGAAGATGTTTGTATCTACTCTCAGGAATAAAAAAGATGCTACTGAGAAAGAAAAGGCCATGGCCGAGAAGATGGCTTCATCCTATGATATTTCTGATGTCAAATATATAGAACCTATAGTGGCTTATCTGTTGGAGAAAGATAATGAAAAGGCTGTTTAAAACCCTGCTTGCAATAGTAATCGTAATTGCGGTGATCATCATATCTTCAGTCGCAATTGTTAGTGTCAGGATGAGTGGACAGGTCAAGGCTTTCGACAAATCAGGCATTTCGCTGCCGTAAAAAACATGTCGCAGTAGTTTGATTTTATACTTGAAGGCAGCCCTGTCATTTTTTACATCTTGAACAGTGACAGTTTTACCTTTATCATCGACCTTATCCATAATGTATCCATGATTTGTATCAAACTCTTTATAATTAGTGTAGACATCTCCCACCGAAATTAACAGCTCATTGTAACGAACAGCTTGTTTATATAAGGGATCTTGCAGTCCAACAATAAAATAAGTGTCGCATAGTCATTCGAGGTCTTCTTTAGCTGCTATTTGTATACCTTCACGGTTTAGTAGAATTTCTGCTCCAGCTGTTATATGTCCACCCGCGCTGCCGCTGCTAATAACAATTCTTTCTGAATCAACTTTAAGCTCATCTGCATTTTTAATCAGCCATACAATGAACATTTTGTATCTGCATAAAACCGGAAGATAGAACGGAAAGAGAATTTTGCTACGGTTTGTGGAACGATGTTTTGATCTGTGTAAGGAATTTTTCAGCTATGGGAGTAAAAGAAGGATATTTATTCCATATCAGATACAACTCGGATGTCTGCTTAGGTGAAAGGGGACGAAAAACAAGCCCGCTCTCTTTGGAGCAGTCGATCAGATGCTCAAAGGTTAGCAGGATCCCAAGCCCTTCCTTTGCAAACATGGAACCGTTATAGGACAGACGGAAAGAGCCCTCAAGATGAAGCTTGTCAAAACTATCCCTTGCCCATTGAGGAATTTCGTTGTTCCAGCTTTGTTCAGAGCAGAATAATGGCCTACCGATAAGATCCTTTACTCTAACGGACTTCTTCTTGGCGAGAGGGTGATCAGCAGGCATGACAGCTCCCCAGACATCGGCTTCCGGAAATTTCAAGTAATCGTATTTTGCAGAGTTTGGCTTTTCGCATAATACCGCAAAATCAAGCAGGCCCTTATCAAGTTTTTCCGTCACCTGCTCGGTATCTCCACTGGTGATATGGTAGGTAAAACCGGGATATCGGTTCTTTAACTTGTGGATTTCTTTTGCAAGATGCCGTATCTGAAAGCTTTCTGCCAGTCCAAAATAGATATCCCCGCCGGTGATATCGTCAAGGGTGATGAATTCCTGTTCTATACGGTCGGCCATGGCGATGAGATCTTCCGCACGGTCGCGAAGAAGCATCCCCTCATCAGTCAGGGATATGCTAAAGCTGTGACGTGTGAACAACTTCTTTCCCAGTTCATCTTCGAGTGATTTTAATGTTTTTGAAAGCGTAGGCTGTGTGACATGAAGCATGTCCGCAGCCTTTGTCATATTCTCTTCCCTTGCGACGGCAAGGAAGTATCGCAGGCTTTTGATCTCCATAGAATCCTCCAGTTCGCAGTGCACTGTTCATTACTGCATGACATTCCATTTTGGAATATCACGATATTCATTTTATTCATTAGCGAAGAATTCGTCAAGTAAATATAATGAGGATACGAGGTAGGACAGATGGAAGTAAAAGCCCTGATAGAAAATCTTACAGACAGTGGATGCTCTGCGGAAGGAACAAGAAGAGCAAAAGCACTTTACGAAGCAGGAGATATGGATGGGCTCGTAAAGTATCTTCGAAAATGTCGATGTGATCTGGTGGAGGAAATGCACGACAGTCAGAGGAAGGTTGATCGGATGGACTATCTGATCAGACAGACACAAAAAGAAGCGGATAAACAGTGATAAGAGAACGGAGGATGCAATCATGATCAAAAAGGAAGAACTGAAACTGGTAACTGAATGGGACAAAACATTCCCTATGAGCGATAAGGTAGACCACAGCAAGGTGACCTTTGTGAACCGATATGGGATAACACTTGCGGCAGATCTGTATGTACCCAAAGATGAAGAGGGCAGACTTCCCGCAATCGCAGTATGCGGTCCCTTTGGTGCGGTTAAGGAGCAGTGCAGTGGATTGTATGCGCAGACCATGGCAGAGAGAGGCTTTCTGACAATAGCGTTTGATCCTTCTTTTACCGGAGAAAGTGGCGGGGATGTAAGATATATGGCTTCCCCGGATATCAATACTGAGGATTTCATGGCGGCGGTTGACTTTCTTTCCATGAATGACAGAGTTGATCCTGACAGGATAGGGATCATAGGTATCTGCGGCTGGGGCGGAATGGCGATCAATACGGCGGCACTTGATACGAGAATAAAGGCAACCGTGGCATCCACCATGTATGATATGACCAGGGTGAACGCAAAAGGTTACTTTGACAGTGAGGACAGTGAAGAGGCACGTTATGAGAAGAAGAAAGCTATGTGTGCTCAGAGGTTGGAGGATCTGAAATCGGGTGATTATAAGCTTGGCGGTGGAGTTGTCGATCCGTTGCCTTCGGATGCACCTTTCTTTGTTAAGGATTACCATAGCTATTACAAGACCGATCGTGGATATCATGCAAGAAGCCTTAACTCTAATGGTGGTTGGAATGTGACCGGATGTGAGTCTTTCATAAACCAGCCCATCCTGAAATATTCAAACGAGATCAGAAGTGCAGTATTACTTGTCCATGGAGAAAAGGCACACTCATGTTATTTCTCAAAGGATGCTTATGCAGATATGATTAAAGACAGCAAGTATGCTGATAATAAAGAACTTATGATAATCCCTGATGCGGTGCATACAGATCTATATGATGGCGGAGATAAGAATTATATTCCTTATGACAAGCTGGAGAGCTTCTTTAAGGAGAATTTAAAGTAATGATAACGGTTGATGAAATACTGGAATATCTTAATTCGGACAGAATAGAAAAGAAATAAAGGATGGGATGATATGAGTAAAGTGTTAGTGATTTCTACAAGTCTTCGAGCAAAGAGTAATTCCGATATACTTACGAAAAAGCTTATAGAGGGAGCAAAAGCTTCAGGTCATGATGTGGAACATATAAGCCTGAAAGGGAAAAATATCAGTTTCTGTATAGGATGTCTGGCCTGCCAGAACACTCAGAGATGCATCATTAAAGATGATGCTGTTGAAATTGCAGAAAAAGTAAAGAATGCAGATACCCTGGTTTTTGCAACACCAATCTATTACTACGAGATGAGCGGACAGATGAAGACTCTTTTGGATAGGCTCAATCCGTTGTATCCTTCAGACTATAAGTTCAGGAATGTATATATGCTATCTGTTGCAGCTGAGGATGAAGAGTTCGTACCTGAAAAGGCAATTAGTGGACTCCAAGGGTGGGTTGCCTGTTTTGGAAAGGCAGAATTTTCAGGGTCCTTATTCTGTGGAGGAATAGGTGATATGGGCGAAGCTTCAGGTAAAAAAGAGGAATTAAGTGAAGCCTATGAGTTTGGAAAAACATTAAAATAAAGGAAGTTTGCGATGAAAACGAAATTGATTATGATGACACTCTGTGTGTTCATGATGCTTTATACCAGCGCATGCTCAGGTGATACTAAGACACCATATGAAAACTATGATTCGAGCGCTGCCATTTCTGAATCAGAAGATATAGAAGCAGAAAGTACAGAGGAAATCGCTTTATCAGAAGACGTAAAAACATATCACACAGAAGAAACTGATAATCAAGCTGTTGAGAGTGACACTTCTTCTGATGATACGGGTATTAGAGAAAAAACTATGATAATGAAAATTGGTGATATTAAAGTAAATGTAGATTGGGAAAATAATCAGGCAGTAGACGCGCTGCGAAATATGGTTGAAAAAGGCGATGTCATAATTCAGATGTCAATGTATGGCGGATTTGAGCAGGTGGGATCTATAGGTCAGAGTCTTCCAAGAAATGACAAACAGACGACAACATCATCAGGGGATATAGTTCTTTATTCAGGGAATCAAATGGTTGTGTTCTATGGGTCTAATAGCTGGTCATACACACGGTTAGGTCACATATCTGATAAGGATGAGGCTGGCATGACTGAGTTGCTTTCAAATGGCGATGTTACAATAACTATTAGCATGGGATAGGGATTATTAAAGTGGAAATATATTGGTACAAAAACGGTGGCTATAAGTCGAAAGATTAATAGTCACTATTTTTTTTTTAATTATTTTGATGTAACTATTGACATTACATCTCGGGGGGGGTGATATGTTTGCACTATCAAATGAAACCACGGCGGTTACATCAATGAACTTTTTAACAGAGGAAGACGTTGCAGAAGCATTCTTAGACGGAATGATGTTTCCTGCTCAATTATAACAGCCATGACACGTGGCATTATTGGAACTTGCTAAAGAGATAACAGGAGAAGTATGATGCTACTTGGGAGGACATTAAAAGATGAACGCAAAATGGATATGGAAACAGGGCAAAAACGGTGAAAACACATGGATGGATCTTGTAAAGAAATTCACGCTTGAAGGCGCACCGGAAAGGGCTATAGCGCAGATAGCTGCCGATTCAAAGTATTGGCTCTATATAAACGGTGAAATGGTCGTAATCGAGGGCGGCATCAAGCGCGGGCCGTCAAGGAACTCTACATATTATGATGAGGTGGATATTACAAGGCATCTTAGTGATGGTGAAAATACGATTGCCGTGCTTGTGTGGCATTTCGGTCAGCAAGGCTTTTCTCACTATTCAAGCGGTATGGGCGGACTGCTGTTTGAAGCGGATATTGACGGCATGATCGTATCGTCGGACAGCTCGTGGAAAATCATGAAGGATCCCGCGTATGTTGTGGCGGACGAAAATGACCTCAAGGCGAATTTCAGGCTTCCGGAATCAAACATATATTATGACGCATCAAGGGCTTTGGGAGAATGGTATATGCCATCGTTCGATACAAGCGATTGGGATAATGCCGATGTTGTCGGTAACGCTGGCACGGATGCGTGGGGCGAGCTAAGAAAGCGTATCATTCCGCAGTTTAAGGACTGCGGTATTGAGGACTACATAAACAGCGCCGATTATACAGGGTTTACTGCCACAAAGGACACTGTGCTTGAAATGCGTTTGCCGTATAACGCGCAGATAACTCCGTATCTGAAGGTCACAGCACCTGAGGGGAAACGAATAGATATCAAGGCTGATAATTATATCGATACCTTATACGATACGCAAAGCGTTATGGCAGTTTATTATACAAAAAATGGAGAGCAGGAATACGAATCGCCAGGCTGGATAAACGGTGAAAAAATGTATTACAGCATTCCCGCAGGTGTTACGGTGCATGAGCTTAAATACCGCGAAACGGGCTATGATACGGAATTTGCAGGCAACTTTGAGTGTGATGATGAATTTTTAAACAAGCTATGGCAGAAATCGCTCCGCACGCTTTATATCACTATGCGCGACAACTTTATGGACTGCCCCGACAGAGAACGTGCGCAGTGGTGGGGAGATGTCAATGTAGAAATGCAGATGATGATGTACTCCCTTGACGAAAAGGCTCTTTTGCTCTACAAGAAGGGTGTGGATGCAATGGCGGGCTGGGCGGAGGATAGTGGCTATATGCTTACAGTGGTTCCGTCAGGAAAGGATCAGTTTGAGCTGCCTCTGCAAAACCTCGCGGGAATATGGGGCTTTTGGTATTACTATGAATATACGGGTGATAAAACAGTACCCGAGCGTGCATACAATATGTCAAAAGATTATCTTTTAAGCTATGCTATGAAGAACGGTCTTGTAGAACATAAAACCGGCAGCTGGGACTGGCCGGACTGGGGCGACAATGCCGATATCGCTCCTATGGAAAACGCATGGTACTATATGGCGCTCACTGCCTGCCGCAGCATGGCGGAGCTGCTCGGATACAGCTCTGACCTTCCGCTGTATGATGAGCGCCTTGAAAGCATAAGGGCAAATTTTGACCTTATGTTATGGAAGGACGGTCATTACTATGACAATACCGAAAACGGCGCACCCGATGACCGGGCAAACGCGCTTGCCGTTCTGTCAGGACTGGCGGACAAGGATAAATACAGCGATATATTAAAAATAATACTCACGACCGAGAATGCGAGCCCGTATATGGAAAAGTATGTGCTTGATGCGCTGTGCAAAATGGGACATATTAATGAGGCTGTAGACCGCATAAAAAAGCGTTATAAGGAAATGGTCGAATTTGACTACTCCACGCTCTGGGAATACTGGAACAGGGAAGGAACATTAAATCATGCATGGTCGGGTGGTCCGCTTATTACGATGTCAAAGTATATAGCTGGCATCCGTCCGCTTGAAACGGCGTACAGACGCTTTGAAATAAAGCCATATTTGGGCGGGCTGAAGCATATAAAATGCACCGTTCCGTCGGTTGCCGGAGCTATTGTGCTTGAAATAGACGCTGGCGCGGCAATAGAAATGCGTGTCAGAATACCCGAAAACACTACCGCTGAAGTATATCTGCCGCTAATAAACAACGAGCTGCCCCAAAATACGGAGCTTGAATTTACCGTTTTGGACGGTTACGCGCGATTCATCCTCACCGGTGGGGAATACAGATTATGATCCAAAAGCTCTTGCCAAAAACTTTAGAGATGTTATTTATAGTGAGAAAATTACGCGCCGATCTACATGCTTCTGACCATATGCGATCGGGATCCAGAGCGGGAGAAAGAGGCACTTAAGACTATGGAAGCGCATGTTCGGCAGTTTAATAAACTGTACGCAAGAGATGAAAAAAACATGCAGAATAATAAGAGGAGATCGCCGAGGAGAACAAAATGAAGATCACAGTGATAAACGGAACCGAAAAACGCAGCGTACATATACTTTGGAATTATAAATGAATATTGAAAGTAAAATTTTGTATATATACTTTTAAACCAATTTGTGGTTAATTGGTAGTGGGTTGTTTTAATAGACAGATATCGGTTGTTTTCGAAAACAACCAACTATAAACAGATTCGGGGCAAGTATGAAAAATATAAGTATTGATGAAAAATGGGTTTTCAGAAATGGTTACGTGGATAATCTTGGAATGCTAAGAGATGATCCCGGAGTAGAAGTGAATCTTCCTCATGACGGAATGATCGGAACCAAGGTGCAACCTGACGCACCGGCTAAGGCTGATAGCGGATATTTCGTCGGAGGTCTTACTAATTACACCAAGTATCTTATGATCCCTAAGGAATGGGAAAATGACTGCGTTGGCCTTAAATTTGACGGAGCCATGATGAATGTGACCATAGAAGTTAATGGCTGCAAAGTAGGAAGTCAGCACTATGGTTATGCTCCTTTTTATGTGGATCTGACAGATTATGTTACCTTTGGAAAAGAAAACAGAATAACTATAAACTGTAATACTAGTATGTATGTGAATTCTCGCTGGTATACAGGTTCCGGACTGTACAGAGGTGCCATTCTCTGCCATGGTCCAAGAGTTCATGCGGTAAACGATGGCATCTACGTAAAGACCAGAGAAGTGGCTGATGGCTATGCATTTCTTGAGGCTGAAGTAGAGGTAGCCAACAGCACATTGGAGAACAGGCTTGCAGAAATAATACTTGTTATTGCTAGGGACGGCTCAGAAGAAGCAAACTGTACTGTAAAGCGCGTTATTTTTATAGGAGCCGGTAAAACAGAAACAGCTCACATCGCATTTAATGTAAAAGACCCTGAGCTTTGGGATGCAGAGAATCCAAACCTTTACAAAGTAAAGGCACAGGTAAAGAACCTTGGTGTTTACCGCACTCATTTTCTCCCACAGGACAATACAGAGGTTGATGAAGCTGAGACTTTATTTGGAATTCGAACAATAACAGCTGATGTTATTAGAGGACTCAGAATAAACGGAAAAACAGTAAAGCTTAAAGGTGGGTGTCTTCATCATGATAATGGCCTTCTCGGAGCAGTATCTCTTTATGAAACAGAGGCAAGAAAAGTAAAGAAGCTCAAAGAAGTTGGATTTAATGCTATAAGAACAGCTCATAATCCGCCATCAGCTGCACTTGTTGAGGCTTGTGACAGACTCGGTATGTATATTTTTGACGAGGCTTTTGACGCCTGGGGCATGGCAAAGAGAGGAGGCGATTATAGCCAGTTCTTCATAAGTGATTGGGAAAAAGATCTTACAGCCTTTGTTAAGAGGGACAGAAATCATCCGTCAGTTGTTATCTGGTCAACAGGAAATGAGATTCCTGAAAGAGGAGGCCTTGATAACGGTTATGAGCTGGCAACAAAGCTTGCAGAAACTATCAAAAAACTTGATGGAACAAGACCTGTCAGCAACGGTATCTGTTCGCTTTGGAGCGGTCTTGATGATGAACTTATGATAAATCAGAGCCAGAAGCAGAATTCGGCCGAAGGACTCCATGATACAAGCTGGGAAACAATTACAGAACCATTTACAAACGGTCTGGATATTGTTGGCTATAACTATATGGAAGGCCTTTATGAGAGAGATCATGAGATGTTCCCGGAAAGAGTAATTCTCGGTTCCGAGAATTTCCCGAAAGAAATTGGCTTCAGATGGCCATTTGTAGAAAAACGCACATATGCAATAGGAGATTTTACCTGGACAGCCTGGGATTATATCGGCGAAGCCGGAATAGGCAAGGCTGCCTATGTGGATGAGGATGACATTATTGCAAAGACAAATGGATGGGTTCTTATGCCCGGTACAGGATCTCCTTATCCATGGAGATGTGCAAATGATGCGGATTTTGATATTACAGGACATATGCTGCCGCAGGGAGCCTACAGAAGCGTTGTCTGGGGAAGCCCAAAAACACATCTGTTTTCGCAAAGACCTGAGACCTTCGGAAAGAAAGAATGCACAACAATGTGGGGATTCCCTGAACTTTTCGTGAGCTGGAACTATGCAGGCAGCGAGAATAAAGATATCAGACTTGTTGTCTTTTCAAATGCAGATGAAGTGGAACTGATTGTAAATGGTAATTCTGTAGGAAAGAAGCCGGTATCTACCGAGTTCCCTATGCCAAATTCAGTAAAGTTTGACACGGTATATGTACCCGGAAAGGTAGAAGCAATAAGCTACAAGGACGGTAAAGAGGTCAGCAGAGATACACTTGTCACAACCGGTGCACCTGCCAAAATCAGACTAATTCCGGAAAAGAGCACACTAAAGGCTGACGGACATGACGCAGCATATATTGGAATTGAAATCCTCGACAATGAAGGAAATGTTGTTCCCGGAGCTGAGATCGAGCTTGTTGCTGAAATTACAGGAAATGCTTTCCTTGCAGGTTTTGGATCAGGTAATCCCAAGACGGATGATAACTACACAGATGGCGAAACAGTAAGCTTTAAGGGGCGCGCAATGGCCATTGTAAGGTCAGGATATGAAAAAGGCACAGTTACAGTTAAAATCTGTGCAAAAGGAGTAGGTGAAGCTCACGATGCTTTAGAGATAATATGAAAAACATGGATGGGAAAATGAGTTTGTGGTATGAACAACCTGCACAGTGCTGGGAAGAGGCTCTTCCGGTGGGAAACGGAAGACTTGGCGCTATGGTAATGGGCGGAGTGTCAAGCGAGAGGATCTACCTCAATGAAGACAGCATATGGAGCGGAAAGCCTGTAAACAGGATAAATAAGGACGCGTATAAAAATCTGGATAAGATCAGAAGTCTTATAAAGGAAGGGAAGATTCCGGAGGCTGAAAAGCTCTCGCTTCTTGCACTTTCGGGCACTCCTAATTCTGAGAGATCCTATGAACCGGCAGGAGAGCTGATCATTGATTTTGAAGGTGATGAAGCGCATGACTGTTACAGGCGTGAGCTGAATCTTGAAAATGGTGTTACTTCAGTCTCTTACAGGAATAATGGAGCAAGCTTTAATAGAGAGTTTATTGCTTCATTTCCCGATCAGATCATGGCTTATCACCTAAGAGCAGATGATGCCAAAATCGGATTTACCTGCAGACTTGATAGGTTTCACAATAAGCTTGATGAGGTATGGGCAGATAAGGATGAAATCGGATTTAAAGTGGAGTCCGGGACAGGTATTCCTTTTGCAGTGCGAGTAAAAGCGCAGCTGCGTGGAGGTGAGGTAGAGACTATCGGTGAGCATCTTATTGTTAAAGATGCCTCTGAAGTTACACTTTTTATAGATATACAAACAGAGTTCTATCACGATTCCACAAAGGGTGAGGACTATCTTGCTGCCGGCAAAGAAAATCTTGATAGTATTTCAAAGAAAAGCTGGGAGGATGTTTTAAAGTCTCACAAGGAAGAGTTTGTAAAAGGATTCAATACTCTGTCCCTGGAATTTGGAGACGGACATACTAAAGACAGGAGTGACATTCCTACTGACAAGAGACTTTCAGCCCTGAAAAACGGAGAGAAAGATCCCGGCCTTTTTGCGCTGTATTTTAGCTATGGAAGATACCTTTTGTATTCATCAAGCAGAGGAAATTGTCTTCCGGCAAATCTGCAGGGAATCTGGAATCACAGGCTAACTCCGCCCTGGGACAGCAAGTTTACCATCAATATTAATGCTGAGATGAATTACTGGATGGCGGAGAGCGGGAATCTTTCCGAGTGCCACATGCCATTTTTTGAGCTTTTAAAAAGAGTTTGTGAAAACGGCAAGCAGACAGCAAGGCAGATGTATGGTTGCAAGGGTTCTGTTGCACATCATAACACTGATATTTATGGTGATACAGCTCCGCAGGACCACTATATACCGGCCACCTTCTGGGTTATGGGCGAGGCATGGATGGCCACACATATATGGGAACATTATCTGTACACCGAGGATAAAGACTTCCTGGCAGATAACTTTGAGGTACTTACTGAATGCGTAGACTTTTTTGACGATTTCCTGGTCGAAAATGAGAGCGGGGAGCTTATCACTTCTCCATCAGTATCACCTGAAAACGTCTATATCATGAAGGACGGTACTAAAGGATGCCTTTGTGAAGGCTCGACCATGGATATCGAGATCCTTACAGAGCTTTTAGAGGACTATATCAGCGCATGCAAGGTGCTTGGATGCGCTGAAAAGTCAGAAAAGGCCCGTGTGATCTTGGAAAAGCTTCCAAAGATAAAAATCGGTAAATATGGTCAGATCCAGGAATGGATGCAGGACTATGAGGAGCTAGAACCCGGACACAGGCATATTTCGCATCTTTTTGGAGTTTATCCGGGACATTCAATAAGCTTTGAGAAGTCTCCTGAGCTTATGAAGGCGGCCCGCGTAACTCTAGAGAGAAGGCTTGCAAACGGCGGCGGACATACCGGCTGGTCAAGGGCGTGGATCATAGGCCTTTGGGCTCATTTCCTGGATGGCGCCAAAGTATATGAAAATCTGGAGGCGCTTCTTTCCAAGAGCACTTTTGATAATCTGATGGATAACCACCCATACGGACCAGGAGCGGTTTTCCAGATAGATGGGAATTTTGGAGCGTCAGCAGCGATCATAGAGATGCTTGTTCAGTGCAGGGATGGATATATAAGGTTCCTTCCTGCGCTTCCGAAGGAACTTTCAAATGGCCGCGTCAGCGGAATATGCCTCTGCGGCGGACTTGAGCTTTCAATGGAGTGGAAAGATATGAAGGTTACGAGCTGGAACATTATAAACAAGAAAAAAGCCAAGCATATAGTTGTTGAGGTCAATGGGGAGAAAAAGGAATTAGAGCTATGATGGACGTAATACCTGCAAAGGATAGTAGTATATTGGAAGTATGCGAAAAGGATGGAATGGTTTTTGTCAGGTCACAGGAGGGAACACTCAGGATCATTCCACAAAAAGGCGGAATTGTCAGAGTCTCTTTTTCATCCGATGGCTCTTTTGCCAAGGAACAGGGCAGTGAGTATTCTGATTTTACCGGCAGCATAGACTTTAAAGTAGATCAGAGCGGAAACGAACTTTCAATTTCTACAAAAGAAGGTACTGTGCACATAGATAAGGAGACAAGCGCAGTATCATTTTGGGATCAGAACGGAAGGGAGCTTGTTTCAGAGAGAAATGAGCACCCACGTGACCTTGAGCGGATCTCTTTATACAGAACAATCAATGCGGATAAAGCACTGGTGGAGGAAATAGTTACTCCGGATGGAGTGAAGAAAAAGGTTAAAGCGGCAGAACGTGAAGAGTACGGCTCTGCCTACAAAACCCGCACATATTTCAATTTTTCCGAGGATGAACTGCTTATTGGCTTTGGCCAGGGCGAAAAGGGCGAATGGAATCTCAGGAAAAGTACCTACTATGTTCATCAGAGCAATAGAAAAATCGCCATTCCCATGATGGTTTCAAGCAGAAATTACGGGTTGCTCTATAGCACCGGCTCACTTCTGATGTTTTCCGAAAATGAGAGAGAGGCATTTGTTCAGACGGAGGCAGACTTTTATCTGGATTACTATGTCCTCTTTGGAGAGAGTCTTTTTGACGTGGTGAAGAACTACAGAAGGCTTACGGGTAAAGCAGCTATGCTTCCGATGTGGGCTTATGGATATATTCAGTCAAAAGAGCGCTACGTTAGCCAAAAAGATATATTGGACACAGCCGGGGAGTTCAGAAAGAGAAACATAGGTGTAGACTGTATGGTTCTTGACTGGATGAGCTGGGAGGACAACAAATGGGGACAAAAGAGCTTTGATACATCGAGATTTCCTGATCCAAAGGGTATGACGGATAAACTCCATGAAATGGGAATCCGTTTTATGATGTCAATTTGGCCCAATATGGCGCAGGGAACAGAAAATAACGCAGAATTCAAGGAAAATGAGCTATTGCTTCCTGGAACAGATATCTATAATGCTTTTAGCGATGAAGGCAGAAATCTATATTGGTCACAGGTGGAAAGAGCATTATACCCGGCAGGAGTTGATGCCTGGTGGTGCGATTCCAGCGAACCGATAACTCCGGAGTGGGAGCATCGTATAGAGCCTGCGGACAGCGATAAATACTATGAATACAAGAATGATTCGGCAAATATCATGCCCTTTGAAAAGGCCAATGAGTTTGGAAAATATCATGCTCAGGCAATCTGGGAAGGCCAGAGAAAATGCTCTCTTGAAAAAAGAGTCGTTAATCTTACCAGAAGTGGCTGGGCAGGAAGCCAGAAGTACGGAACAATCCTATGGTCGGGAGATATTTCAGCCAGCTGGGATACTCTTAAAGATCAGGTGAGATCCGGACTGCAGTTTGCTGCAAGCGGTATGCCGTATTGGACGATGGACACAGGTGCATTTTTTGTTAAAAGAGGCATACAGTGGTTCTGGGACGGTGATTATAAAGATGGCATAGATGAAGCATATAAAAAGCTATATGTGAGATGGCTGGAATATGCAGCCTTTTTGCCGGTCTTCAGGGCGCACGGCACGGATATTGAACGTGAACCATGGGCGTTTGGAGATAGCGGAGATGCGTATTATGAAGCTATCTGCAGTACAATTCGCAACAGGTATAAACTGCTTCCTTATCTCTATTCTGTGGGGGCAGGAGTTCATTTTGACGACGGAATGCTAATCAGACCGCTGATGTTTGATTTTAACGCTGACGAAAAGGCACTGTCAGTCTCAGATCAGTTTATGCTGGGCGATAGTCTGATGGTTTGCCCTATGATCGAAGATGCTGATCAAAGAAATGTATATCTGCCCAAAGGCTGCGACTGGTATGAATTTAACCTGAGTGACATTTATGACAATGGCAAGGATATAGAAAATCTGCCCTGTCGCCGCTTCGAAGGTGGACAGACTATAGAATACACATGCGGTCTGGACAACATCCCTGTATTCGTGAAAGTCGGCTCCATCATACCTGTGAAAAAGCCACTCGCCGGCTCCGAATATATGAAGGACGAAGATATTGATGTCCTGGTATATCCGGAATGCGACGCAGAGTTTTCTTTGTATGAAGATGCCGGAGACGGATATGGCTATGAGAGCGGAGAGTTCAGTATAACAAGACTGATCTGGAACGATAAGGAAAAAGCGTTCTCTTATGAGACATCGGGTGATGACAGATTCTTTAAACCTGGCTTCCGGCCTTATGTCCTCCGATAAAGCTATTTCTGGCTATTGTATTTCCTTCCTTATATCGCTTGTAATTGCTATTTAACAACGATGCCGATTTGTTGTCGGAAGAAAAGGCGTTAGAAGATATAAAGAAGTTTGCTATTAGTAATTATCAGAAAAGTAAGAGGAAATGAATATAACCCTTGGGACGCAGAATGTGAGTATTAGTTTTTCTGCCATTATTTTAGAAAAAGTCCAAATTGGCAGTGGGATATTGCACTGAAGTTCTGCTAACATCTGAAGATACTGGAATTTAGGCAGTGGAAATTAGAGTTAATATACTGCCAATAATTTGAAAATAATGAATTTCAGCAGATAAAACCGGAAGTTAAAGTGGGAAGGCCACTGCATCATTGTACAGCTTTTGAAGCGTCTTGATAAATGCGGCAAGGCTCTCTCGGCTATCCGTCTTGTGAGTGCAGAGAACGCAGTGAAAGCATTCCTTGCAGTCATAAGGGATCCATGCAAACTGCCCGCTATGGTCGTTTAAGAATCCGGGAGCAAGGCAGATGCCTTTGCCGGATGCAACATTTACAAGAGTAGAGTCGTGATCGGGACTGTTAAAATATTCGATCTTCCCGGAGGCGATGAGCTTCTGCTGGACACTACGTAAAGCGTTCGGAGAGCCACCTCCTACCATGAGTGTGCGTCCGTAGATATCTTCATCTGTGATGAGGTTCTTTTTTGCCAGCGGATCGTTTTTATCAGCAATAAGGTAAATCCCGGAATCAAAGAGCTTGTGCACGTTGATCCCCGGGATATGCTTAGTCTGTTCGATGAGCGCAAAGAGGACATCGGACTCATCCTTTAAAAAACTTTCTACACCATTATCGTACTGAAACAGAGGAGTGACCTGAACACCGGGTTGCTCCTTTTCAAATATGCGAATCGCCTCAGGCAGGAAATATATGGCCTGTCTGACCATCATGGAAACTGTTATATTGTCAGTATACCTGGCACTGAAATTCTGCCCCTGTTCTATTGCTCTCTTCATATCCTCACGCATACCGGAAAGATACGTTACGAACTGCTGACCGGCAGGAGTGAGTGCGGCTCCCTTGCCGTTCCTTTCAAATATCTTAAAGCCGACCTCATCTTCCAGCAGTTTTACCTGATAGGAAAATGTGGGCTGGCTTACAAAGGCATTCTCTGCAGCGCGACTGAAGTTAAGTGTTCGCGCCAGTTCTATACAGTAATCGATCTGTTTGGTGGTCATTGAAAAATCCCCCGAAATCAGTTATTTAAAAATTAAATCAATTATATGATATTTGAATTGGATATTTCAAGCGCTTCATGCAATAATTTTATCAACGAAGCAAATAAACACAATTCACGAAAACTAAACACTGACCTAAGGCATCCACTGCAAGCGGTACCCCTTAGGTCGAATAACGGAGGATAACACGATGGCAAAAACACTGATAGCATTCTTTTCAAGAGCAGATGAGAACTATTTTGGCGGAGCAATGAGATACTTAAAGGTCGGGAACACCGAGATCGTAGCAGGGATCATGAAGGAGCTGATCGATGCGGATACATTTAAGATCGAGATGAAGGACCCTTATTCACCGGTTTACATGACCTGCATCGATGAAGCGAAGAAGGACAAGCAGAATAATGCAAGACCCGAGCTTACTGATTATTTAGGCAGCATCGATGAGTATGACACCATCGTTCTTGGTTACCCGAATTATTGGGGAACTTTCCCGATGGCAGTCGCAACTTTCCTGGAAAGATATGACTTCACCGGAAAGACGATCCTTCCCCTTTGTACCAATGAAGGAAGCGGAATGGGATCCAGTGAGAGTGATATTAAAAAGTCTGCCAAAGGAGCAACGGTAAAGAGCGGACTTGCGATCACTGGCTCTAAGGCAGCTGATTCCTGGGATGTAGTAAAGAAGTGGTTTGCGGCAAACGGTTTGATCTAAAAAAGGACGGTGACAGAGATGGATTACGAAAAGGGATATGTTTTTGATCTGATGGAACAGGGCGTATAAATGAACCGGTATTTGCCGAACTTGGAAAGGAGTACGGAAAGTCTCCGGCACAGATCATTCTTCGCTGGCATACACAGATGGGATTTGTGGTGATCCCCGGCAGTAAAACGAAAGATCATATCAAAGATAATCTCAACATTCTCGATTTTAAGCTGACGGACGAAGAGATGGCTAAGATTGCGGAGCTTGACAAGAATGAGAAATATTATCACAGGACAGAAGAGCAGCTTAAACAGTTCGCAGGCTGGAAACCTGATTTTGAAAAGGGTTGAGGTGAAGATCAGTGAAGACGAGAATGTTAGGCGGTTTTTGACGTAGGAAATGATAGTGAAGAAAAAATGAGAATTCTAAGTCTGCTTCTTACAGCACTTATGGTAATATGTGTTATCCTGATTGTAGTTGGAATTACTGGACTAAAGATTTTAGCGAAAGAGTGAGGTTTACCATGTTTAGAAAGATGAGAAGATTTAATCAGCAGATTTCTGATTCAGAGTGTATAGAAATACTGAAGAATACTAAGAGGGGCGTACTTTCATTGATAGGTGATGATGGGTACCCATACGGACTTCCGATAGATCACTGGTACTGCGAAGATGATGGAAAAATCTATTTTCACGGCGCCAAAGAGGGTCATAAGATTGACTCCATAAAAGCTTGTGGTAAGGCCAGTTACTGTGTTTATGATGAAGGATTTCGTAAAGAAGGTGACTGGGCTCTTAATATAAAGAGCGTTATCACTTTTGGCAGGATCGCCCTTGTAGAAGATGAAGAAAAGGCGCGAGAAATATGCACAGCTTTGGTCAGAAAATTTACCGATGATGAAGAATATCTGGAAAAGGAGCTAAAGAACGCATTGCCTCGTGTTCAATGCTTGGAGTTTGCACCTGAACATATGACTGGAAAATTGGTTAATGAGTCATAAATGGCTTGATTTGCATGGTCGATAATATCCAATTTAATCCGCCTTAATAAGCTTGAAATGACTTTTTCTATATTCGATAAGCCCCTCATCTTTCATGTGCGAGAGTTCTTTTGACATGTTGGTCCTTTCGAGGTTAAGGTAATCGGCAAGCTGTTGCCTGTTGAAGGGAATGTCAAATTCCCTTGAACTTGTCTGGAGTGCGATGGCATTGAGATATGACAAAAGGCGTCCACGGCAGCTCTTGGGAGAAGTATGGAAACTGCGTCCAGAGAGGACAAGGTTTTTCTGAGATGAAATAATAAGTATGTTTTTTAGGAGCTTTTCCTTCCAGGGAGAGCTCTTTTTGCTGTCTTCAAGAAGGTTCCTTATATTGCAAAAGAGAATTCGGCAGTCTTCATTTGCTCTGACATCAACCAGAAGGACTTCGCCAAGTAGAGCATAGGTTTCAGCGAAGAACTGATTTTGGCCTACATGGCTTAAGACAGAGCAATTGCCCCAGACGTCATTGCTTTCAATAGTAACACTGCCTGAGAGTACCATGCCTATGCTTGAAGTTCGCTCTCCCGCGCGGAGAATCAGATCGTCTTTTCGATATTTCTTTTCCCTGGCATCCAGTGAAGCAAGGCATGAAGACAGTTCTTTAGCTGTCATTCCCTTGAACAATCTACTCTTTTCTATACCTTCAAGGTTCATAAATTTTTCTCCAAAATGTGGTTTGAACAACATACTTGTCATGAACAGTATATTATACTGACACCATCAGAACAAGAACAAAGGTCAAACAGAGAGGTTTAATATAATAAAAATCGATGAAGAAAAGTGTAACGGCTGCGGTATCTGCGCAAACGCATGTCATGAAGGAGCCATTGATAGTAAGAATGGAGGTTCCATGCTGCGGAGGGCTGCAGAGAGCCGCAGAGAATGCAATAAAGAATAGCGGAAAGTTTATTCCTTGGCAGGTTGTGACAATCTCCAGAAATGGTAAGATACTTGATTAAATTTCCCAGTAAGCATATATTTCATGGGCTTTTGATATAAGTGAGTTTATACTGAATGTAGCAAGAAAAAAGGAGGCATATTATGTCAGCATTAAATGAGAGAAAAGTAGCAGTAGTAGGTTGTGGATTTGTTGGGTCAGCATCAGCTTTTGCCCTAATGGAGAGTGGGCTCTTTTCCGAAATGGTGCTGATAGATGTGAATAAGGAGAAGGCTGAGGGTGAGGCTCTTGATATCAGCCATGGACTTCCCTTTGCAAAGCCAATGCAGATATATGCCGGAGATTACAAGGATGCAGGTGATGCTGCAGTTGTGGTTGTTACGGCAGGGGCAGGACAGAAGCCCGGCGAGACAAGGCTCGATCTCGTAAAAAAGAACGTGGGAATCTTTAAGTCGATTATTCCGGAAATAGCAAAGTACAACAAAGATGGAATTCTTCTGATAGTGGCTAATCCTGTTGATGTTCTTACATACGCAGCAGCCAAACTCAGTGACTTCCCTGAAAACAGAGTATTTGGCTCAGGAACAGTACTTGATACGGCCAGATTCAAATATCTTCTTGGTGAGCACCTGAGTGTAGACAGCCGTTCAGTACATGCATTTATCATAGGTGAACACGGAGACAGCGAGATAGCAGCATGGAGTAGTGCAAATGTATCAGGAATTCCAATCCATGATTTTTGCGAGATGAGAGGACATTTCGAGCATGAAAAAGCTATGAAAGAGATTGCTGAAACTGTCAAGAATAGTGCTTATGAGATCATCGAGAAAAAAGGTGCTACTTATTACGGAATTGCCATGAGTGTAAGGCGTATCTGTGAGGCTATCATACGTGATGAAAAGTCAGTTCTTCCTATATCCAGCATTCAGCACGGTGAGAATGGCATTGATGGCGTCGCTCTCAGCATGCCGGCTATTGTCGGAAGAGATGGCGTTGAAGGATCTGTGCCAATCAGACTCAGCGAGCAGGAAAAGGCTGCATTACTAGAGTCATCGGAGACTTTGAAAGCAGTAATAATTGAATCGCTTTGAGTACGGATGTGAGTTATATTCGAATAATCTTACAAACCTCAGAAACTCAGCGTTTCTGGGGTTTTTCTTTTATCTATAATTGTATTCAGCCTCGGTGAAACGCAGAAAATATTGTTCTGTAATAGGAAATTGCTTCCTATTACAGAAAAATCGCTCGCGACATTCTATTTTACATTTTATTACATCTGTGTTGATTCTCTGTAAATAAGATCAGTCTCTGTATAGGTTATCCTGTAATTGAGATCAGGCTGCTCAATCCTGGAGATTACAAGGTTGGCAGCTGAATAACCGATTATCTGGCTGTGTATGTGGCTGGTTGAGAGAGAAGGAGACATGATCTTGGACTCAGGGGAATCATCAAAACCGAATATCTTGATATCACGTGGACATTCTATTCCCATTCTCTTGAGGCCGGATATCAGATCGAGAGCTACAAAATCGTTGGCACAAATAAAGAGTTCGGGCATTTCTTGAATCTTCGTAAGAGCTTCGAATAAGTATTCTCTATATTCTAATCCGTGAGGATGAACCTCTGTAAGACAATATTTCTCATCAAAGTTCAGATTATTGATATACATTGCCTCCCTAAAGGCTATGAACCGCTCGTAGAAAGAACGGCAATGTGTGACCTGGCCTACAAATCCTATCTTGGTAATTCCCTTTTTGCTCATGTCATTAACGACTGTATATATATTGGAAAAATTATCCATGAGCAGAACATCTGCGTTTAATGGTCTCCAGTAGCTTGCAACGGGAGCATCTATCATGAGAACAGGTAATCCTAGGCTGCACAACATTTCACAATAGGAGTGATCAAACATTTCGATGCATATAATAGCCTTGGTGTTATCCGGTCTGTATGAGAGAGGAAGAGTTCTTGACTCTATATTCTGATGATCAACCCGGTGCATAGTCAGGCTATAGCCAAGCAGAGAAATTTCATATTGAAATTTATCCAGCATGGTAGAAGCAAAGTGAGAATTATTAAGGAAACTGCCTGAAAAGAGAGCAATCTCTCCTGAAGCCTTGGGCTGGGAACTAAAAGGATTTGTAATGTCTGAAATGGAATTGGCATAAGAAAATTGCTTGTATCCCATTTCGATAGCCTTCTCTAAAACTTTCTGTCTGGTAGCTTCAGCTAAAACTCCGGTGTTATTTATAGCCTTGGATACGGTATTTCTGGATACTCCAAGAGCATCTGCTATATCCTGTAAGGTGACTTTTGCTGGCATAATGTAGTCTCCACTTTCTAAATAAATGATGAATGTGTCAAAAGATGGGTGTGCCCCAGATAGTAGGTATTTATGACTTTTTGACACCTATATCATTATAAAATGTAAAAATTAAAGTGTCAAATGTAAATATTTGTTGTGCAAATGTAAAATAATTATGTTGACAGCTGAAAATATGGGTGCTATATTTTACATATGCAAATGAGAATTATGCAAATGTAAAACTCGGGAGGGGCTACATGAACACAAAGGTAAAAGATAATTCGATGCATAACACCCTGGTATATGTTAAGCAGCATTGGCAACTGTATGTGTTCTTTTTGGGGCCGGCACTGTTACTGACAATAGTGTTCAGGTACATTCCTATGGGAGGCATTCTGATTGCTTTCCAGAAATACAATCCATTTAAGGGAATATTGGGAAGTGAATGGGTAGGACTTAAGTATTTCAAACAGTTCTTATCATCACCCGATTTTATGCAATATCTTGCAAATACTTTAAAGCTTAGTGTTTTTGGCCTGTTATGGGGATTCCCAATGCCGATAATATTGGCACTTCTTCTTAACAGGATTTCCAGCAGCAAGATCAAACAGAAGATACAGCTTGTTTTGTATATGCCTAACTTCATATCTGTCATAGTCCTCTGTGGTATGGTCAGAATTCTTTTATCGGTTACAGGACCATTCAACATGCTTTTGGGAACGAACATCAACTTTTTGACAATCCCTGCAGCATTCAGACCAATCTACATCATAAGTGGTATCTGGCAGGGCGCCGGCTGGGCATCTATCATGTACACAGCAGCTCTTTCAAATGCCAGCAAGGAACTCAAAGAGGCAGCACAGATTGATGGAGCTAATATCTGGCAACAGATCAAGGCAGTAGAGTGGCCGGCTATCAAGGATATGGTAGTTATCCAATTCATCCTTCAGGCAGGAAACATTATGAGTATCGGCTTTGAAAAGGCCTATGCACTTCAGTCAGATATGAACCTTGCTTCATCTGAGATCATAGCTACTTATGTTTACAAAAAAGGTCTTTTGAATGGTGATTACAGTTATTCAACAGCGGTTGGATTATTTAATACGATCGTAAATGTAATACTTCTAATAGCGGTTAATAAAGTTGTTGAGAAGCTTAACGACGGTCAGGGACTATAAGGGGGAGCGAAATGCAACAGACAGTAAATATTAAAAAAAGCGAATTTGCCAGAGCTTCCATTGGAGATAAAGCATTTCTTTTGGTCGGTTATATTCTCCTTGCAGCCTTTGTAATGGCTATCATAGGCCCTGTAGTTTATATTATTGTAGCTTCCTTCATGGATCCTATAACACTTCAGAACAAGGGAATTGTATTTGATTTCAGCAAATGGACTCTTACAGCTTATGAGAGAGTAATGACCAATTCTCAGATATGGATTGGCTTTAGAAATGCAATTATTTATTCCGTATTATTTGCGGTTATTTCAGTATTTATAACACTTTTGTGTGCGTATCCAATGTCAAGAGATGATTTTAAAGGCAAGAAGTTTTTTAACGCAATCTTTATTATCACAATGTTCTTTGGCGGCGGACTGATTCCTACATACCTTCTTATCAGTAACATGGGGCTTCTTGATACCATGTGGGCTGTAATTCTTCCGGGATCATTTAGCGTATGGAACATGATCATCGCAAGAACTTACTACAAAGGTATTCCAAGCGAACTTAGAGAAGCTGCTGATGTGGACGGAGCTAATGAATTGGTGTTCTTCTTCAGAATACTTCTTCCTGTGTGCACACCACTTATAGCAGTGCTGATATTGTGGCAGTTTGTAGGAATGTGGAACAGCTACTTTGATGCAATGATCTATCTGAATTCAGCAGATAAGCAGCCTCTTCAGCTGGTGCTTAGGGCTATCCTTATCCAGAATGAACCAGATCCGGGAATGATAGCAGATATGCAGAGTACAGCTCAGAGAGCACAGCTTGCAGAACTTCTTAAATATGCAACCATCATTATTTCAAGCTTACCGCTTATAGTAATGTATCCATTCTTCCAGAAGTATTTTGATTCAGGAATCATGGTTGGTTCAGTTAAGGGCTGAGAAGAGTTAAAAAAAATCAGAACTTCCCCTGGCAACAGGAGATAATAAAGAATTTTTATAAGGAGAGGGAAAATGAAAAAGAAGACAACAAAGTTATTTTCAGCAGCACTTGTTCTTGCAATGTCAGCCAGTGTTCTGACAGGTTGCGGAAAAGGTGCTTCAGGCAGTGGGGCAGCATCAGTTTCAGCGGATGATATCAGTTTTCCGCTGGAAAACAAGGTTACTATCACAGGTACAATCAGCTATCCGTCAGGAACTGAGTCAGAGCCTAACAACAGAACAATCTTCAAGAGACTTGAGGAAGAGACAAACGTACATGTTGACTGGACAGCTATTTCAAATGATCAGTGGGGCGACAAGATCAAGCTCAACATGGCTAACAAGAACACACTTACAGATTTTGTATTTAATGCAGGCTTTAGTAACTCAGACCTTATCAGATATGCTGATCAGGGAGTTATCCTTCCTGTAGAAGAATACATTGACAACAACATGCCTAACCTTAAGGCAGTATTTGATAAGTATCCAGAGTACCGCACAATGTGTGAGGACTCCGAGGGACACATCTGGGCACTTCCATGGATTGAGCAGCTTGGTTCTAACAAGACAGCTATCCAGACAGTAGGTAATAACTTCACTTACATCAACAAGAAATGGCTTGATTTCCTCGGACTTCAGACACCTACAACAGTTGATGAATTCGAAGAAGTACTTAAGGCATTCAAGGAGCATGCTTCAGAGCTTCAGGCTGAGTTTGGTATTGAGGGCGACATCATTCCTATGTCATGCATCATGAACGATCAGGATCCAAGCCTTCTTATTAACGGCTTTGGCGAAGGTTACGGTGACAATGATATCGGACAGCACATTGCAGTTACAGATGACAAGAAGGTTATCTGCACAGCAACACAGGAAGGTTTCAAGTCAGGTATGCAGTGGCTTCATAAACTCTATGAAGAGGGACTTATCGATCCTGAGTGCTTCACACAGGACTGGTCAACTTATGTAGCTAAGGGTAAGTCACACAGATATGGTGTTTGCTTTACATGGGACGTTGCTAACATTGATAACCTTGAAGATTTCGTTCCACTTGCAGCTCTTAAGGCTGATGTTAAGAATGTTACACCTATGAACAGCTCTTTCACATCAGGTTTTGATCGTGGCAGATGCGTTGTAACTTCTAAGTGCGAGAATCCTGCATTCGTATGCGCTTGGCTTGATAAGATGTATGATCCATTCCAGTCACCACAGAACAACTGGGGAACATATGGCGAGGATGATGAGTTTGATATCTTTGAGCTTTCAACAAATGCAAACGGCGACAAGATGCTCAAGCATGCACCTCTTGGCGATGCTTCTCCTGTAGAAGTTCGTGAGGCTGAGTGTGTTGGTGGCCCTCTTGCAATCCTTGATGAGTACTACGGCGTATATGTTACATGCCCTGATGATGCGCAGTACCGTCTTGACTGGATCAAGGAGTACTACACAGACGATATGAACTGCAAGTATGTATATCCTAACGTATTTATGACAGCTGATGATACAGAGGCTCTTACAACTATCCAGACAGATCTTATCAGCTATATCAACTCCAGCAGAAGTAACTTCGTTATGAACGGTCTTACAGATGCTGAGTGGGATGAGTACCTCAAGCAGGTTAATGCATATGGTCTTGATGAGTATCTCTCTATCTACCAGAAATATCTTGATGAGTTCTATAAGTAATTCATATAACCGGAAAGGCAGGGAGGAGATTTTCTCCTCCCTTTTTTTAAAATGAATTTCGGATAATTTCTTTGGACCATGGGAAAAAGAGGAGATTGATACTTTCGATGGGGATGGCTTTTATGCAGCTGTGGGAGCGGATTGGGAAATTGAGCTTACAGATGCTTTGGAATATGTAATGATTTACGGTAAGTGAGGATAGAAATGAGTGATAAGTTAAACAAGGCACGTGAATATGAAGAGAAAAAGGAAAAGATGATCGCCCCTGAAATGAGGCCTCTTTTTCATCTGACACCAAGATGTGGATGGATGAATGATCCTAACGGTTTTAGCCTTTATAAGGGTGAATACCATCTCTTTTACCAATATTATCCATATGAGACAGTATGGGGACCTATGCACTGGGGACATGCGGTTAGTAAGGATCTGATCACATGGGAATATTATCCTGCTGCTATAGCTCCTGATATGGAATATGACAAGAACGGTTGCTTTTCAGGTAGTGCCATTGAAATGGAAGATGGCAGACAACTTCTGGTGTACACAGGAGTTCAGAAAATGGAAGATGAAGATGGCAACATCAGAGAGGTTCAGACCCAGTGTGTTGCTTTTGGTGACGGTAAGGATTATGAGAAGTATGCCAATAATCCTGTAATTGACAGTACTATGCTTCCTGAGGGCGCCGGCAAATATGACTTCAGAGACCCTAAGGTATGGCGCGAAAATGGCAAATACTACATTGTAGTTGGCAATAAAACTGAGGATATCGATGGACAGATATTACAGTTTGTAAGTGATGACGGTATCAACTGGTCCTATGATAAGACTGTTATCAAGAACAACCACAGATTCGGTGTAATGTGGGAGTGCCCTGATTACTTTAACCACGATGGCAAACAGGTTCTTCTCACAAGTCCTCAGGATATGCTCCCTGAAGAGCTTGAGTTCCACAACGGAAACGGCACCTTGTGTGTGATAGGAAGTATCGATGAAAATGGAGAATTCTGCGAAGAAAACTGTCAGGCTGTTGACTATGGTATTGATTTTTATGCGCCACAGACAATCAAGACTCCTGATGGACGAAGAGTCATGATCGGCTGGATGCAGAACTGGGATACATGCGGAATCAGGCGCGATGACTTCCCATGGTTTGGCCAGATGAGTATTCCAAGGGAAATAACTATTAAGGATAACAGACTTATTCAGTGGCCTGCCAGAGAGATAGAGAATTATTACGGCAAAAGAATCAGCAGACAGAATGTACTTATTTCTGATAGTGCTTCACTTTCAAGTATTGAGGGCAGATGCGTAGATATGACAGTAAGAGTCAGATCTACACAGGCAGAACTTTCATATAAAAAATTTGAAATTCGTTTTGCTGATAATGGCAAGGCTTATTCAACGATTGAATATGACCCTGTTGACAATATTGTTAAGATAGACAGAAAGCATTCAGGAAGCAGAAGAGCCATTGTTCATCAGAGAAGATGTAAGGTTGCAGGAAATAAGGGTGAGATTTCACTTAGACTTGTTCTTGACAGATACAGCATGGAGCTCTTCATCAATAATGGACAGCAGGCAATGTCTATGGTAATCCTTACAGATGTCAGAGCTGAAGGTATCAGTTTTAAGGCAGTTGGAGAACTTCTTATGGATGTTACTATGTATGAGCTTGAGAGGAAATAACTTATGAAAAAAGATGTAGTTGCGCTGGGGGAGTTGCTTATTGATTTTACAGGAAGCGGAGACAGCAACCAGGGAAATCCTTTATTTGAGGCTAATCCAGGCGGAGCACCCTGTAATGTGCTGTCAATGCTTCAGAATTTAGGAGGCAGCACAGCTTTTATCGGCAAGGTTGGAAGCGACTTTTTCGGAAGGATGTTAAAAGAGAGAATTGAAAAGCAGGGTATAGACTCTACCGGACTTGTCTTTGACGAGGAGGTAAATACTACCCTTGCATTTGTAAATAAACTTCCAAATGGAGACAGAGATTTTTCTTTTTACAGAAAGCCCGGAGCAGACATGATGCTGACAGCAGAGGATGTTGAGAAGAATGCTGATCTTATCAGGAATGCAGATGTATTTCATCTTGGAACACTGTCAATGACAGACGAACCTGCAAGAGAGGCAACTGTCAGAGCTGTTACAATAGCTAAAGAGAGCGGAGCAGTCATATCTTTTGATCCAAATTACAGAGAACCTTTATGGAAGAACGTAGATGATGCAATAGATGCTATGAAATATGGCTTTGAAAACTGTGATATCCTGAAAATTTCAGATAATGAGATTGAGCTTTTTACAGGCCTTAAGGATATAGAGGCAGGAGCAAGGAAAATAAAGAGAGACTTTGGTATTCCAATCGTGTTTGCCACACTTGGACCTGAAGGAAGTATAGCTCTTTACAAAGATATGGTGATCAAAAAAGACGGGTACAGAAATCCTGCTACTATAGAGACTACAGGAGCAGGCGATACCTTCTGTGCCTGTGCCATAGATTACGTTCATAGAAACGGACTTGATAATCTGACAAAAGACGGATTGTTTGAATGCCTGTCGTTTGCAAACGCTGCGGCATCAATTATAACCACCAGAAAAGGTGCGCTTTCTGTAATGCCAACCAAAGAAGAAATAACAGCTTTTCTAACAAACAAGTAATGATAAGAACAAAGAATATGAGGCTCGGTACATTGTACCGAGTCTTTTTTTGCAAAGGCTTGAATATTGAAGAGTATAGAAGAAATACTTATACTAAGCGTAAGGCATATATATACAAATCGAAGGTTGTCGAGATAATTGAAGTCGATTCTTATGTTGATTTTAGTACGGAGGGAAGGAAAAAGATGAAATACCAATACAAAGAAATGCCGGAATCTATGAAGGGGACATACGGAGAATTTGCAAAAAACTTCGGCTTTGATTGGAAAGAGTTTATTATGGGAATCCCGACGCCGATGTTCCTTGTCACAACATATAAATCTAACGGACAGCCCAATGCTACGATGCAGTCATGGGCAGGGTTTACGAGTGCGAATCATGGATGCGGGTATTACGTGATTCTATGCAGCGTGAATAAGTGTGGACATCTTTACCAAAGCCTAAATGAAAAGAAGGCAGCAGTGCTGAATTTCATGTCTTCTGATTTATACAAAGCCTGCATGAAGACGATACAGAATAATCAGCTCGAGGCAGATGAGATAACTGCATCAGGGCTTACTGTGGAGAAAGCTTCATGGATAGAAGCGCCGATGGTCGCTGAATGTTTCATGAACCTTGAGTGCAAGTATTTGTGGGAGAAAGAAATCGTACCGGGTGATGATCATGTTATGATTTGCCTTGAAGTTGTAGGCGGGCATATAGAGAAGGATTATATAGAGAATATGTTCAGAGACAAAGGGATTCTTTACAATGTCCATTATCCTATAAATCCGGAAAATGTGAAAGAAAAAGGCTGCGATTATGTAGCTGCACTTAGGAAAGTAAATCAATCCTACGAATATTGATCATATACAAGGCAGCGTAATGCTAAAGCAGTGATAAATTCGGATTTACGAAAAGAGAGCTTGAACTCGGATACCTTAAAGTGTCGGGGTTTTCAAACCATAGAATTGTTTATATGCTTGGGATTTCTGAACAGACAGTAAAAAATCATTTCACTCACATATATGAGAAGGCATGGGTTCCCGTAAGAAAAGAATTCCAAGAGTTGTTCACACAGGATAAATAAATGCTTATGAAAAAATCTTTTAAAAAAGCCATTGTCGGAATCATCATATTTAACTGCTTTCTGATAATTGCTGCCATTTGCGGAAAAATACAGAGCAGATTCGTTTATGAAGATCATCTTGATGAGCCTTTGATCACAGTTGATGATACCGAGATTACCTTAAGAGAATTTGGATATTACATATATGAAGTAGAAGAGTTTGTGCAGAACCAGGCTCTTTTGTATGATCCTGAGAATCCAAAGCACTGGTGGAATACCCACTTTTCAGCCGGCATGGATTCTCAGTTTGTCTGTGATTACGCCAAGAAGGTGGCAGTTAGCACTTGTATATCAGATGAGATTTATTATAAAAGAGCTCTTTCTGAAGGAGTTGTATTAAGTAGCGCGGAAGAAAAACAAGCAATGGTCGAAGCAAAGATGCTCTTAAGCAGCATGACCGGGAATCAGCTTGCAAGAACAGGGTTGGATGAAAGCATCCTCACTAATATGCGGATAAAACATGCTCTTGCAGTAAAATATGCCCAATTTCTTGTAAATACCTGTGATTTATCAGGATATTCCGAAGACCCAGAAAAGCTTCTAAACTGGGACGGCGTGTATTATCAAGAAAAGATTCTACCGGAACATACAGTAAAGACTAATGATAAGGTTCTGGATAAAATAACGTTGGGAAAAATAACAGTGAATTATGAGTGATGATATAGTACATTAAATTGTGGGATACTAATAGACCGGGTGCTGAAGGAACTTGAGGCTATGAAAGCAAAGCTTATTATAAAGCTGGATAGCCCTTTACTATTGCTTTTTAAACCTGCCCAAAGAGGGTATTATTGATTTGAAAAGAATTTTGGACAGGGCAGTTGACTTGATGTGGCCGGAAAAGCCATAAAGATGGAATACTGATGGAAAGGAGCTATCTGCTATGTGGAATATAATCATCATTCCGTTCATCGGAACAGCGCTGGGAGCGGCCAGCGTATTTTTGTTTAAAAAAGAGATGGGGCAGAAAATGCAGCGTGCCCTTACAGGTTTTGCATCAGGAGTGATGGTGTCCGCATCTTTTTTCAGCCTCCTACTTCCTGCACTTGATCAGACTGCAGATATGGGAAAACTTGGGTTTCTTCCTGTGTCGGTCGGATTTGGGATAGGTATGCTTTTTTTGTTGGTAATGGATATGGTGACACCCCACATGCATTTGGATAAAAATGAGGAAGGCCCAAGGAGCGGACTTAAGAGAACAACAAAGCTTGTCCTTGCGGTTACTATCCATAATCTACCTGAAGGAATGGCAGTAGGAATAGTATGTGCAGGCTGGCTTTACGGGAACAGCACAATCTCTTTTACGGGAGCACTGGCTCTGGCAATCGGTATTGCAATACAGAACTTCCCTGAAGGCGCAATTGTTTCAATGCCGCTTTTGGGCGAGGGCGTTCCCAAAGGAAAGACCTTCCTTTATGGAGTTTTGTCCGGAATTGTTGAACCCATAGGTGCACTTTTAGTCATTGCTGCATCAGGATTGTTTATTCCGTTGATGCCATATCTTTTGAGTTTTGCAGCAGGAGCCATGATATATGTTGTAGTAGAGGAACTCATTCCTGAAATGTCCGAGGGTGAGCATTCGAATATCGGAACAATATCTTTTGCCATGGGTTTCATACTTATGATGGCCCTGGACGTAGGATTAGGGTGAAGATAGGATGAAATAACAGAGTTGCGTGTAGCTAAAGGGGAGAAGAACCTTATGAAAACAAGAGAAGATGCTCTAAGTGATTCTCCTACAAAAAGAATATATGAGGCAGTAAAGAAAATTCCAAAAGGAAAAGTAGCCACCTATGCGGATGTGGCGGAAATGGCTGGCGATAGGAAGATGGCCAGAGCTGTAGGAAATGCACTTCATAAAAATCCTGATCCAAGTACAATACCTTGTCACCGTGTTGTAAATTCCAAGGGTGAACTTGCCGGAGAATATGCCTTTGGCGGGGCATGGAAGCAGGGGCAGATACTGGAAAGTGAAGGAGTGGAGGTCAACCAGGGCAAGGTGAATTTAGAGAAATACAGAATTAAGCTCTAATGAACTATGAAGTATAAAAAGGTACTATATAATTCCGTATAGGTTTGTGGTAAGGTCAAATTAGGAACAGAGATTTATGTTTGAAAGGAGACCTGCCATGAAGAATATCAGATTGGTTTTGATAGGAGAATTGATACTGTTTATAGCTGTATTTATGCTCAATGTTTTAGGTGGTAGTTGGGGAATGTCTGCAGTCCTTTGGTTCCTTGATTTACCGTCGCTGCTTCTTATAATACTAATCTTCATTCCCGGATTACTGATCATGGGAGAATGGAAAGATTTCTTAAAAGCATTTTCTGTTGGCATCAAGCCCTATAGCCTTTTGGAACTCAAAAACATAATAGGAGCCGTCGAAGCGGCCCAAAAACTTACGGTATATGCAGCTCTTTTTGCAATTATCATATCAGGGGTTCTTGTGATGGGTAGGCTTGACGATCCTTCTATAATAGGCCCCAATCTGGCAGTGTGTTTTCTGGCCGGATTATATGCAGTCATTATCGAGTTCCTGCTCCTTCCGCTAAGGCTTAATGCAGAGCGGAAGATGAATGAAGAAATGGATCTTGGAGAATGATGGAAAAAGAGATAACAAAAGAGCATTATCTCAAAGTTACTCAGAAATTCGGCCTTACAAGGCGTGAGCTGGAACTGGGCTTTCTAAAGGTGTCCGGATTCTCCAACAGAAGAATAGCATATATGCTTGGAATATCAGAGCAGACTGTTAAAAACCATTTTACGCATATCTACGAGAAAGCCTGGGTTCCCGGGAAAAAGGAATTCAAGGAATTGTTTGAAACAGATAATCCTGCATGAATTCTGCAAGAAATGTGTTGACAGCCTTCCAAGGCCTTTGCTACAATCACTTCAATAACATAAGAAAAGCATTGACGGAAAGAGTAGTTTGCGATGAATCATCCAGAGAGAGTAACATTTGGTGGAAGTTACTTATGAGGATAGCAGGCGAAAACCATTCCTGAGCTGTAATGCCCAATTAGTGATTATATCTAACAGTAAGCATTATCGTAGGCCTGCGTTAAAGGATAGGATTTGATAGAATCTGAAGTAAAAAGTTAAGGTGGAACCGTGCGTAATGCACCCTTAAGATCAGTAGATCTTTTGGGTGCTTTTTTTATTCCTTTTTCTTATGTTGTTGCCAAACAGTAAACATTTCAAAAATGAAAGGAGCAACACATCATGAAAGTATTATTAAACGATCAGCAGGTAGTGGAAATGTCTTTTGACAGCAAAGAAGGAAAGAAGGCCTTCTGGCACACAAGCGCCCATGTCCTGGCCCAGGCAGTAAAAAGGCTTTATCCTAATGCTAAATGTGCTATAGGACCTGCAATTGAAAACGGATTCTACTATGACTTTGATTTCGATTTTTCTTTTAACGATGATAATCTCAAGGCTGTAGAAGATGAGATGATGAGTATTGTAAAAGAGTCACTGTCTCTTTCAGTTGAAGACAAGCCAATGCAGGAGGCAATCGACTATATGGAGGAAGTGCAGGAACCCTACAAGCTGGAAATGATAAAAGAGCTGCCTGAGGGCGAAAGGATCTCTTTTTACAAACAGGGAGACTATGTTGAGTTCTGCTGCGGGCCTCATATTGCCAATGTGAGCCAGATCAAAGCAGTTAAACTTCTTTCTGTGGCAGGCGCATACTGGAGAGGCAATGAGCACAACAAGATGCTTACGAGAATATACGGAATCTCTTTTCCTAAGGCATCTTTGATGGAAGAATACCTTCACCAGTTAGAGGAAGCCAAGGCCAGGGATCACAGGAAACTGGGAAAAGAGCTGGAGCTGTTTGCAATAATGGACGAAGGGCCGGGACTTCCTTTTTATTTTCCTAAGGGACTGATCCTCAAAAATCAGCTTATTGATTATTGGAGAAAAATACATATCCGTGAAGGCTACCAGGAAATTTCAACGCCTATAATGCTGATGAAATCTCTTTGGGAGAAGTCGGGGCACTGGGATCATTACAGAGATAACATGTACGTGACGAGCGTGGATGATATGGACTACGCTATTAAGCCCATGAACTGCCCGGGTGGAATGCTGGTGTATAAGTCAAAGTCACATTCCTACAGGGAATTCCCTATAAGAGTTGGAGAACTTGGAATTGTTCACAGAGCTGAGAAGTCAGGAACGCTCCACGGCCTTATGCGCGCCAGATGCTTTACGCAGGATGATGCCCATATCTTTATGAGGCCGGACCAGGTAAGAAACGAGATTCAGGGAGTTATAAGGCTTATTGACGAGGTATATTCAAAGTTTGGATTCCCCTATGAGATTGAATTATCAACGAGACCGGAGAACTCCATTGGAAGTGATGAGGATTGGGAGCTTGCCATAAATTCCCTTAAGGAAGCTGTTGAAGAGATGGGTAAACCCTATGTCATTAACGAAGGTGATGGCGCCTTTTACGGACCCAAGCTTGACTTCCATGTTAAGGACTCCATAGGCAGAACGTGGCAGTGCGGAACAATACAGCTCGACTTCCAGCTTCCACAGCGCTTTGAGCTTGACTATGTGGATGAAAATGGGGAGAAACAACGCCCAATCATGCTTCACAGAGTGGTGCTCGGTTCAATAGATCGCTTCATTGGAATCCTTATAGAACACTATGCAGGAAAGTTCCCGGTATGGCTATCTCCTGTGCAGGTTAAGGTTCTTCCCGTGTCAGATAAGTACCTGGAATATTCAAAAGAAATAGTAAAGGCCCTGAGAGATAAAGATATCCGCGTAGAACTCGATGATCGCAATGAAAAACTTGGCTATAAGATAAGAGAAGCCAGAATGGACAAAGTTCCTTATATGGTTGTTATCGGAGAAAAAGAGCTTCAGGCAAACATGGTATCTGTCAGAGCCAGAGATTTAGAGCCGGATAAGGCGGATATAGGGCTGATGTCTTTGGATGAGCTAATTAAAAATATCGATAAAAAATAACTTGATTATTGATTTCAATACACTACTGTGGTAACGTATTAAAAACACATAATTTTTGCTGGGAGGAAAGTATGGGAACACAGATAGTTATTGGAATCGTAATCGTATTGTATTTGGCCATGATGATCCTCATCGGTGTTGTCTTCTCAAAGGGGAACGACGATGCAGGTGATTTCTATCTTGGTGGAAGAAGGCTGGGGCCTTTTGTGGCTGCCATGAGTGCTGAGGCTTCCGATATGAGTAGCTGGCTGCTATTGGGGATACCGGGACTTGCATATTTATCCGGTATGGCAGATGCTACCTGGACAATAATCGGTCTTGCAATTGGAACATATCTCAACTGGCTTTTTGTGGCAAAAAGGCTCAGAAAGAGTACTGAAAAGCTTGGGGCAATCACTATCCCTGAATACTTTGCCGCCAGATATAAGGATGAGAAAAAGATAATTACTCTCATTTCAGCGGTGATTATTGTCATTTTCTTTATTCCATACGTTGCATCAGGGTTCGCAGCCTGCGGAAAGCTATTCAACACGTTGTTTGGAGTTGATTATCTTTTTGCAATGATCGTAAGTGCCATTATTATTGCGCTATACTGCTCACTGGGCGGATTTAAGGCTGTGTGCATGACAGACTTGGTTCAGAGTATTGCTATGACGTTGTCCCTGATAATCGTAATTTTCTTCGGAATAACTCAGGCAGGTGGATGGGATGCAGTAGTAGAGAATGCCAAGTCCCTTCCGGGATATTTCAGCATTACGCAGATTCACGATCCTGTTTCTAAGAGCGCAAGTCCATATGGAGTGCTGACAGCGTGTTCAATGCTGGCATGGGGACTTGGATACTTTGGAATGCCACATATTTTGGTTCGTTTCATGGCTATTGAGAATGAAGATAAGATCAAGATTTCAAGAAGAGTAGCCAGTGTATGGGTTGTTATTGCCATGTTTGTGGCTCTTTTAATTGGTGTTATAGGCCTTGCCATGAGTTCTAATGGTGCTATTCCGGTTCTCGAGGGAAGTGGAAATGCAGAGCGAGTTATAATCTACATCACAAACCTTATGAGCACCTACGGAATACTGCCTGCTATAGTTGCAGGTATTATCCTTTCAGGAATCCTGGCAGCTACAATGTCTACCGCGGATTCACAGCTTCTTGCATCTGCATCGGCCATATCATCAGACCTTATTCAGGCTTTCGGAAAAAAGAAATTGGATGACGAGAATCAGGTTAAGGTAGCCAAGGTTACTGTTATCATCATATCAATAGTAGCTATCTTCATCGCAAGGGATCCTAATTCATCTGTTTTCCAGATTGTATCATTTGCCTGGGCAGGTTTTGGAGCAGCATTTGGCCCGGTTGTTCTGCTTTCTCTTTTCTGGAAGCGTTCAAATCTATATGGAGCTCTTGCCGGTATGATCAGTGGAGGAGCTTTTGTATTCATTTGGAAATACGGAATTGCAAAGCTTGGAGGAGGATTTGCTATCTATGAACTTCTTCCGGCATTCCTTATTGCACTGATTGTGAACGTCGTGGTCAGCCTTGCAACAAAAACTTCAGATACCTAACAAGAAAGCCAAGCCTCGTGCTTGGCTTTTGGCAACATTACTCAGTATAGGTATGCTGCTTGAGCGAAAGTTTATTGAACCTCAGAATATATCTGGGGTTCTTTTTACACTACAAAATCAATGTTATACTATGGCTTGTATTCTTGGAAAAACAATCCAGAAATTTATGATTTGTAAAATGGAGAATAAAATTGAACAATAAATCTTTTGATTCAAAAAGAATAGCCTATGGGTATGCAAAAAGACCCTGGCTTCACAAATCAGTAATAAAGCAGCTGCAGATAGACTGTAATCTGGTAGCAGATTTCACCTTCAAAAATGGTCTTGATGTTGGCTGCGGTGCAGGTCTTTCTACCAAGGCGCTGAGACTTATATGTGACAAGGTTACAGGAACGGATATAGCAGATTCCATGGTAGAAGTTTGCAAGGAATTATATACAGACGACAAAGCTTATTCTTTCTATGTGGCTAAGGCAGAGGAAACCAGGATTCCGGATGAGAAGTATACAATCGTAACGGCAGCAGGCTGCATCAATTGGGTGGATGAAAAAGTCTTCATGGAAAACATGAGGGAAGTACTTGCGGATAACGGCCTCATCGTTATCTACGATTTTGGAATTACAAATCGTATGGTAGAAAGCGACGCCTACACTAAGTGGTACAACGACGAGTACCTGGCAAGATTTCCTAAGCCACCAAGAAAAGAAAACAAGTGGACACAGGAAGATCTGCCACAGGGCTTTACCATGGAGAAACAGACTGAGTATGACATGGAATATTCTTTTGATCTTGAAAAGTTCGTTGATTTCATGCTGATTCAGTCAAATGTAAATGTTAAAATTGAAAGTGGTGAAATTAGTCCTGAAGAGGCTAGAAGTTGGATGATGGAATCTCTTTCTCCTATTTTTGAGGGAAAAGAAAAGCAGCTTATTTTCAGTGGCTATAGTTGGTATATCAGAAAGAATTGACAGGAGGATAGCCCTTGAGACAATTATTCGAAATTGATCTAAAAGACTATAACAACAATGCCAAGGTTTTCAAAAGGCCATCTGCTCGAGCTATCATCATGAAAGATGGCAAGCTTGCCCTTGTTTACAGCAAGAAAGAGCAGTACTACAAGTTTCCCGGCGGCGGAATCCGGGAGGGCGAAGACAAGGTGCAGGCCCTTATTCGTGAGGTTCGTGAAGAAGTTGGAATGGTGGTCATTCCGGAGAGTATCACCGAATTTGGAAGCGTTCTTAGAAGACAGAACAGTGAGAAAGATGAGAACAAAGTCTTTGAGCAGGAAAACTACTACTATTTCTGCGATGTACAGGATGAAGTCCTCTCGCAGAAGCTTGATACTTATGAGGATGAAGCTGGATTCGAGCTTAGAATAGTAGATTTTGACACCGCTATTGAAACCAACGACGTTTATTCTAGTGAGGATTCTTTTAACCACGTCATGATAAAGAGAGAGCTTCGTGTGCTAAGGCTTCTTAAGACTATGAGTGATGCCAGCAAAGAGGTCTGGGATCTTTTCGACAGAGATGGTAAAAGAACTGGTGAAACCTTTGTAAGAGGCCGCGAAAAGAAAAAGAACATACCCGAGGGCAGATACCATCTGGTAGTTGATCTTCTAGTACTCCACGAAGACGGCACATATCTTTTGATGAAGAGAAGTGAGTGTAAAGAAGTTTATCCTGGCTATTGGGAGGCCAGCGCTGGCGGATCGGCTCTTTCAGGAGAAGACCCTGAAACTGCAGCAAGAAGGGAACTTCTTGAAGAGACAGGCCTTATTCCTGATTCTCTGGAACTTGTGGGAACTCTTTTCAAGGATGCCAGTAGAGCTATGTTCTATTCATATATTGCCAGGGTTAGTTGCGACAAGGACAGCATAGTCCTTCAGGAAGGTGAAACCACTGACTACAAGTGGGTAGACACAAAAGGGTTCTTAGAATACGTGGACTCAGACAAGGCTATCGAATCCCACAACGATAGGTTTAGGAGCTATATTGATGGGCTACGGAGACTGAGTTAAGGCCAATTTCAAGTGCAATATGATAGAGGAAAGTTGAGATTATATCATGGATGATATTTGGTTTTGGATTGTGGCAACAGTAGCTGCCTATTATATCAAGGGACTTTGCGGCTTTGCCAACACCCTTGTTTTTACATCTATTATGGCCTTTGGAGCCAATAACGTAAATATTTCCCCGGTGGAGCTGGTTTTGGGCTTTCCCTCCAATCTGGTTCTCACCTTTAAGAACAGGAAAAAGCTTAATCATAAGGTGTGGATTCCACTGGCTATTCTTGTTCTTGTAGGAAGTGTTCCGGGAGCATTGATGCTCAAGAACATAGATGTTACAAAGGTTAAAATATTCTTTGGAATAGTAGTTGTACTTCTTGGAATTGAGATGCTTCTTCGTGAAAAAGAAGTTCTTAAGGTTCGAGAGTCTTATTTCATACTTATGGTCATAGGAATTATGTCCGGTGTACTATGCGGATTATTCGGAGTGGGAGCTCTTTTGGCTGCTTATGTTGGAAGAGTTACTAAGAGCAGTGATGAGTTTAAGGCTAATATCAGCGCAGTATTTATTGTTGATAATATATTCCGAATGATTCTGTACAGCATCCTTGGTATTATTTCTTTTTCCACGCTGAAAAGCTCTGCTATCCTTATGCCAATTATGCTTCTTGGCTTGTTTGCAGGCATAAAGAGTAGCCAGATTCTGGATGAGAAAAAGGCCAGACATCTGGTGATAGTTCTTTTGATAATATCAGGAATCAGCATGGTGATACTGAATATATAGGTGACTTCGGAGCGCGTGTTATAAACGCAGTAATGATCTACGGAGAAGTTATGGGGATTTGATTATGGCAGACAGCATAGACAGCAGCAAATATAAGCTTGCCCAGGCGATGAAAGAGTGCATGAAAACCACAACTGTGGAGAACATAACTGTTAAGCAGGTTGTGGAAACCTGCGGAGTTTCAAGGCAAACCTTTTATCGCAATTTCATTGATAAATATGACCTTATAAACTGGTATTTTGACAGGCTACTTGAAGAGTCTTTTAACGAGATGGGAAGCGGAGAAACGTTAAGAGACGGGCTTATCAAGAAGTTTAAATACATCAGGCAGGAGCGTGTGTTCTTCCAGGCTGCCTTTAAGGTGGATGAACAGAATAACCTCAAGGAGCATGATTTTATTATGATCTTTGAGTTTTACTGTAGACTCATTCGGGAAAAGACAGGGAATCTTCCCGATAAAAAGACAAGAAAGCTTCTGGAGATGTACTGCCAGTCATCCATATACATGACTGTTCAGTGGGTTCTAAAGGGAATGAAGGAATCGGAAGAGGAACTGGCGGAGCTTATGATTGAGGCAATGCCGGCTCATCTGGAGAAAAAGTTTAAGGAAATGAATATCCTGTAATGGAACAAATCGGCTCAAGTGTAACTTACATTAAAGCCGCCATAATGCTATGCTTTTTATGGATTGTTTTGATCCGTGTAACGTAAAAAAGTTTTTTGGAGGACATGTATTATGGCAAACAGAATTTCTTTAAACGGAACATCTTATCATGGCGCAGGCGCTATTTCAGAGGTTGTTAATGAGTTTAACAGCCGCGGCTTTAAAAAGGCTTTTGTAGCATCTGATCCTGATCTTATCAAATTTGGCGTAACTGCTAAGGTTACAGACCTTCTCGATGGAGCTAAGATTCCTTACGAGATTTATTCAGACATTAAGCCAAACCCAACTATAGAGAATGTTAAAAACGGTGTTGAAGCCTTCAAGAAGTCAGGCGCTGACTGCATCATCGCTATTGGCGGCGGATCATCTATGGATACTTCAAAGGCAATCGGTATCATCATCACAAACCCTGAGTTTGCTGATGTTCGCTCACTTGAGGGCGTAGCTCCAACCAAGAACCCTTGCGTTCCAATCATCGCAGTACCTACAACTGCCGGAACAGCTGCAGAGGTTACAATCAACTACGTTATCACTGACGTAGAAAAAGAGAGAAAGTTCGTATGCGTTGATACTCACGATATGCCTATCGTAGCTATCGTTGATCCTGAGATGATGGCATCAATGCCTAAGGGACTTACAGCTTCAACAGGTATGGACGCTCTTACACATGCTATCGAGGGTTATACAACAAGAGCAGCCTGGGAGATGACAGATATGTTCCATCTCGAGGCTATCAAACTTATTTCCAAGAACCTTAGAGGCGCTGTAGAGAATACCAAGGAAGGCCGTGAAGGAATGGCTCTTGGTCAGTACATCGCAGGTATGGGATTCTCAAACGTTGGTCTTGGAATCGACCATGCTATGGCGCACACTCTTTCAGCACACTATGACACACCACACGGCGTTGCATGTGCTATGTTCCTTCCAATTTCAATGGAGTTTAACCGTGAATACACTGGTGAAAGACTTCGCGAAGTAGCAAGAGCTATGGGAGTTGAAGGCGTAGATAACATGAGCCAGGAAGAGTACAGAGATGCAGCAATTGCAGCAGTTAAGAAGCTCTCTGAGGATGTTGGTATTCCTAAGACTCTTGACAAGATCAAAGAGGAAGACCTTGACGTTCTTGCAACAGATGCTCTTAACGATGCATGCTATCCAGGAAACCCAAGAGAAGCAACTAAGGAGCAGGTAATCGAAATGTTCCGTATGCTTATGGCATAATTTAGACCAAATAATAGGCCTCATCAGACTGAAAACAGTTTGATGAGGCTTTTTCTTCATATTTAGAACACTTTGTATTCATGTTTAACATCAAATTTCTTTTCTATGGCATTCATCATGATATTCATGGCAAGATTAGCCTTTTTCTCGATATCATGGTGAATGTTTTTTATTGCGGGAGAGTAATAATTTCCGGCATCTTCACTGGTTATTACCAGCATATCTTTGCATTTTGCATTCTGCTTAATTATCATTCCAAGCTGTGTTCCGTAGACAAGGACTTTTTTACCATCCAGAACAGAAAATCCTTTTTCTTCCAAATCCGAGAAAAAGAGGGACTTCCCTTTAGGAAGAGAAGAAATCAGATAATCGTTATATTTACTATTGCTGTATTTATCAGTTACCAGATAAAAACCATCCCCAAGTATTTCCGAAGCTGCCCTGGAAATACTCTCCATATCAGTGTAAATCTGATAGAAAAGAAAATCGTTGATCATCATATCAAGACAGAGAATGGGGATAAAGTACTGTCCGGACATCTGCTTGAATACAGATTCTTCCAGATCTATAGCTATTATGCCATCCAGTCCTTCTACGGGTTTCTGGTACTCAGAAGATGATTCTAAAGGAATCAACTGGCAGTTAAAACCTATTCTAAAAAATCTACCGGCTAGAAGGTTGATCAGGGACATTATCTCCATATTCCTTGAAGGAGTATCCGGTCTTAGGGTGTACATTACACCTATAGTATATGCGCCCTTTCTGGCGTCTATATTCTTATACTTCTCAGGAATACTGTAATTTAGAAGGTTAGCCACCTGGAGAACCTTTTTTCTGGTTACATCACTTATCTTAGTATCCTTTTTGTCGTTGAGTACATAGGAAACCGTAGCTACCGATACACCGGCCTTAGCAGCAATATCTCTGACGGTAGCTTTTTTTTCATTAGCCATATTAAGAGTTCCTTTATGAATTATTAGGTTAACAAGTTAAGTTAATAATATCAAAGCCTTTAGATATTGACAAGAGATTTTCAAAGTGTTATTACTAATTTAACAGTTAAGTTAACAAACTTAACAAAACGACAGCACCTATAGAATGGGAGGGAAATCATGAAAAAGAATGCATTTTTAACAAAGACTCTTGCAGGAACAATGGCAACACTTCTGATAATCAGTGGACTTACAGGGTGCGGAGCAGCTAAGGCTAGTGACGCTACTAAGGAAGAGCTTACGATTACATTTATGAATCAGGATCAGACTCTCGGAACAGCTACAGCATACGTGGATGAGCTTCTTGACAAGGCTTCCTACGAGGCTTTCGAGCAGGTAGAGGATGCAGAGTTTAACGGATGGTTTGAGACTCCGTCATTCCTTGAATCCAGTAAAAAAGATCTTTCTACAGATACTTTTGAAAAAGATACTACTCTTTATGGTGATTTTAGAAGCAATACAGTAGCAGAAGATACAAGGCACTGGTACATCGCAGGAACATCCACAAAAGGCGCACTTAAACTTAATAACTGGGCAGGAAGTCTTAGCGACGAAGAAAAGGCTTCTTTTGAGCTTACACCTACAGGAAACAATGTAAATGAATTTTCTCTTACAATAGACCTTTTCGAAGGAGATCAGTTCCAGGTTATACATGACTGGAAGTGGGACGGACAAAAAGGCTATGGCAAGTTCACAGATATTGATGAGTCTCAGATGGAGAATGCAGGAGGCCTTGGAGGAACTGCAGATACATCAAATGTTCAGGTTTTAGTTGATGGAAACTACACAATCACTCTTACAACAAACCCTGATAATCAGGCCCAGGATACTCTGAGTATTGTGAGAAACTCAGATCCTCTGACAGATGGTGAAGAAACAGAAGAGGAGCCATTTGAAGTAACAGAGAACACAAAGGTTTTCGTAAAGGGAAGCTGGGTTGCAGACTGGTCAGAACTCAAAGAGCTTGAGAGAAAAGATGGTGCTGACACCTATACTATCGAAATGGAACTTAAAGCAGATACAGAGCTTTGCTTCTCAGTATTTGAAGGAGAGGAAGATACCGGCCTTGTACTCAAAGAAGAAAATGTAACGGCTGGTATGGATCTTTTAACAGAAAATGGAAACAACGTGAAAATTTCTGCAGACGGAACATATACATTTACAGTAAATCTTGATGATATGACTGTAGAAATTGCTAAATAAGAGGCAGGAAAAATGAATCAGTTTGCACTACTACATATGACAGATTCAGCGTACTGCTTTCCGGTATCTGAACATGAAATTGTCATAAGGCTTCGCACAGCCAGGGGAGACATAGAAAAGGCCTGGATTATCTTCGAGAGCAAATATGTAATCGGGGAAAGCCAAAAAAAGCTTCCAATGGAAAAAGTGCTTAGCGGAGAACTATACGATTATTATTCAGTAAAACTGGATCTCGAAGATACGAGACTTGCTTATGTCTTTTATCTATGGGATGGTCGTGAATACTATTACTACTCTGAGGATGGCGCAACACTCACTTATGATTTTACCAAGGGCTACTATAACTTCTTTCAGTATCCCTACATCAATGCTGCAGACATCATGAAAAAGGAAGACTGGCTAACTCAGGCAAGCTTTTACCAAATATTCATCGACAGGTTCTGTATAGGAGATGAGAACAAGGACAAGAGTTATATAAATCTTAAGTGGGGAGATGTCCCTACTCCCAAAAGCTTTGCAGGGGGCGACCTCAAGGGAATTATTTCTAAGCTTGATTATATTAGTAATCTTGGATGTGATGCACTTTATCTTACTCCAATTTTTAAGTCACCCTCCAACCATAAGTATGATATTGTGGACTATTTTGAGATAGATCCAAACTTTGGTGACAATGCAGATTTGCAAGAATTGGTAAAAGAACTCCATAAAAGAGGAATGAAGATAGTTCTGGATGCGGTTTTCAACCATGTCAGTGAACTAAATGAGAAGTTTCAAGACGTGGTAAAAAAAGGCAGAGAATCACAGTATTTTGACTGGTTTGTAGTAAAGGGTGATTTTCCGAAAAAAGATCCTCTTAACTACGAAGTATTTGCCGGATGCACATATATGCCAAAGTGGAATACTTCGAACAGTGATGTCCAGGATTACCTTATATCCATTGCCACCTACTACATCAAAGAGTTTGATATAGACGGATGGAGACTTGATGTATCAGATGAGATAAGCCACGATTTCTGGAGGAAGTTTAGAAAAGAAGTTAAGAAAGCCAAGGAGACAGCAGTAATTATCGGTGAAAACTGGCATGATGCAAATAACTACCTTCGGGGCGATCAGTATGACAGCATCATGAATTATGCATTTACTAAGGCAGCTCTTGACTATTTTGCCTATGATAAATTTGATGCTGAGAAAATGGCTGACAAGCTTAACGACATCCTTGCAAGGAACACTGACACTGTCAATGATATGATGCTAAATCTTCTTGATAGTCATGATACGGACAGATTCTTTAGTGAAGTGCATGAAGACCGTGATAAGTTAAAAGCTGCGCTGGCGCTATTATATCTGTTTCCCGGTGCGCCATCGATTTTCTACGGCACAGAGTGCTATACTGTTGGTGGATATGATCCTGATTGCAGGCGATGCATGGATTTCGGAAAAGAAAAAGAGAATACACTGACAGATTTTATCAGGCAGCTGGCGGATATACGAAAGAAATGCAACTTCTCATTTGATGGCACCAGGATTTACTCTTCAGATGACAATAAGCTCTTATGCATGGAAAGACATGGCGAAAATGGGGATGTCACGCTGTTAATAAACGAGTCGGACAGCGTCGGAAAAGACAAAGATATTCAGGTAGAACCTGGCAGCTACAGATTATATGTAGGCGGAGGAGAGGTATTATGAGAAATATAAAAAGAGCTCTTGGGCTGTTGCTTATATCATCACTCGCTATTTCAATGACAGCTTGCGGAAGTGATAATGCTAAGGCTTCCGGGAAGACTTCAAGTGATGAAGTAATCACTCTTAGGATTCTTGAAAATGACACGGCCAAGCAGGAGGGCTATCTGGATGAACTATTAAGTGCATTTAATGAGGCTTATAAGGACAAGGGAATCCAGGCTGTTGATGCGAACATGGAAGAATACAGTAACCTGGCAGAAAACGGCCCTTATGGCTACGGCCCTGATGTTCTTTACCAGGCTAACGATAAGCTTATGTCTTACGCAGAAGATAAACACATCCTTGCACTAAACAGAGAAGATTTTGAGTGCGCCGATCTAATTCCGGAAGAAGCCTGGAATGCCTTCACTATTGGTGTTAATGGCAATAAGTACACCTGCGCAATTCCTGTTAATGTTCAGGAACCAATGCTTTTTTACAGAAAAGATAAGCTTCCTGAGAATTGGGAGACTGATTGGGATCAGGATGGAGATAAGACACCGGATTTCCTTCAGAGCTGGAGCAGTCTGTATCAGCTTTCACAGCAGATAGTAACAGAGTCCGGCGGCGAGAAATATGGTCTTGTTGCCTCCTGCAAAGACCTTTATATGATGGCAGAGTTTGACTTTTCCTATGGTGGATATGTTTTTGGAAAAGATGAAAATGGCCTTACTAATTCTGAGGATGTAGGCTTTGGACAGGGTGATGCGGCAAAAGGTATGCTGGGACTTCGCCAGTTTGCCGGAGTTATGAATGAAGAGTGTATTGATGATTCAATAGCGCAGAATAGATATGTTAAAGTTGCTGATGGTACATATTTTTGCTCAATCTCTACACCTGATACTTACGTCCTGTTCCATGACAGACTTGCCGATGTGTATAAGGCAGAAGGCTGTAGCCAGGAAGAAGCTGACAAAAAAGCTACAGAAAACCTTGGAATGGTGGAACTTCCCGGCAAGATGCCTGCAGATGGAGACCTTAGCAAAAATGGAGATACAGTTGAGACTGTTGTTATGGGCGGCGTTAACGGCTATGGTATCAGTGCGTACACGGAGCACAGAGATGCATGCATTGAGTTTGTAAACTTTGCTACCAGCAGGGAAATGATCACAAGAAGGGCACAGATCCTTGGTATTGCTCCAACAAGATCAGATGTGGCTCAGGAAATGGGCGGAACAACAGAAATGATCTTTGGTAGTTTGAGCGCTGGGCATATAAATCTTATGCCTTCTGTTAAGGCTGTAGATCAGATTTGGGACCCCATGGGAACGCTTCTTAGTGATGTGGCCAAGGATGCTTTTAGAGAGAAAAAGGGTGAAACTGTTAAATATACAGATGAAGCTTCCATGCAGGAGGCTTTGGATAAAGCTTCAAAGAGCATTTATGACGCCATTTATACTTTATCTAACTAAGGGAGCTTTGGTATGAAAACTGGGAATATTAAGACAAAATGCTCCTATGTAATAATGGGACTTGGACAGTTTCTTTATGGGCAAAGAGTTAAAGGACTTCTTTATATGGCTGTTCTTGCTCTGTATTTATGGTATTTAGTCACCTCAGGTATAGGGGATATGACAGGTTTTTTTACTCTCGGCACTGTTGAGGGTGATCCTTGGCTTGGAACAAAAGGTGATGACTCCATCATCATGATGCTTAGAGGAATCCTGGCATTTCTGGTGCTGATTGCAGTTATTGTCTTTTATCTTTCCAATATAAAAGATGTCAAGAATACAGAAAGGCTTGTGGAGCAGGGGAAGACTGTTCCGGGATTTATCGCGTCATTACAGGCCTTTGTTGATAAGAAGTTTTATGTTGTGGCGCTGTTCTTGCCGGTTGTCGGAGTTGCAGTGTTCAACATCCTTCCAATCATTTTCATGATCCTTATTGCTTTCACAAACTATGGGGGAGATATAGTGCCCCCAAAGCTTGTGGACTGGATAGGGCTTGAAAATTTTATACAGATCTTTTCACTTACAGGAATAAAAGACACATTTGTAAAAATCCTGGGGTGGAATCTTGTCTGGGCAGTATGTGCGACCGCTATCAACTATTTTGGAGGACTTTTACTGGCGCTTCTCCTTAACAAGAAGTGTGTAAAGGGCAAGACCTTTTGGAGAGCATTTCCTATACTTGCATACGCTGTGCCGGGATTCATAACTCTTTTAGGCTTTAAGTTCATGTTCTCCTATGGAGGTCCAATTAACTATTATCTGAAAGCTTTTGGACTTCAGGCAGTGGGATTCTTGGATATAGATGCAGGTTGGAAGGCAAGGATAATAGGTCTTTTGGTAAATGCATGGATATCTATACCGACATCGATGCTGCTTGCCACAGGAATTCTTTCTAACATGAATAATGAGCTGTATGAGGCCGCAAGTCTTGATGGAGCAGGAAGATGGAAACAGTTTACCAAGCTCACACTTCCATTTGTAGTTTTCTCTACAACACCGACGCTTATTACCAGCTTTGTTGGCAACTTTAATAACTTCGGAGTATTTTACTTCTTGAGAGGCGGCTTATATCTTGACGGATACTTCCTTGCAAGTGATACGGACCTTCTCATCAACTGGCTTTATAACCTTTCGATTGATAATAACTATTATGGTATAGGCGCAGCAGTCAGCCTTATTATTTTCCTGATCACATCAGTGATCTCTTTGACTACATATGTGAATTCATCAGCATTTAAGAAGGAGGATACTTTCAGATGAGAAAAGAACGACTTTCAGAGACAGTCGTAACATACATTGCACTGATCCTTGTATCCTTCATATTCTTTTTTCCTGTGCTGTGGCTTGTACTGGCATCTTTTTCTGCGTCGGGTTCAATCTATGATTATGAAGGATTTTTCCCTAAGAGCTACAGTCTTGGTACATATATTAAGCTCTTTTCGGACACACAGATGTATGATTATCCAAGTTGGCTACGGAATACCTTGTTTGTTGCAGTATTTTCCTGTGCGCTTTCCACAGTCCTGGTGATACTGACTGCTTATACCATGAGCAGATTCAGGTTCAGGATGAGAAAGCCTATCATGAAGACGACTCTGGTTCTTAGTATGTTCCCAAGCTTTATGGGAATGACAGCGGTTTATCTTATAATGATCAACTTTAACCTCATCAATAATCTGTGGAGCCTTGTGCTGGTGTACTCAGCAGGAGCGCCTATGGGATACCTGGTGCAGAAGGGGTATTTTGATACTATCAGTAACTCGATTTACGAAGCGGCCAGGATTGACGGGGCATCTAACCCTACAATTTTCTGGAAGGTTACAATGCCGCTTTCCAAGCCAATCCTAGTGTATACCGCACTTACCTCGTTTGCATGGCCATGGAGTGATTTCATTCTTCCGAACATGCTTCTCAAAAACCGCGATCTTTGGACAGTAGCGGTGGGCCTTACTCATCTTGGAGAAACAGAGTTTTCAAGATTTGCTGCAGGAGCCATATTTATTGCTGTTCCAATAGTAATTCTGTATTTTTCCTTATCAAGGTTCCTAATATCCGGAGTATCAGATGGTGCTGTTAAGCAATAAAATGCGAGGTTAGATTATTAGAGGGAGAGAGAGTGACGCAAGAATCATTTTTCAGAAAATCTATGAAGATTGCAGTGCCTGTAGCTTTACAGGCTATGCTGCAATCTTCTTTTTCTATGATCGATCAGGTTATGGTGGGGCAATTGGGGAAGACTGCCATAGCCGCAGTAGAAGTTGGTGTTGCCATGTCAGTAAACATGTTGGTGTTGCATTTTTGCTGATTCCAACAGATTTAGAATTTATTATTGCAACTATATATTTTCGGTGTTAGTATGAGAAAGTATTAAAAATATAAAGAAAGAACGCTTGTCGTACAGGTGATGAAATGTTTATTAGATAATTTAGTTTGAGTTTACACGATATGTTTTGTTATAGCTGCTGATGCGGCTATTTTGTGTACGCTTAAATTAGATTATCATGCATTCTTAGCCTGACTGTAATAGTGGGTCTATTTGTGTGAGTCTATTTTGCGTATGCAAAAGAGGCTCTTTTTCATTTTCAATGAAAATAAGTCAGTAAATGTGCATCGGCGCGAAATGAATTTGTTTCTTGAAGCAACCGCGCCTCGCACGAGAATTTCGCAAGCGAAATTCTATATTAGTACAGTACGCTATCAGCACAATAGGAGATTATATATGCTACAAGTTAAGAATCTGACCATAACCCATCGGGGGGACCTGCGGGTCATACTAGAGAAATTCAATATGGTCCTTAATGATGGCGACAAGGCCGTAATTATTGGGGAAGAGGGAAATGGCAAATCGACCCTCATGAAATGGATATACGATCCGGAAATGGCTGAAGAATACACGGAATGTGAGGGAGAAAGAGTACTGGCAGGAGAGGTGCTTGGGTATCTTCCACAGGAGCTTCCGGAGACTGATAAAGAAAAAACGCTATATGAATACTTTTCACAGGCACAGCTCTTTTTTGATAAGAATCCAAAAGAACTAGCTGAGATGGCCAGGGAATTCCAAGTGCCCTCAGATTTCTTTTACAGCGATCAAAAAATGGGAAGTTTATCCGGTGGAGAGAAGGTTAAGGCTCAGCTTATGAGGATTCTTATGGATAAGCCGACAGTTCTTTTGCTGGACGAGCCTTCGAATGATATTGATATAAGCACGCTGGAGCTTTTGGAGAAGCTGATAAATGAGTGGAAGCACATAGTTCTTTTCATATCTCATGATGAGACCCTTATTGAGAACACGGCTAATGTGGTGATCCACATCGAGCAGATCATGCGAAAGACTAAGAGCAGGTACACTGTCGTTAAGGATAATTACAGGAATTATATCAAGAATAGGGCCGAGAACTTCGAGAGGCAGGAGCAGCAGGCAATTAACGACAAAAAGGAGAAAAAGCGCAGGGACGAAAAGTATGCCCGAATCTATAACAGCGTGGACCATGCACAGACCAGTATATCCAGAGCCGCCAGGGACGGAATAGGTAAGAATCTCAAAGATAAGATGCACACGGTTAAGGCCATGGAAAAGCGTTTTGAAAAAGAAGATGAGAACATGACCAAGATGCCTGAGCAGGAGGAAGCGATCTTCTTCAAGCTTGGAGGGGAAACGGCCAAAATGCCTGCAGGCAAGACCGTTATTGAGTATTCCCTGGATGAGCTGAGAACTCCTGATGATTCCAAGGTCCTTGCAAAAGACATTTTCCTTAGAGTCAGAGGCCCGGAGAAAATCTGCATTGTTGGAACAAATGGTGTGGGTAAAACGACACTCCTTAAGAAAATGGCAGATGAGCTGTTATCCAGAAAAGATATAAAGGCCCAGTATATGCCACAGAACTACGAGGAGCTTCTTGATCTTGATGCTACACCGGTAGAATTTCTGGACGATACAGGGGATAAAGCGATTAGAACCCGCATAAGGACCTATCTTGGTTCTCTTAAGTACACAGCGGATGAGATGGATCATGCTATCAGGGATCTGTCCGGAGGACAGAAAGCCAAGGTGCTGCTTTTGAAAATGAGTTTATCTGATGCCAATGTACTTATTTTGGATGAGCCAACAAGAAACTTTTCACCGCTGTCGGGACCTGTTATCAGGAAGATGATTGCTTCTTTTCCGGGAGCTGTGATCAGCATTTCCCACGACAGAAAATATATTGATGAGGTTTGCACAAAGGCATACACGCTTACAGAGAAAGGACTTAAATAACCAATGACAGGAAAGTGGATAAAAGTAATTCCCTTTGATATGAAATATCTTAGGGACTATCACGAAAACTTCAACGAGGAGATTGCAAGATACCAATGGCCGGATCCCTTTGAAAATGAAGACGCTGCAAGGGAAGTTTTGCAGGAGTTTCTTGACGAAATGGAAAAAGAGGAAATGCTGATTTTTTCTATTGTTGATGAAAATGAGAAGTTTGTGGGAAGCGTTGAGATGCATGGACTTACAGAAGAATGTCCGGAACTTGGCGTGTGGATCGTAGAAGCGGAGCAAGGAAAGGGCTATGCCTTTGATGCGCTGAACTTCATTCTGGATTACGCCCATGAGAAATACGGAAAGAGCCAGTTCTTTTACGAAGCTGATATCAGAAACGCAGGAAGTAACAAGCTTCTGGAAAAGCTATCCTCAGACTACGACATAGAGGAATTTGAAGTGGAAGACCTTGTTACTGATTCAGGAAAAGAGCTAAAGCTAAAAGGAAATGAACTAAGGAGAAAAACTGAAAATGAGTGAATATACATATTTGAATTTAAGAGAAAAACCTGAAATGAAAGACATGGCAGCCAATTGGTTCCACGAAAAGTGGGGAGTGCCAACAGAGGCGTACCTTGAGTGCATGGAGGATTACCTTGGCGGTAATACAGAATACGGCTGGTACCTTTGCCTTGATGGTGACAAGATCGTGGGCGGTCTTGGCGTTATTGAAAATGATTTCCATGACAGAAAAGACCTTGCGCCCAACGTTTGCGCAGTTTATACAGAAGAGAACTTTCGTTGTCAGGGCATTTGCGGAAATCTTCTTAACATGGCAGTTGATGATATGAAATCAAAAGGCATTACACCAATTTACCTTGTTACAGACCATACCGGATTCTATGAGAGATATGGCTGGGAGTTCTTCTGCATGGCACAGGGCGACGGAGAACCTGAGCCTACAAGATTGTACATACATAGATAATTGCGAAATCCAATAGACCAAATTGCACGTAGATGCTTATAATGCGTCTGCTATGTATAAATGACAGAGAATGGAGGGATTGGATGAATTATTTCGTTGAAGGATTACAGGGAAGCGGTAAGAGTACCCTTGTAAGAAGACTGTCCGAAAAATATTCTGATCTTAAGGCTATCTGCGAAGGTGATTACTCTCCTGTAGAGCTTGCCTGGTGCGCCTATGTGGATAATAAGACCTATGAAGAGATTCTCCATAAGTACAGCGCTATAAAGGATGAAATCAGGGAAAAGACCTATGAAGAAGGAGATAAAAGGATAATCTGTTACACCAAGATCATCACTGACATTCCGGGATTTCACAAAGATCTTGAGCAGCATGAGATATACAATGGGCGTATTGATTATGATAGCTTCAAAGATATTGTTTTGGGGCGCCTAAAGAGATGGCATAGTGATAACAACATTTTTGAGTGTTCTCTTTTCCAGAACATCGTGGAGGATATGATTCTTTTTAGGAACATGAGTGATCGGGAAATCCTGGATTTCTACAAAGAGATTAGCCTGGTCCTTGCTGATAAAGATTACAAGATTATGTATCTTAAGGCCGATGATATAGCTTCAAACATCGATGTTATCAGGAAGGAAAGATCTGACGACAACGGAAAAGAAATGTGGTTTCCCCTTATGCTGGGCTACTTTGATAATTCTCCCTATGCTGTAGAAAACAAAGTATCCGGGACAGAGGCTTTACTTGGTCACTTTGCCCACAGGCAGCAGCTGGAGTTGAGAATCCTGGAGGAAGTGTTTGAAGGTAGGTACACCATACTAGAGTCAAAAAAATATGAAATATAGTGTTGACACGAAGTTGTCAGACAGATATACTAACAACTAAATATTTTCAGAAAGTGATTCAAATTATGAAAAATTTTAGACTCGTCAATTCCATTACTAAGAATATGATGCCCGTGGATTATAAACAGGGGTCTATTAGTGATAGCATTGATGAGGATAGAGAATAGGTGCAGAGTATACGCATATATTCATATTGTTTTGAGATTTGGCCTCATCAGACTTATATAGTTTGATGAGGCTTTATTCATTCCATCTTAAAGTTATAGGAGGGGACATATGGCAGAACAATCAAGACAGGAAATAGTCAGCGGTTTTTACAACCAGTATGAAGAGGAGGGGCGCCTTGACAGGTCAGTTCATGGAAGACTTGAGTTTGCTACAACCATGAACTACATCCACAGATATGTCGGCAAGAATTCCAAGATTTTGGAAGTAGGCGCGGGCACCGGCAGATATTCGATAGCTCTGGCAAAAGAGAGCATGGATGTTACAGCAGTTGAGCTGGTTGATAAGAATCTTGAAATCTTAAAAGCGAACGGGGCAGGTCTTGATAATCTGAAAGCTTATCAGGGGGATGCCACAAGGCTTGATCAGTTTGCCGATGGCTCTTTTGACGTAACCCTTGTTCTTGGGCCTTTATATCACCTGTACGAGAAGGACGATATTAACAAGGCTATCGACGAGGCTATTCGAGTCACGAAAAAAGGCGGAGTTGTCATGTATGCCTTTATCTCAGTATTTGCCATTATGTACGCGGAGTACTTCTACGGCAACTGGGCAGCAGGGCAGGAGGAGAACTTCACCAAGGACTATAAGGTCAGACATTTCAAGGAGCAGCTTTTTACCGGATATGATGTGACGGAGTTTGAACAGCTTTTTGAGGGAAAAGATATAACCTGGATCACCACAACAGGTGTGGATGGCCTGCTTCAGCCAATCGAAGAAAGACCGGATTTTAAAATGTCAGATGAAGACTTTAAGGCAATGGCCGACTGGTATCTGGCTTTTTCGGAAAAGAGGGAGCTGCTTGGGCACACAAATCATCTCCTATATATCTGCAGAAAAAATTGAGATAAATAATGGGGATAATAATTTATATCAATATAAAAAAAGAGGAGAAATGTTATGAGTTTGAGACTAATTAAGCTTACAAAAGAGTATGAGCATCAGCTTGGGGAGATGATCGATGAGTGGAAGGAAGATCAGGAAAAGAACCACACCAACCACTCACCATATGCTATTTTCAAGAATGATTATCAGGACTTTGATTACTATCTTGAGAACCTGGAACTTGCGCAGGCACGAGATGGACTAGTCCCGGACTCAACCTTTTTCCTTTTGGATGATGAGAGAAACAGACTCCTTGGAGCCGTGAACATTCGTCACTACCTAAACGAAAAGCTTTTGAAGGATGGCGGTCATATCGGGGATGGAATCAGACCTTCCGAAAGGCGCAAGGGCTACGCTACCAAGATGATCGGACTTGCCCTAGATGAGTGTAAGAAACTTGGTATCGACAAAGTACTTATCTGTTGTGACAAAGACAACATCGGCTCAGCCAAGTCTATACAGAATAACGGCGGAGTACTAGAAAATGAATTTGTAGATGAAGATGGAGAAGTAGTTCAGCGCTACTGGATAGAATTATAAATGAGGAGGATATCAATATGAAATTCGAAGAAAAGAAAATACAGCTTAAAGACGGTAGAACCTGCACCCTTAAGCCCAATACATCAGAGTATGCCCAGGATATGATTGATTATCTCAAGAAAACAAGCGCAGAGACTCCATTTCTTTTACGAAACCCTGACGAAGTTCAGTATACGCTTGATGGTGAAAAAGAGATTCTGGACAGGCTTTATAATGATCCAAACTCTGTAATGATGATAGCCATAGTCGGTGGCAAGGTTGCAGGGAATAGCAGCATAAATGGCATGGGTGATAAGAGAAAAATAAAGCATCGCTGCAGCATGGCTATTGCCCTATATGAGGAGTATTGGGGACTTGGAATTGGAAGTGCAATGATAGAGTATCTGACAAGCCTTGCCAAAGAGATAGGCTATAGTCAGATGGAGCTTGAAGTTGTTGCGAATAACGAAAGAGCTCAGGCCTTGTATAAAAAGTGCGGCTTTGTAGAGTATGGTCGCAGACCCAATGCTCTTAAATTCGATGATGGAAGCTACAATGATGAGATCCTGATGTATAAGGCATTGTGAGATATTGAATTCATATCCGGGTATAAAATAAGCCACAAAAGAGTATAATGTTAAGAGAAATTACTTGGATTCAAGGAGAAAAGAATGCAAAGCGAAGTAAGTACTAAGATAATGAGATTGCTAGTATGCCGCATAGTACTGTGGATCATTGCGGCTGTATCAACAGGATACTGGATTTATTTTTCCATAAAGCTTCACAGAGATGGAATATTTGATCCGGCGGAGTATTCAACTGCATTAAGACCGGTGTTGTATACCTGCCTTGTAATCGCAGTTATAGCTATTTGCATAAGCTTTGTACTTCACCATTTGAGTAAGAAACTGAAGGCTAAGGAAAAAGAGACAACGGTTTAATTACCAAATAATAGCGGAAAGTAGCAGTACAGGCCATAAATCTGTACTGCTAAAAATTTGAATATACGAATTGCAAACAATACAATTGCAATAAATTTAAAATATGATATAATCCACTTATCTTATTCGATATAATGAATAGTAAGGAAGGATTATTTCAATGGATAAAGAATTCAACATTCAGGAATACATGACTCATGGCGTGGAGAGAGTTGTTTCAGATGCTATAAAGGCTACTCTCAAGAACCCAAGAGAAAGTGCATATATGGCTAAGTTTGCCCTGGCTACTAAGGCTGCTTCCAAGAAAAGAGCCAAATTAGAGGCAGAAGGGGAACACATTCCGCCATTTCTGATCGCCAGCATCACAAGCAGTTGTAATCTCCACTGCGCGGGGTGCTATTCAAGATGCAATAACGCCACAGAGGATACAGAGCCTGTAAGTCAGCTTACTGATGAAGAGTGGCTCAAGATCTTTGACGAAGCATCAGACCTGGGAGTTAGCTTTATCCTTCTTGCAGGTGGTGAGCCACTTCTTAGAAAGGGTGTCATCGAGGCAGCAGGTAAAAAGCAGGACATTCTTTTCCCAATATTTACAAATGGAACATATATGGCGGAGAAGTACTTCGACCTTTTTGATAAGAACAGAAACCTTGTGCCAATCATGAGTATTGAAGGCGAGAAAGAGGCTACTGATACAAGACGTGGTGAGGGCGTGTATGACAAGCTGATTTCCAACATGGACGAGCTGAATAGCCGCGGCCTTATTTACGGAGCATCAGTTACCGTGACTACAGAGAATCTGAGGGACGTATCCTCAGAGGAATTCATAGGTAAGCTTTCAAGCAAAGGCTGCAAGGCTGTAATATTTGTTGAATTTGTTCCTGTCACAGAGGATGCGACTCATCTTGCACCCGGTGATGAGGATAGAGAATATTTGAAAAAAGAGATTAGGAGGCTTCGAGAAGAGCACCCTGAAATGGTATTTGTATCCTTCCCCGGAGATGAGAAAAGTTCAGGTGGATGCATTGCTGCAGGAAGAGGATTCTTTCACATCAATTCCCACGGCGGTGCAGAGCCATGCCCATTTTCACCATATTCAGATATAAACGTAAAAGAGACATCCCTTAGAGATGCCATGAAATCCAAGCTTTTCAGAGCACTTCAGACAGAAGGCGTCCTTCTTGATGATCACGCCGGCGGATGTGTTCTTTATGAGAAAAGAGAAGAAGTTGAGAGACTACTGGCTGTAAATTTGAGCTGATGGTTTTGTATCTGCCTTGACTATCAGTTGGAGATAAAATTATGGATAGAAAGCTTGTTTTTCACAAACCCATATTTGAGGAATCTGCGGAATTATCAAGAATATATGCCCTAAGAGATAACAAAACCTGTGACAGTACGATTCTTGACACATACATTTGGAAAGACCTGTATAATACTGAGGTATATATTGAGGAGGAAGCTGCCCTCATTCTTATGAAGGACGATAAGGGCTACTTTGCGGCGATGCCCTATTGCAGGCAGGAAGATCTTCCACTGTACTTTGGGCTCTTGAGGCGCTATTTCAGGGAAGAACTTGGGCAGCCTCTCCGTATAGATCTTGCTGATGAGGAAGCTTTGAAGGCGCTGAAGCTTTATAATAATACTGATTTTATAATAGAGGAAGAGTCTGATCTTAAGGACTATCTCTATGATGCCCAGGAACTTAGAACCCTTCCAGGCAAGAAATTCCAGAAAAAGAGAAATCTTGTAAACAAATTCATGAAGGAGTACGAGGGCAGGTGGGAATATAAGACTCTTTGCTGCATGGATGAGTATTTCCTTGAAAAGTTCATGGAGAAATGGGTAGAGATAAGGCTTTCTGAAGGAGTGGACAGTAAGGATACCCTGATAATAGAAAAAGATGGAGTTATCGATATCCTCCGAAACTGTGATAAAGTCACCTTCAGAGTTGGCGGTATTTTCATTGATGAAGAGCTTGAAGCTTTTTCAATCGGCTCCTACAATAGTAGAGAGAAAATGGCTGTTATCAGTATAGAAAAGGGAAACTCGGAAATCCCCGGAATATATCAGGTTATAAATCAGCAGTTTCTCATTAATTCCTACGAGGATGCGATTATGGTGAACAGAGAAGATGACATGGGAATAGAGGGTCTTCGCCATGCCAAAGAAAGCTATAATCCCGTGGGATATGCCAGAAAGTACAGAGTATATGAGAAATAATTAACTTAAGTATCGGAGTAGGCTAGATGATAATAGAATATCAGGAATACAGTGATAAGCTGAAAACCAGGCCCCTCTACGAAGAGGCTTTCGATGATCCGAGGGAATTTGTTGACTATTACTATGAAGACAAAATTCTTGATAACAGGATGATCGTAAGCCTTGAAAATGATGAAGTAGTATCTATGCTTCATTTAAATCCTTATAAGATTAATCTGTGTGGCACTATAGTCCCCACCTATTATGTGGTGGCGGTGGCTACCAGGAAAGATAGGCACCACCAGGGTCACATGTCAAAAGTCTTTGACAAAACCTTCGAAATTCTAAAAAATGAGAATATTCCCTTTGTATTTCTTTTACCTGTGGATGAGTCCATATATTCCTGGATGGGCTTTGAGACAATATGCGATTTTACAGTGGATAGAATCCCTGACTATCAGACCATTATGGACAAATTTGATGTTTACTGCATAAGAGATGAAGCCTATACTAGGAGAATGAGTAAAGAAGATGCCCTTAGAGAGATGGACAATGGGGAAGTTCTGCCGGACAATCCGGTCATAATGGGCAAGATAACGAGCTTGCAAGCCTTTGATAAGGCGGTGGGAAAAGAGTTTGTGTATGAAAAAGAAGCCATCAAATGGCTGAAAAGTAAACGCATCTATATCTGCGAAGAGGTATAGACGCTTAAGGGGATAATCATGAGTTATATCGAAGTAAACAATCTAAAGAAAGATTTCGTAGTTAAAAAGAAACGTGAAAAAGGAAAGCTCCTTAGGGAAAGAGATACAGTACATGCTCTTAAGGAGGTTTCTTTTTCTGTTGATAAGGGAGAACTTGTGGGATATATCGGCCCTAACGGCGCTGGAAAGTCAACCACAGTTAAGATTCTCTCAGGAATTCTCACACCGGATGGCGGAGAAGTTTCTGTAGGAGGTCTTGTGCCCTATAAAGAAAGAAGAGCCCATGTCAAGAATATCGGAGTAGTCTTCGGACAGCGAAGCCAGCTATGGTGGGATGTCCCTATTGTTGACAGTTACAATCTTCTCAAGGATATCTACAGAATTCCTCAGGGTGATTATGAAGCAAGGTTAAAAGAGCTGGCTCAGGCTCTGCAGCTTGAAGAGCTTATGAGAACACCTCTGCGCCTTCTGAGTCTTGGCCAGAGAATGCGTGCAGAGCTTTGCGGTTCACTTCTGCATAGACCGGAGCTCCTATTTCTGGACGAACCAACCATTGGTCTTGACGCAGTAAGTAAGCTTTCTCTTCGTGAGTTTTTAAAATGGGAAAACGAGGAGTATGGAACAACAATCATGCTCACTACTCATGATATGGAGGATATTGCGGCGCTTTGCTCAAGAGTAATGGTCCTTGGACATGGCCAGAAGCTCTTTGACGGAAAGCTTCCGGATCTTCTAGAGCGCTTTGATACTGTACGAAACGTACAGGTTAAATTTGACGTTCCTAATCCGAATCTCAAACTTCCGGACGGAGTTGAATGGAGTCAGAGTGAGGATGGAATCGAGCTTAGCTACGAACCTTCTGTGCTCCCAACAGCACAGCTTTTGTCAATTCTTCAGGAAGCCGGAAATATCAGTGAGCTTACCCTGCAGCCTGAGAACACAGACCATCTGATTGCGGCTATGTACAAGGAGCTTGACCTATGAGAGCATATTTGTCCGTATTTAAAATGCGCCTTAGAATGGAGCTTCAGTACAGAGGCGCCATGATTGGTGGAATACTTTGCCAGATGTTTTTTGGATTAGTGTTGGTGGCTCTTTATAAAACTCTTTATGATGGAAATCCGCAGCCTATGCCGTTTTCAAGTATAGCAACCTACGTTTGGCTTCAGCAGGCTTTCTTTAGAATGATGCTTGGTTCTGATTCGGATCTTTTGGATAAGATAAGATCTGGAGACATTTCCTATGATATGTGCAGACCGGTGAATATGTACGGTTTTTACTATGCCAGGATAATGGCCCAAAAGTTCATGGGAAGTATTATGCGTGCCGTACCAATGCTGATCCTTGCTGCCATTCTTCCAATGGGCTATGGCATAAGTGGTCCCGCATCGGTATGGGGCCTTCTTTCGGCAATTCCGGCTCTTTTCCTGGGACTATTGTGTGTGTGCGCCCTTGAGAACATAACCATGGCATTTACCATGAAGACACTTGATCCAAGAGGAATGCAGGGACTTCTTAACCTTTTGATGATGACTCTTTCAGGTAATATTTTGCCACTTACTCTTTTTCCTGATAGTTGGCAGAAAGTTATTACCTTTTTCCCATATGCGCAGCTTCTGGATGCTCCCATAAGGCTTTACACAGGAGACTACCTGCCCGTAGATGCACTTAGGGTATATGCACTTCAGGGATTCTGGGTAATTGTATTGGTATCACTTGGAGTAGCTATGTGGAATGCCAACAAGAAACGCATGGTTGTGCAGGGAGGCTAAGCTATGAATACACTACGACTTTATTTTAAATCAATAGGAATGCTTCTTAGAAGCCACCTTCAGTATCCAAGCTCCTTTATTATGCAGACCATTGCACAGCTTGTAATGGAGGGCGGCGAGATGCTGGCGGTCATCCTTATTGTGGACAGATTTAATAACCTGAAGGGATGGAGCGGCGGAGATCTCTATTTCTTTTTCGGAATGATGTCTGTATCCTTCTATCTTACAGAGATGTTTGGAAGAGGAATTACAGGTGATTTCCCCATGATGGTCAGGACAGGAAAACTTGACACTTTCCTTGTAAGACCCAGAGGCGTTCTGACTCAGGTCTTGTGCGCAGGAACCGACCCAAGGCGAATTACATGTGTTGCAGTCGGCGTGGCAGCGCTGATCATGGGAAGCAATCTTTCAGACATTGTCTGGACGCCACTAAAAGCGCTTGTTCTTGTGGAATCAATAGCTATGAGCTGCCTTCTTATTTTGGGACTTTTCATGATTGAGGCAATCTTTAGCATTTTCAGCGTTAAGTCTGTAGAGCTGGTTAATGCCATAACTTATGGCGGACGAAGTGCTTGTCAGTATCCAATTGATGTTTATCCACTGCCACTTAGAGCTCTTTTTACAGTTATAGCACCCTTTGCACTAACACTTCATGTTCCGGCTTCCTGGATCCTGGATAAGCCCCTTTATGGCTGGCCGGCCTGGACAGCTTTTGTGACACCACTTTCAGGAGTATTGGTGTTTGGTATCATGACAGGGGTATTCCATCTTGGAATGAGACATTACAGATCTACAGGAAGTTGATCTATATCCCAGCCGCCATGCAAAAGGAAGTCTTGCAGTAACTGTAAATGACGAGTATATTTTTATGGGAGATTCCTTCTACCGCAGCTCTAAGGGCTAGCTTGAAGAAATATATGCCAGAAAAGAGAAAGGAAATCCGTATATCAAATGGTCATAGCAGCAAACGTAATAGATTTCCTGGCCGCCCTTATTCAGGTGAGCACAGGAGCAGTTAAAAAGAAATCAAGAATTCTCATAATGCAGATCGTACAGCTTATCATGCAGGGAGTGGCGATGCTCCTTCTGGGCGGCGTTACAGGAGCTGTCAGCAATGTCTTATCCTGTGTAAGAAACTACATCTGCTATAAAGAAAAACTTAATCTTCCATGGAAGATATTTTTCATCGCGGCCTCAATTGTTATGACGATTCTTTTAAATGACCAGGGGCTTCTTGGAATCATTCCGGCAGCAGTCTGCACCGTGTACATTATCTTTATGGACATCAAGGATCCAATTAAGTTCAAGATTCTTGTAATGCTCACATTTATCCCATGGTGCATTTATCATTTTGTTCTCGGATCCTATACAGGAGCAATATTTGATGCAGTGACGATTATTACAAACCTTTTTACGATTGTAAGGATGAAAAAAGGATAAAAGTACGCAGAATTATGCAGTTCTCGGACGAGGAGATAATTAACGAAAAGAAAAAACAAGAACTTACTGACTGTTCTGAATAACATGAAAGGAAGTAAGTTCTTGTTTTTGATTTTTAGTTAATTACGACGCAGACGAAAACAAATAATTCTGCGTATTTTATTCAGTTGTCGGCCTTCACTGGAAGGAGTCTCAGTCCGCCTGTTCCAAAGAACATTGAATTTCTGATCATTCCGATCTTATAAAGACTCAGAACATAGAACATTGAATACATGATAGTCATAAGTCCGAAGGTTCTGATCAGTTCCTCAACTGTTGGAGGATATCCGTATCTCCTTGTAAAGTTTCCTACATATTCTGCAATTTCTGCGTTAAGTCTACCCATATTAGTAACCATCCCTTAACTGCGTTTTAATGCCGCTTTTGTAGTGTAATGACAGCGGTATTTCTTTTAACGCTTTTTATCAGTCTAGCAAGGGAATATGTCCTAAATTTGTTCAAGTTATAAAATAATTATAAAATGATTGCTTACAATTTTTATTTCGCCAAATTAGAAAAATAAACATATGGAAAGCTCCGATAACGCTATGTAACATAAGGACTTCCAATCCTATACTGATTACATAAGATCACATATTAAATAGTGATGTGTAAATAAAAAGGAGGATGCCTATGAACAGATTCATGCAGGGAATGCTGTTTGCACTTCTTTTGGTATATGTGGTTTCGCCAGTGGATTTCGTTCCCGGACCTGTTGACGACATCCTGGCAATCGTATTATACGCAGCGGCAAACAGAAATAAGTTTTTACCAAGAAAGTCCACTGACAATGATCGAATCGAAGTAATCGATGTGGACGGCAGAGAAATCTAGATTGTGGAATGTGTTTTGGAGGAAAAGGTTATGAGTAAGAAATTATACAGAAGCAATGACAGAAAGGTGTTTGGTGTTTGTGGTGGTATCGCAGAGTACTTGGATATTGATCCTACAATCGTAAGACTTATCTGGATCATCCTTACATGTTCAGGCGGAAGCGGAGCAATTCTTTACCTTATAGCCGCAATTCTCATGGACAACAGACCTGATTACGTTAGCAGATATGAGAATCAGTAAAAGTAAAATGGTTACAACCTAATATTTGGAATAGCATAGAACCCTTAAGAAAGCAGCATATGATTCACAAATGAATTGTATGCTGTTTTCGTTTGAGGCTATAATAAAGTATTGTTTGGAGGATTTGGGAAAATGACATACAGACTTATTGCATTATTTTGGCTTGCAGTTTTTTACGGTATCTATTTTGCAAAAGTGCTGATTCAGAGAAGAAAAGGCATTGTTACCAATCAGATTGCCAAGAGCAAGACTCACGACAAAACTTACTATGTAGAGTCAGTGATGAAAATCGCCACATGGCTTGTTTTGATAGTAGAGCTTGTTTCCATCGCATTTAACTGGGTTCACCTGTCACTTATATGGCGTATTTTCGGTATTTACCTTTGCCTTGTAGGAAACGTGATTTTCTTTATATCTGTCCGGACCATGAAGGATAGCTGGAGAGCCGGAGTTGCCAAAGATATAAAAAGAAATCTGGTGACGGAAGGAATATATCAGTACTCAAGGAACCCTGCTTTCCTGGGCTTTGACCTCGTATATGCAGGAATCCTTTTAATGTTCTTTAATCCTTTCCTACTTCTTGCAACTCTTTTCGCTGTGGTAATGCTTCATTTGCAGATTTTACAGGAGGAAGAATACCTTACAGAGCGCTTTGGAGACGAGTACAAAGAGTATAAGGCCAAGGCCCATCGCTACGCAGGTTTTGGGAAACTTACTTTTGATAAAGTTCTTTTGTACATTTATTTCGTCCTCGGAATATGGTCAGTACTGTACTTCTTTACCTGCCTTGCCTATGGCGGAGGGCCTAAGCTTTCCTGGGTATGGCTATGGGTTCTGATTGCCGTATTTTCTTTTGCCAGAGTATGGATGCTTAAGGCCAGAATAGATGGCCGGGAAAAGATAAAACTACCGACAGTACTAAAGTGGATATACAGAATAGTTTTCACCATTTGCCTGGTGATCTTCGTGTTTGTGGAGGGCCGCATTATTGGGGCTATGACAGCCACACCAAAAGAAAACCTTGACTACATCATCGTTCTGGGAGCTGGACTTAACGGAACCGAGCCATCCAACCCTTTCAAGGTAAGGATTGAAAAGGCAGCTCAGTATCTGAAAGCAAATGAGAATACAATAGTTATCGCCTCCGGAGGCCAGGGAAGACATGAGAGCATAAGCGAAGCCGAAGCTGTTCGAAGGAAACTTACACAGCAGTACGGCATCGATGAAAGCCGCATTATTCTGGAGGAAAAGTCCCGTGATACCGAGCAAAACCTCAAGTACAGTCTGGGAATCATTGGTGATACGCGTGCGTCAGTTGGCATTGTGACAAATGGTTTCCATGAGCTTCGTGCTATGTCAATTGCACAGAAGGTGGGATATAAGAATGTTCACTCCGTTCCCGGAAAGACGCTTATGCCGGTGGGAATTCATTACACGGTGAGAGAATTTTTTGGAATGGTGGAGTATTTCATTAAGTATGTGATATAAAGATACAAAGCTTTAATAAGACTGGTTGGTTTTATTGACTAATCAGTCTTTATTTGTGGATAAAAGGGTATAGCAATTTTTGCAATGTATGCAACAAGAAACTCAATTCCTTCATTACTCCGTAAGTATTAGAGTATGGTTGTAAACCAAATAAGTGGTGGACAGCAGCATTTCTTTTGCCACTAACAACAATATTTGATAGGGAGATTAAGCTTTATGGAAATGACACTTCGCTGGTACGGCAAAGAGTACGACACAGTTAAGCTGTGGCAGATTAGACAGATTCCTGGAGTTAAGGGAGTTATCACAACACTTTACAACAAGCAGGCAGGAGAACTTTGGACACAGAATGAGATCAAGGCTCTGAAGGCAGATGTTGCTGCAGAGGATATGCACATTGCAGGTATCGAGTCAGTTAACGTATCTGATGCGATCAAGGCGGCAACCAAGGACAGAGACGAGCACATCCAGAACTACATTGATACACTTGAGAACCTCGGTAAAGAGGACATCCACATGGTGTGCTACAACTTCATGCCTGTATTTGACTGGACCAGAACAGAGCTTGCCAGAAAAAGGGCTGATGGCTCAACAGTTCTTGCCTATACACAGGAAGCAGTTGATGCAATTGATCCTGCCAAGATGTTTGAGACACTTTCAGGAGACACAAACGGCACAGTAATGCCAGGTTGGGAGCCTGAGAGAATGGCTCACGTTAAAGAGCTCTTTGAACTCTATCAGGGCATCGATGAAGATAAGCTCTTTGAGAACATTGTTTATTTCCTTAAGGCAATCATGCCTGTTTGTAATAAATATGACATCAAGATGGCTATTCATCCTGATGATCCAGCTTGGTCAGTATTTGGACTTCCTAGAATCATCAACAATGAAAAGAATATCCTTAAGCTCATGAAGGCTGTTGATGACGTGCACAACGGTGTTACCTTCTGCTCAGGCTCTTACGGAACAAGTCTTGAGAACGACCTTCCACACATGATCAGAGCTCTTGAAGGAAGAATCCACTTTGCACATGTAAGAAACCTTAGATTCATTTCTCCTACTAACTTCGAGGAGTCTGCACACCTTTCATCAGACGGAACCTTCGATATGTACGAGATCGTTAAGGCTCTCTATGAGACAGGCTTTGATGGCCCAATCCGCCCTGACCACGGCCGTATGATCTGGGGTGAAGTTGCTATGCCGGGCTATGGTCTCTACGACAGAGCCCTTGGTGCTACATATATCAATGGACTTTGGGAAGCAATCGAAAAGAGCCATCAGAGGGGAGTTTGAAAATGAAACTTAATTTTGAGAGTATTAAAAATGACAATACCTGGAAAGAGAAGGGCTATTTTGTTCCCTCTTTTGACAGAGAAAAAATGGTAGCAGAAACTGTAGCAAACCCTGAGTGGGTACACTTTGGTGCCGGAAATATTTTCAGAGCCTTTCAGGCTAACCTCTCTCAGAGAATGCTCGAAGAGGGATATGCTACGAAGGGACTTACAGTAGTTGAAGGTTATGACTATGAGATCATTGAGAAGATGTACAGACCTCATGACAACCTTTCAATCCTTGTAACACTCAAGGCAGACGGAAATGTTGAGAAGACAATAGTTGAGAGTATTGCTGAGTCCTGCATCCTTGATTCAAACAACGACAAGGAGTTTTCAAGACTTAAAGAGATATTCTCAGCGGATTCTCTTAAACTTGCTACATTCACAATTACAGAAAAAGGTTACAGCCTTGTAAATGCTGCAGGTGAAACAATTCCTGCAGTGGCAGCAGATTTTGCAAACGGACCTGAGAAGCCACAGAGCTATATTGGTAAAGTTGCAGCTCTTCTCTATGCAAGATACGTTGCAGGTGAGAAGAAGATTGCCATGGTCAGCACAGATAACTGCTCACACAACGGTGACAAGCTCTATGCTGCAATGCACGCTTTTGCCACTGAGTGGACCAAAGCAGGCAAGGCAGAAGCAGGTTTCCTTGCTTATGTTGAGGATGAAAACAAGGTATCTTTCCCATGGTCAATGATCGATAAGATCACACCAAGGCCTGATGATTCAGTCAATGAGATTCTCAAAAACGACGGTGTAGAAGAGCTTGACCCGGTTGTAACCACTATGAAGACATGGGTTGCTCCTTTCGTAAACGCAGAGGAGAGTGAGTATCTTGTTATTGAAGATAAGTTCCCTAACGGAAGACCTGCTCTTGAGAAGGTTGGAGTTATCTTCACAGAAAAAGAGACAGTTGATAAGGTAGAGAGAATGAAGGTTTGCACCTGCCTCAATCCTCTTCATACTGCTCTTGCAGTATATGGCTGCATTCTCGGATATCAGAAGATTTCAGATGAGATGAAGGATGAAAGCCTTGTTAAACTGGTAAAAGAGATTGGTTATACAGAGGGACTTCCTGTAGTAACTGATCCCGGTGTTATCAAGCCTCAGGAATTCATCGACACAGTAGTTAATGTAAGAATACCTAACGTATTCATGCCTGATACACCACAGAGAATTGCCTGCGATACATCACAGAAATTGCCAATCAGATTTGGTGAGACAATCAAGGCTTACGCAGCATCAGATAAGCTTGATGTTCAGAATCTCAAGTTCATTCCTATGGTACATGCCGGATGGCTCAGATACCTCATGGGAGTAGATGATAAGGGAGAGACATTCGAGCCAAGTCCTGATCCACTTCTTGCAAAGGCTCAGAGCTTTGTACAGGATATTAAGCTTGGCGAGACAGACAGAGATAAGGTTAAAGAAGCTGTTCTTCCTCTTCTCAAAGACGATGCTATCTTTGGAATTGACCTTGAAAAGGTTGGATTGTCAGACAGAGTAATAGATTATTACATGGAATTACTGGCAGGACCAGGGGCAATCAGAAAAACTCTTGATAAATATTGTGCATAGATAAGGAATACGCTCTGCATCTTTTGATGCAGGGCTTTTTCCGTCTTTAAATGATTTAGGTGTCAAAAGTCAAAAATGTGTGCTTTATAGAGCATTTTGGTTTTGTAATGAGGCATTTTATATATCATAATAAAAAATGAAAAAAGTATTTGATTGGGGAGAAAGTAAAAAATGTTAAAAGAATATGAGCTTACAAAAGTTCGTGTGGAGGATGAGTATTGTGCAAACGCACTTAATAAGGATGTGGCTTATCTTAAGAGCCTTGATCCGGAGAGACTTCTTGCTGGCTTTTATGAGAATGCGGGGCTAACACCCAAGAAAATTCGCTATTCCGGCTGGGAGAACATGCTGATCGGAGGTCATACACTGGGCCATTACCTTACAGCTGCAGTGCAGGGCTATGCTAATCCGGGGACAAGCGAAGATGACAAGAAGGCTCTTTTTGATATTATTAAGACCTTGGTTGATGGCCTTTTGGAGTGTCAGGAGCATTCCCAGGGTAAAAAGGGATTTGTCTTTGGCGCAATAATAATGGATAGCAATAATGTAGAGCTTCAGTTTGACCATGTGGAGCATGGCAGAACAAACATTATCACAGAGTCATGGGTTCCGTGGTATACCATGCACAAGATTCTGGACGGACTTGTAAGCACCTTTGTATTTACAGGCTATGAGCCTGCTCTTAAGGTTGCAGAAGGCATTGGGGACTGGACCTATAACAGAGCATCTGGCTGGTCAGAGGAGACACACAAGACTGTTCTTAGCATAGAATACGGTGGAATGAATGATGCCCTCTACAAGTTGTATAAGCTTAGCGGTAAAAAGGAGCATCTTGAAGCAGCTCATGCTTTTGACGAAGAAGAACTCTTCAAGAAAGTGGCAACAGGTGATGCCAATGTGCTTAATAACCGTCATGCCAATACTACTATTCCAAAGTTTTTGGGAGCACTTCAAAGATATATGACACTTGGAGATGTCGCCGGGGAGTATCTTACCTATGTGCAGAAATTCTGGGATATGGTTGTTGAGCGCCATACCTATGCAACAGGCGGAAACAGTGAGTGGGAGCATTTTGGAGAAGACTTTGTCCTTGATGCAGAGCGTACTAACTGTAACAATGAGACCTGCAATACCTACAACATGCTCAAGATGAGCAGAGATTTGTTCAGAATTACAGGTGATAAAAAGTATGCAGATTACTATGAGAACACCTTTATAAATGCAATACTGTCATCACAGAATCCCGAAAGTGGCATGACAATGTACTTCCAGCCTATGGCTACTGGTTATTACAAGGTTTATGGAACTCCTTTTGACAAGTTCTGGTGCTGCACAGGAACAGGCATGGAGAACTTTACCAAGCTAAACGACAGCATTTACTTCCTTGATGATGAATCAGTGATTGTGAACATGTACATTTCATCAGTAGTCTGTGATTCAAAGAAAAAGCTCACATTAACTCAGAAGAGCCTAATTCCAAAGGGAAATACTGCGCTCTTTACAATAAATCTTGAGGAGCCCGTTAAGACAAAACTTAGATTCAGAGTCCCTGACTGGGCTGTAAATGCAACCTGCAAAGCACTTTCTTCTGACAAGACTTATCAGGCAGAAGCCGATGGTTATTTCACAGTGGAAGAGACCTTTAATGACGGAGATCAGATTGAGATTTCTTTTGAGATGCACACTGTTGTTAAAAGACTTCCGGACTGCGAAAATGTTTTTGCATTCAAATATGGACCTGTTCTTCTCTCAGCTGACCTTGGATGCGAGAATATGATAGATGGCACAACCGGTGTTGACGTTACTATTCCTACTAACAAGATTGCAGGAAAAGAGTACCTTACAGTTCAGGATGGTAGTGTTTCTGATTATATTGCAGATATTGATAAGCACCTGATCAGAAAAGGCGATGAGCTTTGTTTCACTCTTACAGGAACAGACAGAGAACTCACCTTTGGCCCTCACTATCTCAAGACCAGACAGCGCTATGGTATTTACTGGTATCTTTTTGACAAGGATCAGGGTGTAACTGATGAAGTAGAGAAGCGTGATCAGGAAAATGCCAGAAGAGAGAGGATACTTGATACAGTTCAGCCGGGCTATGGCCAGTATGAAAATGATGAACTTCATGCCATGGAGGATAAGGGTTCAGTTGGCAGCACCAATAATGGAACCAGCAGAGCAGCTACTTCCGGAGGAAGATTTACCTATCATATGAAGGCTGTAGAAGGTCAGGATCTTGAACTTGAGGTACACTACCTCAGAGAAGATAACGGCAAGCCAATCCAGATCCACATCGGAGAGGATGAAATATTAAACGGAAGACTTCACTATACGGGAAGAGATGAAGAGTATTCTGTAGTGTATAATATACCTAAGGATGTTGTAACACGTAATATAGAAAGCAGAGAGGTCAGGGGAGAAAAAGTAACTACAATTCCTGTAACCTTTAGTGGATCCTATGTGATAGAATCTGCGAGAGTGTTTGGATTTGTTTATATTCTTACGAAATAGGCAAGCACTTATGGAAGTCATACGAGCATATGGAGCGTTTATGAAGCAGTACAGAGTGGCAATTGTTGAGGATGACAAGGATTATTCCGAGTTTCTTTCACAGTGTCTTGGTAAATATGGCCTGGAAAAAGAGATTTCTTTTTCCATAAAGACATATGGTAAAGCAGAGAGCTTTCTTGATGATTACAAGAAGGCCTGTGACGTTGTGTTCATGGATGTAGAGCTTGGAGACGGCTTTCTGAATGGTATGGAAGCTGCCAGAAAGCTCCGCGCTGTGGACCCTACTGTTTTACTTATCTTTGTTACCAACATGCCACAATATGCTCCTGAAGGCTATAGTGTAGATGCCCTTGATTACTGCCTTAAGCCCATTAATTACAATGATCTTAGCGTTAAACTTGATAAAGCTGTCAGAGTATTGTCTCAGAGGGGTGGTATTCCTGTCAGGATCAAGGATAGGAATGGAACAAGGATAGTTTCATCGAGTGACATTATGTACATAGAAGTTATGGGACATGATCTGATGTTCCACACTATAAGTGAAGTCATAACTTCTTATGGAGGACTTGGAGAAAGAGAAAACGAGCTATCAGGTAATAATTTTGCCAGGTGCAGCGCCTCTGCACTTGTAAATCTCTCATATATAAAGGGTCTTTATGGCGATGAAATAGATGTTGGAGGCGATAGGATCAAGATAGGAAGATCCAAAAAGAAAGCATTTATGGAACAGCTTAATACCTACCTCGGATGAGCCTGTGATGCGGAGGTCAGATCATGTTTGATGCAGAAGCAATAAGCCAATATGAATCAATAGGATATATGATAGAAGTTCTGATTGCGGAACTTCTATTTTTGCATGCTTATGAAAAGAGAAAACTCTTTTGGGTAAGAATTCCTATTGCTACAGTGATTTCAGGAATCATAGTTTCAAGGATCAGTTATCCTGTGGCAACAATAGCAATATACAGATTTATGTTTTTCTTTTTCATAATAGCACTGACAATAGCAGTCATGCTGATCTGCTATAAAGGAAACGCCTTTTCAATCGCATCTTCCTCTATTGCAGGGGTTGCTACGCAACACATAGCATACAAACTGATGACAATCTTTAACCTAATCCCGCCTGTGAATGCCCTGATCCAAATAAGCATTATCTATAGAATACTGACGGAAGTCATGATCATGGCAATTGTATATGTCATTGTATATATGCTTGTTGCAAGGACTCAGGTTCCGGATAAGGGAAGTATCAGGTTAAATATCCTGTCGGTCATCGTGATACTCATATGCATTGGAGTAAACAGGCTGGTTGCCGATACCTGGGACATCAGTCCCAAGCTTGTTATAGCCAGTAGCATATATGCGATCATCTGCTGTAGTTTTGCCCTTTCTATACAGTTTTATCTGCATAAGTGGCAGCAGGAAAAAGCGGAATCACTGGTGATAAAAGGTTTGTTATCAGCTTCCGAAAAACAGTATGAACAGTGGAAAGAGCTTGTTGAGTTCAATAATATCCAGATGCATGATCTTAAGCACATGCTAAATCGCATCGAGAAGCTTGCAGATAAAGAAAAACTCGATATTCCTGATCTGACGCCTATAAGAGAATCTATAGAAGGCTTTGCTCCAATAGTTAAGACGGGAAATGATGTGATAGATGTGCTCCTTCGCAATATGGGAGCTCTTTGTAGGCAGCAGGGAGTCAGATTTAACTGCGTGAGCTTCACGGACAAGCTTGATAAATTCGACAGTATGTCACTTTATTTTTTGTTCGGTAATGCCATAGATAATGCAAGGGCAGGAGCTTCAAGTGTTTCTGATGAGGATAAAAGACTTGTTGATGTCAGTCTCAAACAGTTTGGTGATTCTGTCATCATTCATATCTGGAACTATTTTGAAGGGGATATCACCTTTGAGGATGAACTTCCTGTCAGGAAAGACATGGAAAATGGCCATGGATTCGGACTTAAGAGTATCAAAGTAATGGTTGATAAATTTGGAGGTGCCTTCAAAACTCAGGTGGAAGGAGATGTATTCCATCTGAATATTATATTGCCTCTGGCATAGTACTGTACTTTAGTTTATATCAGAATTTTGAGAAAAGATGCATGTTTTGTGCATCTTTTTTCTTTTATCCAAATATTAAATTGCACACATGTAAATTATGTTGTGAAAAGTGTCGATTATTCCACCTTGGTTGAATGAACTGTTGTGAAATTGTTACGATGTAATAACTGATGGGAAACTGCAGAAAATGATAAGGAGATATTTCATGCGAAGATTTTTTTCCCTTAATAAGGATTGGCATTTTCAGATAACGGGCAAATATGACGAGAGAGTTGACGTTCCCCATACCTGGAATGCGATAGATGGTCAGGATGGCGGAAATGATTATTTAAGAGCCCTGGCCACATATGAAAAGACTTTTGACGCTCCTGACTTTGATAAAGACAAAGAGCGCGTTTATATACAGTTTGACGGAGTTAATTCCGAAAGCACAGTTTACCTCAATGGAGAAAAGATGATCCGTCATGAGGGAGGATATTCAACCTTTAGAACGGATATCACAAATTATCTTAAGGATGTGGGAAATATTCTTAAGGTGAATGTGGATAACAGGCCTAATACAAGGGTTTATCCACAAAAGGCAGATTTCACATTTTATGGCGGCATTTACAGAGACGTTAATCTGATTGTCGTAAATAAGAACCACTTTGACCTGGATTATTATGGCGGAAACGGAGTTCAGGTCAAGGCAAAGCCTGTGGAAGGCTATCAAAAAGCTGAAGGTAACGTAAAGCTTTTTGTTAATACCATAGACTGCTGTGTCAGACTTGAAATATCTGATGCAGAAGGAAATGTTATTTATCATTCAGAAATTGATCAAAAGACAAATAAACTTGAGACTACTGATAACAGCAATAGTGATGTCTTTTGTCTGGAACATAGCTTTTTGATCGATGATGTTCATCTTTGGGAAGGTGTTAAGAACCCATATTTGTATTCTCTTAAGGCAACTCTTGTCATTAATGGCGAAGCTGCAGATGAGATAGTTACAAGGTTTGGAGTAAGAGATTTCCATTATCATCCCAAGACGGGTTTTTACCTTAACGGAAAGAGCTATGCTCTTCATGGCGTTTCAAGACACCAGGACAGGAAAGGTCTTGGAAATGCCATCACAAAAGATATGCACAAAGAAGATATGGACCTTATATGCGAGATGGGGGCTAACACGATCAGACTTGCTCACTACCAGCACAGCCAGTTTTTCTACGATCTGTGCGATGAGAGAGGAATGATAGTCTGGGCTGAGATTCCATATATCTCTGAGCATATGCCTGATGGACGTGACAACACTATCAGTCAGATGAAGGAACTGATCATTCAGAACTACAACCATCCATCTATTGTCTGCTGGGGAATTTCCAATGAGATCACAATCTCTACCAGAGATAAAAAAGACATGATGGAGAACCACAGGATACTTAATGATCTGTGCCATGAAATGGATGATACAAGATTTACAACTCTTGCCTGTTACGCAGTGTGCGGACCTTTTAACAAGGTAGCTCACATTACAGATACTGTCAGCTGGAATCTGTATCTTGGCTGGTATGTTCCGGGACTCTTTTTAAATGATATCTGGATGAGATTTTTCCATTTGGTATATCCCAACAGATGTCTGGGTTATTCAGAATATGGATGTGAGGGTATGCCTAACCTTCATTCTGAGAAACCTAAAAGAGGCGATCATACAGAGGAATATCAGGCAATTTATCACGAATATATGCTCAGATGCTTTGACAGAAACCCGTTTATGTGGGCAACTCATGTGTGGAATATGTTTGATTTTGCGGCAGATGCGCGAAATCAAGGAGGTGAGCCCGGAATGAATCATAAGGGGCTTGTGACCTTTGACAGAAAGACTAAAAAGGACAGCTTCTACCTCTATAAAGCCTGGTGGAGCGATGACCCTTTTGTACATATTGCTTCTAAGAGATTTGCACAGAGAACTAAAGAGAACATCAAGGTTAAGGTCTATTCCAACCAGAATGAGATAACTCTTTTTGTAGATGGACAGAAACTTGAAACCAAGCATGGACAGCATGTATTTGAGTTTAGTGTTTCTCTTGGCGAAAACGGTAAGGAGCACGAGATAGTCGCTGTAAGCGGAGCGTTCAAGGATTCTGCGAAGTTTACAAGGGTGGCTACTCCAAATCCTGAGTATAGTCTTAAAGACCTTGGAGATAAAGGTGCTAACTGGACCTGATACGGGATTTATAAGGGAAAAATAGGAGTGTGGATATGGAAAATACTGTAGTACAGGAAAGGGGTAATAAGGCCAAGCTCTATCAGCTGGTTCTTTTTCCTCTGAATAATGGAGCTACCAACGTTTATTACGTGTTGGTACTTTCCTACATAGCAACATTTGGCTCTAACGTTCTGAGCCTCGGAATCTTGTTTGCATCAGTAATGGTTACGGGTATGAGGGTATTTGATGCCTTTACAGACCCGATCATTGGAGCACTGATGGACAGGACAAATGGTAAATTTGGTAAGTTCCGACCATTCATGGTCATAGGAAATATCATTATGGCGCTCAGCATCATTACTATGTACATGATAACGCCGGGTATTCCTGAGAGCATGATGGCCTTTAGATATGCGGCATTTGTAGGACTATATGCAATCTGGGTAATAGGTTATACATTCCAGACTTCCTGCACAAGAGCTGGTCAGACAGTTTTGACTTCTGACCCTTCACAGAGGCCTCTGTTTACAATCTTTAACACAGTGGGATCTCTTGCGGGAATGGGAGTTATGCAGTTTCTTGCACCGATCATAAGAGCCAACGTTGCGGATTATTCAAGCGCTGATTTCTACAAGGTTCTCACACCAATTGGAATTACAGTGTCGATTGTACTGACAATTTTGGCAATCATCGGTATCTGGGAAAAAGATCAGCCCAAGTATTTTGGAATCGGCGGAGACAAGCAGGAGAAAGTCAGAATCTCTGAGTATATAGAGATCATTAAAAAGAACGATCCTATGAAGAGACTTATGATAGCAGGAGCCGGATGTAAGCTTGCTCTTTCAATAGCAACCAACACTACAGTTTTATGTATGCTCTACGGCTGCATGATGGGCAACTACGATGGTCTCTATCTTCCAATGATGATCATCGGATATGTCTTCTCAGTGCCGTTCTTCCTTCTGACAGTCAGAACCAGTCAAAAGAAGGGCCAGAAAGCATCACTTCTTAGATATGTGTCTGTGGCGCTTGTGTGTTATGTGGGAGTTTTAGTTCTTCTTCTCATGTGGAAAGAAGGTGTTCCATCAAGGAATCTTTCATTCCTTTCAGATGGAAGCGTATCAATAAATCTTTATACTGTTTTGTTTATTTTACTGTTTGGTATTGGTTATGGTGCTTACTATTCAACAGCGGATATGCCAATTCCAATGGTTGCAGATTGCTCGGATTACGAGACTTACAGATCAGGCAAGTATATACCTGGAATAATGGGAACTCTTTTTTCACTGGTAGATAAGCTTGTTTCATCTCTTTCTGCAACAGTAGTAGGAATAGCTGTTAGCATTATCGGAATACAGAATCTTCCAACTGCCGAGACGCCTTATTCATCAGGCATGAACGCAGTTGTTATCATACTCTTTTGCATAGTCCCAATGGTGGCTTGGATTGCAACACTGATTGCCATGAAGGGATACATTCTTTCGGGGGAAAAGATGAGACGCATTCAGGAAGTAAACCTTAAGCGTAAAGAGGCTATTGCAAACGGAATGAGCATGGAAGAAGCAATGAGAACTATAAATGATTAAGGAGGAAAGAAATTGAAAAAGACAGGTATTTTCAGAGGATTGGCAGCACTTATGACATTCTTACTGTCAATCTCAGTAATCGTGGGAAACACACTGGAATCATTTTCATCAACTATTGATACTGCCCTTGGTACTCAGAGCGAGATGATGGTTACAGACGACAAAGATGCAGTGTACGACAAATTTACACCACCTGCAGAACTCTTAAATGAGGATGGAACAGGTAATTCACATGCACTTATTCAGGCTGCTATCGATCTTAACAGAGAGCAGGCAGCAGAGGGAACAGTACTTCTCAAGAATAACGGAGTACTTCCACTTGCATCAGGTGCAAACGTAACTTTATTCGGAATAAGATCACAGGTGCCTATCCTTGGTTCAAGCTTTGGTGTTAAGGCATTTGGTGGATTTATAAATCTTGATGAGGCACTTCAGAACAACGTAACTGATTTTGCACATCATATTACAACATCTCTTTCTCAGAACTGGGCAACAGGCCAGGTAGAAAGAGGCTACACTACAGGCGAATGGAGTGGAGATGAATTTGAGTTTGACGGAGCAGGCTACAAGGTTAATCCTACAATGACTTCGATCTATACCAAGCTCAATGAGACATACCTTCACACAGAGAATGCCGGTCCTGCTGAAGAATACGATCCGGGAGAACCATCAGTTAAAGAGATTGAAGGCGTAAATGCAAACTTCAAGGACAGCTTTGCTAAGTACGGTGATGCTTCTATCGTAGTTATCGGAAGACCAAGTGCAGAGAGTGAAGATTATCTTCCCGGCGGAATTGTTTCAGGTCTTGGAGCATCAGAGCCTCTTGCACTTACAACTAATGAGAAGGATGCTATCGCTCTTGCAAAAGAGTGTAGTGACAAGGTTATCATTCTTGTTAACAGCGCATCTGCGGTAGAAATCGGCGAGCTCAAGGATGATCCTGAAATCGATGCAATTCTCTGGATTGGTGCACCTGGAAGTTATGGCCTTCTTGGAGTAGCAGATATTCTTTGCGGAAAAGTTTCTCCTTCAGGCGGACTTGCAGATATCTTCCCTACATACAATATGTCAGCACCTGCAATGCAGAATATGGGTAATTTCTCATATGCAAATGCAGCAGATGTCATTACAAGAGAGAACTCCAGCAACTACATCATAGAGGCTGAGGGAATCTATGTTGGATATCGTTACTATGAGACAAGATACTATGACGCAGTTCTTGGACAGGGAAATGCAACAGGAACTGCAGGAACATATGCTTCTAAATCCGGTTGGGATTATGATGCAGAAGTAGCTTATGGCTTTGGCTATGGCTTATCTTATACTACTTTTGATATGGAATATGAGGGAGAACCTGTATTCAATGTATCCAAGAATAAGGATGTAACTACCGCTACAGCAACTTTTAATGTAAAAGTTACAAACACAGGAAATGTAGCAGGTAAAAAGAGCGTTCAGATTTACGGACAGGCTCCTTATGAGCAGGGCGGAATAGAGAAGAGTGCCATTGTCCTTCTCAACTACGGCAAAACAGGTCTTCTTCAGCCGGGAGAGTCAGAGGTTGTATCTGTAGATGTTGATCTTCAGTACATTGCAACTTATGACAGCTCTTTTGACAATGGAGATGGAACTTTCGGAACATATATCGTAGATCCTGGAACATATTACTTTGCATTTGGTAATGGTGCTCATGATGCACTTAACAATATCATGGCTATGCAGGGTGTAGCAGCAGAGAGCCTTGTTGGTGAGGCTAATGCAGACTATGCTTATAGCACTGAAATAACAGAGGATACACTTTCAAAGACAGCATTTGCTTATAGCAAGACTGGTACAAAGATTTCTAACCAGCTTGACTATGCAGACTGGAACTACTTCCAGGATGGCGAGGTTACTTACCTTAGCCGAGCAGATTGGAACGGAACATATCCTAAGACTTATTCAGATATGACTCTTACAAGCCAGGAGATGATTGATTATCTCAATGGTAAGTACTATACAGTTGCTACTGAGGACAATACATCTGATATTGTATGGGGCAAAGATGGTGATCTTATGTTCTATGAGATGGCTGGCCTTGACTTTGAGGATGAGAAGTGGGAAGAGCTTCTCTCAGAGATGACTCTCGAGGAAGCACAGTACCTTGCAACATTTGGTGGCCCAAGCATTCCTGGTGCCGATTCAATCGGAACAGTTGAGACTTATATGACAGAAAATGCAGGTAATGGTATTGCTGTAAACCTCAATGCTTCCAAGGATACAGAGGCTCCATGGAATATCAGCTCAGAAGATCCTAACGGTAACTGGCATCCTGAGGTATTTGGAAGCAGCCCACTTACAGCAGCTTCATTTAATCCTGACCTTGCCAAGAAGCTTGGTGAGTTTATTGGAATCGAGTCACTCTTTACAGGTATTCCGATTCTTTGGGGACCTGGACTTAACACACATCGTCATGCGTACAACGGACGTAATGGTGAGTATTATTCAGAGGATCCTATCCTTTCAGGTTACACTGCTATGGAGTTTGCTATAGGAGCTCTTGAATATGGTCTTATTGCAGCACCAAAGCATTATGCATTTAACGATCAGGAAACAAACAGGGCAGGTGTTGCTCCGTTTATGACAGAGCAGCGTGCAAGAGAAGTAGAACTTAGAGCTTATCAGATTGCTTTCGAAGCAACTAAGTATGATACAGAAGATGAAGATGCAGGAATGAGAGGTCTCATGATCTCATTCTCCAAGATCGGACCTGTTGAGTGTACTGTAAGTACCGGTCTTATGACTGAAATCCTCAAGAAGGAATGGGGCTTTAAGGGATATGCTGTAACAGATATCTATGATGATTTTGATCTCTACGGTGCTGTTCTTACATCAGGAGCAACCTGTTATGATACAAGAGGAATGTCAGGATTCTACACAGACACAACTTTGGACAGCCCTAGATTTGCCAACCAGGCAGATGGTTCTGCAATAAGTGCAACAGTCTTTGCAGGAGATGCTAATGCCCAGCAGGCAGTAAGAGAATCTGCTCACAATGTTCTCTACGCGATTGCCTCAAGTAATCTTATGAACAGATACAATGCAACTACGCACGTGGTTAAGCTTAACACATGGTGGAGAACAGCTTATTATGCAGCAATTGGATGTACTGCAGCGCTTACAGTATTGTTTGCAGTTCTGTACATTCTTTCTAAGAGAAACAAAAAGGAGGCATAAGTGATGGCAGAAAAAAATAAAAAACTATCTGTGGGTGCATATTTAAATTGCTTGGCAGCAGTGTTGGGAGTAGTTGGAATAGTGGCAGCTCTTATCTGTAGCAATATGACAATAACCTATAGACTTGGAAATATGGGAACAATTGCAGTACTTGGTGTCTTTGGAATATGCCTTGCTATTCTGGGAATTGTTTTCCCAAGCCGCTTTGGCAATCATGATTATCTTGGAACCCTTTCTGTTTTGGGTGGCATCGCAGTATTCACTGCAGCCTTTGGTCAGATTCTTGGAGAGAGGATATTGCTTATAGCAGGTCTGTTTTCCTATGACTCTGTTAATACAGTCGGATGGCAGGTATTCTATGTGACAGCAGTAGCGATTGCAGCATTTATCATAGCGGCAATTGTGCTGATTATTGGAGCTTTCCTTAAAACTGTAAAGAATCAGTAAAAAAGAGATCCACCGGTATAGTGCGTACCGGTGGATTTTATGTTTTTCGATTCTTTATTATTTTTATACTTTTTTTAGATTCTGAGAATGTTTTTCATGATACCATATATAGTGTGATTAGAAATAATACTCCAAGTTTTTCATACTCCTAAAAAACGCTCTGCACCGAATGGTACAGAGCGTTTTTGATTATTATTTCTGTTTGAATTTGAATCATTCTGTTTCAAAATCTTCCGATTCCGCATTAGGATCATATTTAAGTATGTCTCCCGGTTCGCATTCCAGAGCATTGCAAATTCCAGCAAGTGTAGAAAATCTGATAGCATTAACTTTGTTATTTTTGATCTTGGACAGATTAACATTGGAGATGCCAACGTTGTCTGCAAGGTCATTAAGTGACATGTGGCGTTTGGCCATCATCACGTCAAGTTCAAGAAAAATTTTACCCATATATACGCCTCCTTACAGTAATCCGTTTACGTCTTTTTCAAGAGAAGCACCATATGCAAAGTACTGTGACAGACAGAGGATGATAAGGCCAAAGAGTACTTCACTAAGCTCTACACCTATTGTGACATCACGTGCTATAAAGCCGATAATGATGTTGGAGAAAAGCTTGATAATAGGAAGACTGATAGCTATGTAACCAATGTTCTTGATACGCTTAATGTTGATTTCAGCAAAAGGTGATTCCTGGTTGGTGGTCTTGAAGATCAGGTTAACATTTCTGAACATGATTGCTGTCAGGGAAATAAGTGCTAATGCTACAATTCCACCCACTATGATGAGTGGCATAAGGTTTGCTTCTGTGATTGATTCTGCGTTAATCACTGTTGTGCGAAGGCTAAGTTTGGCAGCGTCTGTAGAATACATTTCCAATAATGCGTCTTTCATGATAATTGCTGTAATCATGACTATTACTAACAGTGCATCACCAATCCACATAAATACTTCCATAAATTTTGCAAAGCCTGCTGTAAAGTCTCTAAGTTTTGATGATTTCATGTTCGTTTCCTCCTGTATCCTTGTGATTATTCTTTTAATTAATAGTTAGTCAGGTTCTTCCTGAATTGAAAGGATGACCATTTGTTTGATAAGTTCCGCGGATTCAATTAACATTAAAAATTTAATGTTTATCGTTAAATGAATAATAACTCCATGAATTACGTTTGTCAATAACAATTTAACGAAAAACATTAAAATTTTTTTCCGGCTTGACATGTTTCATTATGTATATGTATAGTAAAACCTAAGTTAACCGTTTTACCAAAGGGAGTAACAGACGTGAATATCAGAGAAATCGCAAAGAGGGCGGGAGTTAGTACAGCAACCGTATCAAATGTGCTTAATGGCAAGCTTTCCAAGGTTTCTGATGAGACCAAGGCTAAGATTGATAGCATTATAAAAGAAACCGGATACAAGCCAAATGTTATGGCAAGATCCCTTGTGAAAAAAGAAAGCAGACTAATAGGAGTTGTGGTCCCTTATCTTGGCAAGGATGAGACCTTCTTTACAAATCCGTACAATGCCCATATTATCGCAGCACTGGAGAGGTATATCAGGGGAAATGACTATTACCTGATGCTAAGGTGCGTTGGTGATCCAAGGGAAATTGTGCCGCTTCTATCATCCTGGAACGTGGATGGAGCTTTTTTCCTAGGAATATACAAGGATGAGGTTCCGGAAATAAAGAGCCAGATAGATATGCCGATAGTATTCCTTGATACCTACGCTCCGGGTGAAGAGATAGTAAACATCGGTATTGAAGACTATAGAGGAGGCTATCTTTCAGCAAGGTACCTCATCAGTAAAGGCCACAACAAGCTGGCACTGGTAACTCCGGACATAACATCAGAGGGAGTTATCAAGGAGCGCTACAAGGGATTTTCGGATGCCTGCAAGGAAGCCGGTGTTCCCTTTAAAAAGGGTAATATCTACTACACCGAGTCCACCTATTCAAGTGCTGTTCAGGTGGGACAGGATATTGCCTTTGGCGGCGGAGATTATACGGCTGTCGCCTGCATGTCTGATATTGTAGCCTTCGGCGTGATTGAAGGACTTAAGCAGTGCGGACTTCGTGTCCCCTATGACATGTCGGTAGTAGGCTTTGATAACCTTCCGGACTGTGAATTCATGTCGCCCAAGCTTACTTCTGTGGCCCAGGATTTTGAATGGAAGGCCAGAAAGGCCAGTGAATATCTGTTCAAGATGATTGAGGAAAAGAGTAATCTGGTAGTGGATGAGAGACAGCCAATCAGAGTAATGGAGAGACAATCGGTAAAGAATCTGCTTGAGTAAGAATACAGAAAAATAGAGCTCTAGAGAAGCATTGATGCCTCGCGGGATTATATCCTGTGGGGCATTTTTTATGTAATAGAAAACTGATCCTAACAATGAAACGTTGGTTATCAGTTTACCATGTCAACTATCAATTAATTACAAAGATTTTGTGCAATTTAACAAGTATAATCCTACTATTTATTGAAAAAATGGAAAATGATTTAAACTGGTTGACCGGTTAACCTGAAGTGATTATAGTCTTGGTAAACCGATTAACGTAATTTGTTCAAAGGAGGATTACAAAATGAAAATGAAACAAATTGGAGCCTTAGCTATGACAGCTATTCTGGGCGCATCTGTACTTACAGGCTGCGGCGGGGAAAACGCAGGATCTGCAAGTGCAGCAGGTAACAACGACAATACTACAACAACTACAGCTGTTGATACAGCTACCCCCACAGAGACTCAGAAGGTTGAGCTTAAGATCTGGGTTCCTGAAGAGGAAGTTGATATTACAGACGAGATGGTTAAGAAATTCGACGCTGCTCACGACGAGTTCGATATCACATATGAGATCGCAGTTGTAGGAATCGATGAGGCACCTCAGGCCCTGGAGACAGATGCTGACACAGCAGCAGATATTTTCTATACACCATCAGGCGGTGTTGGAGATCTTGCAGGAAAGGGACTTCTTCTTCCTATCACCAAGGACTTTGATACCCTTACAGCAGACCTTCCTGAGAGTGCTATAAATGCAGTGACAATTGACGGACTTACATACGCGGTTCCATTCTCACCTAACACATTTTTCATGTATTATAACACAGATCTTTTCACAGAGGACGAGGTAAAGAGTCTTGATACCATGCTTGCTAAGGACCTTGGAGATGAAATGTGGAACTTCAGCACACAGCTTACAAACTCCTGGTACTCAGAAGTGTTCTTCCTTGGTAATGGATGCACACTCTTCGGAGCAGATGGTAAAGATGAGAAGGATTGTACTTTCAATGACGCAAACGGATATGCAGCAGGTCAGTACATGATCGAGCTTGCAGCAAATCCTAAGTATCTTGAGGACGCAGATGGTGTCGGCGGTAATGCTTTCAAAGAGGGGAAACTGGGAGCAGTAACAAGCGGAGCATGGAGTGCACCTGAATTCAGAGAAGCACTCGGAGATAAGGTTGCAGCTGTAGCACTTCCTGTTGCTAATATCGGCGGAAAAGACGTACAGCTTTCAAACTTTGTTGATTTCAAGACAATCACAGTTAAGTCAAACACACAGTATCCTCTTTGCGCTCAGCAGCTTGCAGTTTATATGGCAAGTCCTGAGAGCTGCCTTACAAGATATAAAGAGCAGGGCGATGTTCCGGTTCTTAAGTCACTTTCAGAGAGTGCTGAGATTGCAAGTGACATCGTAGCCAGCGCACTTAATGATCAGGCTGCAAACGCAACAAACCAGCCAAGTATTCCTAAGATGGGCGACTACTGGGATCCTATGAAGGCTTTTGGAACAAGCGTATATAACGGAGAGGTTTCAGAGACAAATCTCCAGAGCCAGCTGGATGCACTTGTGGACAGCATCACAAGCACACTTACTGAGTAATATCAGAAAAATAGTTTTTTGCGGAAGGGGGCCGCGGTGGCGGTCCTTTTCCATTCATAAGAAGTTACAAGTATTTTGAAGTATGTACGAGGAAGAACAATGAAGGCAGTTAACACTAACAGGAATTTAATAACGACATTTACCAAGGGCGATATTTTTTCCAAACTTTCTTATGTGGTATTGGGACTTTCAAATATTAAAAATGGCCAGGTGCTTAAGGGACTTGTTTTCATGGCGCTTGAGGCGGTTTATATCGCTTTTATGGTCATGACAGGAAGACATAACCTTCACATGATGAGAACCCTTGGAGAGAATACCCAGGGGATGACTTATAACGAAGCTCTTGGAATCTATGAAGTATCAAAGGGCGATAACTCCATGCTTATCCTTCTTGCCGGAGTTGTGACCTTGGTAATCACAGGATTTTTCATAGCTTTATGGCTCTTTTCAATTTATTCAGGTGAAAAGGCAAGACAAATGAGAGCACTTGGTAAAAGACCTAACACATTCATAGAGGATGTGAAGAGCCTTGCAAATGAGAACGTGCACTTTCTCTTTTTATCAGTGCCTGTTCTGGGACTTTCAATATTCACAGTAATGCCACTTATTTACATGATCCTCATGGCATTTACCAACTATGATCAGGATCACCAGCCACCTGGAAATCTATTTACCTGGGTTGGCATCAAAAACTTTTTTACCCTGTTATCGACAGGCGACAGACTATCAGCCACCTTCTGGCCTGTGCTGGGATGGACACTTATCTGGGGCTTTGCGGCAACATTTTCCTGCTACTTTGGCGGGATGATACTGGCTATGATCATAAATTCCAAAGGAATTAAATATAAAAAATTCTGGAGAACGTTTTTTGTTATAACAATGGCTATTCCTGCTTTTATCTCACTTCGCGTTGTTGCAACAATGCTGGGAGAAAGAGGAATCATAAACGTACTCCTTCAGCAGTGGGGCTTTACAGCATCTGCACTGCCATTTCTCTCAAACGTGACCTGGGCGAGAGTATCGGTAATTGTTGTTAACTTCTGGATTGGTGTACCTGTAACCATGCTGATGGTATCGGGAATCCTCATGAATATTCCGGCTGAACTCTATGAGAGTGCCAAGATTGACGGAGCAGGCCCTGTGCTGGCCTTCCTCAAGATCACTTTCCCTTACATGTGGTTTGTGACAACACCTTACCTGATTTCTAACCTGATCGGTAACTTCAATAACTTTAATGTTATTTACTTTCTGACAGCAGGTCAGCCACTTACCCTTGATTACTTCAAGGGCGCCGGAAAGACAGATCTTCTGGTAACCTGGCTGTACAAGCTGACTAAGGACAGTAACGACTACAACCTTGCCGCAACTATCGGCATTATCATATTCGTTATTTCTGCAACCTTTACACTGATCTCATTCTCAAGATCTAATGCAATGAAAAATGAGGAGGGATTCCAATAATGGGAAACTTTCGTAAAACAGTAATAGGACTAAATTTAAAGAATCATTTACAGGCAGTGATTGCATCGCTACTGGCTTTTATAGCTCTTTTCCTGCCCTATGTACGGCTTGGGGGAGAAAAAGGCGTAGCTACAAACAAATCGGTAGTTGGCGTTATAGCTGAGCTGATCAAAGGCTATACCAACATTGCAAAGTCAAATGGAGACAGTTTCCCATGGGTATATGTCTTCGTATTCGGATCGGTAGTGCTTACAATAATTGCAGTAGTTTTTGCGCTGGTATCAGTCTTTAAGACCAATGAAAAGATAATGAGAGTTTGGCAGTGTTTCCAGACTTTAGCCCTTGTTTTCTCCGGCCTTCTTATGTTCTCAACAAGAGCAATAATGAGAACTTCAGGTATTGCAGGAAACTTCCTTAATAAGGATTTGTCTTTTGGCTATTGGATATTATTCATTGCATCATTCGTGGCACTGGTCCTGGTAATGTCTGTTACCAAGACAAATGTTGGATATATTGCACTTTCAGTCCTTGGAGTGATATGGCTTTTCCCGATTTTGTGGATTGTACTGACAGCCTTCAGAGCAGAACAAGGCTACTATGTTGGATATTTTATTCCTAAGGGATTTACCTTTGATAATTTCATAAATCTTTTTACCAATAACAGTGTGCTTCCCTTTGCAAGATGGTGGTGCAACACTCTTATAGTTGCTCTTTGCAGCTGCGTTATCAACACTCTGATCGTGCTGATGACTTCCTATGTCCTTAGCAGAACCAGATTTGCGGGACGTAAGGCCTTTATGAATATCCTTATGATCATTGGAATGTTCCCGGGCTTTATGTCACTTATCGCAGTTTATAACATCCTTAAGGGAATAGGACTCAACCAGTCATTGATGGCGCTTATTGTTGTAGGTGCTGCAGGCGCGGCAATGGGCTATCATGTCAGCAAAGGCTTTTTTGACACTATTCCAAAGGCAATTGACGAGGCTGCTATTATTGATGGAGCATCGAGATTTCAGATATTTTTAAATGTAACTTTGCCACTTTCAAAGTCAATAATCGTTTATACTGTACTTGGAAGCTTTCTTGGGGCGTGGTCAGACTATATCTTCCCGAGTATGCTCTTTGGAGATAAGCAGAGCTCTTATACTGTAGCAGTAGGTCTTTACTGGCTCACAGACTTTAAGAGAATTGATACCTATTACACTCAGTTCGCTGCGGGAGCAGTTATTGTTGCAGTACCTATTGTAGTGCTGTTCGTGTGGCTGCAGAGATTCTATGTTGAGGGACTTTCAGGTTCCGTGAAGGGATGATAAATATTACCAATTTAGATCTTGAAATTGTAAGTAAGAGGAAGTGAGGACAGAAAATTGACTTGGCTTGATAGCATATATAGTGATGGAACAAGAGGCTTTGTGAGTAGTACAAACCCTGCCATGGGGGAAAAAGTGAAAATCTCCATGAGAGTTTTGGAGGATGCCCCCATAGAGAAGGTATTTATAAGGCGTATCGTGAATGGCGCTGAACAGTACATTGAAATGGAAAAAGACAGGTCTTTTGCGGGACTTTCTTACTACAGTGCCGAGACTGTGATGAATGAGCCAAGACTGTCCTATTACTTTGTTATAACCAGTGCTGATGTGATCTACTTCTATACTCAGGCAGGGGTTACGACTTATATTCCGGATGATGGGCACAACTTTGTGCTGCTATCCAGGGGATATGACGAATCCGAGGAAAACTGCCATCAGTATTATATTCAGCCGGACTGGGTAAAGGGCGCTGTTTACTACCAGATTTTCCCCACAAGCTTTAAGGATCATTCTTTGTATGGCGTTATTGAGAAAATCCCCTATTTAAAAGAGCTGGGAGTTACTGCGGTTTATCTTAACCCCATTTTCAGGGCACCAAGTGAGCATAAGTATGACTGCTCAGATTATTTCCACGTGGATGAATCCCTTGGCGGGGATGAGGCGTTGGAAGCTCTTAGCAAGGCACTTCATGAAAATGGTCTTAAGCTGATTCTTGATATTTCCATAAATCATACCGGACTGGAATATAGCTGGGCCAAGAATAGAAAAGATTTATATGTAAAAGATGAAGACGGTACGCTTAAGGGCTGGGCAGGCTACAAGGGCCTTCCTGTTTTGGATTATCGCAAGGAAGAAGTAAGGGACATCATATATAGAAACGATGATTCAGTCATCAGAAAGTGGCTTCGTCCTCCTTATGACATCGACGGTTGGCGCTTTGATGTGGCTGACGTATGGGGAAGAAATGACGATGTCCAGCTGGCGGATGAGCTGTGGAAAGAGCTGTGCCAGGTAATAAAAGAAGAGAAAAAAGATGCCATGATAATCGGAGAGCACTGGGGAGACTGCACAGATTATCTGAAAGGAGATTTGTGGAATGCTCCTATGAACTATTTTGGTTTTGGAAGGATAGTCAGGCAGTTTGCGGGGCTTTCAGATCTTTTCCTGGAAAGAGTTGAGGACTTTAAAAAGATTAAGTATAAGATGACTGCGCAGGATGTGGTAAAACGAACTGATGAGTTTTACACAAAACTCCCACAGGCAATTGCAGATTGCAACATGAATCTGTTCGATTCACATGATGTTTCAAGAGCTCACAATAATCCGGAAATTGACGAAGCTAAGTGGCAGAGCATTGTCATAATGCAATATCTTTGGACAGGAATTCCATGTATCTATTATGGAGACGAACTTGAAATTGACGGCTACATAGAGCACGACTCAGGTTTCAGATATAAGATGCCCTGGGAGGAAGAAGCTGAGCGCAGGAAGGGAAAGAAGTTTTTAACCTATCAAAAGCTTAACTGGCTTCGCAGTAATGAACCTGCCTTTTCTGAGGGAGGAAGAAAAGTTTTATTATCTGAAGGAAGAGTACTGGCAGTTTCCAGGTTTTTGGATGATAATATATATATCGGAATCGTTTCCATGGAAGATGAAGAAAGAAAAGTTCGGATTCCGGTGGGATATGTTGGAGCTATAGAGCCGGATAATTGCGTGGATGAACTAGGCAGCTCTTTTACCGGCAAAATGACAGATGACGGAATGCTAGAAATTATAGTTCCGGCGAAGAGTTCATATTTGATCAAGATGAATGATAATCGGAGATACATGACATGAATGAAACTAGCAGTAATACACAAGTGATAAAAGGAGATAAATACAGAATATCCGTGCTGACAGACAGGCTGATAAGGCTTGAATATAGTAGTGAAGGCTGCTTTGAAGACAGGAAGAGCTTTGCTGTAATTAATAGAAAAGGTATAGGCGATGGCTTTTCTTGCGATATTGTGACGGACTCTGACGATGAGCTTGTGGTAGAGACAGATTCTCTTTTATTAACCTATGACAAAAAAGAATTTAGCTCATATGGCCTTAGTATCAAGATCAAGGACATGGGCACTGTTTGGAACTATGGTGACAACTATACAGACTGGTCAAATCTTGGCGGAACAGCCAGAACGCTGGATGACGCCGATGGAAGAGTGCCTCTTGAAAAGGGCATTTTTGGCAGAAACGGATATGCAGTAATTGATGACAGCAAGACTCCTGTTATGGAGAATGGAGAATTCCTAAACAGGGCTGAAGGCGTGATAGATGTTTATTTCTTTGGCTATGGAAAGGACTACTACAGGGGACTAAAGGATTTTTGCAGTCTTTGCGGCAAGATGCCTATGGTGCCAAGATACGCCTTTGGTAACTGGTGGAGTAGGTACTATAAGTACACAGAGGACAGCTACATGGAGGTTGTGGAGAACTTTGCCAAGGAGGAAATACCTCTTTCTGTGGCTGTTATCGATATGGACTGGCATATCACGGAGATTGACCCTAAGTATGGCTCAGGCTGGACAGGATATAGCTGGAATAAGGATTATTTCCCTGATTACAAGAGGTTCCTTAGAAGACTTCACGACAGCAAATTGGCTGTGACTTTGAACCTGCATCCTGCTGATGGAATAAGGCCCTTCGAGGATATGTATGAGGACATGGCAAGAGCCGTGGGACAGGAGTCTGGGACTGAGTCAGACAAAGGTGTAGAGTTTGACTTTGGTGATAAGAAATTCCGCTATGCATACTTCGAAACCGTGATGCACCCCTATGAGAAGGATGGCGTTGATTTCTGGTGGATTGACTGGCAGCAGGGAACAGGCAAAAAGTGCGGCGACGTGGATCCACTGCTTCTTTTGAATCATTATCATTATGAGGATCAGGAAAAGAGAAATCTTCGTCCTATGATCTTTTCAAGATACGCTGGTGTTGGAAGTCACAGATATCCTGTGGGCTTTTCCGGAGATACCCATGTAACCTGGAAATCCTTGGAGTTTCAACCTTACTTTACGAGCACTGCAAGTAATATTGCCTATGGAATGTGGAGCCACGATATTGGCGGACATATGCTGGGAGACAAGAACCTGGACCGTCTCGTGAGGTGGATTGAGTATGGAGTTTTTTCTCCGATCATGAGAATACACAGTAGCTGCAGTCCTTTCTTTAATAAGGAGCCATGGCTTTTGGATGAGCCTTACAGAGGAATTGTCCGAAAGTTTATGAGGCTTCGTCATGGGCTGATTCCATATCTTTATACGGAGAATCATAGAGCTTATGCGGAAGATAAGCCTCTTGTAAGACCCATGTACTATGACTATGCACAAACTACTGAAAGTTATGACGTGGGAAAACAGTATAAGTTTGGTGAGAGCCTTATTGCGTGTGCAATAACATGTCCTAATGATGAGGAGCTTCGCCTGGGATGCACTAGGGCACTTATTCCCGCCGGCAGATGGTATGACATTTTTAATGGACTTATTTATGATAGTGACAATGACCGTGTCATGAAGCTATACAGAGACCTTGCGGAGATTCCGGTTCTTTTACCGGCAGGTGGAATTGTGCCTATGGCTGTTCTGGAAGGTGAAAATCTTAATCATACCGGAAATCCGAATGCTATGCGCATATTGATAGGAGCCGGTGCTGACGGAGAGTACACTCTTTATGAGGATGACGGTATCAGCATGAATTATAGAAAGGGAGCTTTTGCAGAGACCAGATTTGCTGTAAGCTACGATGCTTCCAGGAAAAAGATTGTCTTTACTATTGATCCTGCAAAGGGAGATGTATCATTGACTCCGTCGGAGAGAAGCTATGAGCTTGTGTTCTATGGAGTGAGAGCGGAAAGTGCTTCTGATAAATCCGGTGAATTGTCTTTAGTTTATGAGGCAGGCAGCAAGGATAGTCAGACTTCGTGTAATGGTTTAATTACAAGTAGTAGCAACGTTACGATTGTTAGAATTCATGCTACCAGAGTTGATGAGCAGATTGTAGTTGAACTAGATAATGTTACGCTTTTGGAAAATGACTACAAGAAGCTTGTATATGACATTCTGGACAGAGCCTGGATTTCTACTAACGATAAGGAAGCTGTTTATTGTAAGCTTCAGAGCCTTGATAGATGTAGATTTGCTAAGTGGCTTAGGACAGCGGATGTATCCGAGAATCTAAAGAGTGCCATCGAAGAGGTACTGTAAATAAAAAGAAACCGTTGACGCTTCAGAAACAGAAACGCCAACGGTTATATTTTTACTTGTTGCCACGTCCGCCCTTCATGTTACCGGACTGGTTCTGACCATCAGGGGCCTGACCGGAAGGAGTATTACCATCTGATGGAGGATTTCCGCCTGGGAAGTCTCCACTTGGAGCTTCGCCGGAAGGCATTTGAGGCATATCACCTGAAGGAGTTTCACCGCCTTGGAAATTGCCCTGACCATCGGAGCCGTTCTGACCACCACCGAAGCCTCCGTTGCCACCGGGGCCACCCTGGCCGCCACCAAAGCCACCGCCGCCCATCTGCATGGACTCAGTGATCTCAGTCACTTCTTCACCGTTTACTGTAATGGTTCCGCCGTTGAATTCTGCGGTTGTATCAAAGTCAAAAGCAAACTGTGCTGTAATATCGATGTTTCCGCCATTTACAATGAGTTTACCATTGACATCAAGAGCATCAGTGTCGCCGCTGGCCATTTCAATCGAAATATCACCGCCATTGATTTCAATAACTACCTCGTATGCACTGCTCTTATTGGAGGCGTTGATACCATCGTCTGTGCCGTAGAGGCTAATGGTGCCGCCGTTAATCTGGACATAAGTTCCCTCAAGACATTCACTGGCATTTATATCAATAGTTCCGCCATCAATCATGAGAACTGTTGTTGCCTGGATTCCGTCACCATCTGCGTCAATCTTAATGTTGCCCCCTGCAATGTAGACATAGCCAACAGTCAGATCATCAGAATTTTCGCTGTGAAGACCATCTTTTCCTGAAGTAATGGTTATAGAACCATCGTATACTCTGATAGAATCATTAGCTTCGATGGCGTCTTCTTTTGCGTCAATATTGTAGGTACCGCCTGTGATCTTCAGGTCATCTTTTCCTGAAATACCATTAGCAGTTGATTCAATGTTAAGAGTTCCGACACCGTTCAGAACAATATCGTCTTTGGAGTAGATTACCGCGTCTGTATTTGTATCGCCATCTGCGGTAAAAGTGCCTGTAACCTTAAGAGTATTCTCGGAATCTGTAGTAGTTACAAACACCTTGTCTGCTGCTTTAACATAGATTGCAGGAGAGTCAGTATTTGTAATCGTTACCCCGTCGAGAACCAGCTGAACCTTGGCAGCATCTGCATCGACGATGATTGTCGCATCTGTTACATTTCCGCTGATTACATATACGCCCTCTGATGAGATTGTTACATCCTGACCGCTTGTAAGGGTGATGTACTCAGCATCTGTAAGGTCTGCTTCCTGCTCAAGGTCTCTATCTGAGAACATGTTTGATGTATCAAGAAGAGTTGAAGTGCTGGCCTCTGAGGAACTGCTTGCCATGTAACTTTCTGATGATCCTGATCCGGAGCTTGTCATTTCTTTTTCTGCTTCGTTGTTATTTACTGAATTGTTGCCATCAGAGTTTACGTCACTATTCTCAGAAGACTGCTCACTTATCACCTGACTGAATACGCCTGTCACATCCTCTGATGAGCACCCTGTTACTGCAAGGGCAGCTGTCAAAAGAACTACCGCAACGAATCTATTTCTTTTACCATTTAATTTTTCTAATGTATTTCTTTTCATAATTAAGTCTCGCTTTCTTACAAACTAAAACTTGTTTATTGGATGATTCCATTATTATTTATCAACCTAAATCTAACTTAAAAAGATTTTTTTTCTATCAAAAAATGTTTGCAGTCCAAAAGACATGAAATAGACCCAATTATGTAATAGAATAGATGGTGAAAACAGAAAGACATTTTGTTTATGCCATATGCGAATATATGAAGGTGGTAGCGGAGATTTACCAAATGGGAATTATTCAGGAGAAACTGGCTCAGATTCTTGGAGAGGCAGCAGTTACCAGGGCTATTATAAGTAAGCCCTCATCCAAGTCATCTGAGTACAAGAAAATAGATATACAGGCCAAAGAGAAGTCCTACCAGATTTCCAAGTACACACAGAAGCAGGTGTTTCATGAAAATCTTTCGGAAAAAGACCTGCCAAAGCGCATAGAGGAGCTTATAAATGAGCTTTCCTTCAGGCAGATGAATCTTTGGACAGCAGATAATGAATTCATATTTCTTTTGTCCAAGAAGGGGGAGCTAAGCCTAAAAAAGCGAACCCTGAACGAAGCCGAGAAATGCCAGCAGTGCAGCAGCGATAGCACTTCTCACAATAGGCAAAAGAACTACATAATAAATGAAGGGCAGCAGGTGGCGCCACTTGTTGACATGGGAGTCTTTACTAAAGACGGCAAGGTTGTTAAAGCCATGTACGACAAATTCAGACAGATCAACAGATTTCTGGAGATTCTCGACGACGAGATAGACAGCGCTAAACTGGATCACCTTAATGTAATTGATTTTGGATGTGGAAAGAGCTATTTAACCTTCGTTGTTTACTATTATCTGACTGAGATTAAGGGCATTAAGGCCGACATAATAGGTCTTGATCTGAAAGCTGATGTAATTAAGAAGTGCAACCAGGCAGCAGCCAAATACGGTTATGACCACCTTCATTTTGAGCTTGGTGATATCAACGGTTACAAGGCACCCTTTGATGTTGATATGGTAATTACGCTCCATGCCTGCGATACAGCCACAGACTTTGCACTCTACAACGCAGTGCAGTGGAATGCCAAAATGATTTTCTCGGTTCCTTGCTGTCAGCATGAGCTTAACAAGAAGATTCAAAGTGATGATTTATCGATACTCACAAGGTACGGCATTATAAAAGAGCGTTTTGCAGCTCTTGCAACTGACGCCATTAGAGGAAATCTTCTTGAGTATGCAGGATATAAGACGCAGCTTCTTGAGTTTATCGACTTTGCTCATACGCCCAAGAATATACTTATAAGAGCAGTGAAAAGAGGCGCAGCTCCAAAGAGCACAAGAGAGAAGATGCTGGGCGAAGTGAATAGACTCATGGAGGAATTCAACACGGACCAGACACTATACAACTTGTTGGTTAATGATAATGATTCCACAATCGGCAAGTGACAAAAAGCAGGCAAATATAACAATAAATAGAGAAGTATATATCAGAGAACTAGTATATAGTAATATCTGAGCAAATCTATAATCGAAACAAATTTATATATAATACGGAGGAAATAGAAATGGGAGTTAACAGTATTGACGCAGAGGACGATCAGTTCGCATATCGTTATGACACACAGCTTCTCATCGATCGTAGAGACAAGGACCTTGATGAGGATGAAATTTCAGATTATATCACAGAGAACTTTGAGGGAAATTCCCTCATTGCAGCAGGAGACGAGGACCTTGTAAAGATTCATTTCCATACCAACGAACCTTGGAAGGTACTTGAATACTGCAACACAGTAGGTGAGATTTATGACATTGTGGTTGAGGACATGATCCGCCAGTCTAACGGACTGCAGGGCTAATGCATGAACCTCCGATGATACTGATGCAGCATGTAAATATCCATCAAAACCTCCGATGATGCTTACGCATCAAATCGGTTTTGCCGGATATTCACTTTGCTGCGTCTTGCATCAAATCGGTGTAATGCACTTAGCCTTTACACGGGCTCTGGTGGTAATAGAGTAGGAGACTTCTATGAAAAGTGTAACATTAGGACGCACTGGCATATGCGTTCCACAGAATGGTTTTGGAGCGCTTCCTGTTCAGAGAGTTTCTTTGGAGGAAGCTGTTAAGCTTCTTCGCAAAGCCTATTATGGAGGCATGAGATTTTTTGACACAGCAAGAGCTTACAGCGACAGCGAAGAAAAACTAGGAGCAGCCTTTGGAGATGGCTATATCCAAAGAGAAGATATAATCATCGCAACCAAGACCGGTGCCAAAACTCCGGAAGAATTCTGGCAGCACCTGGAGACATCTCTTGAAAAGCTCAAGACTTCTTATATTGACATCTATCAGTTCCATTTAATGGGACAGTGTTGGAAACCTGGCGATGGCTCAGGAATGTACGAATGCATGCTGGAAGCCAAGGCCCAGGGCAAGATCAGACATATCGGCGGAACAGCTCACAAGATTGGTGTAGCCAAAGAACTTGCAGAATCTGGCCTTTATGAGACTGTTCAATATCCTATAAGCTACCTTGCTACAGACAAGGAAATTGAACTGATCCACCTGTGTAACAAGAACAATGTAGGATTTATCTGCATGAAAGGCCTTGCCGGAGGCCTTATCACCAACTCCAAGGCAGCTATGGCCTTTGTCAGTCAGTTTGACGGAACTGTTCCAATTTGGGGAATTCAGAGAGAGTCTGAGCTTGATGAATGGCTATCTTTCATGGATGAGACTCCTTCCATGAATGATGAGATCAAGGCCTTTATAGACAGCGAGAGAAAAGAGCTTATGGGTGATTTCTGCCGCGGCTGCGGATACTGCATGCCTTGTACTGTGGGAATTCAGATCAATCAGTGCAACCGTATGTCTCTTATGCTCAGACGTGCGCCATCTGACTCATGGCTTTCCGATTATTGGCAGGCTGAGATGAATAAGATTGAAGAATGCATTGGATGCGGCCTGTGCCTGTCCAAGTGCCCATATGAACTGCAGATACCGGATCTTCTTCGCAAGAACTTGGAAGACTACAGGGAAGTCCTGGCAGGAAATCGCAAGGTGAAGTGAAAAAAAGCCGATATGGTCATCAGATCATATCGGCTGTTTAATTATCTATCAAATCATTTTTGTACACATTCTGATACTCCTTTGGCGACATTCCATATTCCTTCTTGAAGGCCTTGAAAAAACTGGAGTAGTCCCGGAATCCGAATCTTTCATAAGTCCCAGTAATGCTGCTTCCTGAGATAATGGCATCGCGGCATTCGGACAGTCTTTTCTTAATGATGTACTGATGTAGCGATATTCCCAGTGTGTCCTTGAACAGGTGCGCAACGTAGTACTTGCTGACAAAAAACTGAGCTGCCACATCATCAAGGCTAAGGGTCTCCTCAAGATTACTCTCCACATAGGATAGGATATTCTGGAAAAGAGTAAGCTCATCACTTCCGGCGTGCTGATGATCCTCGTCGTAGATGACGCGGTTGATTGTAAGAATCAGATCGCACAGGCATAGATGTCTGAAGGCAGCGGAGGCATATCTTTCACCCTTCGTTTCTTCCAAAAGGCGCAGAAACTTGGATTCCACCTGATGAAACTGAGAAGGTGGAAGGTGATAGATATATTTTTTGAAGGCTTCAGCTCTTTGCATAAGGTACATATAATCCACAGATTCGTTCATAAGACTGTTACAGCAGTCTCTACTAATCCAAAAGACAAATCGCCTATAATATTCATCCGACTCATGCATAAGGGCATGGTGTGAAATCCCCGGTGGAACGATCATCAGATCTCCCGGGGTCATTTTGTTTTGCAATACTTTCCCATCGGGCTGTTCAATCTCCATGGTTACATTGCCCTCTAAAAAGAGATAACACTCGTAGTAATCGTGGGCATGAGGAGAGAGGGTCTTGAAGTCTTTATCTGAGTAATAGAAGACCTCAAAATCCGAGGAAAGCATGTACTGTCTGGAATTAAAGGATGAACGAAGTTTGTTTTTCATATTAATTATTTTATGAGATACTGCAACATTTGCAATATGGCAAATGGTATTCTGAGTGGTGACAATGTGTTATAATAGCAAACAGTTTTATGATTAGGGAGAAGTAAGTATGAAGTGTAAAATCGATAACAAGTATGTTAAGTCAGCTCTTTTAAAGAAATTTCTTGTGCTGATAGTTGGAGCGTTACTGGTGGTTTCAGCGCTGGCTATCATCGCTGTAAGGAGCACTAAAACAAATAAACTTAAGGCTGAGAGCATCTCTTTTGCCCAGGCCTATCACGATGGACGTACTAATGAAGATATCTATGTAAATCTGGAAATAAAAAGTGAGCCCTTTGAATTTGCTACTATAAGCGGAAAAGAGAGCCGTTACTACTTTGTAAGCGACGGGGATGACCTCTATATCATGAAGGCCACCGAAGAAAACGCCAATAAGTATTCAGAGGCAGTTAAGGATAACGGTTCCGTTAAGGTGGTTGGCCCGGTTATTCCGTTGGAACCGAAAGTAGCGGAGATTGCTCTTGAAGTGTACAACGAGGGCCTTGATCCTGAGGACCAGCTCACAAGAGAACAGTTTTATAATTATTTCGGAGATGTTGCTATCCACGGTGGAGCTACCATCAGAACTGATGCCAGCGACAATATGACACTTCTTGTATTTGCCATGATAATGCTTGGCGGTTTCATGGGCGTGTTAGGCCTAATCTTCGTTACCAATTACACCGGAACTCTTGGCAGAATGTCAGATGCTGAGGCTATGCAGATCACAGCTGAGCTGGATGATGCAAGAACCGTATATATCAAGAAATGCAAGGTGTTCTTAACACCAAGTTACGTTGTAAGCCTTGGCTCAAGCTTTGTAGCTATGCCTTATGCCAATATCCGCTGGGCTTACAGATACAATAAGAGCATCAACTTTATTCCGGCTTACACAGACGTTAAGCTCATGGGCCTGAACTTCCAGAAGGTCAGCATCGCCCAGATGCCCGGCCTTGCTTTCAAAAAGACTGATGTGATCACCCAGATATTTACTGCAATCCAACAGCACAATCCAAACACAGCCTTTGGCTATAGCAAGGAGCTTATCAACTACTTTGCAATGCTCCAGAGACAGGCTAGGCAGCAGGCCGTTCAGCAGATTAAGGTTGGATGATACAGGATTGGAATTGAATAAATGATAGTGTAATGAGAGGCGCAGCCTAGAGGCTGCGCCACAGACTGTAGACAAAGTCCACGGCATTTGCCGTGGATTTTTCTTTATAAAAGTGCCGAAAACCCAGTATTTATCTGGGCTTGAGGCACTTTTTCTGGTATAATAGAAGTATCAAAGTTGGGGATGGGGAT
>NZ_ATVX01000013.1 GCF_000420945.1 Butyrivibrio sp. VCB2006
TAGTGGAGTAGAACATGGATAAAAAAAGGGCTTTGTCTGGCGCCATAATATTTATAACCCTGATGGGAATCGTAAGTCTGTTTTCGGACATGACTCATGAAGGCGCCAGAAGCATATTGGGCGAATATCTGAACCTCGCAGGGGCATCCGCTGCAACCATCGGATTTGTGTCCGGTATAGGAGAATTGTGCGGGTATTCACTAAGGCTCATATCCGGATTTATAGCAGATAAAACGAAGAAATACTGGACATTTGTTATCACAGGCTATGTAATACAGGCTCTGGCGATTCCTGCACTGGCACTCGTACCTGAACATGGCTGGATTTGGGCCTGCGGTCTTGTGATCCTGGAGCGTATCGGAAAAGCGATAAAAAAGCCTGCCAAAAACACATTGGTAAGCTTTGCGGCAAGCGAGATCGGAACCGGAAAAGGCTTTGCCTATCAGGAGTTTCTGGATCAGCTTGGCGCGTTTCTCGGACCGGTACTGCTTTTTGTAACAGCTCTTGTAAAAGGTACAGACGACCTTTTTACAACGTATAGGATCTCTTTTGCGATACTGCTTGTTCCTGCAATGATCACCATAGCTCTTGTTTTGACAGCAAAGATAAGATACCCTGATCCGGAGATCTTTGAAAAGCAGGAAGATAAACCGGCAAGCTTTGAATTCAGGAAGTCATTTGTTCTGTTCATGGCGGCCATCTGCTTTTTTGCTTTTGGCTTTGCAGACTTCACCCTGATCACACTTCATTCGGCTAATACCGGAGCATTTAATGAATCCATGCTCAGCCTGCTATATGCTGGGGCAATGGCTGTGGATGCCTTTGCTGCACTATTCTTTGGCTGGCTTTATGATAAGGTCGGGCTGAAGGCTCTGATCATTTCCACACTATGCAGCACATTCTTCTCATGTTTTGTTTTTATGACTGGAAATGCCTGGTTGATCGGAGCTGGGATAATTCTGTGGGGGATTGGAATGGGTGCGCAGGAAAGTATTATGAAAGCAGCTGTCAGCGGAATCGTCCCGCGTTCCATGCGAAGCACCGGTTTCGGAATATTTGAGACAGGATTTGGTATTGCGTGGTTTCTGGGCAGTTGGCTTCTCGGTGCCCTGTATGATTTGAATCCTGTGTATCTTGTCACTGTGTCTGTGGTATCACAGTTTCTGGCGATTGCATTTTATGCTTTATGCCTCCGGTGCAATAAGACAGAGTGTTAACAATTCCAGTTTGTTGGAATGAGCATTATACCGGAAGATTATTTTTCCTCAACGAGAATAATTCTTGGTTTAAGTTTTAATTCGAACGTAGTTTCTTGATGTATTTTAAACTGAAGATGGGGCATTAAAGAGAAGAAAAAGTGGTAAAAAGCCAGTATACATCGCGGTTTGCGGTCATGAAAGTGATTGTAAGCCGCTTATTTGTTAAGTATAATAAGAGGATGATATAAGTGTCATGTTTTGAGGTATATAAGAAAATGAAAAATAAATTGTTTGGGATAGTACTGGTTGCGGTAATGTCTGTGCAACTGGTTGGATGTAGTAATGCTAAAAAAGAGCCTGAATCATCTGCAATAGCTAGTAGTAATGCTAGCGTATTAGCTGCAGAGGATGATAGCAACGAAGAAGATATTAAGAAAAAGGTAGAGATTACTCCTTTGGTTAATGAGTACCTTCTACCTCATGAGGATAGCGAAGAGTATCTCTACGTTGTGGATGAAAACGGGGAATATGTCGGAAAGTACAGTTATCAGGAGATGGATGATATTGCTGAAGAAAACGGACATCCAATACCTTGGTATAGCAATATTTTGGCAGAATCTGAAGGTATCTTTTTCTACAAAGATTCAGAGTATCTTGATCCAGATGATCACGGGGACGTTGTAGAGCATATCTGGGCGATTGATATGAATACCAAGGAGTTTACAGAAGTTACATCCCTTGAACGCAGGTATGATTTAAAGAATTTTGAGATTTATGATGGAAATATCTATATTACATCTTCTCTGGGGAGCCTGGACGATTACCATTATGCAGAGGATATCTTTTCACTTAGGGCAGACGATTTTTCTTTTACCGAAAGCGAAGCATCCATCGGAGAGGTACTAGAAGCCCTGGAAAATTGTAGACTTATTGCAAATAAAGGTTGGATGTACGGTGAGAATGGGACATACAGCATTTCAAGGGCTCTTGATGAGTATGGATTTGTTGTGGCTTTCAAGGCAATTGATGATTGGAATAGCCAGATACTTAAGATAAAAAGTGATGGAAGCACACAGGTTTTAGCTGATATTGATGAGCCACAGCTGATGTTTGCCGGATTTGACAGCAAGTATGCATTATTTCATGAATATCCAACAATCCTGGATCAGTACTATAAGTGTATAGACCTTGAAACAGGTGAGATAAAGGTTGTTTCAGAGGATTATATTTCTATAGTAAATTACAAAGATGGCAAGATTTACTATAGGGATTATGATGAAGCGCCTGGCAGCAACGAGTTCACTCTTTATGAGTACGACTGTGCTACTGGGGACGAGATAGCTCTTTTTACAAGGGATAATATACCTGGGGCAGGCACATATTTGGAAAGAGAATACGGGCTTGTGGGTGATAACATGTTCATTGAGGATGTTGATGGGTATGTTCGCAAGTGGTACAGACTTGATGAAGACGGCGTAGTTGCCCTTGATGAAACCGGTATAGAGATTAGTACCATGAAATATGGCACTGTTTTGTGCAACTATCTTTCTGCAAGGTGCCCAAGGTGCGATACTCTGCTTAGATACAACTATGACGAGTATTTCCAGCTTTCCGATGAATGGTCTGAATATGCCAATGTGATAAACGCTGATTTAAAAGAGAAACATGAAACCCACATGGGTGCAATCAGCATGGAACTTAATGAGAGCGATTATGAGGATTGCGCAACACACAAAGAGTATTCAAGCTCATGGCAGGAGACGCAGGATTACTATGTTAAGAATGCTGACGTTATAGAAGATTATCTGGCTATTGATTGCAGTGGCGTCTGGTATGGCGGTGGTGCACATGGTTTGCCGTGGAAAGAGCAGCTTGTTTATGACCTTACCACTGGAGAGGAATTACATTTCAAGGATTTCTTCTCCGGAACAGATGAAGATCTTAAGAAGATTGTGGCTGAAAAGGTAAAAGAGGACTTTGAAAGCTGCGATGATTCGAGCAAGTATTTTGCCAGTGATGCTAATGGAGCCTACGATGCAGCTTATGAGTGCGTATCGATAGAGGATGCGAATGTTTTCTTTAAGGAGAAGGCGCTTATTTATTCTTTTGCACCATATGAAATTGGACCTTACTCTTCAGGATATATCGAGGTGGAGATTTCGTATAAGGAGATGTTTGGCACAGATAAGATGAGCAGAAAGTGAACTTTTAACAATACGCAAAAAAGCGTGTTGATGGTCTTATGTGACTATAAAGCTGTGACATTATTCCGAATATAAGTTAAAGTTGGCGCACATCATTAGATTAACGAGGAGGACAGAGAAATGAGCAGAACAAACTTTGGAGCAAAGCCACTTATGTACCCACAGCCGGTACTTATTATCGGAACATATGATGAGAACGGTGTTCCCAATGCAATGAATGCTGCCTGGGGAATCACAACAGATTTTAAAGAGATATCTATTAGCCTTTCAGAGCATAAGACTACTGATAATCTTGCTAAAAGAGGTGCTTTTACTGTAAGTATGGCTACTGAAGATCAGGTTGTTGCATGTGATTATGTAGGAATAGAATCCGGCAGGAAGGTTCCTGATAAGTTTGACAAAGCCGGTTTCCATGCAACAAAGAGTGAGTTTGTGGATGCACCTCTCATCGATGAACTCCCTCTTGCTTTAGAATGTAAAGTAAAGAGCTTCACAGATGGCATACTTGTTGGCGAGATCGTAAATGTAAGTGCGGATGACAGCGTGATTACAGATGGCAAGGTTGATATGAAAAAGCTTAGACCTATAGCATTTGATCCATTTAACAATGCTTACGTTGGAATTGGTGAGAAAGTAGGCAATGCATTTTCTGATGGAGCTAAACTGAAGTGAGTATAAATTGAGTATAGATTGAGTATAAAATGAGTATAAATTGAGTATAGTTTGAGTATAGATTGAGTATGGAAGACCTTTTTTAGGCGTGATATTATTATGATGGACAAGGGAGCAGGCAAGAGCCAAATGCTTCCTTGTTTTTTCTTGGCCAAGAGAATATTGGTATGAGTTGAGCATCAGCTCATGAGTGCAGAGTGCATTCGTGGGTCTGGTGCTTTTTTCATGCCAGGAACTGATAACGGCTCGATTACAGAAAGAGGTGTATGAATGGATTTCGATACATTCAAAGATGAACTCGCCAAGGGCGTGCAGGAGAGACTTGAGGCTCTCTACGATAGGAAGTACTCAGTCGAGACTCACACAGTTGAGAAGATGAATGAGACCTACGAGGCCATCACAGTCAAACCTGAAGATAGCGAGATTGGTGTGAACATCAAAATCGACCAGGCCTTTAAGGAGTACAACGATGGCAGATCATTTGACATGATTGTCAGACAGGTTTCTGGTTTTGCTGCTGAGGCCCTGGATAATCGTCCTGGCTTCGACCTGAATGCGATTCAGGATTACAGCGTCATGAAGACGAAGCTTTCCATGGAAGTTGTTTCCGCGGAGAGAAATGCTCAGCTTCTTGAGACTGTTCCTCATAAGAATATGGAGGATATGGCGATTGTTTACCGCTTTGTCCTTGATACTGTTGAGGCAGGAAGAGGCTCCATTCTTGTGACAAACAAGATGCTGGATAACTACGGTATCACAGCAGAGCAGCTTCACAATGACGCTATGGAGATTGCTCCTGAGGTAAGACCTGCGGTCATCAAGGGGATGTCTGAGGTACTTGCTGACATGATGGGCGCAGAGCAGGCAGAAATGCTTGGTCTTGGTCCTGTCCAGGATGAGCCAATCTTCGTTGCTACTGTAGAAGATCAGACTCAGGGAGCTGGTATCCTTGCTTACCAGAACTTCATGGATGAGGCAGCTGAAAAGCTGGGAGGCGACGGAAGTTTCATAATATTACTAAAGCAGGGCAAACCCTAGTATTTACGCGGTTTTGGGTCTCTTGAATGACCAGGGAAAACTTACAACGAAACAAGAGAAAACCATAAATTCGGCTCAAAAAATGGAAAAAAATCGTTATTTTTTGAGTCAGAAATTTACCCCAACCTGGGGGAGATTTTTACATAGGACATTTACTTTTGTGATCAAAAAGCAGAAGTGGATGTCCTATTTCTTTACTCAAAAATCCATTTCAAAGAAAGAGAGGAAAAAGCTTATGGATCACATGACTTTTGATGAGTTCAAGGAGGTGCTGGCTGAGGATCTCAAAGAGTCCCTTTACACAAGGGGATATGAGGATGTTGAGATTGGTTTTAATCACACCAACAAGGCCAACGTCGAGTATGAGGCCATGACAATCAAGCCTGCCGATGGTCAGATTGGAATCAACTTCAATATTGAAGGATTCTATCAGGAGTATGAGAAGGGAGTAGACTACTCAGAACTTCGCCATGCCATTGCTGATCTTGCTGCTAAGTCACTGGACAATGCACCTGAAGTCAACACGAATGTGCTTACCGACTATGAGCAGATGAAGGACAAACTTTCTCTGGAAGTTATTTCCAAGAAGGGCAACGAAGCTTTCCTTGAGAACATCCCTCACAAGGATCTTGAGGACATGGCAGTTTACTACCGCTTCGTTCTGGATGTTCACACAAACGGTGAGATGCAGTCCATCACAGTTACCAACAACATGCTTGAAAACTACGGCATCACTGCAGACAAGCTGCATGAGGATGCTATCGCCAATGCTCCTAATTACCGTCCTGCGGTGATCAAGACTATGACGGACACCCTCAGAGAAATGATGGGCGTTGACATGTTCGATATGTTCGCAGAGGGTCTTAAGCGTGATGGAAAGGATGTAATCTTTGTGGCATCTACTGAAGACAAGGTAAACGGTGCAGGAATTCTTGCTTATCCCGAGTTCCTTAAGGATGCTTCCGAAAGGCTTGAGGGCGACTTTTTCGTGCTTCCAAGTTCACGACATGAGGTCATCCTTATTGCAGATGATGGAATGGCTGATTACAGAAATCTCCAGGACATGGTAGAACAGGTAAATGCTTCAGAGGTTCGCCCTGAGGATAAGCTCACCGATAACGTCTATCACTACGACAGCAAGGACAATGTCTTCGAGCTCGCTTCTCATTACGAGGAGAGACTTGAGGCAAAAGAGGCTGCTGAGAAGGCTGGGGAGGACATTGGTGATAAGCCATCGATTCTCAAGGACCTTGAAGACAAGGTAAAAAACGCTTCAATCATAAATGAGAAAGGCGAAAAGCTAAAAGATCCTAAAGCAAAATCAAAGGGAGGAGAAGCACTCTGATGGTAGACGCAAGATATTCAGGAGACAAGCCGGGGGATTGCAGTAATTGTTTCTTTTGGGATGAAAATAGGTCGGGGTGCAGGCTTGGAAAAATGAATTGTTACTATCTGTTAGAGCGTCCGCGCGTGGTTCCAACACCATGCGACGGATGCCCTTACAAGAAAGCTGCTCCATGCATCGGATGGTGCACAAAAAGAATTTTGGGACAGGAAGGAGTAAACATGTATGCAGCGTGAAATGTCAGATGAAGAGTACGTGAAGTTCAAAAGGCTCAGGCGATTCATGGAAGAAATACCCACAGGGGAGATGACAGTTCCCAAATGCTGTCAGGAATGTGAGTGTTATCAGCCTGACTGGAAGTTTAGAACTTGCCTCTATGCCAAATGTAAGTATGGAAAGAATGTCAATCCATTCAGGGACAGACCACTATCTCATGATATTATTCCGAATCCGGAAAAAGATCTGAATGACTTAAGAGATTTGGTTAACTTGGCATACGGGTGGTAATCTATGAACTTCGACTACTTTTACAGCGAGCAGTCGGAACAGTTTGCATTCTATAAGGTTCCTAAGCTTCTTTATACAGACCTGAGATTTAAGGGAATCTCTTCGGATGCCAAAACGCTGTATGGGCTGCTCTTGGACAGGGTTAGCCTTTCTACCAAAAATAAGTGGATTGACGAGCAAGGACGGATCTTTGTGTACTGCACAGTAGAAGCAATAGAGTCTGCATTGGGATGTGCTGATCAGAAAGCGCAGAAGCTTTTGTCAGAGTTGGAATCTATTGGTCTTATTGAGAAAAAGAGACAGGGCCTGGGAAAACCAAATCGGATATATGTGAAGAACTTTATTCAGCCCCGGGCATCACTAATCCAGAATAGTGAAAATCACTACTCTGGAACAGTGAAAATCACTCCTCAAGAACCTCGAAAATCACTATCTAATAAGACTGAGATTAATAATACTGATTTAAGTAATACTGATCCTTTCTTATCAGACGAGATGGATGAGAGGGAGAGTTACAGAGAATATTTCTATGAGCAGCTTTCTTATGAAAACCTTCTGAAGAACAATCCCCTTGATCAGGACATGATCCAGGAAATATTTGAACTGATACTTGATACTGTCTGCAGCAAAAGATCCATGATCCGCATCGCAGGAGATGATAAGCCTGCAGCAGTAGTTAGAAGTGCATTCATGAAGCTTGAGAGTAACCACATTGAATATGTGCTTACAGGGCTGAAAGAGAATAGTACTAAAGTCCGTAATATCAAGCAGTATGTCCTGGCTGCACTCTACAATGCACCGATGACAATCAACAATTACTATCAGTCCCTTGTAAACAATGACATGGCAAACGGGCTGATTTAGGAGGTGGAAATGTGTCACACAGAGCTAACGTAACAGCAATAGTCAACCAAAAAGGAGGAACCGGGAAGACCTGTTCTACAGAGAATCTGGGTGTCGGACTAGCGATTGAAGGAAAAAAAGTACTCCTAATTGATTTGGATCCGCAGGCGAGTCTCACGATCAGCCTTGGTTATCCGAGGCCAGATGAACTGTATCCAACTATATCAACAATGATGGAGAGAGTCCTAAATGAACAGCTTATAGGCAATAAGGAAGGAATCTTAACTCATCCTGAGGGTGTTGATCTCATGCCTGCCAGTATTGAGCTGGCCGGAACAGAGATGTCACTTACCAACGTTATTAGCAGGGAAAAGATATTGAAGCAGTATATCGATACTGTGAACAAGCAGTACGACCACATACTGATTGACTGTTCTCCCAGCTTGGGCATGCTCACAGTTAATGCTTTAGGAGCGGCAGATAATTGCCTTATTCCAGTACAGGCCCAATATCTATCTGCTAAAGGCCTGGAGCAGCTCCTTGGAACAATAGCCAAAGTAAAAAGACAGATCAATCCGAAGCTAAAGATTGAAGGAATACTGCTTACTATGGTGGATGGCAGAACAAATGATGCCAAGATGATAAGCGACCTTATCAGGGAGACCTATGGAAGCAAGATCAGGGTATTTGATTCCGTTATCCCACATTCTGTAAGAGCTGCGGAAATATCTGCTGAAGGAAAGAGTATCTTTGCTCATGATCCGGGAGGCAAGGTGGCAGCAGCATATAAGAATCTGACGAAGGAGGTGTTATCTGATGGGGAAAAGAGGCGCCAACATCAGCTTGGCCAGTTACGATGACATCTTCTCTATTGAGGAGACAAGAAAAGAGTCATCTGAAGAAGTAGAAAAAGTCCAGGAGATAGCATTGTCAGATCTTTATCCCTTTAAGGATCATCCTTTCAAAGTACTGGATAACGAGGATATGCAGAAGACTGTGGAAAGCATTGAAAAGTTTGGTGTGCTAACTCCTGCTATAGTCAGGCCAAGAGAAGAAGGCGGTTATGAGATTGTATCAGGTCACAGAAGGCACCATGCCTGTGAGTTGGCAGGTCTACAGACTATGCCAGCTATTGTTAGGAATCTTGATGATGACGCAGCTGTCATTTTGATGGTTGATTCAAACCTTTCCAGAGAGGAGATACTTCCCAGTGAGAGGGCTTTTGCTTTCAAGATGAAGATGGAAGCTTTAAAACACCAGGGGGAACGAAGAGATTTAACTTCGGACCAAGTTGGTCCGAAGTTAAGCTGGGCACAATATCAGTTGGCAGAAGAAGCTAATAGTAGTACTACGCAAGTAAAGAGATTTATCAGACTAACAGAACTTCTGCCTGAATTGATGGATATGGTTGATAACAAGAAGTTGGGATTGAATCCTGCTGTTGAGATCTCTTATCTCACTAAGGAGAATCAGAAAAATCTCCTCTACGCCATGGACTATGCTCAGGCAATCCCATCACTATCTCAGGCACAGCGCATGAAGAAGATGCAGCAGGCCGGTCTTTGTACTAAAGAAGCTCTCTGCGCCATTATGTCTGAAGAAAAGAAATCTGACTTGGACAGAGTAACCATCAAGAACGAAGTACTGAAGAAGTATTTCCCGAAGTCATATACTCCAAAGCAGATGGAGGACACCATCATTAAGCTCCTGGAGCAATGGCAGAGAAAACAGAATCACAAACAGGAATTATGAGCCTTCTTAGCGGAAGGCTCTTTCTATTAGGAGGAAAAGATGAGCAGACCATTAGCTTACGTCACATCAGCATGGAAAGAAGATGATTTTGAAGCAAAAGAGGATGCATTGAAATTCTGTAGAAAGCTGTACCAGGCTGGATACTCGCCTATTTGTCCTTTGCTTCTTCAGAAAGATTTCTTAGATGATGATGACAACAAGGAGCACAAAGACAGAATCGAGATGGCTGAGGAGCTTCTTAGAAGATCTCGTGTCGTAGTTGTGTGCGGAAGAACTACAGATGAGAACGTTAAGAATGATATTGCCCTGGCAAAGCGCCTTGGCATTGTATCCACAACGCTTGATGGCATCCTGAACGTTGATAAGAAAACAAAGAATAAGGTAGGCGCAGCGGAGTGAAGAGCTCCTGCTGCAGCCGCTGATAAGGGGGTGATCAGATGCAGGAAGAGGTTGAGAATAGAACCGTGAACCTCGCCATTACCACTACCAAATTATCTGCCAGAGCAATTATCGCTGGCATAAAGAAATATCTTGATCACAGGAAAAATAAGAAGATCCAGCATACTCAGGGAAAGCAGTCTGTGAAAGAGCTTATCGGACAGGATGCAGGAGTATCAACCATTGATATAGCCAAGACCGGGCTTCGTGATTTTCAGAGAGTGGCAAGAAAGTACAACGTAGACTTTGCTGTAGAGAAGGATAAGACAGTTCCGAAAGGAGATCCGCCCAGATACGTTATCTTCTTTAAGTCCAGAGATGCTGATGCTTTGAAACATGTAATGAAAGAGTACTCAGCAAAAGAACTCAAGAGGAAAGGTAAAAACAGACCAAGTGTCCTTAAGAAACTCAGGCACTTCAAGGAGATTGTTGCTGCAATTCCTAGAAAGATCAAGGAAAAGACAATGGAGAAAGAGCGATGAATACGAAAAAGATTAAAAAGACTATTCTGCTAAATCTCCCGTATTTCTTGGTGGGAGGTTTTGCAACAAACTTAGGAGAAGCCTGGAGAATAGCAAGTGGAACCAACGTCTCTGAGAAAGTGCAGGGGCTCGTCCTGTACGGAGGCTTTTCCAGGGCTTTCGAAAATATCCTTCCGAGCCTTCATCCCTTTGACCTGGCAGTAGGTATCACTGCCGGAGCTGCTCTTAGGATAGCAGTTTATCTGAAGGGAAAGAACGCAAAAAACTTTCGCCACAACCAGGAATACGGCTCAGCCAGGTGGGGGAAGCAGGAAGATATAGAGCCATTCATGGATCCGGACTTCAAGAACAATGTTATCCTGTCAAAGACAGAACGCATTACCATGAGCAGCAGACCAAAGCTGCCCAAGTACGCAAGAAATAAAAACCTCCTTGTTGTCGGAGGCTCCGGTTCCGGTAAAACAAGATTTGTGTTAAAGCCTAACCTTTTACAGTGCCACTCTAGCTATGTGGTTTGTGATCCGAAAGGAACCATAGTGTGCGAGTGTGGAAATGCGCTGCTTAAGAACGGTTATGACATCAAAATCTTTAACACCATCAATTTCAAGAAGTCCAATCATTACAATCCCTTTATGTATATCCATTCCGAGACTGACATCTTAAAACTTGTAACGGCGCTCATTGCCAATACGAAGGGAGATGGAAAGGAAGGAGATCAGTTCTGGACTAAGGCTGAGACATTGCTTTATACAGCTCTTATCGGCTATATCCATTACGAAGCTCCTGAAGAAGAGCAGAATTTCAGTACGCTTTTGGAATTCCTTAACTCCATGGAAGTAAGAGAAGATGATGAGGACTTTCAGAACCCAGTGGATCTTATGTTTGAGGACCTGGAGAACAAGGACCCGAATCATTTTGCAGTAAGACAATATAAAAAGTTCCGCCTTGCTGCTGGCAAAACCATGAAATCTATTCTCATAAGTTGTGGTGCAAGACTTGCTCCATTTGATATTGAAGAACTCAGGGAGATCACATCCTATGATGAACTTGATCTGGATGAAGTTGGAGACAGGAAGACAGCTCTTTTCCTTATCATGAGCGACACAGATCCAACTTTTAACTTCCTGATCTCTATGATCTATTCCCAGCTCTTCAATCTGCTTTGTGAGAAAGCCGATGATGTCTATGGTGGAAGGCTTCCGGTCCATGTGCGCTGTCTTGTAGATGAGACGGCCAATATCGGACAAATCCCTAACTTAGAGCGCCTTATGGCAACTATCCGAAGCCGTGAAATCTCTGCCTGTCTTGTGTTGCAGGCAAAGTCACAGCTGAAAGCCATCTATAAGGATAATGCTGAGACAATCATTGCCAACTGTGATAGTCAGATTTTTCTTGGAGGCGCGGAACAGTCTACGCTTAAAGATCTTAACCAAATGCTGGGGAAGGAGACTATAGACACCTACAATACCGGTGAGTCCAGGGGAACTTCCCAGAGCTACAACCTGAATTACCAAAAGCTCGGACATGACCTTATGTCATTTGATGAGCTGGCAACAATGGATGGAGATCATTGCATCGTGCAGGTGCGTGGTGTTCGTCCTTTTTATTCTGAGAAGTATGATCTGACCCAGCATCCCAATTACAAGCTGACAGCAGACTATGACAAGAAGAACTGGTTCGATATCGAGAAGTATCTGAACCGTAAGATGAAATTGAAACCTGATGATGAATTCGAAGTAATTGATGTGGAGGAATAAGAAATATGGCATTCTACCCAGAGACACTAAGAATACTTGAGACGATAGTTACAGTGTTAGTCGCAGTTGATGCTGCTTTTGATGATTCGTTCGATGGAAGCAAAGAGGCAATTGCGAGAAAAAGGATGGAATTATATCAAGATCCAAGAATGAGAAAGGCTTTAGGTAACTTGTTAGCACGAATTATCATGAGCAGGGTGGCCAGAGGTAGTTAATGTCATCTTCCAATGAACTGGGCATAAGCTTTTTATGCCCTACTCATTGGAACTTTACATAATAAAATCCTATGTAGCTGATAGTTGAATGGGTACATAGGCCGTAGTTCTGACGAGGATTGCGGTCTATTTTTTGTGCCCAAAATGCAGGTGCACATGCAAAGGGCCAATAGAGACAACTGAATATGGAAAAGACAACAAACTATCAACTATGAAAGCCGGGAGCAAAAAGAAGCCCCGGCTTTCCGTATTTTTAAGGAGGAATTTTATTATGGCATTTTTTCAGAGCGCAATTGGATCACTTCAGACAATCGTTATCGCACTTGGAGCAGGACTCGGTGTATGGGGAGCAATCAACCTTCTTGAGGGCTACGGCAATGACAACCCTGGAGCTAAGTCACAGGGAATGAAGCAGCTCATGGCTGGTGGCGGTGTTGCCCTTGTTGGAACCACACTTGTTCCTCTTCTTGCAGGTCTCTTTTGATCAGCGCAGAAGGGAGGAAACAGAAGGTCGGCGGGGTTATCCCGCCGGCTATTCCCTCAGAAACAGGGAGGTAATAACCAATGAAAAACGCATTTCTTCAGCTTGTTGATATGCTGAAAGAACTACTTGTATCAGCGGTGATGAGCAACATGACAAGCCTCTTTAGCATGGTGAACGATGAAGTTTCATCGGTGGCAAGTCAGGTGGGAACAAATCCGCAGGACTTTTCGCCCAGTGTTTTTGCTGTGATAAAGAATCTGTCGGACAACGTCATCATGCCGATTGCAGGAATAATTCTGACATTCATTGCGTGCTACGAGCTGATACAGTTGGTTATCAGTCACAACAACCTGGCACAGTTTGAGTCCTGGATATTCTTCAAGTGGATACTGAAAACCTATATCGCAGTGGAACTCATAACACACTGTTTCGATATATCCATGGCGGTATTTGATGTGGCTCAGCACGTGATCTTAAACAGCGCAGGCGTAATAAACAGTACTACTATGGTTGATGCATCAGCTCTGGCGACTATGCAGTCAACATTGGAAGCGATGGGCATGTTTGAGCTCTTTGGCCTCTGGCTTGAGATATTTATCGTAAAGCTTGGCCTTGCTATTATGTCCAAGATCATCTTCGTTATAGTTTACGGTCGAATGATAGAAATCTATCTCACCATGAGCCTTGCACCAATCCCTATGTCCACCTTCGGAAATAAGGAACAGAGCAGTATGGGACAACACTATTTCAGAGCACTCATGGCTCTTGGATTCCAGGGATTTCTCATTATGGTCTGTGTAGGAATCTATGCAGCACTCATCACTTCAGTAACATTTTCATCAGATATTGTTGGATCACTCTGGGGAGCATTGGGATATACAATCCTTCTTTGTTTCTCACTGTTTAAGACAAGCGCAGTGACCAAGACAATATTCCAGGTACACTAAGGAGGAAACTAAATGGCATCATACGTCTCGGTGCCAAGGGATCTGACAAAGGTAAAATCGAAGCTGGCGTTCAATCTCACAAAGCGTCAGATCATTTGTTTTTCAGTGGCGGCACTCATAGGAGTACCGTCATTTTTCCTGATAAAACAGATTGCACCTATCAACACGGCAGTCATGTGCATGATGCTCATAATGATGCCGATGTTTTTCCTTGCACTTTATGAAAAGAACGGAGAGCCCCTTGAGGTAATCATACAACACTTTATTAAGGCGATAATCGTAAGACCCAAGGAGCGTCCCTATAAGACAGACAACTACTATGCAGCATTAGAGCGTCTTGCTAAGACGCAAAAAGAAATAAAGAAAATCACGGAAGGAGGTATAGCCGTTGATAAATCCAGGAAAGCTGTTCAAAAGGGAAAAGAAACAGTACGTCATTCCGGAAAATCTTCCAAAAAGAGATAAGAAAAGAATTGAGAGAGTCATTAAGAAAGCAAAGAGAAATGATGGCATTCCCAGAACCGCGCAGCAGTCAATTCCTTTTCAGCGTATGTTCCAGGACGGAATCTGTAGGGTCACCAAGGACTACTATTCCAAGACAATTGCCTTTCAGGACATCAATTATCAGTTGGCTCAGCCGGAGGATCAGAATGAAATCTATGGTGAGTGGTGTTCGTTCCTGAATTACTTTGATAGTTCAGTACACGCACAGATCTCCTGCATGGGGATGACTACTGATATAGAAGAATTCAGAAGAAGCCTTGCTATCGACCATAATAATGATGAGTTCAATGACGTAAGAGATGGCTATTCAAGCGTTATTCTGGGACAGATGCAGGCTGGAAATAACGGACAGACTTTAACCAAGTATCTTACTTTTGGGATTCATGCAGATAGCCTTAAGAGCGCAAAACCAAGGCTGATTCATCTTGAAACTGACATTCTCAATAACTTTAGGAGAATTGGAGTACAGGCAAAATCCCTTAATGGAAAAGAGAGGCTCGCTGTAATGCATGAAATCTTCCATGTAGGTGACAACGCCAAGTTCTTCTTCGACTGGAAGTGGCTTTCAGGATCAGGTCTTTCCGTTAAAGACTTCATTGCTCCAAGCTCTTTCTACTTCAAAAACGGAAGAGTATTTAAGATGGGAGATACCTTTGCTTCGGTATCTTACCTGGCTATCACTGCGTCAGATATCAGTGACAGAATGCTGGCTGATTTTCTTAAGGTTGACTCCTGCCAGGTGGTAACAATGCACATTCACTCCATTGATCAGAATGAGGCGATTAAGACAGTAAAGCACACCATCACTGAGCTTGACAGAAGTAAGATTGAGGAACAGAAGAAGGCTGTAAGAGCCGGATACGACATGGAGATAATTCCTTCGGATCTTGCTACTTATGGCAAAGATGCGAAAGATCTTTTGAAAGAACTTCAGTCGCAGAATGAGCGAATGTTCCTAATGACTTTCACAATCCTGAATACAGGAAAGACTCAGGAAGAGCTTGAGAACAATATCTTCCAGGCTTCTTCAATCGCTCAGAAGCACAACTGTAATCTGGTCCGCCTTGACTTCCAGCAGGAGCAGGGACTCATGAGCGCGCTGCCTCTTGGCTACAACCAGATTGAGATCGAAAGAGGACTTACCACATCAAGCACAGCAATTTTCATTCCTTTCACAACGCAGGAGCTGTTCCAGACAGATAAGGAGAGCCTTTATTACGGTCTTAACGCTCTTTCCAACAACCTGATCATGGTGGACAGGAAGAAACTTAAGAATCCTAATGGCCTTATCCTTGGAACTCCCGGATCCGGTAAGTCATTCTCTGCGAAAAGAGAAATTGCCAATGCCTTTCTTGTAACGGATGACGATATCATCATCAGTGATCCTGAGTCTGAGTATTCAGCATTGGTAAAACGCTTTAAGGGCCAGGTTATTAAGATTGCTCCAACCAGTGATCAGTATATCAATCCGATGGACATCAACGCCAACTACTCAGATGATGATAACCCTGTGGCTTTGAAAGCGGATTTCATCCTGTCTCTGTGTGAACTTATAGTAGGCGGAAAAGACGGACTTAAGCCGGTAGAGAAAACTGTAATTGACCGCTGTATCCATCAGATATATCAGGATTACTTCATGGATCCCAGACCTGAGAGGATGCCAATTTTGGAAGATCTTTATAATGCGCTGTTAAAGCAGGATGAGCCTGAAGCACATCATGTGGCAAAAGCGCTTGAGATATATGTTTCCGGATCTCTTAATGTCTTTAATCACAGGACTAACGTAGACATCAAGAACCGACTTGTATGTTATGACATCAAGGACCTTGGTAAGCAGCTTAAGAAGATTGGACTTCTTGTTGTTCAGGATCAGGTATGGGGCAGAGTTACTGCCAACAGAAATGTCGGAAAGTGTACCAGATACTATCTTGATGAGATGCACTTGTTACTTCGTGAGGAACAGACTGCAGCGTACACGGTAGAGATCTGGAAGAGATTCCGTAAGTGGGGCGGTATTCCTACTGGTATAACACAGAACATCAAGGATTTGCTTGCATCCAGCGAGATTGAGAATATCTTCGAGAACTCTGATTTCATTTATATGCTAAATCAGGCTGCTGCGGACAGACAGATCCTGGCAAAGCAGCTCAATATAAGCCCTCATCAGCTCTCCTATGTAACACATTCAGGAGAAGGTGAAGGGCTTTTGTTTTACGGAAATGTCATTTTGCCATTTGTGGACAGATTCCCGCAGAACACTGAGCTTTACAAGATAATGACAACCAAGTTATCGGAAGTGACGGAGGTACAGAATGAGTCAGCTTAAATCGGAAGCGAAGCGAGCGGAGAGGTATAGGAATCTTCTCCGACATGGTAAGAAAGATAATTCCATGACAGAAGCTGAAATAAAGCATTCCGAAAAGCTGAGAAAGCAGTCGCAGAAGAAAGCCCGTGCAGAAGTAACGGCAGCCGGTGTGACATCAGCTGTGGTTCACGACAAGGTTGAAGAGCATCAGGATGATAACGTGGGTGCTCAGGCTCTTAACAGAGGTACACAGCTTGCTGAAGATGCCTATAGAGAAGCCCAGGAACTGCACAGAAGTCGCAAGAATAAATCCAGTAATGAAAAAGCTGCAGCTGATCAGGCTGAAGTTGAGGTAAAGGGAGCCGAAGGAGAAGTTTCTTCTGGCTCCAATCCTTATACTTCAAAACTTCGTGACAGTCCGAGAAAAGCAGAAGCTGAACCAACTAAAAAACAACAGCAAAAAAGACAGGGAGAGGTATACAGAAAATCTCATGGCGGAACCAAGGCAGGTGAGAAAGCAGGAAAAGAAACGGCCAAAGAAGCAAAGGATTTCACAGAAAAGATAGCTGAATTTGTTGCTGAACATGGCAAGGCAGTGTTGGTGGTTCTTCTTGTTCTTCTTCTGATTCTGCTGATTATGTCTGTAATGTCGTCGTGTTCTATGTGCTTTGAAGGGCTTGGAAATATCACAATCGGAACATCATATGTGGCGGAAGATTCTGATATAAAGCAGGTTGAGCAGGACTACAAAGATCTAGAAGATGATATCAGAGATCAGATAAGTCACATCGAAAGAGATTATCCCGGATATGATGAGTACAACTACGAGCTTGATGAGATTGGGCATAACCCGTGGCTCTTAGCAGCAATTCTGACTGTGGTTTATGAGGACTACAAGAGAGATGAAGTCCAGGAGTATCTGAAAGAGCTTTTGGAAAAACAGTATGAGCTGGAACTTGAGGAAGAGATTGAAACAAGGACTAGAACAGAAACTGTCGAAGAGGAAGTTGACGGAGAAATTGTTGAGACAGAGGTGGAAGTTGAGTATGAATACTATATTCTCAACGTCACACTTACCAACAAGACTCTTGAAGTAGTAGCTCAGGAATTGGAAATCTCAGATGATGACATGCTCAGGATGTGGGTTATTTTCGATTGTAAAGGAAATAAGCCATATCTTTTCGATGACATCTATTCCAATCCAACAGAAGGCGATTATGGTGATTACCGGGTTCCCGGAGAATTTCTCACAGATGAGCAGTTTGGAAGAATGCTTCATGAAGCAGAAAAACATCTGAATAAACCGTATGTCTGGGGAGGCTATGATCCAGACACAGGCTTTGACTGCTCTGGATTTGTCAGCTGGGTTATCAATCATTGTGGAAATGGCTGGAATGTTGGAAGACAGACTGCCAATGGACTTAAGAATATCACAGCAAGGATAAGTGAATCAGAAGTAAAGCCAGGAGATCTTATATTCTTCAAAGGAACCTATGCAACAAGCGGAGCCAGCCATGTGGGAATCGTAGTCGATCCTGTAAACAAAATCATGATCCATGCAGGAAATCCGATTAAGTATGCTTCCTACGACACCAGCTACTTCAGATCACATTTTTACTGTTATGGACGTATCAATTAAGAAAGGGGAAAGGCATGTTTGAGAGATTAGAGAAATACAGGGAAGAACTTGCCCGAGCAAAGGCCAGGCGTGCAGATCTTGACGCCAAGATAAAGGAACTTGAGCGTAAATGCAAGGAAGAGGAAAATGCCCAGATCCATGGAATGGTACACGCCATGAACATGACACCTGAGCAGCTGCAGCAGCTTTTGGCAAGGGCTGCGTCAGGAAAACTCTTCGAAGATGAGGAAAAAGATATTTCTATCGGAGAGACCAAAGAAGATGAGAGAGATGATTTTGACGAAGAATTGATGGAGGAGCTAAACGATGAAGAGAAGGATTAAGCTTAGAGCTGCAATAGCGGCAATGGGGGTGATGACGTTCTTTATAGGTGCTACACCTGTAACTGCATTTGCCCAGACCAAGGAAGCAAAATGTATCTGCGAGGATAAGTGCACAGAAGACTGTGTTAATGAGGAGTGTGAAGTATGCTCCTATGATTACACTTACTGCGAGGGAAAAGAGAAAGTGATAGAGGAACACTGGGGACCGCTTACTCCGGATGGAAATCTTGAACTGGTTGATGATTACGGAAGTCTCGAAGCTGGTGGGAAGCAGTTTATCACTGTAGTGACCAAAGCAGGGAATTATTTCTATATCATCATTGACCGTGATGACAACGGGACAGAAAATGTTCATTTCCTGAATCTTGTTGATGAATCAGATCTTCTAAGTCTTATGGATGATGAGGAAGCTAAGGCGTATATCGAATCAATGCAGGAAAAGAAAGAACCTGAACCTGTGGTAGAGGAACCTGTGACTCCTGAGCCTCCAAAGGAAGAGGTGGAAAAGGAAAAGCCAAAGGCCGACGTTAATCTGATTATGACAATCGTGCTGATAGCTGCCATTGCGGGAATTGGCGGATACCTTTATATGACGTCCAAGAAGATTAAGCCTAAGCAGGAGAGCGATTATGATCCCGATGCAGATTATTTTGAGGATGAAGATGACGATGAAGACGATTATATGACAGAGGCAGACAAGGAAGATTCCGGCGATAAGTCTTTTTCAGAAGAAAGTGAGGATGAATCATGAGCGAGATTAAGAAGTGGGATGATGTCAGAGGAGTAGCTGTAGACGAAAAAGAAAAGGACGAGTCCAGTGATCCTGTAAAGCTTAAGAGCCACACAAGAACCATGGAGGATATGGTTGAGCAGAATGATAACCAGCTTGATGGTATTATCAACAATCTTCCTGAAGAGACGGTTGCTGAAAAGGAAGAGAGGACCTCCGTAAGAAATAAGCTCAAGGACATGATTCTTGAGGATATGGAGGAAAAGAGAAAGCTCCGTGAGCTCTGCCCTGTATGTGAAAGGGCATGATATGGTTCAGAGGACCGTTCGGATTCTTTTAAGACTTACACCTTCGGAAGAGCAGCGTATTAGACAGAAGATGCAGCAGGTGGGCATCAGATGTCGCGCTGCTTATATCCGGAAGATGGCAATTGATGGTTACTGCATTCATCTGGATATCAAAGATCTCAAGAGAGTTAGTTTCCTTCTTTCCAACATGGCAAACAATCTGAATCAGTATGCTAAGCAAGCTAATACCACGGGAGCAGTTTACAAAAAAGATATCGATGACTTAAAGCAGAGACAGGAAGAAATTCTGGCGGTGATGAAAGAGATCCTCCGCAAACTTGAAAAACTTCAGTAAGTAAAAGTATCATTTTTATAGGAGTATTGTTTTGTTGACACCAGCGAAGGAGGCTTACGATGATTACCAGATTATTACTTCGGATGATTATGATACCTGTGTTTTGTGTACTTGCTCTTGTAAGTGTGTTTCTTAAGGCAATCGAGAAAGTCAGCTCTTGGGCTTTGGTCATCTTTTGGCTTGTCATGGTAGTTGCTGCTGTGTTCATTATTATGGAAAAGCAGTATTGGCAGCTTGCCATAGTTGGCATATCGGTTGCAGGCAGTTTTGCAATAATGTTTGCTGTTGTATGGATTGAAACTGCTGTAGGAGATCTTGGAGAGCTCCTTAGAAGTAAGATCTGAGAGAAATAGCATGCAATGAGAATTGTGGGAGTTATCAGAAATGGTAACTCCCTATTTTCTTGGAATTTTTAGGTAGTAAATGGAGGAGATTATGGCTGCGACAAAACTTATCACAATGCATCAGAACAAAGGATTGTCTGTCCTCGATAGTATTGCCAACAGAATTGATTATGCTGAGAATGATGATAAAACTGAGAACGGCCAATTTATCACTTCCTATGAATGTAATCCCAAAACTGCTGCGGAAGAATTTGCCCTTTCCAAGAAGGAGTACTTCAGGATAACCGGGAGAAAGATACAAGGAGATATTCTTGCTTATCAGATAAGACAAAGTTTTAAGCCTGGGGAAGTTACTCCGGAACAGGCAAATGCCATTGGCTATGAAACTGCTATGCGCTTCACAAAAGGCAATCATGCATTTGTTGTGGCTACGCATACGGACAGAGAGCATATTCACAATCACATCATTTATAACTCTACCGCCTTGGACTGTACCCATAAGTTCAAGGATTTCTTTTTAGTTGGGATTGCACTGCAAAAGCTCAGTGATGAAATCTGCTTAGAACACGGATTGTCAGTAATTAAGCCCAGGAGTTATTCAGAAAGATCAAAAAGAACTGAATTCCCCTGGAAGAAAACCAAGAGAGCGACTGTATGTGAGGATATTGATAAAGCACTTTATCAGAATCCTTCAAGTTTTGCAGATCTCTTAAAGGTGCTGCATGAGATGGGCTATGATATCAAGCCCGGAGCTAATCCATCGATCAGGGGGAAAGACCAAAAGCGGTTTGTTAGGTTTAGGTCTCTTGGCCCAGGATATACAGTAGAGGATCTTGAGAAAACTATTGCCGGAGAATCTCAGATTGATGGTAGAACTTCAAAGTGGAAAGAAAAAGAAACTCAGAGACAGAGCACTTCTTCTGATTACAGGAAAAGAGATTTTGATCTTCTTGTGAATATCGAGGAAAAGCTTCGACAGGGGAAAGGCCCCGGGTATGAAAGATGGGCAAAGATATTCAACCTGAAGCAGATGTCACAGGCTCTTTTGTTCCTTCAGGAAAATGATGTTCGTGATTATGAGACCTTGGCTGAAAAAGCAGATTCATCCAGCAGGCTGTTTAACGAATTATCACAGCAGATAAAGGTCAAAGAAGCAAGACTCTCTCAGATTGCAGAAATGCGAAAACACATCTATGGCTTTGCCAAGACAAAAGAGGTTTATGAAGGCTACAAGAAATCAGGTTACAGCAAAAAGTATTTTGAGAAGTACAGGGAAGAAATCACAATTCACAAGGCAGCTAAGGAAGCTTTTTCAAAATATCCCAAGGAGAAGATTCCCAAGATGAAGGAACTGAATGCTGAATACAGTGAGGTGCTTTCTGAGAAAAGAAGACTATATCAGGAATACCAAAATGCCAAAAAAGAGATGAAGGACTACGTTATTGCCAAGAAGAATATCGATGCTCTACTTGGTGATGATCTTAAGAATTCCCCGCAGAGGGATGAACAAGCTCCAACGAAGTAGGAGCGACGCCTGAGTTTGAAAAACTCAGAAATGGGGTTTGGGGCTTTGTCCCCAACAAGCACGGCAAGGACTAGAGATATCTCTAGTCACTGCTTGCCACTTAGCGAATGTGGCAAGCAAAAAGCTTTTTTGAAGGGAGGATTTAAGTATGAACAAGGTAATAATCATGGGGAGGCTCACAAAGGATCCTGATGTGAGGCCGGCAACAGATGAGAATTCCACAGCCTTTGCAAAGTACACTTTGGCTGTGGACAGGAGAGTTAAGAAAGACAGTGATCAGGCAGCAGACTTCATCAACTGCACAGTATTTGGCAAAGGAGCAGAGTTTGCTGAGAAATACCTGACAAAGGGCATAAAGATCATTGTCACTGGTAGGATTCAGACCGGAAGCTATACCAACAAGGAGGGCCAGAAGGTCTACACCACAGATGTAATAGTGGAAGACCAGGAGTTTGCAGAGAGCAAAAAGGCAGCAGGCTCTGATGCAGTTCCGGAGATTGATGAGGAAATGCCTTTTCACTAAAAGGGGGATTAGAGAATGTATGACAAATCAGTAGCAGTACCTTTTAAGATTGATGAAGTCTCAGAGAAACGTGATAATTGGATGTCTGATATGACACCTGATAAGTATGCTGCTGTTCTTGATTCCATGGCAAAGTTCAAAAACTACAGTGTGAACAATGCAGCGCTTATTGCGATGCAGAGACCGGATGCAACATTCATTGCCAGCTTCGATGACTGGAAAGAGAAATTTGGTAGAAGCATCAACAAGGGCTCCAAGGGAATTGATTTCATTAAGCCTGTGAAGGTTAAGAAGATGGTTGAGGTTCCGGGGGAGAGCGGTACGCTGGATTCGCCTGCAGTGGTGGAGAAAGAATTCACCAACTTTAAGGTAATTTCCATGTTTGATGTCAGTGATACTCATGGAAAACAGCTTCCGTCATTTATTACAGATGAACTCGATAAGTCGGTTGATGATGTGGCACGCTTTAAGCAGGCCTTCGAGATAATGACAGGTGTTCCTTGTGAATATGATGACATCAAGGATGCTGTCATGAATATGGCAAAGGACAAAGTCACAAGTGACCTGGAGAAGTATTCCGTGGCATATATCATCTGTAAACATTATGGAGTTGGTACGGCAGAGTTCAGCTTTGATAACGCTACAGATCAGATGAAGGGAGAACTGAAAAACATCAGAAGTTCCCTGAACAGAATCAGCAAGGCAGCTTATGAGATCATCAGTAATGTTGATGAGAAAATCCAGGGTATTAAGGCGGCAGAGAAAGGCGAAACAGAGAAAGCATCAGAGGATACTCCTTTTAAGGATGAAGATACGGTTAAGCCAAGAGACGTTAAGTCCTTGAAGGAATCTATTCTGGAGAAGCTCAAAGGTAACAAGGATAATGTCGGTGATAGATACAAGCACGAAATCAAGATCACAGGCAGGAACGATATGGCTATTTGAGGATTGGGGCAGCTTCGGCTGCCCCAGTTTTTTCTTTATACTTATGTTTTGGAACCTCAAAAATTGGCATAATTGGTTTACTTGTGAGGAGATGATAGGCTAAAGTTAAATATGTGTAGAGGAGACTTGTGCTATGAAAGATAGTGAAAGAAAGGCTAGAAGAGATTCGATTCTTGAATATATTAAGAAGTATCCACCATATAAAAACCAAGCAGATTTGGGAATTGATATTAGAGCGTTATGCCGATATGCTGATGAACATGGTAAGGCTCCTGCGGACCTTACACCTGAAGAGGTAGAACGCTTTAATACTAATATAACAAGAGAGTAATTTTTAGACTGGGAGCGGTTTTGCACTGCTCTCATTTTTTATGCTTCTCAAAACTCAGATTTTGTGCGGGTTGCATGGGCTAAAAAGAAAACATGGTGGTTAAGCTCAGATTTTATCTATGTTTATTAAGAGGTAATTATAGGACACGTCAAGATTTATTATTAGATCATGGAAAAGCAGATAACCTTTTGTGTAGGAAGGATGGTAGAGAAAATGAGAGCATCTACAAGATATTATTTGTATACTCACCCACAACCTATAACAAAATTCGATGTGGTCATAGCAAGAATAGCATTGTTCATGGTTAAGTTTACAATCGGAATAATCATAGCTTTTGGAGTTTTGCTTGCAATAATTTTCTGAGGAGGTTGATATGGGGCGACTGATCTACTGGATAAAAAAATGCATACATCGTAACAATAAGTTTTGCAAACATTTCTGCGTGACCTGTGAATTCTATGATTTCTGCAGGAGGGATGGAGAGCTGGATTAGTGAAAAGAATTGTCGGGGAAGCAACAGTTGTAGTTGATCGAAAGGTATAGGTAAATCTATGAAAAAGATAATTATGGTTTTGTCAACAATAGCTGCAGTCGGATTGATGGTCGGATTCTCCAGTATAACAGTCAATGCCTCTGGTTTTGATCTCAAGGCTCATTACGAAAAGATGAAGGCTAAGAGAGAACAGCAGGAAAAAGAGTTTACTGAGAAGTGGTTGGATGAACTTGAGGCTGATGGGAATCTCACCCCGGAGGCAATCAAAGCTGCTGGTAAGTATGGCGAGGGAAGAGTACCCAATCATAAATCTACAAGCGGTAGCGGTTCAGGTAGCTATGCAGGAGGAAGTTCCGGTGCAACCACTTCAGGTAAAGGATGGGTTTATTCAGCAGACGAATTGCATGTCATTGGACTTCCTGAAGGTTCTAATGGGTATACCAAGCCAGGCTACTATGGGGATGTAGATGGAACTTATTCATCCGGCGACTCCGGTTCAGGTAAAGGATGGGTTTATTCAGCAGATGAACTTCATGTGATAGGACTTCCAGAAGGAGAGAATGGCTATACGCTTCCTGGATGGTATGGGGATATAGATTAACAGATTCATAGTTGGGGCGGGGGATGATCATATATCATTTCCCGCTCTGTGCCCTTCACAGGAAGGTGGTGATCCAATGTTGGCTTTTTTTGAACTCTTACTAGCAATCATCATTGTTGCCATACGACACTATCTGAAAAACAAGAAAAAAAACCAGATTAAGATAAAAAGGTTCTTATTGAAAGTGGCAGCTACAGTGTTAGCCCTTCTGCTGACAATTACAGTATTACTACAGGAGCTGATTCAGCATCTGCTTGATAGGATCAGCAGCAAGGAAAAGAAACTGAAATTATTGGACAAGTTCGAATGAAGAAAGAGAGGAAAAGGATATGTTCTTTGGGAAAAGAGATAAGGACGTCAGATTAACAGATAAGCAGTACAAGGATCTTACCAGCAATATGAGCAAAAAGGAACGAAGAGAGTTTGATCGTCGCCAGGATGAGCTTCGGAGGGAAAGAGAAGAGGACAGATTGCTTGCCTGGCTGGAATTTGAAGATGAACTGGACGGTAATTAAACGAAATTCAGAACATCAATTCGTGATATAAAAATGCGATAAATATTCCATAAAAGTTCAGTAAGAACAGACTATTATTCATTGAAAGTGTTCGCGTGAACGACTAAAATATAATTGTCGCTTTGTTCGCTTTTGGAGGACTTTTTATGGAGTACTTAACATCAGCAGAATGTGCAGAAAAATGGGGGGTTTCACAGCGAAGAGTAGCCATTTACTGCAAACAAGGAAGAATCGAAGGAGCAGTGATACGAGGGAAAATGTGGCTTATCCCAGAGACAGCGGAAAAGCCCGAGGATCCTCGACGCATTCGGAAAAGGCTTGAGAAAACCTGTTAGTTTAGAATCTATTGGCTCAATATCATTCCATTATGTAGGAGGATGATCTTATGGCATTTGACTTTGGCAATGCGAATGATGAACAAAGAATTGCGATATCATCGACTGACGGACCATTGCTTATTATTGCTGGCCCTGGAACGGGAAAAACATATACTCTGGTTAAACGAATAGTTTATTTAATTACAGAGAAGAACATTGCTCCCGAGGAAATTATGGTTGCGACCTTTACTGAGAAGGCTGCAAAAGAGTTAGTAACACGTATTACAAATGAACTCTATGAATTGGGAATATCATTGAATTTGAATGAGATGTACATTGGAACATTTCACTCTATTTGTTTGCGTATTCTTAAGGATCATTTGGAATACACAAGGATAAAAAAGAACTATAGAATGCTGGATCAGTTTGACCAACAGTATATGGTATTTCAAAGAATTAGCAAATTTCGACAATTGCCTTGTTATGATGCAATATTTGATGATGGCGAAGGTGCATGGAAGCAGGCTGGCAAGATAGTAAAATATGTTAATAATCTTGCTGAAGAATTAGTTGATATTGAACAGATGCAAAGTGATGGCAATGAAGAGGTTGTTGCTATTGCTAATATTATTGAGCAGTATCAGATAATAATGGAAGACGAAAATCTTATAGACTTTTCTAGTATCCAAACAGAGACCTATAAGTTATTGAATGAACATCCAGATATTTTGGCGGGATTACATGAAAAAATAAAATATGTCATGGTTGATGAGTATCAAGATACTAACTATATACAGGAATTGTTGGTGTTTTTGATTGCAGGAAGTGCTCAGAATATTTGCGTGGTCGGCGATGATGATCAAGGTCTATATAGATTTCGAGGCGCAACCATAAGAAATATCTTGGAGTTTCCGGGGCATTTTAAAAATGGCAAGTGTAAACAAGTAAAGCTTGTAACAAATTATAGATCGGAAAAGGAAATCATAGATTTTTATAATACCTGGATGAGTACTACTGACGGGAGAAAATATGATTTCTTGTGGAGGAATTTTAGATTCCCCAAAGAAATCGTTCCTGGAAAAGATAATTACCGAGAAGGCACGTCTGTAATAAGGTGTTCAGGCCAAGAAATTGAAGATGACTGGTATGAAGCTGTTTATAGATTTATCTGTGATTTAAAGAAGAAAAATATTTTATTAGATTACAATCAGATTGCTTTTTTGTGTAGATCTGTAAAGAATGATCGAATTATTAGACTAATAGAATATTTAGAAGAAAAGGGAATAAAAATATATTCGCCGAGATCTGATATGTTCTTTAGTAGAAAAGAAATTAAAGAGGCAATAGGATGTTTAATGCTCTGCTTTCCAGAATATCTTAGAAAATTGCAAGCTAGAGATTTTGATTACAATTTTGCTGAACTATACGACTACTATGACGGTGAATGTATCCATGCTGCGAAGGAACTGATTACTACGCACAAAGACTCGTTAGGAAGATGGATAGCAGAAAAGATGATAGCGCATGGTAAGTTGTCACAAGGAAATACAGATTATGCATTTGTTGGTTTGCTTTATCAGCTATTTCAGTTTGAGCCATTTTCTTCATACTTAGATATTGATATGAAATCCGGCGTTACAGATGAACGTCCGGCACGAAACTTGTCTATGCTTACGTCAGTATTGGGTAAGTATGAATATCTTCATAGAATTGATGTCTTTACTGAAAAAAATATTGATAGTGGTGTGAGCGGTTTTTTCAATCATTATTTTAGATTTCTCTTTGATGGAGGAATAACGGAATATGAAGATGATTCAGAATATGCACCAAGTGGATGTGTTTCATTCATGACTATTCATCAGTCAAAAGGAATGGAATTTCCGATTGTAATAGTAGACTCTTTAAACGGTACACCTAGAAGTGACAACAATCAATTGTTGGAGGATATTGAGACCCGATATTTTCATCGAGAAGCATTTGAAACACGTGACGATATTAAATTCTTTGATTTTTGGAGGCTTTATTATACAGCCTTTTCGAGGGCTCAGAACTTATTGGTACTTAGTTGTTGTGAAAAAAGTGGTAGAGGTCAAACACCAAGCAAGTATTTTGAAGAATGTTATGGAAAGCTTCCATATTATGAAGATGCTGATTTAAATGGCTTGAAATTAGAGAAGGTAAAGCCGGTAAATATAAAGGATACTTATTCCTTTACTTCACACATAGCCTTATATGAGAATTGTGCCCTTCAATATAAGATATTTAAAGAACTTGGATTTACGCAGGTTAGAGTTGGCGCAACATTGTTCGGAACACTTGTACATGAAACTATCGAAGATGTTCATAGGGCAGCAATGCGTCATGAGGAGGACACGATCAATCCAGAATCTATACGAGAATGGTTTGATGCAAATTATTCAACACTCTCCAAGAGTGAACATTCATATCTGGGACCGGGACAATTGGATTCAGCCTATGATCAGGTTATACGTTATGCAGAGAATAATAAAGATAAGTGGGGCCTTATTCAGGATGCAGAAGTTGAGGTGAGTTTAGTTAAGCCGGATTATATTCTGTTGGGAAAAGTGGATTTGATTCGCGGAGAGGGTGACACAGTTGAGATTGTTGATTTCAAATCGGAAAAAAAACCAGATTTGATTATTGAATCAGAACAACTTAACAAATATAGGAAACAATTGGAAGTATATGCACATCTTATCGAAGAAAAAACTGGTAAGAGAGTCAGCAAGATGCATCTTTACTACACAGGGGAGGAAAATGGAGTCCCAACAGTTTCATTTGATAAGTCACCAGAAAAAATAGATGAAACAATAAAGGAATTTGATGAAGTTGTATCTAAGATACAGAACAAAGATTTTAGTAGCAGGGCTAATGACAAAAAGCTATGTGCTAACTGTGATATGAGACATTATTGTAAGAGAAAAGGAGATTGCTAAAAATGGCAGAACAAATGACTTTTGAATTTGCAAGCAAGAAGACTATAAAAGGATATCCGGAGTTGCATTGGACTGGTAAACGACCCTATACGTCTACACAGTATTATCCTGCTCAATTGAAGGAATCATTTGGAACCGACAATAGTGGATGGATGAATAAAATATTCTGGGGTGATAATCTTCAAGTTATGAGCCATATGCTTAAGGATTATCGTGGAAAAGTAGATTTGATATATATTGATCCACCATTTGCTAGTGGGGCTGATTATAAAAAGAAAATAGAAATTAAGAAAAAAAGTGCGTTTAGTGATACTAATATGTTTGAGGAAAAACAGTATGGCGATATCTGGACTAATGATGCGTACTTGCAATTTATGTATGAGCGACTTGTGTTGATGAAGGAGCTGTTATCTGATAGTGGATGCATATACGTACATTGTGATTATAGAGTTTGCGCTTATTTGAGGCTTATCCTTGATGAGGTGTTTGGCAAAGAGTGCTTTTTGAATGAAATTATATGGCATTATAAAACCGGTGGAAGTACTAATAAGTACTTTAATAGGAAACACGATACCATATTCTTATACAGTAAGACGCAAAACTATTATTATAACAATGTAAAAGAGAAAGCAATCGTTGATAAGTCCAAAGGATATAATCCCAATACGGAACAGTTTATAGATGAAGATGGTAATACATGTGTATGGGTTAATCCAAGGGATGTATGGGATGTGCAACATATAAATATGCATGACCAGACTGAGAGAGTTGGATATCCAACTCAAAAACCTGAAAAACTACTGGAGAAAATAATTCTTGCTTCATGTCCAGAAAATGGACTGGTATTTGATTGTTTTATGGGATCTGGAACAACTCCAGCTGTAGCAATGAAATTAGGAAGAAGATTCATTGGAGCAGATATTAATTTAGCATCAGTACAAATAACTACTAAACGACTCTTAGAGATAAAAAACAGTGCCAATATAGATGGCGGATTCGAAGTATATAATGTCAATAACTATGATTTCTTTAGAAATCCTGTAGAAGCTAAGGCTCTTATTATGGATGCGTTAGGAGTTCAAAAATTTGATAGTTCTACGATTTATGATGGTGAGCTTGATGGTTATATGGTTAAGATTATGCCAACGAATAGAATTGCAACAAAAGCAGATCTAGAAGAACTAAAATCAAATCTTCCATATAAGACATTTGAGAAAAGGAAAGAAGAAAACCCTAATGATCCTGTAGAAAGAATAAGAATTATTTGCATGGGACATGAGGCGGATCTAAAGGCAGCTTTAGAACAAGATTTATCTGTCTATAAGTTAGATATTGATATTGTTGACATCTTGAAGGATAAGGCAGATTTACAATTTAAGAGAGATTCTGATGCAATAGTGGAAAAGGAAAATGGAGAGCTTGTGGTGAAGGAGTTTTATCCTATGAATCTTTTGCAGAAATTGAGTATGCAGAAGGAAGCAGTTGAAGATTGGAGGCAATTGGTTGAATCTATTTTTGTAGATTGGAATTATGATGGAGATGTTTTGAGGCCAACTGTGTCAGACATTCCAGATAAAGATGAGTTAGTGAAAGGAATATACACTATTCCAGCTGATGCTAAACGAATAAGAATCAAAATTACAGACTTGTTATCAGAATCTCTTGAGTTGGAGGTATAAAAGTGGCTAAAAAGGAATCAAGTATAGAATTTGCCTTTTTTAAGTTTTTAAGAGATTTTTATTTGGATAATAAAGGCATAATCCGTAATAGATACAGAGAAATTACGAAGAAGTATCTAGATTATAATGATAGCGAGAAGAATCCTGATGCATTCTTGAGACGTCCACAGTTCGAAGCGCTTGAGATGTATGTATTTATAAAAGAGTTCATGAATAATCAGCAAATGTACCAGATTTTTGATGACTGGTCTAAGAGAAATGGAGTGTTTGCTGACAGAAGATTTTATGATGATGCTGGGCAGTTAACGTTATATGATGTATGGTCTCCAAAGCAGTATCATGAGTATTTCTTGCAAATCAAAAAATATGCAGAAGATTATCCTAACTACATTTATGCGCTGACAATGGGGTTGGGAAAGACAATTTTAATGGCAACATGTATTTTTTATGAGTTTTTATTGGCTTCAAAATGGCCTAAAGATGAAAAGTACTGCCATAACGCATTAGTGTTTGCTCCGGATAAAACGGTATTACAGTCTTTAAAGGAAATTGTTACTTTTGATAAAAGCAAGGTGGTTCCGCCGGAATATATTAATATTCTTGATGCAAATATAAAAGTACACTTTTTGGAAGATACTGGAACCACTTTAAATACATTGGATGGTTCAATGTTCAATATCGTTATATCTAATACTCAGAAGATTATTCTTAAAACTCAACGCAAGGAAAAATCTGCTGTAGATAAACTGTTTGAAGAAGAAGCCACTGGCCAGACGGAATTAGACGAAGTTTTGAATATGCTTCATGCGATAACGAATGATAATGACTTAATGTCTAATCAGCGATTCGAGAAACTGACGCGTTTAAATCAAATGGGAATATACATAGATGAAGCGCATCATATGTTTGGGTCTGATCTTGAAAAAGCAATTCATGAAAGCGGTAAGAGCACTAGTTTGAGAACTACTGTTAATGAGCTTGCTAAAGAACTTGCGTCACATGGAAGTAAGATTGTTGCATGTTATAACTACACTGGAACGCCATATGTAGATAATAAAATACTGCCTGAAGTTGTTTATGCGTATGGACTCCAGGAGGCAATTGCAAACAGATTCTTAAAAGATACAAGTATAATCGGTTATCAAAATGTAAAGAATAAAGCATTTTTAGAAGAAGCCATACGAGACTTTTGGGGGAAGTATGGCGGTAAAACATACGAAGGATTGCCAGCAAAGATGGCAATATTTGGAGCTGAAATAGAGGAAGTTACTGAAGAAATTAAGCCTGTAGTTGAGGATGTGTTATCTAAATTGGGGGTATCTTTAGATACCATATTGGTTAATGTAGGAGATAGCAAGCTCACGAAAGACGAGGATATAAGGGACTTCAACAATTTAGATGTGCTAAATACAGTTGGGAGTAAGAAGCAGTTTATTTTACTAGTGAATAAGGGCAGAGAAGGATGGAATTGTCGATCACTATTTAGTGTGGCTTTATTCAGAAGTCCAAAGTCGACTGTTTTTGTGCTGCAAGCTACTATGCGTTGTTTGCGAAAAATAACTGATGAACAGCAGACAGCAACAGTTTATCTGTCAAAAGAAAACATGGACATTCTTGACGATGAGTTAAAGAAGAATTTTAGGACAAGTATAGAAGAAATAAAACATAAGACAGATAACAAACGAAAAAGGGTTACTGTAAGGGTTACGGAACCTCCTAGAACAATTAAAATGCATCGTCTTCGTTACGAGTATTCTGTAGAAGAAAGAGATTATGATCAGCAGATTGATTTTGAGATTAGAAATATAGAAGTTGATAAATACGATGCCAAAAAATATGTTAAGGAGGGATTGAATACAGCTTCTGTCATAAAGGAAAGTGACGCAAACTATATGATAGACAGTATGAAACATACAGAAATATCTTTAGCTGCTGAAGTTACAAAGTATTTTCCAGATGTGAAATGCTCACAAATTGCAAGAATGCTCAGAGAATCTAAAGAAGGAATAGATGCATTACTTGCGTGTGTTAATGATCATAATGAGATAATTTATGACAGAATTGTTCCTAGAATATTTGAGACTCTATATAAGGTTAGTAAAAATATAGTTAAAGTTGACGCTGATGTACAATTGTTGAAAAAACCAAAAGAGGGTGGATGCTATGAGTTTAGTGGAAACGAAGACTTGATAGTAACTATGGATTCTACTGATTCTATAGTTATGAATAATAAAGGAAAAAGTTTCCATGCAGATACATATGTATTTGATTCTAAACCAGAATTGCAGCTTTTCTTACAACTATTGAAGAATCAGCATGTTAAGGAAACATATTTTACAGGAATGTTTACAGCTGATCAGACAGATTTTTATGTCCCGTATATAGATCCTGAGTCAAATCGATTGAGAAAGTATTACCCTGATTTCCTAATTCAGCTGGATGATGGTAGTTATGTAATTCTTGAGGTTAAGGGGGATCATATGGTGGATGATCCTGTGGTCAAGGCGAAGGAGGCTGCAGCAGAAGAGATTGCAGTGGAAAGTTCTATGAAATATGAACTTCTTAAGGGAAGCGATATCATGAATGGTAATTCTGGGTATTGATGCATATCACAGGAAGGTGTGATGATAGCAAATCTATTACATGGGTTTATAAATGGAAAACACTTTTTTGATGTGGCCTGGGGGTAAGAAGTGGTTTGTCAGACATCAGAGTAATCGGCTTCCTAAGGATTATAACAGATACATAGACCCTTTTCTTGGAGGAGGGTCTGTGTACTTCTACATGGAACCTAGGGAAGCAATACTTAGTGATGTTAACAGTGAGCTGATTACAACTTATAAGGCCATAAAAACGGATTGGAAGAAATTAAATAAGATTCTAAAGGTTCATTCCAGAAAGCATAATGATGCATACTACTATGAGGTACGCGGCCAGAAGCCGAGAGAAATCTGTCATGTAGCAGCGAGGATGATTTATCTTAACAGGACATGTTTCAATGGAATCTATCGAGTAAATAATAGTGGTGTATTCAATGTGCCACGTGGCTCGAAGAATACCGTATTTACAGGACTAGAGCACTTTGAGGAACGATCAGAATTGTTAAAGAATGCAGAGCTGTACTGTTGCGATTTCGAGGAAACAATAGATAGAGCAATGGAGGAAGATTTTCTTTTTTGTGACCCACCTTATGCAATAAAAGAAGAGCAGAGTTTTGTCAGGTATTCAAAGAATCTTTTTGATTGGGAAGATCAAATTAGGCTGGCTAATGCTTTGGATAGGGCTAAAGAACGAGGGGTAAAGATCCTTATGACCAATGTTAATCATAAGTCGGTCAGGGAATTATATGAAAACAAAGAAGGGTTTGTGTTAGAAGAGGTATCAAGATATAGCAGTATTTCAGGGAAAAAAGAAGGCAGAAAACAGTATTCAGAACTTATAGTGAGTGCGAACTTATAGGAGGGTAACTATGGCAAGCATCGTAGATTTGGTTGATAATTCCAGCATCCAGAATAATCCTATCAGAAAGGTGAAGGAATTCATCGACAAGCAGAATCAGTATAAGAGTATTGGGGATGTTGAGCATTGGAGGTTTGTTGGCTACGTGCTCGATATTAGCTATGAGAGTGCGCAGATAATTACCAATGATACATATAAGATTGCTGTAGGAGGAATTCCTCGAGGATCCTTCTTGATACTTGTGCCAGCCAATTTTGATAAGGTACAGCCACATTTTACGCTTCTTAGAGTTAAAGAGATATGCGCAACCCCACTTTCACAGCAAGTTCAGCAGACATACTTCGAGATGCATAAGAGATCCATGCCAGAGTTAGATATTTGGACCCAAGCAGATCTTCAGTGGGGATCACTGCGCTGCGATACACTTGGTATGTTCTATGCAGATCCAAACAATGTGAACAAACTTGCATTTTCTGGTGATGTTAATAACGTTGTTAGTGCTCACCGCTACGAAGTATATGCTCCAGATGAAGAACTATTGAATCTTATAGTTAACGGTACTGTTAAAAATGAGCTCCAGGAAGAAATTGGACATCTTCGTACTATGGAGTGTATGTTTGGTGTGAACCGTCAAGAAAGCGGCAATATCCCTGTTAAGATTTCTATGCGGGATTTTATGGGATGTAGAACAGCTATGTTTGGTAAGACCAGGCTTGGTAAGTCAAACGTAGTTAAGCTTATTGCACAAGGCATGTTAGATGCTACAAAAGAAACGAAAAATGTAGGCCAATTGATTTTCGATATAAATGGAGAATATGCCAACGACAGTGATCAGGATAATGTTTCTTTACGTTCTGCTAATCCTGAGCGCTGTGAAGTCTATGCGCTTACTCAGCGCCCAAACACTCCGTCAAAACAGTTAAAATTGAATTTTTATGAAAATGCAAGCTCTTGTAAAGATATTTTGGGTACTTTGCTAAGCAATGCTGGAAGGAGTGCAATTTATGTTACTTCATTTGCAAGCGTTGTATTGCCTACTCCGGAAGAAATGGATGAGATGGATATGCGAGAAAAAATCCATGCTATTCGTAGAATCCAGATTTATTGGGCGATTTTAAGAGAAGCTGGATTTTCAGCAGATGAAGGTAAGCTAAGAACTCTTCGTTTTATGAATACCAATAATGTTAAAGCGTTAGATCCACATTTTAGTGATGAGATAAGGAAAAAGGTTTATGGATCTAGTGTGCCCGATAGAGTGCCTTCTCTTGAAGGAATGGTAGATGAATTTAGAGAATTCATGAGATGTTATCGTGAAAATAATGAGGATCAGAAGGCTGCTTTTGGCAAAGAGGTTTTTGAAAAGGATGACATTTTATTACTTGAATTCCTGTTCCCTAAGTCCGGAAGAGGTCCAGCTATGCTTTCACAGTTTAAAATGTATCATTCAGAAAAAGCTGGTGATTTTGTAAAGGATATAATTGCATCACTCAATGATGGTAAGACAGTAATATTGGATCTTGGTAATGCTAATGACAGCATAAGACAGTATTTTTCAGATCTTCTTTCCATGGCTGTGTTTAGAGAGCAAGAGACAAAGTTTGTTAGCAACGGTTTAGGCGATAATTATATTGAACTGTATTTTGAAGAAGCGCATAACCTATTCCCGCCACATGCAAAGGATAATAAAGATGTTTATTCCAGGTTCGCCAAAGAGGGTGCTAAATTCCATATTGGAATGGTTTATTCTACACAGTCTCCTTCTACAATAAGCCAAGAGCTACTGGTCCAGACAGAGAATTTTTTCGTTGGACATCTTGCTTCTACTAGCGAAACAAGTGCTTTGACAAAAACACAAATAGCCTTTGATGGAGTAGAAGAGGATATTTTGCGAGCAAAGACACCAGGATATATGAGAATGCTTACCATGTCTAACCGATTCATCATCCCTGTTCAGGCTAAACTTTATAGTCCCAAGAGAGGAGAATAACACATGGCATATTCTTCTGGAGGAAGGTTACCTTTTGAATCTGCATCCAAGCTTGGACATCTGAATGTTATTGAAAGTGAATGGGTCCAGTCTCTCTTAAAGGACTTCGAAACTAATGATGTTGATAATGCAGATAACTATGAAAATGATATATGGGAGAATTTTGATCCAAGTAGCGCGCAGCCGTTAAATCATATTTGGGCAGCTGATGGTTCCTATGTTTCTGTAGAAGAAAACCATAAAGAGCTGGCTTTTGTTAAGACTGCTCTGATGACAGTAGAGCAAGGAAAGATAGCGGCTATAGATAAGGAATATCCTCATCCGCTTAAACTTCAGGAAATCATGAAGGATAGTGCGCTTTTTCATGCTACTGTATTCCCACTTAGGAATCTCAAGAGTGATAAAGGAAATATATACGATACTGTTAGGCATGTTATTTATGATTCCATGAGAACGGATGAGAATGGTCAGTATTTCGAAACCCTCAAGTGGCTTGCCTACAAGAAGTGGGATGGTCAGAAGAATAATTCTCTAAGCTTTGAGTGTCCGCATTGCTCAAAGGTTATTGAAAATGGAATTCCCTATGATCAGGATACTGGAGTTTGTCCGCATTGTCATAAAGAAGTGCTTTTGACTGATATGATAGGCTTTCATCTTGATATGAATGAAGAAAATGCATCGGATTCTGTAGCATCACATTATATGCTTATTATGGAAATGCTGATGCTATTTACTGTTATCAGGCTACAGTGGGCAAACAAAGATACCACGCTTATAAGCGATACGCTTTTCATAAAAGATGGGCCAATGACTTTGAACGGACAGTACTCTAAGCTTGTACCAAACATCAGAGAATTTCTTAATTATGCAAAGAATCAGGGAAGGCCTATTCATATTATTGGAAGTGAAAAGTCAGGATCCTTTTTTGAATATCTGTCCCTTTGTTCAAGGTTTGTAAAGCCAGATCCTGGAAACATAAAATATGCTGTTTTAAGTCACGGCTATATTAGGCGTGTTATTCAGCGCGCCCCAGATCGTGGAAATCCTTATGGCTTAAGAACAAACTGGGGAGAGAAGGTTTTTGTATATCTCGATGAGAATACCCATATGGTCCTGAATATGACTACTGGTGGCTATGATAGAGCAGATTCATATCCTACCAGTACGGATATTATCGGCCTTCAGAGGATCTTAGCTACTTTACCGGCATTAGTGAGCAGAAAATATGAAGGTGCATTATATCCTATTGAGCTTGTTAATGGCATTGCGTCCATGTCTAATTATCCGTCAGCAAAGATTCTACAGGATTTTGTGCGGGATGCAGTTCAATAACATATTACTCAATGTTTATTATTTGGTATTGAAACTATAACTGTTTTTCAAAGGAGGTATAAAACATGGCAGATTTAGAACAATATGAAGGAAATGCAAAAAGACTTCGTAGCAACATTGAGACCATTCAAAGTACGTTCGATAAGTACGGATTGGAAGTTACAGGTACGGGGGCCTCATTTGCGGATTGCTTAGGCGGACATGCTGCAAAGTTTTATATTGAAATTGCCGGGAATCCCAAAGTGGTTTCTGATAACTTGTACATGAAAGTTAATGTTTATGATGAGGATAATCAACTTCTTGGTAGCGGATCGTGCAACAAATCAATAGACTTGGGCTCATTTAGTGGTTTTGATACATATGAAGTAACTGTTATCAGTTCAACCATTTGGCAGGAAGCACATAAAGCAAAGGTATACTTGGCTAATTCTAGATGAGTTATTTGAATAAGAAAACTTCGGAGACGTGATCATGGATAATACAAATGTATTTGTAAAAAGCGAGGTGCATCCTATCAAGATGTTATTTCTTGAGAAATTTGATGTTGATTTCTATCAGAGAGAATACGTGTGGGAGAAGAAACAGATTGAAGATCTGGTAGAGGATCTTACAATTGAATTTCTTAAGAACTGGACTGAAGGAGATGCTTTACCTAAGGTTAGCGAGTATTCACCCTATTACATGGGAGAAATTGTACTATCAGAAAAAGGCGGAACCCGAAGCGCAATAATAGATGGACAGCAGCGTATAACTACCGTAACCCTGTTGCTGATTTATTTGCAGCGAAGGTTTGGATCTGTGAAAGGCTTTCCTGCAGATATCAGCAAACTTATATATGATGATTATTTTGGACAGCAGCTTTTTAACCTTGATATTGAGGAAAGAAAGCCTTGTATGTTGTCGCTTTATGAGACAGGAACATATAACGTCAAAGATACGGATCCAATTTCAGTAAGAAATCTCGTTGATAGGTATCAGGATATAGATGAGTGCTGGAGAACAGACGATATTAACGAAACAAATATTGTTCCTTTTATGTATTGGCTAAAAGAAAAAGTCATGTTTTCAAAGGTGTGGACTAATAGTGATGATTTCGCCTATGTCATCTTTGAAACGATGAATGACCGTGGATTGTCTCTTACACAGGTAGAAATGTTACGCAGTTACATGCTTGCCAATATCGCAGTTGAAAAACGCGATCAGGTAATGAAGGAGTTCGATGGAATAATAAAGCGCCTTGCCGCAATAAATCTTTCTTCTAAATCTAAGGCTGAGTTTGAGTTTTTTAAGATATATTTCAGATCACATTATGCTCAGAATATGTCTACAGCTAAAAATGTAGGCTCTGACTTTGTAAAAATTGGTAAGGAATTTCATAGGTGGGTCCGTGATGAAAGCGAAGAATTGGGACTCAAAGCATCATCCGATTATATTGACTTCATGGATAAAATCATGTTCTTTGCCAAGACATATATCCATATCATGGATCTGATCGAGAACAGAAACGTTAATGAATACCTGTATCTGATTGTTAATTCTGATTATGGATTTACGCTACAACCTGCTCTTATCATGGCGGCAATTTCCTACAATGACACTACAGATACAATCAATGAAAAGATAAAAGTAGTGACAAAGTATCTTACAAAGGTTTTGTCATGGAGAATTTGGAACCATTGGTTGATTTCTCAGAACCAAATGGAAACAAAAATATATGAACTATGTAAGCAGATAAGGGATATGTCACTTGAAGATTTGAAGGCTTATCTTGAGACATATCAGATGGATGAAAACAGTCTTGACGGCAATTCTCCAAGACTGAATCAGCAGAACAGGCCAAAGATCAAGGTGTTGCTTGCTCTTGTTACTGAGATAGTGGCAAAGGAATCTGGTACCTCTGACTATATGCTCAACAAAAAAGAGATAGAAGTGGAGCATATCTGGGCAAATCATTTTGAACAACATACTGATGAGTTTGATAATGAGAGCGATTTTGCCACAGCAAGGAACAATATTGGGGACCTCTTAGTGTTGCCCAAAAGTTTCAATGCTTCCTATGGCGATGCAACATATGATGTAAAGGTTAAGCAGTATTTTTCTCAGAACATATTGGCACAGACGCTAAATCCTCAGAAGTATGAGAATAATCCGGGATTTTTGTCATATGTGAATAATTCTGGTCTGCCATTTAAGTCATATGAAGTATTCAAGAAAGCTTCTATTGATGAAAGAACAGATCTCTATAGGAAAATTCTCGAATATGAGTTTAAGGAATTCAAGGGTTGATTAAACATGCTATCGACCATTTTGAGTGAATACTAATATAAAACGAGTTCAAGCCGATGCGAGGGAACCGGAATTCGGTTTGCATCGGCTTGTCTTATGATATGTAAGGACATCCCAAAATCCTTACAAGAGGTGAAACTATCGTATCATTGTTTCACTGAAAATAGTATTAAATTCAGATAAAATTTAAACGGGGAAATGACATGAAAATAGACAAAAGAATGCTGGATGATATTCCGGCATGGCTTGAAAAACAGGGAGATATTCCATACGGATGGCTTTATATTGGGGATGAGAAGGAAAGATACCTCCTGGGACAGCCTGGTAGAAGGAACATGCTTGTGTTTGGCGTAAATCCCAGCACAGCTTCTGCAGGAGAGAATAACCTGGATCCTACAATCAAAAGAGTGAGGAAGTTCGTTCAAAAGGATCCTTGCTGCGATGGCTGGATCATGGCGAATCTTTATCCTCTCAGGGCAACTAACCCTGACGATCTTCCTGCTAAGGCGGATAAAAATCTCATAGAGAAGAACCTAAAGGTCTTGGAGGCTCTTCAGAAGTCCTACTTCATCGACAAAGTTTGGGCTGCTTGGGGCGATCTCATTGATTCAAGGGATTATCTTGGCAATACCCTTTACGACATACAGGATACGATAAAAGAGGCTGAGTGGTACTATCTTGGAACTACAACCAGGTGTGGCAATCCCAGACATCCGTTGTATTTAAAGGGAGATTCAGAGTTTCAGTGGTTCCCGGTTTTTGATTACGCCTGCGAGTGCAAGGATAATTGATGAGGTAAAATATGCCATTTCAAATTATCAGAAATGATATTACAAAAGTAAAAGCGGATGCCATAGTAAACACTGCAAATCCCGACGTGTTTATCGGAGGTGGTGTTGACACTGCGATATATAATGCTGCAGGCAGAGAACAGCTTCTTGCTGAGCGAGAGAAGATAGGAGAACTTCCACCCGGTGAGGCTGCAGTTACTCCGGCATTTAATCTTGATGCGAAGTACATAATACATGTCAGCGGCCCCAGGTGGGAAGATGGAGAACATGGCGAGTTTGATATCCTGCGCAGCTGCTATGAGAAGGCACTTAACTTGGCTGTGGAAAAAGAGTGTGAGAGCATCGCTTTTCCCCTTATTGCCACAGGAGCCTACGGATTTCCAAAGGACAAAGCCTTGCAGATAGCAACTTCTGTGATTCAGCAGTTCCTTTTTGAAAATGAGATGTCAATTATCCTGGTCGTTTTCGATAGGAAGGCTTTTGAACTATCTGGCAAGGTTTACTCGGATGTTCAGGGATATATTGATGAGAATTACGTAAAGCGCAGCTACCGCAAGGAATATGGTGAACGCGGAGAAAGAAACCTAAGGCTCCGGGCTAGCTTTGATCTGGATGATACCATCATAAATACTGTAGAGGCTGATGGATGTGATGAGACCGGAGAAGATAGTGTGTTAGCGGATGAAAAGCTGATGGAGCCGGTTATGATGGCTATGGCCCCTGAAGGTATGAGCCTTGATGAACTTCTGGATGCACCGGCACAGAGCTTCCAGGAAAAGCTCTTTTCCCTGATTGATAAGAGCGGGCTGGATGATGTTACGGTTTACAAAAGAGCTAACATTTCCAAGAAGGTCTTTTCCGATATCAAGACCAAGAAGAACTATAAGCCAAGCAAGAAGACGGCAGTAGCATTTGCCATTGCCCTTGAGCTGACTATGGATGAGACGGCAGATCTTTTGCAAAGAGCGGGGATAGCCCTATCGCCCAGCAGCAAGTTCGATCTGATAGTCGGGTACTACATAAGCCACGGAATGTACAACATAATGGAGATAAACACGGTTCTGTTCAAGAATAATCAGGAGTGCTTAGGAGCCATAAAATAAGGATTTTTCAAGGAGAAGTAAAAGTCACCTGCCAAGTGACCACTTCTCCTTTTTGTTTTTCTATACTTATCTCATAACAAGAGGGTAAGCGAAGAAAACGCAGATAGGAGGCAGATATGTACGGAGCGATTCTTGGAGATATGGTGGGAGCACCTTATGAATTTGACAGAGGTAATAAGAGTAAGGATTTCGAGATGTGGAACAGAAAGGTTCGTTTCACGGATGATACAGTTATGACAATAGCAGTTGCGGACGCGATCCTGACCGCAGGAATAGATGCAGAGGAAAAAGAGATAAAGAAGGCCCTGGTTGAGAAAATGCAGCAGTGGGGCAATCGCTATCCTAATTCAGGATATGGTGGAAGGTTCATACACTGGCTTGGTTCCAGAAATCCTAAGCCTTATGGCAGCTACGGTAACGGCTCAGCAATGAGGGTATCAAGCGTTGGATGGTTTTACGACACATTGGAAAAGACAAGAGAAGTGGCCAGATGGACTGCGGAAGTAAGCCACAATCATCCTGAAGGAATAAAGGGAGCTGAGGCTACAGCATCCGTGATCTTCATGGCAAGGCACGGCGCTCTCAAGGAAGAGATAAAAGAGTACGTGGTAAAAGAGTTTGGATATGACCTCAGCCGCACCTGCGACGAGATAAGACCTGGTTACTACCATGATGAGTCCTGTCAAAAGACAGTGCCGGAGGCAATCACAGCTTTTCTTGAAGGCGAGTACTTTGAGGATGTGATAAGAACAGCGGTTTCTCTTGGTGGTGACTGCGACACACTTACCTGTATTGCAGGCGGAATGGCAGAAGCCTTTTACGGAATCCCTGTAGGAATGATCCAGAATACCTGCGATAGGCTTGGAGAAGACATGATGGAGGTCCTTAAGGATTTTGATGAGCAAAGGAATGGCTCCAGCGTGGATCCTTTTCTTGAGGGGAATGAAGTTATAGCGGCATCAATAGAGCAGTTCAGAAAAGAAACAACTAATGAGAACCTGGCGGTTGTTGCCGGCGCTTTCTGCCAGAGAATTAAGGCAGGCGGAAGATTCATAGTTCCAGTAATTGCACCGGATGCGCTGGTAAACATGGTGAATCCGGAAACTGCTAAGGTTGGCGATGAGTTCACATCAGAGGAAGAATTGTCCTTCAAGTTTCAGCATTTAGAAGGTGATGATGGCGAGATCTGGGCCGTGGCTTTCACATCCAGACAGGAGTATTTAAAGGGAGCTTCTTCAGACACGTTGGTTATGGATATTGAGCAGCTTCTGGAAGGGTTTGCAGATGACGTTGGCGAAACAGGAATCATCATCAATCCTTGGGGCGAGAATTTGTTACTTAGAAAAGATTTGATTAAGGCGATAGTTAAGATGGCGAAGGAGGATAAAGAATTATGACAAACGAAAGAATAATCAAAGTAACTGGTAAGGGCAATCTCAAGGTTAGACCTGACATGACAAGAATCACAATTACCTTGGAGGGGCAGAATAAGGAGTACGACAAGACTCTTGAGCAGTCGTCAAAGGATACGGAAGCTCTGAAGGACATTCTGGAGAAACAGGGATTTGATAGATCTGATGTTAAGACCCTTATGTTCAATGTAGATACCAGATATGAGAGCTATCAGACCAGAGATAAGAGCTGGAAAGAGCGTTTTGTAGGGTATGAGTTCAAGCATGTAGTTAAGGTTGAGTTTGATTCCGACAATGCAAGACTCGGCAAGATCCTTTACGCTCTGGCCGATGCTAAGGGCATCCACCCTGATTTCAGACTCAGCTATACAGTAAAAGATTCTGAAGCTTCCAAGAATGAACTTCTTGGCAAGGCTGTTGCAGATGCCAAGGCAAAAGCTGAGGTTCTTACAAAGGCTGCAGGCGTGAGCTTAAAAAATGTCAAGAACATTGATTATTCTTGGGGAGAGATACAGTTTGAGTATTCTCCAATGCACAGGGATATGATTTGCAATGCAGTATTGGCAGAGGGAAGTGGCTCCTTTGATATGGACATCGAGCCGGATGATATTGATGTTTCTGATACTGTTACTGTTGTGTGGGAGATTGGGTGATGCTAGAATTCTGCAAAAATACAGTGGCTATAATGTGCATGACCATTTTATGCTAAAATAGAGATTACAAAACGGTATTTCTTGTAGAGAGGTTTATTCATGTCAAATTATAATAGCTCCCTGATTGAAAGCCTTGATGATGAGGCTTTTTCTTTTGTAAAGCACGAATTGTATAATGTGATTTCTTACAAGTATTTAAAAGAAAGTGATATCAGGAAAATTGATCTTATAGAAGAATTCTTTAGATTAACAAGTGAATTGCGCTCAGATTCTGAGCTCGTGGGTGGAACGATTGAATTATATGCAACACTATTAAATGACTATATCACTGATATGGCGAAATGTATAAAGGCTTCTCCTGCGGCTTCATTTAGAGAACGGGCACTAGAAGCATCATCTATAGAATCAATTAAATCAACGGATAGGAAGGATATACTTCTTGAGGATGCACTTGCGATTTTTGTATCTATTCTGAGAGACAATTTATCAAATAAAACCCAAAAGGATTATAAAGGAGCAACTGAGATTTCTCTTTCTGTATGTAGAAAAGATGCTGACATTATAACCGGTTTATTTGATCCTGCGCATGGCGGCGCTCCAAGAGCAATAAAAAGATCCTATAGCAAGAAACCATTGGCTAAGGAGGTATCTGGGTACCAAGTGAAATACCGCGTGGAGTATTTCGTTTTTGTAAGTATTATTAGATTGGCTGCAATTCTGCAGGATATGGGAGAGTTTGAGGAATAATATATGAGCACCGAAACAATTGAAATCATTGTAGATAAAGCGCTTGCAAAAGCTATAAAAGAAAAAGGTCTGGCTGAAATTGTCTTAAGACAGAAAAATGCAAGGTTTAAATCGATGGTAAAATGCAGCCTCCCGAGCGATACTTCTGAAAAGGTTTTAGAGAAGGCATTAGAGAAAGCGTCGGAACACATTGATGCAAAAAAAATAAGAAAAGGGTTAGCAGATCTCAGAAATGCAACCAATAGTATAGATAGTAAATTGTCGCTGTTCACTAATTCAATCGATAATATTTCTGATAGTGTGACAAGCCTAGCCAAAGCAACTAATGTTGTTAAAGCTGTTTCTTTTCTAAATGTTGCAATGACGGGAATTAGCATTGTTACAACCGCTGCTGGAATAGCATATTTATCGATGCAGTTGAACGAGATTAAGAATGATCTTCAGACTGTAACACAAGGGATAGAGAAGCTTACTAACATTGAAAAGAGTAAGATGACTGAACAATATAATGAGCTTGCACTAAAAATTCTTAACCTTAGTCAGAAAATAGCAGACAAGGAACGTGTCCCTTTGCATGTATATGAAGATCTTCTTGCTCAATTGAATCCTTTTATTTTGAAGCTGGTAGAGAATGCTAAAGATGATTCATTTCCGTTAATGGATATAATGCGAATTATTATCCATTTGCTTCCGGCTTATACTATGGTTTTAGAAGAGTATACTAAGGCATACTATGCGGAAAAAGAAAAAGTTCCCGCTATACAAGGACATTATGCAAGTTTGTATGATAGCCTTGATGATGAAGCCCTATTGAAGAAAATATATGAGCATGTGTTTTTAGTGGAGAAGCTTTCATTCAGAGAAGCAATTGATACTGTAAATATGCATGAGCTTATGCTCTTGCAGCAGAAGCAACAATTGGAAGATACAAACACGTTTTTAACATCTTCGCTTACTAAAGAAGAAAAAGAGGCGGTTGTGGAATCGATAGATAAGTATTCTGAAGCTGCTTATAACCAGTATGTTGCAGCTATGGCATAGTGTTTGGGATGATCCATATAATGCAGAACGAGGAGTTGATCCAAGAATTTGGCAGCTCCTCGTTTTCTTATGAATGAAGGAGAACCTCAGTTAACTACATGGAGAAGATCAATCGTATCATTATTCCTATGTGTGTTTTGACAGACGCTTCTTTTATCACTTTTTTCAAACGTTTTATTTCACCAAAATCAGAAAGATAACATTATGAAAGTTGCCAATAATATTATGTATTGTATTGGGGCTATAGATTAGAATAGGCTTATCAACAAATATCATTAGGACGAAAAATCAATACAAAGGTAAAACCGGAGCGATCCGGCGACACAAAGCTATAGGGACTCAAAAGAGTTAGCCAGTTGCAATCATCATAGGAGCTGGCAATCAGCTCCAATTTTTTTACTCAAAAAGAGCACAATGTGTTCAATGTCAGTAATTATGGGCGTTCTTATGGGCGTTTCAAGCAGTCCGGATTATAACCCTTCTTAATTGATAGGATAGTATCATCAGATACAGCAAACCGAAATGAAAAGCTATTTTAGAGTCAGGAGGCTATAATGAAGTACGCGGTCATAGATCTTGAGATGTGTAAAGTTCCTAAGGGATATAAGAAGTTCGGTTACAAGTGGTGCCAGGAGACAATTCAGATCGGAGCAGTTCTTCTTGATGAGGATTATGAGATTGTAGATGAATTCAATACTTATGTAAGACCTGAGTATGGTCACATTGACTGGTTTATTGAGAATATGACCGGAATATCACAGGCGGATGTTATGACAGCTCCTTCTTTTGCCGAAGCTCTTGAGATGTTCCTTGATTGGTTGCCATATGATGATGTTAGATGTGTATCTTGGAGCAATTCGGATCCTAAGCAGATTGTTCATGAAGTAGTAGCCAAGGGCATTGAGGACGAGCGCCTTGAGATTATCTTTGCTAACTGGAAAGACTGCCAGAAGACCTTCGGACAGAAGATGGGCAGAAAGAATGCTTACAAACTGGAAGAAGCACTTATTGCATCGGATATCATCCCGGAAGGCAGAGCACATGATGGCCTGGCAGATGCATATAACACAGCACTTCTCTTTGCTAAGCTGGATCAGAATCCTGATTATGAGCTCAATGAGTTCTATCAGACTGCAAGGAATGAGGAGACTGAACATCTGAGCTTCTGTATGGGCGATCTCTTTGCTGGAATAGTTTTGGCGTAAATATTTAGGTAAAACCGGAGCAATCCGGCGACACAAAGCTATAGGGACTTTTGTAAGTCAGCCAGTTGCTATATAAAGGAGCTGGCGACAGCTCCACTTTTATTGGGAATAGTTATAAAATAAAACTCTTTTTATTTACTGTTTATATATTGTTTATCGGTAAATGGTAAACTTGAATTATAAATTATAGTTAAAATGCCGTGGTATGGCCTTAACTAAGAGGATGAGTATATGAAGAATAATTCTTTTAGAACAATAGGAGCCTTAATAGGACTGATAATTGCTATTTTATTTGCATTTTCATATGATGCAGGGATAAAAAGCTATGCTGGCGATACGAAATACTATCCTACTAGAGTAATTTATGAAAATGGAGATACCTTCAGCATGACAAAAAATGCTGTTGTTAGCGATGTCACTTACGGCAAAAATATTGGAACGTTTTACATAAAGGGAGCAATTACTCGTGAGTCAAATTATAAGGAAACACAAGCTTATGCCGCAAGTGGAGATGTGACCTTTGGATATTCATGTAATCCTGAAGAATATGAGATTACAGATCATGGTAGATGGATGTACTGGGGGTCGGACGCAAAAACGGCAGGAGATATTAAACTTTCAAAGAAAATTGGGGATGGAACTATAGTTATTCAGAAATCAAACGATGGAAAAACATGGGTAGATGCATGCGATCCAGTAAGAAACGTTTTTTCAGATAAAAAGATTAATCTTTCTGAAATATACAAAACAACAGATTCAGACAGGAAGAATGGCACATATTATAGGGTTGTTGTTCTATATGAATTGTTCAGAGAGGTGAATCCTCATGAAGGATGGTTTGGTAAGACTGACTATGATATTGAGGTTAAGTGTTGTGCAGAGGAGCATATTTTCTATATTACTTATGCTGAAAATCCTTTGATTATTTATAACCTTAAAGATAGATCCCGATTATCAGATAACGCGAGTGTGGAAGAAGGCTTTTTTATAGATCTAAATGGAGCAAATGCATCAGTATCTGTGAAGAAGGATAACGGGACACAGCAGACTGCCAAATCAAAAGATAATTTTGTTCAACCTGGGACTTATACGATTAGTATTACATCACCACTTGGGGATTCTTTTACAAATACTGTTACTGTCAAGGGAGGCTTATCTACCTACAATGTGAATGGTAAAAAATATGAAAATCCAGAAAAGTCAGGTTATGTGCAGCAAAATGAGGTTGCTTCCGCTGCCATAACCTCACTAAAAGTTACACAAAAATCAGGGACAACCATAAAAACCGGTACAGTAAACAATTATCAGGCGTATGGTATAACCGGTAACGAAGTAAATCTTTTTATGGCATTAAAGAGCAATAAAGAGGTTAAATCTACCGGATGGGAAATTGTTAGCGATGAATGGGGGAAAAAGGATAAGCAGAATATAGCAGATGTTCATACTGGTACTATGGGATCAGGGGCATTGATAGTTCAAAAATCCTCAGATGGTAAGAACTGGAAACAGATTGAAAATGAAAGATATGCATCAGGATTACATACTACGGATTATGGCAATAACTATGCTGGTCTTGGTGATGTTCTTGTCTATTCACCTGCCGGAAAAGATGTTTTGAATGGTGTATATATAAGGGTCTGGTATGCCTATGAAATCAAGAAAATTGATGGTAAGGAAAAAAAGCGTTGTCTAGAAAAATATGAATTCTATTTATGTAGTGATGAACTTGATTCCATAACGTTTCATAATCTGTCTGCAGAAGGAAAAGTAGATGAAATATATGGAGAAGATTCCAACATAGACTTGCAGATGTACAAAACTGCTGAAACTATGGATACTGGCGCGGTTACCGTTACTGGATTTACAATTGACACATCACTTAATCCGACAGTCAAATACACTGTTAAAAAGAATGGAGAGGTCATTGAATCTAGTAAAAATCAAGAATACAAAGAAACTGGTAGATATGATATCAGATTAAATAGTGCTGTTGGATCAACAAAGGATGTTACTTTGTATGTTGATGCTATGTCAAAAGACGAGTGCATGAAAACATATTTTGGAAATGGTTTTATAGATGGAAAGCGTATCTATGATAAAACCGTGAAATATCCGGTATATGAAGGAGGAAAGACAAAATATTCCTTTTTGAAGGTTAACGACAATTACCAGCCTTTGTATGGAACAATTGAAAATCTAAGAACCAAAAAACAAGAAGAGATCAGTGCGAGCCGTACAGCAAAAACCAGCACACTTACAGAGCCTGGCGAATACGTTGTTACATTAAGTAATAATCCAACCTATAAGACTAACAGTCCGTCTGGAGATAACAAGACCATAATGTTCCACTTTTACATAATTGAGGAGGGAACAGCTCCTGGGCCTCAATGCAATTATGAAAGTCTTGCAGAGTGGGAAAGAAAGAGTATCAGCGGAATCCATCACATTTATTATGGTATTTCATTTCGTAGTCTTGGTAATAGGAGATTTACAGAGGTATTTGCGACTAAAGAAGATGCTGTTTTATTTGCTTATGAGCGCGAAGGTGGAACTGTAGAAAAGCAGAGTGATGGCTCATATTTATATGCTAGTGCTGAAGATTCTACACACAAAAAGAAATACGATTCTCTGTGGGAACTTACTGAGGCATATCAGCAGAGCGCGGATGCTACAATAGAAAAACTCTATATTGATCCGTCATCGATAGATACATATATAACTCTGGATCCTAAGGAAAAAACAGATGATCTTGAGGCATTACATCTGGAACAGAGTATTATGGTATTCCCAAAGGGTAAAGGTCAAAGAGAAAAAATGGAAATAGAAGACGCTTTACCAATTATAAACAACAAGCCATACGCATATCAGAATGATGGAGGAAAAGTTAAAACTGAACCAGAGTATGAGCCTTTCAAATTTGTTAAGGATAAATATGGCGCGGATTCATATTCAGTAAAAATAACTGACGCTAGCGGAAAAGAATTCCCGATAGCTTATGGAACGAGTGTTGCGGATCAGCTTGAGAAGCAGGGATGTGCAACTGGAAAGGTCACAATTACAGAAGAAACAATATATGGAGATGCTCGTTCATACGAAGCTGTTTATTTTGCGAAGGGAACAAATACTGCTAGAGTTGAAGTTTCATACTTTGAGGGAGAGCAGGAAAAAACTGCTGTACTATCGCAGGATGATGCTGGAATAGTAATCAATGCGGACGCATTTTCTATAAAAGACATACAAGACCAACTGGATCCATATAACATGGTTATAATTTGGAACAAGGATGAGCAAGGGGTTATTCCAGACGCTTATGAGGCTGGACAGGAGATACCAGAGACATGGTCAAATGATGGAGAATATGAAGTTACTGTAGTTAATAGGATTGGTAATAAGTATTCATTCACCATAGACATCGAGAACTCTGTTTATACAACTATATCTTTTAAAGGGCAGGGAACAGATAACTTCCAGAAGATACTTGCCAAGAGGGGTGATAAGGATGTCAAACTGCCAATTCCAAAGCGAGAAGGATATGAATTTGCTGGTTATAGCGACGAGGAAGGCACAATTTATGAGGATGTTATAAGTCAGATTACATTCAACGGAAATAAAATACTTAGCCCGACGTGGAGGGTTAAGAAAAATAGCATTCTCTTTGAGGATGAAGATGGTAAAGTAATCGACACTTTGGAAGTTGAGTATGGAGCTATAATAGATCTTCCTGTCCCTGAAACATCTGAAGATATTAAGTTTGAAGGATGGATGAAAGACGGGAAGCTCATAATGGATAGCACATTTGAAGTGACCGAAGACACGGATTTAGTTTTGGTTGCTAAGTATTCTGAAATAGAAAAGCAGAGTAATGTGCAGAATGATCATTTGGAAGAAACAGGTAACCAGCAAAAGATGGATGATAAAGAAGAACAAGATAATGCTTCCGGTGGAAGTGCGGCTCCGATAGTAATAATTGTGATGTTGTTAGCAGCAGTAGGTGGAGGTGCATTCTATTACAAGAAAAAGCATAGCTGATTGTAGGAAAATGCTTTGGATCTGAATAATAGTTATGTCATTATTCGATGGAAAGGATGGGAAAAATGATAATCTCAAAGAAGCTATACAAATACATATCATTTTTGCTTATTCTAAGCGTGCTCGTAGGTTGTCTTTATGGTTGTGGAAAGCAAAGCGATGAGATTCCAGAACAAGAAAACGAAGTGCAGAACATAGACACTGCTGAGATTGCAAAGACTATAACTGATCAGATTCAAGAAGAAGTTGAAGAATACGAGGCTGTACAGGAAAAGAATGAGGAACTGATTGAAGCAGCACAAGATAGCTTAGATTATTTTGTTTATAAAAAGCTATATGACGAGTATTCTGCAGCTTATGATACTTTTGATGCCGCAATCAAATTGCCTGATGGGTCAGAAATCTATGGAATAGGCTATTCAGATTTATCAAGCTATTTAGAAACTGATGATGGTTCAAAAGGCTTTTTCCCGGCAGGATTCCTTACTGATGCAGGAGATGTTGTCATAACTGAGGATGATATTGAAAAGGGACTTGAAGTAGAGAATCTTTCATATAATGACGGAAAATACGGATTTGTATTAGCATATAAAACAGAACCATACTTAGAGCACTGTGTTATAAATGGCAAGTACCTTAAATATGGAATTGATGATAATGGCGTTATTGTACATGAAGAAAGCGATTTTTCTAAAGATGCCTGTGATACAGAGTTGGGGGCGCTATATTCATATGATGAGAACAAGTATGTATATAACCCAAATGTCGGAGAGCATGTTGAACTATCTGGGCAATCTCTGTTTGAAAGCGTTGACTTCAATGAACTTCAAGCTGAGATTAATAGAATTTTAGATGAGCAGGATTTCAATTTTTCATCAGTAGATGTAGATACAACATTGAAATTTGCGCAGGAAGCAGTCGATAAGTATTTAAGCCAATTCCATGAAGAATCATTCATGGGGGTTGATGTCAAAGTTCTCCGCGAAGAAGTAAAAAAGCTGGATCCCAACCAGTGCATAAGATTTACCCCTAACGGAAATGTCATAGTAGACATAGATGAAAGCATACCTAATGAGCCCACTGCAATGGCTAAATGGGTGGTGGGAATAAGTTGCGGCATAGCGGTTGCCGGTAGCATAGCTTTGGGTGTTTTCGTTCCGGCGGCCACGCCTGTTTCAGGTGCTATTTGTGGAGCGGCTATTGATGTATTTATGCAAGTAGTTATTGAAAATAATGCTGTAGAAAACATCAACTGGGGCAAAGTTGCAATAGCTTCTACCTCAGGTGCACTGATGGCATGGGCCTGTCCGTTGGGCGCTGGAGTGATTACACAAGGTGTGGCTACAAAAACAGGGAGTGCTATTTTAGGAAGATTAGCGGGATATGGCTTTTTGACATTTTCTAATGCAGTTGTCTCTGGCTCTACAAATGCTGCATTTGCAGCGATTGACAAGAAAAGCAGTGAAGAAGTTTGGGATTCTTTTCTGATTGGTGCAGCAGTAGGAGCGTGTTGTACAGTTGCAGCATCAGCCTTAAGTGAATTGGGGCACGCTGGAATGAATGCGCTTAGGAATACTCATCCAGAGAACTGGTTTATTAAGCTGACAGATGGTGCTTCACAGACATTTGCAAACTTACCCAAGTTAAGATTTAGCGATAAGGTTGAAAGTGTACTTGTGCCAAAATCTATTTATGAAGCATCTCAAGCTGGTGTTAGAGAGTATAATCTTCAGGCAACGTTAAAAGCAGGCAAGAAAGGCGGAGCTTACAGTGATGTAAGATTAAATAGTAATGGGGATTATACCCAGGTTCATGAAACGCCATCTTTTGACTCAACAGGAGCGGATGTTAGGAAAGATGGCCCTTCAATTAAGATGACGAAGGAAGATCATATGCAGACCGGCAGCTATGGGAATTCTAAAAATGCTCATGAGTATCGTGCTATGCAAAAGGAGTATATAGATAACGGCAATTATCATGATGCTATTCAGATGGATATTGACGATATTCATAGCAAGTTTAATGATAAATATGATGATGCTATTGAAGAAATGTTAGAATATGCGAAAACTATAGGGTGGTGGTAAATTTATGAAAATTATAGAAGCAAAGCCATTACAGGAAGTGAATGGGGTAAAGTTTGGGTGCAACAGAAAAGCAGCTAGAAAAGCATTCGGTCCAAAATTCAAAGAGGTTAAGAAGACTGTTTTTTCAAAGAGTACCATGGATGCTTATGACGACTATCATGTTTATTACACGCCCGATGGGGAATTTGAAGCAATAGAGATATTCGGTGATGTAACGGTCATAGTGAATGGCAAGACGGTATTCCCGGGAAATGTAAGAGAGTTAAAGGATATTTTTTCTGAAACACAGGGGGATTCTGATGGGTGGATTGATCAGAATAATTCTGTAGGAGTTACATTGTCTCAGGATAATGGAGATGTCATTGAGGCAATATTGTTCGGATGTGAGAACTATTATTCATGATTTACTTGCATTCAACTAACACGTCCAAAATTTAATAATGATGGTTGCTTTATCACCTACTATTTACTTACTACAATTTAAGTAAATGGTAGGTGATTTTTATGAGACTAAGTAAAGGTGACGAGACACTTGAAATTGGTCTTAGACTTGAGGATGTCAGGAAAAATTTGGGTTATTCTCAACGGATGATGGCCAATGAACTTGATGTAAGTGTACAGCAGTATCAAAAGTACATATCCGGTGAAAGCACGATATCCGCAGATAGGTTACTGATGCTATATAGAAAGACGCCTTTTGATGTCAAGTATGTTATTACGGGGGAGAAAGAAGAGGACAGCAAGGCATTTACATTTGTGCTTTCTACTTACAGTGGAAGAAACCGAGACAATTTCTTAAAGGGCATGTGGATGTATCTGCAGAAGATCACAAGCTTGGTTATGGAGAATTAATTATTAAGAAGAATGGGGAATAGATCCCTGTTCTTCTTTTTTTTATATGCTTTTTATGACTTAGTGAAAGGAGTGAGGTTGTCATGAGCAGGAACAGAGTATCATCACATGTGATTATTGTGAACTTTTGTACTCAGCTGGGAGTTGAGTATAAGAGCATGGTAAAGCTGATCAGGCCGCTGCTTAAGCATTATTTCATGGGTAGAAGCGAAGAAGAAAATATAAAGGCGCTTGTAACTATCGATGCAAGAAAAGAAGCTGTCCGAAGGAAGTTTATTAAAATGGCAAAGAATCCTGATGATTACACTGAGACTGATAAGACAGTATTTGCAGTTGCTGTCGCGTGTTGCTCATGGTATCCGGAAAAGTCGGCTAAGCTTCTTACCAAAATGGAGGATATGGTTCCGGATGGGAAGGAACTTGTATATATTCTCAACTGCGTATATCTCGAAGGTGATGGCAGGACAGATCTCTCGATGCAGAATGAATTACATATGTCTTCAGGAACCTATAACAGACGAAAGGACGATGCGACTGCATTATATGGAGCATTGATTTTGGAGTATGCCATTCGAAGAGAAAAAGAAGAGGTGGCAGCAGGCAAAGTTCCGCCTCCAGATTTTGAATTATAAGTTCTTTTTTATTTTTTCTGTTATAAGTGGAGAGTGTTGGAGTGTGTTGGAGAGTTATGGAGTATACCGGAGCATATCGGATAATGGTGTAGGTTGACGGATAATCTTGATGAGTTTTCCGCATGGAAATTGTATATAATATCGTTTGGAAAAAGTGTTTTAGGAGGTTGTTTTTTAGGTATGGAGAAAACGGAAATAGTGTTTCAAGAGCGGAGGCAAAAACCGCAGGGGTATCATTGCCCGGCTTGTGGAACTGAGCTGAAGAAATCAAGTTCTAAGGAAAAGAGCTTTGATGATCAGGCCAGATGTCGCAAGTGCGGACGGACTATTATTATTCAGCAAAGACCTACTTGGCTTATGACGTTTACTGACAGAAGATCGCAGTGCAGGGGATAGCTGCTTCTTAGCTGTCATAAACATAAAATGAAATATTGTTGATGAGCTGCTTTTGAAGGCGTTGGATCCAGCTGGGGACTGGAAGGCTCGCAATAAAGTGGCAAGAGTTTGTTGGCGGCTAAGAACGACATGAGATCGTTGAAAGGCGAAGCAAGACATTGAAATACCTTTAGGGGTATTCTGTTTTGCTTCGTCTTTTTTTATTTGTCAAAAACTGAATATCGCTTCGTTTGGCTGTTTACGAGGTTAGCAATAAATGATAATTGACGCAAGAACATCTGTTCGATATAATTATTTCATCGCTATCTTAGGTACAAGTTCACGGGTAAAAGTGCAAAGGAAGAATGAAACTATAATCAACGGTCAGTTTGACATTCCCTTTTGGCTGGCCTCTGTAAAGGAGGCGAAAATGGATGCACGAAGTGCATGTGGCTTGTCCATGTTGTAAAAATAAAAGGTTGTTTGATGCAGATCCGACTGCAGTAGAGGGTATCATCAAGATCAAGTGCCCCATCTGCAAAGCGGTTATTGCAGTCAGCTTCCACCACAAATCAGTTCGTACTGAGCAAATCGGCGCATGAGAAATCATAGCGACCAAAGCCTGACGAAGTTTAGAGAGACTATCTCTATTCTTTGTCGGGCTTATTTTTTTGCCTTGGTTTCCATAGAAAGCTACAGTTCATGCGGCTTTCTATGGGAGTCTAAGGCTTCCAGGTAACAAACAAATTTCATATTGGTTCATGAAGCGCAGTGAACAGGATATGAACATACAGTTTTTCTTAATTCCAGAAATGGGATGGAAAAGCGTATGTCTGTACCCTTTTGTTCTCTGCGCTTTTTTGTTCCATGAACCTCAGAGATAAGGCTGTTGCTCATATTCTGTTCCTGCCTCGTGACCGGAAAGCGAGGACAGAATGACAGGAACAAAAGTAGTGGCGGCAGTGGAGTACTCAGTAATCGATCTTAGATACGAGTACCCGGGATTTGTAGGATCCGAAAAGTATGCGGTGATATCAGATCTTAGCGCAAGAGAAATCGAGAAGCTGTATGGAGATGAGTTGAAGCCATATATTCCATACGTTGTGCTATCAGTTGCCGAAGGTGATGCAATGAAGGAGTTTTTCAGAAATGAAGATAAGCATGCAAAGAGACAGAAGCGATCAGTTGATGCTTTTGGTTATGAAGAAGGCATAACTGAGATGTGTCATGAGGAGCTTATTCAAGACAATCTATTCGATGTTGTCAGTGACCATCTTGATAAAGAAAAGCTGTTTGCTGCTATGTCGAAGCTCCCAGATGTTCAGAAAAGAAGAATTGAAATTCATTTCTTTGAAGGACTTTCTATTGGAGAAATTGCAAATAAGGAAGGGCACGCAAAGTCTACAGTTCATGAGTCTGTCAGCGCTGGACTTAAGAAATTGAAGGCTCTTATGGATGAGGCAGGATAAATAATTTTAAAAAATTCTCAAAAAACACCCGAACGATTTAGTTCTCCCAGTCCAAATAAGTGAAGGGGTTAATAAATCCCCTTCACGAACCTTCAAAATCGAATAGTCATTCATCAGGTACGATCCTGCATCAGATGTGACAACGTCAGCCGAAGCAGCCGCTCGCCATGTGCGAGGAAGCGCAACTGCGACAACCGGACAGCAACCGGGGAGGCGATGAAAGATGCAGAGATAATGAGACTTCAGTCGAAGGACTGCTTGGCGAGAACCGCGGAGGGGTGAGATTCCCATGGAGCTGTAGCTACAGCCGCCTGATGATTTCCCAGGACTATTTTAGTCCGCTCAGGGGGCCGAGGGCGAATATGAGGAACATCATATAAAAATTGGTACGACCGGCTGCGGCTGGTCGTTTTACATAGAAGGCTTAAGAAGCTTCTATAAAAACTACGAAAGGAGAAGCTACATGCTAAGTGAAAACTGGAATTATCGCAGAGGCGATATTTACCTGGCAGATCTTGGTGAAGGGACCGGAAGCGAACAGGGAGGAATAAGACCTGTAATTGTTATCCAGAATGATGTTGGAAATTTCTTTTCCCCAAACATAACCATAGTCCCGGTGACATCAAAAGATAAGAAGCCAGGTCAGCCAACTCATTTTGAGCTGGTAAATGCCAGAGGCTTGTCCACGAGATCAACAGCGCTAGGTGAGTGTGTTGAAACTATATCCAAGCAGCGGGTTATCAGGTATATGGGCAAGCTGAAGAAAAAGGAACTTAAGGGAGTAGAAGAAGCGGTCAAGGCGCATCTCGGGTTCTATATTCCGGAGAGTATTGAAGCGCCGTAGGAGGGTGTATGACAGCAGAAGAGCATAAGAAATTTTTAGAAGCAGATTTTGATGATGTTAGCCTGGACAACCTGGTGGACATCAGCAAGATCAGGATTGATAGGAATAGAACACAGGAAAGAAGGAAGAAACAGTTTCTTAGGGCAGCAGGCAATCCGTACCTTGTTAAGGTTGGGGATACAAAAGTGAAGATCAGATTTGCAAACAACGGAGTATCTTTTGAAGATGCTTTTGAAAATTTGCTTCTGATGTCATGAGGTGAGAATCGACAAGCTGGTGTATATCAGGTGTTTATGTTACTGTTTGCGTAAAGCAAGAAGTTAACTTTCTATAACACCGGTGTTGCCAGCTTTAATACATATACAAATGAATTGAAGGAGGCAACATATGAACTATTCTAAAAGGATCTATCACGCCGCCATGTATCTGAGATTGTCTCAGGAGGACGGTGATGTTTCCAACGCCAAGAAGGCAGAAAGCAACAGTATTTCTACCCAGAAGGCGATGATCAAACAATTCCTTAAGGACAAAGATGACATCATCCTTGTTTCAGAACGAGTAGATGATGGATATACGGGCAGTAACTTTGACAGGCCTCAGTTCCAGCTGATGATTGAGGATATCAGAAGAGGTGTCGTTGACTGCGTTATTGTAAAAGATCTTTCAAGATTTGGACGTGAATACATAGACTCCGGTAATTATCTGGAGAGAATCTTTCCGGCACTGGGAGTGAGGTTCATTGCTATCACAGATAACGTGGATAGTATCAATGACCAGCAGAACGATCTTTTGATATCTTTCAAGAATCTTTTGAATGATTCCTATTGTAGAGATATCTCAATCAAGATCCGAAGCAGTCTTGAGGCCAAGAGAAAGGATGGAAAGGTCGTAAGCTCTTTCCTTCCATATGGATATATGAAGGATCCTAATGATAAGTACAAGGCTATTATCGACGAAGAAGCAGCGATGGTTGTCAGAGAGATTTACAAACTAAAACTTAATGGCATGAGCATCAATCGTATAGCAATTCATCTGGAGAATAAAAAGATTCCTTCCCCATACACTTATAAAAGATTGAAGGGACTCAATTTCTCAAATCCTTTTGCAAAGAATGATAATTGCCCCTGGAATCCGAGCACGGTCAGATTCATCCTTACCAACCGAATCTACGTTGGGGATCTGATTCAAGGAAAGATCACGACTCCAAACCATAAGGTAAAGAAGCACTACGTTAAGCCGGAGAATGAATGGACAGTATGCAAGGATAATCACGAACCTATTATTGGGAAAAGAGAGTTTGATCTGGTACAGAGATTACTTGGCATGGACACCAGGACATCACCTTATGAGGAAGTAGTATATCCGCTGAGTGGGCTTGTTATATGCCCTGATTGCGGATTGGGCATGGTAAAAAAGAATATTCCGGTAGCAGGAAGAGAGTATCACTACTATTTATGCAACACAAATAAAAAGACAAAAAAGTGCTCAAGTCACAGAATTCGACAGGAAAAGTTGGAATCAATCGTACTTAAAGTGATACAGACCTTTATAGAAAACATTCTTGATATTCAGAGAATCCTTAAGTATCTGAAGGATGTTCCTCTTCAGGAGATAGATATAAAGGAAATTGAAAAGAAGAAGGAACTTAAGATCAAGGAGCTTAGGAGATGCAAAGAACATAGAAATCTCCTGTATGAAGACCTTAAGGATGGCACAGTGTCTCAGGAAGAGTATAACGAGCTTTACGAATCCTATAACAAAAGGGCCAGAAATGCTGAGGAAATGATACGAACCTACGAGCATGAGATCAGAGACATTATCGAGAACCGATCAGATAAGTTTAAATGGATTGATTATTTTGCAGAGTACCAGAACATACAGGAGCTTACAAGAATTGCTGCTATTGAACTTATAGACAAGATTATTGTTCATGATAAGAACAAGGTTGAAGTGGTTTTTAACTTTGATGACATGTACCAGCAGCTTATTTACGCCCTTGAAAAGCAGGGAGAAATTACCGGTGTAGATGAGAATGGCAGAATACAGCTTGCTACAGGAGAATTTAGTGATGAAACGAAAATATAAAGTTGGTGTATATGCACACTATGATCCTTCATCTTATGAGGAGGAAAAGCATACCAGTCTGAAGCGTCAGCTTCGGACGATACATAGTTTTTTAGATGCGGACAAGGACTTTGAAGTAGTTGAGGAGTACCTGGATACAGGGGACAGATCCAGCGATAACGAGGTCTTTGAGAAGCTGCTCTATGATATCGATGAGTACAAGATTGACTGCGTTGTTGTCAGAAGTATCGAAGTGGTTGGGCGCAACTATCAGGAAGCAGTGGATTTTCTTTCCAAGTACTGTCCGTTTGCGGAAGTTCGTCTGATAGCAGTTAAAGATAATTATGACTCTGAAAAGGACAACAAATGGACCTGGAAAAGAAGATATCATTTGGCAGATGAGACAGTAAGAAGATCCCTTAGCAGGAATATCTTTGATAGCAGAAACCGCAATTGGGAAGAAGGTAAATACCATCTGGGCCCTGTTCCTTATGGATACATCAGGATCGACAATCGTTTATATATTGATCCGGATACAGCGCCTATTGTGAAGAACATTTTTGAGAGATATCTGAGAAATGACAGGGCATATGAAATTGCAAGGGATCTCAAGGAAATGAATGTGTTGTCTCCTAGAGCATATGAAGTGTTTCAGAGAACAGGGCAAGTTACTGACAGATATAACTGGAAGGACTGCACTGTCTGGAGAATCTTAAGAAGCAGGTTCTATGCCGGAGATACTGTTCATACGCAACATAAGAAACATCCTGATGAAGAAAGGGCAAAGCAACATCTTGATAAAGAGGATTGGATAATTGTCCCTAATACGCATGAGCCTATTATTTCCAGGGAGATGTTTGATGAAGTACAGGAACGCATTGCTCAGATAAGTGCGGGAAAGATACTTCCTAAAGGATATTCAGGACCACGAACACATGGTGTTTCCACCAACTGCTATAAAGGAAAGATATTCTGCGGTGTATGTGGAAGACCTGGAAGCTACAGAACAGATGGGAACTACATAGTTTATCGTTGCCGAAGTATAGATGTTAAGGCTACCAATTGTGGCACACGACCGGCACATCTTAAGTATATTAACGAAGCTGTGATAGATGTTCTAAGACTCAGATATGGCTTATGGATCGAGGAACTAACCCAGGAGCATATAGATAAATATGTAAGAAAGATACTGTTTTATGGAAAAGACAGCATCTACGTTGAACTTAATGACGATCACATAGAAGGAGATAGTACAGATGGCAAGGAAAAGTAGAAAAGTTAGCATAGATTACAAACCGGAAGAAAAGGAAAAAGAAGAAGTTGTTGTTATTCCCGCGAAGCAGGAACTTAAGCCTCTTTCGGAATTTGCTGTTTACAGGGCCGGTGTATATGCCAGGCTCTCCAGTGAGAAAGAAGAGGATAGGGAGAGAGGCTCAATCGAGAATCAGGTTCTTATCTGTAAGAAGTTTGTTGAGACACAGGAAGATATAGTTATCCAGAAGCATTACTATGACATCTCTATGACTGGTACCAACTTTGACCGTGCTGGCTTTGAAGAGATGATGGATGATGCAAGAAAAGGCTTTATAAACTGCATCATAGTTAAGGATCTTTCAAGACTTGGAAGAAACTATGTTGACGCAGGCAATTTTATTGAGAGGATATTTCCATTCCTTGGCATTAGATTCATAGCAGTTAATGATAACTATGATTCGGATAAGAACGATGGCTCTATGCTTCTTGGAGTAACCAATATCCTTAATGAGATGTATGCAAGAGACATATCAAAAAAGATACGAGCATCTTACAGAACAGCATGGGAAGATCAAAAATGTGTTGCCGGAAAGCTTCCATATGGCTACAAAAGGGATCCGGATGATAGTCACAAGATGATTATTGATGAAGCAGTTGCTGATAATGTAAGACTTATTTTTGATGATTACATAGCAGGGAAAAGCTGTGCAGAAATTGCCCGTGAATTAAATGATAAAGGCGCACTGACTCCTGAGGAATACAGGAAATCTCTCAGAGGTGCCAAATACAGGAAAATAAATTGGCAGGGACATAATGTAATCAAGATTCTTGATAACAGAGCTTATACCGGTGATGGTATTCACAATAGATACTATACCAGCAAAATTGGGCAGAAAGTTATGCGGGAAAACCCTAAGGAAGAATGGATTATCAATCCCAACGAGCATCCCGCAATAGTCAGTTATCGCACATATCAGCTGGCTGAAAAAGAAACGAAGAAGAGAAGAGAAAAAGAAGTCATTAGTCCCGGAAAGTATTCTGCAAGACATCTCAATTTCTTTAAAGGAAAAATTTTCTGTGCTGATTGTGGATCAACTATGAGTATTGGAAAAGGCTGGGCCAGAGTCAATTATTTCTGTTCGGGCCATGCTTCAAACAGAAAGTTTTGCACACCTCATACAACATGGGACATGACAGTTAATGATCAGGTGCTTAGGGTTATACATACACATATCAATGTTTATACAGATAACCTGGCACTGATAAAGAAAATCAATAGCAGGAAAGATAATGTTGAACAGTACACTATCTTCAATAAGGAAGTGAAACGCCTTCAAAAAGAATTGGACAGACTTGCAACTGACAGACAGCGTTTATATGAGGACTATGTTACTAAGATCATTGATTCTGAACAGTATGTTAAGTTCAAGAAGGAATACGAAGAGAGGGAAAAGTATTATAAGGCAGAATATGCTGAAATGTTTGAAGCCAGAGCAAGATACGATACTAAATATAAGACAAATAAAGAGTGGGATGACTTAATCAATTCATTTAGGGATAAGCGCCTTCTGACCAAGAAGATGGTTGATGCTTTTGTTAAAAAGGTAAGCATTGATGAAGATGGAAATGCTGAAGTTGAGCTCGTATATGACGACATGCTGGCTGATCTTGTTAAGTTTGCCAGAGAGAGGGAAAAAGAAAATGAAAAGAATTGATCCAATAGTGGCTTTGTACATAAGGCTGTCAGATGAAGACGAGGATAATGATGACGTAGTTAAAAGAGAAAGTAATAGCATAACGAATCAGAGATTATTGCTTCGTCAGGTTGTAAAGAATCACCCGGAGTTTAAAGGGATGACTGTTGTGGAATATGCAGATGATGGGTATTCAGGAATGAATTTTGGAAGGCCTCAGTTTAATCTGATGATGACAGAACTTATGCGTGGAAACATCTGCTGTGTCATAGTAAAAGATCTTAGCAGGTTCGCCAGAAACTACATAGAAGGCGGGAACTATTTGGAGAGAATTTTCCCAATGTATCATGTTCGTTTCATCGCTGTTAATGATAATTATGATAGCAATGATTACATTGGTATGACCGGTGGAATGGAAATGGCATTTAAAAACTATATGAATACCATGTATGCAAGAGATCTCTCACTTAAAGTGGTTTCAGGGAGGAACATCATGGCCAGGGAAGGCCTGTTTGTCGGAGCTCACGCGCCATATGGCTATAAGAAAGATCCTAAGAATTGTCACAAGTTAATTATAGATGAAGAATCAGCGGCTATTGTCAGAAGGATTTTCGAAGAGGCAGCAGCCGGCATAAATAAAAGCGCCATTGCCACATATTTAAACAATGACGGTGTTCCAACAGTCATAGAATATCAAAGATCACAGGGGCATGGAAGAAAGTGGGTCATTGAAAAAGAAAAGAAGCTTTGGACCATTACTACAATTAGTGACATGCTTCGAAATAAAGTATACATAGGAACTACTATTACTAATAAGTATAAGCGATTAGAGGTTGGCTCTCACCGTCAAAGGAGGACTCCGGAAAGTGAGTGGATTGTAGTTGAAAACACTCATGAAGCAATTGTAAGTAAGGAGCTTTTCCAAAAGGCAAATGAAGTAGCATTCACTGGTCAGGGACAAAAGAGAATGGAACCAGGAAAACCGCGGTTGTTTATCTGTGGTTCTTGTGGAAGAACAATGGGATTTACCGGTAGCAATATGGCTTATAGGTGCGCAAGAGCAAGTAGCTCAGGCTTACCTGAATGTAAACTCATAAAGCGTAAGCGATATCCTTTTGAAGAAGAGGTGCTTGCGACAGCAAAGAAAAAAGCAGATGAGACGAATGTTCAGCTTAAGAAAGACATCGCCACCTGGAATCACAATATAAGAGAATGGAAAGGTACCACTGAGCTGCGTGAAAAAGCAGAGAAGCTTTCTATAAAGAAGCTTAAGCTCTATGACCAGTACAGGGAGGGGAAAATCTCCAAAAATACATATATGCAAGCGTCTGAGAAAATCAGTGCCAAGCAGATGGAACTGGCAGATCAGCTTGCAGAAATAGATAAGAAGACTTATGAAGCAAACAGAAATCTTGCAGCAAGTGTTGATGTTAAGACAACACTTACGGAGGTAAGAAAGCTTGATTCATTTGATACAGCGGTCTTGAAAAAGATAATTAAGTATGTGAAGGTATATGAAGATCACATCGAGTATGAATGGGCCAATTTTGTAAAATGAAAAAGCGTTCAAAAAATGCCTTAAATGAGTCTGGATTTTAGGTCTGCGAATAGGGTTAAAAGGAATAATTAATAATATGACTAATGGATTTTTTTGACACTTTTGAAAACTGGTCAAAAAAGACCGATTTTTGAAACCCAGATATTTCAAGGCTCGCACGGTTGCGAGCTTTGAGCAAAATCTTTTTTTTAGTCACTGTGATGATTCCGCAGAGGCTTTAGGCCTTACATGGAGCGACCTGAATTTCGAAGAGAGAACAATCTCTATTAATCATGCATTTAGCGATAGACCTGATGAGAATCGCAAGACAAGAAAGCGCATCGAGTCTACCAAGAGCAAGGCTGGAACAAGAACCATTCCAATGTTTGATGAAGTATACCAGGCTTTCCTTGATGAGTATGAGATCCAGAAGTGCATCGGATTCTGTGAAGAAGAGATCGATGGATATTCCGGATTTGTCTTCTCTACAGCTGGTCATACAGTTTATCTTCCTGCTGCTATCAATCATGCAATCCATCGCATTATCACTCATTACAATGATGAAGAGAAAGCGAGGGCAGCATACGAAGATAGAGAGCCAGTATATTTACCTGACTTCTCATGTCATCACCTTAGACATACCTTTTGTACAAGACTCTGTGAGAACGATGTTAATCCCAAGGTAATCCAGGTCATCATGGGACACTCAGATATCACAACTACCATGAACATCTATGCAGAAGTCAAGAAAGAAAAGAAACAGGAGACATTCGAAAGTCTGCAGGGCAAGATTATATTTTGATGATGAGCGGGCGGCATATTACTTGCTGCCCGTTATTACTATCAAATGAGATGTACTGTGACTTCCGGTTGAGATATGTCAGCAGCATGTGTTGTTGTGTGCGTCAAACAGAGACGTGTTGTTGTGGAGTACACTTCAAACCCGCATAAATACTGGGCTTTCTTGAAAAAAGATGGTGACAAAGGTATATAAAAGTGATAGAATAAGAGAGTAATAAATGACATTTCCGAGATGTGCTGTTGAGAGCACGATGTCCTTGGATCAAAGAGATATTGATTAGGACCCGGAAGTCCAAAAAAGTGGTATTCGGAATAGAAGACCACGGGCAGAGGTGTCTGACACACCGGCCACAACACTATTATTCCGCTCTATGGTCTTACAAGACCAGTATTGATGAGAGTTCAAAGGTTCTTATTCCTCTCCATTCGCTCCAATTCTGGATTAGGGGAGGTGTCGAACAAATGTTCCCGACCTTGAAATCACAGAAGTAACACACGGACTCATTAGGAATCACTGAAATCCATAGACGTACTATGTTATCCAAAAATGCAACGAAAGTACTCCTGTATTTCTTGTACGGAACCAGGGCTATGATAAAGTAACCAACTGGATTATTTTCGGCATAACAGTGTTCTTTGCGCTTTTACTGCAGCATATGTTTGTAATTGCCAAGATACTTGCTTCTGTCTTCAGTTGCATGACTATTGCTTTTTTATGCTCAATCTGGAAGAACTATGACACTAAGGCAGCGCAGATTACCGTGGTTACAATTGGAACAATCATAGCTGCTATATGGAATCTGCAGTATTGGACAGATTTTTCAGAAAGGGAAGTTTGACACCTGTAACGTTACAGGTTATAATGTTGATATGATAAAATCATTTGCACATAAAGGCTTAAAGGATTTTTATGAAACTGGCTCTAAGAAGGGGATTCAGCCAGATCATGCGCCTAAATTGGCAAGAATGCTTGACCGATTGGATGCCAGCATTAGTGCTCAGGATATGAATTTGCCAGGCTATAGATTGCATCCACTTAAAGGAGATAAGCAGGATATGTGGTCTGTCACTGTGAATGGCAATTGGAGAATGACTTTTTACTTTGAAGGTCAGGATGCATATCTTGTGGACTATATGGATTATCACTGAGGAAGGAGGAAAGATATATGACTAGAAGACCTACACATCCAGGAAATGTATTCTTGGAAGATGTGATGAAACCACTAAATCTTACAGTTACTGATGCGGCTAGAATGCTTGGAGTCAGCAGAAAAGCTTTATCGGAGTTTGTTAATGAGAAAGCATCACTGAGTCCTGAGATGGCTATCAGAATAAGCAAGGCAACCAATACATCAGCAGAAAGCTGGATGAACATGCAGCAGAAACTGACACTGTGGATTGCACAGCAACACGAACCGTCAAATGTAATACCATTTCCTCTGGATGCAGTTAAAGAGGGATGATATTTTATACTACACGTATAATGCAATCTAAAGAATGATGTGTTACTATACGATATAGAAAGAGAGAAGCGGAGCAAAAATATAAGCTCCCGGAAAGGAAAAACAGAGACATGACAACAATGAATTGCAATTATTGCCTCTATAGCGAAAGTTATGAATCATCACTCCAGAGCAAATCAGAGTGGATGTTTAATTTCATGCGCTCATTTAGAGATAGGCAAATGCGAGAAAATGTTGTTAGGCAAGAATCCTGATAGATAGGATTAGGCTTATAGATGAACATGAACTGCGTACCGCTTACCTTTAGATGAGGCAAGCGGTATTTTTTTATGCAGAGTTGGCTCAATTGGTACAGCAGCGGTCCTGAAAACCGCCATCCTTAACGGGTTTCTGGGTTCGAGTCCCAGACTCTGCGCTCATAGATTCGTGGTGTAATTGGATGCGTGGTCTCCGGGGGAGACCGAGCTACGCATTCGGACGACGCGAAGCGAGGACGCAACAGTCCCAAAACTATGCACGAGTGGCGAAGTTGGTAGACGCACCTGATTTAGGATCAGACGCGGTAACGCATGTGGGTTTCCCTTCCAGAGACTAGCTCCGCGTCGCAATCCCACCTCGTGTACTTGGCTTAGGCCAGAAAGGAGTCAAAAATGACACAGAATATTCCAGCGATCAACATGGTCGCTACGGGACAGAGAATTACAGATTTAAGAGTGGCAGCCGGTATGTCTGTTAGGGATTTACAGGATGTGTTCGGTTTTGCTACTCCACAGGCGATTTACAAGTGGCAGCATGGAACAGCTATGCCGACATTGGACAATTTAGTTGTATTGGCAGCTGTTTTGGGAGTTGCTATGGATGACATTATCGTTACCGAAGGGGAATGGCTTTATTCACTAAGCGCATGAAATGAATATAGATTAGCAGGCACTATATTGCCTGCACATGGTCCCATAGTCTAATGGTTCAGGACACTGGCCTTTCACGCCAGAGATACCGGGTTCGAGTCCCGTTGGGATCACTATGTCTCCTTAGTCTAAATGGATGCGTGACCTCCGGGGGAGGTCGAGCTACGCATTCGGAGGAAGCGCAGCGACGACGGACGCCAGCCTCTCAAGCTGGAGATGTCGGGTTTCCACAAGGGACTAGGCACTACGTGCCGTCGCAGCCCCGCAGGAGCTATTATGGGTGGGTATGCCTAGAAGCGAGGGCAAGAGTCTGTAAAACTCCCACATTAGAAACACCGCAGGTGCAATTCCTGCTCCACCCACTTAAATATGCCGTGGTGGCCGAGTGGTAAGGCACCTGATTGCTAATCAGCGGTTTCCTTCACGGGAAGATAGGTTCGATCCCTATTCACGGCGTTGTGTCATCTGATGACACTATACAAAACGGCCCGTCAGGACGATAATACAAACAGAACAAAGATATGGAGCTGCGGGGAGCAGCAGAAAGTTAAGAGGATTTATTGTAAATGTACTACGGAACTATCAACAAGCAATTTAATAACAAACAGTTCATGCAGTTCTGCAAAAATCAGAAGTGCTTTGTTAGTTATGCAAATTGCAAGTTGGTGGAAAGTGGTCCTGGATATGCCAAATGATGGATGGTCCGGAGCATTAAGAATAAATGAGGTCATTGAGATCTGTAGCCACTTAGCTTGCAAGAGTTAAGTGGTTTTTTTAATGCGAAAAAGGAGATTAAGAAGATGGATTATCCAGTAATTGATATCGAAGGAACAGGAATTAGAATCAGGGAATTAATCAGAGAGAGCGGACATACAGTGCCAGAGGTTTCTGAGTACCTGGGAGCAAGTACATCGCTTGTATATAGATACCTAAGAGGAGAAGTGCTTCCAAGCATCGACAGGATCGTAGCTCTTTCAGTTTACCTTGAAGTTCCGATTGATGACATAATTGCAGTCGATTAAGACTGCACAATGCGGCATGGGGTAATGGTAGCCCACAGGATTTTGGTTCCAGTAACCTTGGTTCGATTCCAAGTGCCGTAGTTAAGACATGGTAGCCAAGCTGGAAAGGCAGCGGACTGCAACTCCGCCATCGTGGGTTCGAATCCCACCTATGTCTCTTAGGGCTTGTAGCTCAATTGGTAGAGCACCTGACTCTGACTCAGGGTGTTGCAGGTTCGAGTCCTGCTACCGTAGCTTTGGACACATAGCTCAATCGGCAGAGCGCCCGGCTGTTAACCGGGAGGTTGTGGGTTCCCTTCGCAAGCTCGGAGTCGCAAGCGTGACATCCCCTGGATGTCTGCGACCCCTCTGTGTCCGCTATTCCAGGATAGCTCAAGAGGTAGAGCATCCGCTTCATACGCGGAAGGTTATGGGATCCCTCGCAGAGCTCGGAGTCGCAAGCGTGGCATCCCCCGGATGCCAGCGACCCGTTCCTGGGACTATTCCTTTTTCTTGCTAGAGATTAATAAACTGGCCAAAAGAGTTACAGGCACAGCAAGTACAGATATGAGCGCAGCAGCTCCTGTACTGATGCTGTGCATATTTTTATTGTTGGAATTGTTATCGCTCATGGTAGATATCCTTTCTTTGAAAATAAGGGATTTTCATACAATAATTATAGTGCTATTACAATGAAATTTGGTGCTGACAATAGTAAAATAGAATGTGAATTATCTCAATAAAGATAGAGATATAATATCTCATAATAACCGACATTAAAGCTAAATAAAAAATGTACAAATTGAGCAGGTGCAATATTTGCACCTGCTCTTGACATTAAAGTGCAAATATTGCATTGTTAAAATGTATCTGGTGCAAAGTGTGCATTTGAATGCTTGATGAGGTGCAAAATGAGTAAGGTTAAAGAACTAAGATTAGAAAAAAAGCTTACACAACAGCAAGTGGCTGATTTAGTGGGTATTTCACTTAGATCATATAAATCATATGAGAACGATAAGGAAAAAGAAGGCACCATCAAATATACTTACATTTTGGATAAACTTAAAGCTTTGAATCCAATAGATGAGGAACATGGTATTTTGGATATGGATTTCATCAGAAATAAGTGTAAAGAAGTATTTGATGAATATCCTGTGCATTACTGTATTTTGTTTGGCTCTTATGCCAAAGGAAAAGCTACAGAATCCAGTGATTTGGACTTTCTTATTTCTTCTGATGTGAAGGGACTTAAGTTTTATGGGCTAGTTGAAAAACTCAGGTTGGCTTTACATAAGAAAGTGGATGTTCTTAATCTGGACCAGCTTAAGGATAACCTTGAACTTACTAATGAAATACTTAGGGATGGTATTAGGATTTATGATTAACTTGCATTCTTTTTTCAAATAGATTAGTATCTCTATATTGAATCGAATAACTGTTAATTCATCGGAGGGTGAGTTGTTCTTGAAACGACAAGCTGGATAAGATGACTGGTTGAAATGCCGGTTTCTTATCCGGCTTTTTTTGGAGGTAATGTACGTGTCTAATCAGCAAAATTTTACAGAAGGTAAAATACTGGGGCCGCTTCTTAAGTTCGCTATCCCTGTGCTTTTGGCACTATTTCTGCAATCACTATATGGCGCTGTTGATCTTATGATTGTAGGCAAATTTGCAGAACCTGCTGATGTGTCTGGTGTATCAACCGGTTCACAGATCATGATGACGCTTACAAATCTTGTAAGTTCATTATCAATGGGTATGACCGTGTTTTTAGGACAAAAGATTGGTGAAAGAAAAGCTTCTGAGGGTGGGAAAATAGTGGCAAATGGAATAATGCTGTTTTTGTCGACAGGTCTTTTCCTGACAGCATTCATTTCATTGTTTGCAGGAAATCTTGCCAGTATCATGAATGCGCCGGAGGAGGCTTATGGTCTTACGGTTTCATATATCAGGATATGCGGAGCTGGAGCAGTGGTAATAATATCTTACAACCTGATAGGAAGTATATTCAGAGGACTTGGAGATTCTGTCACTCCGCTTGTAACAGTGCTTATAGCGTGTGCCTGTAACATTATCGGAGATTTAACTCTGGTTGCAGGATTCAAAATGGGAACAAAAGGAGCTGCTATAGCAACAGTAGCCGCGCAGCTGATAAGTGTTGTGATATCTTTGCTACTGATAAGCAAAAAGGAACTACCATTTAAGCTTGATAGATTCTGCTTTAAACTGAATAAAGAAATAATCAAAAAAATAGTGTTTATCGGAGCTCCGGTTGCGTTGCAAGATCTTCTTGTGGGTATTTCCTTCCTTGTTATTCTGGCTATAGTTAATTCACTTGGTGTAATTGCATCCGCAGGAGTAGGCGTTGCAGAGAAGGTTTGCGCATTTATCATGCTAATACCTTCAGCTTTTGCTCAGTCAATGTCGGCGTTTGTATCTCAAAACAGAGGCGCAGGCAAATATGATAGGGCCTTCAAAGGTCTCAGATATGTCATCGGAGTATCATTCATATTTGCAGTGCTCATGTTTTACAATGCTTTTTTTCATGGAGATTTATTGTCCGGGATATTTGCAAAAGATGCAGAAGTTGTTGCTGCTTCCTGGGACTACCTTAAAGCATATGCCATTGATTGCCTGTTTACTTGTTTCCTTTTCTGTTTTATAGGATTTTTCAATGGGATGGAATATACAAGATTTGTCATGGCTCAGGGCATAGTGGGAGCTTTCCTTGTGAGAATACCTGTATCTTATATTATGAGTAAGCAGGAACCTGTATCGCTCTTTCATATAGGCTTGGCAACACCGTGCGCTACAGTTACTCAGATTATTATGTGCTTTATTTGCCTGTTTGTTTTGAAAAGAAAGCTGAGAGGGAAAATTAGTAAATAATATTGATGTATTACATAGATTAGAGAATACGAGAAAACAGACATTGTGAGTTTTTGTGCTCATAAATGTCTGTTTTTTAATAAACATATAATAAACCGTTAAAGAAAGAGCTTTTAAACATGATAGAATTATTATGATGATCTTTAATCGTAAATAATCTATGAGAATTGGAGCTTATAGTTATGAATAGTTCACGATGTTTGTTTGATAGCGATATAAAGAAGTTTCTTTTGAAAGAGAAAGAAGCGATATTCGGTGTGCTATGCGATAAATATCATGGAGACGCATTAACTACAACGAGAGAGGCATGGCTTAGCGAAATAGATATTCTACAGGGAGTACTTATTCCCTGGAAAGAATCAGAAGGTCGTATCATTTTTGAGTATGATATTCCACGATTAGGGAAAAGGCTTGATGTAGTACTACTTCTAAATGGGATTATTTTTTGTCTCGAGTTTAAGGTCGGAGAAACTAAGATTCTTGAGGGAGATGTTGATCAGGTTCTTGACTATGCTCTGGATCTTAAGAATTTCCATAGATATAGCCATGATAAGTTGATAGTTCCAATTCTGGTAGCAACGAAATATAAAAAGGTATCTTCAGTAATACAGGCTTCTGTTTATAATGACAGAGTTGTAAATCCTCTAGTTACTGGTGAGAAGGGACTTCAGGAGCTGATTACAGATGTTCTAAAGAATTTTCCAAATGAATCTGCCATAGATCCTAACTGGATTATCAGTCCATATGCTCCGACGCCAACAATTATTGAAGCTGCGAAGGCACTCTATGAGAGCCATTCTGTTGAAGACATTACGAGACATGAAGCAGATAAAGTAACTACAGATCGCACGATTGCTTACATACTCGATGTTATAAAAAAGAGCAAAAGGAATGGAGAGAAAAGTATTTGTTTTGTAACTGGAGTTCCTGGAGCAGGCAAGACATTGGTCGGTTTGGATGTGGCAGTGAAACAGACTTATCAAGGATCTGATAAGCCTATAGAAGATGAAGGAGCAGTTTACCTGTCTGGAAATGGACCACTAGTAGCGGTTCTTAACGAGGCCCTGGCTAAAGACAACTATGTTAAGTGCAGGGAAAGAGGGGAAGCAAAGAAGCTTTCTGATTCCAGGCGTGAAGTGGGAAAATTCATCCAGATTATTCACAGATATAGAGATAATATGCTTGCCAAGATCAAGAATCCTGTTGAGAATGGTGTACTTGAGATTGACCCCGCTAAAGCTGTTAAAATGCAGGATGCTGGTTATGGCGAAGTGGAGCATGTTGCTATTTTTGACGAAGCACAGCGTTCATGGACCCATAAACGACTGGCGGATTATTTGAAAAGAGGTGGAACCTACGGAAATAAGCTTAAGGTTCCTAATTTTCCAATGTCGGAGGCAGCCTTTTTGATATGGGCACTCGATCAACGTGAGGACTGGGCGACCATTGTATGTCTTGTTGGCGGTGGCCAGGAGATAAATACAGGAGAGGCTGGAATCACAGAGTGGATCAGGGCATTAAATGATAAGTTTACTCATTGGAAAGTCTATATTTCGCCGCAGCTTACAGAAGCTGAATATGCTGAAGGCAGAGTTAATGAGTTGTTAAAGGAAAATGGAAATGTGACGTTCGCTCCGGATCTCCACTTGGCAGTATCATTACGTTCTTTTAGGGCAGAGAAACTGTCTGCTATGGTTCATGCTCTTCTTTCTATAGATCCATGCGCAGCTGCTATTTACTCTGAGATTAAAGATAAATATTCTATTTTTCTTACAAGAGATATGGAGAAAGCAAAGCGATGGCTCCATGAAAAGGTTAGAGGAACGGAAAGAACTGGTGTATTAATTACAAAAGAATCTGCAAGATATAAGCCTCTTGGTATACATGTTCTTCAGTCAGATGTTGATAACGCAGTTCATTGGTTCTTGGAAGATAAGGCAGATACTAGATCATCTAATTACCTTGAAGATGCAGCAACTGAAATTCAGGTCCAGGGATTAGAACTAGATTATACTTGCCTCTTGTGGGATGCGGACATGCGTTATGATAATGGAGAGTGGCATTACTACAAGTTTAATGGTAAGGAAAAATGGAATGAGGTTGTTGCAGATAGCGAAAGCAGACTTGAGCAGATAAAGTATATGCTTAACGCATATAGGGTATTACTTACAAGAGCAAGATCTGGAATGATTATTTGTGTTCCTGAAGGAAATGCACATAAAACATCAACTGGATTCTGGGAGGATGAAACTCGTCTTCCGGAATACTATAATGGAACTTATGAGTATTTAAAGAGTATCGGATTCGAAGAAATATAGGAAAAACATGGCTGAGCTTTATTCCAATAAAATCGAATATGGCTTAAGGATTGAAGGAGACTACTATAACCATCTGGATATAGAAGGCTTCTCTCTTATGATGAAGAATCCGTCTTATTGCTATAAGTTCTACTGGCTTGAAGCTATTGTTAATCTGATTTCTGAAGATGTGACAGAGACAACTTTCGATGAGATTATAAATGAGATGATCGCTAATGCCTGGTACTCTGTATTGGAGTTTCATATCCACCTTAGTGGCATTGTGCTTGGAGATGTGAAAGATGGTCTTGAAAGAGCAGTCAAAAAACTCAGTGATATAAGTGGACTTCCGGCAAATGCATCTAAGCTTGAGATTAAGAACGCAATTAAGGAGCATGATGCGGAGTTAAAGTCAGAAAAAGAACAGCTTACCAATATGGTGCCGTATAGAGCGCTTGCAGGTTTCTTTAGCAAGTTCGATGAAACCGCAGATTGGGAAAGCACACGCAGGATGATTGCCTATATTGAGCGGGTTAATAAAGTTAACATCCTGCCATACACATTGGGGAGTAGTAGCAAGCTTAAGAAGGAAGTGTATTTTAATCCTTCATGGATTAAGATGATAAATGATAATACTGTAGCTATATTGGGCTGGATACAGTTTGAAAAAGTAAAGTGGCTGCAGAATAATAATCCTGAGGTTCCCGGACTTGTTTATAAATTGGCGCCTATGGATGAGAAAATGCGCAAGCTAAATGCTGTAAGAAAACTCTGGGATGCTGTACTTGAACTAAAACAGATAGTAGATGTCTTTACAGACAAAGCTATCGATCCTAAGGGATATGATGTAGATCATTTTATCCCATGGTCTTTTGTTATGAATGATGAGCTATGGAATCTTATGCCTATGGATTCATCACTCAATTCATCGAAGAGCAACAAGCTTCCAGCATGGGATCCATTTTTTAGCAGGTTTTCTCAGAATCAGTACCTTCTATATCAGCTAATACATGATGAGAATTACCCGGGAATGCATAAACGTTTTGAGGCCTGTTACAAGGATAATATTCATTCAATATGGGCCAATCAGGAATTATATAGGCCTGGGAATACACCGGAAGAATTTGGCACCATCCTGGAAAAGAATATGCGTCCAGTTTATGACTCTGCCAGAAGACAGGGGTATGAACTGTGGAAAATATAGAATAAGCGAGTGAGTGTATGAAAACAGTTAACGTGGTCGCAGCTATTATCTGCGACGATTACAAGAAGAAAACAAAGGTTTTCGCAACCCAGCGAGGATATGGTGAATTCAAGGATGGATGGGAATTTCCTGGGGGAAAGATTGAAGAAGGTGAAACACCACAGCAGGCTTTGGTTAGGGAAATCAGAGAGGAGCTAGGAGCCGAGATTGAAGTACATGACCTTATCGATGTTATAGATTATGATTACGAGAAGTTTCATCTTCATATGAACTGCTACTGGGCTACAGTTGAGGAGGGAAAACTGCAGCTTCTTGAACATGAGGCCGCAAAGTGGCTTGAATATAGTGACCTTAATAGTGTTGATTGGCTTCCTGCAGATCTGGCGCTTCTTCCAAAACTTGCTGAAGGAATGGTTGATAATAACGTAGAGTATTATAACGTAAACGCAGATTCCTTTTATGAAGGAAGCGTGAATGCAGATATGTCCGATGATAGAAATAAGTTCACGGCCTATCTTCCAGAAAATGCACTCATTTTGGATGCCGGATGCGGAAGTGGAAGAGATAGTAAAGCGTTCCTAGATGCTGGATATGATGTAGTTTCTTTTGATGCGTCTATTGAGATGTGCAAGCGAGCATCAGAGTTGACCGGCAGAGAAGTCAAGAACATGAGATTTGAGGATATGTCTTTTGAAAATGAGTTCGATGGTATATGGGCATCAGCAACTCTTCTGCATGTACCAATGGCTGAAATTCCTATAATTATGCAGAAAATGAATGCTGCACTTAAGGATGGCGGAGTTATATATGCATCATTTAAGTATGGCGATGGAACAAAGATGCGTGGAGAGCGTAGGTTTAGCGACTTTAACGAGAAGAGTATAGTTCCACTTTTTGAAAATGCGGGTTTTACAATACTCATAAATGAGGTAGGCCATGATAACAGACCTGGAAGAGAAAAGGAGATGTGGGTTCAGGTAATAGCCAAGAAGGAGTCTTAGAAGGGAACTATGCCATTTCAGATTATCAGAGCGGACATAACAAAAGTAAAAGCAGATGCCATCGTAAACACAGCTAATCCGGCTGTGGCTATTGGTGATGGAGTTGATTCTGCCATATATAATGCTGCAGGCAGAGAGAAGCTTCTAGAAGAGCGTAAGAAGATCGGCACTTTGGAGCCTGGAGAGGTTGGTATCACGCCGGCCTTTGATCTAGATGCCAAGTACATTATTCACGCCAGTGGCCCCTGGTGGGATGGCGGCAAGAATAATGAGGTGCAGCTTCTTAGGGCTTGCTATGACAAGTCCCTTCAGATGGCTTATGACAGTGGATGCAAGAGCATTGCTTTTCCTCTCCTTGCTACGGGAACCTATGGATTTCCCAAGGAGCTGGGACTTGATATAGCCGTTAGTTCTTTTACCAGATTCCTGGAAGATCACGAGATGGACATAACACTTGTGGTATTCGGGAAAAAAGCTGTGGACGTATCAGGAAGGCTTTTCGATGAGGTAAAGAGCTTTGTTGATGACGATTACGTAGAGAGTGCCACTTCTGAAGAATACAGGCATGATAATGCTATAAGTTATACCGGAGCCAGAAGGCACGAAAAGGGCAGCAGGCGTGGCCTGTTTGCGGCAAGGAAGGCGGAGGAGACTTTCCATCTTGATGATATTGAAGGTGATGGATCAGACTTTGACATGGTGGGTTCTGCACCTTCTGAGATGATGATGTGCAACGCGGCGCCTATGATGGCGGAGCATACAGGAAAAGATCTTGAGGATGAACTCAAGGACATCTACACAGACTCTTTTGCCAAGCATCTTCAGCAGCTTATCAACAAGAAGGGACTCAAGAATTCTGAGGTTTATGCAGCTGCGAATATTTCAAAGCAGTATTTTTCTAAGCTTATAAAGGGGCAAGTCAATCCTTCCAAGGAAAAGGTCCTTGCCCTGGCAGTTGGACTACGCTTGAATCTTGATGAGGCTATGGATTTCCTTAAGCTTGCCGGATATGCTCTTTCGCCTATATCCCAGACGGATAAGGTGGTGGAGTATTTCATCAGGAAAGAGGAATACAACGTAATGAAAATTGATATTGTGCTGTTTGATTATGGCTTGGAGCCGCTTTCTAACTGATTTTTCAATGGTCGCCTTCGGGTTGACCATTTTTCTTTTCCCAGGAAGTATTATTACCTTACAAACAAACGAAAGCTCTACTGCAGGGAGCTAAATGAGTGATTAAACCGGAAAGGTAGGGTAATGATATGAGTAAAGGATATACAGAGATTGTTTACATACTTGATAGATCAGGTTCAATGGGAGGCCTGGAGTCAGACACCATTGGAGGCTTCAATTCCATGATGGAGAAGCAGAAGAAAACCGGAGAAAAGGCGGTTGTATCAACAGTTCTTTTTGATGATGAGTGCGAAGTGATCCATGACAGGGTTCCTATTGAAAAGATCGAGAAAATGACTGACAAGCAGTACTATGTAAGAGGATGCACAGCGCTTCTGGACGCAGTTGGCGGAGCAATTCATCACATTGGAAATGTTCACAAGTATGCCAGAGAAGAGGACAGGCCGGAAAAGACCATATTTGTCATTACTACAGATGGTATGGAGAACGCCAGCAGTCGCTATTCCCGTGAGAAGATCGAGAAGATGGTCAAGAAGCAGCAAAAGAAATATGGCTGGGAGTTTATTTTTATCGGAGCCAACATCGATGCTTATGCTGAGGCTCAGAAGTACGGAATCCGTAAAGACAGAGCTGTTAATTATGTATGTGACAGCGTTGGTACAGCCAATGTATATGCGGGAGTTTCAAAGGCTGTTTGCTCAGTAATGATGGCAGAGAAGGCCTGCGACGTGGAAGGCAGCCTAACCGGAAGCGGATGGAATGACGAGATTGAAGAAGACTACAATAGACGTGGAAATAGAAAGGCGAAAAGGTGATCGTATGGCAATAAAAGGAGCAGTTCTTGGAGATATATTAGGTGCGCAGTACGAGTTCGATAGACCAAAGAACCTGGATTGGAAGAATGTACCACTGACTATCGGAGATGCTATTGGTTTCACGGATGATTCCGTAATGTCACTGGCAATTAAGAAGGCCCTGGTAGAGGGAAAAGATCTTGTGGAGACCATGGTGAGTGTTGGGCGAGAGTATCCTTTCTGTGGCTATGGCGGAAGATTCTATAACTGGATCAATGGCCAGAATCATGAGCCTTACAATAGCTGGGGCAACGGATCTGCCATGAGAGTTTCATTTGTGGGTGAGTTTTACGATGATTATGATGAGATGCAGAAAATGGCGGAGGCCACAGCTGTAGTTTCACACAATCACCCTGAAGGAATCAAAGGAGCAGTTGTAACTGCAACTTGCATCTGGATGGCAAGACATGGTAAGAGCAAGCAGGAGATCTACGATTACGTATTGGAGCAGTATCCAAAGGCTGATTATGAGTACAGCATCGCTTACAGCCTTGATGAGATCCGCCCTCGCTATAAGTGGAATGAGAGCTGTCAGGGCTCAGTACCTGCAGCAATGAGATGCTTCTACGAGAGTGACGACTACGAATCCTTTATCCGAAATGTCTTTTCCCTGGAATGTGATTCTGATACCTTCGGAGCAATTGCAGGCGGCGTAGCAGAGGAGTTCTATAAGGACTTTGGCAAGGTGGATGCGGAAGGAATTCTGAAGAAGTATCTGACACCGGAGCTGTATGAGATACTGATTGCATAATATATCCCATAACGTAGTACAGGGAAGAAATCCAAGAATATGGACCATTCCTCCCAACATCAACCCGCTTATAAAAGGGGATTTAGCATAGATGCACTTTCATGACTCATATAGCATGGAAGTGTTTTTTTGCATATAATAGAGTAAGTTGGAAATTAGGGGCATTGGCGCAGCTGGGAGCGCGCTTCCATGGCATGGAAGAGGTCACGAGTTCGAGCCTCGTATGCTCCATGAATAAGAATATTTAAGGGGAGTGTTGTATGGGGCTGATTGAACTTGCCAGTGGAAATTCAGTATGGCGTGGAATGGATTATTACAATGCCAAGAAAACGAAATCTGTAGAGAAGACAGGTCCGTATACATACGATGGAACTGTTCGTGGTGAGCAGCTTTATCATGTTCACATAGACAAGGAGCATCCGAGGAGATCTACGTGTACATGTCCTTTTGCTGAGGGTAGGAGAGTTATCTGTAAGCACATGATAGCTCTTTATTTCACTGCGGAGCCAAAGGCGGCAGAAGACTTCCTTAAGCAGGTTGAGGAATGGGAAAAAGAGGAAGAAGAGGAAGAACAGCGCCACTATGAGGAGCTTAGAGAGTATGTTTATAGTTTAAGCAAGGCAGAACTGCAGCAGCTATATCTTGAGGTGCTTATTGAAGAGGAAGAACGAAGGAATAGGTATTGGTGATTAGGAGGTTTGTTGGGGATGCAGGGGAAATATTCGGTAATTACGCTGTGTGGGAGCACACGTTTTAAAGATCAGTTTATGGAAGCCCAGAAGAAGCTGACGCTGGAAGGCAACATAGTAATCAGTGTTGGATTGTTTGACCATTCAGGGGATTCTGAAGTCTGGGAAAATATGGATGAAGGTACTCTTACCAAGACCAAGGAAATGCTGGATGATATCCATAAGCGCAAGATTGATATGTCTGACGAGATCTTTGTTATCAATGTCGGAGGCTATATCGGCGACAGTACCAGAAGTGAGATTGAGTATGCTTTGGCTCATGGAAAGAAGGTTAGGTATTTGGAGGAACAAAAGTAATGTGGGAAATGGATTATGAAAAAGCAGCATCAGTGTGGTTAGAAAAGGATAAGGAATCTGTCCACATGGAGGAAGATGTTCTTAAGGATAAGATTGATGAGTTTATAAAGGCACACAATACATGTGCATTGGCTGTCGCATCAGGGGATTTTGTGAGATGTACTCCGATTGAGTACAACTATGTGGATGGCAGCTTTTATCTCTTTTCCGAAGGAGGTCTGAAGTTCAAGGCTCTGAAGGATAATAAGCATGTGGCATTTGCTATCTATGAGCCCTATGGTGGATTCCATCAGCTTAAGAGTCTTCAGGTGATGGGACTTGCCAGCATGGTTGAGCCCTTCACGGATGAATACCTGAAGATCATGGAGCACAAGAAGATTCCTGTAGAAGCGATGAAGAAGCTTCCGATGCCTATGAATCTGATTAAGATTGCACCGGAGAGTTATGATCTGCTTGATTCAGATCTTAAGAAGGATGGCTTTGGAAACAGGCAGCATTTTGAAGTTTGAGCGGCGACGCTTTAACGAACAATAAACAAAAAGCAAGATTGGAGGAGAAACAAATGGGAAGTATTTTGGACGTAGCAGACATTATCAAGAAGATCAATGGTAACAAAGAGCTCAAGGATCTTGCAGGTGGATTGTTCAAGAAGTAATTAAGTGGTTTAAGCCGCGATTCCTACGGGGGTCGCGGCGAACTAATAAGCGCGAAAGGAAAGAGAGAAGCAAGGAGTTTACAACGATGGTGACGCGCTACACGACATGTATATTGGTGAAGTGGTTGATATTATTAAGTGATTAAGGTAAGGGGAACGAGAATGGTTAAGAAGATAGTCAGAGACCAGTTCTTTTTACAACAGAAGTCAGAGCCTGCAACAGAGGCAGACAGGCAGGTTGTAGAAGATCTTTTGGATACATTAAGAGCAAATCAGGACAGATGTGTGGGCATGGCTGCGAATATGATCGGTGTAAAGAAGCAGATTATTGTTGTGGCTATGGGACCATTCATTTTTCCTATGATCAATCCGGTTATTACAAAGAAGACCGGAGAGTATCAGACGGAAGAAAGCTGCCTTTCTCTGGATGGGGTAAGGCCCTGCACAAGATATAAAGAGATTGAGGTTGATTACCTGGATCAGGACTTCAAGCCAAAGCATGGGAAATACAGTGGTTTTACGGCTCAAATAATCTGCCATGAGTGCGATCACCTAGCCGGACGATTGATATGATGAGGGTTAAAGAAAATGGAATTGTTTGATGGAAGACCAGTAAGCTGTGAAGGCCGTTTGCCCAGAGAGGTCAAGGTATATGACTATTTGGATAAGATTGGGATAGAGTATAAACGAGTTGATCATGATCCTGCTACAACTATGGAAGCCTGTGAAGAGGTGGATAAGGTACTGGGCACATTGATGTGCAAGAATCTTTTTCTTTGTAACAGACAGAAGACCAGGTTTTATCTGCTGCTCATGCCGGGGGATAAGAAATTTAAGACAAAAGAGCTCTCGAATCAGATAAACTCAGCCAGGCTTTCTTTTGCCGAAGCAGAGGACATGCTGAAATATCTGGATATCGAGCCCGGAGCAGTAAGCGTGATGGGGCTTATGAATGATAAGAACCATGAAGTGCAGCTCCTTGTGGATGAGGAGCTTAAAACATCAGAGTTTTTTGGTTGTCATCCATGTGTATGTACATCAAGCTTGAAGATCAGGACGGCTGATATTTTTGAGAAGTTTTTGCCAGCTGTGGGGCATGAACCACAGACAGTGCATCTTGTGGGAGAGGATTGATTATGAGATTTCTTGGTAATTTGATTTGGATTTTGTGCGGAGGGCTGCTTAGTGCCCTGGGATGGTGGATTGTAGGACTTCTTTGGTGCTGCACAGTTGTAGGAATACCTGTAGGGCTCCAGTGTTTTAAGCTTTCTTCAATATCACTGAATCCTTTTGGAAAAGAGATTGTGGACGAAGGCGGAGCAGTATCTCTGCTTCTTAACATCCTTTGGATTTGTCTTTCCGGGATTGAACTTGCGATTGCAAACGCGGTGATTGGCTGCATTTTCTGCATTACTATTATCGGAATACCTTTCGGTAAGCAGTTCTTTAAGATTGCGAGAGTAGCTCTTTTACCATTTGGAGCAAAGGTTGTGAGAGTACATTACTAAGAACGGAGCGAGGAAGTAGATGTTTTTTATCATGGGAATAACAGATGGCAGGAAGGATTTTGATTTTAATCAGCTGATTACCTGCGCAATCTGTGGGAAATATGGACGCTTCAACGTGTTCATGACATATACAGTGCTGTCTCTTTTCTTTATACCGACCTTCAAGTGGAACATGCATTACTACGTGCAGACCAGCTGCTGCGGAACTGTTTATGAGCTTGATCCGGAGATTGGTAAGATGATCGCAAGAGGCGAAGAAGTGGAGATTCTGCCAAGTCATCTGACTCAGGTAAGCGGCGGAAGAGGATTCACGACCGGTTATAAGAGATGCAGACAGTGTGGATACGAGACAACAGAGGACTTTGATTTTTGTCCTAAGTGCGGAATGAGGTTCTAAATGAAGATTAAACAGATTTTTGATGGGGACTATGGCTGCGAGGAACTGCAACCAGGTCAGAAGCCAAAGGTGTCCGTTACACTTGTAGATGATGCCGGTAATGAGAAATATGTGTCAGTGGAAGATGACTGGCTTACGGAGAATAGATTAGACGTTGGCTCGGAGTGGCCAAAGGATATATGAATGCGTTAAGCGTTGGAGGAGCAGTATGAAAAGATTTTGTGTTGTTATGGTAATGCTTATGACGATTGCTGCTGTAGGATGTGGAAACAATAAAGTGGCAGATAGGACTGCTTCCAGCACAGTGAGTGAACCGGAAGCGGTTGAAACCAGCACTCTTGGTGTGCCTGCGGTGAAAGACGGAGTTTATGGCGAATGGAGCTCTTTTGCCACAGGAAGTGCTTATGAAAAGCAGATAGTTTCAGTGGGCGGACCCTATGGAGAGATGTCTGTAGTTGTTCCGGAAGGATGGACAGCGGAGATTTCTGCAGTGGATGATGGGAAGCTCACTTATGGTTTATACGGATTGATACTAAAATCAAAATCTGCAGATGCAGGGCAGATAGAGCTCTTTTGCTCAGACAGTTTTGGCGTTTGCGGAACAGGACTTTCCCAGAAAGAGATTACATTAGCGGGATATACTGCGCATGCTGGCACATATGATGATCATGAGCATTGGGATTTCATTACTTTTGGAGATGAGCGTCCGCAGATAGTTGCCCAGAGCATAGACTGCGATTCCTGGATAAGCCATATGTGGGAAGAAGCAGATACCATTTTGGATACACTTAAGTTTGATACCAGCAAGACTGAAGGCGGAATAGGACAGTACATTTCGGATTCTGAAGTTGAGGCTCTTGGGCTCATGATGAGTGTGAGTAATGTGACGGCCTTAGGATTGACAGTTCATTTCAGGCAATACGAAGATAAGAATACCGGCGAGCTGATATATGGAGAAGACTACACGCTTGAGAAGCTTGAAAGCGAGAAGTGGGAAGCTGTTCCGATGGTAATTGATAACGGTGTTTTCACTGATATCGGCTACAATATCCCTAAGAATGGGGAAGCTGAGATTGAAACTAATTGGGAATGGCTTTACGGAAATCTTGAACCTGGGACATATAAGATAACGAAGACAGTTTTGGATTCAGGAGCTAGCAGCGAAGGGGATAACTTAAATCGGTATACTATGAGCGCACAGTTTTTAATTGCCGGATGAGGGAGAATGAGATATGTTGAAATTCACTTGGACCAGAGAACCGAAGAGTTACAGCGTGACAGAGGATAAGATTACTGTGACGACATTGCCACATACAGATCTGTGGCAGAGGACGTACTATCATTTCAGGAATGATAATGCTCCTGTGTTTCAAATGGAGACAGAGGAGAAGTTCTTTTCCTTTGTGGTGAAAACAGATTTTGCTGACAGCCATCACCGCTTTGATCAGTGCGGAGTTGTGATGTACCTGGATAGTGAGAACTGGCTTAAGGGCTCAATTGAGTATGAAAACGAGGAGTTCCAGCACCTTGGATCAGTTGTTACCAACCACGGTTATTCTGACTGGGCAACTACTGAGATTCCTGCGTCAGTGAAGTCTATGTGGTATAGGCTGAGCCGCAGGGAAGATGATTACTGTATCGAGTGCTCAGATGATGGAAATAAGTGGAAACAGATGAGAGTTTGCCATATGCATGAGGGTGCTGGCAAAGTGAGATTTGGAATATATGCATGTTCGCCGGAAGACAGCTCTTTTACCGCAGAGTTTACAAAAATAGCCCTGACAGAGTGTGCGTGGAAGGCACATGATGGACAGAAGCCGGATGAGGAATAAAATGAATAAATGTTTAAGACCCCACCATGGGATGTGCTTTCAGTTTTATGAAGGCAAGGGCTACAGTGCTGATTTCACGGACCACATGGGAAGGATAATACGGGAGATGGAAACAGAGCCTTCTCAGATCATAAAGCTTCAGGTAGGGACTGATATTGTCTGTGAGAACTGCCCCAACAATGAGGCAGGAGATTGCACTACCGCTGAAAAGGTTAAAAAATATGATGAAGAAGTCCTGAAGGCTTGCGGTTTAGTAGAGGGTGATGAGATTTCTTTTGCCGAGTTTACCGAACTGGTGCGGGAGAAAATCATTGATGCCGGTATCAGAAGCGGCATTTGCGGAGACTGCAGTTGGGACTACATCTGCAGGGAAAAGGAACGGATTCTTAGAGCTGTAAGGCGCATCTTTAAAATGGAATCCATTCTTGATGAAGCTTTGAGAAGAATGGATGACGCTGAGGAAGCTCCACAAGAGTTCTTGGACTATCAGTCAGAGATAAAGAAGCTTGAAGAGTATTACTCCGGTCAGGAGTGGAAAGACGATTTTGTCCTGGATGAAGAGGGGCTTTTGCCAAAAGATCTGAAGCGCGGAGTGCTTTCTGAAGATGGCATCTATGATGCGCTTGAGCGGAACAAGGAATTGATGGAAAGGATAAGGGGAACGAGAATGGTTAAACATGTGATTTTATGGACACTTAAGGATGAACTTTCTGCAGAAGAGAAGATGACAATTAAGCAGGGGATCAAGGAAGGCCTTGAAGGATTAAAGGGCAAGGTTCCTGGAATCGTTGATATCAAGGTTAATATCAACGGCCTTGAGTCTTCCAATGCAGACCTGATGCTGGATTCTACTTTTGAGAGTGTAGAGGCACTTAAGGGATATTCAGTTCATCCTGAGCACGTAGCTGTAGCTGATTCCAAGGTAAGACCTTATACCAAGATCAGAAGCTGCCTGGATTTTGAGGTTTAAAATGAGATATATTGACTCATTTAAGTTTCCAGGAGTGGAAAATGAAGAGCAGTTTGTAAACTATATAAGAAGAACGTGCTATACCTCGTTCTATCCGTTTGGGGTGTTTGCAGAGAATGAGCTTCGAGAGCTGTCTTTTTCTGAAATAACGATTTTGTATGGAAACAATGGCTCGGGAAAGAGCACAGCCCTGAACGTTATGGCAGAGAAACTGAAAGCCGAAAGAGATACATTGTTCAACAGAAGTAGTTTCTTTGGTGATTATATCGGTATGTGTGATTTTGAGATGACACATGAAGGCAGACCTGAAGAAATCAGGATGATCACAAGTGATGATGTATTTGATTTCATGCTTAACTTAAGGGCTCTGAACGATGGCGTTGACCGGAAGAGAGAGCAGGCTTTTGATGAATGGATTGAGAATAAGCATTCAAAGTTTCAGATGAAGTCACTTGATGATTATGATCAGCTCAAGAAAGTTGTGGATGCCAGATCCAAGACACAGTCAAAGTATGTCAGAGATACGATTGGAAATAACATTATAGAGCACAGCAATGGAGAAAGTGCTCTGAAATATTTCTCCGAAAAGATTAAAGATAATGGACTTTATCTGTTGGATGAGCCTGAAAACTCACTCTCACCTCAGAGGCAGTTGGAATTGCTTGAGTTTATCCAGAATTCAGCAAGGTTCTTTGGATGCCAGTTTATAATAGCAACACATTCCCCATTTTTGTTGGCGTTAAAAGGTGCACTGATTTATGACCTTGATGAAAGGCCAGTAGATATCAAGAAGTGGACGGAGCTTGAGGGAGTAAGGACTTACTTTGAGTTTTTTGAAAAGCATAAAAACGAGTTTTGATGAGGATTTGAACATGAATGAAATGGAAATGAAAGGAGCAACTTTTAAAGAGGTTGTTAAGTGATGAAGATAAAGCAGATCTTTGATGGGGACTATGGCTGCGAAGAACTGCAGCCAGGCCAGAAGCCCAAGGTATCAGTTACACTTGTAGATGATGCTGGCAATGAGAAATATGTGTCAGTGGAAGATGACTGGCTTACAGAGAATGGATTAGACGTTGGCTCAGAGTGGCCGGAAAAATGATGGAGATGCTCAAAACTATGGGCGTGAATGGAGGGCAAACTGTGGGAGGAATGGCATGAAGATTGAGCATGTTGCAATGTATGTAAATGATCTGAAAGCAGCCAGGGATTTCTTTGTGAAATATCTTGGTGGTAAGTCAAACGATGGCTACCACAACGTGAATACAGATTTCAGGTCTTTCTTTATCTCTTTTGATGATGGAGCAAGGATCGAGCTGATGAATAAGCCTGGACTTGTTGATTCTGAAAAACAGCTTACCAGGACCGGATATATTCATATTGCCTTTTCTGTTGGTAGCAAGGAGAAGATTGATGAGCTGACTGATCGCCTTAAGAACGATGGCTTTGAAGTGGTCAGTGGCCCAAGGACTACCGGCGATGGATATTATGAGAGCTGCATCGTTGCTATTGAAGGAAATCAGATAGAGATTACAGAGTAATGTAAGCGGGGGATAAATGATATGTGGCTTTTATTTGCGGTTCTTTCAGCGGTGTTTGCAGCACTGACATCAATACTTGCCAAGGTCGGCATTGAGGGAGTTGATTCTAATCTGGCTACAGCGATAAGAACTTGCGTTGTTGTGGTGATGGCCTGGGTTATGGTGTTCATTACGAGTGCTCAGGGCGGTATAAGTTCGATCAGTAGAAAGAGCTGGATCTTTTTGATTCTGTCAGGACTTGCTACTGGTGCATCCTGGCTATGCTACTACAAAGCTCTGCAGATGGGTGAAGCTTCGAAAGTTGTGCCTATCGATAAGCTGAGTGTTGTTATTACGCTGGTGCTGGCATTTGTCTTTTTACATGAGGAGTTCACAGCAAAGTCTTTGATCGGTTGTGTGCTGATCGGAGCAGGGACGCTGATTATGGTGATTTGATGGCGGATGATAAATGAGGTTTGATGATGACTTCAATTCGTGAAGAAGTAGTTAAGTACATAGAGAAAAAATATAAAGCCTCTCCTGAGAATCTTTGGAGGAGTTATCCGGACTATGCTGTTTTCAGGCATGATGATAATCGGAAATGGTTTGCAATCATCATGGATGTTGACGCAGATAAACTTGGGCTTCCGGGAAATGAGCGAATTGACATCATTGATGTGAAGATTGATGATCTAATGCTCAGAGATATTCTTTTGCAGCAGGAGGGATATCTTTCTGGCTATCACATGAATAAGCAAAAATGGATAACCATAATGCTTGATGGAAGTGTGGACCTGCAGCAGGTTTGCAGAATGATTGATGCCAGCTTCCTGGATACGGCTTCAAAGAAGAAAAAGGACAAGTTCAGACAGCCAAAAGAATGGATAGTCCCTGCGAATCCCAAGTATTACGACATTGAGGCAGCATTTGAATCATCTGATGAGATCGATTGGAAGCAGGGAGCAGGAATCATCAAAGGCGATACGGTATTTATGTATGTTGGAGCTCCGGTATCTGCAATCCTTTACAAGTGCAAAGTTACAGAGGTTGATATTCCGTATGACTACGAGGATAAGAATCTTAAGATCAACGCGCTTATGAAGATCAAGCTTTTGAAGCACTATAAGCGTGATGCATTCACGTTTGAAAGGCTTAAATCAGAGTATGGAATCTATGCAGTGAGAGGGCCGAGAGGCATTCCTAACACTCTCAGCGCTGCTTTGAAATAAGATGGAGATTAAGATATGTGGGCTCCAGTACTAAGAGTGAGATTGAATACGCGATAGCTAACGGTAAAGAGGTCAGATATTTGGGAAAACCATAATTCATAAGCAATATAAGGACAACATCAAGGAGTGACTATGTATAAGATAGAGACTTTTATACCAAAAGGATCATTGCAGGATATCCGAAAAGCATTACTTGAAGTTGATGCAGGTCATATCGGTAACTATAGGGGATGTCTGTCTTATTTCCCTGTTACGGGAGTCTGGTTTTCAGAAGAAGGATCCAATCCTACTATAGGTCAGCAGGGAGAGTGGAGCGAAGAGCCTGAACTGAAAGTTGAGGTAAACGTAGAAGATGAAAACAAGGACAGGACCGTGGAAGCAATAAGGAAGGTGCATCCGTATGAGGAACCTGTTATAAATGCGATAAAGCTGATGTAAAGTAAACATACATTTTCATTTTTGTAGAAATTAGGGGCCATTATTTTGCTGCTATTTGCCTATATTCCTCGCCGTGGCTGTACTATCATTTATCATGTAAGGAGCGTGTCCTTACAGAAGGAGAATGAGATTGTATGAAAAACAGGAAGTTATTGGCAGTTGTAGCTTTAGTTGGAGGTGCAGCGTGGGTATTTATAGCATTAACCAGCTGGAAGCCGATATTTACTTGTATGGCAGCTCCATTACTCTATTTAGCATATTACCTTTTTATGAAGAGCGAGAAAGATGAGCAGTAATGTGAACTATTCAAGAAGACTTGAAAATATGGATCTTCTTGACGGTAATAAGATGGACATTTCGGATGTGTCCGCAGAATTCAGGAAGGACTGCATAAAGCTACTACGTAGTTATGTGGTTCTTTTCTTGGTTTCTATGATTCCCTTTGTGTGCGTGCTAATACTCAGAGAGGATGTTTTTGCTGATGTATCAATTACATTACAAACAGTATTATTGATGGCCATATTTTCAGGAATGGTCATATTTTATGCTCATGGGATAGTGGGCTTATGGAAAGCAATAGATAAAAATGCCTTTAGAGGAATCCGTGGAACATGTGACAACGTGGTTAAGAATTTTACAAGGTATGGTTGTTACCATGTTTATCACTGCACTACAGAGTCTGGTGAGCAGGGCATTGCTTCTGTGAAAGGGATACGTCAGAGGGCATCTGTTGGTGATGAAATAGTCTATATCAGGATTGTAGATCATGACCTGATATATATTGATAAGAGGTGTGATGAAAGATGAAATGCATTCATTGTGATACTGAAATGATTACTGCAAATATGGAAACAGAAATCCCATCAGGATCAGTATTCTTTCTATGGAATAAAAAGAAGGGAATCTCGAATCCTATGAGGAAATCTCCGGTTACAGTCTATGTCTGCCCTGAATGTGGATACATAGAGCTTAGGGCTGATAAGCCAAAAATCCTTATCATAGAAAAATAATAGATCCATGCTGTGATAAGGAATAAATGGTGAGAAGTATCCCCTTTGGAGAGTGGTGCTTGGCAGGGGCGATACATCTTTTGGTGTAACAGGGTATATGGTGGTCAAAAATCACTGTATGCCTTTCTTTATGCGATAAAACAAGCTATAGTTTTAGTATGTGTTTGATGGAGGAACGGAAATGGACGAGAGACTAAAGAAACAGCTTGATTTTGCATTAGAAGTCGATAAGGAAAAGAATATTTTCAGACAGACACATCTTTCCGGTCATGGCAGAAATGAGAATGACGCAGAGCATGCCTGGCACATGGCTCTTATGGCTTATCTTTTAAAAGAGTATTCTAATGAACCCGTGGACATTGCAAAAGTCATGCTTATGTGCATGATTCATGATGTGGTGGAAATCGATGCCGGAGATACTTATGCCTATGATGCGGAAGGCCTCAAGACTCAGAAAGAGCGTGAAGATAAGGCAAAAGAAAGAATCTTTTCTCTTTTACCTGATGACCAAAAGGCGGAGCTGATATCTCTTTTTGATGAGTTTGAAACATATGAAACACCTGAGTCAAAGTATGCTCATGCCATGGATAATCTTCAGCCACTGCTTCTCAACAACAGCAATGGAGGCTCGGATTGGAAGGAGCATGGCGTTACTATTGATCAGGTCTATGGTAGGCAGAGCAAGACAAGACTTGGTTCTGAGAAACTGTACCAGGAAGTTACTGATAAGCTGATCCAGGAGCATATCAGAAAGGGCAACATCAAGTGACAATGAAGACTATCGTTTATTATTCCAAGCACCATCTTTGTTATCAATGTCGGAGGCTATATCGGTGACAGTACCAGGAGTGAGATTGAGTATGCTTTGGCGCATGACTGTCTGTGAAGACTATTACTATGCGCATATGCTTAATATAGATGGAAAGCTTGAAGCAGCAAAAGAATTCGGGAAAAGTATGATTGAGAAATAGGAAGAAGAGGCCTGCGAAATGCTATCCTACAGTAGTTAAGAAGAGATTTCTGGAAAAGCAGGTTATGTATTTTGGAGACTAAGTTTTTAAGTGAGCAAAGGAGTGAGAAACGATGGAATTAACAACAGATATTTTCAGTCAGTTTGATAAGAAGTGGGCGCTACTCACAGCTGGAGACAAAGATAAGTTCAATACGATGACTATCAGTTGGGGCGGCCTTGGAACATTGTGGGGGAAGCCTATAGCTACAACATATGTAAGGACATCCAGGTATACTCACGAGTTCATGGATAATAACGAATATTTCACAATCAGCTTTTATCCTGAAGAGTATAAGAGTACTCTTGGAGTGCTTGGTTCAAAGTCTGGAAGGAATATCGATAAGATGCATTCATCAGGACTCACTGCTAAAGAGGTTAATGGAACCATGACTTTTGAAGAGGCAGAAGTTACGCTTGTTTGCCGAAAGCTCTTTTGCCAGAGGCTTGATCCTAAGAACATGAATCCAGATATTGCTAAGCAGTTCTATGAAGGTGATGCTGAGCACGACATGTATATTGGAGAAGTTGTGGACATCATCAGTTGATTATAGGCTATGTTTATTGCTGACAATAAACAAAACGTATTGGAAAGATGCGGCGTTTCTGTTTATCATTTAAGATGAGGTGATTAGGATGATAAACGCTAAGGTAAAAAAATTTTTGGATATAAAAGGGTTTGGAGACAGGCTGACAGAGCATTCCGAGACGATAGATACTGTTGAGCATGCGGCACAGCAGATTGGATGCACAGAGCCCGAGATTGCCAAGACGCTGTCATTTATAGTCGAGGAGAAGCCGGTTATTGTTGTGATGGCTGGCGATGGTAAAGTAAACAGCTCCAAGTTCAAATCTGTTTTCCATACAAAGCCCCATATGATACCAAGGGACCAGGTGGAAGATATAACTGGATTTCAGCCAGGCGGAGTGTGCCCGTTTGCAGTTCCTGCGGGGATTCCTATATGGCTTGATGTTTCAATGAAGAGATTTGAATATGTACACCCGGCTGGAGGAAATGAGTTTACATCGGTCAAGATAACTCCCGGTGAGCTTGAAGAGATTACTGAAACTCAGGGCTGGTGTGATGTTTGCAAAGGATGGGAAGAGGAGGAATAAAAGTTGGAATTTAAAGACGTAGTAAAGAACCGCTATTCATGTAAGAAATACAGTGAGAGAAAGGTTGACAGAGCAAGACTTAATGAGATCCTTGAAGCAGGTCGTCTTTCACCTACAGCCAAGAATCTTCAGGAGCAGCGCATCTATGTCGTTGAGTCAGAAGAGAACTTGGCCAAGATTGATAAGGCAACTCCTTGTCGCTATGGCGCTCCAACAGTACTCGTTGTAGCTTTTGATAAGAATAATGTATTCACATACCCAGGTGGCAAAAGAGATTCTGGTATTGAAGATGCTTCTATTGTAGCAACACATCTGATGCTTGCTGCAGCAAACGAAGGAGTGGACAGCTGCTGGCTCAATTTCTTTGACCCGGACGTACTTGCAAGGGACCTCGGACTTCCAGAGAACGAGGAAATCCTGATGCTTCTAGATCTTGGTTATGCTGCAGAAGGAGCGGGGCCACTTGATAATCACAACAGCAGAAAAGAACAGTCAGAGACAGTAAGTTATATTTAAACCATAAACGTAGAAGATGAAAACAAGGACAGGACCGTGGAAGCAATAAGGAAGGTGCATCCGTATGAGGAACCTGTTATAAATGCGATAAAGCTGATGCAAAGTAAGGAGGCTGAGGGCTGAGCATGAAAAAAATAATATTGGTTGCACTGCTAATGATAGCAGTAGGAACTGTGGGATGTGGAGCAAAGACGGATAAAGATGTGACAATAATTGGCGGTGCGGATGGACCGACTTCTATTTTTCTTGCATCAAAGAATGGAGAAGACAAGATTACTGAAGATCTTGATCTTTCCATTCCGGGAACCTGGCAGACTGCATCAATAGGATATGTGGATGGCGACGATATGCAGCCTGAGTATTATGTGCAGTTTACAGAGACTGAGGTAAATTATGGTCACATGAAGGATGGAGTTTTTTCCGTGGACCATTCTGATAAGATCAGCGAATTTGAGAAAACTGCTAAGGGTGAATACAAAGTGAAGGCAGAGTCTGCTAATGGAGTTCAGTATACATATCAGACTGCTGAAGGTGATGCTGATGTACTTGAGTATTTTGAGACCTGGAATGAGGATGATTTCTCAGAAATGTATAGAGGCGGAGCATCATTAAGCAGAACTAATTGATGAATTAAAATATTAGAGTAACGCTTTCTGTTATTCTGTTGATGTATCTTGTAATTGTACTGGTCAAAAAATCTCTTGCAAACAGATAAATATGTGATACAATCATATTGCACAAAATGCAATATGTTTTTTGAGGTATCACAATGAATAATTTATCAGAGAGACAAAAGAGACTGAGCATAGTTCTAAAGCTTGTTGTAATAGTATCTGCCCTGGTAGGCACATTCTTGAGTGCCTATGCCGGAAGGCTTTCTTTCATGGGTGGATCCAGAGTCTTTATGTATTTCACAATTCAATCAAACATCGCCATTGCGATCATATGCGGTATAGGCCTTTGTTTGCTAAGGAAAGGAGGCTATTGATGAGCAATTTTTTAGAACTGGTAAAGAGTAGGAGAAGTGTCAGGACTTTTGACGGGAGAATGCCAGAGAACTCAGTGATAGATGAACTTAAGACTTTTTCTGAAGGTATCAACAATCCTTATGGTATTCCTGTCAGGTTTGTGTTCCTTGATGCAGCTGAACATGGGCTTTCAAGTCCGGTGCTTTCGGGAGAAAAGCAGTATGTAAGTGCTTGTGTTTCAAAGGGAAAAGATGCAGATGTGGCTTATGGATATTCGTTTGAGGCACTTCTCATGAAGGCTCATGAGATGGGGCTTGGTACTGTCTGGATTGGCGGTACTATGCCAAGGGAAAAATTCGAGAAGGCTTCCTGTCTTGCTGACGATGAGGTAATGCCATGCGTCAGTCCTCTTGGGTATATATCCAAAAAGATGTCAGTAAAAGAGACGCTCATGAGAAAGGGAGTTAAAGCTGACATCCGTTTGGATTTTGAGGAACTGTTCTTTTCGGAAAGTTTTGAGACTTCGTTAACTAAAGGAAAAGCCATGGAAGCAGGGCTCTTTGATGCATTGGAAAGTGTAAGGCTTGCTCCTTCAGCTGTAAATAAGCAGCCCTGGCGAGTGGTTATGGATCAGAATGCAGCTCATTTCTTTGTAAAACATGATAAGGGATTTACAACGCCTGACTATGATCTGCAGAGAATTGATGTGGGGATTGCACTCTATCATTTTGAACGCGAGTTGATTGAAGAGGGAAGGAATCCCAGACTGGAAACAAATACACCCTCAATAGCATTACCGCAACAAATGGATTATGTTGCCTCTTACAGATGGTGAGCGTAATCGGAATATTATAAATATAGGCCAGTACCCTCCTACATGGAGAGCACTAGCTTTATCAATGCAAACTTTATCTATATATATTCATATGTTTATCGGTATTTTATAAGATTCTGATATAATTACTGTGCGGCTCTATATCAATTTGAAATACTATATCAACTTACTCAGACCAACAGAAAGGTAAACAAATCGGAGATTGGAGGGGGAAACTATGTTAGAAATATTAAAAGCGAGGTTTCAGGATAATAAGAATCTTCATATGGAACTGAGTTGGCTTGACGTGGAGAAACGTTTGCTTGAGCATCAGGGCTCCATGGATGTTTTGAGAAGGATGGAGGAGAGCGGCGGAGAACCGGATACCATCGGCTATGACGAAAAGACGGGAAAGCTAATTTTCTGCGACTGCGCAAAGGAGTCCCCTTCTGGGCGCAGAAGCCTGTGCTATGACGAAAAGGCATTACAGGGGCGTGCTAAAAACCCGCCGTCAGGCAGCGCCGAATGGAAAGCAAAAGAAATCGGCATTTTGATCATGACGGAGGAACTCTATCGCCGACTGCAAAGTCTCGGGGAATTTGATTTGAAAACGTCAAGTTGGATCACTACGCCGGATGATATTCGCGACAAGGGCGGTGCATTGTTCTGCGAACGACGTTACGGAAGGGTTTTCACATTCCATAACGGGGCGGATTCGTACTATTCCGTGCGCGGGTTCAGAGGTTATACGCTTATATAAATTCAGGTTTGTCGACCTAAAATATTGAACGTTACATAGCAGTTATCTCAATCGAGATAGCTGCTTTTTTGGTTGTTTTTATGCATTTTTTATATAATTTTATTAAAAAAAATATTAAACGTAAAACAATGCGTTATTTATCTGTATAATGTATATAGGTGGATGTTTATTATATTGAAAGGAGTGTCGCTATGTCAATGACAACTGAAAACAAGAAGAATAAGGTCAGTTTTTTCAAATCTATTCCGGTTCAGATTTTGTTCTTTAATATTCTGATGTTGCTGGTATTTAACATAGTAAGCTACATTGTTAACGATGGAATATCAGCCATGTCTGACAGTGCTCAGGGTATAATTGCCGGAGTAACCGAGCTGGTTCATAAAGAGGGAACAGTTAAGGAAGATCTGGCCAGGATTGACGGAACGATCCAGAGCGCACTGGGGCTATGGGCATATTACACTGATGCTGATAAAGAGAGAATCGGAAGCGAGCTTAAATCCTACGAGAGCGAAGTGACCACTCTTGTAAAAGAAATCGGCGATGAGTTTAATATGTATGGCAATCCAAACGCAACGACACAGCTTGATGCTTCGGCAAAGGCTCTTATTGCGAACGTTGATGAAGTGTTCAATATCATGATGACAACCGGCGATGGACGTGTTGCCTCGGAGATACTTACCGGAGATTATATGACTAACATGGAAGGTGTCAAAGCAGGCATGACAACCCTTGATGAATCGGTGGATTCACTTCAGGGTAATGTTTTAAATTATATGGCACAGTCAAAAAGTAAGATAACTGTCATGAATGTAACAGGAATGGTTGTGTTTATCGTGTGCCTTCTTTTGAACCTCTATGTTTCATTTGTTCTTATCACCAAAGTTATTGTTAAGATTTCCGACTCTGTTCAGGAAATTATAAATGATATCAACGCCGGAAAGGGTGACCTTACAGCAAGAGTAAATGTTAAGACCGGAAATGAGCTTGTATTTATAAGAGACGGCATAAATGATTTTATTGAAACCCTGCAGGGCGTAATGAAAGATGTTAAGAGCGGAACACTCATTCTTACAGATTCCGCAGACAAGATGACCTCACAGATTGCTTTGGCTAACGACAACATCACCAACACATCAGCGGCGCTTGAGGAGCTTTCAGCCAGCATGGACAATGTGTCAACTACAGCTTCTCACATTAAGGAGCAGCTCAATGATGTAAGAGATGCGGTGGAGAGCATCAATGATGAGGTTGCTTCAGGAAAAGAGCGTGCAGGCGAGATCCAGAAGGAAGCTGATACCATTAAGAATGAGGCTATGCAGAAGAAGGAGAATACAGGTGCCAGAGTTGAGGCACTCAGCAAGACCCTTGATGAGTCAGTAAAGGAAAGTGAGCAGGTTAATCAGATCGGAGAACTTACCAAGGTTATCCTCGATATAGCTTCCCAGACAAACCTTCTTGCACTTAACGCCAGCATTGAGGCTGCAAGAGCAGGAGAAGCCGGCAAGGGCTTTGCGGTAGTTGCGCAGGAGATCAGTGCACTTGCCGATAACAGCAGACAGACAGCCGGAAATATTCAGACTATAAGTGAGAATGTGACAAAGGCTGTTCAGGAGCTTTCGAATAATGCCATCGAGGTTGTAGATTTTATCAACAATACTGTTATTGCCGATTATGAAGCCTTTGTTGAGACAGGAGAGAAATACGAGAGTACAGCAGAGATAATGAATGAAATTCTTGAAGGCTTTACTGAGAAGGCAGACTCTCTTGATAACACAATGCACAGCATGGCAGACTCAATTCTTACAATCACCGATTCCGTTGAAGAGTCCACACAGGCCATCAGCCTTTCAGCTTCCAACTCTACGGAGATTGTGGGAGAAATTCAAGAAATCGGAGAGGCCATGGATAATAACAATCAGGTTACGAACAAACTTAGCGACAGTACAAAGAAGTTTATAAACGTATAATACTATTTGATAGTTTTTTTAATAAAAATAGTACACCAAGTGGTGTACTATTTTTTTGTTCCGAAATCTGGTATTATAAAAATCTTTGATTCTGAATATTTATATATCATCAGATATAAAGTAAAGTATCCATTAAATAATTTAGATGTTGGGAGAGACAGATATCATGAGGGTTGCAGCAATCAATGATTTGTCAGGCTTTGGAAAATGTTCGCTTATGGCGGACATAGGTGTGTTATCAGCCATGGGGATTGAGGTTTGTCCGGTGCCAACAGCTGTGTTGTCGGCTCAGACAGGTTTTCCGGATTTTCACTTACTTGATACCTCAACTCTAATAGATAGGTGCAAAGAGGACTGGCTCAAGATGGGAGTTAGGTTTGACAGCATCATCACAGGGTATATTCCACAGGAAAGAGACGCGGATGACATAATTTTTTTTGTTAAGGCGTTCAAAAAAGATGGAACAAGCCTTTTGGTGGATCCAGTTATGGGAGATGGCGGAAGATTCTACTCAAACTATTCAGATGAGATGCTTAGAAAGATTAAGCTCTTGGCCGCTACGGCAGAGATTATTACGCCAAACCTGACGGAGCTTTGTATCCTTGCAGGCTTTGAGGCAGGTAAGGCAAAAGAGCTTGAGGCTATCGAAGATCAGGATCAGATGATCCGTAAAATCGAGGCAATTGCTGAAAATGTCAGAACGAGCAAGGCTCAGAACATTGTAGTGACCGGCATTCACAAAGGTGACCATGAGCTGTGCAACCTTGTTGTGAGCGGAGATGGTAATGAGGTAGTAGAGTGCAAGACCAATGGCAAGTGCTACTCGGGGACAGGAGATCTTTTTGCGGCAACGCTTCTAGGCTATATATTAAAGGGCAAAAACACTATAGATGCAGTGAAACTTACTACAGAGTTCATTAGTAGCGCAATTGAGGCTACAGGTGATAAAGACAGGAATTACGGAGTTGATTTTGAAAAGGTTTTAGGATACTTAAGCGGAGGAGACTGACATGAACAAGACATTCAAAGACTCAAAAGTAAGACTGATAACCATGACAGGGCTCATGGCGGCAATGACAACTATCTTTACAGCCTACATTTTCCACATTCCAGTTGGAACAAATGGCGGCTACATTCACTTTGGCGACTCTATCATTTATCTTGCAGCGGCTATGCTTCCAATGCCATACGCAATGCTGGTTGGAGCCCTAGGCGGTGGAATAGCAGATCTTTTGACTGCTCCCATGTGGATGATCCCTACAGTTATCATCAAGATGCTGATAGTGATCCCTTTCTCAAGCCGCAGAAATACTATTATGAGCAAAAGAAATCTGATAGCGCCTATCATCTCTTTCTTTATTTCAGCAACTGGATACTATATCGCGGAGGCAATCCTCTTTGGAACCAAAACAGCTATAATTTCAGCCTTTTCGGGAAGCTTTATTCAGTCTGGTGGAAGTGCACTTTTCTTTTACCTTGCTGCAGCTGCCTTTGACGGGGCAGGAGTTAAAAGAAATCTATTCCAATTTGAAGGTTAAGGAGACGGGAACATGGCAGACATCTTGTACACATACAAAAATTCAGTTTACGCAAACATAACAAATAAGTGCAATTGCAGTTGTACCTTCTGCATTCGCTCGCTTAAAGACGGCGTTGGAAGTGCAGATACTCTGTGGCATCAGCAAAATCCAACAACTGATGAGGTTCTTAATGCTATCAGAAATTATGATTTTGAGGGCTTTGACGAACTTGTCTTTTGCGGCTATGGTGAGCCTACCTGCGCGTTGGAGACTCTTTTAGCAGTGGCCAAGGTTGCCAAGGAGGAAAAGAACTTAAGAACAAGGCTCAACACTAACGGACTTGGCAATGAGGAAAACGGCAGGAACATCGTTCCAGAGATAGCCAAGGTCATTGATGCAGTGTCTATCAGCCTTAACGCTCCTGATAGTCAGAAGTATTCAGAAGTTACCCGTCCAAAGTATGAGGGGGCTTTTGATAAAATGGTGGATTTTGCCATAAAGTGCAAGGAAGAAATCAAAGACGTAAAGTGGTCTATAGTAGATGTGCTTCCAGAGGAGGACATTGAGAAATGCAAGGCCCTTTCTGAAAGCACAGGAATAAAGCTCCGTATTCGTCATTTCACATGAAATGAGCCCTAGGGACGGAGGCAATGTCATTTAGATAGCAAAAATCTTGATAAATGCTACTGGGAGGATGAGTGATGAAGTCTATCCTTATCAAAGATACAACTAAAGAAGAACGGGAACAGATAGTGAAGAACTCTCTTGACTGCGGTGGTGGCTGTGAAAATTGCTCTTCATGCTGGCTTGGGGGTGGAAGTCCCTGGGACATATACCAGGATTACATTGACGGTAAAAAGGAAATTCGAGAGATAAACATGGAGTATATGGAAAAATATCGCCAAGACCGGCAGATACACTGAGGAGATTATTGTTATGGCAGGTGAACCTGAGATAGGAAATTCCACTTTGGAAGAGCGCAGAGCATATATAAAAGAAAGATATCCATGCATTTCTGACTGTGACATGTGCGGACTTTGTAAGGTGTTTCGCGGAAAAGATGCAGAAACAGCATATAAAGATTACATAGATGGCAACAAGAGTTTTCTTGAAGTGTCTGCGTATTACAAATAAATAATGATATATTTGACCTCTTGAAATTAATGATACATATGATACAATCATATTGCGCAAAATATATAATTTCAAAGAGGTTTTTTGTTATGGATATAGCAGTAAGATACTGTTCTAAGACTAAATTTGGGAATACAAGGAGAATTGCAGAGGCAATAGGTGATGGGATTGGTGTAAAGGCAGTCAGTATAGCTGATGAACCAAAGCTCAAGGAAAAAGTAGATATTCTTTTTCTTGGTGGAGCTCCATATGCAAATATCATGGCTCCCGAGCTTAAAGAATATGCGGAAGAGCTTGATTCTAAGATGGTTTCAAAGGTAGTCCTTTTTACAACTTCAAACTGGTCAAGAAGAACAGTTCTGGCGCTTAAGAAGATGCTTAAGGGGAAAGGGATAACTGTCTGTGAAGACTATTTCTATGCGCATATGCTTAATATAGATGGAAAGCTTGAAGCAGCAAAAGAATTCGGGAAAAAGATGATTGAGAAATAGGAAGAAGAATGCTCTGATGGAACCTTTGGAGTTCCGGAGAGTGTGTTTAGGATCAAGAAGCTATTGTTTTGAATTATGGAGGGTACGAAAATGAAGGAAAAAATCAATGTAACTGATTACGCCAACATTATTACAAAGGCACTTCCCAAGGGAATCCTATTAAATACATTTGCAGATGACAGGTTTAATTCAATGGTAATCGGCTGGGGACATCTTGGAACCCTGTGGAATAAGCCAACCTTTCATGTGTATGTCCGTCAGGGAAGATTTACCAAGGGACAGCTTGATAAGGCTGGCGAATTCACAATCAGCGTTCCACTTGAAAATCCGGATCCTCAGATAAACAAGATCTGCGGATGGCAGTCAGGTTTTAATATCGACAAAGTAAAAGAGGCAGGACTTGAGCTGGTGGATGCTGATACCATCAAGACTCCTGGTGTTAAGCAGTATCCTCTGACTATCGAGTGCAAAGTCCTGTATGCGCAGGATCAGGACCTTTCAAAGATTCCTGAAGATATAAGAGAAAAGACATATCCTCAGGATGTGGACGGGACTTATCCCATGGCTAACAGAGATTTCCATACCATGTATGTTGGCGAGATAGTTGATGCATATATCATCAAATAAAGAAGTTGGCAGATAGGCAGGAGGGAAAATGTTAAAGGTATATGAAAGTGAGATGTGTCCGGATTGCATAGAGTGTAAGTACAATCTGGACAGAAACAACATAGAATACTCCGTTTCTCAGGAGATTTCTATGCTTCTTATGATAAGGTTGGAATGATAGTCGTTATAGCAGTAATGGCTGTGACAGCCATAGGATGCTTTGTAAGAGACAGACTTGAATTGGTCTAAACATAAATGAATTCGAGAGCCATCTGGCGGATAAAATACCGTCAGGTGGCTTTTTTTCTTTTATAAAAACAGATATAGTAGAAGATAAGTATTTTGAAAAAATAGCCAATTTTGGACTAGAGTCAGACAATATGAGTCTTGGAGCTAACAGATGAAAATAATGGTCAGTGCCTGCTTGTTGGGGCAGAATTGCAAATATAATGGTGGCAACAATTACAGTGAAAAAGTTGCGGAGTACATAAAAGGGCATGAGGTCATCCCTGTATGCCCTGAAGTGGAAGGTGGCCTTCCGGTACCAAGGATCCCATGCGAAATAGTAAATGGCATAGTAACTAATAAGCAGGGAGAAAGCAAAGATAAAGAATTCAGATCCGGTGCTGAGAAATGTCTTCAAAAAGCCATTGCAGAAAAAGTAGATCTGGTGATTCTCCAGTCAAGGAGCCCTTCCTGTGGGGTGAAGCAGGTATATGATGGTAGTTTTAGCGGTAAACTTATTGAAGGCAAGGGTATCTTTGCAAAACTCTTGGCTAAAAATGGTATTAAAACTATAGATTTGAGTGAATTGTTGGAGGGATAATGCCACACGTTGAAATAAAGTGTTTTACAGGAAGAACTGAAGAGCAGAAAAAAGAATGTGCTGAAAGAGTTTCAGCACAGAAAACAATGCAAGAGGCATAAGAACATGAGTCTACAATTTGTAAAAGCAAGCACTTCTGATGCTTTGACACTAAATGGAATATCTAAAAGAGCTTTTGACAGCGATGTTCAGGTCGGAGCACCTTCAGCAGGTGGACCTCCTGGATATATGTCTGTGCCTTATCATACCAAGATGGCCAGATCAAATCATTTGTACAAGTTAACCGATGATGGATTGATTGTTGGCGGAGCTATTCTGTTTCCTGATAAAGACAAGCTGAACGTCGGAAGGATATTTGTAAGTCCAGAGCATTTCCGTAAAGGCTATGGAATCTACATGATGCAGGAAATTGAGGCGATGTTTTCAGATGCAAAGGAATTCACGTTGGATACGCCCATTTGGAATGTCAGAACAAATGCATTTTATTCTAAGCTTGGGTATACAGAAGCAAGACGTGATAACGAGTTTATTTATTATTTTAAGAAACATGAGTGAAAGAGGTAAGTATGGCATCAACTAAAGAGTATCTGGAGCTTCCTTATGAAGGAGCAAAAGATATGCTGCTTGTGGATGATGTTGATAATAAGGAGTTTCTGAAAGAGCTTTTTGAAGCAATGTATGATGAACTTCCGGCTCCAAAGAAAAAGAAGTGAGGAGGAACTGTATGATCACAAGGGATGAGGCATTTGAACTTTTAAAGAAATATAACAAGGATCCATTTCATATCCAGCATTCATTGACAGTTGAGGCTGTTATGAAGTGGTATGCAAATGAACTGGGATACTCTGATGAAGCAGAGTACTGGGGGATTGTAGGTCTTTTGCATGATATAGACTTTGAACTGTATCCAGAAGAGCACTGCCTGAAGGCTCCTGAACTCCTAAGAGAAGGTGGTGTCAGTGACGACATTATTCACTCTGTATGCTCGCATGGCTATGGAATAACTGTTGGATGCGGGACAACTATAGATGTGGAACCCATTCACGAAATGGAGAAAGTTCTTTTTGCAGCAGATGAGCTTACCGGACTTATCTGGGCAGCGGCGCTCATGAGACCGTCCAAGAGCACCAAGGATATGGAACTTAAGTCTCTCAAGAAAAAGTACAAGAGCAAGGGCTTTGCCGCAGGCTGCTCCAGAGAAGTAATTGAGCGAGGCGCGCAGCAGCTTGGCTGGGAACTTGATAAGCTGCTTACCATGACTCTTCAGGCTATGGCAGCAAGCGAAGATCTGATAAACGAAGAATTTGAGGAATACTCATGTGGAAGATAAAGCAGATTTTTGATGGAGACTTTGGCTGCGAGGAGCTCGCACCCGGAGAAAGGCCAACTTTAACTTTCAGTTGTGCGCCCTAACTCGTTAAGGGGGATAAAGTGGATATCATATATAAGAAACTTACGGAAAATGAATTAGATACATTTATTCAAATGAGGATTAACCAACTTCGAGAAGAAGGTGCGACTGAAGACATAGATTTAGTCCCAAATCTGAAGGATTATTACAAAAGACATATGTCAGATGGAACATTTGTCTCATGGCTGGCAATGGATGGTGATGAGATTATAGGTACAAGCGGAATGTCTTTTGTCGAAAAGCCTCCGTATTTTGGATGTCCTTCTGGAAGAATAGGTTTACTTTCCAGTATGTTTACTAACCCGAATTACAGGAGAAAAGGTATAGCCAAGGAATTGCTTTCAAGAGTAGTAAATGAAGCTAATGAATATGGTTGTGGTACTGTTCAGATTACTGCCTCAGATATGGGAGTAAAGCTATATACCGATTTTGGATTTAAGCATAACGGGAACTTTATGTATTATAAATTATAAATATCGTGCGAGAAAACCCCTTCCGATGAAGTCGGTTGTGGGATGAATCGCGCTAGCTTTTCTTTTTGTACTTCCCCGTCTTAATGTATTTGCGTTTGTGTTCCTCTGTTCGCTGATCTTCAATATATTTCTTAACAGTATCAAGAGAAACACTTCCGGTAGTGGCACAGAAGTAACTTGCACTCCAGAAGGGTGAATCTCCCCATAGGTATTTCTCAACGTGTGTTCTATATGTATTTCTCACTTCTTTGGACAGCTGTGATTTTAACGAGTTGATGAGTTTTACAGGTGCAACATCAGGTGGCATGGAGATCAGCAGATGCATGTGATCGACATCTGTCTCTGCTGAAATGAGTTCGCTGTTCATGCGTCCACAGAGGTAAGCGGCGTAATTCTTCATGAAATCACCAATCTCATCTGTGATCACTTTCTTTCTGTACTTGGTTACAAAGATCACATGATAAGTAAGTTTGTATACGGAATGTGAGCCTCTTCTGTACTCGCTCAGGATATCTGATTCCAGCATCGATTTCTGCATAAATTTACTCCTTATCCAAAAAGAACATATGTTTGTACTTTTCTGAAAAGTGTGCTATAATACTAACTATAGAATACTATCAAGGAATTTACAACCGTGTACAGAACAAGGCAATACAGGATAAACCAAAACCACATACTCTATGACTATTGCAGGGATATCTGCAGATCATCAGCCGTTCTGTACAACAGGGCAAATTTCATCTTAAGGCAGTATTCGTCTGCAGTAGATTCAATGG
>NZ_ATVX01000014.1 GCF_000420945.1 Butyrivibrio sp. VCB2006
ACAAAGTAAAAAGGTGATCACTGTTTATGTGACCACCTTTTCGTTTGATGTTATTTTGTTTGTTTTGCCTGTCTACTTGACAGACCCCAGATCAAAATGATGATCTCGTATCCTCATTTTTATTTGAACTTAATTCTTTATGCAAATGGGTTCTCTGTAGGGTATGGAAGAGATGCAGGCTGGTTGTAACCAATAACCTCTGCTCCGGCATACTTAAATACTTCGTAAAGAGCCTTTCCGAAGTGACCAAATGCAACTGCTCCGTGGTGAGGGAAGTTATGCTGGATGAGAATGTGTCTGTAGAATCTTCCCATCTCAGGAATAGCGAATACACCGATACCACCGAAGGACTGTGTAGCAACAGGAAGAACTTCACCCTGTGCAACATAAGCCTTAAGATGATTGTCAGATGTGCTCTGAAGTCTGAAGAATGTGATATCACCAGGAATGATATCTCCCTCAAGTGTTCCCTGTGTAACTTCCTCAGGAAGGTTTCTAGCCATAATTCTCTGGAACTTCATCTCGCAGCTTGAAAGCTTGCTTGTGCATGTGTTTCCGCAGTGGAAGCCCATGAATGTATCTGTGTGCTTGTAGTCGAACTTGCCCTTAATGGACTGCTCGTACATATCAGCAGGAACAGAGTTGTTGATATCAAGAAGTGTAACAGCGTCATCAGATATGCATGTTCCGATGAACTCACTGATTGCACCGTATATATCTACTTCGCAAGATACAGGAATTCCTCTTCCTGTAAGTCTTGAGTTAACATAGCAAGGAACGAATCCGAACTGTGTCTGGAATGCAGGCCAGCACTTACCAGCGATAGCAACATACTTCTTGCCACCTCTGTGTCCCTCGATCCAGTCAAGAAGTGTAAGCTCGTACTGAGCAAGCTTCTCAAGGATTTCAGGTTTCTTGTTACCAGCGCCAAGATCCTTCTCCATATCAGCCTTAATCTCTGCGATTCTAGGATCACCAGCATGCTTGTTGAATGACTCGAAAAGATCAAGCTCTGAGTTCTCTTCGATCTCAGCACCAAGGTTGTAGATCTGCTGGATAGGAGCGTTACAAGCAAGGAAGTTCATAGGACGAGGTCCGAATGAAATAACCTTAAGGTTAGCAAGTCCATCAAGAGCTCTTGCGATAGGAACGAACTCGTTGATCATCTTAGCGCACTCTTCAGCTGTTCCTACAGGATACTCAGGAATATAAGCCTTTACTCCGCGAAGGTGGAGGTTGTAGCTTGCGTTAAGCATACCGCAGTAAGCATCTCCTCTGCCATCGATAAGGTCGCCCTGTGACTCCTCAGCAGCTGCGCAGAACATTACAGGTCCATCGAACTTCTGAGCAAGAAGTGTCTCAGAAATTTCAGGTCCAAAGTTTCCAAGGTATACGCAAAGAGCGTTACATCCAGCCTTCTTAACATCCTCAAGAGCCTCAAGTGTCTGAGTCTCGCTCTCGATGATACATACAGGGCACTCATAAACGTCCTTGTCGTTGTAGTTCTTCTTATAAGCCTCAACTAAAGCTTTTCTTCTGTTGACAGCAAGTGATGCTGGGAAGCAGTCACGGCTTACTGCAACAAGTCCAATTTTAACTTCTGGAATGTTAATCATAAAAATCCCCTTTCTGCGCATGTGCGCATTAAAACTTTTCCTTATCCCAAGAGCTCTTTGCTCTCATCGATCTTTTTCTGAGTTTAGCCAAACTCATTTATCAAAAAAGTACAACTTATTACTTGTATTCTTTTTGACGTAAATAATTATCATCCATAGCCAGCCAAAATACAAGCAAGCAAAACGTAGAAAAATGGTCTGTAAAATTATTCAATTTGCTTGTAAGTTGTATTGATTGTTTAGCAAAACAAGTACATGTTTATTTTATCAAAGTGTAACATCAACAGATACGCACTTGTGACCTGTTAATTCCTCAGATCTAGCATCAGGCTGCTGAGTTCCTGCAAAGATAGTGAAGTTCTTGCCGAAGATATCTCTTACTCCATCTTCATTAACAGAAGTGAAAGCTCTTGCATCAAGTACAACCTTAACCTCAGCCTTGCTGCCTGCAGGTACATTTACTCTCTTGAAGCCGCAAAGACTTGGATGAAGAGTTGCAAACTCGCTGTCCTTATCCTTGATGTAAACCTGTACAACTTCGTCGGTATCAACCTTTCCTTCATTGACAACAGTCACTGTAAGCTCAGCGCCCTTAAGCTTCTTGTCATCTCCATAAACAAGAGTAAACTCAGGATTCTCTGCTACATGGCAGTCACCGTATGTAAGTCCGTATCCAAATGGATAAAGAGGTGTTCCGGTAAAGTACTTGTAAGTCCTGTTCTTCATTGAATAGTCCTTGAAGTCAGGAAGATCATCAGCTGACTTGTAGAAGGTTACAGGGAGCTTTCCTGAAGGCGATACATCACCAAAGAGGATATCTGCCACATCAGCACCACCTCTAGCTCCAGGATAGAATGCCTGAAGAACAGCATTTGCCTCGTCCTGAGCCTTGGAAAGATCTATAGCACTTCCGGCCATATCAATAACAATAGTAGGCTTCTTGCAATCAAGTACAGCATTGAGGAGCTGTCTCTGAGAAAGAGGAAGATTAAGATTGATCTTATCTCCTGACGCAAACTGGTTACCTGCATCACCCTCTTCACCCTCAAGGTTCTCATCAAGACCAACTACTACAACCACTACATCAGAATGATCAGCAACAGCCTGAGCCTCTGAAAGTCTGTCAGGAAGGTTAGGATCAGCAAGGTTACTGATGTTATTCTTGAAGATATCGCAGCCCTCTGAATAGAGAACGCGTACGTCTTCACCAACCTTATCCTGAATTCCCTCAAGAACAGTTATGTATCTTGAAGCAGTTCCATGGTAATTACCGATAAGTGAAAGTCTTGAGTTGGCATTTGGTCCAACTACACCGATTGTCTTAATTTTGTCTTTGTTAAGAGGAAGAAGTCCATCGTTCTTGAGAAGAACTACTGACTCTCTTGCAGCTCTCTTAGCAACAGCAAGGTGCTCCTTGCATTCAACCTTCTCATAAGGAATCTCGTCAAACTCAGTCTTGTCAAACATTCCAAGAAGATATCTTGTAGTAAAGAGTCTTACACAAGACTCTGTAAGAAGTTTCTCATCAATAAGTCCCGCTCTGACACCGTTCATAATAGACTGATATGTACATCCACAGTTAAGATCGCATCCCATCTCAAGAGCAAGCTTAGCTGACTCCTCAGGACTTGATGTAACCTTGTGATTCTCATGGAAATCCTTGATAGCCCAGCAGTCAGAAACAAAATGTCCCTTAAAGCCCCACTTGCCGCGAAGTGTATCAACCATAAGTGGCTTGTTAGCACAGCATGGTTCGCCGTTTGTTCTGTTGTAAGCACCCATAACAGCCTCAACATCTGCCTCTGTTACAAGAGCCTCAAATGCAGGAAGATATGTTTCCTCAAGATCCTTCTTGGAAGCCTTGGCATCAAAGAAGTGTCTCTCTCCCTCAGGGCCTGAATGAACAGCAAAATGCTTGGCACAAGCTGCTGCCTTCATGTATTCGCCATCGCCCTGTACTCCCTTTACAAAAGGAACTGCCAGACGGCTTGTAAGGAATGGATCCTCACCATAGGTCTCATGTCCTCTTCCCCAACGTGGGTCACGGAAAATATTTACGTTAGGAGCCCAGAATGTCAGGCCCTTATAGATATCTCTGTCCTCTCTCTTGGCCTGCTCGTTGTATTTAGCACGGCCTTCCTCAGCGATTATCTCGCCCACTTCACCCATAAGCTCTTCGTCAAAGGCTGCAGCCAGACCAATTGCCTGTGGGAACATAGTAGCTGTGCCGGCTCTGGCAACACCGTGAAGTGCCTCATTCCACCAGTTGTAAGCAGGAATTCCCAGTCTGTCGATGGCAGGAGCATCATAACGAAGCTGAGATGCCTTCTCTTCTACAGTCATCTTGCCTACAAGCTCAATCGCACGCTTTTTTGCCTCTTCTCTGTTCATAATTCTTCCCTTCTGTTATCTAATACGCAAAATATGTATCAATATCATATTATTTCAACGTTATGCATCTAATATTTTCACATATGAGGGAATTCACTTCTTACCATATTTTGCCTTCATCATCTTAATACTTGCGAAAAAGGGCACAGCCCCCTATTGGAGCTGCGCCCTGCATAATTTCTTTATTTATTTCTCTTTAATTTTGATTATGGGAGCATATCAGCATCGCCGAAATACTCTGCCCACTTCTCTGTTCTCTCGTCGATGATAGCCTGTCCACCAGCTGAAAGGTAATCTGCAAGGAAGCTATCCCATGTTGACTCGAAGTCAGCCTCAGAAGCAACTACTGCGTTGTCATAGACCTGATCTCTCTTAGATGAAAGAGTATCACCAACACCTGCTTCTGCTGTTACTTCACCAACGTTAACGTTCTTTGGCTCAAGACCATCTGCCATAGCAATCTTGTTAGCCTGATCTACAAGTTCAGGATCTGCTTCAGCATAACCATATGCCAGGGAAAGAGCTGCGAGCTTCTCATCACCAAAGTATGTTCCGTTACATGTGATTGTGTAGTCGATGTTCTTACCAGAGTTCTGGATAGCATCGCCTGTAGCAGCAATGATCTGAATAGCACCGGAATCAAGGACTTCGTGTGTAACACCCTCATCACCAGCCTGGAGATACTTGATTGTCTCTGGCTTTGAAATGAAGTCAAGGTAAAGAAGTGATGCAAGAGGCTCTGTGTTTGTTGAAGGGAAGAAGAGCTTTCTGTCACCAGCTGAGCTGTAAAGCCACTTAGAATACTTGTTAGCTGAGTTCTGGAAGCAATCTACAGGAACAAACTTAGCATCTTCGCCAACGTTTCTCTTAAGGTTAGCGTTGATTGAATCTTCACCGTTTCTGAATACATAATCCCAGTTGTGCTGGAATGCACCAACATAACCAGCCTTGATCATGTCGTCTTCTGTTGTGTCTCCGCTTCCATAAAGAGCGAAATCTTTCCACATAAGACCATCGTTGTACCACTTGTTAAGAAGCTTTACAGCATCCTTAGTTGAAGCCTGTGTAACCATTCTGTCATCGAATCCGTTGATGTAATACTCTTTGTCAGAGATGTTAGGATCCATGAAAGATGTGATAATGTTAGAAGCTCTCCAACCGATATCATAGCTTGTTGAGAAAGGAACCATCTTAGATGCATCTGATCCAAGAAGTGTGTCAGCATTGTCTCTGAATGCTACAAGCATATCTTCGAATTCCTGAGTTGTTGTAGGAGCTGCAAGTCCCAGCTTATCAAGCCAGTCCTGACGAACGAATGTAACAATTCTCTGCTGCTCTGCTCTCTTTCCTTCAAGAGCCCATACTGTTCCGGTCTTAGGATCCTTGTCCCAAAGCATGTTTGTCTCGCCGAGCCATCCCCAAAGGTTTGGAAGCTCTGCCTTGTAAGTCTCGATCATCTCGCTTAGGTCGATTACACCACCCATCTGAGCGTATGTAAGAACTGTAGGATATGAATATGTTACGCAGATATCAGGAGCCTCTCCTGCTGCAAGAAGGTTGTTAATATCATCAACCTCTGTCCATCTTGGAACCTTCTTGAAGGTAACTTCTACGTTGTGCTCCTCAAGCATTCCCTTCTTGATGTACTCTGTGTAGATGTTGTTCTCAGGATCTGATCCGCCATCATTTCCTCTGTCGTAGATTTCTACTGTGATCTTTCTTGTGTCAGCGAACTTACCATCTGTAAGCTCAGACGCTACTTCTGGTTCAGCAGCTGTCTCTGCAGGTGCTGCCTCTGTCTGTGTCTCCTGTGCAGGAGTATCACTTGATGCAGGCTGAGTCTCAGCGCCCCCGTTTGATGATCCGCAGGCTACTATTGAAAGAGCCATTGCAGATGCAAGAAACATGGATAATACCTTTTTCTTCATAACTATACCTCCGTTTTATAAATAATTATCCCACTACTGGGTTGGTACCATATATATCATCTCCCACAATACCTGCATCGTCTCTCATAGTTCTATACATTCCGATAAGCCAAAACAATGGTTTTGTCTTATCTCCATAGAACTAAAATCGTTCCTTATGCATGTACTTGTGGTCGATTCCTTCTCTTATCACCACACTATTAGTCGGTTAGTGATTCAGAATCACTCTTTGACCGCTCCGAGAGTTACTCCGTGGATGAAGTACTTCTGAAGGAACGGATAGATGCACAGGATCGGCACTGTTGAGAACATAACGATCGCTGCCTTAAGGGAAGCTGAAAGTCCCGGAGCAGAGAAGCCTTCCTGTGTAGCTACTTCTACCTGGTTAATGTTATTAATGATGTTGTACAAAAGAAGCTGCAGTGTATAGAACTTATCATCTCTCATGTACATCAGGGCATCTGAATATCCATTCCATCTGCCTACCGCATAGAAAAGAGCCAGAGTTGCCATAACAGGCTTGGATAGCGGCAGATAGATAAGAACCAGTATCTTAAAGAATGTAGCACCGTCAATCTCAGCAGATTCCCTCAAACTATCAGGAATGCCATAGAAAAAGCTTCTCATGATGATCATGTTGTAAACACTCATTACACCCGGAATGATAAGTACCAGCGGGTTACTGAGAAGATGAAGCCTTTGCATCAGCAAATAGTTTGGTATGGTTCCTGCGTTGAAGAACATTGTAATTGTGATAAACACGTTTATTGCATGTCTTCCCTTGAGGTTCTCAAATATAAGAGGGAATGCGCAAAGTGTTGTCATTGTAAGAGACAGGATTGTGCAAACCGCTGTCAGAAATACTGTCCACACAAAAGCTCTTATATACTTAGGATCCTTAAGTACTGTTGTATAAGCATTAAAGTTAAGACCCTTTGGAAGGATATAAACCTGGTTTCTTACAAGATAATCTGTTCCACTAAGTGACTTGGCAAGCAGGTTTAACATTGGGATAATACACATTGCGCTTACAATCAGACATACGATTACAAACACAACATCCCAGGCTTTATCAGCATTAGATTTGATTTTCATAGCGTTTCTTCCCCCTTACCATATTCCTCTCTCGCCAAGCTTGCGGGAGATAAAGTTAGCCATCAGCAGGAAGAATACACCAACTACCGACTGGAAAAGGCCTACAGCAGTTGTCAAAGAGAACTGCAAGCCCTTAATACCTACTCGATATACGAATGTTGCGATAACGTCTGCAACTCTCATTACCAGGTTGTTCTGGAAAGCGAATGGTCTGTCGAATCCGCCGCCAAGAATATTACCAAGGCTCATGATAAGAAGTACTACGATGGTAGGCTTGATTCCCGGAAGTGTAATATGCCATATCTTACGGAATCTTCCGGCGCCGTCTACTGCAGCAGCTTCATATAACTCAGGGTTAATACCTGCTATGGCTGCCAGGTAGATGATTGATCCCCATCCAAAGTTCTGCCAGATACCAAAGCCAATATAGCTTCCAATCCAATGAGCTTCGTCATTCAAAAATGGTATTGCCTCTGCGCCCAGGTCCTTGATTACCATATTTACCAGACCATCGTTTGGAGCAAGAAGCTGAAGTGCCAAGCTGTAAATGATGACCCATGAAAGGAAATGTGGCATATAAGCTATGGTCTGAACAACCTTCTTGAAACGTACAAAGCAAAGTTCATTAAGAATAAGTGCGAAAATAATCGGTGCAGGGAATCCAAAGACAAGATCCAAGAGATTTAGTGTCAATGTATTCCTCAGTGCATACTTAAAGTCATTATTCTTAAATGCCTGAATGAAATACTCAAAGCCATGGTTCTTGGCAAGTGGGAGCTCCCACACGCTCTTTACCAGACTGTACTTTTTAAATGCGATCTGTACATAGATCATTGGTGCATACTTAAAGATAAGTAAGTAGGTCAAAGGCAGAAACAACATGGCATACAACTGCCAATATCTTTTCATGTAAACGCCAAAGCTGCCCTTTGACTTTTTCCCCGAATTCTTAGCCATCTTTTCCTCCTAAACTAATCTTCCTGCAGGTAGCTCTCCACTGGTCCTAAGTAGGACTGGGGAAGTCTAACTCCGCTCCTTACAAGTATTACTCTTTCCAAAATTATCCCTGGGCTCATCCCGTAGAACTTAAGTATATTTACGCCCTTTTTGCAGAGCACCTTATCCTCAACCTTTTTAACACTATCCTTTGCTTCCTGCTCCCACTGCGGGCTCTGGAAGAATGGTATCTCAGGCCTTCTAACGGTGTTAATAATCTGAATATCCTCTTCATTAACTGAATATCCAAGGTATTGCTCTGTCCTAAAGGTAACCGGCGTTGTTGGCGCAAGCATAAAGCTTATGTAGTACTCGCCATCCTCACCGGCGTAAAAATGATACTCAACATAGGGTCTTTTTTCTGTCCTATAAAAATCCTTGATCACAGGAAATACCTTAATGGCACTTCCGCTTCTGCCATAGGGTTTAAGCACCTTAAATCCGGAATCAGCCTCATCAACTACTTTTGCAAAGTGCTCTGCTTCCATGCAGACATAGCCATCGCTTTCAACGAAAGTTCCCTGGGAACATATCTTTGCATAAGGCGCTGCTTCTACCGTAATCTCTGCTTTGCTGTATCCGATGCACTCTACAGAGAACTTTCCGACAGCCTTTCCGGTCAAAAGAGCTTTATCTGCAATAAGACTTATCCTCTCACTGACCTTGACCTCACCTTCCGCTTTACTGAAGCTAAGCCACTTACAATCAGTTTCTATTCTGAACTTATAGGGCTTATCACTTCCGTTTATAAGATCGAACTCAATAACATTCACATCCGGCCTTAAGCATTCACACCAGGTCTGAGGCCTGTCACACCAAAAAAGACCTGTCATATAATGCTCATCATCTTTTCTGGCTACAAGCATTCTCGGTTCATTGGCACCATACACAAGATGCCTAACCGGATACTTGTTATCTTCATCATTCCAATTCACAAAACCTATGTGTTCTGATCTTCCGAAACCTTTGTAATAGCCGTTATCTACAGCTTCATACTCATCAATGAGTCTTTCATCTTCTACAACACATTCATCAACAGCTTTGGCAAGTTCATTGGCTTCTATGCGGTTTTGCCTTGCGTAAAGCTCATTTCTTCCCGCCAATATCCACATCTTCATGAGATTTGCCGTGCCGCAGGCGGGATAATACAAAAGAGATATAAAGGCCGATAAATCTTTTTCCTCTATTCGCTTTCTAAGTCCCAAGGCTTCCTTAAGAATTTCCTCAGAAACCTCCAAAATCCTGTCGGCTTCTCCAAAATGCAGCGGATGATAAACATTGGCATTCATTATTTCATGACGTCTTTTTTCAAGAAGCTCTGTATAATCCCAGATAATCTTCTTGGCTTTGTTGCGCCCCGAAAGGGGGAACATTCCGCCAAACTGTCTCTCCGCCCACATATCCACATAATCCTGTGTAACAGAGCATTCCATTCCGCCCCATCTGTCAATATCGTAGGCGAGATCCAGGAAAAATGATAATCCCAGCTCCTGAGTTCCTACATCTCCGACATTTACAACCCATATCTGCCTTACGCCGTATTCGTAGGCTGTGGTCATCTGTTCCCAGACTCTCGGAAGATAGGCTCCTCCGATCCACTGATAGGAGTAGGGCCCTCCATGCATATCCATGTGGTAGTACATGCCGAAGCCGCCCTTGTGGTCTCTCATTTTTTCACTGGGAAGAGTTCTGGTATAACCACAGTTGTTATCACTTAGCATCAGCGTAACGCCGTCCAGCTCCGGATCTCCCATGAGACCTTTTGTATTGTCATCTCCGTAAAAGAATTCCTCGACTTCCGTGAAAAGAACCATCTGTCTCGGAACCTTTTCGATGTCCTTATCTATAATCTCTTTTATCAGAGAATTCTGTGTTTTAAGAACATCCCTAAGTAAATCTATATTTTCTTTAAGACCTACCTCATTTCCTAATAATCTGGAATCTCTCTCCCCTCTCATTCCTAGGGTTATCACATTTTCAAAGGGCTTATTCCTTACAAGTCCGTCTCGCCAGAATCTTGTAATACCATCTCTGTTGGATAAAAAGCTCCAATCATCGCCATAAATGGAATCCTTACCTCGAAGAAGACTGTATTCCTCTCCACTTCTCATGCAGGGCTCGTGGTGGGATGTACTCATAACAACACCATACTCATCCGCAAGCCTCGCGCTTTCAAGCCCTGGTCCATCCATGCTGAAATTGGATCTCCACATGGCTGGCCACAGGTAGTTTCCCTTTAGCCTCAAAAGCAATTCAAAAATTTTCTCATAGCACTTGGCATTTATTCCTCCAAAGTGCTCTGTGGCCCAGTTTCCGAAGGCAGGCCATTCATCATTTATAAAGAATCCTCTGTATTTAACAGAAGGCTCTTTTGACACCACATTTACTTCATCTGTAAGGACAACATTTTTCCTTTTATGAGGAAAGCAATGATTCCAGTTAACAAAAGGAGAAACTCCAAGAACCTCCGACAGATGGAACAGGCCGTAAATTGTGCCCCTCTTGTCACTACCTGCTATAACCAGAGCATGGTCGACGCCTTCAAAAGGATTATCAACAACCTGAAAGCTGTAGGTCTCCCACTTTCCTCTGATATCGCCTAGTCTGATAAGACCTCTTTTATCAAGTTCTTCTAAATAGTCGCTTCTATCCGCAGTTCCGAATATTATAAGGTTCTTGCACTTGCTGCCCCTTGCATATTCTCCTGCTCTAAAGCCGGTTACCAGATACACATCCTCTCTGACCAGCTCAGCTACTTTGTTAACACCTGGAAAAGACTTGGCTTCATAAGTAAACATTATTCTGTTATCAAAGCTTACCTTCGCCACTTTACGTCCCCCAAACGTCAGAATATTAATCTCTCCTATACAAAACACTATAAAGTATAGGATTTCTATCTAAATACACAAAAAGATAGAATTTTTTTGCATTTTCCGATATAATGTTGCACAATAAGATATGCATTCTCGAAATTTTCTTTATAAATTTTGCACATTGTGGAGAGATGTATGAAAAAAGATCTGAATTGTCCCTATAGTCTTATAGACAGGGAATATATCTGCGAGCACAAAACAGCCAGGGTAACGCCTACTGACATCAAAACCGTTCACAACCATGATGGCTATGAAATAGTTCTTTTCCTCAGAGGGGATGTAAATATCATGATCGAACCTGATATTTACAAAATGAAACGAGGAGACATGTTTTTTACAAGTCCGCTTGTGTTCCACGGTCTGGATCTTGAAGATATAAGCAGCTATGAGCGAATTGTTATAAACATACAGTTTGAATATCTTAGAGAACTGGGGGATGAGGAAACAGACTTTTCTTCACTTTTCAGAAGTGAAGAATCTCCAAACATGAATCATCTGGTAATTCCTGAAGAAGCTCTTCCTGATTTTATCGACATGGCAGAGCGTCTCCACGAATGCATGGACAGCACTACCTTTGGGCACGCTGCTCTTGCCAAGGCTCTCCTTGTTGAATTCATGCTCAAAGCCCTTGAATACTCCGGAGGCAGTGCCGCTCAGAAAAAGAACAGTCTTGTTCCGCAGGTTGTATCCAGGATATTTGAGTATATAGACGACAATATAGACGAAGATATCACAATTAACAGCATGGCAAATGATCTTCATTATAGCAGCGACCACCTTAGCCGGGTTTTCAGTGAAGCTACGGGAGATTCACTCAAGCACTACATCAATGCAAAAAAAATAGTTCTGGCACAAAGACTTCTTCTCCAGAACCATTCACCCTACGATGTCTGCTTTATGGTGGGCTACAACAACTACTCAAGCTTCTCAAGACGCTTTTCAAAGCAGATTGGCATGTCACCAAAACAGTTTCAGCTGTGCCACAGGGATGATGAACAAGAAAATAGTTCAAACAAAAAGACCAGGTAACCCTGGTCTTTAATATTATTGATATTTAGCTATTACTTCCCACAATGCAATCACATTATGGTTCTTCCAATCTTCATAGAAATGCTCATCCATTTCTTCCTTCATTGCAAGGAAGCCATCGGAAGGATTTGTTCCATAGGTACAGCTGTACAACTCATATACATCCTGATTCCTGGAATCAAGGAATTTGTATGTAAACATGGTCACATAACCTTCTGTAAGCCCCGGAAATCCTTTGTCCGCCTCTTCATGGGCTGTACCTGCAGACGAATCAGGCCATACCTGGCACCACATCTCCACAGTACGATTTGCAAGGCAATACTCAATTGGAACCCCATTGCTCTTGGCATATTCAAGAGCATTTAACTCAACAACTTTTTCCAGCTCCTGTAAATTAGGTAATGGTGTCATAGAACTCCATTTCCGCCACCATGATTCACCCATGTACTTGATGTCATTGAAATGGCTATTAAGCTGTTAATGGTCTCACTTAAAGTATACCACAAAATCGTACGAAACTTAATCAGTATATTGTACGTCCTTTTTCATCGGAAATACCGCTCTTGCGATAGAAATATGAGTTAACCTGATCGCGCCACTCCCTTGCATTGTATACCTGACGACCAAAGCGTTCGGAAACGCATGCATATGTTCTGTCAGAAACTTTTCCTTCAAATTCTTTCCAAGTCTCTGCAAGCTCCTCAGCTTCTGCGCATCCTTCAAAGTGACTGTCGTAGATGTACTGAATAAGGCTCTGTCCGCTTGCAAGCTTCCATGTGTACGGAATGTGATGGAAAAAGAGAAGCAGGTTTTCAGGACAGGTCTTGGGATCATTGTACATTTCAGCATTTGGTGAATAATACTGCTGAGCATATCCTGTACCCTTGTCAGTTCTGTCTACACCAAGTCCAAGGTGATCTGCTCTGTGGTAAGTTCCCCATCTTGAATACTCATATCCATCTACACTTGGGCCATAGTGATCAGAAGGAGTTACCATCCAGCCAATTCCAAGAGGACTGGTGTACTTCTCATAAATCTCTCTTGATCTAAGAAGCATATCCACAAGTTTATCCTCAAGGTCCTGCTCAAGGTCAAAGGTAAGTCTTACCCACTCCCTTGCTATTTCTTCTGAGCTAAGTTCTGTATTAAATGCAAGTCTTCCAAATCCGTAAAGATTAGCTGCTGCCAGATCGTTACCTGTCCAGTTATAATCATTTCCTGTATTAATAACTGCCGCCATTCCGGCATACTTATTGCCCATGGTTCTTCCGCTTATAACATCGGCAACTGTATCAAGGTCATCCCTGCAATAAGTCTTGAATCCAAGTATCTCCTTAAACATAGGAATCAGGTAGCAAACATCAATCTGATGTCCGGTGTATTCCTGGGCAATCTGAACCTCCAGCATCTGGTTAGTCTTGGTGAGACCTCCAAGAAGGGGAGAAATAGGCTCTCTGATCTGGAAATCCATGGGACCGTTCTTGATCTGAAGAATTACGTTGTCATGATACTCTCCATCCAGGCCCTTGAAATAGTCATATCCGGCTCTTGCTCTGTCTGTCTTGGTATCACGCCAGTCCTGAGTACAGTTGTAAACAAAGCATCTCCAGATAATAATTCCGCCGTACTGAGCAATTATATCCCCAAGCATATTTGCACCGTCTGCCTGAGTTCTTCCATAGGTAAATGGTCCCGGTCTTCCCTCAGAGTCTGCCTTTACAAGGAATCCTCCAAGGTCAGGAAGATGGTCATACACTTCTTTTATCTTATCTTTCCACCAATTAATAACATCCTTATCAAGAGGATCGCAGATAGGAAGTCCTCCCAATTCTATAGGTGATGCAAAGTTAAGAGAAAGATAGAGCTTTATTCCATAGTCCCCAAATATATCAGAAAGCTCTTTTACCTTGTCAAAAAATCTGGTGGTAATAAGGTCAGTTGCTGCCCACTTAACATTAACGTTGTTAATAACAACGCCGTTGATTCCTACACTTGCCATGAATCTTGCATAATCCACTGTTCTCTCATTAACTACTATCTCGTCGCCCACAAAGAAAAATGATCTTCCTGAATAGCCTCTCTCAATACTGCCATCCATATTATCCCAGTGATTCATCATTCTAAGCGGATTGGAAGGAGCACAGTCTGCACAGATATTCGGGTACTCTTTTCCCATAAGCTTTTCTCTTATGAGATGGAAAACACCATAAAGAGCGCCATTCTCATCAGATGCCTCTATAACATATTCCGGCGCATCGGATTTTGCAACGTTTTCATTACTTCCTCCGATAATATTTCCGATTCTATAGCCCTCTTTGGCCACTTCTTTGTTCCTTACAAGTGTAACCTTAACTTTATCGTTATCACCGCAAAATGCTCTGTTCAGCTCTTTAACAGCACTTTCAATAACGCGGTTATCAACATCGAAATCCTTTATATCAACATTTACATTCCCCATTCGAATTCCGTTTACTGAATCCTTACCGGCCTTTGAAGCATAATCAAGCCACAACTGTGACCATCCCTTCTCTGACATAAATTACCCTCTCTTTTATAAAAAATTCTGCTAAATTTATATTCTCGCAAAAACCTTACGGCTATGCTAATATATTTACACATTATTACGCAATGTTTTTTGGAGCACGAGATGATTCACGATATTAATGCACAATCAAGAGAACACATCTTTTATGATACCTTAAAAGGCGTTCTTCTCTATCATAACGACCTGGCCAATTACCCTCTCCACTGGCACAATGAAGTGGAGCTTATTTTGGTGCTGTCAGGGTCCCTTAAGGTTAAGTTCCATAACGACTCATCCGCTGTTGTGAATTGTATGCCTGGCGATATCATGATGATTGCTCCCGGTACTCTTCATGAGTATATTTCAAATGCTCCCGGCGGCGAGAAGCTTATTCTTTTATTTGATCTTGCCACCTATTCACAGGTATCTTCCCTGGTTCCGCTTATCAAGACTCTTCCGCCCTATACTCATATCAGCCAGAATCTTTATCCGGTGGAAGTTGCCCGCCTCCAGAACTACTTCTGGGAGATTGACAGACTCTACGGTCAGCAGGATGAGTTCCTTCAGATTTCAGTATATTCTCTGGTGTCCCTGATCCTTGCCCAAATCGGCAGCATGCATCTTAATAATGCAGTTCCCGGAAGGGATACCTCAGATTCACCACGCAAGAACATTGATAAGCTGGTAGAAGTCACCAACTATATCGACTCTCACAGATCCGACGATCTTACTGTTGAGCAGCTAGCTGATCTTGCAGGTTTTTCCAAATTCCATTTCGAAAGACTTTTTAAGTCTTATATGGGAATCTCCTGCTACCAGTACATTACAAAGCGCCGCGTTCTGATGGCTCAGGAGCTTTTAGGTGATACCGATCTGTCTGTTATGGATATTGCGCTTCAATCAGGTTTCTTTAGTTTGTCCACCTTTAATCGCGTATTCAAGGACATCAACAAATGCTCACCTACTGAATATCGTAAGCTCTACAGGACCGGAGCTGACTCCAGCCCTGATAAAGCTAAATAATTAGTCAAATCTGAAATATTTGAAATCAAAGTCACTTCCCGGTAGGAACACAAAGGTAATATCCCATTTGCCTTTCCTTCTTTCTATCTCGAAAGTGACTTCTTTATATTCTGAAGACTGTGGGAATTCCAGTATTTCTTTTATCTCTGTTCCAACTGCATCAAGGTTCTGTATTTCTCCTGTATCAGATTCCTGACCATTTTCATTCTCTGAAACTTTTACCATACGAAGATGCACAGTGTTGGCGGCATTTCTGGTTCTTCCACAGATAGATACGCTACCCGCTCCCTTTTCTCCAAAATCTATTCTATCAAATTCCAAAGTGACATTATTTCCGATGCCTTCTACAGCGTCCACCGCTTTGGTGAAGGTATCGCCATAAATTGAATCTGCATCCAAGGCTCTCAGATCAGTAAAGGCACGAAGCTGTCTGGTAAAAGAGAAACCTTTTATATGGAACTTCTGGAAAACCTTAAGGCTTATGGTCTGAACCCCCGTCAGCCTCTCGCTTAATTTCCAAGTAGCTTCCTGATATACATTCCAAATGGATTTCTTTTGGTATACTGCACGTTTGAGGAGTCTTGCACCATCCTCACCAGGAATTCCTTTCCAAATCTCGATATCATAGGCATCATCATTAAGCGTAAATATAGGTACTGTGATTTCATCTGAGCCCTCTATTCCAAAATCAATTCCGCCATAGGTAATAACCGTCTCTTCTCCTCTGGCAGAAGCAACACCATGTTCATTACCGTTACCAACAACTCCGATGTAGGAAGTATAAAGACTTCCAGGAATAAATCCGTAGGGATCAAGGAATGCAGCTCCAAGTCCTGATATTTCAAAATCAATACAAGACATGACTGCAGCAACATCTCTTCCATTGTAGGCTTCGCATCTTAAGGTAAAAGAACCATCTCCAATCCCCGTAACAACGCAGGTATTTCCATTTGCTTCCAGTTTAGCCACATTGGTCGGAGTTCCGTTTTTGTTAAGAGCCTTGAACACAAGGGTCTTATCTGTTGCATCCTCCGGGTAAATTCTGGCTGTAACAACTGCCGACTTCTTGTCGGAGTTTAAAGACCTGCTGCCTTCAGATACTACAAGCTCAACCTTCCTGACAGGAACAAAATCTGCCTTAGTAACATCAATTATTACTTCTGACGGATTCCCCTCAGGCTGTACGATAACAAGAAGCTTACCGTTAAACAGCTTTCTGCAATCCGACTGATAGCTGTCATAGTCTGTACTGTCGCCATTATCCAGTCCCATGAGTGTTCCGCCTGACACATGTACATTTACGTAGTCGGAAGCATTTTCAACAGGATTTCCATACTTATCAATAGCACTAATCTCGGCAAACACAAGATTATCTCGGTCATCGGTATACTCATCCAATCGATGATCTATGCTAATGACAAACTTGTCAGTATCCCCAAAGGATTTATGGGTCTCTCTGGCAATTTCTTTACCACTATCACCATAAGCGACTGCGGTTATTTCTCCCTTTTCATATGCTACCTGATAGTCGGCGAAAATCTTATTACCGCTATGAGGTGCATGAGTAAGGTTTTGCTTACCAAGACTCTTTCCGTTTACAAACAGCTCAACCACCGGAGCATTGCTGCAAACCCTTATATCTATTGTCTGTCCCTCATTGAAATCCCAGTAAGGGAAAACGTGAACAAATGGGTCTTGTTCCACACTCACCCACGCAGACTTCCAGGCATAGAATGCATCCTTATAAAATCCGGCTGTATCAATTAGTCCAAAGTATGAGTTCTTGGTCTGATAGGGAGTTGGTTCTCCAATATAATCATAGCCCGTCCAAATAAATTGGCCCATGGAGAACTCCATATCTCTGTCCTTGCAGATACAATTCTCAATACTATCAGCGCCCCAGCTTGTTGTACTGTTTCCCAGAGATGAACACTGCTCATCCGAATCTGAAAGAGTAGGCACAGAAAGAGGAAAATGATAAACGCCTCTGCTCTGAACAATGGAATATGTCTCACTTCCATAAATGATCCAGTCGGGATGCTCTTTATGATGCTTCTCGTAATAATTCTCAGCGTAGTTGTATCCGGCAACCTTTAGGATGTCTGCGCACTTCTGGGCCATTTCCCATGGCATATAGTTAGAGCCAATTGTCGCTCTTGCGTTCTTATGAGGATCGTGTTGCTCAACAAGACTCTTTAAATCTCTTGTTACTTCCTGACCTCTTTCACTTGCATGTGTGTCATAGATTTCATTACCTATGCTCCACATGATTACCGAAGGATGATTTCGATCTCTTCTAACCCAGCTTGCCACATCCTTCTCATGCCACTTTGGGAAAAATCTTGCATAGTCAAACTCTGTCTTGGCACCTTCCCACATGTCAAAAGCCTCTGATATAAGGAGAAATCCCATCTCATCAGCAAGCTCCAGCACCTGGGGATCATACATATTGTGAGTCATTCTGATGGCATTGACTCCCATCTCTTTGAGCTGAATGAGCCTTCTTCTCATAGCAGACTTATTAAAGGCCGAGCCTAGAGCTCCCAGATCATGGTGCAGACACACTCCGTTAAGCTTCATGTTTCTGCCATTAAGGAAAAATCCCTTGTCAGGATCCATCTTCACATTCCTAAAGCCCACACTAATTTCTTCAGTCTGAATAGGTTCTCCATCCATATCTTTATCCAAGAAGAGATTTACTTGCAGTTTATAAAGGTTAGTGGAAGTTACATCCCATTCTTTTACATCTCTGGCAATATCACCCTCAAGTGAAATCTCCTTGCCACAAGAATCATAAAGCCTATAAGAGACCTTGGTGTTAGCTTTATCCGGGCCGCAAATTTCTGTACTTATACTCAATTTGTAACCGGAACCATCTTCAAGTTTGTCTGAGTGAACATATACTCCATTCTCAGGAATATAAGTTTTCTCAGAATCGCAGATCCAGACATTTCTATATATTCCTGCTCCGGAATACCATCTGGTATTGGGGAATTTGCATCTTGCAGCAACCACTATCTCATTGGTACCTGCCTTTACAAATTCACTTATTCTCAATATGAACTGTGAATATCCATACTTCCATTCACCAGCCTGTCTGCCATTAATATAGACAACGCTGTCCATATAGATACCGTCAAAAATGATAAACAGCTCTTTATTAAGGTCAGCATCAGAGCACTCAAAGCTTCTCATATACCATCCGATGCTGTCCCTGTAAAGATTTTCGGTATCAGTGATCATATAGTCATGAGGAATAATCACATCTTTAAAATTCGCGACATTACTCTTTGCTTCCTCAAAACCAACTCCGTATCCAGATTCCCAAAATTTCCATCCATCTACAAAAAGTCTTTTCATTCAAGTCCCTTCTACTGTCAAATAACAGAAATCGATTCAGGCTGACTGTTTGCCCTCTTCTTTGCTTTCCTTGGTCCCGTCTATGACCTCTAAAAATGGTCCCATCGGAATTCCGGTTTCATTTGAAATAAGTCCCCCGGTGTAAGTATTATCTACACACCACATTATTTCTTTGGCCTCCTCATAGGCCTTATCGTCCTCTACGTAAACTAGTAATCCCCCGTTGTCATTATCAATTATCACTTTTGTAGCTACCTTATCTTTCTTACTCTTAACATAAATATCTGTAATTTCTGTACCCTTACCTGCATCGACAACGCACAGTCCCTTTGCATGGGATAGCTTTACTTCAAAAGCTTTTTGACCAGCCTGATCCACAACTCTCTTAACACTTGTTACTTCCGGTCCCATGTACTCCCCATTATAACAGTATTTAAGATGTGCTGCACACAGTGCAAGCCTTGCTCCTATAGGTTCCTTGGTGACAGGATGAAGATCATTGTCTTCTCCAAGTCCCATTGTTATGGCAAGTCCAGTGGCAGGAAGGTTCAAAAGTCCAGCCTGGGTAAGCCTGAATCTTCCCCAGTCATCATCTACAGGACAGTCAATCGTAAAGTTTGGAAGAGATACTCCGATAAACGGAAGATTTTCTTCGTTCCAGGCTTTTCTGTATCCCTCTACCTGTCTCTTTGTGAGGGCATTATAGTCATAACCGTCCTCCACATTGGATTCTCCCTGATACCAGCAAACACCGTCAATCGGGAAGTTATGACATGGATAAGTCATGGCATTATAAAGACCTGTTGACTTCCAGTTAATGAAATCTGTTGGAGGAATCATATCACAGCTTGCTCCAACGCGGTACTCCCAGGTTCCGTCAAGCCTTACTGATGTTTCCTCATTAAATATCTTGTAATCCTTGCCTGGAGTAAATCTTCCAAGTCCGGTCTCAACACACACTCTTATAACAATGGTATTGTCTTTTTCTCTGGTGAGGCCTTCCGGAATATCATATTTGCGTGGAGGATACTGGTATGGTGTATCTCCGACTCTCTGACCGTTTATAAACACAACGTCATTATCAACAATTGTGCCCAGGAAAAGACGGGCCTTTTCCCCTGCAAGTTCCCTCGGCAGGTCAAACTTTCTCCTAAACCACACACTACCTATAAAGCCATCTAAAACAGTGCCTTTAAAGAAGCCGGGAATCTGGAATTCATCCCATCCCTTATCAACTTGATAACTTTCCCAGTGCTCTTTAAATCCAAGATCTGACTCATACAGATTTCTTCTCCAGGTGTCGCCGTTAACCATATTGGTTTCCATGACCTGTTTTCTAAAATCTGCATCTGAATATTTATCAGCCTCTGCTAAAAGCTCATCGTAGCCCTCCAACATCTGTCTGCTCATCCAGGAGGATATTCTTGATCCGCCAAGGCTGGCATTGATAAATCCTACTGTCTGACCTGTGAGCATCTGAAGATGTTTGGCAAAAAAATAACCTGTTGCCGAAAAGCTTATGATTGAATCCTTATTAACAGATGTCCAGCTACCTGTGCGAAGCTCCTCAAGAGGGCCTTCGAAGCTGCTATCCTCTGTTATCTTGAAGGTTCTGATATTGCTGTTATCTTCTATTTCCAATAATTCCGGATATTTATCCTTAACTCTGATAACGGGAAGCTCCATATTGGACTGACCTGAACAAAACCACACCAGTCCTATCATAACATCATTTACGGTAATACTCTCTCCACTATCATCAGATACTACAAGCTTATATGGGCCGCCGCTCTCTCTGGCAGGAAGGTAAAGATCAAATCGCCCTTCCTTATTGCAGCTAATACTGCCAAGGCTCAGCACATTCTCCTTGCTGGCAGTTTCTGCATTATCCTCTACAAGAGAAGCTGTAATCTGAGATCCGGCTTCATCCCATCCCCATATATGTATCGCCTTTCTCCTCTGGAGCACAACTCCATCGGACAATAAACGCGGTAATCTAAGTCCTGACATCCTCTTTCCTCATTTCCCAAAACAGCGCCCGCTTTCGCAGGCGCCGTAGTATTTTTATCAGATGATCTTATCAAAGGTATCAGCAAGTGCAGGATATATTGTCTTGAACTGCTGATAACGAGCTTCATACTTAGCTACAAGCTCAGGATCAGGCTTCTCTGTCTTATCAACCTTAACTATAGCTGCTGCAGCATCCTCAACACTCTTGTATGCTCCGCAGGCAACCATAGCCAGCATTGCTCCACCCATTCCAGGGCCTTCCTCACAAACAGGCACATCAACCTCAACATTAAGAATGTTGGCAATCATCTTTCTCCAAAGAGGGCTCTTAGCACCACCACCGCAGATCATTGTGCGCTTAGGAGCAACTCCAATTGACTTAGCTACCTCATACATATCTCTTGTGGCAAAAGCAACACCCTCAAGAACTGCCTGAGTCATATCCTCTCTTGTTGTATCCATTGTGATGCCTGTAAATGTAGCTCGGGCATTAGGATTGTTCCAAGGAGATCTCTCACCCATAAGGTAAGGAAGGAAGAATACGTGGTTCTCACCAAGCTTCTCAATGCCCTTCTGCTCATCTGCATAATCCTTGGTCTTAAGGATTTCATCCATCCACCACTTGTTACAGCTTGCTGCGCTGAGCATGCATCCCATAAGATGGAAATGTCCGTCAGCATGATCAAATGAATGAAGTGCATTGTTGCTGTCTACTGCAAAGCTGTCAGCTGACATAAAGATTGTTCCACTTGTTCCAAGAGAGATGTTACATCTGTTATTGCCAACTGTACCTGTTCCAACTGCAGCTGCTGCGTTGTCTCCGGCTCCTGCTGCGATAACTACGTTCTCGTTAAGTCCGAGCTCTTTTGCAAGCTCAGCCTTAAGTGTTCCAACCTTCTCAAAACTCTCGAAGAGCTGTGGAAGCATATCCTCTGTGATTCCGCAGATGTCACACATCTCTTTGGACCACTTACGATTCTGAACATCTAACAGAAGCATTCCTGATGCATCAGAGTAATCTGTGCAGAAGCTTCCTGAAAGCTTATATGCAAGATAATCCTTAGGAAGCATTATCTTCTTGATTCTCTTGAAGTTCTCAGGCTCATTCTCCTTAACCCAAAGAATCTTAGGAGCTGTGAATCCGGCAAATGCGATGTTTGCAGTGTACTTGGAAAGAGTCTCCTTACCAATCTCACCGTTAAGGTAGTCAACCTGTTTCTGTGTTCTTCCGTCGTTCCATAAAATTGCAGGTCTTATTACCTCATCATTCTCATCAAGAATTACAAGACCATGCATCTGTCCACCAAAGCTGATACCTGCAACCTGTGACTTGTCAGCATCCTTAAGAAGCTCCTTAAGTCCCTCGATTGCCTGTGAGTACCAATCCTCAGGTTTCTGCTCAGACCATCCCGGCTGTGGAAAGTATAAAGGATACTCCCTTGAAACTGTTCCATGAATCTTGCCTGTCTCATCCATCAAAACCAGCTTAACGGATGATGTCCCCAAATCTACACCGATATAAAGCATACCTACCTCCTATATATTGTTCGCTTATATAATTCCATTTACTTGTCTGATATTACAAATCGAATACCATCTTGTATTATCGATTTGATTACAGGATATATCTTACAAGTATTCTCCCCCGTTTTCATTTCGTATCTTGCTTTTTACTTCTTGATTATTGATATCTCCCTACAGAATCACCAAAATCAAAACAATCAAAATGACAATTGCCAGCACAGCCCCTGCCACTATAAGGGACAGTTTCCGCCTGGAAATCCCGTGCCTGCCTTTTATTTCCATATCTTTTTCCGCATCATCAGCTTCAAGATCAGCACCACTATACTTAAGCGGATCTATCTTTCTCATTTTCTGAGCCACCAGAACTATGAAATCAAACAGACCGATGTGCTTTTCCAGAAAACTAACTAACGACTCTTTGACATGCTTCTTTTTTAGTATCGCTATCATGGCTTTCTTATTCTTACCAATAAGCTCAATAATAAGATCGTGATTTGTGACAAAATCTATAACTCCAAGCATATTGGTATTAAAACCGTTTTGCTTAAGAATTTCTCTGACATTTGCTATCATCTGCGGTTTTTCAGTCTTATATCTTAAGATATATGCCAAAAGATCTGCCGCACTATCCATATATCTTTCATCGATAAAGGTATCCGCTATCCTGTCTGTATCTCCTGATTTAGCACAAACAATGATATTTCCCAGCATGTTTGCTACTTTTTCTCTGACATCCATCTTATATGTCCTGATAAAGCTGTTAAGCATAATATCAAGATCCATCATCTTTTTATCCTGGCCCTTGGACCTCCATAAGGTCATAGCCCCCATACTATCAAAGAAAAGAACCGCGTTGGCACAGTGGTTTTCTGCAAATCCCAGTCTTCCGTAATTAGTTCCAAGATAGAACTGTCTGGCTCCCACATCATTAAGAAGAATGTTTACAAAATCACTTTCTGCAATGATATTGGTTATTTTTCCTTTATTCTTGATGATCCTGGCAACATATCTTTTTATGAATTCATCTGAAAAGCCCTGCCCGTCAAAGGAGAAACAGTTATCGACTCTATCATCCATGATGGTTATAAACTTGGATTTGTTGCCGCCCTTGGAATGACCGGTTACAGTGATGGTTTCGCACCCTGTGAAGTCCAGAGACTGAAACCAGTTAAGGGCATTGTTCTGGAATTCCGTCGGAACCTGATATAAGCCGGAAACATTGTCTATCCACTCGGCATCAGACTGGGTTCCCTTAAAAGCTATAATAGCCTCATTTGAAGAAGGATCAAAAAGATACGCACTTCTTCCGCCACCTGCCCCCTCACTTTCATAGTGGATCTGTCTGATAATGATATTTCTTAAGTGTTCGTTGGGTTTAATTGACCAGAGTATTTCTTTATACTCAGCTCCTGTAACTCCCGAGCTATACTCTTTATCATCGATGATCTCAGCAGCTTTTCTCAAAACGCCATTAACATAATCACCGATTGTCTTGGATTCCTGGACAGGCGAAAGAAAGGTCCCTTTGGGGCCACCTAGATTTTCGCAGTATAACAGATTGTTTATAAGAACGATTTCCTCAAGCGAAAGACTACTGCTCATAATATGTCACCCCCGCGCTTATGAAAGCTCAAAACTGTCAGAATACAGCCTGTCCATTACCGGATCCCCTTCTGCATTCTTTAGAACCACAACATACACGTCTCCTTTTATTCCTGCCTCCTTAAGGCTCGTCTCAAGTTTTCCTATCTCATTTTCATAAGAACCCGAGGGAAGCCTAGATCCATCAAGAAAGATCTTTATGTCATTCCCTGCATGAACATCTCCTCTAAGAACCAACGCAGGGTCCAAATCCTGTCCCAGCTCTTTTCCGAAATACTCCCAAAAGCTTACGTTTACTTCTGCAACAGGAAAGCCTCCGTAACCAAGAAGTTTTTTTACCGCATCTGATGCACCTTCCTTAATTGTTTCCCCATAAAAATCATCACGGATATCAAACGCGCCATCTTTATCCCAAACCATGGCAATAAAGGCTGAAGCTCTATCCACTCCTTCTGCCTTGTAATACCACTCATTGTAATCTCTTGCGGTTCCTGCCTTGGGCTCACAGCCGGTAACCTCAAAGTTGTAATCCTTATACTTATCTGTAAGATAAGCCTTCACCGCCCTAAGTTCGCTTAAAAGCTCCTTATCCTCATCGCAGAGCTCACCTTTTTCCACTTCTTCAGAGTGAAATGTAATTCCCGACAATACTTTTTTCTCTTCACTTGATAACTCCATCGCCTTCTCCTCTCTTTCACCCCTTACTTAATCCTGATATCCGTTATCGCCACCATGTCACCGGTTATTGCTGCGTACACCTTATCACCGCCATCGGTAATTACGGTGCTGTTTTGTATAGCAACGCCCATATTTGTTGTCTTTGTTGTAATTGTATTTCCCTTAACCGAAAAGAGTACTTCGCACTCCATTCCCTCTTTATTGATAGCCTTCCACTCATTCCATCCGGGGAATGAACTCTCTCTTTTCATTGAGAAGCTGTTTCTAGCATAGAGATCGGTTTTATCTATCTCTCCGTTTATCCTGATCAGGGCATATTCCCTGTAGCCCGGTCCTCCAACCTTTCCATCCTCGGAGTAATACAAAACTATATATGGGCAGTGCCACACCAGATTGGATGCAGGCAGACTCATAGTATGGAATGAAAGTTTCATATCTCCCGTAATCTCCATACCATCCGCATAAGCTGAACGGTGTCTGTCTATCTGTACGTTAGGCACATCGGATTCCATGCGTTCGATATAACTTACCACTTCTGCAATCCTCTTTATGTCGCCCTCTTTGGTCTCTTCTTCATTTTTTTCAACCGTGATATCCGTAATATGACAATTCTCTCCGGTCAGAGCTATGGATGCATACTTGGAGCTGTCAGGAAGCGCAATTATCACATCCATATCCTTCTTTCCATCTGTCATATTGATCTTAACGTGGTCCTCATATTTAGTAGCAATGATAATATATTTACCCTCAGGCCACTCAGAATTATCCTCAACAGTTTCTGTTTTCACTTCCATGTTTCTGGCATCTGTGGAAACACTGTGCCCATCAAACCATACTTCGGCATATTCCATATACTTGTATGCATCTATAGATTTGTAATTATCATGAATACGCCTGTCATAGGAATCAAATACGATAATAGAAGGCCCGCTGTAGTCTCCCTCTTTTTTCTTTTGAGGCTCACACATAAAGCTGATGTTGGTGGACATTTCATCCAAAAGAACTCCCACAGAAATCTTATCCCTGTATTTACCGCATACTAGTTCTTTTTCAACATCTGCTCCCGGCCGTGAATTCTTGACTGCTTCTTCTCTTGAATCCGCATCAAGTATATCCAGCATGATATTTGTAAGCTCAGGATCCAGTCTGTTTCCGGATTCCTGAATAAATTCCTCTCTTACCATAGGCTCCGGTAAGGGCTCACTATACTTGGTCTTGGTGGTCATGGCATCATACCTGTCTACTACAGCCATGATTCTTGCAACCTCAGGAATTTCTTTTTCTTTAAGTCCCTCAGGGAAACCTGTACCATCATAGTTTTCATTGCAATATTTAGCCGCCACTGTGAGGATTGGATATTCAGTGATATTTGACAAAATATCCGCACTAATATTAGGGGTCTGTTTGAAAACTTCAAACTGCTCCGGTGACAGCTTGTCAAAGTTTTCAACAAGTCCATCCGGAACCCCCATGATTCCTACATTATGAAGAAGTGCCGCAAAATATATCTCATCAATTTCATCCTGAGTCTTTCCCATGGCCTTGGCTATTCTTCCGGCCATCTCTGCTGCTTTGGCAGAATGTCCCTGGGAGAAAGCGTCCTTTTTTTCCATGGCAGCAACAAAGGCAGTGGCTGTCTGATCAAAAAGCCTCCTCATACTCTTCTTGTCTTCCTGCAAACGCTCCATTTCAATCTCATGAGCCTTAAGTGCCTGCTCATTAACATCAAGGTAGGCAAAGACATAAAGGAAGATAGAAACAAGAACCATGGCCATATTCACAATAGATATTCCATAGGCCACAAACTGAATAAGTGCGCAGACAATAGGAACCACCAGATATAACCACAAGGCAGTAAAGATGATACGGCTAAACTTTTTCTTGTATTGCCATATAACCGTAAACTGCAGGATTGGTCCTACAATAGGAGCTACATAACTAATCCAGAAATATGGTCCCCTGTGATATATATTGTTGGCATCAAAGCTATAATACAGTCCAGTAAACGCAGCTACTACAGAAAGAACCATTCCCAAAGCCGCAATAGCCCCTACAATCTGAAGTCTCCTTGGCACAGCCGCCAATTGCCCTTCGTTGGTTAGAAGATCAGCAAGATAGATATTAAAGCCCATTACTATGCCAGAAGTCAGGAAAAACACTATGAAATTACTGACTCTTACCATAATATAGCCTTTTGGGCCTCCAACACCGCTGTATATATAAGCCGCTCTGTCAAAGGCCAAAAGAAAAGTTGCTATAAGCTCCATGTTGATCAATGCCCATTTACGCTTCTTTGACAAAAATTTGGTAATGAGCAGCAGAAGTGCCATCGCCATGCTGACAGAGCTTAGACATAACATAATATTTAGTTGGTAAGTTCTGATAAGATCAAACATAAATACACTCCGGCAGCTTATTCAAACAGCGCTTCCATTGCATCCCAATCAAAGGTTTTAAGGAGTTTACCAAGCTTATCCATTTTCTTGGCATCCTCAGGAGGAAGTCTAAATTTCTTGATCTGTTCAAGAATCATTTCCACAGCATCATAATCCATCTGAGAGATAACATCCTTAAGTGCACTGTAAGCATCCTTAAGATCATCTTCGGAAATCATTTCCTTTCCGTCATCTTCAGTCTCAGATTCGAATTCCTGATCCATTTTCTTTAGCTTAGCTTTAAAGGCTCTGTAATCAGTCAAGAGAGCTTTGGTATTCTTATCAATTAATTCCTTATTTCCATTCTTGCCTGCTTCCTCAAGACTTGCAGCCATTTTGGAAAGCTCCAGTGCTCCGACTATTCTTGCAGAGCTCTTAAGGGCATGTACCTTAATGGTATATAGCCTAATATCATCTGTCTCATAGGCTTTTTCAATGACTTCGATGTTGTCATCAATGGTATCCAGGAACAACCTTATTGAGAACATGTAGTTAGAGATACCTCCGGAATTAGTTATTCCATCATCCACAGATAAGCCCTCTACATCTCTGATCCAAAGCATGTTCTCCGGAAGTTCCTTAAGTTCCTCTTCTGCCTCCTCGTCTTCTCTTTGCATTACGATTTCAGGCGGCAGGTGCTTTAAGATTGTACTTTCCAGAGCCTGGCTGTCTACAGGCTTGGACAGATAACCGTTAAAGCCCTTAGAAGTATAGAATTCTTCTCCCACTGAAGCATTTGCAGTAAGCGCGTAAACCGGCAGATCAGGATGAGTCTCACGAATTTTTTCCAGTGTCTCAATACCATCCATTCCCGGCATCATGTGATCAAGAAGAACTACGTTGAAATCTGTCTCTTTTATCTTTTCAATCGCTTCTTCTCCACTGTCGGCAGTAGTTACGAATATCTTGGTAGCCTTGAGAAGTCCCTTGATAACACTAAGGTTCATAGGCGTATCGTCAACAACAAGGACATCTGCATCAGGCGCAATAAACTTAGGTACATACGGACCGTTTGCAGAAGTATCATGCTCAATAAATACTCCGATAGGGGTTGAATCTACAATTCTCTGTTTCACAGTAAGAATGAATTCCGAGCCTTCGCCGTAAACACTTTCGCACCAAAGCTTACCACCCATCAGCTCCGCAAATCTTCTGGAAATATCAAGTCCCAGTCCGGTTCCCTGGATAGCGCTGTTCTTTTCCTCATCGAGTCTCTCATAGGCGGTAAAGAGTTTCTCCATATCCTCCTCTTTAACACCAATACCTGTATCTTTTACCGAAAACCTCAGATCACAGATATCATCTGTTCTGGCTTCCATTGATACTGTAAGAGCAAATCCACCACTCTCCGTATATTTAACAGCATTTGTCAAAAGATTCAGCACAATCTGCTTGATTTTACTACAATCCCCATACATTCGTGATGGAAGGATTTCATCAATCACAACTTCAAAAATCAGCTCTTTTTCTGTACTTCTTGAACGGATCATAGATACTATGGACCGAAGCTGATCCTGAACATCATATTCCTGCTCAACAAGATGCATCTTGCCGGACTCAATCTTGGACATATCAAGAAGGTCATTGATAAGGCCTAGCAGTGACTCTGTAGCATTCCTGATATCCAGAGCATAGTTCATCATAGAAAGGAAATAAGGCTTAGGCACATCTCTTGCATCTTCTCTTAAGATCATCTCATCCATACCCATAATTGTATTGATAGGAGTTCTGATCTCATGGGACATATTGGCAAGGAACCTGGATTTAGCTGTGTTAGCCTTCTCAGCTTCTTCCTTGGCCTTTCTGATTTCTTCGTACTGTTTGGATACAACCGTAGCCTTTAAAACTCTCCATACGATAAAGCCTGCCAAAAAGGCAACCATAAATATCATCAGAAGCTTAACCGCAAACAGCTCAAAGAAATGAGGCTTTTTTACAATCAGGAATCTCTCTTCCTGGGCCACAGCTTCTTTGTCATTTAAGACCTGTATATGAAGAATGTAGTTGCCATAATCAAGTGAGGTATACTCCAACGTGGAAAGATTGCTCTTTTGAGCCGACATTCCCACATTTTCTTTTCCCTCAAGGAATACCCTAACCATAGGATTCAGCATTGTATAGTCCATTACCGAAGGCGTTATCCTTATTCGACCATCCGATGCCGGCAAAATGTAGGTTCCCTGGGAATTAGGCGTGATCAGTTCATCGTCACAGTATACTGACTGAACACCAATCTTTAATTTCTCGCTTCTATCATTAATCTTATTTATATTTACCCTGATTACGCCTTTTCTTCCCGGAATATAAAGGTTTCCGTCATCTTTCTGATATCCAAAGGAAGCAGAAGTAACGGCGTAAGGCATACCATTGGAAATGGTGTACAACTTATAGTTCTTAACATCATCCTCAAGCATTTCCTGGGCCTTGACCCTGTATATTCCATAGGATGAAAGGATCCACAGTCTGTCATTGTCCCCATAGTAAATGTCATAGTTATTGTTAAACGGGAAGGATTCTATATTTTTAATTACTCCATCCTTGATATAGCCTATGGAGTTTGAAGTGATGATCCATAAAAGATTTCTCTCATCATCCTTCTTAAGTCTCATTATTACTTCACTTGAAAGGCCATCCTCGAGACCAAGCCTCTTCATGGTAAGCTTATCAAAGACATAGAGGCCGCCTCCATCTGTACCTGCATAGATTTCGCCGTTTTCGTCTTCAGCCACGGTAAGTACTACGGAGTTCTTCATACCGGAATCAATGCCATATGTCTTTGCTATACTTCCGTTTCTGATTATGGTCACACCGCCGTTGGAGCCCACAATAATAGAACCATCCTTTGCCTCAGTAATGCATCGTATGGAATCATCCTTAAGACCATTTTCCGTAGTATAAGTTGTCAAACTTCCTGCAGCAGATAGCCTTATAAGTCCCTTTCCGTTCGTATAGGTGGCTACCCACAAATCCCCTCTGGAGTCTTCGATCATACAGCGTATTCTGGTATTCTCAAGATATCTTGTAAGGTTATTATTTATCAGCTGTCCGTTATCGCTCAATACATAAAGGCCACTGTCTGTTCCAACATATAACATACCATTGTGGTGGCAGGTGGCGTTTGTAACTACCTCAGGAAGCCCATCTGACCTTGTCATATCAACAAAGTCGTCTGTAACCAGCTTCATTACGCCCTGTGTAGAAGACGCAATCCACATATTCCCCTGATAATCTGCAGTCTGCATCTCGATTGAACTGTCAATTGGCAGTCCTTCCAGCAGAACTAGTTTTCCTTCTTTATCGATATATCCGCATTTAGAAGTGGAAGATACCCATATTCTGTCGCAATCATAGGAAATCCAATGCACTGTACCCAAAGATTTGGACGACAGGGCATCCATACGTATGGCTTTGTCTCCGAATATTCCGTGATATATGTATCCTCTTTCTGTACTTATATATACTTTTTGGGAATTATGCGGATCTGCCAGAATGGTGGTGATCTTAGCCATGCCAAGCTCTCTGCTGGTATAAACCTTAGCTACTTTGCAGTTTACTATTGAAAAGACCTTACCATTACCTGTTTGTCCGTAAATAATTCCATCAAGTCCGATACTAAGCTTTAAAACTCTTTCATTTCTAAGCCTGGGGTCATTCATTTCATGAAGCATCATATCTTCGCCGACATAGCAAAGTCCTGCTGTAGTTCCGATAATAATGTTTCCACTATAATCCTCAGCAAAATGCCTTATTGAAGAAGATGGAAGCCCGTCAAAAATCGTATACTGTCTCCTGCTTGCTCCATCTATAACTACAACGCCATTATCATTTGTTCCGACCCAGATTCTCTTTTGGCTGTCTTCGAAAATAGCTCTGGCACTGGTAAGACCGTTGTCAGTGCTAAGTCTCTCAAAGGTTGAACCGTCATACTTTATAACACCGCTATAGCCTCCAAGCCAAACATAACCATCGCTTGCTCCAAGAATGTACATGGCATCCGATGTAGGAAGGCCATTTGTGGCATCATAAACATAGGCTGCATATCCTGCCCCATCCATCTGGTTGGTCACAGCATAGCCGCCGCCAATTCTTTTTACCTGCTCATAAGGCAAAAGATTACTTGGCTCCGAAGCATTAGCTTTGAGCACAGGAACAAGAGCCATAATCAAAAGAACTATCGCTGTAAATATGGTCAGATATTTAGTTTTTACCCTTTTACCACATTTAAACGTTTTGATCACCATATTTCATCATGATTACTTTTATTTCCGGAAGGGCATCCATGAATGCTTCAAGGCATTTAGGATCAAATACTGTTCCGGAAAATCCATTCATTACTTCAAGTGCTTTGTCCAAGGACATTGCTTTTCTGTATACTCTGTCAGAGGTAATGTCATCAAATACATCCGCAATTGCCATAATTCTTGCAGATAATGGTATTACCTCACCATGAAGTCCCTCTGGATAGCCTGTTCCATCCCACCTCTCGTGGTGATAAGCTGCCATGTTTCTTGCTTCCTTAAGGTAGTTATCACCATTAGATGTACTTATGGCATTTTCCAGAATCTTCTTACCCTCTGTTACATGAGTCTTTATTATCTCGAATTCCTCTTTTGTCAGTTCTCCGGGCTTTTTCAGAATTTCATCCGGCACTTTTATCTTACCCACGTCATAAAGTGGTGCTGATCTGACAATATCAGACATAAACTTAGGAGTAAGTTTTTCCGGATAATATCCTTTTTTCTTGAGACTTTCAGCCACAATCCTGACGTACGCCGTGGTCCTTTGGATATGAGCACCCATATCAAGGTCTCTGTTCTCAACCATATCCGCCATGGTCATAATAAGACCATCCTGCATCTTGGCTGTGGACTCCGAAAGCCTTCTGATACTTCTCATCTGTTCCGCCTGACTTAAGATCAAGCTGCAAATGCTTTGATAAAGCATTTCCGTTTCATCTCCGGTGTGGATATCAAGCGCTCTTATCTCTCTGACATTTTCATCCATCTGTTCCTGAGAATCGCTTCCTTTACTGAATCTATCCAGAATCTCAGCCATACTGCTTATTGGGTAAGTACTGAAAACGTCTGTCGTCCAAAGAGCATATGCCACAATCAGTACAAAAAATCCTGCCAGGATAATCGCTACCTTGAACACAAAAATCCTCATATAATCTGCCATATAAGCCAGCGAAACATCTGCAGCGAGATAGCACACAGTACTTCCAATGGAATTTTTTAGCGGATAGAACAAAGACATCTTCCAGTTTCCAAGGCCTCTGATCTCTTGATATGCCAATTCTCCGTCAAATAAATCAGCATCAAAAGCATGTATTTCCTCATATGGCACTAATTGCCCGGCCTCATAGGTCACTTCATCTTCATCTGAGGAAAAATCAAAGACATATCTTAATCCATTATTTTCCGGAATAATCACATAAAGGCGGCTTACTCCATAAGCATTCTCTTTTATGGTTGAGAGCAATGATCCAACCATTAAATACTCCTGAGAATCTCCACCATCCTTGATAAAATTACTGATTTGGGAGGGATCCATCATGGTTGCGGTAAACTCCAGAGCATTCCATGCATTTTCCACCCTTGCATTTTTTTCATTCTCGAAATAAAGACTTACTCCTATCCATCCCATAATGAACACAAGAATCAAAGAGGCACTTACCAATGTGACCGTCATCCTGGTTCTTGCAGATAATTTAACATCCTTAACCCAACTTCTGATTCGCCTTAGCTCGTCTCCGGACAAAGGCTTTTGCTTCCATCCGGAATTTCTTACCACTACTATCTCATTTTCCGGCGTAAAAACTATGACCAGGAAAGCGATGATTGTTGTTATAGTCTTGTCCAATAAGTTTATTAGTATGTTTCCAACGAAAAAAGCTACGGTAGGTGAAAGCTTAAATGAATCCTGAAGAGGAGTTGAGAGCTCTGATACTATCTCATTTTGGCCAGCGCCAAACAGAATATTCTGTATGATGGCCCCCAATAATCCTGATGCCAAGCCTGATGTAACTGCAAAAATGACAGCTTTATCTATTCTCTTAAAAGAGTAGTTCATCCCATACCAGGATGCGTAAATAGCTACCAACACATTTACAAACATGAAGTATAGTGAATTAGTATCTATTACCGCGCATAAAGTATTTGACAAAACTGCAGTTAAAATTCCGGGAAACAGACCTCCAATCCCTGCTGCTACTATTGTTCCTATGGTATCCAAAAAGAACGGAAGTCCAAAGCGATTAGAAATAAAAAAAAGCAGCACATTAAATACCACACCGACTACTACCAACACGATGCGCCATTTATTGCTGCCTTTTTTTATGTCTAATCCTTGTTTCAACAGTCTTCCCTCCGATATAATCAGCGAAAAGCCGCTGCTCTACTTAAGTAAACGCTGACTCTGGTTACCCGGAGCCAGCGTTATCTCTTTTTTCATATCTTAGTCCAGATGATCCTGACCATGACCTGAAGATCCAAGTCTTACAAGTGCTCTGTAAAGCTTAGCTTCGGCACGAACTCTGGCTTCATTATCCAGAAGTTTATCTTTGAGCCTTTCTTCAGCTCTTTCCTTGGCTGCCTTAGCTCTGGCAACATCAATGTCCTCACTCCACTCCCAAGTGGTTGGAAGAACTCTGACTTCGCCATTCATTACAGAAAGCATTCCTCCGATACAGGCTGCTTTTCTCTCCTTGCCATCCTCCATGGTAACCTTGGCGGTTCCCATTCCAATGGCGGTACAGTAGTTGGTGTGGCGAGCGAGTATCTCAACATCACCCTCTATCGTACGCAGCAGTATCTTTTGAACTTCGCCCTCGTATTCAAGACCATCTAAGGATACAACCTGTAAATGATATGTACTGGCCATATTTTTTCCTCATTTCTCTTGTATCATCCATGAATACAAGGCGTCATCACTGTTTCTTAGCCTTCTCAAATACTTCATCAATGGTTCCAACAAGAAGGAATGCTGACTCCGGAAGATCATCGCATTCGCCGTCAAGAATCATCTTGAAGCCACGGATAGTCTCTTTAAGAGGAACGTATTTACCAGGAAGTCCTGTGAACTGCTCAGCTACTGAGAAGCTCTGTGACAGGAAGTTCTGAACCTTTCGGGCTCTGTAAACGGTAAGCTTATCCTCTTCTGAAAGTTCGTCCATACCCATGATAGCGATGATATCCTGAAGTTCACGATATCTCTGAAGCACCTGCTGAACACCCTTGGCTACTTCATAATGCTCTTTTCCTACGATATCAGGTGAAAGGATACGGCTTGTTGAATCAAGAGGATCAACAGCAGGATAAATACCCTTTGAAGCGATATCTCTGGAAAGAACGGTGGTAGCATCCAGATGTGTGAAAGTTGTAGCAGGAGCAGGGTCTGTAAGGTCATCAGCAGGTACGTATACGGCCTGAACTGATGTGATAGATCCCTTCTTGGTAGATGTGATACGCTCCTGAAGAGCACCCATCTCTGTAGCCAGTGTAGGCTGATAACCTACGGCTGAAGGCATACGTCCAAGGAGGGCTGAAACCTCTGAACCAGCCTGTGTAAAACGGAAAATGTTATCAATGAACAGAAGCACGTCCTGATTCTTAACATCACGGAAATACTCAGCCATTGTAAGTCCGGAAAGACCAACTCTCATTCTGGCTCCCGGTGGCTCGTTCATCTGACCGTAAACAAGTGCGGTCTTATTGATAACTCCTGATTCCTTCATTTCTCCGTAAAGGTCATTACCTTCACGAGTACGCTCACCAACACCGGTGAATACTGAAAGTCCGCCATGAGCCTTAGCAACGTTGTTGATAAGCTCCATGATAAGTACGGTCTTACCTACGCCGGCACCGCCGAACAAACCGATCTTACCACCCTTAGCGTAAGGGCAGATAAGGTCAACGACCTTAATTCCGGTTTCAAAAATTTCTGTAGCAGGGACCTGGTCCTCGTAAGCAGGAGCCGGACGATGGATTGGCCATCTCTCTACTCCCTCTGGGGCAGGCTCATTATCTACAGGTTCACCAAGCAGGTTGAAAATTCTTCCCAGGCACTGTTCTCCAACCGGCACAGTGATTGGGCTTCCGGTATCAATTGCATCAACACCTCTGACAAGACCATCTGTTGAACTCATAGCTACGCAACGAACAACATCATCGCCGACCTGCTGAGCAACCTCAGCAATAAGTTTACGGTCTTCGATCATAATCTCTATGGCATTGTGAAGATCAGGAAGCTCACCCTCTTTAAATCGGATGTCAAGTACAGGGCCTGTAACCTGTATTACCTTTCCAACATGATTTTCACTCATTGTTAAACTCCTTTATAGGTATAATAGTGATCAGCTTTCAGCACCCGCAACAATCTCTGTGATTTCCTGCGTAATGCTTGCCTGACGAGCTCTGTTATAGTACAGACTTAAGGTCTCAATCATTTCCTCTGCGTTGTCTGTGGCTGCTTCCATAGCTGTTCTACGGGCAGCAAGCTCACTGGCATAAGAAATATTGATACTGGTATAAAGAATTCCCGCCAGATATTCCGGAACAATAGCATCGAACACTGTCTCACTGTTTGGTTCATACAGGATAAGATCCTTTGGCTTTCCATCACTTTCTTTTTTCTCTGTTGAAAGATCTGAAAGTGGAAGAAGGGATGTCGCTGTTGGAACCTGTGACAACATGGACACGAAGTTTGTGTAACACAGGAAAACATGTCCAAATCCATCACCGCCGTATGATCCGCAGATAATTTTTGCTATCTGGAAACAGTCTGAGATAGTTATCTTGGCAACCTCGGCATATTCCTCAGTAAAAATAGGAATATTTCTGTGTTTAAAGAACTCCACAGATTTTTTACCGATGGGAAGAACTGTCACATCCTCCTTGTCCTTAAGCTCTGCCTCGACAAACTTAAACAGGTTCGAGTTATAACCTCCCGCAAGACCTCTGTCTCCGGCGATTACAACATACAGCCATTTCTTATCATTATCTCCGCTCTTGGTGAAGATAGACTGGAAATCAGTGTTTCCATTGGCTATATCTGTAAGTGTCTCCAGCATCGTCTTAAGGTAAGGCTTAGATTCATCAGCCCTTTCCTTGGCTTTACGAAGCTTACTAGCTGCAACCAGCTGCATAGCCTTCGTAATCTGCATAGTGCTCTGGACGCTCTTGATTCGGAGTTTAACAGCTTTCATTGATCCAGCCATTATTTATCCTCCTTATCTGCTCTTAACAAATTTATCAGTGTAAGCGTCTAGTGCTGCCTTTAACTTATCCTCAGTCTCTTTTTCAAGCTTGCCAGTCTCACGAATATCGCGCATAGCTGCAATTCCGGAAGGATTCTGATCAAGGAAGTCATAAAGACCTGCTTCATATTCAGCAACGTCGCTGGCTTCGATTTTCATAAGGATGTTATTTACTACCGCATAAAGAATTGCTACCTGTTTTTCTACAGGAACAGGCATATTCTTGTTCTGCTTAAGTACTTCCACGATTCTTTCACCCTGTGCAAGACGAGACTTTGTGTCTTCGTCAAGGTCTGAACCGAACTGAGCAAAGCTCTGCAGCTCACGGTACTGTGAATAAACAAGCTTAAGCGTTCCGGCAACCTTCTTCATAGCCTTGATCTGAGCGTTACCACCAACTCGAGATACGGAAATACCCGGGTTAACCGCAGGCATAATTCCCGAGTGGAAAAGCTCTGTCTCAAGGAATATCTGTCCGTCTGTGATAGAGATAACGTTTGTAGGGATGTAGGCTGATACGTCACCGGCCTGTGTCTCGATGATAGGAAGGGCTGTAAGTGAACCTCCTCCGTTCTCATCTGAGAGCTTAGCTGCTCTCTCAAGGAGTCTTGAGTGCAGGTAGAAAACGTCTCCGGGATAAGCTTCACGTCCCGGTGGTCTTCTGATAAGAAGTGAAAGTGCTCTGTATGCTACAGCGTGCTTTGATAGGTCGTCGTAGATACAAAGTACGTGTTTACCCTTTAACATAAAGTACTCACCCATAGCACAGCCTGTGTATGGAGAAATGTACTGAAGTGGTGAAGGCTCTGAAGCTGTAGCTGCTACAACGATTGTGTAGTCCATAGCTCCGCCCTTCTTAAGATCCTCAACAAGGGATGTAACTGTTGAACGTTTCTGTCCGATAGCAACGTAGATACAGATAACATCTTTACCCTTCTGGTTAAGGATTGTGTCCACAGCGATTGTGGTCTTACCGGTCTGTCTATCACCGATAATAAGCTCACGCTGTCCTCTTCCGATAGGGATCATGGAATCGATAGCCTTGATACCTGTCTGAAGTGGTTCTTTAACCGGCTGTCTTGCAATGATACCGGGAGCCGGCGATTCAACCGGTCTATATTCTGAAGCTTCGATTGGTCCCTGTCCGTCAATTGGCTGTCCAATGGCGTTTACAACACGTCCAATCATCTGCTCTCCTACAGGAACAGATACAACTCTTCCTGTACGCTTAACGGTCTGTCCTTCGCTGATACCAACATCTTCTCCGAACAATACCGCGGATACTACTGTTTCCTCGAGGTTTTGAGCCATTCCGAATGTACCATTCTCAAACTCCAAAAGCTCTCCGGACATACAGTTCAAAAGTCCGCTAACTCTGGCAATACCATCACCAACGGTAAGAACTGTTCCGGTCTCGTTCTGGATAATTGCATTCTGATAGTTCTTTATCTGGCTTCGAATGACCTCGGATATTTTTTCTGGTTTTAGTTCCATATCATCCTCCGATGTATTTTATATAACCGTCTCATCGACGCGTCTGCGAAGCTCGGATAACCTTCCTTTGACTGTTCCGTCAAAGAGCTGTCCCTCCAGATCAACTCTAACGCCGCCCAGGACGCCGGGATCTGTCTTCTGTTTCAAAAGAATCTTCTTACCACTGATCTTTTCCAGTTTCTCTTTAAGGTTAGAAAGCTGCTCATCGCTGAGCGCTACAGCTGTTGTAACAAGTGCATCTGCGATTCCGTGTGCCTCGTTATAGCTTCTTCTAAAGCGCTTCTGACATGCAGAAAACTCTCGTAGAAGACCTTTCTCAATGAGAATCTTGATAAAGTTCATCAGGTACGGCTGCAAGCTTCCATCGAATGCTTCATCAACAAGTTGCAACCTCTCTTTCTTAGGGACTGAAGGTTCCGACAGGAGTGTCACGTAATCGGGATTTTCTTTGAAAATCTCTTTTACTGCCTCCATTTCGCCCAGTATTTCATCCGTAAGGTTCTCTTCCGCTGCCAGATCATATAGGCTCTGCCCATAAAGATCTCCAGCACTACTCATGATTTATTCTCCTTACTTAAGCTCCAACTTTGTTAATAAAATCTTCGATAAGCTTTTTGTGATCGGCCTCGTTGATTTCTTTTTCAACAACCTTTCCTGCAATATCCATTGCAAGACCACCGATTTCATCTTTGGCCTCGTTGATAGCCTTCTTCTTCTCCTGTTCAATATCAGCAGCAGCTCTGGCTTTGATTCCAGCAGCCTGCTGTTCTGCCTCCTGCACAATTGTGTCGGCTTTCACCTGAGCTTCTTTCTGTGCTTCAGAAACTATTGAAGCTGCTTCAGCATGTGCATTTGTAAGAGAGCTCTCATACTGTTCTTTGAGAGAATCGGCTTTATCCTGGGCCTCTCTTGCCTCTCGGATCGTTTTATCTGCAAGATTTCTTCTCTTTTCAAGGATATCGTTGATAGGCTTAAAGAGGAATTTCTTGATCAGAAATACCTGAATGAACAGGTTGATTATCTGAATGATAAACGTCCAGGGCACCAATGTAACTAATTCCTGCGTCTCTTTAGCGTCCGCAGTGATCAGCAATAGGGCCTGTATATCCATAATGGTCTCTCCTTTTTTCTATTGGAAAATGTTTACTGAAGGTATCCCATAAACATACCAGGTGCAACGAAGATAAGAAGCAGACCTGTAACGAAACCGTAAATACCGGTTGTCTCTGCAACCGCACAACCAAGAAGCATGGTACCTGTAACATCGCCCTTACACTCAGGCTGACGTCCGATAGCTTCAAGTGCCTTAGAAACAGCAGTTCCTTCACCAATACCAGGACCAATACCTGCGATAAGTGCACATCCTGCACCAATACCACATCCTGCAAGTGCAATACCTTTTGCTAGCATCTGAAAATCACCCATATTATTTAGCCTCCTAAATGATTTAATTATGTTTTTTATTTATTTAGTTTTAATTTTTCGTGCTATCGGATTGTTCCATTTCATTCCCACAATCCTTCTATCACCCTTCCTCTGCCGCGTTGGCGATATACATTACCGTCAGCATACAGAAGATAAATGCCTGCATACAGCCTGAGAACCAGTCAAAGTAAACACCGGTTACTGCCGGAATACCTATGCCCAGAATCGGAATCTTGGAAAGGAAATTTCCAACCGCTCCGGGAATCAGTCCGAATATTGCTGCTGATGCAAGTCCTAAAGCCCAGTAAATAAGTCCGTCAATAACTACACCGGAAAGAATATTTCCGAAATGACGGCAAGCCATACTTACCGGAGTCGCCAACTCGGACAGAATATTAAACGGGGTCATAACAGCAATTGGTGTTGTGAATCCTTTCAAATATCCGCCAAATCCGTTGGTCTTAATCTTGGTGGCAGTGATCATTATGAAAACAACTACTGCCCAGGCCGCTTCTGTTGATAGGTCTGCTGTTGGACTTCGCAGTCCTATAAGGCTTATCAGGTTTGATACCACGCTGGTAGCAAAAAGTGCTGAAACAAAAGGTATCAGCTTATCAAACTTGTTGCCTCCTGTGTTGTTACGAACAAAATTATTGCCCGTCTCAACAAGCATCTCCGCAAAAGCCTGTCTTTTCGAAATGTTCTCGACCTTTAGGTCCCTCGTCAGGAATATACATAAACCTGTGATGATAGCCATGACAAACCAGCTTACTATAAGCGTCTCTGTCAATTTGAAGTCGCCCAAAACCGGTATGCCAGTATGGAAGGTTTTGTATATCTGCGCATAATCAACTTCGAAACTACTATTCATGCTTTCGCCTTCAACCTCCTTTCCCCGCAGACATAATCCCGCGTAGTTTTATGGTAATGCTAGGTATAAACAGCGGAACAATGCCCGCCACCAGATTAAAAACTGGAACTACTATAGCAAGTATCACCCAAAGAAGCTGCATAAGTGTGCGATAGCGAAGGCTTACGCCCATCTCCTGTCTTGCTCGCTGCTCATCTTCAATGGATGTAACTTTCTGTACTGTAATTGCCATCCAGAAAAAATTCCCGACAGCCACAAAAAAGCCGATAATTCCAGCTAAAATCACTTTGTAATCAAATGGCACACTATAGCCGAAGGGTAAATCCTTCGGAAGCACCATGTGCAATACAAAAAATATCGCGAACATGATCAGGACACCGATGCCTGTCCCTATAGCGATATTACGAGTTTCCTTTTTTACTGCGTCCTGTAGTTTAAACATCAAGTCAATCTCCCAACAATAAAAGTAATCAGATGTGTTTGTTAAAATACACCTCTCCCGGATCCCGATCTTTTTTCTTTTTCTCTTCCCTGTGAACAACTGACAGATAGACCTTATATGCGGTCGTCATAGAACCACCGAGCCCCAAAATAAACCCCGGTATATAAACCCACACACCAACAGACAGTTTGGTGCATAGAAGATAGCATGCAAGCAAACATAACAATAACGGCATCAGCAGCGACAATCCCAGCTGTCCAACCATAGCAAACTGCCCTAATAACTTGGATATTTCTCTCATTTGCATATGGCTACGTTACGCTCCTTCCTTGTCACATTTTCTTAAGCCGTTAACGCTATACCGAATAAATTAGCCCTTGAATGTACTGATTATTTCGACTGGGCATAATAATTGCGCATAACAAAACAGTATAACAACATAATAATACACTTTTTATGCCATTTTCTCAACCAATGTTAGACAATTCGCGGTATTTTCATTTTAATATACAAAAAAGCCCTGTGCCGCATAAACACTAGTTTTTGCAGCACAGGGCTCAATTATTAATAAAACTTTTATCAAAATTTCGGTTATTATTCTTCTACAGCAGTAGTCTTGATGTGAAGTTCCTCAAGCTGCTTGTCTGTAACATATCCAGGAGCACCCATCATGATGTCCTGCGCATTCTTGTTCATAGGGAAAGGAATAATCTCACGGATTGAATCCTCACCAGCAAGAAGCATAACCATACGGTCTACACCGGGAGCAATTCCTGCGTGTGGCGGTGCGCCATAGCAGAATGCATTGTACATAGCAGGGAACTTAGCCTTAACATCGTCCTCACCAAGTCTTACCATCTCAAAGGCCTTGATCATAATCTCAGGGTCATGGTTTCGTACAGCACCTGATGAAAGCTCGATACCGTTTACAACAAGATCGTACTGATCTGCTGTGATTGAAAGAGGATCGATCTCGCCTCTCTCTGCCTTAAGAAGTGTCTCAAGACCACCGCTTGGCATTGAGAATGGGTTATGACAGAATTCAAGCTCTCCAGACTCCTCACCGATCTCATACATAGGGAAGTCAACGATCCAGCAGAATTCATATCTCTCTTTATCCATATGTCCAGGAACAGCAGCACCAAAGGTCTTAACAATAACACCTGCAGTCTTCTGAGCAGCTGAAAGCTTACCGGCTGAAAGAACAACAAGGTCTCCTGCCTTAAGTGAAAGAGCTGATACAACAGCATCCTTAATAGGAGCTACAAACTTGGAAATACCTCCAACGAGTTCTCCGTTCTCATCCATTCTGAACCAATAAGCCTTGTTACCTGACTGAACCTCTACATCACCGATAGTCTTGTCGATGAACTTACGGCTCTCCTTGAAGTCAGAAACAACAACAGCCTTAATTCTAACATTTGTATCTGTTCCATCCTCAGCCTTAGTAGCAAATGGTCCAAAGCCGCAATCCTTAAGTGCTTCTGTAACATCAGTTACTGTAAGGTCAATTCTAAGGTCTGGCTTATCTGAGCCATATTTCTCCATAGCCTCAAGATATGGAATTCTTGTAAATGGAGCCTTTGAAGCAATATCATATGTACCGAATTTCTCAAATACTGGAGGAAGAACGTCCTCACATACTGCAAATACATCTTCCTGAGTAGCGAAAGCCATCTCCATATCAAGCTGATAGAATTCTCCCGGGCTTCTGTCTCCTCTTGCATCCTCATCACGGAAGCAAGGAGCGATCTGGAAGTAACGGTCAAATCCTGCTGTCATAAGAAGCTGCTTGAACTGCTGAGGAGCCTGTGGAAGTGCATAGAACTTACCAGGATGCTTTCTTGCAGGAACAAGGTAGTCTCTAGCTCCCTCAGGTGATGAAGCTGTAAGGATAGGAGTTGTGATCTCCATAAATCCATGCTCTGTCATAGCCTGACGAAGTGCAGCGATTACATTGCATCTAAGAATAATATTCTTCTTAACCTCAGGGTTACGAAGATCAAGATAACGATACTTAAGACGTGCTGTCTCATCAGCTTCTCTTGAGTGATTGATCTCAAATGGAAGCTCGTTGTAACGGCAACGGCCAAGAACTGTGATAGACTCAGGCACTACCTCGATATCACCTGTCTCCTGCTTGGGGTTCTTGGAACTACGCTCTCTTACAACACCCTTAACAGATATTGTAGACTCTTTATTGATGGTCTTAGCTTCCTTGACCATCTCCTCAGTTTCAAGGACAATCTGTGTTGTGCCATAGAAGTCACGAAGGACAACGAATCCAAGTCCTGCACCAACTTCACGCATGTTCTCAAGCCAGCCTACAAGAGTAACACTCTCGCCAACGTTTGCCATGCGCAGCTCACCACAGTTATGTGTACGTGATTGCATCATGATATTTACTCCATTTCTTTATAAAAAATAAAAAACAAACAAAAAGAATTGCGTGATATTAGCGAAGTGTCTAATATCACGCAAAACATTTTAATGCATCATTATTCTAGTTGCAAGTTGAATTTTATTTTACCTTGTTGCCACCCCACTCAACTACTGTAAATCCACCTCTGGACGGTGTCTCAAGGTATTGTGGATTGATCTTGATATACTTCTCTGTAGGATACCAAGCCATAAATACTCGTATCGTTGTATCAGGTGCCGGGGTTACTGTAAGCTTTGCATTATTAGTATATGTAGCACCCTGGAAGCTAACGAGGTTATAAGGATTCTTTTCCATCATAGGAAGCCAGAACTCTATGAACTCCGCTCTCTCAGAAGCATTAAGTCCCAAAGTTGTAAGTTTCTCATCGAGGAAGTCCTTGGTGTCCTCGCCCTTTACACAAAAGCCTGAATAAAAGTCATAGGAATAGTTGGGATCCCCTTCCCAGAAAAGATAATCATAAGTCTTACCTTCAAAGGTAATCTTGCCATCTCTATTGGCGGTCACATTCCAGGTCTTATCTGCATTGAACTCAGGAATCAGATCAACCAGATTGCCATTGTAATCAAGGCTTACTGATATCTCGGTATTATCCTCCAAAGGATACAGGTAAATTACAGGCTTAAGATCACCTGAATCCCCTCCGACTGAGTTAGCCCCAACTCCTGTTGTGGCGCATCCAACCAGTCCCAGCATCATTATGGACATAAAAATACCAACAATAGCCTTTTTACTCATAAGCGACACCTCCAAAGCCATCATCCACTACAAAGAATATATCGACAGCTTTATATATATATTATACGTCAAAAGAGGCCTAATTTGTTGCATTTTTATGAACATTAAATTACTTTTTTATGACTTAAACGTTTATCCTATCAGACATCATGCGGCTTTCGCTTCATCAATCCAGCTTAAGCAGCATTTTTAGTACTCTTTCAGCACTTGTCTCCAGATCTTTTCTCTTAAGAGCCTTCTTGTCGATGGCTGCAAGAAGCTGCTCTGTATAGCCGCATCCCATCTTTATATCATTTCCGGCAAGAACTTCCTTGTAGTGCTCACCAAAGCCCCACCAGTCGCTGACAACAACTCCGTCAAAGCCCCACTCGTCTCTAAGAATTCCGGTAAGAAGGTCATGGGACTCTGATGCTCTCTGTCCGTTAACCACGTTGTAAGAAGACATGATGCTCCAAGGCTCTGCCTCTTTAACTATGATTTCAAAAGCTTTTAAGTAAATCTCTCTGATTGCACGCTCTGAAGCCCTTGAATCACTAGCCTTTCTGTTGGATTCCTTGTTGTTAAGGGCAAAGTGTTTGGGAGTTGCGATAATATTGTTACTCTGGATACCGCGAACCATAGCAGCTGCCTGTTTACCTGCAAGGAATGGGTCCTCAGAATAATACTCAAAGTTTCTGCCGCAAAGAGGGCTTCTGTGTATGTTTACCGCAGGAGTAAGCCATGCACCAAAGTTGCATTCCTTGGCCTCTTCTCCACCTGCAACGCCTACTTCATAACAGATATCCTCATTCCAAGTACATGCAAGAAGTGTTGAACATGGGAATGCAGTAGTAACTACTCCAACTTCCGGAGCAATTCTAACACCCGCAGGACCATCACAGGTCTGGGCTGATGGAACACCGACTTCAGGAAGATTTCCGTAGCCAAAGGTATTTGCCATACCTACGTTAGGCTGTCCTCCCAGAAGGTTTGCAAGCTGCTCATTGCTAAGCTGCTTAATAAAATCTTCGAGAGAGACCTTACACTGCGCAACCTCTATGAACATCTTAGGATCATCTTCCTTGGGTGGTAAAAAGAGCTGGAATCTATCCTGAGGTCGTACCAATGGAGTCTTTAAAACATCATGTTCTATAGTTTCCTTCCAGTTCTTTTTCCTTGGGAAGATGGTTGCATAGGTATCAACAGACTTACTCTGAGGAAGCTCCTCGTATGTGCCGTCTGCAAGCATTCTCTTTTTCAGAGATGTTGGAACAAGCTTATTTGTAACCTGCTCTACAACTGTATTCTTGGATAGCTTATAGGTGTACTCAAGCTCTTTTACATCTCTAACTGAGGTTCCAAGGTAGAATTTATACTCACCCTTTTCCAGTATCCATGCAGCTTTTTTCACCTTGCCAAGATCATCGTAGGAAGCCATATCATCCATATAAAGAGCTATGGTGACCTTCTGGCTCTCTCCCGGCTGAAGAAGGCGTGTCTTAGAATAGCCGCCCAGGACTTTGGAAGGCTTTCCCAGTTTTCCCTGAGGCGCACTGTAGTATAGCTGCACTACTTCTTTTCCTGGCATCTTACCGATATTTGTGACTGTTGCACTAACTACAATTGCATCGGCAATATCAGTAGCATCCCCAACAGTAAATTCCTCAGCCTTGTAGTCCTCAAGCAAAAATGTGGTATAGGACAGACCAAATCCAAATGGATAGTTAACCTTCTTTGCTGCCCCCGGAATAGTCTCAAAATATCTGTAGCCAACGTAGATATCCTCTGTATAATCAACGTATTCATCATCTTCATGGAATCCCTCTGTTGAAGGGTAGTCCTCAAGCTTTGCTGCGAAGGTATCTGAGAGCTTTCCTGATGGGTTTTCTTTTCCAAGAAGGATTCTGGCTGCTGCCAGTCCGCCTTCTATTCCGCCCTGCCAAGCCATGAGGACTGATGATATAGCTTCATCATCCTTAAACCAGGTGGTATCCACAACTCCGCCTACATTCATTACTACAATAACGTTGGCAAAGTTTTCTTTTACCTGTTTAACCATTTTCTTTTCAGCATTTGTCAGATAGAAATCGCCGTGATCAAAGAGCTTGTTTCCCTGCTCCACCAGCTCTTTTGCCTCACATTTAATTTCTCTGTCTACTCCTGCCACCTTTCTATCCCAGCCCTCACCAGAGAATCTGCTGATAGAAATAATTGCTGTATCTGTATACGCCGCAGCGTCAGACAGAATGTCATCAGGAAGAGCCGGCTCTTTTACCATGCCGGGAACCACTCCCTGTCTATACTGATCCTGAACGTACTGCTCATAGAATTTTGCTGATTTATCATAAATAGAAACATCTGCTGAAAACTCAGAAAGTCCCTGGTACAGGTTTCTGACATAAGGCACGGTTACATCGCCGCTTCCGCCGCCTCCCTTAACATAGTCAAAGGTTCCCTTTCCGAAAAGAGCTACCCTGGTGCCCTTCCTGATAGGAAGAACGTTTCTATAATTCTTAAGAAGTACCATTCCCTCACAGGCTGCCTGACAGGAAAGGTCAATGTGCTTCTGACTTGCAGTTACTCTTTCTCCGTCTGCTCCCAAAGGAAGGTTTGGTGTGTATTTGATTCTTGCCCATTTTTCCATGATTAAAACCTCTCTGTACGTGAATTTATCATCGTATGCACAATTAGCTTTTATGATACCACTAAAACTGAATTCTACAATTTTACCAAACAAATTATACAGTGAAGGTCATAATTACGTCTGTAAAAAAAACATAAAATGTCCACACAATTTTGATACCATCTCTTGAAATTATATGTTACAGTAATATTGCATAGGAAATAGTTTCCGGTATTTCTTTTACCAAATTCTATAAATATGCGGTTTAATTCGTATTCATCTGCGCAAATTCCAGGATGAATAAATCTCCGAAAGAAAGGATGGTGGTTTTAATGAAGTCAGATTCTCATATATGCAGTAGCGATTCTGCTCCTGGTCGAAGTACCATGCCTAAAACCACCAATTCAATACAAGGAGATTATTATCATGGAATTACAAGAAGAAGAGAAGACCACCGCTGAGATACTGCAGGAACTTCTTGAATCCAGGAAATACACCCTGCTTCGCCAGACCATCTCAGATATGAACACAACAGATATCGCTACTGCGATGAGTGAGATGGAGGACGAGGATTCTCTTAAGATGTTCAGAATCCTGCCCAAAGATATGGCTGCAGATGTATTTGCAGATCTGGAATTGGATGTCCAGCAGTACATCATCAAGTCTCTGTCCGACAGAGAAGCTTCCAACATTATTGACAATCTGATGGCCGACGACGCTACTGACCTTTTGGAGGAAATGCCTGCAAACGTAGTTAAGCGTATTTTGGCCAATGCAAGCCCAGAGACAAGGGCTGATATTAACCATTTGCTTCAGTATCCTGAGGATTCCGCAGGAAGTATCATGACTGTGGAGTACGTAGACCTCAGAGAGGATATGACTGTGGCAGATGCTATTGAGCGTATCCGAAAAAAGGGTGTTGATTCAGAGACAATCAACATTTGCTACGTTGTTACCAGACAGAAAATTCTGGTTGGTACTGTAGCCCTCAGGTACCTTCTTATCATGAAGCCTGATGAGATCATCGGCGATATCATGAATACCAATGTCATCAGCATTGGCACCCTGACTGACCAGGAAGAAGCTGCAAGAATGTTCCAGAAATACGGCTTCACCGCTATGCCTGTTGTTGATGCCGAAACCCGTATGGTTGGTATCATAACCATCGATGACGTAGTGGACATCATGGAAGAAGAGGCTACCGAGGATATCGAGAAGATGGCTGCTATCATGCCATCCGACAAGCCTTATCCAAAGGTTGGTATTTTTGAGACCTACAAGAACAGAATACCCTGGCTGTTATTCCTCATGATAAGCGCAACCTTCACAGGTGCTATCATCACAGGTTTTGAGGATGCCCTTTCAGCATATGTTGTTCTGACCGCATACATTCCAATGCTGATGGATACAGGCGGTAATGCGGGAGGACAGGCCAGCGTTTCAATTATTCGTGCTCTTTCGTTAAAAGAAATAGAGTTTTCGGATCTTCTTAAGATCATCTGGAAAGAAATCCGAGTTGCGGTACTGTGCGGACTTACGCTGTCAGTTGCTAACTTTGCCAAGCTCCTGTTATTCGACAAGCTGGCACTTCCTGTAGCTGCAGTTATTTGCCTGACACTACTGATTGTTGTTCTTATAGCCAAGCTGGTTGGCTGCTGCCTTCCTATGCTGGCAAGTAAGGTTGGCTTTGACCCCGCTGTTATGGCCAGTCCATTTATCACAACCATCGTAGATGCACTGTCACTGCTGGTTTATTTCAACATAGCAACCAACATGCTGCACCTAGTGTCGTAATTTAGTTAACGCTTGTTTCAATAATGTGTTTACAGCCTCCAAGCCGCGCGGTTAAGCTGTTTGCGTTATCGTTATTTCATAAGTTTTTAATAGTAAATTAAGAATATTACACTGTAATATTTTACCTCCATGTTAGATAATTAAAACGGTAGTTTCTATTATCGAATATGGAGGTTTTATTATGGCTAAAGAAACAAAAGTTGCAAGGAAAAAGGGAGAAATCTCCCCAATGAACAGCATTAAGACAAGACTTATTGCTGTTATGCTGCTTCTAGTAGCAGTACCACTCGTAGTATCTCAGATCATCAGCTATATCTCATCTACGAATAAGGCTCTTGAAGATGCTAAGACAGCGCTTGAGTGGCAGGCAAGATATCTTGCAGCAGATTATGTAGATATCATTGATAAGAACCTTACAATTATCCAGTCAATCGCCTCAAATCCTACAACTGTAGTTTACATGCAGGGTACAGCAGGTATCGAAGATCAGGTAATGGTTGATATGCTTGCAGCCGGGGATGCTATCTTAAACGACGGTAACTCTACAGCTATCGCTGACACTACGGGTATGCAGGTTGTAAGATCCACCGGTAAATGCGTAGATGTACATGAAAGAGAATACTTCAAAGAAGCAATGAAGGGTAATGTTTTCATTTCCAATATTATTGTCAGTGCTTCTTCAGGACTGCGCCAGATTACCATGGCCGCGCCTATCAAAGATGATGCCGGTAATGTCCTTGGTGAAGTTCAGAGAAACTACAACCTTCAGACCCTTCATGATTTCCTTGCTTCAGAAACCGAAGATGCCTTCGTTACGGACAGAGATAACGTCATGGCAGCCCATGCCAAGATGGAACTTGGAGTTGACGATGTCTACGACCTTACTGGCGCGCCTTACACCCTTTCTGATGAGGGAACTGTAATTGACGCTAATTCTTTTGAATCAAAACTTATCATGTCCTGGTACAAGGATCCCAAGACCGGGTATACAATGGTTGTTTCCACTGATTACAACAAGGCCATGGCAGCTGCCAAGAATTCAGCAATGCTTACAATCATTATTGGTGTTGTAATGCTGATCATTGCCTGTGTTATTTCACTTCTTATGGCAAACAGCTTCACAGATCCTGTTAAAGCTGTTAATGAATCTCTTGCTCAGCTGGCTGATGGACGTTTTGCCAAGATTGATAAATTTACAGATAGAAAAGATGAATTCGGAACCATGGTCGGAAACACCAACTCTGTAATCGGTAAGCTGGATGAAATCGTTTCCAGCATAAAAGAATCTGCAGGTAACGTTGAGAGTTCTTCTAATGAGCTTTCTGACATGGCCAATCAGATTTCACAGACTGCTGAAGACGTATCCAATGCGGTTCAGGAGATTGCTTCCGGTGCCACACAGCAGGCCGACGAGATTCAGAGTGCCTCTGAAAATGTTGGTTTCATTGGCGATGCTGTTGTAGACGTTCAGTCTTCAACCAATGACCTGGAGGGCCTGGCAGGAAGAATGCAGGAAGCTTCCGAAGCATCCTCTGCATCACTTTCTAATCTGCAGCAGTCCAGCAATGAAATGACCGGTAAGATTGATGAAATCTCTACTACAATTTCTGCAACTCAGACTGCAGTTTCAAATATCAACGATAAGGTTGAAGGTATTGCTTCTATCGCTACTCAGACTAACCTCTTGTCACTTAATGCCAGCATTGAGGCTGCAAGAGCTGGTGAAGCAGGAAAAGGCTTCTCCGTTGTTGCTGAAGAGATTGGTAAGCTTGCCGAAGATTCCAAGAACATGGCTGATGATATCAGAAAAGAAATGGATATCCTTCTTGATCAGTCTAAGGCAGCAGTTAACGCAGCTGAGGCAATCAAAGACAGCAATATCACTCAGCAGTCAGCTCTTGGTGAGACTCTCACGAGTGTAAACAGTATGCTGGAAGATATTGCATCAACAGTAGGCGGCGTTCAGAGAATTTCAAGAGGTGCCAATACCTGCGAAAGTTCCAAGAATGCTGTTGTCGATACAATGAGTGCTCTTTCAGCCATTTCAGAAGAGAATGCTGCATCCAGTGAAGAGACCGGCGCATCAATGCAGGAGTTGTCCGCTACCGTTACTACTCTTGCTGGATCTGCAAACAATCTTAAAGATATTGCAGAAAAGCTCAATCAGGATATGAGCTTCTTCAAATAAAAAGCCATAATAGAAATGTGTATATAAAAGATAAGGGGTACCGCCTGATTGGTGGTACCCCTTTTTATTGGTTGTATTTCTTATCTTGTTATATCAAACTCATAGGCTGTATTGTATGTTGCAACGTATAGCTTGTCACCCTGAACCTCGAACTGGTATGGCGCTGAGTTGACCTTGATCTGTTCAACCTTATCTCCTGTATATTTGTCCAGAAGGTAAATATAATCAGGCTCTGCTGTAAATCCGTAGCCACAGATTAAAGTGTCATCTACAATAACAAAGTTGCTTGCGTTACTTACCTGTGGTTCGCTCTTCCACAGCAGTTCTTTTGTACTAAGATCAATTGCTGCCATGTAGCCGGACCATGGATTTTCTGACGCATATCCCGCATACATAATGGAAACATAGAGAACATCTCCCTCGATCTTGGCCCAGTTTATATAACTGCTGCCGGAAGAATACTCCTGATTCTCCTGATCAGGGCCCATGCACAGTTCCTCAAATCCAAAGTCGTACACTAGGGTGTCGTGAGCTGCATTATATACCTTCAGCTCGTTGTACATATAGTCAAATTCTTTTGCCCAGTCACCATCGTAGCAATAGTTCTCATCTCCGTATGGAAGAGATTTAAGTGAAAATCCATTTTTGTTAGCCCAAACCTCTGTATCAAGCCAGTCTGTCTTATCTTCCAAAGTCTTGGTAAGAGATACGTGCTTGCTTGATGCCGGGCTGGCACTGTCTGATACATATTTTTTCCAGGATGGATTGCTGATTGCGACGAAATTAGTCTCACCATAGTCCTCTCCTGTATAGTCATCCTCTGAAACATCAGCCGGTTCAACCTCAAATGCTTCTTCCTCAAATGCGGTATAAAGCTTGTCTTTTTCCGGAGCAGCATCCAATTGATAAACCTTCTGAATTAGATCCGGATATTCCTCATAGGTTAAAATTACTTCCAAATAACCTGTTGCATATGATGCAATCTCATATGGTGAAAAGACAATGTAAAGGCCCTTTTCATCTACATTCCATGTGTAAGAATCATCTATAAGTTTCTGCTTGAACTGATCAGGATCATCTCCTTCATACTGGAAATAAAAGCTGTCCACTTCTTCCAACACACCCGGATAGTTCTTTTCAAGCTGCAGCCTTATGGCAGGTGGTAAAAGAGTCTCGTTTTCAAGCACACTTGAAAGCTTAAGGTCCTCTCCGGTTACAGGATCGATATTGATTGAATAGTTGTAATGACTTGGATGAGCTCCACCACCGTCATCATAAGTACTTACAATAAGACTTAGAATTCTATCATCAAATCGGTTAACGTAAACCTCTAACTCGCTGCAGAAAACTGCACCCTCGTAGTATTCGTCTGTTGATGCCCAATAGGCGAACTCCGGAACAGTCTCAAGGACGCTTGCACTCCATTTTTCATTTATCTCGTTTACTCTTGCTTCAAGCTTGGGATACTTAGACTTAGTATCCTCTGAAAGAATAATCTCAGGGTATTTACCAGTTGCACACTCTTTGTCGTCAACCTTACAGGTTACGTTGTGGGTAACGATTGCCATTGGAGTGCTAAACTCGTAGGTGCCATTTACATCTCCGGCTCCCTGACTTTTGTCTGCATCTGTCTGCTGAACAACATCTGTGCTGCTACTGTCCGCAGCATTTTGTTCTGTCTGAGTAGAGTCTTCGCTTCCACCCAAGCGGCCTGAAAGTCCACAGCCAGAAAGGGACATAGACGCCATCATGCTCATCGCAATTACTACTGCCACTGATTTACCGGCAGCCTTCCATAACTTCTTTTTCATAACTTTTCTCCTCTTATTGCCTACTACTATTCTTTGGTGTTACTTAATTTCTAACTAATAATCTCAGGTATAATACCGATAGACTCGGCACTCATATGGCCTAAAATACCCCTTCTTGAGTTCAATCTCACTAAGTTCCTGCTCTACGTGATCAAATACTCCGCCGTAGGATACAGGTTCATCAGGATAGTTGCACAACACCAGCTCTCCCCGCTTTCCTGCAAATTTAGCAGGCTTATGTGCCTTAACCGGGAGCCTGGAAAATGAGCATATAACCAAATAGCTCTCTGAGTCAAGGCTTCGCTCATACATGAATATGTTTTTATCCTTAGGAAAATGCTCTGTATAATCGCCGTATATAAGAGTTTTTGAGTTCTTACGAAGGGAAAGGCATTTTCTGTAGAAGTTCAAAATACTGTTCTCATCTGCATCTTCTTTTTTTACATTAACCCTGTGATAGTTGGGGTTAACATAAAACCAGGGCGTTGACCTAGAAAATCCGGCATTCTCTGTGTCATCCCACTGCATAGGCGTTCTGGCAGAGTCTCGGCTTGACAGGTGTATTCGATGCAGGCGCCTTTCCGGATCCTCCTTGAGATGGTAAGTGTGGTAATTGGTAATTGATGAAACATCCACATACTGGTCAATGGACATGAGTTTGATGTTGGTCATGCCTATCTCCTGGCCTTGATAAATAAATGGCGTTCCCTGCTGAAAGATGTAACTTGCAGCCAGCATTGTGCCGCTTTCACGCCAGAAATGCTCGCTTCCGTACCTACTGATGATGCGGGGATGGTCGTGGTTTTCAAGGTAAAGTGCATTCCATCCTTTTCCTGCCAGAGCATACTGCCACTTGGTAAAAGCTTTTTTGAGTTTGATCAGCGAAAATGGCCTGTGAACATACTCTGTGTACAGGCAGTCTGCCATCATATGGTCAAAAGAAAACATCATATCCAGAGACTTGGTAGGCCCTGTCAGATACTTCATTGCTGACTTTACCGTGGTCATGGGTCCTTCCCCAAGCTGGAAACAGTCATAATCATCACAAACCTTGCGAAACTCCGCCAGGTACTCGTGAATATGTGGGCCATCCTTGTAATAAGGCATACCATTAACCGCCGGTAAAAAAGGAAGTCCATTGGGAAGTCCTTCTTTTTTGGAAATGAAGTTTATGACATCTTCTCTGAATCCATCAACTCCCATATCAAGCCAAAAACGCATGATATCTTTTACTTCCTGCCTTACCTTTGGATTGTCCATGTTAAGATCAGGCTGCTTCTTGGCGAATATATGAAGGTAGTACTGACCTCTTTCCTTGTTGTACTCCCAAGCCTTGCCTTCAAAGAGACTATCCCAGTTGTTAGGCTCATCCCGCCAGATGTAATAATCGCTGTAGGGATTATCCTTTCCCTTGCAGCTCTCAACAAACCATGGATGTTCATCAGAGGTGTGGTTTACCACAAGGTCCATTATGACTTTAAGGCCGAGAGCATGAGCTCTTTTCAGGACTTTTTTAAACTGGTCCAGATCTCCGAAATCCGGATGAATGTCCCTGTAATCGGAAATATCATAACCGTAGTCAGCGTTTGGTGACGGGTATATGGGCGAAAACCAGATTCCATCCACCCCAATGGATTTGACATATTCCAGCTTGTCGTAGACTCCGTATAGGTCTCCGATTCCATCTCCGTTTCCGTCTGCAAAGCTTCTTACCCATATCTGGTAGAAGCTCATGGGCTTATACCAGTCGCGTAAGTTTACTCTCTGTATATTGTCAGTGTTCAGATCTATTTCTGAACTTCTATCATCTTCCATAACAACAATCTCCGATCATTTGTTATTATTCGATAGCACTATTGCTACTATTCTCGTAGCACAATCAATTATCATCATACTTCTCATCTGAATAATCTTCAGAGAATGTATCCTTAATCTTGTCGATTCCTTCATTTATATCGTTCTTAAGGTTTTCTACTCCATCCTGAATATCGTTTCGAAAATCTTCAATGTTATCTTTGAATTCCTGGTAGTTGTCCTTAACTCCATTTTTCCAATTCTGATAATTAGCCTTTAGATCATCCCTGAATTCCTGGTAGTTCTCGAGCATTCCCTCTCGGAATTCCCTTGGCATATCCACAAATACTCTCTGTGTTCCGTTGAGAACTGTGGCTGCTGAATTCATGAGATACTCAAAGCTCTGGTGCTTGCGGATTCCAAGTTCTCCGGATTTGGCCATTTCGTTAATTTCTTTATATCTGTCATAGGCTATTCTAACTGCCTGGTCCCAGGAAATATAGATTTCATCCATGGCATTCTGTCCGACCTGATGAAGATGCGGAATATCTCCAGAAATCTGCTCAAGAAGAGCGGCCATGGACTGTGGGTTTTCTTCTATCATGTAGCCGTTTCTTCCATGAGTGATCCCCTCTGCGGCGCAGGAATCCTTTATAAGAACGCTGGCAAGTCCGCAGGCTGCTGCCTCTCTGACTACGATGCCATTGGTATCATAGGTTGATGGGAACAGGAACAAATCTGCCCTGGTATTCCAGGCGCGAAGCTTTTCCCTGTCATGGATCGGGCCGGTAAATATGACTTTTCCTGTGATCCCGAACATAGCATCAGTATGGGCTAATCCACCTTTATCATCATATACATCCATCGATATTCCATAGGACTTCACCAGATTCTGCATTTCCTCAGCATCTGCGCCACCTCCCACGAAGACCATACGGTAATCTATCCCCTTCTTGGAGAGAAGGTTCATGGCATCAACAATAATCGGTAGTCCCTTATATTTCATTAGACGTCCAACAAAGAGAAATAGTGGTATTCCCTCAGGAATATCGTAGGACGTATTAAGTTCTTTTACCATACCATCTGAAGCTCTTCCGCGAGGGAAATCTACGCCGTTAGGCATAACCCTGTATTCGCCCTGATAGCCAAGGGAACGAAGGTTTTCTCCGGCGCCTTCAGATACCACCCACACATCATCGCAAGCCTCAATGTTGCTTACCATGGCTTTAATGGCTTCTTTTTTGAGAATTCCCTCTCCTACAGCCCTTGCAATATCCACATCGAACTTGGTGTGATAGGTGAAAATCACCGGGGCTCCGGTTTCTCTTCTGAGAATTCTGGCCATTATAGCAGATGCCGCAGGACAATGAGTATGGATTATATCAGGCTTAGTCTCCGCCATCTGAGCTATTTCCCTGATGGAAAGCGGATATCCTGTGCGGTATCCCTTTACAAAATCTGTAGTATCAAAACTTGGATATGCCACCACTTTATAAGGATATCCATCATAATTTGCTTCAGGATATTTGGGCGTACCAACCACAACATTTGACTCAAGTTCATTTGTCAAAATGCTTCCGTAGTTCATGACCACATTGGCCACGCCATCTATTACAGGTGGAAAAGAGTCGTTAAGCAAACAGATATTCATAAAATCCCCCATTTCACAACTTATACGCGCTATCTATTTCTCGTATACGCAAATAGCTTGGTTTTTTATATCAATTATCTTTTATCAGGTTTGTACAATTAACCTCTATACGAGTATTAGTGTACATATAATAGTTTATCACATAAGATACATTTCAATCTTTTCATTTACTAGTTTTAAATCAAGCGGCTGTCTTTCCGTTTCCATCGTATAAATGAGGTTCTTTCCTGCTATAATGTCGCTCTTTTCATAATCATATAACTTGGGAAAATTCTTAATTGCATACTCCTCAAAATCTACACGGCCAAAATGCTCTCTCAATTCTGCGTTACGAATTTTTTATGATATGTGTAATCTCATCACTCCTATGGCTCTTTTTATCCAGCTTGCGTGATTAAAAAAATAACCCTCTTGTCTAAGTAACACGCAAAGTTTTCTTATACAAGCTAATGCGTTATTATTTCCGTATTCCTACCTATGTAGCTACACGCAATTTCTTCAGCAAGTGCTGAATGCGTTATATTTTTTTGCAGCTATCCGTTATTGAATAACGCATATTTGTAGCCATTCATTACCTGCGTGTAAATACATAAGATAATACAGTTCTGTACCAGGTCACCCTTCACTTGTAAAGCGAATTATTAAATCATCCTGTTCTTAACAACAATTGAAATCTCATGGCAAGAATACTTCTTGTGCCACTAAGCGAATCGCTTATTTAAGATAATCAAAGACAGCATCGAATATAACTCCTAGTCACTTCAAAGTCAATACTTAAACTTAATAGTTCTAACTGTCATACTTTTGCCCATATTATAATCCTGTCTTTGACAGTTTTAATACCAACTAAAGACGCCAAAAGCCTTAATACATCAGGCTCTTGGCGTTTATTTTTGTGATTCTTGATATATAGTAATATTACCTTTGCTTGCTTTGTTTTTCTATAGTTCTCATATCAGCTTTAGTAATGAATTCGTAATCGGTTCTAAAACCGCATACTTTATGAAGGGCATCAGTAAGTTTATCACGAATGTAAGTTGGCATGTATCCTTGTCCTTTAATGTCTGCAAATTTCATTGATTTCAATTTATCCAAGATTTCTTCACAGGTGTATTTGTTTTCAAGTTGCTTTTCCAATAAACGATAAACAAGTAATGACAGGAAACATATCAGGAAGTGGGCTTCTATTCTGTCATCTCTTCTGATATAGACAGGTCTTGCAGCGAAATCTGTTTTCATGATTCTGAAGCATTCCTCGATCTGCCATCGTCCCTCGCTTACTTTCAAAATATCCTTAACATCATCGTCTATAAGATCTGTACAGACAGCGTAAAGACCGTCATATCCAGCTTCTTCGGCAACCTTTGTCTCGTCAAGATAGTAATGGATATCGGCAACTTCGCCATCTTCAGTACATGCATCCTTCCATATAAAACGGGCTGGATCATTAGGGTTTTTACGATTCTTTTTTAGCTTTCCTTTGTTGATCATAGCCTCGGCACGTTGTACCTGAGCTTCTCTGATTGCCTTTTGATAAGCTGCATATTTGGGCGAATAGGTGATTATGAGTAGCTGATCGATATTTCCGCTGATATAAGGGATTTCTTTGTAGTACAACTCATCAGAATCAGTACTTTCAATTTCTGCAGCAGAAACCTTTTTATTATCCGCAAGCCTTTTAAAACCATCTTTACTCAGTGCGAGTTTTTTGTTTTCTGCATCAAGTTTTTTTATTGACTGGGTGACGATAAACGCTCGTTCTCCTAGGTGGTTAAATTTGCGATTATCGGTTGAACCAAGGCCGGCATCGCTACAGTAAATAAACTTATCATGACCGAACTGCTGAAGGATTTTTGATTCTAAAGGCTTTAATGATTTTTGCTCATTCTGATTCCCGCCAAAAATTGAAAATGCAAGAGGAATACCGTCTCCATCAATGAAAAGTCCCATCTGAACGATTGGGTTAGGCCGCTGTTCCTTGCTTTTGCCATACTTTTTATTACCATCTTCTTGCTCAATTTCGAAGTAGAAGTTAGAGCAGTCGTAGTAAAGTATTCGATCATTTCTTTTACCAAAATAGTTGCTGTTCTTAAAAACTTCAGACTGGATAAAATCCGATTCTTCTGCAAGTACTGATAATGCTCTGTAGATATCATGAAGTTCGTATGTAGGAGCTTCAAGGTATGACTGGGCAGCTTTATATGCAGAAAGTTTGCTACGTGGATCAAGGATGCGGTTATAAACCAGGTCAGAAAGAATGGCATTTAAATCGTATTCGTACTGATGACGTTGTTTGACTGTCTTACAGATCTTATCCAGCTGGAGCTTGTAGTAAACAGCCTGAGGAAACAGATAACCGCCTTCAAATAGTTTGCGCTGTGCATAGTCTAATTCTTTATCTGCGTGGAAAACAACCTGAACAGACTTTGTTTTGCGTGCCTGTTTGTACTTCTTGGTTTCGGCAGCAACTTCGCTGCGGCACCAGGCAATAACATCATCACGAGTTGGGCCATGATCCTTTATTAATTCTGAAAGTGTGCCGAGTTTACGGACAGTAGCAGTGGTGCTTTTTCCAGAATTATCAATAAAGGATTTGGAAATATAGAATGATTCTGAATTCTTGGACTTTGAGATTGTAAGTTTCATGAATAGTATCCCCCCATCCCTTATCATACCACAAATCACTATATATCACTATATATTAAAAATAAGATTTGACAAAAAATACAGACCAGATGTGGTCTGCAACTATTTTTGATATGATTTAGGTGTCAAACTCCCGTGCAATAAAAAACAGACGAATTTAGATTCAAAAAAGCGTTTATTTACGCAAGTTTAACAAAAGTTTAATTATGGATAAATTTATTATTTATATATATACATGTAAAATATATTTGTATATGAATCTACGTACAATAATGTTTATTAATACATTTATAAATGGAGGGTAAAAATGGGAACAGCTTCAACTATTGGAAATAATGGAAAAAACAATTCGAGTGTAAAAAAAAGTATTGGAAAAACATTATTGATGTGTTTACTGCCTGTGATTATCATTGGAGTAGTTGCAATTATTCTTATTCTATCATTCAATGCTAAAGCTACAATTGAAGATGTATCTCTTATGGATCTTCAGGCTGAAACACAGGCTAATGCTTACAATATAGGAACCGGATTCAGAATGCTGTTGGCAAAATTTGGTCAATATTGTGATACCATGGAACAGGTTCCTTTTGAAGATGAGGAAGCAATTCTAAAATATATTGAGCCCTCTACAAATTACACAATCATTAACAATACAGGAATTTACATTGGTTATGAGGATGATACTTATGTTTTTGCCAATCATACCATACAGGCTCCTGACTGGAAGCCTACACAAAGAGATTGGTATAAACTTGCACAAGGACATGAGACATTTATTGAATCTGACCCTTATGTTGATTCATCTACCGGGCAGCTTTGTGTCTCTTTTGTAAGACAGAACAGTTTTTATAATGGAATGGAAGGAGTTTGTGCTGTTGACGTTTTCCTTGGTGATATTCAGAATGAAGCATCAAAATATACTCCCATGAAAACAGGTAATTCTATAATACTTGCCGGGGATTACATTATCAGCTATGTTAATCAGGATTTAAATGGTAAAAAAATATCTGAATCAGGAAATGCTTTTCTATCTAGCGTTAAAGCATATATTGATTCCGGTAGTACTGCGGTTACAAAAATAAAAAATCCGTTAAGCGGACTTGAATATTATGTTTGCTACTATAATATTCAGGGTACAAGTTGGAATATGGTTTCTTCTGTTCCTGTAAATGATGTTTTGGCATCATCCAACAGATTTATGATTATTGCAATGATTGCAATGATTGCATTGATTTTCATAATCACAGTTATTATTTTGATCACAATAAGCAGAGTTATTTCTAAGCCAGTTAATAGTCTTTCTAATAGTATACTTAAGATTTCATCAGGGGATTTTACTACACAGATGCCTCAAGATAAAGGTGATGAAATTGGTCTTATCAGCAAAGAAATGGAAAATTATGTTCAAGTAATGAATGATACAATTTCTAATATACAGGAGAGAGCGGAACAACTACAATTTGACTCAAACTCTTCAAAGGATGCTTCAAGTAAGATGACTGAAGGAGCTAATGAGCAGTCTAAATCGATGGAACAAATCCAGACAACAATGGATGATATTTCAAATGCAGTAGGAGAACTTGCTAATAATGCAACTATGCTTGCACAGTCAGTTGCAGAATTAACCGATAATGGAAATAAGACAAATGAGATAATGCTAAGTCTTGTAGATCAGGCTGAAGTTGGACAGAATGATATGAGCAATGTTCAGAAGAATATGGAAGTAATAACATCTTCCATGAGTGATATGAATGATGTGGTTTCTACAGTAGGAGATTCTGCAGATAAGATTACTGAAATAGTAGGGATGATTGATTCTATTTCTGAACAGACAAACCTTCTGTCACTTAATGCAAGTATTGAAGCTGCAAGAGCCGGAGAAGCCGGAAAAGGCTTTGCTGTTGTTGCTGATGAAATCGGTAAACTTGCTCAAAACAGCCAGGAAGCTGCTAAAGAAATCAGCGATATTATCGCAGAGATCACAAATCTTATTAAAGATCTTGCCGAGAAATCTCAGGCAAATATGGAGGCTATTACCAATAGTCGCGGAGCAGTTTCAAAAGCTGGAGATAGCTTTAGTAAGATCAATCAGGAGCTCAATAGTACAGCAGACACAATGCGCAACATGATTGGAATGATGGCAAATGTAAATGACATAGCATCAAGTGTTGCTGCTATATCTGAGCAACAGTCAGCTAGTTCTGAAGAAATAACAGCTACTGTAGCCAATTTGGCAGTAAGTGCTCAGGAGATTGCTGATGAATCAAAGGGTGTTGAGAATGTTGCAAATTCTGTATCTGATTCAGCTATATCCATCAATGAGCTGCTAGGCAGATTTACCATACGATAAGAAATGCAAAATTAATCGTGATTTAATAGTAATTTCACTGATAAAATCCTGCCTTTGACAGTTTTAATACCAACTAAAGACGCCAAAAGCCTTAATACATCAGGCTCTTGGCGTTATTTTTGTGATTCTTGATATATAGTAATATTATACCACAAATCACTATATATCACTATATATCAAAAACAAAAGTTTGACAAAAAAATACAGACCAGATGTGGTCTGCAACTATTTTTGATATGATTTAGGTGTCAAACTCCCGACAGCATCGAATATAACTCCTAGTCACTTCAAAGTCAATACTTAAACTTAATAGTTCTAACTGTCATACTTTTGCCCATATTATAATCAATGTATAATATAGACTGAGAGATTAAATGAATAAGCAAAACAGTACATTTTAACCAAAGGAAAACCATGGAAGAAAAACAGCACAAACGAAGAGTTCATTATTCTGGGAAATATCCCAAGAAGTTTGAAGAAAAATATAAAGAGCAAAATCCGGAGAAGTATGCAGATACCGTAGCCCACGTAATATCCAAGGGTTCAACACCAGCAGGTATGCATATCTCTATTATGGTAAAAGAAATCCTGGAGGTGCTTAAGATTCAGCCGGGAGAGCAAGGACTTGATTGCACACTGGGATATGGCGGACATACCAGAAAGATGCTGGAGCAGCTGACTAATGGCGGCTCTCAGGAAGGCTCAGCACCTGGTAATTCTCCCGGATGCATCTACGGTCTGGACGTTGACCCAATAGAATCTGCCAAGACTGTGGAAAGACTTAGAAACGCAGGCTTTGATGAGAATGTATTCAAGTTCAGGCTGATCAATTTCGCCAATATCGATAAGGTAGCTGAGGAAGCAGGAAAGTTTGACTTTGTTCTCGCAGACCTTGGAGTATCTTCCATGCAGATTGATGATCCAAAGCGCGGATTTTCCTATAAAATTGATGGGCCCCTTGACTTAAGGCTCGATCCGGAGCACGGAGAATCAGCAGCCGAGAGATTACACAACATCACAAGAGATGAGTTTGTTGGCATGCTGGTAGAAAACTCTGATGAGCCCTATGCAGAAGAGATAGCTGACAAGGTTTTTAATCTGATGAAAAAAGGTGATCCCATGGACACCACAACAGCTCTAAGACACGCCATCGAATCTGCTCTTTGGAAAGTTCCAAAGGAAGAGAAGGATCAGGCCATAAAAAAGAGCTGTGCAAGAGTTTTCCAAGCTCTTCGAATTGATGTAAACAGTGAATTCGAGGTTCTGTACTCATTTCTGGAAAAGCTCCCTGGAATCCTGAATCCCGGAGCCAGAGTAGCAATTCTTACTTTCCATTCAGGAGAAGACAGATTAGTCAAAAAGGCATTTAAAGAATGTAAGAAAGCCGGATTGTTCAGTAAAATATCGGAGGATGTAATAAGACCATCTGCAGAAGAATGCAGAATCAATCCAAGAAGTAAGTCCACCAAGATGAGGTGGGCAATTAAGGCGTAATCATATAATAAAAGCAATTATATTACTAACGTTGGGGGAATTAGTAAATGTACGTCAATAAGAAAGCTCACTATCTGTCCAATTCGCTTTTCTGGGCAGCTGGAATTCATTGCTTGGCAAATGCAGCACTATTCATTGTCAGAAGGATTGCCAAAAACGAGATATCAATTCAGCCGGATATGGTTAACAGTACCATTCTCGCAGGTCAGATAGCTGTCGCCGCAATTCAGGTTATTCTGATGGCATTTGTATTTATTGGGGCATTTGATAAATTAAAAAGCGCTCTGTCTGTTGTGGAAGAGTCAGACAGACTCAAGATGGCTGTTCTCCAGCAGGAGACCATGGGTAACAAGATTCCGGCTCTCACCGGAGAATCAATAGGTAAGCTTCTAGAGCTGTGGGGTGCGATTCTTATCGCAGTCCGTATGGTATATGATATCTGCTCCCTGGTATATCGCAGGTTCATAACAGATCTTATTGATTACAGTACAAGCGCATCATCCTCCGGAGAAGATTTTGTAGCAATCTATAACAATACTCACGGATTTAAGTACATTGGTCTTCTTATAGCACTTTTACTTGGAAGTCTTATGACCGGAATCTTCCTGAATGACAAGATGATAAAGGTTATTACTCTAATCTTGCTAACATTTTTCCTATTATCATTCGTGCTTTTTGGAATGCACACTGTAACCGTTGCGGGCTATAGCATCGGAATAGTCTGGACGTCAGTAATATTCCATCTTGTAGAGACAGTTGGACTATTTATCCTGGGATTATATTTGAGGAAAAAATATATAGGGCTTTGATTCTTAACAAAAGACTGGACTTATACAAATACAGTATAGGTCCAGTCTTATTATTAGTACTATTATATGTTTTCATAGACACACTATATGTCTAATTTAGTATCTTTGTTCTTACAACTCATACTTAGATTTCTTCCTGTTAACCTCACCGATATAGGCTGCCGTTATCATACCGGATGGAAGTGCAATAACCGCAACCCCCACAAGAGCCGAAACCATTGTAATAAGCCTTCCCACATCCGATGTGGGGTAGATATCGCCGTAGCCAATGGTTGTGATAGAAATTGTAGCCCAGTATAATGCATCAAAAAAGTTTTCAAACAAATCCGGTTCCAGCTGAAAAATCAGCATTGCGGATACAAAGATATAAATGATGATCAGTATCAGCACCGCAAGAAGCTGCTTTTTAACCTTTCTAAGTACATTTGCAATTACGATAGCCGTCTTGGAATACCTGATCAGCTTCAGAACTCTGAATACCCTGAATAATCTTAGCAGGCCAATAGCAGATGTGACCGGGGAAAAGAGATATATAATAGGGACGATTGATAGAAAATCAAAAATCGCAAGTGGCGTCAGTATGTATGCTAAGTATGCTTTGACGCTCTTATATCCCATCTTGTAATCCGCCGTGCAAACTCTGGCAATATAATCAATTACAAAAATAGTTGTTGTAAGTATCTCAATCCAATATGTATAGGAATTATCCTTCTTAAGGGTCAGCGGAATAAGGCCAACAATGACTGCTACTGTCATAAGCATGTCATATGCCCGGCTGGATCTGTCTCCAATACTGGAAACCTCAATTACTTCGTATACTCTTTTCTTAAATGTATTATTCTCCATACAAATATCCCACCGACTAAGCTCAGCTCTCTGTCAGTCTTATAACATCATTTCGAGCAGCAATTATATTCGTCGCAAATCAGAAATTTCCGGTCACAAAAGCCAAGACACCCAGTATGACTAAAACCACACTGAGTATTCGACATATAGTAACAAAAATTGATGAATATAATCCTTTTCTCGACGTTTTTATTCCGGTATCGGATATCAGAATATCTTTTTCTTTATCTCTGCCCATATTGAAACCCTGTGTTTTTAATACGTTTAATTGTTTTACTATTATCATTATATCATCATTTTCATTATGAAATTAACAGTACCGCCACATCATTAACATTTGTTCCTGTGGGGCCGGTCATTATAAGACCATCCACCGCTTTAAGAGCATTGTAGGCGTCGTTATTATCAAGGTATGAGTGTATATCAATACTCTTATTCTTGAGATCCGTCACCGTCTCACCATCAGCGTATCCGCCTGCTGCATCTGTGGGGCCGTCTGTTCCGTCGCTTCCAAGGGAGAATACTGCTGCATTGGGAACACCGCTCAGTCCAATAGCCGCAGAAAGAGCTATCTCCTGATTACGTCCACCCTTTCCGGTTCCCTTAAGATGAACAACAGTCTCTCCGCCTGCTATATACGCAAGCTTACGTCCATCCTTGTGATGAGTTATTGCAATACTGGATAAAAAGCTTCCAGCATCTCTGGCTTCACAGGATAACATATCCGTTAGAACAATCGGCTCGTAGCCAAGTTCCCCCGCTGCTCTTGCTGCCGCTGTGCAAAGCTCTCTGACCGATCCTGTGATTACAGTAGTTACGTTATCAAGCTCCTTAGGCGTTTCCTGTGCCAAAAGATTTCTCGCTTTATCAGAAAGCTTCAACCCATATCTGTCAGCTATCTCCAAGGCCTGTTCACAAGTTGAGGTGTCAGGAACTGCCGGACCGCTGGCAATCATATCAAGAGGATCTCCCAAGATATCACTTAGAACAATACTAAACACCTTAGCCGGAGCAGCTGCCTTAGCAAAGCGTCCTCCCTTTACGCCGCTAAGTCTTTTTCTGATTGTATTTATCTCAACAATATCTGCCCCGCAAGCAAGGAGCTGCTTAGTGATATCCTGAAGCTCTTCTCCCGGAATAAGCGGAGCTTCAAACAATGCACTTCCTCCACCTGACAACAGGAAAAGAACTGTATCCTTTTCGCCAAGGGGTTCCACCAGATCAAGAGCCTTCTTGGTTGCAGAGAAACTATTCTCATCCGGAACCGGGTGACCAGCCTCGCAGCACTCTACTCCTGGGATATCGCCTTTAACGTGATCATATTTAGTAATTACAATGCCCCCAACTATTCCTCTGGCTGTAGTCCCATTCTTATCCTGGTTGCCCAAGTCCTCCACTGCCGCAGCCGCCATCTGCCATGCAGCTTTACCAGCTGACACAAGAACTAATTTGCCTTCACCAGGTTTGAAATCTTTTAGAGCTCTTTTGACTGCTTCATCTGGAAGAACAGCTTTAATTGATCGCTCTATTATGATGTCTGCATCTTTTCTAAGTTCTTTATTCATCAGAGCTTCTCCTTTCCCAAAGGCTATTTCCTTATATAGATTGCAATTGGAGCGACATTTAATATTTGTATGCCGCTCCAATTCACCCAATTTGCAAACAACCGCTTGCCTAAAACTATACTATTTGTTCAAATTACCAAATTGCCAATATAGTTTCTTTGCCAAAAAAATATTAGTGTAGGAACAGGCTTAGGATTGCAATCTCAATAACTGCTGCTACACCCATGATAAGAGATGCTACAGTCCAGGACTTGTAGCCCTTGTCTGTGGACATTGCACCAAAGTTTGTAACAACCCAGTAATAAGAGTCGTTAGCATGTGATACTGTCATAGCACCTGCGCCGATTGCCATGCAAACCAGTGTTACCTGAACAGGAGTTGTAAATCCAAGAACAGGAAGGAGTGGAGCTACGATTCCGGCTGTGGTTGTAAGCGCAACTGTTGAAGATCCCTGTGCGGATTTGAGGATTGCTGCAAGCAGGAATGGGAAGAAGATGCCCATTGCTGAAAGAACTGTTGCATGCTCTGAGATATAGTTAACCATATCTGAAGAAGCTATAACCTTACCAAGAACACCGCCTGCTGCTGTTACGAAGAGGATTGGTCCAACTGTCTTTAAGGTATCGTTACAGATATCATAGAATTTCTCCATCTTGCCTGCGCCAAGAAGCTGGAATACTGCAAAAATAGTACCAACTGCAAGGGCAATAATAGGTGTACCAAGGAATGTGAAAAGACGAGCAACACCGCCTGTCATCTTAGCCATTGATACGATTGAAGAAAGAGCCATAAGGATAATAGGAACGATAATTGGAGCAAGAGCTATAAAGCCGTTAGGAAGCTTACCAAATTCAGCTACGAGCTCTTCATAAGTCTTGGAAACCTCACCGTTATCGGCTTCGTCATCAGCTTTAACCTTGCCACCAATGAACTGTGCATAGAAGTATGCTGCGATAATAGGGAATATTGAGCAAAGTGCACCGATACCCATTACAAGAAGAAGGTTGTCACCGATGCCCAGTGTATTAGCTGCTGCGATTGGTCCCGGTGTAGGTGGGATGAATACATGTGATGTGAAAAGACCTGCTGCAAGGCCTACAGACATAGCTACTGAGGAAGCTGCAGTTCTTTTTACAAGCGCCTTACGGATTGGGTTAAGGATTACAAATCCGGAATCACAGAAAACAGGAATAGATACAACCCATCCCATAAGTTCCATTGCCAGAACAGGATGCTTTTTGCCAACTATCTTAATAACAATGTCAGCCAGCTTAAGAGCTGCGCCTGTCTGCTCAAGGATGCTTCCGATAAGAGCGCCCAGGATAATTACGATACCAATGGAAGTAAAGGTTCCTGAGAAGCCCTGGCCAATTACTGTGGCAATTCCTGCCTTGGTTGTTCCGTCATCCAGCTTAATGTCGGCAATAGGAATTCCGGCAATAAGACCAAGAACCAGTGAAATCAACATGATAGAAATGAATGGATGGATCTTGAACTTGGAAATCAGAACAATCATACAGACAATAGCTAGAATGAATACGATAATAAGTGGAAATCCTGTCATGTTTTTACCCTCCCGACTATTAATGTGTGAAATTACACATATCACTACATTTAGTATAACACCCTGATTTTGTAAGTATATGTTGTATTTGATGATTTTATTGTCTGATAATTGTGCATTTTTATATCTTTTGTGTGCTAATGTCATAAATTGTGTATTGTGTCAATTACTGCTTATCGATGATAAAGACCACGCTATTTAGGTACTATGAATTTAGTAATGAGAATTAATCGCATCTAAGGAATTGTCTTGTCTATCTTATGGATATAAAATGGTACTTATTATGAATATATGATCAGAAACGCGCATAAGCTGTGACTTTTGTGCGGAAACAGTTTAGGAGCAAATCAAAAGGGTTATTATGGAATACATCTATGAAACGCACTTACATACAATAGAGGCCAGCGCCTGCTCTGATACTCCGGCAAAAGAGTATATTGAGCACATGAAGAAGATTGGCTACAGCGGCATGATTGTTACAGATCACTTTTTTAACGGAAATACAGCTGTGCCAAGAAGCCTTCCCTGGACTGAATGGGTTGAGCAGTACTGCAAGGGTTACGAACATGCTCTTGAAGCCGCCAAAGATGCTGATTTTGATGTTTTCTTTGGAGCAGAGGTCTGCTTTCAGGGAGATGAATATCTTTTGTACGGAATAGACAAGGACTGGCTTAAAAAGACGCCTGAGATTCTGGACATGACAAGGCCTGAGCTCTACACCGCAGTACATGCAATTGGCGGTATTATGCTCCAGGCTCATCCCTACAGAGAAAGAGGATACCTAAACACAATTCATCTGGCACCAAATGATGTTGATGGTATAGAGGGCTTCAACGCCGAGAATCCTGATTATCAGAATGCTCTCTGCTATCAGTACGGCTTAGAGCATGGATTTCTCATGAGCGGAGGCTCCGACATTCACCATTTAACCCAGAAGCACATGGGAGGAATGAGCTTCCCATATAGACTAAATTCTATTCAAGATTATGTAAAAGGATTTCTTGCAGGAGACGGAACTCCAGTATTTGTGAGGGATATTACAGACAAAGTTCCATTTTCTCCGGTAGCTGACGAACTGGCTCTCACTGTGATTTCGCAGAAAGAGACTCTTCCTGTAGTAATCCACTAAAAAAGCCAGCGAGGCAGCCAATCATTCTGTTATTCTTTTCTATCTGATAAAAGGCCATAAAGCACATACTTGCACTAAGGAAATAAAATGAACAAAGAATTCATCGAAGTTACAGATATCAATACTCCCAAGCTGTCCATCTATCATCAGTTTTCGGAGAATCAATTATTTCATATAAATGAACCGGACCTTGGAATCTTCATCGCGGAGAGTCCCAAGGTTATTGGTCGCGCTTTGAATGCGGGATATGCGCCACTTTCTCTTTTACTTGAGAAAGGGCAGACTGAAAAAGAAGCTGCAGAGATTGTTAAACGATGCCAAGACATGCCTGTTGATGCATGTAGTAATGCAACAGCTGGTAGCAGCGCTAGTGTCCCAGTTTACGTGGCTGAGTCATCGATTCTCACTCAGATTACCGGATTCCACTTAACTCGCGGAGTTCTTTGTGCAATGAAGAGAAAAGAACTACCGACAGTTGAAAGCCTTGTATCAAATGCCCGTCACATTGCAGTTCTTGAGAACGTTACAAATCCGACCAACCTTGGAGCTATCGTTAGGAACGCAGCAGCTCTTGGGCTTGATGCAGTTCTTTTTACCCATGGATGTACTGATCCTCTATATCGCCGCGCTGCCAGAGTCAGCATGGGTACTGTATTCCAGATTCCCTGGACATTTCTTCCTGAAGGCTCAGAAATAGACACATTAAAGGGCCTTGGCTTTAAAACTGTAGCCATGGCCCTTAGAAACGATACAAAAGATATAAGTGATGCTGAACTTAAATGTGCTGACAAACTGGCTATTTTTCTTGGAGCAGAAGGTGATGGCCTTCTTCCAGAAACCATTGCAGCCTGTGACTGTTGTGTAAAGATCCCAATGGCTCATGGTGTTGATTCTTTAAACGTTGCTGCCTGCAGTGCTGTAGCTTTCTGGGAGCTGGCAAAATGACATTGCCCCCGTCCCCTAGGACCCCTACAGATTTGTATATCCCATCAGATATTCATCAACTTCTTTTGCGCAAGCTCTTCCTTCGGTGATGGCCCATACTACAAGCGACTGTCCACGGTGCATATCGCCGGCGGAGAACACTTTGGTGCCTTGGATGTGATAGCCGCCGTCTTCGGTAACAACAGTTCCTCTTGGGCTTCTCTTAAGAGAAAAAGCATCGGCAGAATAGTCTTCACAGCCAATAAAACCTGCTGCAATCAGGAGAAGGTCACACTTAAGAGTCTTCTCTGAACCTGCAACCTCTGTAAGCTTTCCATCTTTAAAAGCTACCTTTACAGTCTCGATATGTTTGATATTTCCCTTCTTATCAGTTGCAACGCTCTTAACTGTAGTCTCATATACTCTTGGATCATCTCCGAAAAGATATATTGCTTCCTCATGACCATAATCGGTCTTGAGAACCTTGGGCCACTCAGGCCATGGGTTATTTGCTGCGCGCTCTACAGGAGGCTTAGGCATCATCTCAAGAGCCGTAACGCTCTTTGCTCCCATTCTTATGACTGTTCCAATACAGTCATTACCCGTATCGCCACCTCCGACTATTACTACGTTCTTGCCTGCTGCGTCGATATAACCTCCCTGTTTCTTAAGTGCATCTGAAGTAACATCATCTGCCTTCATCAGTGCTTTTGTAGTCTGAGTCAGGAAGTCTACCGCATAATACACTCCGCCAATTTTCTCAGGATCAGCTGCAGGCAGGGGGCGTGCTTTCTTGGCTCCGCAGCACATAACTACTGCGTCGAACTTCGCAAGTAAATCATCAGATGTCACCGTTTTACTTGCTTTTTCAGTCTTTCTTTCGGTTACGGACTTGCTGTCTCCAATATTCATTCCTGTATGAAATACAACTCCCTCTGCTTCCATAAGAGCACGTCTTCTCTTGATGACGGTCTTGTCAAGCTTCATGTTGGGAATTCCATACATTAGAAGACCTCCGATTTCATCTTCTCTTTCGAAGACTTCTACAGTATGTCCTCTGTGATTAAGTTCGTCAGCAACTGCCAGGCCTGAAGGACCGCTTCCTACAACGGCAACTCTTTTACCACTTCTGATAGAAGGTACCATAGGCTGGATGTAGCCATTTTCAAAAGCAGTCTCCACCAGATAAAGCTCGTTGTCATGAACCGTTACTGAATCGCCGTACTGTCCGCACATGCATGCCTTCTCGCAAAGGGCTGGGCAGACTCTTCCGGTAAATTCAGGAAAATTACTGGTCTTGTGAAGTCTTGCAAAAGCGTGCTTATCATGTCCCTTGTATACTTCGTCGTTCCACTCAGGAATCAGGTTATGAAGTGGACATCCCGTTACCATTCCGCTGAGGTTCATTGCTGACTGGCAGAAGGGAACACCGCAGTTCATACATCTTGATGCCTGCTGCCGTCTTTCCTCAGTCATGAGTGGTGTGTGAAACTCCTCAAAGGTCTTTATTCTTTCCTTTGGAGGTACATCTCCGTTGTTTTTTCTTTTATATTCAAGAAATCCTGTATCTTTTCCCATCGCGCTATCCTCCTTACGTAAGTTCCTTGAAAGCTTCAAGAACTGCAGTATCATGATCAATACCCTGCTCCTCGAGCCTTCCGATTGCTGTCAGCATCTTCTGATAGTCATTAGGAACGATTTTCTTGAAATCCGGAATATAGCTTTCAAAATCAGACAGGATTTCCTTAGCAAATTCAGAGTCTGTCTCTTTTACATAGTCCTCAAGGATTCCTCTGAGCTCTGCTATATCATATTTCTCTGTAAGCTCGCAAAGTGATGCCATATCCTTGTTCATACGAAGGTAGAGAGTATGTTCTCTATCAAGGACATAAGCAATTCCGCCACTCATACCGGCCGCAAAGTTCTTGCCGGTCATGCCAAGGATTACAGCTCTTCCGCCGGTCATGTACTCAAGGCCGTGATCGCCGCAGCCTTCTGCTACAGCAACGGCACCGGAGTTTCGTACGCAGAATCTCTCACCTGCAACGCCGCAAACATAAGCCTTACCTGCAGTTGCACCGTACAGAGCAACGTTACCTATTATGATATTCTCATGGGCCTTGAAAGTTGCTTTCTCAGAAGGTCTTACAACTACTTTACCTCCTGACAAGCCCTTTCCAAAACCGTCGTTGGCATCGCCATAAAGTCTAATTGTAACGCCCTTAGGAAGGAATGCACCAAAGGACTGGCCACCACCACCCTGAGCTTCTACAACAATACTATCTTCTGCAAGAGTATTCTGGTAATCAGCTGTTACTCTGCTTCCCAGGAGAGTTCCAAAACTTCTGTCGGTACTGGACACATCTACTTTTACAAGCAGCCTGTTGTCAGCTTGAGCATCCTTCGTCTTACCTGCTTGCTTTCCTGTATAAATCTGCATGCCCAACTTATCTTTGTTTTTCTCATACGCAGGAATCAGCACCTTTGAATCCAGTGTCTTCTCAAGACCAAAGTTATAAACTTCCTTAGGATCAAAGTGGTTATCTTTCCTGTCAACGTAAGCTCTGTCAAGGATACGGCTAAGATCTGCTGCCTCCTTGCGCTTTTTGATATCCATATCACTTCCGCCGTAGGTTCTCATGGCAAGCTTATCTGTTCTTCCTACCATCTCCTCTACGGTTCTAAAGCCAAGCTGACTCATGATCTCACGAAGCTGTCTTGCCACAAAGAGCATGAAATTCATAACATGCTCTGGCTTACCCTTAAAGCGCTTTCTAAGTTCCTCATTCTGAGTTGCGATACCAACAGGGCAAGTATCCTTATTGCAGACACGCATCATCATACATCCCATGCATACAAGGGGAGCGGTAGCAAATCCAAACTCCTCTGCTCCAAGAAGGGCTGCAATAGCAACATCTCTACCTGTCATGAGTTTACCATCTGTTTCAAGTACAACACGACTTCTAAGGCCGTTATCAAGAAGTGACTGATGCGCTTCACTCACACCAAGTTCCCACGGAAGTCCAGCGTGATGAACTGATGAAGAAGGAGCTGCACCTGTTCCTCCGTCATATCCCGACACCAAAATTACCTGTGCGCCTGCCTTGGCAACACCTGATGCAATAGTGCCTACACCTGCTTCTGAAACCAGCTTAACTGATATTCTTGCCTTATCATTGGCATTTTTAAGGTCATAAATAAGCTGCGCCAGATCCTCAATTGAATAGATATCATGGTGAGGTGGCGGTGAAATAAGGGCTACGCCTGGAGTTGAGTAACGAGTACTTGCAACCCATGGATATACCTTTTTGCCTGGAAGATGTCCGCCCTCACCGGGCTTAGCTCCCTGAGCCATCTTGATCTGGATTTCTTTTGCAGACTGCAAATACTGGCTTGTTACACCGAATCTTCCTGATGCCACCTGCTTAACTGCACTGTTTCTCTCTGTTCCAAAGCGGGCAATATCCTCGCCGCCTTCTCCGGTATTAGACTTGCCTCCAAGTCTGTTCATAGCTATGGCAAGAGTCTCATGGGCCTCCTTGGAAAGAGAGCCGTAGCTCATTGCTCCTGTCTGGAAACGCTTTACGATTTCCTCTTCGCTTTCAACTTCCTCAATTGGCACCGGCTTATCTGCAGGAACAAATGACAAAAGAGCTCTCAAGGTATGAGGTCTGTCCTCATCATCCACCATCTGACTGTACTCTTTAAATCTCTCGTAGTCGCCCTCTCTGACTGCTCTCTGAAGAGTAACAATAGTCTTAGGGCTGTACATATGATCTTCCTTGTCCTCACCGCTTCTAAGTGAATGGAAGCCGATAGAATCAAGGGTAGTATCTGTTGAAAGTCCCAGAGGATCAAATGCTCTATTATGCCTAAACTCTACGTCCTGGCCGATCTCTGCAATTCCGATTCCGCCTACTCGGCTGGTTGTTCCGGTAAAGTACTTATCCACCAGCTCTTTTGACAAACCGATTGCTTCAAAGATTCTTGCTGACTGATAGGACTGAAGTGTTGAAATACCCATCTTAGCCGCAATCTTAACAACACCTCCAAGAAGTGCCTTATTATAATCAGCAATTGCTGTGTGATAGTCCTTATCAAGGATTCCGATATCTATGAGTTCTGCGATACACTCCTGTGCAAGGTAAGGGTGAATAGCTCTTGCACCAAAACCAAGAAGAGTAGCAATCTGATGAACATCCCTTGGCTCACCACTTTCAAGAATAAGAGAAACCGCAGTACGTCTCTTGGTTCTAACCAGATGCTGCTCAACTGAAGATACAGCAAGAAGAGATGGTATTGGCATGTGGTTTTCATCAACTCCCCTGTCTGACAAGATGATGATGTTTACTCCGTCAGCAACAGCCCTGTCAACAGACACGTCAAGCTGCTCCAATGCTCTTTCAACAGGAGTATTTTTATAATACAAAAGAGAAATCTTTCTAACCTTAAATCCAGGCTGATCAAGGGCCTCAATCTTCATCAGGTCAACGCCTGTGAGGATAGGATTATTGATCTCCAGAACTCGACAGTTATCACTCTTTTCTTTTAACAGATTTCCATCAGATCCGATGTACACTGTGGTATCGGTAACAACCTTCTCCCTGAGGGAATCAATAGGAGGATTGGTAACCTGGGCAAAGAGCTGCTTGAAATAGCAAAACAGTGGCTGATGATGCATGGAAAGCATAGCCAGCGGCACGTCAGTACCCATAGAAACTGTAGGCTCTATGCCATTTGTAGCCATAGGCATGATCTGATTCTTAACATCCTCATAAGAATAGCCAAATACTTTATAGAGCTTATCTCTCATCTCCTGGCTATTTGTAGGAATCTTTTTGTTGGGAATATTAAGGTGATGAAGGTGCAAAAGATATCTATCAAGCCACTCACCATAAGGGCTTGCCTTGGAATACTTATCCTTACATTCTTCATCAGAGATGATTCGTCCCTCTTTGGTGTCTACAAGGAGCATATGTCCAGGTGACAGGCGGGATTTCTTATCAATGTTTTCTTCGGGAATATCAAGGACACCCACCTCAGAAGAGAGAATGAGTCTGTTATCCTTGGTGACATAATATCTTGATGGACGCAGTCCGTTTCTATCAAGGGTAGCACCGAATACCTCTCCATCTGTGAAAAGAACTGCTGCGGGACCGTCCCATGGCTCCATCATAGTTGCATAATAGTGGTAAAAATCTTTCCTGTCCTGGGCCATGAAATCATTGTGCTTCCAGGGTTCAGGAATTGTGAGCATCATAGCAAGAGGAAGATCCATACCGTTCATATACAGAAATTCCAGCGTATTATCAAGCATTGCAGAGTCTGATCCGGAAGATGCAATTACAGGATAGACCTTGGCTAGATCCTCACCAAGAACATCCGATGACATGGTCTCTTCACGGGCAAGCATTCTGTCGCTGTTACCACGGATTGTATTGATCTCACCATTATGAGCGATCATTCTGTATGGATGAGCCCTCTGCCATGATGGTGTTGTATTAGTAGAAAAGCGGCTATGAACCATAGCAATAGCCGTAACATAATCAGGAGAAAGAAGATCCTCGTAGAAATTACGGAGCTGTCCTACAAGGAACATTCCTTTATACACGATGGTTCTGGACGAAAAAGAGCAAATATAAGTATCCTCAGAAGATTTCTCATACTCTCTCCTAAGGCAATAAAGTCGTCTGTCAAATTCTACTCCGCGCTGAACATTGGATGGTCTTTCTATAAAGCACTGAGCAATATAGGGCATGCAATCTACTGCTACCCGTCCCAGGATTTCAGGATGTGTTGGCACATCTCTCCAGCCAAGAACCTTCATGTTCTCTTTCTGGGCGATAACTTCCAGAAGCCTTTTTGCAAACATTCTCTTCATAGAATCCTGTGGCAAAAAGAACATTCCAATGCCGTAATCACCAGCACTTTTAAGCTTCATTCCTGACTTCTCAGCTTCTTTTTTAAAGAACTTGTGAGAAATCTGCACCAAAATACCAACGCCATCACCGACTTTGCCTGTGGCGTCTTTACCAGCACGATGTTCAAGCTTCTCAACAATACTAAGTGCATCGTCAAGAACCTTGTTATCGGCATTTCCATCTATGTTAATTACGGCGCCTATTCCGCAGGCGTCTCTGTCATTATTCCACTGGTCCATATGGGTATATCTCCTTCCCTATAACTTTACGCCCCACACATTGCTGTGTGGGGCGTCCTCTTATCTAAGTGAGAACAGCATCTCTCCGTATGTTGGATAGCTAAGGTACTTCTCTGGAATAAGTGCCTCTGCCTCATCAGCGTACTTTCTAAGCTCATCCATATCTGCAAGGACTGTGCTCTCATAGTAGCTTGCTGTCTCAAGAGCTTCTGTCATGCCCTCTGCCTTCTTGGTATCCTCGAAGAGCTTTGAAAGTGCCTTGTCCATCTCTGCGCTGGACTTATCAAGAGACTTAAGAACTCCCAGCTCAAGTGCACAGCAGTCTCCATCGAGAAGGCTCTTTTTCTGAACAATCTCTTTTGACAGATCTTTTTCATATGCTACAAGACCTTCTGTTAAGTCTTTTCTGATCATCTCCTGCATTGTGAGAGACTCAATATGAATTGACTTAGAATAGTTCTCAAGGAGGATCTCATATCTTGAGTAAATCTCTTCCTTGGTGAAGATACCGTGTCTTGTGAAAAGATCTATTGACTCATCGCTGATCCAGTATGGCATGCAATCTGGAAGAGCCTTAAGGTTTGGAAGGCCTCTCTTAGCAGCTTCCTCAACCCACTCGTCTGTATATCCGTTTCCGTTGAAAAGAACTCTCTTATGTGCAAGAAGTGTCTCTTTAAGAACTTCCTTAACTTTCTCTTTAAGCTCATCTCCGCTGTATGCTGAAAGCTTTGCATAGAGCTTTGCTACTTCTTCTGCAACTGCAGTGTTGAGAACGATATTAGCGTTAGCAACAGAAACTGATGAACCAGGCATTCTGAACTCGAACTTGTTACCAGTGAAAGCAAAAGGTGATGTTCTGTTTCTGTCTGTGTTGTCCTTGGTGAAGTGTGGAAGTACTGTTGCTCCCATTGTCATCTGAGACTTGCCTGCTGCCTTGTAAGCTTCTCCGGCTTCAACAGCCTTGAGTACTTCTGCAAGCTCATCACCAACGAAGATAGAGATGATTGCTGGAGGTGCCTCGTTTCCTCCAAGTCTGTGGTCGTTTCCGGCAGATGCTACTGAAAGTCTGAGGATTGGTGCATACTCATCAACTGCTGCGATAACAGACATAAGAAAGACAAGAAAAGGAATGTTCTCGCCTGGGTTCTTACCTGGATCAAGAAGGTTGATTCCTGTATCTGTGCAGATTGACCAGTTATTGTGCTTACCAGATCCGTTAACTCCCTCAAATGGCTTCTCGTGAAGAAGACATGCATAGTTGTGCTTGTCAGCAACCTTCTTCATAACTTCCATTGTGAGCTGGTTGTGATCTACAGCGATGTTTGCTGTCTCAAATACAGGAGCCAGCTCGTGCTGAGAAGGTGCAACCTCGTTGTGCTTGGTCTTAGCAGGGATTCCAAGCTTCCAGAGCTCTTCATCAAGGTCATGCATGTATGCAGATACCTTAGGCTTAATAACTCCGAAGTAGTGATCTTCCATTTCCTGACCCTTGCTGGCTGGAGCACCGATAAGTGTTCTGCCTGTAAGAAGCAAATCTTTCCTCTTCTTATAGAAATCCTTGTCGATAAGGAAATATTCCTGTTCTGAACCGATTGTAGTATTTACGCGGTTAACATCCTCATATCCAAGAAGACGCATCATCTTAACCGCTTCATTTGAAAGAGCCTCCATTGAACGAAGAAGTGGAGTCTTCTTATCAAGAGCTTCTCCGCCGTATGAGCAGAAAGCTGTTGGAATGTAAAGGGAACCATCCTTGATGAATGCAGGTGATGAAGGATCCCATGCTGTATAACCTCTAGCTTCGAATGTTGCACGAAGACCACCACTTGGGAAGCTTGATGCATCAGGTTCGCCCTTAACCAGCTCTTTTCCTGAGAACTCCATGATGATCTTGCCATCCTCTGTTGGAGAAATGAAACTGTCGTGCTTTTCAGCTGTAAGACCTGTCATTGGCTGGAACCAGTGTGTGAAGTGTGTAGCACCGTTCTCGATTGCCCACTCCTTCATGGTTGCTGCTACACAGTTAGCTACATCCAGCTCAAGATGTGTTCCTTTTTCAATTGTCTTATGAACTGCCTTGTAGATATCCTTGGGAAGGCGTTCCTTCATAATCTTGTCGTTAAATACTAGACTTCCAAATTCTGTTGTTAATTTGCTCGCTTCGATCATTGCCACTCTCCTCCGTTTTTCTTTTATTTATGAGCCTTTACTGACCGCTGGCTCCATAATTCGATAAAACTCTTGCTGAAGGATCTGTTACATTGCAGCCCTTCCAGCTCTTGTTAGGCATCCAGAAATCAATAACCATATCTGACTGGCCCGGATAGTATTTTTCAAATATTTCTCTGTATAACAGTGACTCCTTAGTAAATGGAGTTGCATGTTCATATTTCTTTTTAGTAGTTTCATACTCTGCATAAGTATATTTACTATCTGCATATTCCATAAGGTCATCTCTGAGAGAATGCCCCACGGCATCTGAAAATGCTGCCTTTTCTCTCATTAGGATCGAATGTGGAATAACTTCATCCTTTTCAAAGGCTTTTCGTAAAAGAAATTTACCAATACCATAGGTATTTAATTTCTTTTCAGGATCAATTCCCATTACATAATCCACAAAATCCAGATCTCCGAATGGAACTCTTGCTTCCAGTGAGTTAACACTTATGCATCTGTCTGCACGAAGTACATCGTACATGTGAATTTCTCTGATACGCTTTTCTGCTTCTTCCTGGAAAGCCTCGGCGCTTGGTGCAAAGTCTGTGTACTTGTAACCAAAGAGCTCATCTGAAATCTCACCGGTAAGAACAACCTTGATATCTGTGTTCTCATGTATCCACTTGCAGAGCAAGTACATTCCGATTGATGCTCTTATTGTTGTGATGTCGTAGGTTCCAAGTGCTGCAATAACAGGCTCCAAAGCTCCAATGACATCGTCTTTTGTAATGATTACTTCGTGATGATTGCTATGTATGTAATCAGCAACCTCTCTTGCATACTTAAGATCAATGGCATCTATGTCCATTCCGATTGCAAAGGTTTCTATTGGCTTATCGGAAAGCTTTGCCGCTACGCCGCAGACAAGGGATGAATCAAGACCACCTGATAAAAGAAATCCCACAGGCGCATCCGCATCAAGTCGTTTCTGGATACCGGTAAAAAGCTTGTCATGAATGTTTTCAACTATGACTTCTAAGGAATCATCGGCGAGTGTTTCTCTACACTCTTTCACCTTACTCTTTGTCATATCTCTATAGCAGACAAACTTACCATCCTCATAGAAATGCCCTGGTGGGAAAGGCATTATCTTATCACAAGCTCCCACCAGGTTTTTAGGTTCAGATGCGAATATGATGTGTCCTTCTGCATCATAGCCGTAATAGAGGGGTCTGATTCCGATTGGATCTCTTGCTGCTATAAATGAGTTCTTTTTCTTGTCATAGATAACACAGGCATATTCAGCATCAAGAAATCCGAACATTTTGGTTCCTAATATCTCATATAAAGGAAGCAATATTTCGCAATCACTTTCGCTCTGGAAGCTGTATCCAAGGGATTCTAAGTATTTTTTTAAATCATGAAATCCGTAAAGCTCTCCGTTACATACCACCGTATTACCATTATGATTAAAGGGCTGCATTCCTGCTTCATTAAGCCCCATGATAGACAGACGGTTAAATCCCATCCATCCACATCCTACTTTCTGGATCCTTGACATGTCAGGGCCCCTTGATATGGTCTTTGATAGCATTTCTTCAAAGAACTCCCGGGATAAATCTTCCCTTGCGTATGTAAGTATTGCGCACATAACTTCCTCCAAAAACTATTGTTTATTCGACGTCTGCAAGTGCAAGAGCGCCTTCTTCTCCGGTACGGATCTTAACTACGTTGTCGAGAGAGTAAACGAAAATCTTACCATCTCCGATATGACCTGTATAAAGGGTCTTCTTGGCAGCTTCGATAACATCCTCAACCGGGATTTTACTAACAACAACCTCAAGCTTGATCTTGGGAAGGAGAGTGGCATCCATCTCGACTCCACGATACATTTCGCCAGAACCTTTCTGGACGCCACATCCCATGACTTGAGTAACAGTCATTCCGGTTACGCCAAGGTCGTTCATTGCACGTCTAAGCTTGTCGTAGCGGGATAACTTAGTGATAATAACAACTTTATGAATACCGGATTCTGTATGAACAGGTGCAGATACAACAGGAACTGCTGCATTCTTCTGGAATACTGATGCTTCGTCGTATTCGCTGACACCAAGATCTGTATTTTCGTTGACTGACATCTGAAGTGTATTTGATACATCCATGATGGCAAATCCTGAATATGCACTTGCAAGGCCATGCTCTGTAGAATCAAGACCAAGGATCTCTTCCTCTTCTGTTACACGAAGGCCAAGTGTTGCCTTGATAGCAAGGAATGTGATTGAAATAGTAACTGCTGTCCAAGCTGCTACAGCTGCAAAACCAAGAATCTGAATTCCAAGAAGCTTAAAGCCGCCGCCGTAGAAAAGACCTATCATCTCATTTCCTGAAGCATCTACGATGCTATATCCGGGAGCTGTATTTGTTGCAAAAAGACCTACCGCAATTGTTCCCCAAATACCATTGAGGCAGTGAACTGCAACAGCACCAACAGGATCATCAACGTGAAGCTTGTAATCAAGGAACCATACACCGAAGCAAACAAGAAGGCCTGCTACAATACCGATTACGATGGCGCCAAATGCATCTGTTACATCGCAAGGAGCTGTGATAGCTACAAGACCTGCCAGGGAAGCGTTAAGACACATTGAAACATCAGGCTTACCATACTTAACCCAGGTAAAGATCATACAGGTTACAGTTGCAAGTGCAGGTGCGATTGTTGTTGTTACAAATACTGATCCAAGCTGATCGATTGATGTACAAGCTGCTCCGTTAAATCCATACCAGCCAAGCCAGAGAATGAATACACCAAGAGCTGCAGCTACAAGATTGTGTCCTGGGAAAGCATTTACCTTTGTTACTTTTCCTGACTTATCTTTTTCGAACTTACCGATACGTGGTCCAAGGAATGCTGCTCCGATAAGAGCTGAGATACCACCTACCATGTGAATACAGGTTGAACCTGCGAAATCGTGGAAACCAATCTGTGAAAGGAAACCACCGCCCCATGTCCAGTGAGCCTCAATAGGATAAATGATTGCTGAAATAACTGCCGAGTACACACAATAGGAAATGAATTTTGTTCTCTCAGCCATTGATCCGGAAACGATTGTTGCTGTTGTTGCACAGAACACAAGGTTAAATACGAAATTTGACCAGTCGAAGTTTGCATAACTTGTAAAGATATCAAATCCCGGCTTACCGATAACGCCTGCAAGATCTTCCCCAAGTAACAGGCCAAAACCGATAAGAATAAAAACTACAGTACCAATACAGAAATCCATAAGGTTCTTCATTATGATATTTCCTGTATTCTTGGCTCTGGTAAAACCGGCCTCACACATTGCAAAGCCGGCCTGCATCCAGAATACCAATGCAGCTCCGATAAGGAACCACACGCCAAACACGCTACTATCTATTGCACTTAAGATTTCTTCACTCATACATGTTCTCCTCTCCGCATTGTTGGTAATAAAAAAGATGCAACAGCCCACTACACACCCCTGTAGTCTAATGCGCCATTGCATCACCAAATAAGTAAAGCTATGAAGATTTTTCATGTACTCACACACACCGCGGACTGCATGCAAATACATATATAAGCAAAAAGCGCCTTAGAGAGTTATCTCTAAGACGCCCTTGTCTTTATGTTTATGAATTCTAAAGCAAATAAAAAAACATGTCAAGCATTTTGTATACAATAATGCAATTTTATTTTACCAGTCTAATGTCGCCGATAAGTGGAAGTGGCTCTGTGCTTAGCTGAATTGCTCTCACAATGCCAAAAACAATGTAGAAGAATAAAGCCAGTCCCCCAAGTCCCGCGATCACCACAAATATTCCGTGGAGCCGTGCAAGAACACCTATAATTATCGCTGCTATATGCAATACCATAGACTGATTAAGATGGAACTTGACTATCTCATCCTCTTTGTCTCTAAGAACAAAACTAATGACCCAGCCAATCCATCCAATGTAACTTAGCGCAGAAAATAATTTTGTGTTTTGATTAGTCCCCATTTTGTTCCCTCCGTAAGAAAATTATCTTCTTCTATGATACATCTATATTGTACGTACTACCATACAAATATTGTTATTATACAAACACCTTTTTTCTCCACTTACCTCTCATATACCTGATAACACAACCTATTCCGGTAATTGCCCAAGTAAGACCGTTTGTATACCAGCATCCCCACAGGCCGACTCCGGGAATTGCCATAAGAATCGCTGCAAATCCTATACGTCCCACAACCTCTATGATTCCGTTTATAAGAGCAAAGGCCGCATCTCCAACGCCGTTAAGCATTCCTCTAAAGACATAGATAAGTCCCAGGAAGAAATAGAACATACCGGTTATACGAAGACCTATGGCGCCAATTCTGATGGCTTCCTGATTAGGTGTAAAGAATCCGATGATTGTCTCTCCGAAGGAGAACATCACAACCAGCATTATTGCACTGAATATTGCCACAAGAAGTACACTCTTGATACATCCGCTCTTTACCCTGTCAAGTTTCTTGGCACCTGCATTCTGTCCGGCAAAAGTTGAAACTGCAGTTCCAAGAGAACCAAATGGCTGCTGAACCAGCTGTTCAACTCGTCCTGTAGCGGTGTAGGCCGCCATTACATTACTTCCAAAGCTGTTAACAACTCTCTGAAGTGCTACACAGGAGAAGGCAATCAGGGCATTCTGTAGAGCCAGCGGAATACCAAGCCTTATAGCCTTATCAACAATATCCGTATTAAGCTCTTTATGCCTCTTACTAAGCTGCAGATACGGATTCTTTTTAACTCCGACAGCAATTGAGCCCACCATGGCAATCGTCTGGGAAAAGACTGTAGCAATGGCCGCACCGGCAACTCCCCAGTGAAGTCCTACTACTGTAATAAGATCCAGGGCAATATTTATCACGCATGCCACCACCAGGAAAATCAATGGTGTTTTGCTGTCTCCCAGGGCCCTCAATATGGAAGATATCATGTTATAAGCCGCAACCAGGAAGGTGGCACCACACACTATTCTCATATATAAAAGGGCATCTGCCATACATTCCTCAGGGGTATCCATTATTGTGAGGATAGGTCTGGCAAACACAACACTTACTATACTCATGAGAATTCCTGCCACCAGTGTGATATAGATGGCATTTCCAACTATCTTTTTAACATAGTCATCTTTTCCGGCACCAAAGTTCTGGGAAATCATGATTCCTACTCCAGCTCCCATTCCAAGGCACAGAGAAAAGAAAAGGAAATTCACACTACCAACCGCGCCAATAGAAGCCAGGCCATACTCACCACCGAACTGTCCGACGATGATAGTATCTGCCAGGTTATAAAACTGTTGGAAAAGATTTCCAAGAAGCATTGGAATTGTAAATTTGATCAAAAGGGCTATTTCATTGCCCTGAGTCATATCGGTAACAGACTTTTTTCCCATGGATGTTTCCTTATCATTCAAAATAATTGTGTTCAATTTTCACTCTAACACCCATATTGGTAAAAGTAAACAAGGCAGCGCCACTGGCGCTGCCCTGCATAAAAATTTAATAATTTACTTATAATTACTGAGCTGCTTTTCTAGCATCAAGCATTGGCTGATACTTCTCTGTATCGAATGCTACAAGATCGCTCCAGCCAAGACCCTCAAGCTCTGCTACCATAGCTTCCCACTGAGCATCGAAATCTGCGTCATCCTTAGCAAATACCATTCTCCAGGAAGAATCCTTGATGATATCGCCGCACTGCTTACGGATAAGGCTGATGTCTGTAGAATCGATTGCAAGAGCCATGTTGATACTAGGAACTACTGTCATCATGTTGTTCTTATTGAGGTACTCAACATCGTCTGCTGCACCAAACTTCTCTGACCATTCCTTAGTTGTCTTTGTCTGGTTCATCTCGATTGTTGTTGACCACATATCTGATGCATATGGTTCGCCTGTATCAGGGTTAATATCACAAGAAGCTACGATCCACTGGTTGATCTGGTTGTTACCATCGTTCCAGTTTCCGCCGCCCATCTCTTCAGGAACAGCAACTTCTGCTGAGAATCTGTTGAGACCATCTTCTGTAAGTGTGTACTTGCCGTTCTCTACTGTGTATGTAAGACCTTCTGTACCAGCGTGCTGAATCTGAACACCCTCTGGAGAAGCATACCAGTCAAGGAACTCCATAAGTCTTGCGAAGTTCTCATCTGAAACCTGTGAACCGATTGCAAGAACACGTCCGTCACCATAGTATGTATCTGATGTCTGATAAAGGTTTGTATCTGCTACAGGAATCTCTACGTAGTTAGTTCCTTCATTTCCTCTTGCTGGAGAATTCCAGAATCCATACTGCCAGCTGTACCAGTACAGGTAAACTCTCTTATCCTGCATCTTGGATACGATTGAGTTCCAATCCTGAGTAGCTGAGTCAGGATCTACAAGACCCATCTGGTTAGCTTTGTAGAAGAAGTTAAGCATCTTGTAGTATGCGCCAGCCTTGTCTGTAAGAGGTGCGATTGAGTTGTCTGTTCCGATAAGAACTGATCCGTTAACTTCCTGTCCGTACCACTTTGTAAGCTGAGCTACGTTCTCCATGAACTGGCTATCCCAGTCCTTCCAAAGGCTGATAGCGTAAGCTGGGTCACCCTTGTCGTTTGTAGGATGAGCCTTCTGGATATCTGCAAGGCAGTTAAGAAGGTCATCAAGATTCTTAAGCTCAGGAGCACCTACTTCGTTGTACATATCCCATCCCATACGAGGATATGAATATACGTGAAGCTGCTTATAAGCTGTAGGTCCGTTGTTGTTCATCTCAAGAGGAATAGCATAGATCTTGGTGCCATCGCCCATCATTGAGTTGAACTGCTTAATCTGTGACATGTACTTTGCAAGGTTAGGATACTGCTCGATAACATCTGTAAGATCGTGGATAAGACCAGTCTCGATACATTCCTGCATATCTGCATTATCAAGGATAATGAGATCACCAAGGTTACCTGCTGCGCAACGTGTCTGATAAAGAGCTGCGCCATCACCTGAAACCTGAGGTGCGATGATGTTGATGTCCATGTTGAATTTGTCTTTTACGATCTTTCCATACCATCCGGACTGAACGCCCTGGAAGTTAGCAGCTACATTGTAGAAATCTACAGTGTACTCTGTGCTATGGTCAGCCTCTGCAGGTGCAGCTGCTGTTTCCCCACCACTTTCTGTGGTTGTTGCTGTCTCAGTCTTGTTCTCAGTCTGAGCACCGCCTGTGCTTGCTGGCGCTGTATCGCCACAGCCTGCAAGCATTGAAGCTGCCATCAGCGTTGAAAGTGCCAGAGAAGCCATTTTCTTAAACTTCATTTTCATTCCTCCTTTTTTATAAAAACCTCTTCCTTTATGGAAGTTACTAACTTAGCCTTTTACTGCGCCGATCATAATACCCTTTACAAAGTATTTCTGGAAGATCGGGTAAACGAGCATAATAGGCAGTACAACGATAACCGTAATTGTCATACGAACACTGGTTGTGGTCTGGCTGGTTGCAGCAGCTGCCGCCAGTGACGAAGTACTTGTTGTACTCTGGGCCAGGGATGCCAGTGAACTTGCCTGATTCAGATACTGATACAATACGAACTGAAGTGGATAAAGCTTAGTATCTGTCATAAGAAGCAATGTATCCTGGAAAGCGTTCCACTGGCTTACTGCTGAGAAGATAGCAACAGTAGCCATGATTGGCTTGATAACAGGAATAATAACTCTGAAGAATACTGTAAGTACGCCTGCTCCATCCATTTCTGCGGCTTCCTGCAGCTCTTTTGGCACCGATTCAACGAAGGTCTTGGTGAGGATCAGGTTGAAGGGTGATACGATAGCCGGCAAAATGTAGCCCCAGAAATTATTGGTAAGGTGCATTGTCTTCATAACCAGGAACCATGGAATAATTCCGGCGTTGAAATACATTGTTGCTACGATAAGCCTGTACCAGAATTTCCTCATCCACATTTTTTCCTGAGTAAACATAAATCCCAGATATGCTGATGCAAAAACTGTGAATGCAGTTCCAAGGGTTGTTCTCATAAGTGAAATCTTAAGTGCGTTGAACAGTCCATCTATTCTGAAGGCTGACATATAGTTGTGGAAATGAATTCCCTTTGGCCAGAAAAGGATATCTCCCTTGGCACTTAAGTCGTTGGCACTGATTGTATTAATAATGATGTAGTAAAAAGGATACAAGCACAGAAACGCTGCTATTGAAAAGATGATGTAGCATATGATTTCCAATGTGCGATCCCCGGCACTAACCTTTATTTTCGTTTTTTGCTCTTTCTCTTTACTCATGGCTTTTTTCTCCAATATTCTCTCCGATAATGGGGACTCTAAATCTTTTCTCAGAATCATAGGATACTCTCTCCTCTTATTGCCTTGGAAGCCCCATTAACAATGATCAGAAGGACTACGCTGACAAGACTCTTAAGCATACTGATTGCAACTGAAACTGAGTATCCGCCACTACCCATGGCCATGTTATAAACATAAAGGTCAAGAACCTGGATAAACTCTTTATTGAAAGCGTTCTGGAATACGTAGTACTGCTCCATTCCGTTGTTAAGGAAGTTTGCTACGTTGATTACCAGAAGAACGAAATATGTAGGTAAAAGACTTGGTATTGTAATGTGCCATATGATCTGCATTCTGTTGGCACCGTCAACTCTTGCTGCCTGCAAAAGCTCGTCATCAATACTTGAAATTGCTGCGATGTACATGATTGCTGCCCAGCCAAGGTTTTTCCAGGTAAGCCACAACCACTGTGTAAACCAAACGTGCTCAGACTGCTGCAGGAAAAGAATCGGCTGCTCAATCATTCCGAATTTCATAAGCAGAGAATTCATCATTCCTGTACTGTTGAAGAGGGCAAATGCTATGGAATAAACCATTACCCAGCTTACGAAGTTAGGAAGAGTGGTTACTGTCTGTACGAACTTACGGAACTTAACGCCTCTTATCTCATTGAGAAATACTGCAAACAGCATTGGGAGCCAGCTAGTTCCAAGAGTAATTCCACTCATAGCAAAGGTGTTTTTAAGCACCTGAACTATCTGATTAATCTTGGTCTGACTGCTGATAAGTGATGTAAACCACTTAAAGCCTACAAATGGGCAATTAGCCAAAGCCTTCGGCGGTTTGTAATCATAAAATGCATACATCCATCCATAAAGTGGGTAATAACAGAATAATAAAACCAGAACAATGAATGGCAGAACCATTAAGAATAGCTTGAATGAATAAACCTTTTTCTTTGTCACCCCTTACTCCTCCTTTTGGTTTAACGATAAACCAAACCAGTAAAAAAATACCTTTAAACAGATTGTCTGTTTTGTAAAGCACACGGAATCTTTATTACATATGGTTCCAAACGGCTTATCTTTTCCCCATCTTTGTTCTCTAAGCAGTTTAGAATCAGTTCCGCGCTCTTCTTGCCAATCTCAGCCAGCGGCAACTGCGTTGTTGTAAGTGCCGGTCTGAAAAATTGTGATATGGATTCATTATCGAATCCCGCTACAGCTATTTTTTCTTTTACCGCAATCCCCTGTTCATACAGATAGTCATATACCCCACCGGCCATTCTGTCTGAAATTGCAAATATAGCTGTAACCCCTTGGGTAAGGAGCTTTTGTGCTCCTTCAAATCCGGACTGTCTGTCCCAGTTACCGTAGTAAACAAGGCTTGGATCAAACAGTATTCCGTTTTCATAAAGAGCTCTCTGATACCCTTTAAGTCTTTCAATGGTGTGTGTATTCTCAACACGGCCGCCGACAAATCCTATTCGCTTATGGCCTGCCTTTAAAAGATGAGTAACCATCTCCCAGGAGCTGTTCTCGTCATCTATCACAACAGACGGAATCTTTGGCGAATCGGAAAGTGCATAGCACATAACTACAGGAAGCTGGAAGTCATCCCCAAATGACTTAATTACTCTGCAGTGTCCGGCCAGGTAGATTATTCCGTCAACCTGAGCAGATAACACATCTCGTAAAACCGGATCAAATACCGACTGATACTCGTCTTCATTGTTGTACCAGGTGTCTGCCCATCTGTCATATAGACGCAGATTATAGACTGTTGCCCGATAATGACGTTCCTCACAGTAAGCCATAATGTTTTCTATTATGGGCGGTGAAGTAAACTGAGCCAAATCTTCGGCGATGATGGCAATGGTCCTGGTCCGCTTAATACGAAGGCCCTTGGCCATGTAATTGGGATTGTAACCAGTTTCCCTGACAACATCCATTATTCTCTTTTTGGTCGCTTCGCTAGTCTTGGCTTTGCCGTTGATAACGTTGGACACTGTTGTCGCGGAAACATTACAGATTTCCGCAATTTCCTTCAGGGTTACCATCTCTACTCCTAAGTGTCAGTTTTGTGTTGGTAAATCGTTAAACACACCATAAATATAACCTTTGCCAAAAAGAATTGTCAACATCTTTTGATAATTTGTCTATTAAACACAAACTATTTTTCAAAGTTTTGTGCAAATTGACCTTGTAAACTATTATTGAAACACATATTATAATAAATATTTATGTTTAACGTTCAACCAAATCGGCTTTTATTGTGCATTTAATGCAGAGGGGAAAGGTATGATTTATTACGTTGATGCAAAGTCTTTCAGAGACGGTGACGGCAGTATAGAGCGCCCATTTAAGCATATTAATGACGCTGCCAAAATTGCTGTCCCTGGAGATGAAATTGTTGTTAAACCCGGAGTTTACAGAGAGCATGTTATTCCGGTCAATGCAGGAACCAAGGATGCTCCTATCGTTTATCGCTCAGAAGAGCCCCTTGGAGCTGTTATCACCGGCGCTGAAGTTGTAAACGGCTGGAAAAAGGTTAAGGGCTCAACCTGGACAGCAAGAGTTTCCAACAGCATGTTTGGAAACTATAATCCTTACATCGAAAGAGTCTACGGAGACTGGTATTTCTCACCAATCATCAGACATACCGGCTCTGTCTTTGTTAATGACAGCATGATGTATGAAACATCATCTTTAGCTGAATGTCAAAAAGGAAAAGGTGATCCTCTTGCCTGGGATCAGAATGCAGCCAAGTATCTTTGGTACACCGAGCAGGATGAGAAGACCGGTGAAACCGTTCTATACGCAAACTTCCAAGACCTTGATCCAAATAAAGAGAAGGTAGAAATTAGCGTAAGACGCAATGTCTTCATGCCTACCAAGAATCACGTTGACTATATCACTGTAAGCGGCTTTAACATCAACAAAGCTGCTACTACTTGGGCTCCGCCTGCTGCCTATCAGGACGGCATGATCGGACCACACTGGGCTAAGGGCTGGATTATTGAGGACTGTGAAGTTTACGGAAGCAGATGCTGCGGAATTTCTCTTGGCAAATACTGTGATCCCGAAAATGATATGTATTTTACCAAGAACCATGTTAAGAGTCCCACACAGATGGAGCGTGACGCTGTCTGCCGAGGTCAGTACCATGGCTGGTTAAAAGAAAAAATTGGTCATCATATTGTTCGCCGTTGTCATGTTCATCACTGTGAGCAGACCGGTATTGTAGGTAGAATGGGCGCAGTATTCTCAACCATAGAAGACTGTGAGATTCACGATATCTGCACATCTCAGCAGCTTGGAGGCGCAGAAACCGCCGGAATCAAGCTCCACGCTGCAATTGATGTTACTATCAGAAGAAATCATATCCATCACTGTATAGAAGGTGTATGGCTCGACTGGGAAGCCCAGGGCGCTCGTGTAAGTCAGAACCTGATGCATGATAATTACAGACACGGCGGCCTTAAGCAGGCTCCGGGAGCTATGTTCTCAACTGATGTATTCATCGAAGTTGGTCATGGTCCTACACTTATCGATAACAACATTTTATTGTCACCTACTGCCATCATCATTCCAAGTGAAGGTATCGGTGTGATCCACAACCTTATCCTTGGCGGCTTCGGCCTTATAAACTCAGGAGTAGACAGCATTGTAAACGGTCAAAGAGAGCCTAGATTTACTCCATATCACATTCGCCACAGGACAGAGGTCGCCGGCTTTATGACCATACTTCACGGCGACGACAGAATCTATAATAACGTGTTTATTCAGCAGCATCCTGTCACCGACAAGAAGAAAACTCCTGCCGACGCAGAGTATGAAGTTGTAGGCACCAAGCCTTTTGACATCTTCCCTTCATATGAAGAGTGGATAAGTCAGTTTGACTTTGAACATAACCCTGACATGGGCGGCCTTGCCGAGGCTCACTTCGGGCACTTGCCTGTATGGGTTGAGGGAAATGCTTACTTTAATGGGGCTACTGTATGTAAGCATGAAAAGAAAAAGAATCATCTGGAAGATAAAAAGACTAAAGTTACTGTAGAACTCAAGGAAAAGAATGGTGATTTCTATCTTAAGACCAACTACGGAAAGGCTCTCGGAGATTTAATCGATGGAATTATAACCTCAGATACTCTTGGAAAAGCTTTTGAGCCGGAGCAGAGATTTGAAAATCCGGATGGAACTCCTATTACTTTTGACAGAGACTTCCTAGGTAACCACAGAGACAGCGAGACCATTCCGGGACCTCTTGCCGGTGTCGGTGTTAAAGAAGTACTAATATGGAAGAAATTCGAAATTAAATAATTGCCCACTTGTTGATGCATGGCGTGCATCCGTGCATCACACCATATAAAGAGGACTATGAATAGTGACATTGTCATTATCCATAGTCCTTTTTTATAACATTTTACTTATAGGTTTGTTAATTAAAGTGCCTCGTGGCATGTACGAGCGATAACGTCGAGCTGCTGCTCCTTAGTAAGGTTGATGAACTTAACAGCATATCCTGATACACGGATAGTGAAGTTAGCATACTCAGGCTTCTCAGGATGCTCCATAGCATCGATGAGCTTCTCCTTACCAAATACGTTAACGTTAAGGTGATGTGATCCCTGGTTGAAGTATCCATCAAGAACGCTAACAAGCTTGTTTGCTCTCTCCTCGTCGTCGTGGCCAAGAGCGTTAGGGTTCATAGTCTGTGTATTTGAAATTCCATCGAGAGCGTACTCGTAAGGAATCTTAGCAACAGAGTTAAGTGAAGCAAGAAGACCGTTCTTCTCAGCACCGTAAGATGGTGATGCACCAGGTGCGAATGAAGCATAAGCAGGTCTTCCGTCAGGTGTAGCACCTGTAGCCTTACCATAAACTACGTTTGATGTGATTGTAAGGATAGATGTTGTAGGCTCTGAATCACGGTATGTGTGGTGCTTCTCGATCTTCTTCATGAATGTCTTAAGAAGCCATACAGCGATCTCGTCTGCTCTCTCATCATCGTTACCGTATCTTGGGAAGTCTCCTTCAACCTTGTAATCAACAACAAGGCCTGACTCATCACGAACAGTTGTAACCTTAGCATACTTAATAGCTGAAAGTGAATCTACAACGTGTGAGAAACCAGCGATACCTGTAGCGAATGTACGTCTTACGTTTGTATCGATAAGAGCCATCTCAGCTGCTTCGTAGTAGTACTTGTCATGCATGTACTGGATAAGGTTGAGGATGTTTACATAGAGTCCTGCAAGCCAATCCATCATGATGTCATACTTGTGCATAACTTCGTTGTAATCAAGAACCTCCGATGTAATAGGTGCCATCTCAGGTCCTACCTGCATGTGCTTGCCATCTTTTGTAAGGAACTTCTCATCCTTACCACCGTTGATAGCGTAAAGAAGGCACTTAGCAAGGTTAGCTCTAGCTCCGAAGAACTGCATCTCTTTACCAGTCTGTGTAGCAGATACGCAGCAGCAGATGCTGTAGTCATCGCCCCAGATAGGTCTCATAACATCGTCGTTCTCGTACTGGATTGAAGATGTTGTAACAGAGATCTTAGCAGCATACTTCTTGAATGTAGCTGGAAGCTTAGAAGTATAAAGTACTGTAAGGTTAGGCTCTGGTGAAGGTCCCATGTTCTCAAGTGTGTGAAGGAATCTGAAGTCGTTCTTGGTAACCATGTGACGTCCGTCCATTCCAAGTCCACCAACCTCAAGAGTAGCCCATACTGGGTCACCTGAGAAGAGGTTGTTGTAAGAAGGAATACGAGCAAACTTAACCATTCTGAACTTCATTGTCATGTGGTCGATGAGCTCCTGAGCCTCAGACTCTGTAAGAGTTCCTTCCTTAATATCTCTCTCGATATAGATGTCAAGGAATGTTGATACACGACCAACTGACATAGCAGCACCGTTCTGAGTCTTGATAGCTGCAAGATATCCGAAGTAAAGCCACTGAACAGCCTCTCTTGCGTTCTTAGCTGGCTGTGAAATATCGAAACCGTATACCTCAGCCATAGCCTTCATTCCCTTAAGAGCTCTGATCTGCTCGGAGATCTCTTCTCTCTGACGAATGATGTGGTCAAGCATTGTGCCATCGCCGCAGTTGTTGTAATCTTCCTGCTTCTTGGCAATGAGGTAATCAATACCGTAAAGAGCAACTCTTCTGTAGTCGCCTACGATACGTCCACGTCCGTATGTATCTGGAAGACCTGTTACGATGTGGCTGTGTCTAGCAGCTCTCATCTCAGGTGTGTAAGCATCAAATACTGCCTGGTTGTGTGTCTTGTGGTACTCTGTGAAGATCTTGTGGAACTTCTCGTTTACCTTGTAACCGTATGTCTCAGCAGCTTCCTCAGCCATCTTGATTCCGCCGTAAGGCATGAATGCTCTCTTAAGAGGCTTGTCTGTCTGAAGACCTACTACTGTCTCAAGGTCCTTCATAGACTCATCAATATATCCAGGACCGTAAGCTGTAAGACTAGAAACAACTTCTGTCTCGCACTCAAGGACACCGCCCTTTTCACGCTCCTGCTTCTGAAGCTCCTGAAGCTTGCCCCAGAGCTTGTTTGTAGCATCTGTAGCATCAGCAAGGAAGCTCTCATCTCCATCGTATGGTGTGTAGTTGTTCTGGATGAAATCTCTAACGTTTACATCATCCAGCCAGTGGGTTCCTTTAAACCCTCTCCATGCTTCGTTCATAATAATAAACTCCTCTCAATAACAAAAGTGATGAACTACGCATAATAACTGCAATCACACGCAGTCATAGCTTGTTAATAATTTATCACTTATTTCTACCGAAGGATATATTATCATTACGCTATATTGTAAACTTTGATTGTAATCAAATTTTAATTCATTTTTTACTTTTCACACATTATTCACATATAAAAAATGGCGAATTGATCCATTACAAATCAATTCGCCATATCTTTTATACGCTTACTCTACGCTCTTAAGCTTCGCCACGAAGGATCGCAGTTGCGTTAGCTACTCTATCAGCTGTTGGAGACTCCACACCAACAAGCTTATATGGTATTCCAAGAGCTTCAAACTTGTGCTGTCCCATAGAATGATATGGAAGCACTTCTATCTTTTGAACATTATTAAGAGTCTCAATAAAGGCTCTTGTCTGTTTAAGATACTCATCATTATCGGTAATTCCGGGAACCAGTACGTGTCTGATCCAGATAGGCTTGCCAATTTCTGATAAATACTTCATTCCTGCGATGATATTATCGTTTGGAAGTCCTGTGAGTTCAATATGTTCATCGCGATTAATGTGCTTGATATCAACCAAAAGAAGGTCTGTGTACTTCATTAGTTCTTCAAACTTACCAAAGAATTCGCTGTTTCTATCCTCATCAAAGGGCTGAAGCGCAGTGTCTATACAAGTATTTATGCCACGCTCTTTGGCCATCTTGAAGAATTCTATCAGGAAATCAATCTGAAGAAGCGGCTCTCCGCCACTGACTGTAATTCCCCCGTCTTCTCCCCAATATCCGCGATATCTCTCTGCGAAATCAAGAAGCTCCTGAGGTGTTCTCATGTCCTCTGACTTAGGATCCCAGGTATCTGCATTGTGGCAATACTTGCAACGAAGTTTGCAGCCTTTCAAAAATACTATGAATCTGATTCCGGGTCCGTCAACTGAACCAAATGTCTCTATTGAATGAATTGCTCCTTGTATCATTTATCCTTACTCTCTTCCTAAAACAACCAATTACTGGGAAACGTATATCTCCCTCAGTGCATCTCTGTCGATGACCTTGATCTTGCCATGGCCTCTTCTCTCGATAAGTCCCATTTTCTCAAGCTCTCTAAGCTTCCTACTTACGGTTTCCATTCGAAGGCTTACACTTGCCGCAATGTCATCGAGTTTCAATACTATATCATCAGAAGGGCTTCTGTCTACCCTATACATCAAAAAGCCCGCCAGACGTGCCATTGGATCCTTGGTGGAAAGTAGCATGTTTCTTTCATTGGCGTCGTGCAGTTTTTTACTAAGAAGAATGATGATGTTCATGGCAGCTGTGGGATTATCCACAACCTTGATGAAATCGTCTCTGTGTATCTGACAGATTGACGCGTTGGTAAGGCACACAGCAGAATAGGGATAAATACTTCCATCCAAAAACATACCTTCCCAAATAATATCGTGATCTGCAAGGATAGTTATGATTTGCTCTCTTCCAAGAGAATCATAGCGACAAAGCTTAATTCTGCCCTTCCTGATAATACAGATGGAATCAACTCTCTCACCTTCTCTAAAGAGATAGCTTCCCTTTTTGAGAGTCTCGTGCTTGGAGTGCTCCATAAGGCTAACCTGAGCATTTACAGGAAGTCCTTCCATAAGAGGGACGCTCTCTGTGCAAAAGCCACCACATTCCTCACAAATATTAAGGCCGATGATTCCCTTTTTAAGCTCCTCTGCCCCACTCTGCTTCTGATATACTCCCAGGCTCTTATTCTGTACTGGGCTTTGTTCTTCTTTTCTTTCTTCTCTCATCCAAATCTCTATAATCTAAAAAATCTAACATGACTGTAGTTCATCACTCTTTGGCCCACAAATAGCAGTATGCCTGAGTTCTTGCGGCAAAAGGCTCTGTTTTAAGAAGCTCTCTTACCTGGGCCTTACTATACCAGCCCGGCTCTATTTCTTCCAATGTAGATGAGCTCTTGGCAAAAGAACCGGTGGCTCTTCCAACACAGCACACATTCTTTTCATTAGAAAATCCCACTGCGCTGTAGCTCTCTCCAATCCAGTCATCTATAGCTATCAGGTCAAGGCCTGTCTCTTCTTTAAGTTCGCGCCTTGCGCTCTCTTCAGGTTCTTCTCCGGGATCAATAAGGCCTGCCGGGAAATTGTAAACCCAGGCTCCGGGAGCCATTCTATATTCCTTGTTTATAAGAATCTTTTCCCCGGTCTCATCATGCATGATGAGGACCACTGCATCTATCTTTTTGTTATGAATATCATCAAATCCCTTAAGGTCAGGGTTTCTTGAGATTATTTCATAGGTCTTTTCCTGATCATCCTCAGTTCTGTAATGCAGGTCATATCTTGTAATAAACTTGCCCTGCTCTTTCTTCTCCAAATATTCAAACTTCATGATTAGCACGCTCCGTAAACTATCTGTCTGATTCCGCGGATAAAGTTGTAATCTACGCCACCCTCGATCTGCTGCATGTAGATCACGATAAGTTCCTCGTTTGGATCCACCAGGAAGTAAGTTCCGCCCTTTCCTTCCCAGCCATATTCTCCAACACTTCCGTTGGAAGCAGCCATGGCTGGATCTGTGAGAATTCTGAAATAATTGCCGTAGTTATATCCCGGATCACCGTTCACATCCCAGAACGCATCAAGAAAACTCTCCTTAAGCTGTGGCATAGTCATAAAGCTAAGAGTCTTCTTACCAATAAGCTCTTTGCCATGGTAAGAGCCCTTATTAAGCAGCATCTGAGCAAAGTGCGCATAGTCATTGGCTGTGGAATAAAGACCTGAACCCCCCATTTCAAACCAAGGCATGGCTGTTGGGTTTTCCATTTCCATTCGGCGCTTTACATCATCCTCAGCACGAACAACCTTGCCGGACTTATCTCTTCTATATAAAACTGCCTGTCTGAAAGCTTTGCTCTCATCTATTCTGAAATCTGTATCCTCCATATTAAGAGGTGTAAAGATTTCTTTTTTCAGGAAATCCGAATACTTCTTGCCTGTAATTACCTCGATAACTCCTGCCATGATATCCGCGGAGTGTCCGTATCTAAAGCCTGTTCCCGGCTCGAAGGCAAGGTATCCTTCTGCCAGTTTGTTGCATACATCAACATTACTTCTAAGGATTCCGGACTGTCTCTGAGTCTTGGCCTCCTTGTAAATCTTGGTCATTGATCTTTCAGCTTCGCCAAAGTCCCCTGAATACACAATTCCTGAAGTCATATTTAAAAGATCTTTGACTATAATTGGATTTCTGGCCTTTGTAATTCCCTCGGGAGAAGCCACTTTACAATCAGCAAAAGCCGGAAGATAATCCGAAACCTTGCTCATAAGGTCCAGCTCACCTCTCTCGTACAGGATCATGGCTGCCATTGCAGTAATCGGCTTAGTCATGCTGAAAATCTTATATATGCTGTCTTCTCTGTCTGGCTCATAGTGTTTTTCGTAAACTCTTTTTCCGTTATGCTCAACAAGGATTGTTGCTCCCTGTAGTCTGCCTTTTTCACGCTGGCTTTCAATCAAATTGTCCAATCTGCCAAGCTTTCGTATATTCATAACCTCTTACCTCTGTTTAAGTCATAATTTGATTTCAATCAATTTAGTAGATTATAATACCATAAATCCGTATATAAAGAAAAGACTGTGGAAGATTTCTCCTCCACAGTCAATTGTACATTTTATTTTCACAACTTTAAAGTGCTAAATTGCTTAGAATTTTACTGCAGGCAACTGATACTTCTTTTCATAACGCTTAACTGCCTTCTGGAATTCATCAGTCTGATCACGTTTCAAGGTCTCGATGTACTCGTGGGCATCGTACATATCCTCGTCAACTTCGATGATACCAACTGCAATATTACTGCAGTGGTCAGCGATACGCTCAAAGTCAGTTCCGATGTCGGATAAATCAAATCCCTGCTCAATTGTACACTTGCCCTTACGAAGACGTCTTACGTGACGACGTTTCATCTCCATGTGGATACCATCAATGGTCTCTTCAAGAGGTTCGATGGTCTTAGCCAGCTCAATGTCTGTGTTGGTAAAAGAGCTAACGGCAAGTCCCATGATTTCCTGAACAGCTGAAGCAAATATCTCCATCTCAGTCTGTCCCTTAGGGGAGAAGGTTCTTTTACCATCACTCATGCCCTTGGCCTTCTGAGAAATGTTAAGAGCATGGTCACTGATACGCTCATAGTCAGTGATGCAGTGGAGCAAAAGAGATAATGTATGGCTGTCCTCTTCACCAAGGTGGTGAGAGTTTATCTTCATAAGATATGTTCCAAGCTGATCCTCATAGGTATCTATTTTTCTCTCAAGATACTCTACATCATCAGCAATTTCCTGGTTGTAATCATTGATAAGTCCGATAGCCTTCTGAAGCGCTTCCTGGGACATGGTTGCCATTGCGATAGCAGCCTGACGAGCCTGTTCAAGCGCAAAAGGAGGGTTGGACAAGAATCTTGGGTCCAGAGTGCGAAGACCTTCCTGTTCTTCCTGCTCTCTCTTTTCCTTGTCATCAATTGGAATTGTCTTAAGAGCAAGGTTAACAAGCACCTGAGCAAATGGCAGCATAAGCGGAGTTGCCACAAGGTTAACCAGTGTGTGGATTCCGGCGATTCCTACCATTCCGATCTTGTCTTCCAAAAATGCAAAATGCATGAATGCATTGAGGATGTAGAACACGATCATGAAGGTTGATGCCTTGATAATGTTGAAGTACAGGTGCATCAGAGCGGTTCTCTTACCATTCTTGTTAGCACCGAGGGATGACAAAATCGCTGTGATACATGTACCAACCTCAGCACCGATAACTACCGGAATTGCCATGCTGTACTTGATTCCAACAGAAAGTGAAAGGGCCTGCAGTACACCGATGGTTCCTGCGGAGCTCTGAATAACCATTGTAAAGATGATACCTACCAGGAATCCGATTACCGGGTTACTGAAGGTTGTAAGGATTGCCTTGAAAGATTCAACGTCCTTAAGAGGTGAAACAGCACTGGACATGCTCTGCATACCAAACATCAAAACGGAGAAGCCAAGAAGGATGGTTCCTACATTTTTCTTTTTCTCAGTCTTACCAAACATATAAAGGGCAATACCGATAAGTGCCAGGAAAGGCGTAAATGATGCCGGTTTAAGCAGATTTATTATAAAGTTGTCACTGCTGATTGCATTTAAAGACAAGAGCCATGCAGTGAAGGTTGTACCAAGGTTTGCGCCAAGGATAACGCTTACTGCCTGCTTGAGAGTCATGATTCCTGAGTTAACAAGACCAACAACCATTACGGTTGAAGCAGATGAAGACTGAACCAGAGCGGTTACTCCCACTCCGAAAAGATATGCTACAAATGCGTGCTCTGTTACTTTGGCCAGTACGCTTTCAAGCTTACCTCCGGCCATCTTGGTAAGTCCGCCACTCATAACATTCATTCCATAAAGGAACATGGCAAGACCACCAACTAACCCCGCAACAAGGCTGAACATTTCTAATGAACTCATTTTACCTCCGTATAGACACTCTCCTCTGAGAGGAACTCCCTCTCTATGCCTATTATTTCTACAATTTTCTACTGTTACAGCTATTATATTACAGTATTAACCTAAAAATTGCCATAAAATTTGCTTTCAAACAAAAAAATATGGATCACAGCTCTTTTACAAATTTGAGATACTCACCGTACCTTGACTCACTGACTCTGATATCGGTGCCATCGCTTGCCCCAGTATAGCTGTGACCATAGATATTTTCTTCAACCTTTACGGTATCCGTGCACTCGAAACCAAGTTTTTGACAGAGGTTTATTGATACTTCATTTTCTTTTTTGACCAAAGCCTGAACCTGCTCAAGGCACAGAACATCTCTGCCATAATCAAGAATAGCGCTGCAGGCTTCATAGGCGTATCCTTTTCCCTGATACTCTTTTCCTATAAGAAATCCCAGCTCAATGTTCTCAAAACCGTTCCTTATGGAGAAACCAGCTCTTCCGATTACTTCGCCATCTGATGCTCTCACAATGGTCCATACTCCAAAGCCCATGAGGCCATAGACCTTCTCAATGTAGTCCTTCTGATAGCGCTTTTCGTCCTCGGGATTTTCGAAAAGACCTTCCATATATTTGGTCATCTCCGGCTCTTTGTAGAGTCTGTAGAATTCGTCCACATCATCTACGGTGGTTTCACGGATAATGAGCCTGTCTGTTCTTATGACTTCCCAAGGATCGCCTGAGTATCTCTGATAGGCTTTGACAAAAGAATCTGCGTCGACTTCCTCAATTTCTTCAAATACGTACTTAAGTCCCTCGAATTTCTCCCCAGCATTGGTGCTATAAATCGCGCCGATGCAGTAATATCCTTTATCCGTCAGCTCTTTTGCATAAGAGGCGCTGTCGCAGACTATAAGTGTATTCTTCTTGCCTGCGCTCTTAATCTTGGGATAGGATTCATCCTCCGCTTCCAGGAGCTTAACATTATAACCACAGTCCTCAAGGTACTGGCCGCTTCTAACCACCTGTCCCAGGACTTCTTTATTCTCAATTGCACTTCTTTTCAGTGAAAAGATAATATTCTTCAGCAACTTGTCTTCCTCATGTTTAGTATTTCTAAATATTATTATATTACATATGGCCCCCAGGAATGGCATGGCCTTAAAATTTTTCTTTTGCACACAAAGAAGAAAGGCCGGCAGGCCGGAGATTTCCGACTTGTCGACCTTTCAATATGATCTTTAAACTTTCATAAAACTACTTTTACACTACTCTTAAGTATCAGCTCTCCTCTTCGTCTTCTTTCTTCTTGCCTGCAAGCATGAGCATTACTGCTGCTACTGCTGACATAACGATTGCAATTACTCTTGCCATATCGTTGGTCTCGTCCTCAGTCTTTGCTCTTCTTGCTCCGAGAACTGCCTGGCCGTTACCTGTTTCTCTCTGTGCTCCGAGAACTGCCTGTGGTGCAGGAGTTGCTACAGGTGTAGGTGCTGGTGCTGTAGGTGTAGGATTATCCTGTATCGGTGTAGGTGTTGGTGTAGGTGTAGGAGTAGGATCATCCGGAGCAGGTGTAGGTGCTGGAGCTGTAATTGTAAGTGTTCCTGGAACTATAGTAAATGTATAGTTCTTGTAATCACTTTCCAATGCCTCCTTAGTAGCAGTTACATTGATCTGATAGTTACCGGGAGCCTCACCTGTTGCTCTTGTATAGCCAAGTGCAAGTGTGTCGCTTCCCTGAAGGCCTTCGATCTTGCTTGTAAATGTAGGATCTCCTGCACCCTGAACTTTTGTCTTGTTATCAACTGTAATTGTTACAGGCACCTTGTCGATGTAGAGCTTTCCAAGTGAAGGAATGATATCGAATTCTCCTGTTACGTCTTCACCCTTAAGAGTTACCGTAGGTGCTGTTTCAAATGCAAACGCATAACCGGTCTCGTTGTAATCCTTACCTGTTGCTGTGACTTTAAGGTTGTGAACAACGTATGTAACACCGTCAACTACAACTTCCTTCTCACCATCTTCTGCACCAACCTTGAGACTGAAGAAATTATCAACCATCTCTGCAATCTTGTTAAGTGTTGCTGCTACAGGATTGGTTGCTGTCGCATCCTTAACGCCTGCAAGGATTGTGTAGCTCTGCTCAAGTCCGTTGTATGGAGAATGAACATCCTGAGAACTAATAGTAATCTTATAAGCATCTGCTCCGCGGCTATCAATGTAGAGATAACCATCTTTTACAACGAATTTTACTACAAAGTTATCATCGGTATTGCTGAACTGGCCTTCTGTAAGTCCCATTGTATAGGCTTCTGCTCTAGCAAGTGTTCCCTTTGCAATAGCTTCGCCGCTGAACGCAATCTTAGCTTCATCATAAATCTTCTCGATGTCAGCTTTAGAAATTGTCTGAGAAACAGGATTACCATCCTCGTCCTCGATAATTGCTGTTGCATCATTATAATCTACTGCATAGCCTTTCTCGTGAGCTGGCTTAGCTTCCTTAGTTGTATGCTCATTTCCGTCGAACTTGATATGCTTTTCAATGTAATCACCTACGATATCGATTGTGATATTAAGTGGATCGATTACAAGCTCACCATTCTGAACAGAGAATGTAACGTCAACGTTCTTGTCATCATAGCTAAAGTCATTCTCGTCAAGCTCTAATGAATATGTTCCCTTATCCTTCTTAGTTACAACAGGCTTATCCTTGGCATATATGACCTTAGTCTCGTCAAAGAACTCTCCTGTGCTGGTTGCCTTATAGCCCTCTGCAGTATGATCCTTGCCATTATAGGTATAAGTCTTCTTATCACCCTCAACAGCAATATTCATGCTAACCGGTGTTATTGTAAGCTCGCCATCGCTTTCAAGTTCAAACGTTACATCTTTAAAACGCTCATCTGTGCAAGAGAACATCTCCTTAAGAAGTCCCATAGGGTATGAAACAACGTTGCCTTCTGAATCTCTCTTAACATCTGTAGCCTCAACATAAGGAACATTATTAGTATCTACTGTAACTTTTCCCTGAGGACTGAATGTGATATCGGTCTTCTGGAAAAGACCTGAAGCATCACTGATAATTACATCAAAGTCAGCAGCCTTATGAGGCTGTCCGTTGTATTCCTCAGTTGCCTTTGTACCATTAATCTTTACAACAATATTCTCGATAGGTGTGATATCAACATATCCATCCTCAACGGTAATAGTAACATCAAAGTTTCCATCTTTGCAGTAGAAGTCATCAGTTGTAAGATTCATGGTATCCTTACCGACATCTTTTCTTGCTACATATGCACTCACACCTTCATTTAATGCGATTGCATCTTTGCTAAGAAGAGGATTACTGATAGTTTCCTCCAATACCTTCCAACCGGATGCTTCGTGGAGCTTATTGTCGTAAGGTGCTGTAACGCGGTCACCCTGTACTGTTACAGATGCCTCAAGTGGATTGATGAGAAGATATCCATCTCCATCCTCAGCTATAACAAATGTAGGATCAAAGTTATTATTGTTATTTACGAACTTCTCAGCATCAAGGCCCATCAAATACTTAGTGACATCGCCATTTTCGTCTCTATTTACATCTGTCTCGCTGATCAATGTATTTCCATCGTATTCGAAGTCGTCTTCAGTATACAGATCACTTCCTTCAATCTTACTTGTGAATTCGCTTACTGTATGCGTCTGACCATCATAGAATACTGAATCGTTATTACCTGTAATTGTTACAGTCACCTTTAAAGGTGTAATCTCAAGTACGCCGTCTTTTACAACCTTGATGGTTACGTTGCTGAACTGCTCAGTATTTCCATTGCTGAACTGTGAATCCTTAAGGTTCATAGGATATGTATCAACATCGGTTCCCTTTGCTACTGCTTCTCCACTAAATGCAATGTCATCCTCTG
>NZ_ATVX01000015.1 GCF_000420945.1 Butyrivibrio sp. VCB2006
CCATTGAATCTACTGCAGACGAATACTGCCTTAAGATGAAATTTGCCCTGTTGTACAGAACGGCTGATGATCTGCAGATATCCCTGCAATAGTCATAGAGTATGTGGTTTTGGTTTATCCTGTATTGCCTTGTTCTGTACACGGTGTAAATTCCTTAGCAGTATTCTAGCAGTATTCTATAGTTAGTATTATAGCACACTTTTCAGAAAAGTACAAACATATGTTCTTTTTGGATAAGGAGTAAATTTATGCAGAAATCGATGCTGGAATCAGATATCCTGAGCGAGTACAGAAGAGGCTCACATTCCGTATACAAACTCACATACCATGTAATTTTCGTGACTAAATACAGAAAGAAAAGCTAGTGCGATTCATCCCACAACCGACTTCATCGGAAGGGGTTTTCTCGCACGATATTTATAATCTGATGCCTGTTTAGCAGTATTTTCTTTGCCTGGAGATATTCCTCACATTCTTTTAGTGTAAAAGGTTTCAGGTGCATTTGACCTGTTAGTCGATTGTGAAATCCGCCTTTATCATTCACTTTTTTTCCATAATCCAGTAAGTGGCGGATGCACAGATTTTGAAAGTTTCTTGTCCACATTATTTCCATAACTATTCTAATAATGATAGTTATGGAAATTTAATCATCAAAGTGATAGCCATAACCCGAGCAATATTCGCATTTACAGGCCAATTCCCAAAAACACCAACGCAAACCAGATGATCATACTCTCACTCATAAGCCCGTTCGTAAATCCCAGTCTAAACGCGCTTATTGGCATAAGTGAAGCTATAGTCTTTAAAATACCAAATATAACGAGCACATTTGTAAATGCCATGCCCTTCTTAAACACTGTCTTTCCTGTAATCTGAAGAAAAAACCAAAACATAAACACTGGCAACATCAATACTTCACTTACCAGGATAATCCATGAGAAGCTTCCAAAAAGTGCTTCGCATATCGTGATTGCATCCTGCGTAAAGCCATTATTATTAAGCCATGCAAACAAACTCAATATCACCACATAGACCAGGTGAAGTGCAATCCAAGGTGTAAGCCCAAAGGCATTCAGGTAATGATAAATCCTTTTATGCTTTTCATCCTTGATATACTCCTGTACCGCAAACAGCGCTATGCCGTAGAAAACTATTCCTGGAAATGCAAGAGCCATAGCCAGCATATATCTCCACTGAGGAATCTGGGACGTTCCCGATGTAAGCCAAAAAAGCTTCCCCGAGTATGAAGGATCACCATACATCATAAGCCAATCTCCGCTTCCATAGCATAGGCATCCGATGATTCCACAAATAAGTCCCCTTATATTCTTTGGATTATTAGGATTTCCATACTCGTTGATATACATCTCATTTCCCCCTTCAAAACCTGCCGCCATCCTTAACTTTCTTCGCCATAACCAAAAGTCCAACGAACATCCACAAATTCCCTATACTGATCCAAGCAGCAGTAATAGCATTGCGATGTCATTAAACTTATCCATACATTCCGCCCTTAATGCTTTACCATTTAAATACAGCAAGCCTGTTGTTGATATTCTTGCCCACAATGGCAAAGAGTTTTCCGCGTATTGAGTACTTCTTCATTTCTTCGTTATAATTCGTCTCAGACACAAGGCTCATCCTTGGTTCAAGATCCAGATATTCACGGCCTGACTTTGTTCCCCAGCCGAAAGAAGCATTAGTATGTTTCACAGCATCGTGATGGCTACCATTCTTTTCAAGGAACGGAGAATGAAGCTCCGCAAGAAGATATCCATGTTCGAAGCTGTCACAAAGCATGTTGATGCATATCCTTTAGTTTCTGCCATTACTTCTTATATCCATTCCCTCTCATCCTTGTCTACCAGGCTTAACGCACAGACCAGATACATGAGCAGCCATCCAAAAGACTCGAAACCGGAATCTAGACCTTCAGAAATGTAATTCATGAGCTGCCCTAATATTGAGGTAATCACCGGGCAACAAATAAATGCAGCCTTTTTCACAGGAATCATTTGCTTAAACACCATTCCGATCCAGGCAATTGTAACGAAAACATCGCATACTACAAATCCGATGCCCATGGGAACTGCAATACTTTTCAATACTCTGAACACCATATCAGCAGAAGTTTTCACATCGCCTGTAGCAGCCATTCCTGCATTAAACACAACAGGGAGCATGCATATACCTATGTGGATGAAAGCAAAATAAAGTATTCCGCTCCAGTTTGCAATCTTGAAAAGGCCAAACAGCTTAGAATCATTAAGGTGATATTTCTTTTCCATAACCCTAAGAAGTTCAACAGCAGCCACAGCAAACAGGGTTGCGCAAGCAAATCCGAGAATGGACGATACTGCATATCTCCAGTCAGGAGCTACGCTCCATTCAACTCCCATATAGGCATCCGGTGAACTGGACGTACTAAATGTACCGTAGCCAAGGAGATAATCTCCTATAATCGCCAATATCATCGAATATACCCCGAACATGATCTTCTGTCTTGATGTAAGATTCTTCATTTTCTCCCCCTTACAATGACTTTGTGAGCCTGTAGTCACAACAGTCATCACCTTCAGCCACCGATTTAGTCCGTTTATAATCAACTCCCCTGAAGCCGTTCATGTATTCTTTATCCATGCAGCAGATCATCTGAACAGCTTCCGGAGTACCAAGTTCCCGCGCCTTATCATAAAGCTCTTTTCCCCAAGCGTTCTTGTACCCACATGTTTCATGCTCTGTTCCTGACTTACCACTTACTCAAAGCTCTTTACATACTCACCTCATCAAACTTATGAACAGTCCTACAAGCGCTGCCGGAATTAGTGCAAACACAAGCCCCGGGAATATAGCACCTTTTAAATGAAACCACTTCTGATGGTAAGCCTTGTCCATGTGCTCTGTCCCTTCCAGCCTGAACATTTTCATATTTGCAAATAGCACCCAGTCCAGAAAGAGTGTGTCATAGGCTCCAATCCATACCATGAGTCCAAAAGCGATCGCGAATCCCTGCCAAAATGTAACTGCCCCGGCAAGCTTCGCGCATATGGTAAGAATAACTGTAAACATGATTATTCCACAGGACTTCGCCAGTACTACCTTTTTTGATTTATATGAAACATCCACTCTTTCATGTGTTTTGAAGTATTCTTCTTGAATATCAGGCGGGTAATTATGGATACATGCCGGACTGTACATTTTTTCCCCATGAAAAGACACAAAAAGAATTGTTGTAAATAATACTGCAAATACTATCGCTTCAATTACCAATACATACCAAACCATGTTACCTGCTTCCCTCCCTCATAATACGACCATCATAATCCCTGCCAGTACAGCTGCAATAATAGGATTGCCTACAATCGTAATCAGCCACTTCACAATCTTCGTCTTTTTGGGGATGTAAGGCCATAGATCTTCGGTTCCCGGAATCGTCCAGGCTTTTGTATGCTCCACCCAATACCAATCAATAAAGAATCTGTCGAATAGTCCTTCTGCCATTGTCATAGCATATATTTGGAGAAATGGCACTATAAATCCTCTTGCTCCATTGATGCCATAAACTGACCACAGCACAAAAGCAATCATCACTGTAAGTGTGCCTATCTTGAATAATTTACAGTTCTTATCGATCTGTGCCTTTGTTATAAGTCCCATCTCTACGACGCGATCCTGTACATCTTTTTCATATAAAAAAGCTCCCTGTTCTGTTCCATTTGCTATAACAACTACACAGGGGAGAAATAGTATAAAGCAAACCACAATGCACTCTAATATTAGAACCATAGTCACCCCCATATTACCCTCAAACTGTCATTACCATAAATTCATCTATAGCTTTCAGCACAGGTTCTGCGTATTCTTTCCCGCCGAACAGCCACTGCTCATGCTGCATGTTGAACTCTCTGATGTCAGGATCATGGAAATACTTCTTATAGCGTTCAAGATACTTCTCACCCATTTTGTTGGCATAGATAAAATGAGCTCTTGTATGTTCAACATTGATATCATCCCTAAGATGGGTCAGGAGGTCTGTGTAATACTCATTCTTTATGGACCGGGGATTAAACTTGGAAAAACAGTTCATGAATTTCTCAGCATTTTCATCATCCATTTCAAAGATTTTTTTCAGCTTTTCTTTGGATTTATTCCGTTTCTTTTCACTGCCTGTAAAGCTTGTTAAAAGAGGCACAACAAGCATTGACTGGAGTTTTGCTGATACCGGCCCGCTCTGATCAAGGTCAGGACTGCCAAAAATAGCATGATCTATATGCACGTTCTTTCTCATAACAAGCTGACCCACAAAACTTGAACCAAGAGAAGATCCAATAGCTCCATCAAGCCTGCCATTATGCTTCTCACAGATATATTTCTCGATTTTCTCTGTTACCGTAATCATATCAGGAAAGATACCATCACTTCCATCAAACCCATCATAGTTCACGCATATAAGATGATATTTCTCTGATAACCTATCGATTACTGTTCCAAAGTTTGTCTGCCAGTCACAGCATGTCCCGGGAAGCAGCATAAGCGTCTTTCCTGACATATTCCCAATTTCTTCAAATTGCATTTTTTATACTTCCCTGTTTTGTAGTATTTCTGATTAAATCCACCATCTTATCCCAGCCTTCCTTGGCCTCTTTCACTATTGGGAATGCCGGATAGCAGTGGAACATGCCTTCGCCTACGATCATCTCATAATCCACTCCATATTTTTGCATGACTTTTTCGAAAGATGGAGCGCAGGCATACAACGTTTCTTCGGAGCCATAAACAAAAGTCACTTGCGGACAATTGGTAAAATCGGCCTTTTGAAGCCATATCATGTATTCAGGAACTGACAAATCGCCATGTCTCATGATATCCACAGCGGTTCTCATATAGCTTGCCGGAATTGCCACATCTTTTTTATTAAGCTTCAGCATCCGCTCCCACTCTTCATCTGTTTCAACGCAGGTTCCGGGTGAAATGGCAAGAATATAGCCAGGCATCGGTGTATCATCATGCCCGTCATTGATGTATGGAACCATTCCCAGCGCAAGATTACCGCCTGATGATGTACCTAGAACCGAGATGTTCCCAGCGTCATAGTCCTTTAGCATCTCTTTATATGTCTCATGGATCATTGCATATGCTTTGGTAAGGGGATAATCCGTGCAAAGGGGATAGTAAGGCACGTACACATCCACTCCTGTTTCCTTGGCAAAACGGAGTGCTTTCTTGACAGCGTCAGGTCTTGGTGCCATTACCATTCCGCCACCGATGATAAAGAGATTAGCGTGAGGTTCTTTGATCTTATGCTTCATCCTGATTACTGTAAAACCCATAACCTTGATCCGGTCTATATCAAACTCAGAATCTTTAAGCTCAGGAATATGGTTCTTAGCATTTTCCTTTTTCTTTGCTGCAACAATCTCCTCAGCAGTTTTTCCATCCCACATCTTCTTTAGACCTGCGGCTTTTACTACCCGCTTAAGGATCTCATATTTAATGCTCATAGCTCCTCCACATTTCTCAAGATAGCAAAGAGTTTTCCGCGTAATGAATGTTGCCTGCTTCCCTCCAGCTGTTATGCCATCTTCCAATTCTCTGACTGCATCTGAACTGATATCATGTGATTATAGATTCCATCTTTTACCTTTAGCTCAGAAGGATTTCCTGACTCAGCAACAGTACCATTCTTAAGAACAACTATCTTGTCAGCACCATCGACAGTGCGCATGCGATGCGCAATTATCAGAACCGTTTTATCCTTTATCAGGTCACTGATTGCCTCCTGGATCAGGGATTCATTATTTACATCCAGGGATGCTGTAGCCTCATCCATAAGAATAATCGGTGCATCCTTTAGGAATGCTCTGGCGATGGATATTCTCTGCCGTTCACCGCCTGACAGCTCCGAACCGTTTTCGCCTATGAGTGTATTGTAACCATCAGGCAGCTTATCGATAAACTCATCGCAGTGGGCAAGTTTGGCCGCAGCCCGGACTTCCTCGTCTGTAGCCTCTTTTCTGCCAATTCTGATATTCTCAAGAACAGTATTGTTAAAAAGAGTTACATCCTGGAACACAATTGAATACATGGACAAAAGCGTCTCAGGATCTATTTTTGATATATCCATTCCACCAACAGTTATTAGTCCGCTATTAATATCCCAGAACCTTGCAGACAACCTTGATACCGTAGTCTTTCCCCCGCCGGAAGGTCCGATAATCGCTGTGACCTCCCCCTGTTTTGCCACAAAGCTCACATCGTCTAATACTGTTTCCCCATCCTCATATGAAAACCGCACGTTCTTAAACTCAATGTCATAGTTTTTGTTTGAAAGGATATCTGCTCCCGTCTGTTCGCCATGTGAAAGGATTTCATCCATTCTCTCACACTGAGTATCTGTTGCTATAAGCGCAGAGAAATTCTGAAGTGCTATCTGCAAAGGCTCATACATTCTTGAAACAACAAGAAGGTACATAAAAAATGTGACAATACTTATTTCATTCTTTATAAGGAGGGCTGAGCCAGCAATTGCAACAGTTCCTATCCCAAATTTAAGGATCATCTGGGCACTGCAGACAAATGCTGCATTTAAAAACTCTGAGAAAATATTGTGGGACTCGACAGCTTTGATCTTCTTATTGAGTCCTTCCATGTAGGTATCCTGTGCATTATATGCCTTAAGGTCTCGTACTGTTTCCAGTGCTTCCTGGATGCCGTCAAGACATGCCACCTTATATCTGCTACCTCTCCTGTTTACAGCATGCATCACATTTCTTGAGAAAAACACGATTATAAATGCTACAGGAAGCACCCAGACTGCAGCTATTGCCATTCTTGCATCAAAGAAAAACAGACTTATTACTACAAGCGTTGTAGAAATAAAAGCTCCAACAAGCTCCGGGAGCCAGTGTGATGATGCTGTCTCCAGCATTGCGCAGTCCGCCATGATGGTATTGGTCAGATCTGCCAGGTCTTTTTTCCCAAAAAATGAAAGAGGTATCCTTCTTAATTTTTCTGCAAGAGAACGCCTTCTTACACCGCTTTCAACATAGGTTGAGAAAAACGTAGCATTATACTGGAAATACTCAGTGATTGCTATAAGCGCAAGACAAATAATACTTCCACCAATAAATATAACCACATGGCTCTTCGGCAGCTGCCCATTTAGCAGATCTCCTGTCATCATAAAAAGAATTCCCACAGGCATCATCTGTGCCAGGTTTGCAAATGTACATGCTGCAAACGCTTTTATCATATCCTTAGCGCCCTGCTCTGAAAGGGCGTATTTATGCTGTAACCTTTCTACTATACTCATGCGCCTTTACCCACCTTCCAGTTTACTGATTTCTGATACTCGTTCCACATATGACCGTAAATTCCGTTCTTTGCAAGAAGTTCTTCATGCTTTCCGGATTCTGCCACCTTTCCATCTGTAAGAACACATATCTTATCTGCATTTACTACTGTTGACAGGCGATGGGCGATCATGATCACTGTTTTATCTTTTGACAGGTTAGCAAAGGCCTGCTGAACCATTATCTCATTGTCCGGATCCGCAAAAGCTGTGGCCTCATCAAGTATAAGTATCGGCGCATTTTTAAGGAACGCCCTTGCTATGGAAATACGCTGTGCTTCGCCACCAGATACATATGTGCCCTTACTTCCGATCATAGTATTTATACCCTCTGGAAGCTTTTCGATTATATCCCAGCACATTGCATCCTTAAGTGCCTGTATTACTTCCGCCTCCGTAGCATCAGGTCTCCCCATTCTGACATTATCAAGTATAGACATCTTAAGGAGTCTGCTATCCTGGAAAACGTAGGACACCTGCTTCATAAGCTCAGATGAAGCGATATCTTTTACGTTAACGCCGCCAATCCTGATACTGCCCTCTTTAACATCCCAGAACCTCGCAACAAGTGATGCGAGTGTTGTCTTTCCGCCTCCGGAAGGTCCCACAAATGCCACATGTTCACCCGGCTTTATATCCAGCGTAATGCCATCGATGGCATTAGCCTTTTTCTCATCATAGGTGAAGGTAATGTCCTCTATGCTGATACCGCTATCCTTGGGAATCTGTGGACTTACGGTCTCCTTAAGAGGCTTCACCTCCAAAAGGGTATACATTCTCTCAAGAGCATCCTTTACCACCATCTGGCTCTCACCAGCATAAGCGACCTTCATGAGTGTGACCGTCAGTATCGGAGTTATGATGATGTAAAAAAGGATGTTATAAAGGAATGTATCTGAAACGCCTCCTCTGGTAAAAATGAGTCCACAGGCTACAAGTGCAGCAAATACACCGTTAGCAGCTGTAGTGAAACCTATCATAGGTATTCTCATTCCTATGGTGTAAGTTATAGTCCATTTTTCGTATTTATCTATAGCTTCCTTGAATCTCTTAAAAGAGAAGACGGACTGCCCAAAAGTTTTTACGACAGGTATTCCCCTGACATATTCAACAGCCTCAGCTGACATCTCATCAAGGGCATTCTGATACTCTTTCATGTCATTCTGCATCTTTTCACCCATCATACCGCCCATGGCAAGAAATGCGATGACAGCTGGAATGAGGCAGATAAGACCTATCTTCCAGTCAAAGATAAGGAGCATGGCGATTAGTCCCACTGGAGTTGCATAGCTCACCGCCTTATCCGGAAGACTGTGGGCCAGAAATGTCTCCGTAGCTGCACTGGACTCTGCAACTATCTTTCTTATCTTTCCGCTTCCCTCAGATTCTATATACCCCATAGGAAGCTTCATTACATGCTCCATCATAGCAGTTCTCATGTTGGCCTGAACCCTGAATGCTGCGATATGCGAACACATAAGAGCTGCAATATATATAAACATGGCCAAAAGGCTCATACCCACAGCACTCCAACCATGAGATACTATGTGGGTAGCCTTACTAAAATCCGGTCTTACTTCCACAACTTCCTTAATAATGCACCATATGTAATAGAATGGCACAAGCGCCACAAGAGCGCTTATGGCAGCCAGTATCCATGAGCATATAGTAAAATACTTATGATTGCCTGCGTATTCAAACAGCTGTGCAATAACACTTTTCTTTTTCTCTTTCATAGTCTTTCATCTCTCCGCCTGAATTAGTATTTACAACATGACCGTTCTCTAACCGTAGAACCACCGTAGCACATCTCCTGACAAGATCCGGGTCATGGGTAACAACAAACACTGTCTTCTGACCACGCAGTGACCATATCAGCTCAGCCACCCGCTCCATATTATAGAAATCAAGCCCACTTGTAGGCTCATCAAACAGGATGATATCCTTATCAGAAAGCAGTGCACTTGCAACTGCAACCCTCTGTTTTTGTCCGCCTGACAGGCTCATGGGATGTCTGTTCGACAACTCCTTAAGTCCGAGCTTATCAAGAATTTCAAGAACCCTATCTTCGTTTTCTTCATTCATCCCAAGAGTAACTTCATCCATAACTGTCTCACAGAACAGTTGATGATTCACATCCTGCATGACCATGTATGCGCTCTTTAGGAGATTTCTGCCCTTTAACTTCTTTCCGCCGATAACAGCATTACCTTTGAACCCCCTCATCAGTCCGCATATACATTTTGAAAAAGTTGATTTACCAGCACCATTAGGTCCAACTACCGCAATTATTTCATTCCGGGGTATTTCAAGGTTTTTTATGTTAAGTGCATCACAGTTCCTGTAATTGTAGATAAGCTTCTCGAAGGTTATTGTCTCGGTATTTATACTCTCTGTTTTGACCGGAATCATCGTAAGGTTCTCATTTACAGCCCTAAGACCATGACACCTTAAATCTTCTTCCGACAGATTCTTAAATTCTCTCATTGGAATATCAAAAATAATCCGCCCCTCTTTAAGGCAGATAACCCTGTCACAAATATCCTTAAGCCAGTACAGTCTGTGTTCAGCAACCACAATAGTCCTTCCTTCTTCTTTCCAGCCAAGGAGAGTATTCTTAAGGTCTTCAATAGCCTCAAGACTTAAGTTTGACGAAGGCTCATCCAACACACAAACCTGAGGATTTAGCGTATCTACAGAAGCACAGGCTATCTTCTGTTTTTCACCACCTGACATTTCAAATATGCTTCTGTCCATCAACGCCCTTATCTTCATGGAATCTACGGTACTGTCAATACGCGCACGGATCTCATCTTCTGGAAGTCCCATGTTTTCAGGTCCAAAAGCCAGCTCACTTGTACTATCCACACAAAAAAACTGACTCCTGGGGTTCTGGAACACAGATCCCACAATTTTGGCTGTTTCATAAAGCTGCGTCTGTGTGATATCAGTTCCATCCACGTATATGTTCCCTCTCATTTGTCCTTCGTAGAAATGTGGAATAAGACCATTGATCATCCTGATCAGCGTTGTCTTGCCACAGCCGGATTCTCCGCATAAAAGAACTGTCTCGCCCTTGTTAATCTTCAGGGAGATATCTTTTACCGACGCTTCATCAGTCCTTGCATAACTGAAACTTACATTTTTAAACTCAATCATTTCACCACATCCATAATCAGTAATATCCAGGGAATAAGGCATAATGCCAATGCTGCGTAATCCTGCAGCCGAAATCCTATCCTGCATATATTGGTTCTTTTCACTTCTCCTCCGAGACCTCTTGTAAGAGCTGCTGCTGACAGTTCCTCTCCAATGTTTACACAGCATGTCATAAGCGGAACCATTCTGTACTCTATAATCTTGGAAGCATGTTTTCCACCAATGCGTATTCCGCGCATTTTCATAGCAGAGCTTATCGAATCCGCTTCATCTAAAACTGTAGGAAAAAAGCGGAACATAACGGACAATGGGATGATGATATTATCGCTTACGTGGAGTTTTTTCATTGCAGCTGTAAATTCGCTCACTGTTGTTGACTCCATCAGATAACGTCCCATCATTATGCATGGCAGGAACCTACCAAGCACACCGCAGGACCCAAGGATAATATAGTATAGAAAGCCTCCCATACCTCGCGTATTTGCAAAGGTCAGAAGCATACTGGATCCCCAGAGCAGTATCATTCCGATTATCGATGTCTTAAATCTCTTTGCAGTAAGAAGCAGAAGAAACGGCACCATACAAAGTATTGGCACAAGCATCTCACATCTTCTTCCTCCGGCGCCTCCCAGTGCGAATGTCGTTACTGTAACAAGAAGCGCCAGTTTTGTCCTTGGATCCATGATAAGTCCGCGATCAAGTTTTCCGGGATTATATGCCGCACCTTCCATTAAACAATACCGGCTTTCTCAAAATGTTTCTTAAGGAAATGCATTCCAAGGAGTGCTCCAAGTACTCCGAAAACAAAAGAACAAGCTAAGATTATAGGAGCTGTCCAGGGTCTGAATATTCTTGTCATAGCCTCAACATAGTCACTTCCAAAAGATGTCCTTGTGGAAAAATATCCATTAATATCAAGGTATAAGGGCAGGAAACATCCAAATATAGTTATGCACATAATTCCATAACTTAAGACCGTCTTCTTTTTGCTAGAGTATTGTCCGCTCTTCGCAACAAGATCTGCAACTAGTCCACATACAATTCCAAAGAAAAACGGGTAATATCCCATTCCCGTAACCCACAAAAATGCTCCGATAATAATCGTCATAATGGTTATCATTCCGAACTTCTTAACCTTTGTATAAAAGAGCATCATGGTAATACCTCCAATAAGAGGGCACAGGACAGATAACATCGGCATCATGATTGGAATAAATCCAAGCATTGAGATAGCAGTCATTATCACAAGGAAAATAGCTGCATAAATACCTATATTTATCAGGTCCTTTCCTCCAAGTTTTTCATTCGTTTTTCTCTGAGTCATTACTCCATCCATACTTTTTCTCTCCTTCCGCCATATGGCTAAGCATTTTAGTTAGTTACCGCTAACTATTATACATATAAAAAATCAACGCTAATTAAAAAAATGATATATTGATAAATCTTCTCATGAAGCCTGCAATTCAACCATATGTGCATACTCCCCATTCATATCCATCAGGGCTTTGTGATCCCCTCGCTCTACTATCTTTCCATCAGATATGACAAGTATCTGATCTGCATCTTTTATGGTTTTATATACTTCTCAATTTTCTCAGTAACAGTTATCATGTCCGGAAAAACATCATCGAATCCATCGTAGTTCACACATATAAGATGATACTTTTCAGATAAGCTGTCGATAACCGTTCTAAAATTCGTCTGCCAGTCACAGCATGTTCCAGGCAACAACATTAGTTTCTTCCCGGCCATATTTCCCAATTCCTCAAATTGCATTGTTCAAACTCTCCCATTTTTCTCAAACCAATGAACATATCCAGGCCGCAAGAGCTGACGCTGCCGGGAAAATCACAAGAAGTTTCAGCAGCTGGCTCTTGATGTTATATCCATACTTCCTATTTCTATATACATTTTCCACCTCTGGATAATAAAACTGAAAGAAACGGAATTTCATGAGAAGGAAGTAATCAAAACAGACCATATCGTAAATCTTGTATACGGTGAATATGAAAACAAATCTGAAGAAGAACTGCCCAAACGTGAACCCACTCCTGAAGCCATCCCAGATTGAAATCACTCCAACACCAAGTATCATCAGAAGGCTGAATATCATAAGTGTCCATCCAATTATCCTCGCCCCATAGAAAAGTTCCTTGTCTCTATGACGAAGCACCGCCTGTGCTTCCTTTGGCGCTGAAGAAAAGAACTTTTCATTCTGTATAAATGCCACCACAGAAAACATCATCAGCGTTATCGCAGCACAGAAAACAATTGTAAGAAAAACAGTTAAAAGCATACTCATTTACCCCTCTGAAACATAGTCCTCTATTGCTTTAACAGCCTCTTCTATGCCATTTTCTTTCATTATCAGCTCAGAAATTGTCTGCACCGTAACATCGTAATTTCCACTGACCAGGTCTCTAAGAGAATCTGCGATTTCTGTGGCTGTACATAACTTCTTTCTGATGTATAAAGGTTTTGGTCCACATCCAAGCTTGTGATCCACCCTGCCATAGAAATGCTGATCAAGAGCCAGTGCTATCACCAGTGTTGGAAGCCCTGCCCTAAGCCCCAGACCATTCGTAGTGTTTCCACCATGATGCACTACTGCTCTCACCTTTCCGAAGATATAAGCATATGGGACATTATCTATAAAAAACAGCTTGTCAGTATTTATCTTGTCTTTTTTCGGTATCTGGTATGCCTGCACGACAGCACGAATTCCGGTCTTTTTTAAAGCATCTAATGTCAGCAGCTGTAGTCTCGCAAGTTCAGGTGACTCTGCCTTTCCAAAAGCTACAAATATCGGTTTCTCACCCGCTGTCAAAAAGTCCGTCAATTCCTCGGATTCTTCAAATTCTTTTATACTCTCTCCCGGATGATACCAATACCCTGTCACATGTATATAGTCTCCCCATGTAGGATCCATTGGCATAAGGAGAGGACTTGTGGGGTAAAAAGTAAGTACTTTTCTTCCTCCCAGCTCCGTATATCTGCTGCTTTTCTTCCACTTTGGAAGACCTACACTTTTTCTCCATTTATTTAGGGCGACAATTGTCATGAGGCTCATCCCATCCGATAGTCCATCATAGCTTTTAAGCACTTTGTCCGAATTAAAATCATCAGTATAAAGCGAGTATTGTCTGGTCGGATCCATCGGACTGTAAAAATATCTTGCACATTTGATTCCAAGATACTCAGCCGCATGTCTTGCAAAAGCTGAGCACGTACCATACATTACAAGGTCAGAGCCTTTTATAGCATCAATGGTCTGCTCCATAAATCTCGGATTTTCCTTCTTAAGCTTAAATAGCCCATTAACAAAATCAAGGCTAGTCTTATAGTCTGTAACCATATATTTCATGACATGATCTGCATCCGTATCAAGCCTTAAGAAGGTCACGCCTTTACTTTCTATGAGCGGTCGGAAAGCCTCCGATGTCAGTATCCGGAACTCATGTCCCCTTTTTGTCATTTCCTCGCCAAGCTCTGCCAGAGGATTTACATCTCCCCTGGTTCCCACTGCGACAGCTGTAACAATCATTCCTTACTCCCAATACGTGTAATCCAACTAAGTATTTCATCTATAGCCAATTTCCCATTACCCACATTACAATGATTTTCCGCTTCTTCCTTGTCAGTAAACAGGCGAAATGTAAGGCTTCTGACATTCCTTAGCATGTTGATCTCTTTTCCGATAAGGTGGTAATCAATGAAATGGTCTCCACTGGCCCCAAGAATCAGCATATCCTGCGTAATCTGATCTGCGACGGGTGCAATGTCATATAGCTTCAGCTTCTTGGCATAACTATATGCATCCTTTGCCTCATAGGCATAGCATCCATGCTTGATTCCCCAGTCGATTATGGGAGATTTCTTAGCTTTTTTGCCAAATACCAGATTAAGAAGTGGACGGGCATGTAGCTTCATGAGGATATGGAATGCTCTCTGCGTACCCTGTGGTTGCATACTCACAAGAATATCCTGAAAGCATGGGAATATGGACCAGGCAACCACTTTAGTTATGCGTTTGTCAAAAGCCGCTGCTCTTGGGGCAAGATAACCTCCGAGAGATATGCCTATGATAGTCACATCAGAAAGCTTGAAATAATCCAGGATTACCTTAACAGGTTTCTCCCATTCATGGGTGAAATGCTTTCCCTGAATACGCATTACTCCGCCCTGTCCCGGTCCTTCAAACATGTAGACTTCAAAGCCCTGCTCCTGCATATAAAGAACTGTAAAAAGAAATTCCTCAAAATAGCTGTCATTGCCGCCATGGATGAGGATTGTGCCCTTGCTTGCTCCATCAGGCACCACATGCATCACCGGCAGCTTCACATTCTCATAGGGAACATCATATCTTTCAATCCTTGGGTTCTCTCCCTCGAAGAAAACTGCGTAGTACTCGTAAAAGAGCTTGGTTGCCTTCTCATAGTACTTTCTCTTATCAGGATCACCGTCATACATGAAGAACTCGCTCATTCGATAATAGGCAATGGCATTATCTGTCCTGCCCTCTTTCATGGCTTCGTCGCCGAGCAAGATAAGTTCTCTTTTCCAATCGTCACTGTTGTGGATCTTGCCGGAAACTTTTTGGACATCCTCCAGTCTGCCACCATCCCAGTTGATAACACGGTTCAGCTGATAATTGAAATTTGCTTCATCATTGAGCTTATATACACCCTTTTTAAGGATTACCGGTCTTGTGATATCATACTTTTCCATATAGCCTTTTCAATCCCCCTCACAAACTTTTCCGGATTAAACGGAGCAAGACCTCCGTGCCCTACATCCTTTATCTTTCTGAAAACCGTCTGTGGAAAGTGCTGCCTTATATACGTCACATCCCACCGACGATCCTTAACTTCTTTTTCAGCACCCCAGTACTCTATATACCTGCAGTCAGTATGGACATTCTCGGGCATGGAATAATTGTTACATGATTCAAATGTCCTCCAGATTGTTCTTGCACTGATCATTTTTAAGACCTTTGCTGCGTACTGCACATCTCCCTCTGAAAGATTATCAGTAGAAAATGCTTTTTCCAACAGCTTTGTTCCACCAAGTTTTCCTGTGTATATCAACAAAAAATCCTTTATTGCTATCAATCTTGTAACGATCCAAGGAAGCTGATATGGAGTAATACCGCCATCGATTACTGCACTCTGTATTGTCACTTTGTTGCCTGCAAGCATCCTGACTACAATGCTTCCACCCATGGAGCAGCCGTAAAGACACGTCACATTGCTCAGTCCGTTCAGGTTCAGCCATTCTTCCAGTTCTGCTGAGATCTCTTCAACACTTGTGAAATCGCTCTTGTTGTCAGGGTCATACCCCGGAAGTGCAGGAATTATCAGATGGTATTTCTTTTCCAAAAGCGGAATCACATACTCGAAGTAATCCCACATAACCACGGACGGATGTAGCAACACTATGACCTTATCATTATCTTTTCCAAATTCATGTATTGTCATTTTTCCTATCATTCCTACATATCAGATATCCGTTAGTATCCCTCTCAAGGTCTGTCCACTGCTTTGGAATATCGCCGTATTGCCCGATGTATGCCTTGAAATCCCTGTTGAGCGCACTCATCTCATCGACTGCATTCATCGCATGGTCTGAAGTGCAGAGTTTTCCAAGCTTCGTTGCGAAAATGAATTGATAGAACGGAAGGTATTTCTTTTTGAACTTTGGATTCCTAAAGTCTTTGTCGGAATCAGGCATAATTTCATGCCCATTGTCTTCCAGTACTGTATAAGCCGCAATAGTTGCGTCCATGATCCTGTTGACATAGACTTTGTCGCGCCTAAGCTTTTTTATATCACCATTTGTATAATAACAGGCAAAAGCTATTGGTATTACTGATGCTGCATGGCATATAAGCCAGTCTGTCATATTTGATTCATAGACTACTTTGAAGTTTGTTCCGGAGAATACATTTCTTATAAAATTCTCCTGCGAGGAAGTCCCCTTAGTATTTCCAACTGTTATCTTATTCAGTGACACTGATCTGATATAGTCTTTTTCCCTATGCCCTGCAGACATTGCAAATGCAAAAAGAACTGACTTCTTCGATAGTGCTTTTGTGAGTTCGTCTGTCTTAAGATTGTTCCCAACAAATACAATGTTTCTGGAAGCATTATCTTTAAGAGGTTGAACAACACTATCTATCTGGGTATATCTGACCACCACGAATATAACGTCGTATCTATCATCCGATCTCAACCCATTAATCACAGGTATCTTCACATTGGTCTTCCTGCCAAAATAGTGATGTATACTGAGGCCATTTCGTTTTATCTCTTCATACCATTTTCCACGGGCAAGGAGTGTGACATCTTTTCCCTGTCTGTACAGGCTGTTTGCAAGATTACCCCCTAGTACTCCTGCTCCATATACAAGTATTCTCATATCATTCCTCTCTTTTAAAGGTCACAAAGATGAGCCCTGCAAACAGAGCACATAATACTGCTCCTGTCAGCATCCATAGGGATAATCCATAATCGGTATTTGAAAGGATTCCATATATTGAAATAGGGATTCCAACTAGTCCGCCCAGCGACAATGCTCCAAAGCCCCTGTGCAGCCTTGTCGCTGTAAGGATGCGGTTAAGCCCTGCCGCCCTCTCACTAATTAGTTCCAACACGCCAATCATCATGAAAATTGCTACTATGACAGAAAGTACGGCATACATATTCGCCTCTTGCCTCAAACATTTTACTGTACAAACGATCCATATTATCCAGCCTGCATTCCCCGGCAAATCATATATCATCCACTTAGCTGTGGATATCTCCGTTCTATATATCCCAATGCCAGGTTTCCACGGGATGCATCTGTTTACGTTTTTCTTATACTCAGCGTACTCCTCACCATATAAATCCAAAAGCCACTTCTCTTCCGTTTTTATAAGTGCAACTGTCATAATAATCCAGTCAACAATCGGAAAAAGAAGCAGCCATGCATTATGCCACATAAGAGTAATCCCAGATAGCGCAAACCACCATCCGCTGTACATCGGGTTCCGTACCCATGAATAAATGCCATTGGTCTGAAGCCTGTTCTCTGTTATAGAATCATCCATATCTGACCGGACAGCTCCTATATACCATACACCGATTCCCATTATTATGAGTAATGTACCAACCACTCGGAAAATAAGTATCCATGAATCATACAGAATTCCTATCTTAAGCACATAGCCAAACAAGATAATTCCTATTACATTGACCATAGCAATTCCATAAACAATATATGGCCCGACTCCAAAGAGAGGGAGTTTCTGCCCTTCCTTCATGTAGTTCTTTAACATTTTCTGATCACCTCATCATGACATGCAGGCCCATCTGATAAATCCGAATGTCTGATAAACTCTACATGCCGTGTAAGTCCCGAATAGGCTCTTGTATCTGTATTGCAGAATATTTTACAAAGCGGTCTTATCCCATAGGTTTCAAACATTTCGACATACATACACTTTGAAATTCTATATTCTACCTTGTCTCTGGTGACATTGAAATAATCATAGGTTATGCTGCCATCAGTCATTCGTTTTTCATGGTCGCCGATATTCCACTTTCTGGCAATATCAAAACTGTTCGGAAGTGCGTTGATTATTGCAATTATCACATTGAAAAATGTCCTTCTTGCTTCAAAACCAGCGTTTATATAATCCATGATATCTGTGTCAGAAAAGCCAAATTGCTTTAGTTCCAGACACATTGCAATTACCGCATATACATGAAGCGTACTTGTTGATGGATAAACATTGTGTTTCCTGAAATCATCAGAGGCATACATCTTAGAAAGTCGGACAGCGTATGCTTCAACTCTGTCATCGACATTATTAAGTCCAGTTTTTTCAATGGCCTTTCGATATATCTTTTTATAGGCTTTTATCTTTCTGTCCATCCCTTATCCTCCAACTTTACTGAGGATTCGCTATCTTATCAGGTACGATCCAGTAATCACAGATATGGCCTCCGGTGGCCAAAGTATAATCTCTATGCAACACCCCGTGAGAAGCTTCTGTAGAAAGATAATCTATTTCACAGCACACAGGCAGTACTTCCAGATATCCATTTTCCCTGGCAAATTTCTCTAAAGGACACCGGGTGAAATGATAATAGCTACCGTCTTTATGCTTAGTATCATCAAAATTAAAATCCCAGGTCTTATCTTTATACTGTGGATGCGCATCTGCCCAGTCCTGCATGGCATGAAATTTGTCTTTTGCTTTCTGAAGATCTTCCGGCCTGTTCAAATCTGCTCTGCCCATGATTTTGCTGACCATCGGGCTCTTCATGAATCTCTTTATCACAGTCCTGAGGCTTTCGACATCGATTGCTCCCTCAGCAGCTTTCCATATGGCCAGAAACACAAAGCAGGAATAGATATTATTCGCCATGGGATTATCTGCCCCAATATCATCCACCTTTTCAAGCATTTCTTTATATATTGCCTTTGATTCTTTAAGAGCTTTCTTTGTTACTTCAGATCCATATTGTTCCTTCAGGTACTTCTTAAGCATTATCGAAAAGAGCTTCAGATAAGTTCCTTTATACTTCATCATAGCCGCGCCATATACTCCTTATTTCTTTGCAATGACTGTAATCCACGGTTTACTCTCATGATGATCTGACTTAACCTTTGAAAAACCCGCTTCTTTCAGAGCCCCTTCGATTTCTTCTACTGTATGACACTTCATGCCATCAATGATGCTCTCAAACTGGAAACTCGCCTTATCAGTTCCATCAGACTCATTTACAATCATGAAGATTCCACCAGGCTTAAGTGCCTTGTTTACCTCTGAAAAGCATTTCTCAAGTCCCGGCCAGAAATAAATGGTTTCAAAAGCTGTTGCAAGATCATACTGCTCATTCATGTTCAGATTAGAGACGTCGCCCTGCTGAACCTTGCAGCGTCCCTTCTGTATCATGTCTGTGTTGTAAGCTGCTGCTTTTGCAACCGAAACATCTGAATAATCAATCGCCGTAACCTTAGAAGATGGATACTTCTGTAACAGCTCATGTGCATTTCTTCCACCACCGCATCCAACTTCAAGAATTTCTTTCGGTGCAATAGTTTTTAAATGTGCCATTCCCCAGTCGGCCATCTTCGCGTGCCCACTGTTCATGCCATTGACCATCATCTGTCCCAGGAAACCTTCCGGCTTTCTTGTCTGACTTACAAAGTTTTTAAAAAGTCCCATAAATCATTTCCTCCCCATAAGAAGCGCAGAACCTGTAAGAGCCATCCAGGTGGACTCCCACTTGCTCATGAACATACCGTTAGTAGTATCAACAAGTTTTACTTCTTCGTATCCCATATTTTTAAGCTTTTCTACAAAGCTTTCCATATCTCCATATTTTGCCTTGGACATAATATCGTGAATAGCAAATGTTCCGCCCTTCTTAAGGGTCCTTAGTGTTTCAAGAAGAATCGCCTGTCTGTCCTTACTTGGTATGTTGTGATATACATAGTTGCTTGTTACTGCATCAAAAGTCTCATCTGCAAAATCAAGCTTACAGGCATCGCCCTGCTGAAAAGATGTGTTATTTACACCTTCAGCAACAGAATTACTTTCGCAGAGACTCTTGCTGAATGAAGCATACTCTTTACCCCATCTGTCTATACCAATTATCTGAGCGCCTGGATTTTTCTTTGCACAGGCAATACTTAGAGCCCCGCTTCCACATCCAACATCGAGGCATTTACCGCCATCCGGGATTTTTACATAGGATGAAACACCTTCTATTATCTGCTTAGACATCTGACGTGTTCCGTTATAGGAAAATGCCCTGTACATCATATAAGTCCACAATGTTCCTAACGCTGCCAACACTGTCAGTACCAAAAATATTTTTCCCGGGACTGATGAAATCCCCAAGATAAGAGTTATCACCAGCAAAACACATGTCACAGCCAGTGTCCCCATCACCATTCCCTTTGGTACCCAATTCTTGTAATCTGCTTTCATAACATCCTCCTTTATATCGTTAGCCATGGCTAACCTATAATCACAACACGATTTCGCTCTGTATCCACACTCCATGCTATTTCTTACAGCAGAAATACACCATTGCCCCATCAACATGAAGGTCAATGTCCTTGTACAAATGCTTAAGGATTTTCAAAAGCTGATCTTCCGTGGGAAACGGCGGAGAAAACCAGCCTTTCTTGGCAAGTATGTTCTTTACAAGCCAATCTGTAATCCTAGATTTCCCCTTAATATAAAAACATGCAATAAATTTCCCACCCGGCTTTAGTACTCTATATGTTTCTCTGAACGCTTTTTTCTTATCGGGGAATGCATGAAATCCATTCATAGACAGTACAATGTCAAAAGAGCTGCCTTCCATGGGCAGATTCCCTACATCGCCCTGGATGCAGGTTATATTTGAACAGCCCTCAAGCCTCTTTCTGGCCTGCTCTATCATATCTACGCTATAGTCCAGGCAAGTTATTTGAGCATTCGTCAGGGACTTCCATTTCTCTTCTGTAAACACCGCTGTTCCTACCGGTACATCAAGAATTGTTCCTTTGAAATCATTCGGTATATATGAAAGAACCTTCCGCGCCACCTCATTATCATCAGTTCCACTCCAAAAAATCTTTATATACATTTTGCTAAAGAAACTTCCTTGAGTCAGCACGTCATCATATATGCTTTTCGATGTCTTATATGCTTCCTGAATCTTATCCGCCATTACACTATTTTCCTCTCATCCTTGCCTGCAATTACCAATACATAGGCCATACGTTTAAAGATTCCGTTTTCTTTTTATAGATATTTAATATCATGAAAAACATTATCAAATGCTTATCTTGAAAATAATGTTAGCATTTGCTAACTTCTTTTTCAAGAGCATTTGTACATTTCAGACGCTATGCTCGGAAAGGAAGACAAAAAAGCATTGGTATACAAAGCACCAATGCTTTTTTCTTTTAAGGGAATATACTTCCATTCCCCATCATTACTCTTAATAATCCTATAACGAACAGATGGGCCGGATAGTAAATGTAGAAGAACCACTTCATTCCTTTCCAACTGCCTCTTTTGCCATTATAGTTCTTCAGAACCAGTAGTGATAGTAAAGTTCCCATTTGGATAATTCCATACACCTTGTCCATAAATATGAAGTATACTGCAGAGTAAATGACTACCCAGATTAGCATAGTAATGGATTGTTTCTTGAAATCACCACGGTTCAAATACAGATATACCGGGCACATTGCAGCCACGGTTGACCAGTCTGACGGAAATGTTATAAAGCATATCACAATTATAAGCAGGATTTTTGCCCATTGTGGCAAGCGATCAGTTGTGAAAATAACCATCAAGACCACAGACCATGCAAGGGACCACATCACACTTGTCATGTTAAAAAAGCCATTGGGGATAAACGGTATCCCACCTGCGAAGTTATATGCAAAATGAGATATAACCGCAAAAACAAATAACCTGCCAATATATTTTTTGACATCTCGTGTAAAGTGAAATCCTTCTGCAATGAAGAACCACATTATAGGAGCAGTCAGCCTTCCTATAACATGCAGCAGCATTACCCACCATATTTTCTGACATCCCGGATACAATAGCCATGTTACATGATCTATTGTCATTGCAACAATAGCTATAAGCTTTATTTGATTTGAATTTAAGCCTTTTGTCTTTAATGGATTCATTGTATTCTCTCCTCCCCAGTTAAGCCAACATCCAAAGTATGATGGCTTCTCCACAAAAGACATACTGCTGGTTCCAATGATCTTATCTTCGTCAAACGCCATCTGCCTCTTTAAAATTAGTTCTATATATAAGATAGCAGTTTACTACTCCCCAAAAAAGGAGTAAAATAATAGGAAAACGTTTTCCGAAATAATTGGAGGTTACTAAAAGTGAAAAAAGTAAGCATTAAAAGCGCCCTGGCGCTGGTGATGACAGCCATGCTACTGGTCACATCCGTATTATGCGGACCATGGATGTCTTTTACCGCAAGGGCAGACGAGGGAGTTACACTTAAACTTCACTATCACAGGGAGGATGCGGATTACGCCAATTGGGATGTGTGGCTTTGGCCAGATAACGGCGAAGGAGCCGGCTACCCTCTTGAAGAAGAAAATGGGGAAATGGTAGCAACTATGGCTGTACCAAGCGGCGCCACTAAGATCGGCTTCATAGTCAGAACCCCTGATTGGGACAAGGATATTGATAAGGATCAGTTCATAGATATATCCGAAGTAGTCTCAGGAACAGTCCATGCCTACGTAGAATCCGGCGTAGAAGGCGCAACAAAGGAATATGGGGATGATGTTATGACAGGAACAAAACTAAAGAACGCAACATACGATGGCAACAATACCATAACCCTTGAATTGACTGGGGAAATCGCAGAATCACTGATGGATTCTTTTTATGTAAGAGGAAGACTTGGGGATGTGGAAGTTACTGAGGCTTCGTTAAAAGAAAAAGCTTCAGACAGCCAGTATTTCTATGATCTTACAATTGCTTCCGAGCTTGAATATAACAGAAATTATCGCGTAGGCTTCGATGGTCAGGAATATACCGTAAACATGCCTATCATCTACTCTACTCAGGAATTTGAAGACAAATATACCTATGAAGGGGACGACCTTGGAGCCAACTATTCCAAGGACAAAACTGTATTTCGCGTGTGGGCACCTACTGCAGAAGCAGTTTCTGTAAATCTCTACGAATCAGGTGATTCCTGGGAAAAAGATCTGAAGGAATCCGTTGAAATGACTACTGACGAGAAGGGAACCTGGGTAGCTGAGGTTTCCGGAGATCTTGCAGGCACCTATTACACCTACACTGCTATCCTCGATGGTTTAAGCGTAGAAGCCTGCGATCCATATGCCAGAACAACAGGCGTAAACGGCAAAAGAGCTATGGTAATAGACCTTGAATCAACCAATCCCGAAGGTTGGGCTGATGACAAGAACCCGCACAGCGGCGAAAAAATCAATGATGCTGTGATTTACGAACTTCATATCCGTGATTTCTCCGTTAACGAAAACGGAAACATGCAAAATGCCGGCAAATACATCGCTTTTACTGAAACAGGTACAAAGACTTCAGGCGGCAGATCAACAGGAATCGACTATCTCAAGGACCTTGGTGTTACTCACATTCATCTTCTTCCCTTCTACGATTTCGGCTCTGTTGATGAAAATTCAAGCTCAGATAGCTTTAACTGGGGCTACGATCCCGTTAACTACAACGTTCCTGAGGGCTCCTATTCAACAGATGCCCATGACGGAAATGCTCGCGTAAAAGAGGCCAAGGAAATGGTTAAGGCCCTTCACGATAACGGCCTGTCTGTTGTAATGGATGTTGTTTATAACCATGTCTACAGTGGAAAGGATTTTTGCGTAAATCGCCTTGTTCCCGGCTATTTTTCCAGAATTAATGCCGACGGAACTTACTCAAATGGTTCAGGTTGTGGCAACGACACAGCTTCTGAGCGTTCTATGGTAAGAAAATATATCGTTGACTCCGTTTGTTACTGGGCTGACGAATACCACATTGATGGCTTTAGATTCGACCTTGTGGGGCTTATTGATATAGACACTATAAATGAGATTGTCACTGAGGTTCACAAAACTCACCCCGATGTAATTTTCTACGGTGAGGGCTGGAGCATGAGCACTGACGTCACCAAAGAAAATGTAACTTTGGCAACACAGCAGTCCTCCGAAAAGACTCCGGGATTTGCCTATTTCAATGACAATATCCGCGATGGACTCAAGGGCAGCGTATTTAATACCGCAGAAACCGGTTGGGCATCAGGTTCTCTCAATGCTGAGCGCGCTATGACAGCTTCTTTCCTCGCTACAGAAACCTGGTCCAAAAATCCATCCCAGATCATTCAGTATGCGTCCTGCCATGACAACAACACTCTCTATGACAGAATCGCCACTTCCAGAAAGGATCTGAATGAAGAATCCTGGATTAAAATGAGTAATCTTGCTGCGTCCTACTACCTGACAGCTGAAGGTGTTCCTTTCATGCAAGCCGGCGAAGAAATTCTCCGTACCAAAGTTAAAGAGGATGGAACCTTCGATTCCAATAGCTATAGCTCCGGAGATGAAGTTAACTGTCTTAAGTGGGAAACCCTTGATGACGTCAAATACCAGGAAAACTACGAATTTTACAAAGGACTTATTTCCTTTAGAAAAGAGCATGCTCTGCTAAGGCTCACTACAGCTGATGAAGTAGCTTCACGTGTTACTCCTGTAGATAACCTTGATAAAAATGTCATTGCTTTTAGCATGGATAACACAGACAAGGCCGTTGAAGGCGAGCCTGCAGAAGCTATTTTCCTTGCTTTCAACCCTAATAACACAGCTACAACTATTACTCTCCCTGAAGGAACCTGGAATGTATGTATCAAAGGGACTCAGGCAGGCACAGAGGCAATAGAAACAGTTTCCGGTTCAATAACAGTTGATCCGATTTCATCAATGGTACTTGTTAAGGGAGCCGCTGTTTCAAACTCAAATAATAAGCTTCCTGTTCTTCCGATTGTTGGAGGTCTGGCAGGTATCGCAGCAATAATCTGCGGAATCGTTGCTCTTCTTAAAAAGAAAAAGTAACTTTGCAAAAATCAAAGCTCCCATTCGGTCTATTCCGGATAGGAGCTTTTTTTGCTGTTTCTTATGCTTTAGAAACATTTTCTGTAATGTAGTTATAGAGTTTCTGCGCCTTTTGTACTTCTTCGTCGCTGAGCTCGGCGGCATCATTGTATCTGGCACGAAGATACAGGTCTCTTAGCTGCTCAGCCTTTTCCCGATCCACAATTTCAAGAGAATCGGCCAGGACTTCCTCAGAAGTTGACTGACGCTTGATATCGATTCCGCAGGCCTTCATAAAGAACAGATAATCAGTATATATCAACCTGATCTTCTCGTTATTTGTCGCTGCAAAGCCGCGCTTTCTTTTCCTGCGCTTGCTTAGTTTGAAGCGGAATTGCTCCTTTTGGCCTCCCTCTATCTCGTCTTTTCCTGCAGTTTCTGTGCCCATATCACGAAGCATTTTCCAAAAACCATAGAGCAGCCACACAAGCAGTATCACTACGGAAATGACCAGAATCGCCCCAATTATCATGGCTGCCAACTCATCTCCGGTCTTGCCATTAAAAGTCGGAACAATGCCGGAATCATGCGCACCTGTCCCGAATTCCACTGCCGTCTCTTTTGTATTGCCTTCATGTTTATAATCAGGCCTCATCCACAAATAAAGCTCATCACTCAGAACGCTGATAATATAGGCTGGAAAGTGGAAAATCATAGCAATTGGCGTAAACAGCAAAACGATGTAGTCTTTTGCAGCCATTACCACTGTATGAATTATAAAGCATACAACCACGTCCAGAGTAAGAACTCCTGCCATTTCAGCCAGATTCACCATTTTAATCTCGGCAGTTGCTCTACTTCCAATCCTCTTTCTGCGTAGAACCAGTACTCCCAATATAAGATAAAGAAGTCCGCACACCGAAGATGTAGATATTACCGGCCAATAAAACGCTCTGACTACAATTGTGACAATAACCGGCACAGCCGGAATTGCATACCAAAACTTGTAGTCGTCATAGTGCATCTCGATCTTTTCTTCAACCACTATCAGTAAATAGAACAATATAATAACCGATGTTATTATAATTTCCACAAGATTCCTTGCGATCAGAAGTCCCAAAGCCGGCAATAAAGCACATAATACTCTAAGTGGCATTACATACGGTATACTCTGCAGTAAATAGGTCGATACAAACGAAAGTGCCAGTACTGCTGCTATAAACACCCACGACTTACCAAAAGACGGAATAAGCGCAGCAAAGGTAAATAATAACAAAAAGTCACATACTGTTTTCAGCGAATTAATCAGTTTCATTCTGATTCACCTCCGCTTCCAGCACGCATAGCTCATATTCACTGAACCTTTGAAGTCTAATCAGGGCCTTCCTGTTATCCGGTGTCAGCGGCGCGCTAATTATGAAGTAACTACGACTTCTCTTTCTTTCACGAATACAGCAGTCAATAAGATCGTCAAAAGAAAAGAAGCTGACCAGTGAAGATCTTCCCAAATTGGTCATAATCTGATCAAAATGCTTCTTACCATAGCCTTCATCCAAATTGCCGGCATCCCCATTTGACAGGAACTGATAGGATATTTTCTCCTCTTCAAGCTTCTCGCACACCGTTCTTACGATTTCCAGACACTTTTCCTTTTCTTTGGAACTACCGGAGGCCATGTTCAGGACAATTGCCGCATTGGCATCAACTGTGTAATCGCTGTTTTTTACCATCAGCTTGCCTACTTTGGCGCTATGTTTCCAGGAAATCTTCTTCATGGGCTCACGACCGGTATAGTCAAGATATCCGATTGTGAGTACCGGATCCTCCATTATAAAACGTCTGACAGATATGTCACCAATATACCCTCCAAGGACCTTGAGCACGTACTCGTCCTTACATGTACTTGGCATGACAGTAATGTCAGTTGTTGTCTCTCCCGATTCAATCCAGGATTTGAAGCCTAGAAAATCACCTGTCTCAAGATAATACTTGCCCCCGCGATAAATACCTCGTTTTGGCAGAGTAAAATAAACAGTATGCTGATAGCTCTTATGGGCAGGCAAAAAAAGACTGTGGCTCTCTTTATTTTTGTTTTTCCCCAAGATCACAGCCCCTTCAGGCATGCATTCAAGCAAACGTATATATACAATTGGAAAAAACCAGCTGTTGATCAGCTTATCACTAAAAGCAATCTTTTCTCCGGGTTCGGCAAGCTTGGAATCGTACGTATATCTATATAGCAAATGCGCTGAAGCCCTGGGCGAGATCACAAACTGTAGCAATACTACTATCACAACCAGCCCTACTAATAACAGATATCTCATACGTTTTCCAGAGGTACCTTAGTTTCTCCTAGGATCCTTTCAATGATTCTGACAGGGTCTACGTGACTACCCGGCGCAACAAGAACTCGATGTGCCAAAACAAAAACAGCCTCTTTCTTGACATCTTCCGGAATTACATAGTCTCTTCCTGCCATAGCAGCACTGATTTTTGCTGCTTTATAGAGCGCAAGAGTTCCTCTGGCAGAAACACCGCTGGCAAGCTGAGCTGACTTACGTGTTCCCTCAACCAGATCCATAATGTAGGCTTTAACATCCTCAGAAACGGAAACAGCTTCTATTTCACTGCGCACTGCTGCAATATCCTCATCTGAGATTACATTCTCAAGTTCGCTTATGATATCCTTGGAGTCTTTTCGGCCCATTATGGAGATTTCCTGCTCTCTTTCCATATAGCCCAAACTAAGCTTCATAAAGAAGCGGTCAAGCTGCGCTTCAGGAAGTGGAAATGTTCCGTAAGATTCAATTGGATTCTGGGTTCCCATTACGATGAAGGGTTCTTCAAGAGGGAAGGTTTCGCCATCTACAGAAATCTGGCGCTCCTCCATTGCCTCCAGCAAGGCTGACTGAGTACGAGGTGTAGCTCTGTTAATCTCATCTGCAAGAACTACATTAGAAAAAACAGGTCCCTTGCGGAAAACGAAATCCCCTTCTTTTTGATTATAGAAATGAATGCCGGTGAGGTCTGATGGCATTAGATCCGGTGTGAACTGAATTCGCTTAAAGTCACCGCCTATACTTCTGGCAAACGCACGAAGGAGCATGGTCTTACCGGTTCCGGGAAGATCCTCCAAAAGTACGTGTCCTCCTGCCAAAAAACAGATCACAATCTGCCTGATAGCGTCATCTTTGCCAATGATCACCTGACCAACATTTTTGACAATTCGATCAGTGTATTCTTTTACTGTTATCATTTTTATCCCCTTAATACTTTTTCCATTTCTCGTTATATAATACCTTCTCCCAGCCGAAATAAAAAGCCAATTTATCAGCCCTCTTAATTTTTCATAAACTTGGCTTTAAATTCCTATACTTAATTATCGGTATATTGATATAATATTCTTGTCGCAAAGCTTTTCCACTCAGGTTTTTCATAGGAGAAAGCGCATATGATTCTATATTTAACCAGTAGTTTTATCCCTTACCAGGAAATCGGAAGCTATGAGAAAAAAGCGCCCGGGGAGTGCTATGGTTTTTTTGAGGATCTCAAGCAGGAATGGCCTGAAACTGTACATTTGCTGTATGTACCCTGTGATCCTGATAATAAAGTTGAAAACGATCATCAAAAGAAATGCCTTCTTGATGCCTTCGAGTTCACTGGGCTCAAAGTAGATGAAGTGCGCCTTCTGGATGAAAAAAGCAAGAAATCTCTGTCTTCGCTTATCTCCTGGGCAAGTGTCATTTATCTCGCGGGGGGACATGCCCCAACTCAGCTGGCTTTCATGAAACGTATCGGGCTTAAGGAAGCTCTTTTACCCTACCAGGGAATAATCATAGGTCTAAGCGCAGGTTCTATGAACGCCGCCTATAATGTTTATCTTGCTCCGGAAAACGAAGACGAAGTTAATGACCCTAACTTTGTCCGCTTTTCAGATGGTCTTGATCTTACCAATATCGAAATTATCCCCCATGCCGACTTTCTTAAGACTGTGGAAATCGCCGGTCAGAATTTCATCAATGATATAGTGATTCCAGACAGTTTCGGAAGCAAATTCTACCTTATCTCGGACAGCAGCTACTTTAAGGTAAAAAACGGAAAGACTACCTTCAAAGGAGTCGGGGAAAAAATAGAGGATGGCATCATCACACCCCTTAAACAGGGAAATATTATCCCCTTCATGGGTGTTTACGAGCAGCCCGTCATCAAAACTCTCATGGAAGATGGCTACGAGCTGGTTGTTTCCGTGAATATAACAAATAAAGTGTGCGAAGTTTACCACTTAAGCGAAGAACTCTCCAAGCTTTTCGAGGGAAGCAGGCTACGATATGAGGACATTTGTCTAACGCTTTCGCAGAAAATCAGTATTGATGAGCGGGATGCCTTCGTCGAAAATTCTTCAATTCCTGTTATTATTGATGAGCTTAACAATAAGGGAAATTATGTAAGAACCGTCCATGTGGACACCCCCTACGGCGAAAGAGCCAAGAACGTCAGAGTAAGAAAGATCCCGGGCTATCCGGACTGGCTGCTCTTTGTTTTCTTTGATATAACAACAGCCCTGGATCATGACTGGATGACTGATGAATACACCAGAATTGGCTTTATGAAAAGAGCTACTCTCTTCATTTCAGAGTTTTCCGAGCAGGGCCACTACTCTCTCGTTTATACAAATGTAAAAGGCTTCAAGGTTGTAAACGAGTTATTTGGTGACAGAAACGGCGATATGGTAATCTTCCAGACAAGAGATGCCATCAGAAAGCATTTAAAACCTGTACTTATGGGACGACTTGATAGTGACCACTTCGTCCTTATTACTTCTGACGATAACCTTAAGAAATCAAATCTTAAGGCATTGTGCAGTCAGGTATTTCAGGTTGAATCCAAAGAGTTTAACTACGAAATAAGGTGCGGCATTTATTCCATCCCGCACTCAAGAATAGAAATAACCCAATTGCTAGCCGGTGCCAAGCTGGCTGAGAACAACCTCAAGAACGGAAAAGGTAATGTCCTTTACGCCTATTACGATGACACCATGAAGGAAACTTATGTACGTCAGAGGTTTTTATTGTCGGATTTTGAAAGAGGAATCGATGACAACGAGTTTGAGCCTTATTATCAGCCGATTGTTGATGTCAAAACCGGCGAAATAGTCAGCGCAGAAATGCTCATCAGATGGTGCCACAAGGACTTTGGTATGGTTCCTCCAAGTGATTTCGTGCCTATTATCGAATCAGAGGGTAAGATTTCCATCCTGGATAATTTTGTTGTGGACAGAGGAATGCAGCTTATTACCAGACGTGCTTACCTGGGAAAAAAGATAATTCCTTGCGCTATAAATCTCTCCAGAATTGATTTCTACGACTCTTCTTTTATAGAAAGTATTTTTGAAAGGATAAAAGATCTTGATATTGACCCATCCATGTTCCGTTTCGAGGTTACGGAGTCTGCCTACGCAGACCTTGAGTCCAAGGCCCTTGATTATCTTAATAAAATGCAGGAGCAGGGAATTAAGATCCTTCTTGATGACTACGGCAGTGGAATGAGCTCTCTTTCCATGCTGGAAAACTTCAACTTCGACATAATCAAGCTGGATCTGGGCTTTATACGTAAAATTGGCATTAACGAGAAAGCAGAGTCCATAATAATCACCACTATCGGACTTGCCCACATGATTGGTGCCAAAGTTACAGCTGAAGGCGTAGAGACTGAGAAACAGTATAAATTCCTTAGAGATTACGACTGTGACTACATTCAGGGCTACTATTTCTACAAGCCTATGCCGGAAAAAGAATTTGAGAAAGTATTAGATAAATAAAAAATATTATGTCTCATTAACTCTTTATAACTTTACAGCAGCAAAGTTATATGTTATACTAGCCAAAACAAAGACGTTTCGAATGTAATTTCGTGCGTCTTTTTCTTTTAATATCATGTATTTAGGAGAACGATTATGGGGAATTTTTTAGCAACGGTTGAAAAAGTCAATGGCGCTGTAAACAGTTTTGTATGGGGCCTTCCCATGCTGATTCTTTTAGTCGGAACCGGAATTTTAATGACTATGCTGACCAAGTTTTATCAGGTTTCCCACTTTAAGCTTTGGGTTAAAAGCACCATCGGCGGTATTTTCAAAGATAAGCACGTAACCGCTCACACAGAAAAGGATGACATGCAGATTTCTCAGTTCCAGAGCCTTTGTACAGCCCTTGCTGCCACCATCGGAACAGGTAATATCGCAGGTGTGGCTGCGGCTATCCTCTCCGGCGGTCCTGGAGCCATCTTCTGGATGTGGGTTGTAGCATTTTTCGGAATGATGACCAACTTCTCAGAGAATGTACTTGGTATTTACTACCGCAGACGAAATGAGAAAAATGAATGGTCCGGCGGTGCTATGTACTACCTCAAGGACGGCCTTGGTTCCAAAAAAGGCTGCGCTGAGCTCGGAGCTTTTTTGGCAGTTATGTTCAGTATCTTCTGCGTACTTGCATCCTTTGGTATCGGCAACATGAGCCAGATCAATTCCATCGCTGTTAATATGAATTCCGCTTTCGGTGTTCCTTATATAATAACTGGTGTTATCCTTATGGTGCTGGCGGGACTTGTAATTGTCGGCGGTCTTAAGAGAATTGCATCTGTAACAGAGAGACTTGTTCCTTTTATGGCTATCATTTATCTTATTTGCTCAATTGTCATCGTAATCATCAATTTTGATAAGGTTGGCGCTGTATTTGTCTCAATCTTTAAGGGTGCCTTCGGTATGAGAGCTGTTGGCGGCGGTATCGTGGGAAGCGGCGTTGCTTATGCTCTTCAGTGGGGTATGAAAAGAGGTGTTTTCTCCAACGAAGCAGGTCTTGGTTCTTCAGTTATGGTTCACTCCGCATCTAACGTAAGAGAACCTGTAGTTCAGGGAATGTGGGGAATATTTGAAGTATTCGCAGATACCATCGTTGTATGTACACTTACTGCTTTTGCTGTTCTTTCAAGCGGCCTTGTAAACCTTGAAACCGGTGAAGTTATATCTGATGCCGTTTCTACAGCCCTTGTTGCTGAAGCTTTCTCCACAGTTTACGGAAGCGCCGGTTCTGCGTTTATCGCTATTGCCATTTTGTTCTTCGCATTTTCCACTGTACTTGGCTGGAGCCAGTACGGCAAAAAAGGTTTCGAATATCTCTTTGGTACAAAAGCTACGAAGCTATATCAGATAATATTTGTTGTATTTATCCTTATTGGAGCAACCATGGATCTTTCCCTGGCTTGGGATCTTTCAGATACCTTCAACGGAATGATGGCAATTCCCAACCTTATCGGTGTAATTGCTCTTTCCGGAACCGTAATGAAAATTACTCAGAACTATATAGACAGAAAAGTAAGAGGAAAAAATGTAAAACCGATGCTCTCCTCTATAGAAGAAATTCAGGATTTGCACGAACAAGAGCTCAGTTCATAAGACAAAAAAAGAAATCTGCAGCGTTTCCGCATCCCACAATACTTCCTGTCAAAAGAGCTGCTGTAATCGCAAGCTCAATAAGCGTATGCTTTTTCATTTGTAAAAAAAACCCCTTTTCAATACTTAATCACATCTATCCTTAATACAATATCAACGGAATATATGTTGAGTCTTTTATCTCCATTTGTTCAAATCATCTTTTTCGATGATTATCATAAGGAAATTATCCTCTGTAAGTTTTCTTGTAGGATCCACGTAGGCCCAGTTACCGCCTGCAGTCTTAATTGCTGCAACGTTCATATTGTATTTCTTTCTGAGATTAAGTTCGATAAGATCCTTGCCGATCCAGGCTTTTCTAGGCTGAAGCTCAATCATGCAAAGGTTATCATCAATTTCAAAATAGTCATGAATATACTGGGAAGTAAGGATTCTGGCTGATCTCACGCCGCCCTCTTCTTCAGGGCAGATGATCTTGTCTGCTCCCACTCTTTCAAGAAGCATCTTCATTCTGTTGGAGGAAGCCTTGGCAATTACTACAGGAACACCCTTCTCCTTGGCAATAGCTACTGACAAAATGCTGGCTGCAAGGTTTCCACCCATACTTGTAATTACAATGTCCATGTTCTGAAGTCCCAGGGCATTAACCTCGTCCTCATTGTCCAGATTTGCGCAAATTGCAGAAGTTACCTTTGATGACATATCTTTTATGATCTGCTCATCCTTATCTACAACCAGAACGTCATCTCCGAGGCTATACATAGTTTCTGCCAGGCTTCGTCCATATTTTCCAAGACCTAAAACAGCAATTGATTTCTTAGTCATATCTTTTTACCCTCTTATCCGACATAAAAAATGCCTTCTGAATAATTGATCAAATTATTGTGTTCTTTGCTACGTGAGAAAAGTGCCACCAGCGAGATGGGGCCGATTCTTCCCAAATACATTGAAATAATAACTACTATCTGTCCCGCCGTTCCAAGTGAGGAAGTCAGTCCTCTTGAAAGACCTACTGTTCCACAGGCACTTACTATCTCGAATAGTGCGTCCTCCATGGGAACCGGATTAACAATAGATAAAATAATTGTCAGAATAAACACAGCCACTACTCCCACAAATACTACTGCGGAGGCTTTTCGCATGGATTCTTCCGAAACTCTGCGTTTAAAGATAACCTTCTCGTCCTGATGGCTTACATAAGTGCGAAGATTCATGATAAGAAGGAACATAGTCACTGTCTTGACGCCGCCTGCGGTTCCTATTGGGGATCCACCGATAAACATCAGAATATAGGAAACAAGGCAGGATGCCACAGTTAAGTTTTCCTGAGGGAATGTAGTAAATCCGGCTGTTCTGAGTGTAATTGACTGGAACAAACTGTTTGTCAGTTTGCCGCCAATACTCATTTCTCCGATAGTGCCGGGATTGTTGTACTCCGTTATCATAAACAGAACCATTCCACCCAATATCAGCGCCAAACTAAAGCTCAGAACTAGCTTGGCATGCTCAGAAAGCCTTCCTATAACTTTCAGAGGAGAAAAACCTTTTTTAACACCTTCTCTGGATTTGTCGATTACATCAAACCAGACTACAAATCCAATACCACCCATAACTATAAGAAGCATTGTAACTGCCATTACAAGGGGATTATTCCTATAATTGGCCATACTGTTTGGTCCGATAACATCCATTCCCGCATTACAAAAAGCAGAAACCGCGTTAAATATCGCACTCCACAGACCTTTTTTGACACCAAATTCTGGAATAAATGCTATAGAATACAGGAGCGCTCCGATTCCTTCCACCAAAAAAGTTCCCTTAAGAACCGCTGCCAGAAAGGATAAAAGCCTTGACTCAGAATTCAGATTGAAAGCATCTCTTAGAAGCATTCTGTCGGTAAGTGAGAATTTCCTTCCAGTCAGCATCATCAGCATAGATGCCACAGCAATCATTCCCAGACCGCCAATCTGCACAAGAATCAGAATTATAAGCTGTCCCACAAAGCTCCAGTGCATGTAGGTATCCACCACTACAAGACCTGTAACACAAACTGAGGTTGTCGCCGTAAATAAGGCTGTAAGAAACGGCGTTGCCTCGCCGGTTGCCGAGCATACAGGCAGCATCAAAAGAAACGTTCCAATAATTATAGTCAAAAGAAAACTCCCCGGAATGATCTGCACCGGGGAAAGTTTTATTTCTTTAAATGTAGAAAAATGCATAATATGTTATGAGACTTACGTCAATCTCCTTATATTACTCGAAAAACAAATTCTCCTTGCTGATTATACCAACTTTTTTCCGGAATGTAATGTATAAATTATTTGAGCACGGGACATGAGCCTTTAACGATGGCATTTATTTTTTCAATAACAGGTGATTCTTTTCAAGATCATAGAAAAGAGTACACTCGGCCTCCTTCATATCATAGATTTTTACAATGTCTGCATCACTGTCTGTATCTACAAAATCCCCACTGATGTTTCTAAAGGCTGATAGCCTATCCGGTGAAAAATGAAGAGTCTTTTCATTGGCAAAGACTGCTGTATAGAGGATATCTGCCTCAACAAGGTCCTGGAAAATATGGCTTCCATAGGAAAGCTCAGGATTGTAACCGGCCTCCTTCTCTTCCACCTCACATACAGCTTCAAACTCGCTTATATCCGCAAAAGAAGTGGGTACCCCAAGTTCAGGGGATGAAGTGCCGATACGTCCGGGGACAATCAGCATCATGTGCTTTCCCTGTTCCCTATAGGTCCAGTTCACCTTGCCTATTGTCCTTGCAATCCTGGTTTTATCCGCATAAGGCATATTGTAATAGGCCTTTGGATCTACATAGACTATGAGATCAATCGGTGTACTTCTTGAAAGTCCCATGGAAGAGTCTACACTTTCAAGAAGAATGCTATCTTCCGGTACGCTGTCAGGAACTTCTATAGCTGCTGTATCCTTGAAGACCTGAAGGGGCCTGCATTGCAAAAGGTTTATGGAATACTCCCCGTTCTCCGACAGGTTCAGGGTAAACTCAATGTCCACCGGATGCTCATATTCCTCCTGAATAATCTGCATCAGCTGCTGCATCTGCGACATAATGGTTTTCTTTTTAACCAGGCCCTTGCAGGATATAAATCTCACATCCCGGTAGATTCCACGCTCTTTTAACGAATCCTCAACCTCATAATCGTGCTCAAGAAGCGTGTTTATCAGATACATGGGAAGCTTACCCTCAATATCTCTAAGGTCCAGGCGTTTAAGCGCATGTTCGCTGACATCCATGGCTTCCACCGCCCTTTGAGAAAATTGGTGTTTCTCTGCCACTGTAACCGCTGACGTAGCCTCAGGCATATCAAGGCTTACAAGCCTGGGATAAGACCCCATAGTCCTGTCTACCGCCGATGTTCCAAGCCCCATTACAAGCCTTAACATTCCAGCTTTCGGGTCAATGCCTGCCAGGAATTTATATGGGCTGTAGGAATAGCCAACCCCGGCAGCACAAGGCATATAATATGGCCCGTAATATGAACCTGAAACCCTCTGAATGAGTAGTGCCATCTGTTCATCTCTTTTATCAAGTCCGCGTCTCTTTCTGTAATCCAAAGCGGACATACTCATTGTGCTGGCATAGACTGTTCTTATGGCGTTTTCGAATTCCTCAAGTCGTTCTTCCAAAGTGCCTCTGTTTGCGCAGAAAACTGACTCATATTTACCTGCAAAGGCATTTCCAAAGCCATCCTCCAGAATACTACTTGACCTTACAATAAACGGATCCTGTCCGTAATACTCAAGGATATGCTTAAACTGCGTCCTAAGTTCTTCGGAAAAAGAGCCCTGTTTGAGCTTTAATGCAAATTCATCCGCCAGGGAAAAATACTCCTCCTCAGTCCTCTGGCGAATTCGAAGATCCCAGAATTCATTATCTACAATGTAGGTATAGTAAACATCAGAGCCCATAAAGAATGAATCGTGAGGCTCCAGTACTTCATCTATCTCCGGGCTCATGTTGCGGATGATAGCCCTTGCAAGAAGCATTCCGCAGGCCTTTCCTCCAATGAGTCCTGTGCCTATCATATGGTTTCTTACAGCAAAATAGTCCTCCGGTTTAAAATGCTTTTTTACCATGAGCCTCATCTTCTCGTCTCTGGTCATCATGATATTGCACATCACATTGCAGGACTCAGTCATGTCCATACGGCTGTTGTACTGCATTTTTGCCGTGTTATAAAATTTATCCCAGAAATCAATGTACTGATCCTCTCCGGGTCTTTGGAAATTATCCAAAAGCTGGTAAAAACGGCTGGACTGAACTCCATCAAGGATTGGCCTGAAGGTTCCTTCCTCCTTTTTGTAAATATGGGGCAGGAACATGGTCTCGGAATCTCTGTTCCACACCTTTTCCGGACGAACATATACATTTTTTGTATCGGAATACACATCAAGAAATAGCTGTGTTGTATTTAGAATCTTGTTAACCGCGTGAAAAGAGTGCTTTCCTCGTATTATCGGAAAGAAAGCAACTGTATCGAGAATAAATAGAAACGGGCATGTCACCCTGAAGAAATTACCCATCATAAGGTCGGTAGCCCAGCGTATCTGCAGCTCAGACAGGCAGTCAAAAACGTAGAAGGCATCCTTTCCCTCTTTTTCAATGATATTGTGTATATCAACGGTGAAAGTCTCAAAACGATGAGTCAGCGGAACCTGATAGGTCTTTACCTCCGGACAGTCTTCAACCAGGGGATCGTGACTGGCAAATCTGAAATAGATTATGTTTCGCTTGTCCTTTTTGGCCTGTTCCACGTATGGATCTACGAACAGCTTAAACTCCGACAGGTCAGACACTCTGAAAACAACATTGTCACCAAGCCTTATATTATCAAGAGCCTTGTCCATCTCCGGAATCCCGGACAGTACACGTTCAAATGCCGCCATAGTTGGTTCCTCCTACAAAAAAAAGCAAAGCACGCCAACTTTTTGTAAGCGCCTTTGCTTTCATGTCTTTATGATATCACATATCCGGGGCAAAATATACTTTTTATATCATGCCGGCTTTCAGCTAACGGCCTGTTTTCTTCCCCAAATGAATCATATGGTCTTTAGCTTACCACTGTAAGCTGTTCCAGCGATGTTCCGTTTCTGTGTGCCCTGCTGTATATTTCCGTACACTTCTTATACTTATCAAACGTCCTAAGTGCCGAATCCTTATCACCATATACCTTCCAAAATCCTGTATACTTCACCCCTTCCTCGGGGCTTTTCATGAACCCAAGTACATCTGCCACTGGGTATCCCAGGAAAAGACCTATCTCATGCGGGAAGGAATTATCCTTCGCCAGATGTCTGGCAAGCTCAGCAACACACAGATCAGCATTTCTGTATGAATACCCCTTTTCCTTGAGAATCCTGCAGGCTTCTTCATTTGCAAGATCTCTTTTCAGAAATGCCGGCCTATACAGGTAAATGAGTACATGGCTTTCGGAATACTTGACCGGAATCATGCGGATTCCCTTTCCCGAAAGTCTGCAGTTGAATTCTCTTACTTCGGTGTTAAACTTCTCGCGGTCATCTATATCCACTGTAAAAAGATTTCCTGTCTTTAGCCCAGCCAATGTTGGTGAACATAATCTGATCAGCATCTGGTCCCCCATCGCTTTTTGTCCTTTCCTTTTGTGTTAGCAATAGCTAACTATATTCCAAAATCAAAGCCCGCATAAATCGGGCTTTGATAGATATTCAATATCATGAAAAACATTATCAAATACACATCTTGAAATTAATGTTAGCATATGCTAACTTCTTTTTCAAGAGCTTTGTGTACATAAAAACAAAAATGCTCAGAAAGGATGAGAACAGTATGAATAAAGTTAAGGTTGTTTTTTGGAGTGGAAGTGGAAATACACAGGCAATGGCAGATGCTGTTGCAAGTGGCATCAGAAGTGCCGGTGCTGAAGCCGAGGTTACTACATTTGATTCCCTCAGCCCATCAGATGCTGCTAATGAATCAGTGATTGCTTTTGGCTGTCCGGCGATGGGCGCAGAAGTCCTTGAAGAAGGCACGGTTGAGCCCTTCATAGCTGATTATGAGACAAAGTGCAGTGGTAAAAAAGTAGCACTCTTTGGCTCATACGGTTGGGGAGACGGTCAGTGGATGAGGGACTGGCAGGACAGGCTCACCGCCGCAGGCGCATCCATCATTGGCGGTGAAGGCGTGATTGCCAACAATGCTCCGGATGATGATGCTATTTCACAATGTGAGGATTTAGGCAGGCAGCTTGCTCAGGCATAAACCTAGCACAATCCCTGTAATACAATTCATAAAAGAAGTCGGAAGATGTTCCCTAAGTGAAACATTTTCCGACTTCTTTATATTATTATTCCGTATCATTCTTCAGATTTGTCATGCTATGAAGCCCCAGCGCTATCGTGGAACCGTTATGTAAAGTAGCACTTGTTGCAGGTGCTATAGTTCCCAACAGTCCAAGACCGATAAGCCCCAGATTAAATCCAACAACAAAACGATAATTAAAATGGATCCTCTTCATTAACAGATCGCTCAACTCTTTTAAAGTAATTAATCTATACAGGTCTTCCTCTGATATCATAACATCTGCAATCTGACGAGCAAGCTGCGCTCCCTCACTTATGGCTATACCACAGTCTGCTTCCGAAAGTGCAGGAGAATCGTTTATACCGTCCCCTATCATTACGACTGTATGCCCTTTCTCTTTCTCCTGACGGACAAATCCTGCCTTTTCTTCAGGGAGAACTTCAGCATAGTATGAGTCAACGCCAACGATTTTCGCAACTCTCTTGGCAATATGCTTGGAATCGCCTGTCATCATAACAATATTGTTAAATCCGACTTCATGAAGCCTTTTGACAACATCCAGTGCTTCAGGCCTTAACGGATCCACCAGACATATCACAGCTGACAATTTGCCGCCTATTGCCAGGAACAGCCTTGAATACTGTTTGGATATAGCATCGAGTTTATCCTGCTCTCCTTCAGGTATCACGCAATGCTCATCTTCCATTACGAAGTGCCAGCTTCCAATAACAACCTTTTGACCATCTATATCAGAAGCAATTCCATGGGCAACCACGTACTCCACCTTACTGTGCATTTCATTGTGTTCAAGCCCTCTATCCGCCGCCTCGGCAACAACTGCATTAGCAATGGAGTGTGGATAGTGCTCCTCAAGACAGGCTGCAATTCGTAGCATCTCATCCTTGTCATTCCCTGAAAATGTAATCACATCCACAACCTTCGGCGTAGCCATAGTAAGTGTGCCAGTCTTATCAAAAACTATGGTATCAGCATCAGCAATAGCTTCCAGGAACTTTCCACCCTTTACTGTAAGATGATTGTCCTGGCACTCACGCATTGCTGACAGTACAGTCACAGGCATGGAGAGCTTTAACGCACATGAAAAATCAACCATAAGAACAGACAATGCCTTAGTAACATTCTTGGTTAGCAGATACGCAAGAATAGTTCCGCCCAATGTGTATGGAACCAGTCTGTCTGCCAGATGCTCCGCTCTTGACTCAACTCCTGACTTAAGCTGCTCAGACTCCTCAATCATTCTGATTATCTTCTCATATCTGGTAGCTCCGGATGCCTTCTCAACCTTAAGAACAATATCGCCCTCCTCTATGACTGTTCCGGCATAGACATAGGCCCCCTCTTTCTTTTCCACAGGTATGCCCTCTCCGGTGAGCGTCGCCTGATTGACCAGTGCCTCTCCTGAAACAACCGTTCCATCAAGAGGTATAACACTTCCAACCCGCACAGAAATCTTATCTCCGGGAACAATCTGACTTATCGGCACCTGTACCTCAACACCGTCTTTCTTAAGCCAGACCTTATCTGATTTAAGAGCCATACTTCTAGCCAGATCATCCACAGACTTTTTGTGAGTCCATTCCTCCAGAAGATCTCCAACCCCCAGGAGGAACATAACCGACGAAGCTGTCTGATAATCCCCGGTCAAAAGAGATACTGTTATAGCTGTGGCATCGAGAACTGATACCTCAAGCTTTTTATGCTCAAACAGACTGACAAGTCCCCTGTAAATAAACTTCGTAGCCATAATCCAGGCTTTTATCCTTCTAATGGGTGAAGGTAAAAAGAGCCTGCATCCATAATGAAGGATTACCTTACCTATAAGCTTCTCCTTGTAAGAAGCCATAAGTTCTCTTCCGGTATTTTCAGGCACAAGCGCCTTAACATCTTCCGCCTCTGCATCAAAGCTGCAGATTTTGGCTAATAGTTCTTCCCTATTGCCTTTATAAACAACTACCGCATCAGCGCTTCTCTCATAGACTGTAGCCTTTTCCACACCACCAAGAGAAAGCAGATAGTACTGTAATCTATCTGCTTCTTCATAGGAAAAACGTCTTTTTGGCATGGAAAAGCGAATACGTCCACTTATCTCATGTTTAATGACAATTTTCATATTTGGTTATTCTCCAACTACTGCGGCCTCTTCCTTTGCCTTGCGCTCGGAATTAATTTCTTTTGCCTCTGCGAGAATATCATCGCAGTTCTCCTGTACCTTATTTGCCGTATCCATTACACAGTCTTTTGCCCTGAGTACAGCAGCTGTAGTATGCGTATAGCACTTCTTTGCATCTTTACTAGAAAGAACTTTTACACCAGCTGTTCCAAAAAGAACTCCGCCCAAAAACCAAACACAATGTTTCCAGTTTTTCATAAAAATCATCTCCTGTTATATATTTTTTTGTCTTAATGCAAAACAAACAAATGCAGAATCCTCCCACATTTGTTTGCTTCTTTAGCTTATCACAATCTGATATGCTCTAAAATATGCACAGTTGATAACTTTTCTCAAAAACACGCCTTAGCAGTATATACATCATTTGTAGTCATAATGTTTTATCCCCGACTCTAGTCTTTTATGTTTTATGTCCTTTTAGCAAGGGCGAGTGCTCTTATATAACATATATAAGAAAGAGCTGCCACAATCACGATAAATATAATCGCCAAAAGCCTATGATCTACAACGATTCCAAGAAATACTACGCCAACAACCAGGGCCATAACTACGAACATATTTGGAAGCATGTAGATTGCAACCGCTGAGCCCTGCTTGATTACTTCTACTTCGTTCTCCCAGTCCAGTCTCATATGTTTGATTCCACATACACATCCCCAGGTAGTAGAAAATGCACATAAGGCAACGCCAAGGATCAAATACAAAATAGTATTAACAACCGGTACATGGGCTGAAATGCAAAGGCACAGAACTCCAAAAGCCATAAATGGCACTGTCAGATACATGTTAAAGAGCATTTTGCCCTGATAAATTGTCTTTTTCTCAATTGGAAGACTCTGCATGATCCAGTACTGCTTGCCCTCAAGAGATGGTGAACAGGCTGTGGAAGCAACCATTCCAATACAGAAATAAACAATAAAAGGAATTGCCGGATGAACTATAGCGTAATCAAAGGGCGCGTTCTGAGTGACAACACCAACAATTTTGTCAAAGCCAAATATAAGAGTGAAAACTCCCAGTATTACTGCAAGAAGCTCTCCCATGCTCACATTGGTGATATATGTTGTTGAGCCTGCCATTCTCCTGAACTCCTTGTAAGCTATGGCAGATACCACGCTGTGCTTCTTCTGGCCTGTCATCTTGTAATTCTTGGCGGCAGCATGAGATTTAAGCGCAGAATTGATGCTGCGATAGGATTTACCAACAACAGTAAAGATTGCCACAAATAAAGCCAAGCTGACTCCCATTAAAAGAAATGCCGAGCTTAAGCTACTTTCTGTTATTGCCTTAGTAAACCATCCTGCTAGAAAATAGACATCTGCAAATCTGTTTGTCATCTCAGAAGCAGCCTCTAGAGTATCCTGAAGCTTATCTTCCCTGAATATCATCTCCACAATGTATCTAAAAGAAAAGCAGAATAACACGAAGATAAACGTCAAAACTGTCTGAATAAGATTTGTCTTTTTAAATCCTGTGCTGACCTTAGCTATAAGGAATCCAAAGAAAGCAGATATCAGCATTGGGATAATCGGTACAAACAGTGACAATATAAGCCATATCACATATACATAAGCCGCAGGCTTAGCATTTAAGCCGTATCCGGCCATCATAGCTACAGAAATGCTCATATACCAAGGCAAACTCTTTACGTACATGTATAAAAACTTGCATCCGGCCACAGTCTTTGCTTCAAAGGGCAGTGCCATCAGCATGTCGTACTCTTTGAAGTTAAAGAGATAACCGTTTGTCTTAAAGAATGTAAACAAAAGCGCAAGCATGCTTATGGTAAGAGCACATAACACAGGGATTGAATCTGTAAGTCCTGCTGCGCAATATCCTGCACAGGCAGCGAAGCTGTATCCGATCAGCATTGCAAAAAGACATGCTTTACCAATAAGTGCAGCCCTGACTTTGCGTTTTTTCTTTTTGTCATTGCAGTGCTTATAAATATTGATCTGGCTCGTAGATAACAAGAGCGTTTTGAGAAGAAGTATATTATTCTTCATTGCTGTCCGCCTCCAGGAATGTCTCCTCTAACGAATGACCTTCTGTGAGTTCCTCCATGGTTCCTGATGCAATAATTCTGCCCTGCTTGATAATGGCAACCTTGTTGCAAAGCTTTTCCGCAACGTCCAGGACATGGGTTGAGAAAAAGATTGCTGTGCCATTGCCGCACATTTCATGCATTATCTCTTTTAATGTAAAAGTAGCCTTAGGATCAAGACCAACAAAAGGCTCGTCCAAAACCAGTAACTTAGGGTTGTGAATAAGGGCTGAAATAATAGCCACCTTCTGCTTCATTCCATGAGAATAGGAACTGATCTGATCTCCAAGGGAAGCTGTTATCTCAAATAAATCTGCATACTTTTTGATCCGTTCTTCACGATCTGAGGCACTTATATCAAAAACATCTGCTATGAAATTCAGATACTGAATACCTGTTAAATTCTCATAGAGATCCGGGTTATCCGGAATATAAGCTGTCACTTTTTTGCATTCCAGGGGTTCATCTTTGACAGAATGCCCATCAATTAAGATTTCCCCCTCTGTGAAATCCAAGACACCAACAACTGCGCGGATTGTGGTTGATTTGCCCGCACCATTGTGGCCGATAAATCCGAAAATATCTCCGCTCTCAACTGTCAGCGAAACGTTATCGGCAGCCTTGGTGCCCTCTTTGTATGATTTAGAATAGTTCCTGATCTCCAGCATTTTAGGTTCCTACCTTTCGTTATTACTACAGATCTACTACTTTCTTTATGCTACTAACTCAGAATGAATTCTTCTTGGAAGATGACTTTCCGCTTCCGAGAATACGAAGGATTCTGAGGAAAAGATTGATGATATCAAGATAAATATCCAGTGCGCTGTCTACAGCATTATCAATTGTCTTGGGATACTGCTGTGCTCTCCAATAATCATAGCCAATATACAGAGAAAAGATCAGCGCTGCTATAAAGGATGTGATCATCTGTTCAATGCCCAAAATAAGTAAAACACTTTCAACAATAAGAAGCCCTGTCAGTCCAGATACTAACATTCCACCAATCTTTGAGAAAAACTCAGGTTTCAGAATACTGCAACAGATCATTACAATGGTAATTCCGGCTGTATAAACCATTGCCAAAAGAACTACATTGGATCTAAGTCCGCCATAATAATAAACGGCTGTTGAAACCACAAGTCCGATTGGAACAACCACCAGGTTATATCCCAAAAAGCTCACTATAGGATCATTGCTTTTTGCTGAAATGTATGAACCTGCAAAAACACAGATAAAATATCCAATTAAAAAGACTCCGGGGTTCATGCTAAGGGCCAGATTAGTAAACTTTGAACAGATAATAAGATTTACAATCAGTCCGTAAATTATCACTCCTCCAAGACACATGTTATAAGTCCTGTCAGAGACAATTTCGTTCTGCAATACCTCCTTGTAGAGTCTTTCTTCTTTTCTTTCACTTAATCCAAACATAATAACTGCCTTTCTATAATGAATTATTACAACTATATCATTATAGTATGTTTTAACGCGATTGGAATAAATGTATTCTGTTGCAAAATAGGCACTGTTATTTGCATTTCTTTAGAGTCTGCCGAAGACCTCTGGCAATCTCAGTTTCACTTTGGCTTATGGCTTTAGCATCACTGTTACCGTATATGCTTCTGTAATATGCACCGAAAATCCTCTGAACATCCGCTCTGTACTCGTTTGGCGCAATATCAATATAATCCGTCAAAAGACCTCTATCATTAAATACACCTTCATAGTGCTGACGAAGTATCTTCTTGATCATCTCCACGTCAATTTGAAGCTTTTTGGCAGGCGATGCATGCTTATATCTGACCTCTCTGATGGCAAAAGTACCCAAGACCAAAAGCCCAATAAGGAGAATAACGCTAAGAACAACGGCAACTACTACGTTAAGCACCTGAATAATTGTCTTATCCTCTGTATTTTCCTCAGATCCTACTTCTACCTCCTCCGGCTCAGGTATTTCCGGAATAATAGGAGTACTCATAGTCGCCGGATTTGCGATGCCATCCCCCTTTGCCGGAGTCTTTATAGCCCTGTGCCAGGTAAAATCTGCCGCCGTCATAAAGGCGCTTGTTGGCTCGAATGGAACCCAGCCTATTCCCTCAAGGTAAGCTTCAGGCCATACATGGGCACAGTTGCTGCTTACAATGTAGGAATCCTGCTGCTGAAATGGATACGCATACCTATAGCCATAAGAAGCTCTCGCCGGAATTCCTGATAGTCTAAGAAGCATCACCATGGAAGATGTGAAATGAACACAGTACCCCTCCTGGGTTTCAAAAAGAAATCTATCTGCAATATCCGCCATTCCCCTGGGCGTACTCATATCCGAATCCTGGTCGTGACCACCAAGGGCCTTGGTGTTATAGGAATACTGTCTTAAATACTCTTCTATAATCCTGCACTTTTCATAGTCACTGTTAACTCCAAGAGTCAGCTCTTTAGCCAACTCTGTCATCCTGTCCGTGGCTCCATCATAATCAACATAAGGCCCATGAGCCGCATACAAGGATTTGGCAAACTCCTCATAATCTTCCTTAGACATAATTTTGTCCAGCCCAATCCCATACAAAGACTGCATATAGCTACTTGCTTCATCATATGGCATTACCGCCTCTTCGCCGGTTCCCTGAGCTCTCTCAACGAGCTCGATCAAATATGGACTTCCATAGTCAATATCCAGATAGCTTGCACTTAGACTGTAGCCCTTTTTATGCTTCTTATCACTGACACCCTCTGCAACTCTCTGACCGCCGCTTGTGAGGATAATTGTGTTATTTGGTGCAATTTCATCCGGAGTATCCAGGTACACATACTGAATATTCACCTTGGAAATCTCAGAGAAAAGAGCTGCCTTCTCCCTATCAACCTCCTGAGAATGCATGAAATTCAAAAGTCTGGCAAGGCTTTCCTTATCAACTCCCTTTCCTCCGGAAAGATAGATGTTTCTTCGCATCTTCATGTTGGAATCAACCTCTTTGTCATAGAAAATCCTGTAAGGTTTCTCAGAGCTTGTTAAAATCAGCTGGTCCCTGTCAGAACTCATAACCTTTTCACCGGTTACATTCAAAGAGCTATAGCCTGCAGTAAAGAAATCATCACCCATAAGAAACGATAGATAGTAAGAAGCGCTGTCTGCGGCCCCCTTAACCCCGGATACAAGCCTGTGGCCTGCTTCTATGGCTGAAGACCAGTCTATGGGCTCCTGTTTCATCGGAAGGACAGCTACTAATATTCCGACGATCACAAAATAATAAAACGGAAAGCGGCCGCTTTTTTTCCAATCCAAGATTTCTTGAATAGTTGATAATGTCAGGACGGAAAGACATACAAATAAAAGCTTATCAGTACTGTTTTCTCCAGATAACACTTGATATTGAATCCGCAGAATAATCGCTACAGCGTCCAAAATAAGGCTTCCCCAGGTAATTACGCTGTCCCTTCCAGGAAGGAGCGATGAAAATACCCTCCCTAGAACCGCCACACAAACAGCTATCTCAATATATGGCAAAGTCTCTATCTCTTTTAACAGGAAAAACAAAATGACTGCCGGAATCAGAGTCACCAATACTGATGCTCTTCCACTTGCAAATAGTCCAAATACATACTCCAGAATGCAGAAAAACAAAAAGAATGCCATAACCATCAGAGAAAAAAACTCTCTCTTAAGGTCAATAGCATTCTCGTTAATCAAAAGAAATATCTCAAGTCCCAAAACAGTCAGAGCAAACGCAAAAAGATGCACGCGAATTTCAGCCGCAAATAAGGTAGTAATCCTCTCCCGGCTTTGGATCTTCTCTGATGATGATCCAAGTGTCCTGTCCATACACGCTCTCTCCCGCTTTTAAAGCCATGCTCTGAAGTTCCCTGTAATTCTCATCAGAGCTATAAAAAATACTGTCAGCAACTACATTGTAGAACTCCAAAAAGCTTTCATAGGAATCCACAGTAGACTCCGTAATCTTCCCGGAGGGATATATGATCCTAAGCGGCATCCCCTGCTGACCGAAGTGCCAGGCCGCAGACACGGCGAATTCCAGGAAAAAATCCCTCTTTTTGAGAAACTCAGTATCCTGATCCCTCTCAGGGACATTTACCGCCTGTAAAAGAATCGTCACTGTCCGTTTCTCCATGCGATCGGGAATCCTTGAAACCAGCTCGGATAGCCTTGCAGACACTTTCCAGTTGATGGAACTTAGACTATCTCCTCTCTGATAGGGCCTGTTATCACTTCCCGGAGTATTCTCGTAGATTCTTGGGCTCTTAAGCCCGGTATTATTGAACAGATTTTCTATGTCCAAAACCCTGTCCGCCATGTCAGTAATTCTGGGACTGACAATGGCTCTAAAGGAATATTGAATATCTATTGTTATTGTATAAATCCCGAAGGGATCGGTAAAAGAGACACTCTCAATTCCGACATTGTAAGTCCCTGCGTACTTACAGTTAATGCCGGAAGACAGTTCTTTTTTCTCGTGAATATCAAGGGAAAGCTCCTGTCCATTTTCTATCTCATATAGCTCGCACCTGTCAGCGTACAGATATAGCTTCATCCTGTGGATGGGCAGAATTCCCTCATTATCGATAGAAACCCTGTACCTGTGCTCTTCGCCCTTGGTGAGCCTGTGTACCTCTATTTCCTGATAAATTCTAAGGAAGCTGTTGTTGATAAAAATATAGAGAATTGATACCGGAATCAATAGCAGCACGGCGTAAAGCCAGGCAAACGCCACCGGTCCGCCGTAAAAGCTGGCAAACACAAGGCTCGCGATCAGGACTATCAGATATATGATTAGTCGTAGCTTGCAGACCGTTATTTTCATGGCACCTTCACTTGTTCAAGTATCTTTTTAACCATATCTTCCTTGGTAACTCTGCTAAGTCTCGCCTCAGTGGTAAGAACCAGCCTGTGGGGAATTGTCATGGCTGCAGCACCTGCAATATCCTCAGGAACGCAGTAGTTTCGGCCATTTATGTAGGCAATTGCCTGAGCGCACCTTAGCATGGATAAAAGAGCTCTCGGTGAAGCGCCGCAGGAAATCTCTGCTTTTGCCCTGGTTGCTTCCACTATATTCACTGCATAAGAGCGCAAGTTCTCATGAATCGTAACGTTTTGAACCTCTTTTTGCATGAAAATAACGTCTTCTCCTGTCAGAACAGGAGTTGTCTTATCATGAAGGTCTCCCTCAAGAAAACGCTTAGCCATGTCCTGTGCTGCCGAAGTGTCCGGATATCCAATAGAAAGCTTAACCATAAATCTGTCCAGCTGCGACTCAGGAAGGGGATAAGTTCCTGCCATCTCAGAGGGATTCTGGGTTCCAATTACCATAAAGGGCTCGGGAACAGCAAATTCCTGCCCGTCGATAGTGACCCTGTGCTCCTCCATAACCTCCAAAAGCGCAGACTGAGTCTTGGGAGATGTTCTGTTAAGCTCATCTGCCAAAACTATGTTGTTGAGAGCCGGCCCAGGCATTACCTGAAAGCTCTCCTTAGCAGGGCTATATATGGAAAGTCCCGTAATATCAGCCGGCGTCGTATCCGGTGTACACTGTATTCTTGCAAATGATACTGAAATGGAATCGGCAAGAGCTTTTGCCAAAGAAGTTTTTCCAACTCCGGGAACATCCTCCAAAAGGACATGTCCCCCTGCCAGAAGGCATGTAATCACCTTTTGTATTACATCATCCTTCCCGATGAGCCTCTTTTTCATGTTCTGCGTCAGGTCTATTATTTTCTGATTAGTCTGTTCCATGAAGTCCCCCAATAAATAAATCCCCACCAACACTATATATTCTACTATACTCTAAATTGTTTCCTAACTCTACGATAAACTGCATAAAATCACCCTCGTCCCTTGATTATTCTCCAAGGAAACGAGGGTTTGTGTTCATTCTACATTTTTAAGTGCCACATCCATAGGAATTCTCTTTATCCTGAAGTAGTCAATGGCAGAAACTACGGCATATCCAACTAAAAGATATACAACTGACAGTACCATAGATATAGGCTTCATATAGTAGACAAAGTAGCCATCCATCTGCAGCATAAATAACTGGAAAATCCATATCATAAGATAGTACCCCGCCGCAAAGCCGGCTATAGCAAAGATTATCACCATAATAGCCGTAGGAACAATATATAGAGACCCAATCTCTGTGTTCATAAAGCCTAGAATCTTCACCATAGAAATGGATTGTTCATTTTTCTCGATAATAATTTTGGCTAAAAGGTAAATTAGCGCTGCCGCCAACACTACAAGTGCATATTTAAAAACATCCATAAAGCCGCCCATGGAATGATCAAGCTGGACCGTAACCTTTGTTATGTCCTCCGCAGTTATAACTGTTGCAATGCTCTGCTCATCAACATCCGAAATTTCATTGCAGGAAAAGAAGCCCGAAAAGTCACCGTCCTCTTTATCAAACATAGCATCAAAGCTCTTTTTACCCATAAATAGAGCTATTCCGCCATCGTAATCTACACTTCCCAAAACCGTAAAATCATAGGACTTATTCTCGTACTCTTCATGAAGAGTTATAGTATCCCCGACTTTAAGTCCAAATTTTGCCATAAAAGCGCTGGATACATAACCTTCTCCCGGTGAGGTTTCGCTTTCAAGTTTGACATATTCGCTATTATCGGCTATTCCATATACTGTTACGCTCTCATCCTTACCACTTCCCATTCCTGAAAACAATGTAGCAGCATTTTTTAAATACAATAAGTTCTTGGAACTGAACGTTTCTGCAGTCTCTTCCCTGGTCTTAATTACATTTCCATCCTCATCCTTACTATCCATTAGCATGTACTGGTATTCTGCAAACATCATATCCGGAGCAGACTTTGAATAGTGTGATAGAGAATCAGGAAGTCCAAAGGCAAAGCAAAGCATCAGCTCTATAAGTACCACTCCAACAGCAAGAACTACGTAGTTTGGCATATTCTGGAAAAGAATTCTAAGTCTGAATCTTCTAAGAAACGACCAACTTGGAAGCCTTCTGGCCTTGGTCCTTCTGGTCCTTACAAGGTCATGCCTAAGGAATCGTAAAGGACTCAGCTGCATCTTTCTGACTATAACGATCAAGTTTATGCAAAACATAAGAACAAGCGGAATAATTGTGGTCTTGATCAGCGCAGTATTGCTCCACACCAGATGACAGGTGGGCAGACTATAGCTTTCGTAATACAAATTAACAGCCACTGTTCTGAATGCTGTATATCCCAGCACATTTCCCAGTACTGCCCCTATAATCGTCACTATAAGAGGCATAGACATATAATGATTAACCAATTCTCTCTTACTATATCCCGATGCCCTAAGTGTACCAATAACAGCTGATTCTTTATCAATAGTGTTGCTTATTGTAATCGCAAAAATAAAAGCAATTACTCCTATAAGGATGTAGCACAATATACTTGTTCCTGCCGAGTCATGTTCAATGTCGGAAGGCGCAAAATTACTGGCCTGCCTCAGGTACTCAGGAAGAAAATCCTCTATTTCCGTGTCATGAACCAGTGTCTGAGTAATCAATGCCTTTAACAGCGCATTTGCATAATCCGCCTTCTGTATCTTATCCTCGGGCTCATTCACGTACTTGTAAGCATAGTTGTAGTGCACCCTTGCTGTGAGCTTATTGAATGCTTCCGGCGTAACCATGGCAACATCAAATCCAAAGGCATCAAACATTAGATCCGTGTTGGATTCGTGAAGCGTAAGGTAATCAACATATGATAAAAGACCTACCACTTCAAACTTCTTGCCGCCTACTGTGATAGAATCGCCAATTTTAATGCCTACGTTGTCCGCATGCATCCTGTCTATGGCAATCTCAGTATCATTCTCCGGTGCTCGTCCCTTGTTAAAAGAGGCCATGTTGATCGTGGAATCGCTTTTGAAGACTCTTACAGTGGCATCTTCTGTGCCGTCGTTATTATAGTCTTCTGCCGCATCTCTGTAGAAATTCTCATAAACGCTGATAGCAACAGGCTTAAAATCCTCGTCTAGGTTGTATCTGTCTACAATTTCTCCCCATTCTTCGTCGACCTTTTCTACAACCGTGTTATGTGCCTCTTCATAAGCCTCTTCTACGGCTTTTTTGTACTCTTCTGTTTCTCTTACCTCATCTGGAAAGCCGGCAAAAGCTTCCTCGATAGCCTCCGCAACTTCCTTGTCAGCTTCCTTATTCCCTTTATCTATATAATATTGCCTTACATCAGCCATCTCACCTGTGCTGATATCATCAATAAAGCTCTGGGAAGCTCTTTTGGACAGTTCAAAAGAACCATCTTCAAGATTCAGCTCTTTTCTCCCCGTGTAAACAGCGGATAACATGCTGTCATGTCCTACATACATGCCGGAGATTACGCCGATCATCATAACCATGAAGATGATTATTACAATATATTTGTGCCAGTCAGCCTTGAGCTCTCTTGGAATTCGCCTGATAAGTGGATTTTTCATCACCGTTCCTCCTTACCATTCGAGCTCTGCAGCTGAGATTTTCTTTTCATTCATATCATTGTGACGAACTACGCCATCCCTTAGCTTGATCACGTGATCCGCCATATATTTAATAGCTTCGTTATGGGTAACCATTATGACTGTGCTTCCATACTTACTGTTGCACTCCTCTATAAGAGCCAGAATTTCTTTTGACGTCTTATAGTCCAACGCGCCTGTAGGCTCGTCGCACATAAGAATATCAGGATTCTTGACCACAGCTCGTCCAATAGAAACTCTCTGCTGCTGTCCTCCTGATAACTGATTCGGATATTTGTATTTGTGGTCCTGAAGCCCCAAGGTTGTTATAACTTCTTCCACATCCAGGGGTTTGTCGGAAAGATATGCCCCGACCTCTATGTTTTCTTTTACATTGAGATTCGGGATGAGATTGTACATCTGGAACACATAGCCCAGATGCTTGCGTCTATAAAGCGTCAGCTCCCTCTCATTCATCTCCTCCAGCTTGTCCCCGTCAATGCTAACGTACCCTGAATCCGGTGTGTCAATTCCTCCGATGATATTCAGAAGCGTAGACTTACCTGATCCTGATGGTCCAAGCAGTACACAGAACTCGCCCTTCTTAACCGTAAAATTCATGCCCCTAAGGACATCCTGCCTTGCCTCTCCTTCACCAAAGCTCTTTTTAAGCTCCCTAATTTCCAGAAAACAATCCTTCATAACATCCCTCCTCAAATTTTTATATCGAAAAAAGGGCCTGGGAATCTCTCCCGTGGCCCATTTATTCCTGGATTTTAATCATATCAATGCGCTCAACGACACCAATATCCTCCAAGGATTTGATCATTCGGTACACTGTGGCAGTTCCGATAGTCCTATCCTTGGTTCTTACCATGCAGCAAATATCCTTGCAGGAAGCACCGTCATTTTCAGCGATAACTCTCGCAACCAGTGCTCTCTGCTTGGTAATTCGCATGCCCTTTTCTTTTAATGTCTCAATTATCTGTTCGCTGCTCATTTTGCCCCCAGGGGTTAGCATTTGCTAACTATTTTCTTCTGAATGAAATGTTAGCATACACTAACCACTTTTGCAAGGGCTCAGTTATCTAATGCCAAGCTCTGTGTCGCTGTCGCGAACAACTGAATGCTCTTTGACATAATCGATAATGTCATCAAGCCTTGTAAATGCCATAGCAACATAGCTGTCAGCAGCGCCGTAATAGATTGCAATCAGATAAATAGAAAAGAGAGATTGTAAGCCCCTCTCACATTGATTATAATGGAATCTGACCGCGTAAATGCGGCAATTGCAAGCATTACAAGACTAAGGATGCAGGATAAATAATGAAAAAGAGTAAAATTTCTATAATTCTAGCTTTAATGACCGCAGCAGTATGCGCCTGCGGATCCAATACACAGGGGGAAGAAGCAATGACAGCTCAAAACACAGAAACAAACGAAATCGACGAGCGTTGTCCTATAACCTACGACGCCACCAGAAATAACGTATCCTACGGGGAATTCACCCACGGAACCTACTACTCCGAAACCTGCCAGCTGGAAAGAGGCTACAGTATCCTCCTTCCGGCAGATTATAGTCAGGATAAAAAGTACCCTGTTCTCTATCTTCTTCATGGCATATTCGGAGATGAATACTCATTTTCACAGGATTCTAGTAATAAGATAAAAGAAATTGTGGGAAATATGGCAGCTGACGGCCTTATAGAGGAAACCATCGTGGTATGTCCAAATATGTACGCCACATCAGACCCAGACCAGAAGCCGGGCTTTGATAGCGAAAGCGTTCTGCCCTACGACAACTTTATAAATGACCTGGTGAATGACCTGATGCCTCATATCGAGAGCACCTACAGCGTTCTCACAGGAAGAGATAACACCTACCTTGCAGGCTTTTCTATGGGTGGCAGAGAAACAATCTATATCACTCTAAAGAGGCCTGAGCTTTTCGGATATGTATGTGCCATCTCTTCTGCTCCCGGCGTAGTTCCTACCAAGGACAAGTTCATGTCCCATGACGGACAGCTCCAGGAGAGCGAGATGAAATTCGCAGATGACGCTGTTACTCCAAACGTCTTCATTATATGCTGTGGAACCAGGGATTCCGTAGTTGGAACCTATCCCAAGCAGTACCATGAACTGTTAGAACAAAACGGCGCAGATCACATCTGGTATGAGATTACCGGCGCAGATCACGACAATAACGCCATTAAGAGCGGTCTTTTCAATCTCTTCAAGCAGATCGCCTATGATAAATCTAATAACCATTAAACCTATCAGATTGCTGCAAATCCCTTTTCAAGGTCTGCAATAATATCATCTATATGCTCTGTTCCGATTGAAAGTCTGATTGTGCTCTGAGTAATTCCCTGGTCTGCAAGCTCACTGTCATTAAGCTGAGAATGAGTTGTTGTAGCAGGATGGATTACAAGGCTCTTAACATCCGCAACATTGGCAAGAAGTGAAAATATCTCCAGATTATCAATAAACTTCCAAGCTGCCTCTTTGCCTCCCTTAATCTCGAAGGTAAAGATTGAAGCTCCTCCGTTAGGGAAATACTTCTCATATAATGCATGATCAGGATGATCTGCAAGCGATGGATGATTAACCTTCTCAACCTTAGGATGGTTCTTGAGGAATTCTACAACCTTCTTGGTGTTCTCTGCATGTCTGTCGAGACGAAGTGACAAGGTCTCAACACCCTGTAACAAAAGGAATGCGTTGAATGGAGAAATTGTAGCTCCAGTATCTCTAAGAAGGATTGCTCTTATATATGTTACAAATGCTGCAGGTCCTACGACATCGTAGAAAGATACTCCGTGATAGCTTGGATTAGGATCAGCAATGTTAGGATACTTGCCACTCTCTTTCCAGTTGAACTTGCCAGCCTCTACGATAATTCCGCCAAGTGTTGTTCCGTGTCCACCAATAAACTTGGTTGCTGAATGAACAACGATGTCTGCACCATGCTCGATTGGTCTGATAAGATATGGTGTACCAAAGGTATTATCGATTACCAGTGGGAGTCTGTGCTTGTGAGCAATCTCTGCAATAGCATCGATATCAGGAATATCACTGTTAGGATTTCCAAGAGTCTCAAGATAGATGGCTCTTGTGTTCTCCTTGATTGCTCCCTCAACCTCTGCAAGGTTATGTGCATCTACAAAAGTAGTTGTAATGCCATACTGTGGAAGTGTATGTGCAAGGAGGTTATAGCTTCCGCCATAGATAGTCTTCTGAGCAACGATATGTCCACCGTTTGCTGCCAAAGCCTGAATTGTATAAGTAATTGCTGCTGCGCCTGATGCAACTGCCAGGGCTGCGCTTCCGCCCTCAAGAGCTGCAATTCTCTTTTCGAAAACGTCCTGTGTTGAGTTTGTAAGTCTTCCATATATGTTACCTGCATCGGCAAGTCCAAATCTGTCAGCCGCATGCTGGCTGTTTCTGAATACATAAGATGTTGTCTGGTAAATCGGCACTGCCCTAGCATCTGTAGCCGGATCCGGCTGTTCCTGTCCCACATGTAACTGTAATGTCTCAAATCTGTAATTACTCATTTCATCATCCTCCTGTATATTTTGTATTAACCATCCCGTTTTTTATTCGTTGTTGTTGAAAATAATAATATTTCCTATTACATACTATGTCAATAGGTTTTATAATATGATATACTTATCACTGTAGATAACTTCTGCTTATACCGTTATAATTATCTATGAAAGGACCTAAAATACTATGTTTTCTACCAAAGGAAGATATGCACTCAGAGTAATGATAGATCTTGCCGAAAGGCATACCGATGAATTCATTCCGCTTAAAGATATTGCAGAAAGACAGGAAATATCCAAGAAATACCTTGAGATAATAGCCAAAGAACTGGTTAAATCCAAGCTCATTACCGGCGCCAGCGGCAAACACGGCGGCTATAAGCTCACCAGGTCTCCTGAAGAATACTCCGTGGGCGAGATAATTGAGCATATGGAAGGCCCCATTGTTCCGGTTGCCTGCCTGGCTCCCGACGCTGAGGAATGCCCTAGAAAAGACGCCTGCAGGACCCTGTCCATGTGGGAAGAATTCTACCAGCTTGAGCACGACTTCTTTTATAACAAAAAGTTAAGCGACCTGATTCGCTAAAAAGGCAGACTATTTTGCAAAATTTGCGGAATAGTCTGCTTATTTTTTCTACAATAAGTATATATTCGTTATATCGACTATCATAGAATAATATCATCAACTACAACTTATATCTTTCGTTGGTGGTTGTGAACATATATCTAATGATAAAGGAATAACGTCTATAGAAAGGAGACAAATACAATGGAAATTACATTACAGGCAGTAGAAAGAGTTATGGAGGAGACAGGTGTGGATTTCAAGACTGCAAAAGAGGCGCTGGTTAAAACAGACGGCGACGTTGATGCAGCAATAAAGCTTATTCAGCCGGATACAAAGGAAATTAGCGATGACATCAAGCAGCTCATCGATAAGCTTAAAAGAAAGGTTGAAGAAGGCAACGTTGACAGAATCCAGATCAAGAAAGGCGATGAAGTTGTTTTCAGTGTTCCTGTTAACATCGGCATCGTAGGCGGAATCATCGGACTTGCAGCAGCTCCTTGGGCACTGATCGCCGGATCAGTTGCAGCATTCGGAATGGGATGCAAGCTTGAGGTTGTACACAAAGACGGTACAATCGACGGAATTAACTAAATAAGTAAAAAGACAGCCTCAATCCTGGCTCAGGGTTGGGGCTGTTTTCATGGTCTGACTCATATAATTACTGCTCTGTCGGAGCCAGCAACTTGTTTACAAGCTCCACGCACTTATTAAACTTGGTGATATAATCACCCTCAATGTACTCAAAATTCTTGCCGTGAGACCTATAGATATCCGCCATCATATCTCTGTATTTCTCACGATTATCTCTAATCTCTGCGCTTCTGTCTCCGTCCTGAACCCATTTAACATCAGGAGCCAGGAAAAGAACCAGATCGTAACTGTTTACAGCATCTATAGCATCAGAAAGCTCGATATTCTCCTTGTTTCCCTCAAGGAATCTAAGATAAAACTGTGTTATAAGGCAGTCTGTATCGCAAAATAGCACTTTATTGCTCTGCTCCACTGCCTTAAGCTCATTAAGCTTCTGGGTGAGAAGAATCTCAGTAAAATCCTCATCCAGCATAAGAGCGTCTGTACCGGATTTCTCGGATAAGTCTCTTCCCGCCTCTTCTATATAGTTGGTGTTAAAAAAGTTTGCAAGATTCACCGTCATTACTGACTTGCCGGAACTCTCAACTCCTATGAGCAGAACTTTTTTGACAAAATATGGTCTTACAAAGGTTGGAAGCCAGTCCCAGTGGCCATAGAGGTCCCTTCGAATCTCTGTGGAGCTGATCTCATTTCTGTCAAAAACATAGAACTCGCTCTCAGGATAATTCACATTCCAGAAGCTCTCTGCGTCATAGTCAGATCCGCAGAACACCACATCAATGGGCTCTCCGATTCTCTTTTTGACATATTCAGAATCCGCTTTAGCGGCTTCCAGAGTGTATTCCGCTTTGGTATCGCAATCATCTGTTATTGTAAAAATCTCTACATTTCCGATATGTTTGGTAGCCTGATAGAGCCATCTGTAGCGAACTCTATAGTCAATCTCATCCCTGTTATTTCCTATACTCAGCACAATATAAAGCTTCTCACACATACAAGCAGCCCTTATAATGCACTCCAAATGCCCATTGTGCATAGGATTAAAGGTTCCACCATACATTCCAACTTTGTACATATCAGGCCTTTCCGGAAATCTCTTTTTCCCTGGTATCCATAATCCACTTAACAAGCATAATTATGGCATTTATCAGATAAATACTCCACATGAAAACTGTAGCCATGTCTCCTGTTCCGGTTGCAAAGGCGTAAACCCACATGATTACTGTAACAACATCAACTACAACCCACAGAACCCACTGCTCCATATATCTCTTTACGCACATGATCTGAGCAAATACAGAGAATACTGTACTCATGGCATCAACAAAAGGAAGTGTGCCATTCATCATTTTCAGCACAAAGCCGTAGCCCACTGTTCCAACTGCAACACAAAGATATGCAAGAAGACTTCCCTTCAAGGTCATTCTCTTTTTAACAACCTCTTCAGTCTCGTTGTTCATGTTCTTGGACCAGGTATAAAGACCTACAAAGTTCATTGGAACATAATACAGAAGGTTCAGCATTACTTCGCCCCAATATCTTGCTCTCCAGGCCACTATCGCATAAAGAATAGTGTTGATGGTACCAAACCAGAAGCTTGAAAGCTTACCTTTTCCGGTCAAAATAACGCACCAGATTCCTGTAACTGCAGCCATAATGCCGATAAGCGTATCCTTCCAATATATAGAAAGCCCTAGAATTACTGCTGTTGCCAGCACAATCCAGGCAATCTCCCATTTCTTCCAACCGGCAAATTCCTTTCTGATTGCCTCTTTAACTTTTTCCATAAATAACCTCTATTCCCCAGTTAAAACTAGTATTTATTTCTGCGAGTATCCGCAGAACATGGCTATTATACCACAATGTTTGCCATATTTTTTTATGATTCGTATAATTATATATGTTGTACTTATGAGGAAAATTTCGATTTGGAGGGAGATAATTATGAGCGTGGAAAAAAACTTGATTCTATCGGATAAAGAGCTTGAAAACGTAATTGGTGGTGCAGGCGGCAAGATCAAATTCATGAAAGTTGCGTGTACTCACTGTAAAAAGATCATCCGTATTAACGTTGATGTTTCTGAAGCAAAATGTCCATTCTGTAAAAAAATTAACACCTTTGCGGGCTGATTCCCGCAAAGGTGTTTTTTCTTCCAGGTCTTATATCTTCTTATGAGTTGTATTCACCGTTGTACTGGATGAGAGTTACGTCTTTAACCTTATCAATCTTACTGATCTTTTCTTCAAAGAACAGGTCATCACCCTTTACATTTACTTCTACTGCAAGCTCAGTAATATCGCCTCTAAGAGTCTTGGATTTAACGTAGTATTTCTTTTTACCAAAGGCTCTTAAAACCTCATCTCCCGTCTCAGTTCCCTCATAGTGAACGACAGCTATATAAACCTTGTTATTAGAGGCTCTAGCATAGAAAATAGCTATCATGATGATCATGATAAGGGCTGACACTATGGTGAGGATATACATCCCCGCTCCGGCTGTGATACCGGTGGTTATGGCCCAGAACAGATATAACAGGTCCATGGGATCCTTGATGGCTGTCCTGAATCTTACGATTGAAAGGGCACCGACCATACCAAGGGAAATAACTACATTGGTACTGATGGCCAAGGTAACCATGCAGGTGAGGACGCACATACCTATAAGCGTAATAGCAAAGCTCTTGGAATAAATAACCCCGGCGTAGAATCTTCTATAAACCAGGTAGATGAGTATTCCCAGTAAAAGAGCCAGAACAAGCGCTATAGCTATATCCATCACTTCATAGCTGGCGGACGAATAGTTTTCCAGGAACGATTTCTTAACAATGTCTTTTACGCTCATATTATGTACCTCTCATCAATATAGTTTTCGCTACCAAAAAGATACGCAGTTTTATCACAACATAGAACAAATTTTGAAGCGGCTACAAATTCGCTTGATGCCGGCGGACACAGGTCTCTGACTATCTGAGGTAAGAACTCTGTGTATTTAACCTCCATGATCAGCTTGTCCGAGGGTAGTGCACTCAAGGTTGGAAGGGTTCCGTCAAATATATCAAAGCTGCCTACTGCCGCCCTAACCTTCATGTCAAAGGTGATTCGCACCGTTCCAGCATCCAGGATATATGGTGCTCTGTCGTAGTCTACAATTACCCTTGGCCGCAGCATCTTGCTGACACATTCATAATAAAACTCCCTCAGGAAATTGTTGTCACTCTGTAAAAGAAAATCGTAATTTCCATCCAGAATGTCGTAGACCTGCTGTTTGGTGAGCTTTGCGGCCTCCTTAAAAATATATTTTCCATTCTTAATTTTCCGCTCCAGCTTAATTGATCTGTCAGAAAAATTGTAAATCCTTATCCTGTACTTTTTCCTGAACTGAATACCCATGTTCTTTTCTTCGTAGGCACTGTTCATGTAATCATCGAAGTAGAGGCTTCTTATCAGGTATTGACCATCTACAGCATTGGGATCAAGGCTAAAGTACGGACTCATCCGGGTCTTTAAAGCTTCAAAGTCACCATAATTAATTAAGTACTTCCACTCATGTCTGAATTTACTCATATTATCTCCTGGTTATTCTCCTTCAACAACCACGTACCTTGTAATTGTTCCATCTATCATACCTAGCAAAAGAACCGCTATAAGCCTGATATCCCAATTAGAAAAATAGGATCTGTCCGGAGCTATACGGGTCAGTATTTCTGCCACACCCATGACAAAGGCGATATCTATAGGAAATTTAAGTGAAGAAATAATTGATTTCTTTTTCTCAACGCTTTCTTCTTTTTGTCTCTTCTCATCATCCTGAACTTCTTCTATAGTTGCATCGTAGATGTCCAGCATGTCGTTGGAAAGTCGATGGAAAGGTCTCCATCCGAAGTCCTCCTCAACGCTACCATCTTCCTGATACGTAAAGAAGGCTTTTTCATCAGAAGTAATCCAGGAAATTCTAAGACCCTTGATGATAGTTGAGTATAGCTCCCCCAACTGCCCATAGGTCATGTGGTTTCCACCACTTAGATTGATGGTCCTGACATCATCATCCATAGGATCGTCCAGTACACGCATGATAAATGAGCCCAGATCTTCGTCACAGATAGCATCAATTTCATTTTCAGGATTGGCACGAAATACTATTTCATGGCCCTGTATGGCAGCTTTCATGAGGAAGCTGATTTTGTTCTCGGCGAATTCTGTGGAATACAGATAAGGAAGACGAAGGATACGCATCTTAATGTCACTGCTCTTTTGGAAAGCAGCGCAAAGGTCCTCACAGGCATTGTCTACAATATTTCGGGTTCTGGCCTCTAAAACGCTTGCTTCATCTAAACTTTCAGACTCGTTAGAGCGCACGTAGAAGAACATCTTCACATCATACTTCTTGGCAGTGGACAAAATGTCCTGAAGATGCTCAAATTCCATGTTTACATCATTACTGTTGTCCAGATTGTAGGCGAAGAACACGATTGCATCAAAATGATGCGCCACCATAAGGTTATCAAGTTCCTTCCTATTGTGGGAATTATATACCTTAACACCCTCTCCGGGCCTCATATGTGTGGCAAATCTTTTATATCTCCTTTAATCAAAATGACAACTTACTTTCACATTAAATTTTACTATATTTTGAACATCACAATTATAAAAAAGTGATAAAATATGACTTGACATGTCGGAGAAATACAGAAAAAAGCTGGGGCTGTCTACTGACAGTCCCAGCTTAATAGTTTTATAAATAACAAATATTATTCTACTGTAACACTCTTAGCAAGGTTTCTTGGCTTATCAACATCAAGACCCTTGGCAACACTGGTGTAATATCCAAGAAGCTGCAGAGGAATGATCGCAAGGCTTCCGATGAAGTGCTCATCAACCTTAGGCACATAAACAGTGAAATCACACTGATCCTCAACGTCGTATCTTCCATAGGTTGTAAGTCCCATGAGGTATGCTCCACGGCTCTTACACTCGACCATGTTGGAAACAGTTTTCTCGTAAAGCTCTGACTGTGTCAGAACACCGATTACAAGAGTTCCTTTCTCAATAAGAGAAATTGTGCCGTGTTTAAGCTCTCCTGCTGCATAAGCCTCTGAGTGAATATAGCTGATTTCCTTCATCTTAAGGCTTCCCTCAAGAGAAATCGCATAGTCTATACCTCTTCCTATGAAGAAAATGTTCTGAGCATTGGCATACTTGGCTGAGAACCACTGCAGACGCTCTTTTTCCTCAAGGATTTTGGATATCTTTTCAGGGATGCTTCTGATCTCCTCAAGATAGTAATCCATCTTGCCAGGATCTTCCATAGTTTCCCTTACCTGAGCAAACTTAAGGGCAAGGAGATATCCGCAAATAAGCTGGCAACTGTAAGCCTTGGTTGTGGCAACTGAAATCTCAGGTCCGGCCAAAGTGTACATTACATAATCAGCCTCTCTTGCAATTGAGGATCCAACCACATTTACAATAGCCAGGGTCTTAAGGCCCTTTTCCTTGGCCATACGAAGAGCTGCGAGAGAATCTGCTGTCTCACCGGACTGGGAAATTACTACTACAAGGGCATTAGGATCAAGCTTAAGCTTTCTGTATCTAAACTCGGAAGCAAGCTCGCATCGTACGTTAACATCTGTAAACTCTTCGATTACATACTGAGCTTCCATTCCAACGTGCCATGCAGATCCGCAGGCCACGATATATATCTGATCAATGTTCTTGATATCCTCGTCGGTAATACCAACCTCAGTAAGATCAATCTTGTTATCCTTGATGTACTTGTTGATAGTATCAGAAACCACCTTAGGCTGCTCATGGATCTCCTTCATCATGAAGTGCTCAAAGCCGCCTTTTTCTGCTGCTTCTGCAGAGAAGGTAACTGTTGTAAGCTCTTTTTCAATCTCATCGCCGTCAAGGTTATAGAATGTAACCTGACCTGCAGTGATCTTGGCCATTTCCATGTTGTCGATGTAGTAAACATCCCTTGTATACTTAAGGATTGCAGGTACATCAGATGCAATATAAGCTTCGTCGTCGCTAACACCGATGATCATAGGAGAATCTTTTCTTGCAACATAGATTTCTCCCGGATAATCCTTGAACATTACCTCAAGAGCAAAAGAACCACGAACTCTTACAAGAGTCTTGGCAATGGCATCAATTGGTCCCATCTTATATTTGTTGTAGTAGTAATCAACAAGCTTAATGAGAACCTCTGTATCAGTCTCAGAATAGAAGCTATAGCCCTTTCTGATGAGCTTAGCCTTCATCTCCTGGAAGTTCTCGATAATTCCGTTATGTACACCTACAACCTCAGAATCTACCTGGCCATGTCCTGAATGCTCATAGCTTCCGCTCACATGAGGATGAGCGTTAACCTCAGTAGGTTCTCCGTGAGTTGCCCATCTTGTATGACCAATTCCGCAGCTTCCTAAAATAGCTTTGCCGTTATTAGTCTTGTTGGAGAGATTTACAAGTTTACCAACAGATTTAACTACAACTGTATCCTCTTCTCCGTTTCTAACGGCAAGACCTGCTGAGTCATAGCCTCTATATTCAAGTTTAGAAAGGCCATCCAGCAGTATTGGTGCTGCCTGCTTATGTCCTATGTATCCAACTATTCCACACATACATTATGCTCCTATCCTAAATTAAGTCTAAAAATGTCACACACTACTTTAGCACATTTTACATCTATATTACCATACCATTAAATAAATAGTTTTTCAGCATCAATTTTAACTTCTACTTCCTTGGAGGTTTGAGTATCATTCCATTTACCCATTATTCTGTCTACAGGAACCTGATAATCCTCTTCAGAAGCCTTCATGAGAAGTGTCAGCACCTTGTCATTTCCATATTTGGTAATAACATCACTTCCTCTAAGACAGGAGGCCAATGTTTCCACAAACTCATCAACACATTCATTCACCGGCCTTTGGCTGCTTTTTAAAGTGAAAATCAAAAAGTACATGCCATAGGCGTAGTTTCTTTCAAAACGCATAAGAAATCTGTATATATTGGTAAACATGTCTAAAGGAATAACATAGGCTCCCTTTTGTCCTTCTCTTTCTCCCAGGATTTTTCTGATCTCGAAACTTCCGGCAGATTCTTTTTCCGAATTATCCTCTTCCACCTTTTTGAAAATGAAAAAGCCATGCTTGCCGTTTTGTTTAACCTCATAAAGAGCCTGATCTGCCTTTTTAAACAAGGTAGTATAATCTGTTCCCTCATCAGGGCATATGCTGGCACCAATTGAGCATCCAAGAGGAATATTCATATCCTCTGCAAGGCACTCTTTAGCGTAGCTTAAAATCTTCCTGTTGAGGAATTCGCATCTTTCACGGAGCATTCTCTCATCTCTTGTGTTCTGGCAAAAAGCTATGAACTCGTCTCCGCCTATTCTTCCGATAATATCTGTTGATCTCATTACGCTTCTTAGCATTTCAGCGAACTTGATCAGTATCATATCTCCCTTTTCATGACCGTAAATATCGTTTACCAGCTTAAAGCTGTCAAGATCGATCATCATAAGGATTCCGTTTCCCTTTTTAACAAGTTCATCAATCTTGGAGGCACTGGTAGTCTTATTATAAAGCCCGGTCATAGGGTCATTTTCAGCAGCCTGTCTAAGTCCCTGAATGCGCCCCAAATTGTCCATGATATTATCGACACGCCTAAGGAGCACATCCGCCTTAAAGGGCTTTCTGATGTAGTCTACAGCACCGGTGGTAAGGCTCTTTTCCTCACTATCATCGCCGGCAAGGCCTGTCATGTACATTACCGGAATGACGAAGTTATATTTTTCCCGCAGTGCGTCCATCATCTCAAAGCCATCCATTCCGGGCATCATAAGATCAGAAAGAATCATATCCGGCTTGGCACTTTCATACAGGTCAATTGCAGCTTTACCTGAGTCAGCTGTTATGACCTCATACTTTCCGGACAATATTCTTTCTGTCTGTTTACAAAACATGGAATCATCATCCACCACAAGAATTCTTCTTTTATCCATCATTCACCTCAAATATCAGATATCTGTAAGTGTGTCTTTAAAAGACCTGTACTGAGAAATGAGTTCGTAGTTATTATCTTTTATGTATTCGATATCGCCGTTTTTGGCGGCTTCTTCAAGGGCCTTCGCCTTGTCGGATAATTCCATGGCTCCTATCAGCTTGGCAGTGCTCTTAAGGGCATGGACCTTGATGCCATAGTTCTCGATGTCGTCTTTAAAATACAGTTCCTCAATCTCGTCGGCTTTACTGTCTATAGATTCCTTGAACACTTTAAGGGTATCCGCAAACATCGCCATACTTCCCGCATAGCCTATGCCGCTTTCAACATCCAGGATATTTTTGTCCCCAAGTTTTTTGATAGCATCCCTTAATTTCTCGTCTATGACAACTTCCTCTGTTTCTGAAGTATCTGACTCCTGAAGCTTTTCTTTTGGTATGTATTTAAGAAGTGTCTCCTCAAGCCTTGTACCATCCACAGGCTTAGCCATATAGTCGTCAAAGCCCACCTTCAGGTAATTCTCTGCCGCGCCTTCTATGACATTGGCTGTCAGTGCTATGCAGATACTTGAGAAGTTGCTGTTATCTTTATTCTGTCTGATAAACTTAAGGAGCTCAATTCCGTCCATTTCAGGCATTCTGTGATCTATCAGCATTACATCAAAATGCTCTTTGTTGATTTCTTCCAGGGCCTGTCTGCCGCTAGTGCAGCACACCAGGTTGACCTTAGTCTGCTTGAGGAGTCCCTGAAGTACAGTAAGATTAATCTCTGTATCATCAACAGCCAGGATATTAGCTGTAGGAGCTACAAATTTAGGCGTATAAACATCATTTTCTTTTATGGCGTTTTCTATAGCTTCTTTTTATCCTTATTCCTTCCTGGATGTCTGCAGGGTATACTTTGCCCGGAAGATCATAATCATGAAGGTAATAACTAAGGATAACAAACTGTCTATTCTTTCTCTGAGCATCTTCAATGATTTCGTCAAAGGCATCAATACGCAAAGCGCCCAGCTCAGGCTCATATGGGTTGGAATGCAGAATATAAAGAATGGCAAACGCAGGAAAAACAAAGGTCGCCGTTGTATAGGACCTCTGATTATAGAATCCCTGAATTACAATTATCAGAATAGATATAAAGGAAGTGCATAAAAAGGCCGTTACCACCGGTTTGTAAATGCGCTCTCCGTATTTTCTTATCATGTAGAGGATAAGTGATACCAGAATGACGTATTCCATGGCAAAAATGAGGTTATTGCCACTATGGATGTCCATATTTACATCAAAATAGAAGCCAACGCGAGTCAGAGAAGCAACAATATCCAACGCCCAGCCGGCTATTACGCAGACAAGAGCAATCTTGGATATAGTCATCTCCTTTTTCTTGTCTACTTTGAAAAGATTTTCAATATATCTGATATAGAAAAACAGGCTTAGAAATAACGCCAGAAAATACAAACTTCTGAGGGCATAAATAACAAAGGAAGGAACTCCCTGATAGTCCACAGTAAATATGTGGCGAAAAAGATTAACAACGGCAGCAAGAGAAATACAAATAATGGCACCCTTAAAGTCCCTGATTTCCCTTCTGGGCCTTATATATACAAGTCCTAAAAGGAGCGCAAAAATCATTGCTGTACCAAGGACCAGTACATCACCGATTGGAGTGTAACCATAGACATATAGCTCTAACCCGTTCATAGTATTTCCCCTACTTATAAAAACAGACAATACTCCACCATATTCTATATTACACTACAAGGATATGCTTTTTTCGTATTTATGATTAATTTAGTTTCTTTTAAGATTGTCGTTAGATGAGATGAAATTATAGCGGCATAGCTCTGCGACGACCTAGTCCCATCTTGGCTTCGGTAGCATGCTGAACATAAATGTCGGCATTTTCCATGATTCTCTGCTTGTCTATGTCCTCCAAAGGCCTTATTACCTTGGCTGGATTGCCATAGGCCATCATTCCGTCAGGAATAACGGTGTTCTCTGTAACAAGAGCTCCTGCTCCGACAATACAGTTATTGCCAACCTGGGCGCCATTCATGATAATTGCACCCATACCTATGAGTACGTTGTCTCCAACGCTGCATCCATGGACTACTGCGCTGTGTCCTATGGTTACATTATCACCCACTGAGAGTTTGTACTCCTTGTCAACATGAAGGACCGCCAGATCCTGGATATTGGTGCGCTTTCCTATATTGATTTCCTTGGAATCGCCTCTTATAACAGCGTTATACCAGATTCCACTGTCGCTTCCTATGGTAACATCCCCAATTACCTGTGCTCCCGGTGCAATAAATACGCTTTTATCTATTTTTCTCATCTGTGTGGCTCCCCCCCCAACTTTGTTTTCATGTACTATTTTAATATTAAAATAATTAAAAAAAAGACTTGAAAATGACTTATCGCATATAATCTTTTTAGATGTTAATATAATTAATGGGAAATGGTTTATTGGTAATCAGTTTAGAGGAAATTTGTATGACAATGGTCCCACTTGAATTTCAAATAAAGCCCTTTATTCTGCTGATACTGATTGTTAATCTGGTATCTCTTAATATTATATTCTCCAAAACCAGTGAAAATATTGGTAACAAAAGGGAAGTTCGTGCCTTTAAGGGCATGCTCGTCTCCTTTATGGTATATGCACTTGTAGACCTGAGGCTCCTTGTGGGAGATGCTTTCTATACTTCTCTTCCACGACCTTTGGTAAGTCTTATTATATCCATTGGGTTTGGCACCATGTCTTTTTCCTGTTTCTTCTGGTTTATGCATGTAAGTGCGAAGTTAAGAATAACACCAGTTATTATTGGCAAAAAAGCTATCCCCCTGTGGAATATACTGTTCCACATACCGCTTTTTGTTGCTATTCTTATATTGTTTACCCCTCTGCATGTAATTATCTATGTCCTGACAGATACAATTGCTGAGTTTAGGCCCGGTATAATGCTGCTACTTTTGATGGATTATATTTATCTGATCGCTGCTACCGGAATCTCTTTTTACAACAGACGACGGGCCAAGACCAGGCACGAGAAAAGGAAATATGGAAGCCAGTCCATCTTTATCATTTTCTTTACAATCAGCGGAATTTTGATTGGCTTTTTGCTAAATCTCCCGGCCATAGAACTATGTGTTATTCCCGTTGTACTTGAGCTGTTTGTGGAGCTTCAGGACTCCCAGATATATACCGACGCTCTCACTAGGCTCTATAACAGAAGGAGAATGACTGATTTTATCAACGGAGAGTTATCAGGCTGTAGTGCAGAAAATCCCCTGACTATCATGATGATCGACCTGGATTTCTTTAAGAATATCAATGACATTCTGGGGCACGATGAAGGTGATAAGGCGCTTGTAGCTTTCTCCAACGCTCTCAAAAAGGTTCTTCGTTCCAGCAGCGCTGTAGCTGCCAGATGGGGCGGCGACGAATTTGTTGTGGCAGGAAAAGATATTGCTCTTACAGACGAATTTCGTGGCGGACTGGCCAAGGCCTTTGAAGATGATAAAGAACTGGAATATGTACCAATGTTTAGTATAGGAGCATATAGCTGTACTTCATCTGATATAACCCTGGAACAGGCCCTGGTTAACGCTGATGCCGACCTATATAAGGAAAAAGATGAGCATCACAAGGTTGCGGGAGATTTTATTGATAAATTGACAACGCTTAAGAATACATACCAGTACAAATAGGAGTTGATTGTAGATTACAAAATTACTAATTCATTGTTACCAGAAAAAGCCGGATAACATGAGGAAATACCTCTTGTCATCCGGCTTTTTATTAGGAGTATAACGTATGGAGCTTATGATATTCTCTCTCCGAGCCATCCCTTGATATCTGAAACGCCATTAAGCTTCTGGAAGCCGTCTGCGCTCTGAACGATCAAAGTCGGTGCCTGCATTACGTTGTACTTAGCAACAAGTTCGGGATTCTCATCCGCATCCAAAATCTTATAGTTAACGCCTGCCTTATCAAGCATCATTCCTGCAATCTTACAGTTAGGACAGGTCTGAGTCTTGAACAGCATGATTGCGTCATCTACATTAAGAGCATTGCTGTTTGCTTCCTTATTGGATTTCTTAACAGCTGCTTCTACAAAGTTTGCCTCTGTGTGGCTGTGCTTAAGAGTAGAATGGCTGATATCGTAAACCTTTCTATCCTTATATTCCTGTGCTTTACCATCGTTCCAGTTGGCAACAGGTCTGTAATAGCCTGTAATACGGCTGTAAACTTCTGTCTTTTCACCGCAATGAGGACATACTGTCTGCTCTCCTACAAGGTATCCGTGGTTCTTACATACTGAGTATGTAGGAGACATGGTGTAATATGGAAGCTTGTAGTTCTGAGCTATCTTGCGAACAAGGCTTGCAGCTGCCTTCCAGTCAGGGAGCTTTTCTCCAAGGAATGCATGGAATACGGTTCCTGAAGTGTAAAGGGTCTGGAGCTCATCCTGAATATCAAGAGCTGAGAAAATATCCTCTGTATAGCCAACAGGAAGGTGTGATGAGTTGGTGTAGTAAGGTGTTCCATCCATATTAGCTGTAACGATATCCGGATACTCTTCCTTGTCATGCTTAGCAAAGCGGTATGTTGTTGACTCTGCAGGAGTAGCCTCAAGGTTATAGAGATCGCCGTATTTCTCCTGGTAATCAGAAAGTCTTTCTCTCATATGTGTCAGAACTTCCTTGGTAAAGTTCTGAGTGCGCTCATCGGTCATATCTGCCTTGATCCAGTTGGCATTAAGACCAACCTCGTTCATACCGATAAGGCCGATTGTTGAGAAGTGATTAGCAAAGGTTCCAAGATATCTCTTGGTGTATGGGTATAATCCCTGATCAAGAAGCTTGGTTATAACTGTTCTCTTGGTCTTGAGCGAACGGGCTGCAATGTCCATGAGATGATCAAGTCTCTTGTAGAAGTCTTCCTTATCCTTGGCAAGATAAGCGATTCTAGGCATGTTGATAGTAACAACACCGATAGAACCTGTTGATTCACCTGATCCAAAGAAGCCACCGGATTTTTTCCTAAGTTCTCTAAGGTCAAGACGAAGTCTGCAGCACATTGAACGCACGTCACTTGGCTCCATATCTGAGTTAATGTAGTTGGAGAAGTAAGGTGTTCCGTATTTAGCTGTCATCTCGAAGAGAAGCTTGTTGTTCTCTGTCTCACTGAAATCGAAATCACGTGTTATTGAATATGTAGGGATAGGATACTGGAATCCGCGGCCGTTGGCATCTCCCTCGATCATGATCTCGATAAATGCCTTGTTGACCATATCCATTTCTTTCTGGCAATCACCATAGGTGAAGTCCATCTCTTTGCCGCCAACAATAGCATTTAAGTTGCGCAGGTCATTAGGAACTGTCCAGTCCAGAGTGATGTTGGAGAATGGTGCCTGTGTTCCCCATCTGCTAGGTGTGTTAACGCCATAAACAAATGACTGGATGCACTGCTTAACCTCTTTCTGAGACAGATTATCAATCTTAACAAATGGTGCCAGATAGGTATCAAATGATGAGAAAGCCTGTGCTCCTGCCCACTCATTCTGCATAATTCCAAGGAAATTAACCATCTGATTGCAAAGAGTTGACAAATGGCATGCTGGAGAAGATGTAATCTTACCCGGAACTCCGCCAAGTCCCTCCTGGATCAGCTGTTTGAGACTCCAGCCTGCACAATAACCACTGAGCATAGCCAGGTCATGAATATGGATAGCTGCGCTTCTGTGTGCTGATGCAATCTCGTCATCATACACCTCAGACAGCCAGTAATTAGCTGTGATTGCTCCGGAGTTAGACAGAATAAGTCCGCCGATAGAGTATGTAACTGTAGAGTTCTCTTTTACTCGCCAGTCATTAATCTTGAGATAATTGTTGACAATATCCTTGTAGTTAAGGAGCGCAGAATTGACGTTACGAACCTTCTCACGCTGCTTACGATAGAGGATATAGGCCTTGGCAACATCAGTGTAGCCAGCTTCAGACAGCACCTTCTCTACGCTGTCCTGAATCTCTTCCACTGTGATTTTGCCATCTACTACCTTGCTCTCAAAGTCTGAAGCAACTCTAAGGGCAATAAGATCTATAACACTTGAATGATAATCCTTCTCAAGTGCCACAAAAGCCTTGGTTATAGCTGCTGAAATCTTGGAAATGTTAAACTCTGCGATTGTACCATCGCGCTTTACAACTTGATACATAAGAACCCCCTAAAATAGAAATACGTAGAAATTTAATACATAAAACGAAATACCAAACAGTTAAATACATAAGAAAATTAACTATGATAAAGATAACATTAATACAATATCACGTCAATATATAGATATGTCCAAAAAAACGACCACAATATATTGTGGTTTATTCAACTCCCCTTATCTTGGCGGTTGGAACATACTCCCTTGCAATATTCACATAATTCTCCATAGTTTCACGGCTTGGAGCCTCTAAAGTGCAGTCCGGTACTGTGTCTCTGGGTACATATTGCTGTAAAAAATAATTTTTCGCACCGCTAATCCACTTACCAATCTCGTGGAAATCAGTCTCCGCGTGGTATTGCTCCACCACAGTAGTGCGAAACTCGTAATCTATGCGGTTTTCCAAGAGAAGTGATACTGTGCGATTAATTGGATTGAGATTGAAAAACTCACAACCAATAGTCATGGCATACTTGTCCGGAGAATTCTTGATATCCATGGCAACATAGTCGATCAGTCCCGCATCCAGCAGCTCTTTTACCATGTCAGGATGACCACCGTTGGTATCCAGCTTGACCTTGAATCCCATATCCTTGATGCGTCTGATAAATTCAGGTAGTTCAGGGCGAAGGCATGGCTCTCCTCCTGTAACGCACACCCCATCAAGGACTCCTACTCTTTTTGACAAAAAGCTGTAGAACTCCTCTTCCTCCATAACAGGCTCCGCGCTTCCATCCACCAGCTCATAATTGTGGCAGAACTGACACCTGAAATCGCATCCCCCCAGGAATACCGTACAGGCCACAAGCCCCGGATAGTCTAATAATGTCATTTTCTGAAGACCGTGTATTTTCATATGCCCCCTACTTACTCAATACATTTTAGCCGCATTTACTATGATACCACCAAATGGATGTGTTTATGTATTATAATTATTGGTGTTATTTAATAAAACAATAATCTATCGGAGACAAAATGACCTCAAACACAACAATTCTAAAACATAAATCAAGAATTATCGTTCTACTCCTATGCTCATGCCTGATTACAGGATGCGCAGGAGGCACCGGTAATGCCGGAAATAGCGGTGATGAAGGAATTAATTTCTCCGACAATTCTTCCGTTCATAATGCTCAGTCAGCGGCAAATGCGGACAATTCAGCGTCATCCCCGGAGACTAATACATCAGACACCTCTGAATCTGGTCAAGACTCCAGCTCATCTTCAAATCCCGCTGAGGATCCGGCTTTCCCGTTCGTCGCAATTGAAGATTCCGGAATTCGCAGAGAATGTCTTACTCTTATCGACGATATTATAGAGTGTGATGTTATGCACGGCTTCACCAGCGCGCAGCTTACCGTTATTCGAAACGGAAAGATTGTATATGAAGGGACTCATGGCTATGTGAATTCCTACAACCCTGATGGTACGCCCAAGACAGATTCAGCCCGCGTTACAACGAACACTCTCTATGACCTGGCTTCTGTCAGCAAAATGATTGGTGTTAACTATGCCCTTCAAAAGCTGGTTACAGACGGGGAAATCGATATAAACGATAAGGTTGTAAGTTACCTGGGACAGCACTTTGTTGACGATACAATCTACATTGATTACGAAGAAGGGTCTCACGAGCCCCTGGAAACCATAAAAGAGTGGAAAGCAAACCTTACCATTGCTGATCTTCTCAGCCACCAGGGCGGATTTCCACCAAGTCCCAAGTATCACAATCCAACAATCAATCCACAAACTCTGGAATATGATCCCGAGATAGAGAATCCTCTTTATTCCGCGGTTTCTGCTGATAAGGCTGCCAAACAGGCTACGACGCAGGCCATTTGCAAGACTCCTCTTATGTTTGAGTCCGGAACCAAAGTGCTTTATTCTGATGTAGACTACATGATTCTTGGCCTGATTGTAGAAGCCAAGACGGGAAAAGACCTGGATACCTACCTCAAAGAGACCTTCTGCGAGCCAATGGGGCTTACTCATGTCACCTATAATCCGCTTGAAAACGGCTTTTCCAAGGATGACTGCGCTGCCACAGAGCTTAACGGCAATACAAGAGACGGTTTTATTGAGTTCGACGGCATAAGAACCCAGACAATTCAGGGACAGGTCCACGACGAAATGGCCTACTACTGCATGGGTGGAATGTCCGGACACGCAGGTCTTTTTGCAAACAGCGTGGATCTGGCCAAGCTGGGAACTCTGATGCTTGATGGAACCTACGGCGATACCAGATTCTTTTCACAGGAAGTTATTGATCAGTTCACCGCTCCCAAATCCGATGATTACAAGAACTGGGGCCTTGGCTGGTGGCGTCAGGGAGACATGCAAAGGACCAACTATTTTGGCTCCTACGCCTCTTCTAATACCTTCGGCCATCAGGGCTGGACCGGAACGCTCCTTATGATTGATCCGGAAAAAGACCTGGTGATTGCCTATCTGACTAACAAGATAAACTCTCCTGTCACAGATAAGGATGCAAATCCCAATAAATTCAACGGAAACTGGTACACCTCCGCTACCCTCGGCTTTGTTCCTGAGCTGATCTACATGGGAATGGACAGCGACGAAGATATTGAAGATGAGCTTCTGGAATATATAGACGGGCTGGTTGAAACCAGCAAAGAGGCCATCACAGACGACATGCCCGAGGATCATCCCGCAAGAAAAAATGCAGAGGCTAAGGAGTTTTTGTGGGAGTTATATCACAATGAGGGATTCCACTAAAGCAAGCAAATGTCAACCTAATTAAACAATTAGGTTGACATTTGCTTTTTTGATGTGTATTATGAGTTGGAATTGTAAAACACGCATCTACAGCACTATTCGTGAGTTTTACAATCAGATACATTACAACAGGAGATTTGACATGAATAAAAGTATCGCTCAAACCAACACTTCCAGAAAGACTCTGGATCTTACCTATATTGCCTTAGGCGCTGTCCTCATCGCAATATGTTCCTGGATCAGTATCCCGGCAACAGTTCCCTTTACATTACAGACCTTTGCAGTAGCCTTTGTTCTGCTGGCCCTAGGTGGCAAACGAGGAACAATATCCATCGTAATATACATTCTTCTCGGAGCCATCGGTATTCCTGTATTCGCGCAGTTTTCCTCAGGATTTGGCGTTCTGCTTGGAACTACAGGCGGATATATTATAGGTTTTATACTGATGGGACTCGTATACTGGGCATTTACACAGTTTATATCACGTAAGTTGTGGATGCAGGTTCTGGCCTCCGTTTTAGGCCTTGCAGCCTGCTACGCTTTCGGAACCTTCTGGTTTATGGAAGTGTATTCCAGAAACAGCGGTGCAATCGGCCTTTCCGCTGCACTTGCCTGGTGCGTAATTCCCTTTATCATACCTGATCTTATCAAGCTGATACTTGCTGTAGTAATAGCAACAAGAGTATCTTTTGTGATTAAGTAAATCAGCAGAACTCTTCTATGAGGTGTGCGATAAGTCTGTTCTTAATATAGCTTCCTGGCTGAATACCTATGCCTATTATGTAGCTGGAACGCTGCCCTGTCTCCAGGTCAGCAATGTATTCAGTCAGTATTCCGCACACCTTTTTCTTTCCAACGAAAATCCCGTTGGTCTTCTCATCGAGAGTTACTTTCTTTCCTATTTCTTTTTCTATCTGTCCGGAAACTCTGCTTCCTATATCAGAAGCTGTCAGGTATTCGCCGTTCTCGTCTCTTGCGCTGCATATAATGCTAATATATACTCCGCCTTCCGGTGAAGCATAATCGGTTTTGCCATGGCCTACCCCTCTCGTCTGGCGCTTTGCTACGATGACAGTTTGCTCAGATATTCCGGGAATAAGACTTAGCAAGGCAGACATGTTTGTGGAGCCAAGCTCATCAAATACTGTCACGTTCTGAATCTTGGATTTATCCGATAAATATGCAGCTATTCCCTGAAGAGAAATGATATCGCTGTCCTTTGAAAGCATATATCCCTTATTAGGGATTGAATCTATCTCGTAACCTGCTTCCTTCAGCTCATTAACAGCCTTCCATACAGCGTTTCTGGTTACCTTAAGTGAATCTGTGATAACCCTGCTTGAAACGAAGTCTCCCTTATTCTGTTCCAAAAGTTCCAGTAAGCTCTCTCTTGTTCCCACGGATAATCCCCTTTTATACGAATAAATCCCGTCCGTTAGGGCGGGACTCAATATCATTATGCCTCAAGTGTCCAGTAAATACCATAGCACGCTCTTTATCAAGGACATAGTCCTCTCCGAAATGCTCATTTTCACTGTTTCCGCCGGTAACATAGGTGTGTTTATCTATAACCATATCCCAGAAGGCCTTGGCATAGTCAAGATATCGTACCTGGCTGTTATCAGCCTCATACCTTGCCAAAGCGCCGATAAACTTAGGAATAGTGGTATTGGCATGAACATTGTTCATAACATTCTTTTTACCGGATAGCGCTTTTTGCCCTTCATAAAGCTCTCTATAGCTGCCTCATCCATTCCTGCAAGAATTCCTGCAGTCTCTCTGAAACCTGCAAGAAATCTGTCAGCGTCAAGCATAAGCAAATTCTTAACATCGATGTGAAGCGCTTCGTCATAGTATTTGTCAGTAACCTTAACTGCGCTAGGCTTTGCCTCAATCCAGCTACCACTCATTTCCCCAAATCTCCTTATATGCTTTTCTAAAGTAATTTAGATTCAGCTATATAAAGTCTATCACTAATGATTTCCGGTTAAAAGAACTATTTCTCTAATTTAGATATTTTTTTACATATATTTGAGAGCCGCATCATCCGCAACTAGTGTGAAATCGGGATGCAGCTGCAAAATTGAAGCCGGAACTTCCGGAGTTACCTCTCCTGTCAGGGCTCTCTTTAGCACTTCCGCCTTTTTCTCGCCATCCACTACCATAAGGATCTTTTTGGCCTTCATAATGGTGCCAATGCCCATAGTTATAGCCTGTCTTGGAACCATGGATACATCGTCAAAAAACCTCTTGTTGGCCTCTATTGTGCTCTCAGACAGATCAACTATGTGAGTCTTTCTGGTAAAACAGTCCGCAGGCTCATTAAATCCGATATGTCCGTTGGGGCCAAGGCCAAGAAGCTGCATATCTATGCCACCCAGGGCATCAATAGCTCTTTCATAGCTAAGGCACTCACCTTCTATATCCAAATTTGTTCCATCCGGTACATGGACGTTGTTCCTGTCTATATTAACCTTGGAAAAGAGATTCTCATTCATAAAATAGTGGTAGCTCTGGGGATTATCCTCATCTAAGCCCACGTACTCATCAAGATTGAAGCTCTTTACTCCAGCGAAATCCAGATCAGCTTTTTTGTACCACTCAACAAGCTGAGAATAGATTCCAAGCGGAGTTGACCCTGTTGCCAGCCCAAGAACGCAAGTTGGCTTAATAATAATCTGCGCAGATATGATGTTTGCTGCCTTTCGGCTCATGTCATAGTAATCGTGGGCTCTGTATATTTTCATCATGATAAACTCTCCTCTATCATTTTTTAACCGCAGATAGTAGTAAAGGCGCAAACGGCCATTTCAGCCATCTACGCCTATTTCATTTAATTATTTAATGTAAAGCCCTTGAGCTTTAATTCTTCTGCATAAATGCAGGACGCAAAGTGTCCAGGCTCAAGTTCCTTGTACTCAGGAGTAAGCTCTTTACACTTCTCATTGCAGTATCTGCATCTTGTGTGGAAATAGCAGCCACTTGGCGGGTTAGCAGGGTTAGGAATCTCTCCTCTAAGAGGAATTCTCTCCTGCTGATAAGTAGGATCAGCTACAGGTACAGCAGACATAAGGGCCTCAGTATATGGATGCTTGGGCCTTGTGAAAATCTGTTCTGTATCGCCATATTCCACCATCTTACCAAGGTACATAACACCTACTCTGTCGGAGATGTGCTCAACAACAGAAAGATCATGAGAAATGAAGATATATGTAAGCTTCATCTCCTTCTGAAGGTCTTTGAGCAGGTTGATAACCTGGGCCTGAATTGATACGTCAAGAGCTGATACGGCCTCGTCGCAAACAATAATCTTGGGCTTAAGTACAAGAGCCCTTGCTATTCCGATGCGCTGTCTCTGACCACCGGAGAAGGCGTGTGGATACCTCATAAGATACGCAGGGTTAAGTCCTACCTTTTCAGCCATCTCTTTGGCAAGATTGTCCATTTCTTCCTTGGGCATCTTGGGATAGTTCGCCTTAAGAGGCTCCTTAATGATGTCCAAAACGGTCATTCTTGGATCAAGAGATGAATAGGGATCCTGGAAAATCATCTGAATTTCCTTACGGATGCCCTTCATTTTCTTTTTATCAACCTTGAGGAAGTCCACTTCCTCTCCGGCTTCAGTCCTATAGAATACCTCTCCCTCAGAAGCGTCGTAGGCACGAACAATGCATCTACCAAGAGTAGTCTTACCACATCCGGACTCACCTACGATTCCGATGGTTTCACCCTCTCTTACGGTAAAAGAAACATCGGTAACAGCCTTAACTGTTACATTTTTAGAGGTAAAACGCTTGTGGAGATGTCTTACTTCAAGAATATTATCTTTTTCCACGTTTCTTACCTCCTTCCTCTACAGGGCCTCTTGCTGCCTCTTCTGCAAGTCTCTTCTCAACTTCCTGTCTGTGAGCCTGACAAGCAGGATTACTGCAGTTAAAGCATGCAATCTTGTGGCCCGGCTCGATTTCTACAAGCTCAGGCTCTGCCTTATCGCAAAGGCCTTCAATTCTGCAGTCGCATCTGTCATAGAAGCCGCACTGCTTGGGCAGATTCATGGCAAGAGGTACTGTTCCCTCGATAGAGAAGAGTCTTTCGTCCTTTCTGCCACCAATCTTGTGTACAGAACCAATCAGTCCCCTTGTGTATGGGTGCTGAGGATTTGCATAAATTGTCTTGGAATCGCCGGTTTCTACGATTCTTCCAAGGTACATAACCGCTACTCTGTCGCACATCTTGGCAACAACGCCAAGGTCATGTGTGATGAACAAAATAGCCATGTTGAACTCCTTCTGGAGTTCCTGCATAAGCTCAAGGATCTGAGCCTGAATTGTAACATCAAGCGCTGTTGTAGGCTCATCTGCAATAAGAAGCTTTGGGTTGCATACAAGAGCCATGGCAATCAGTGCTCTCTGAAGCATACCGCCTGAGAATTCATGCGGATACTGATTGTATCTCTTTTCAACGTTGGCAATACCAACCTTTCTCATAACTTCCAGCGAGATCTCTTTGGCCTTCTTCTTGTCCTTGGTAATGTGAAGAAGAGTTGCCTCTGTAATCTGGTTACCGATGGTATACATTGGAGAAAAAGCTACCATTGGCTCCTGGAAGATCATGGAAATCTGTTTACCCCTAATATTACGGATTTCTTTTCCCTTAGGATCCATCTTGATGATATCAACCTCAGTATCATCCTCATTTCTGAACATAATCTCTCCATGAGGAATGCACTTCTTGTCGTTGATTGCAAGAATAGACTTACATGTAATTGACTTACCGCAGCCTGATTCTCCTACAAGTCCCAGGGTCTCACCGCGCTTTATTTCAAAATTTACGCCTCTAACCGGAGTCAGTGTTCCTTCCATCATCTTGATGTCTATATGAAGGTCCTTAACTTCCAAAATATTGTCTTTTTCCATAGAAAACTCCTAATAATAATTACTTGTAAGGATCTGCTGCATCTCTCATTCCATCGCCCAGGAAGTTGAATGCCAAAACAGTTATTGTTACAAAGATAATTGGAATCAGCTTGTGTGGGTTGGCAGCTACGTCTGTAACTGAGCTTGCCTCCTGGAGAAGTACTCCCCAGCTGGTTGCAGGTGACTTAATTCCAAGTCCAAGGTAGGACATTGATGTCTCACCAACGATTGATCCAGGAATACCAAGGGTAAGAGATACGATAAGGTAACTCATAAAGCCCGGTACCAAATGCTTCCAGATAATCTTCCAAGTAGAAACGCCTGAAATTCTGGCAGCCATTACATAGTCCTCATTCTTGAGGGACAGGAACTTACCACGTACAACTCTGGCCATTCCGGTCCAGTTAATGAAGGACAGGATAATTGTCATGTAGAAATACATCTTTACAGTAGAGATTCCGGCAGGAATAGCTGCTGAAAGAGCCATCCAAAGAGGAATCTGAGGAACAGCACCGATAACCTCGATAATTCTCTGAATTATCATATCGATCCAGCCACCGAAATATCCTGAAATTGATCCAATCGCTACGCCCAGGAAGAAACTGATAATGGCGCTGGCAAATGGGATTGAAAGCGAAATTCTCGCTCCCAGTAATACTCTGGAAAAGATATCTCGTCCAAGAGAATCTGCTCCAAACAGGAATATCTTGGCTCCTGTTCCGCCCTTAGAACCTTCGCTTACACCAAAGAGGTGAAGATCACAGGGGAAAAGACCTAAAACCTTGTATTCTGAGCCATGTACAAAGAATTCAATCTTATAATACTCGGAAAGATCAGGCTCAAGGCTTACTTCAAAGGTCTTTTTATTGATAGTTTTCTCAAGCTTGTAGACATGTGGTCCTACATGCTGATCTTCAAATATTGTGTAAATCTTGGTTGGTGCAGAGTTTCTGTAAAGGCCATCGAACTCATCCAGTCCGTATGGTGCAAGAAAATCTGCAAACAAAGCTGAAATGTAAAGTACTGCCAGAATGATAAATGAAACCTGAGCCAGCTTATGCTTTTTCAGCTTTCTTGCCATCAGTGTCCACTGGGAGGCAAGATAATAATCTTCTTTTGATTTGAGCTTCTTAGCCATTATCTGCCACCTCCTGAGTAACGAATTCTAGGATCAAGGAATGCAAGGGCAATATCAGAGAACAGAACACCGATAACAACCAGCACTGCCTGAACCATAACGATGGCACCTGCAAGGTACATGTCCTGTGACTGAAGAGCCTTATAGAGCACCGGTCCCTGAATCTGCATGTTCAGAACCATAGCTGTAACAGTTGATCCTGAGAAAAGACTTGAAAGGACTCCGCCAAGTCCTGAAACTGTAGGGTTGATAGCTGCTCTGAAGCAGTATTTCATAATGATCTTGCCCTCAGAAACACCCTTAGCTCTTGCTGTAAGTGTATACTGCTTGGCAACCTCATCAAGCATCTGTGCACGCACGGAACGAATAATTCCGCAAGTTCCGCTGGTACCGATAACTATGATAGGAATGATCATTCTCTTTAAGAAATCACCGAAATTGTATAAATGAACGCCGTTTTTAAGCATCTCCTGTGTAAAAAGACCTACGTTAGCATTTCCGGTCCATTTATAGGATAGATACATCAGCACAATAGCCAAAATAAAGTTAGGTATTGCAGTTCCAAGGAAACCAATAATAGCTGAGATGTAATCTCCAACCGAATACTGGTGTGTACTAGCGTAAACCGCTATTGGAATTGATACCAGATATTGGAACAACATGATAATTGCCGTAACACCTATGGTAAGACCGAGCCTGTCGTTAACAACGCTCCAAACATCACGGCCATAGGCAAATGAATACTTCCAGTTGTGATGTGAATGATACAGTCTGTAATAAGCAGTATCTGAAGGTGTCCAGATAATATCCTTAACCCACTTAATATATTGCTGCCAAACCGGCAGATCCAGTCCGTAGTCCTCTCTCATTGACGCAGCATAATCCGCATCAACCAGCTCTCCTTCTGTTGCCAACGCAGCAATATGCGCAGAAACATAATCCCCCGGAGGAAGCTGTATTACGAAGAAAACAAGTATTGAGATGAGCAGCAGCGTAGGAATAAACCACAGTACTCGCTTAACGATGTACTGCACAAGATCTCTTCTAAAGAACTCTTTAACGTTCTCTACAAAGCTGTTTTTGCTTAATTTTTCCTCCATCGATAAATCCCTTCCTATTGCGTTAGATTTTAAGAAAAAGAAGATTCTTTTTCTTAAAAATGCCGAAGACGTGGAAACCCCCTCACGTCTCCGGCAATAATAATTCAATAAATTATATAACTTGCGTTATTTTTAATTACTCTGCCTTAAAAAGAACTTCATAGTGTGTCATGTTTGCATACTGATAGCAGTCAGCAGATACAAGGTTGTCTGCATAATTGTGAAGCTTGGATGTAATAAGCTCGAAGTAACCTTCTGCCTTGAGGTAAGCAATTGACCAGAGGTTTTCCTTGTGGATCTTGTAGATCTCAGCCTGGTAATTGTCTCTCTCTGTCTCGTCTGATGTAAGTCTCCACTTGTCATAGAGTTCTACAAGCTTAGCAAGATCTCCAGTAGGCTCAACACCCTGAGCACCCTTAGTTGCATAGTATGTACCATATTCGCCATACCACTCAGCTGCCTGTGCGATAGGTACAAATGGAGCTGCTCTATCCTTAAGTGAAGCTCCACCGATAGCTGTATGAGGACCCATAACTGCTGTCCAGTCATTGTTATCGATTGCTTCGTCAAATGCTGAAACTTCAAGGTTCTTAAGTGCACAGTTGATACCTACTGCCTTGTAGTACTGCTCAAATACAGGATATGACTCGTCAGCACCGCCGTCATATGCAAGGAATGTTAGCATAAGGTCTGAACCGTCAGCAAACTTGTAGAATCCGTCTGATCCCATTACAAGACCACATCCCTCAAGGAGGCTCTTAGCCTTCTCTACGTCATACTCAGTCCACTTTGCTTCCCACTCAGCATCGTATCCAACGTTTCCTTCTGCAGGGCAAGCCTGACCAGGCTCAAGGAATCCGTCTGTAAGAAGTTCAGAAACCTGTTCTCTGTCAACACAAATTGACATAGCCTCACGAAAATCTTTGTTAGCAAAAAGATCTGCATAATTCTTGTCAGGATTTGTATAGTTGAAAGTTACCTGATAGCTACCCCAGCTTGTTGATCCCCACTCACGAAGAGAAGCAGAATCACCAAGATCTGAAAGTGTTGCTGCAATATCTTTCATTGCAACTGCAATAACATCGATTTCTCCTGAACGGAACATAAGAAGATCCTGTCCGTCTTCTGAAGTCTGATTAAAGTGAAGTGCATCAACGTATGGAAGCTGGTTACCAGCTGCGTCAACCTTCCAGAAGTAAGGGTTGCGGTCCATGATGCAAAGTGTATCGTCCTTGGAGCTGTTTCCAGGAACTGTTGAAAGAACAAATGCGTTAACTGTAGGAACTCCTGATACATTCCAGAAGTTGTAAGATACTGCCTTACCAAGATCCTTAACAGTAGCTGCGTCGATGTTCTTCTTCTGAGCGTTTGCAAGAACTTCTTCTTCAGAAAGTCCTGTAGACTGCCAATACTCGTTCTCTACATAAGGATAATCCTCTGAATCAGGAATGAGATCGCTTAAGTAATGAGCAGGAGCCCAGCACCATTTGAAATCACCGTTCTCGATGAAGTCTGCAGGATATTTAGGATTAACGAATGTCCATGTTACTGTGTAATCGTCTACCTTCTTAAGTGTTGCCCATGCGTCCTCACCGTCAACTTCTTCCTTAAGAGCTACCCAGCTCTTCTTGCTGTCGTAGTTGGTAAGGTGGCACATGTAATACCAGAATGTAATGTCATCAGCTGTGAAAGGCTCACCGTCTGACCACTTCATTCCTTCTCTAAGATTGAATGTCCAAACTGTGTAGTCATCATTGTGCTCAAATGACTTGATAACGTTTGGATAGTAAGAACCATCTGTGTTGTATCTGATGATTGACTCAAGAGATGGTCTTGAAAGTCCCCAGCTTCCGCCTGCTGGTCCCATGTTGATAACCCCGCCATAGGTACCGATCTCAAGCTGAGCGCCTGTAGCGTCTACAGTCTCTACAAATACATTATCTGTATCAGGCACTCTCTCTTCTACTGCAGGAAGTTTGCCGGCTGAAACCTGATCTGCAAGGATAGGAGCTTCTGCATAGCCTTCTACCTTAACCTCCTCAGTGTTGGAAGCTATATCCCCTGTCTGAGCTGCATCTGTAGCCTGTTCAGTAGCCTCTGTAGCTGTTGTGTCGCCGTCAGTATTAGTTGGTGTTGCTGCTCCGCCACAACCTGCAAGCATTGTAATTGCGGTTGCAGTAGCCAAAACCAGTGATACTGCTTTTGAGTTAATTTTCCTTCTCATAATTCCTCCTTTTTCGCTTTTGCATATACCTCACGATATGATTATTTTATCAAACCACCAATCCGCTAAATAGCCGATTTTTTTGCTCATTTGCAAAAAACATTGCATTTTTTGTCATTTGGAAAACTGACTTCGCATATTTCTGATGGTGATGGTGTGATCAAAACCTGTGTAATCAGTAAAATACACTGTTGAAGATCCGGAATTGGTAAGCTCGGAATCCTCTTTTCCCTCCATAAATCTGTGAGTACCGAAAGCAGGTCCCACGATCAGAGTATCCTTGCTGTTTGAAAGCTCAACATAATCATCCTTGGCGATGATTGTCTCATTTCCCTTTAGAGTTGTTGCCAAATGTCCGTTTTCCATGAAGTTTGCGCCGGTAAGTGACATCTCGATTCTCCAAGGTGCACCCTCTACGCCACTGGTCTTAACTCTTACATCAATTCCGTCCTTTTCAGGGCTCTCTTTTACCCAGACATCAATATCCATGTCAGGGCCCATCTTCTTGTCTCTGGCTGCATTATCCATCTGCCACCAGTCATTGGTCTCAGGGATTTTATCAGCACTCCAGGGCAGATAATACCAGCCGTGCATGGTCTGATGAAGATGAAGAGATCCATCCTCTTCTTCCATGGTCTCCGACTTAAAGGCTCTGTGCTCGCAGAAGCTTCCTGCCACCTTCATTTCCAGCTTGATCGTGCCATTATGGAAATAAAGGAAATTGGACTTTCCATTCATAACTGTATAAGTGTATCTTCCGGTCTTATTTCTGGAGATACCGGAATTTTTATAAAAGACCTTATAATCAGGATTCTTGTATAAGCCAGCGTGCTCTATGTTTCTCCATTCCGGATACCACATGAAGTAGATAAGGCAGTCCGGACCATGAAGATTACGTCTCTGGCATATATCTATAATATAATTTGCCATCTCATAAAATTCAGAAATACCGTGTCTTTGTGCCATTAACATGTACTCTGTGTAGTAATCTGTAGGGTACATGAGCCTGTCCTTGTCAAAACGTGTGGAATTTGCGGTAAATACTGAGTCGTCAGGCTCCCAGTAATGAAGCATCATCTTGAGATTTCTTATTACATGCTGCTCATAGGAAGCATCCCCTGTGGCCTCAGCCAGCGTAATCATGGCATCGTTGTTGACTCTGTTATAATTTCCGGCAGATTTCTCTGCATATTCTCCGTCTTCATTGCAATCAATGCCTTCAGCAAGATACTTCTCGGCGCATTTTTTCATTTCTTCATCGCCGTAGATCTTGTAGCATTCCATAAGAGTTGATGCAATTGCCCATCTGTGGTTTGGTGTATGGAAACCACCTGTTATTATTCCTTTAGCGGCCCTGCCTATGATTCCGTCGATGATTCGGAAGATTTCTTCCTCTCCGTCATTTCTCTTTTCCCCTCTTATATCTCTTAGGTAAAAGAAATATGGCATGAGCTTCTTGATACAAAATGCTGTATCAGGTGCTGAGCTGAAGTTGCAGGTTACATAGTCAAAAAGTCCGCTATCAAGCTGCATTTTCTCAGTAAAACGAAGGCCCGCAATAATTCTCTTATAAAGCCTCTCGTCTCCGTATAGTTCACTGTCTCTGTTGCAGAAAAGAGCTATCATTGAAGCGGTTCTGTATATTGTGAACTTGGCATCCAGGATATGATTGTCATCCAGGAATGCGCCACAGTTCTCATTCTTTTCATCCATGATCTGTCTGCACATGGACTCATAAACCAGTTCCTGTGTATCCTTCAGAATAAATTCGTAATGCTTTTCCATTTCTGTCCTCCGTCACATCTTGTAAATAAGCGCAGCACCGATTATTCCTATGTCTCCGCTGTCTGAGATACCCTTTGACAGCATGATCTCAGTATTCTTACTGCTGTTTCTGGAATAAATTCCCTTAGCTACAAGCTTCTTAAGATCATCAAGATAAAGATCCGCAGCCTTGGTAATACCGCCGCTAAGAGTCAGCACATCAGGCTGGAAAATATTGATTATATTAATGATTCCTTCTGATAAATAGAAAATATATTCCGAAAGAATCTCTTTTGCCACCTTATCACCACTTCTGACGGCCTCAAAGAATATCTCACCATTAAGCTCTTCTCTGGAAGAAACTTTACTGCTAAGGCAGCTCTTTGCACCCTCTGAAGTGTTCATTGCATCCCAGGCCAGATTCATGAGGCCTTCCGCTGAAGCGTAATCCTCAAAGCAGCCCTTTCTTCCACAGTTACAGTCAACTCCGTCAAAGTTGATTGTCATGTGGCCAAACTCAGCTGCCGCATAGTTGCAGCCCCTAAGCACCTTGCCGTTAATGATAACTCCGCCCCCGATTCCGGTTCCGATAGTCATCATGACGAAGTTCTTGGCGCTGTAGCCACCTGTTATATACTCACCAATAGCAGCCGCATTAGCGTCATTGTCGAAATAAATCTTGTCTGCAAGGCCCTCTCCCACAACCGCCTTAAGCTCATTAAGAAAAGGAACATCCTCAAAGCCAAGGTTATTTGCATATAAAACCTTGCCAGACTCAGGATCAAGGGTTCCCGGAACCCCTACTCCTATGGCTGTAACCATCTCAGGCTTAACCAGAGCTGATTCCATGAGATTTTTTATGAGCTCTGCTAAAGCCTTTATCATCTGGGACGGATCCTGAACATCTTTAGTTTTTATGGATTTCTTTTCCACTATCTTGTAGGATTCATCCACTATTCCGGCGGCAATGTTTGTACCGCCTATATCTATACCGATTCTGAACATCTCAACCCCTCAAATCTTTAATATTTCAAGAAGGAACAACATAGCCAGGGCCTGTCCGTAAGGCATTGGCTTGATTTCAATTCCCTTATAGAAGTCCTTGGACTCTCTGCCCATTGGTGTTCCGTAGGATACCTGATTAACTGTTCCGTCAGGATCAATGAGCTTCATCATTGGCCCTAAGGCCTTCGTACCAACTTCTCTGTACTTCTCATCAATAAGGCCAAGGCGAACACCCTTTAGAATTCCATATGCAAAACCACAAGTTGCTGAAGCCTCAAGATAAGATGACTCATCATCCACCAGTGTGTGCCACATTCCGCCCTTATCCTGGAATTTTTCAAGAGCCTTAACCTGCTGAAGGAAAGCCTCTGTAAGGAACTTTCTGTCAGCGCCTGTAACGCCTGAAATCTCGATGTATTCAGGAATTGCTATTGTAAACCAGCAGTTTCCTCTTCCCCAAAGCGCCTCTGCAAAGTTGTGATGTCCCTCAAAGGTCCATCCATGGTACAAAAGACCTGTCTTGTGATCCACAAGATATTTAATATGAAGAAGGAACTGATATCTGGCTTCCTGTCTGTATTCGTCGTTATCCTCAATCTCACCCATAAGAGCAAGGAACATAACTGTCATGAAAAGAGTGTCATCCCAGAGTTCTCCGGTATTCTCGCTATCTGAAGTTCTATGCTGAATTCCGCCCTCTTCTGTTCTGGCAAATTCGTGCATGATGGCCTCAGCCCACTCATGACATACTTCCTTATATTTAGCATCTCCTGTATCCCTTAAAAGAAATCCCAATGTAAGAAGAGGTGCGCAGGTGTTAACATTCTTGGCTGGGAGCCCAAGGGATATTTCCTTGTCATAAAAAGACTTAAGGAAGTCCAGATAGTCTTTTCTGTCGAGCTCATAGGCAAGCTGATAAAGGCCGTATAATCCAACGCCCTGAGTCCACTCCCAATGCTGATATCTCGAAACATCATCCCCGGCCAGGTTCTTGGTTTTCATATTCTCAAGGAACTGTTCATCATCCTCATACAGAAATTTCTGAAAGCTCTCTGCAAGAACCTCAAGCATGGGCATGATCTGATTTTTTTTTACTAACATTTGCTACCTCTTTCTATTTCATTTATACTTGTCTTATGCTGATAAATGACAACATTTACTATGAAGACAACCACTATATAATCATCAACAACATCCCTAACAACATCTATTATTATTTTGATTATGATAAGAGGGATGCCTCGGTTAATATGGAATTCCAGCATTTGCATCCATATTATGAGATCTTGTTTTTGCTTGCGCCAAGTGCAACTCACCTTATTGAGGGTGTTCCCTACAATATTCACATGGGTGATTTCGTGCTGCTGGCGCCTTCTGTTATGCACAAATCCGTTTACTACAAAGGCGATCCATCAAGGCGCCTTATTATAGACTTCATGTACCCCTTGGATAAACCTGAAAGCGCCGATGCCTACAAGGAGATTTTGGCTCCTTTCCATGTAGACAATCCTATCTACCGCTTCGGTTTCCAGGATCAACAGAAACTAATTGATATTCTAAATAACCTATTTATCTTTTCTAAAGAGCATAAATACTACGGAAATCCTGCAGATGAATTTTATATTCACAGCAAATTTCAGGAGTTCCTATACACTCTTTATGAGCTAAAGGATAAAAACACCTATACCAACGATCAGAGCTACAATTCCATCGAGCAGAAGATGTACGAAGTTTCTTCATATATTCATACTCACTACGATGAAGATATTTCTCTGGATGTACTGTCTGAGCAGTTCTTTATCAGCTCAAGCTACCTTTCCAGAGAGTTTAAGCAGGTTACAGGCTTTAACCTGTCCAATTACATCCAGCTCACCAGGATCAAGAATGCTCAGTATCAGCTGGTATCCAGCAATAAAAAGATCTCTGCGATTGCCCAGGAATGCGGATTCTCCTCTTTCTCTCAGTTCAACAGGATCTTTAACAAGATCTCCGGCACTTCTCCGAGAGAGTACAGACATTCCGCTGTAATTAACAAGTAATCTGTAAAGCCCGGCTCCATCAGCGATTCAGTATCACCGGATTAGTAATTGCAAGGTTTGTACAGTCATCCTTAGCAATAAAATACAGATAATTACCATCAGGAATGGTTTCCTCTATGTCCATACTATAGTCATAGAAGCCATTCTTTTTGCTTCCGCGAAGCGGCAATTCTTTAACCAGACCGTTTTCTGTGCGGATTTCAAAGGTCTTAAGCTTTCTGTTCGCAAGAAGTCTAACCTCAATATTGAGCTTATCTACTTTCTTTTTTCCCTCGCTAAGTCTTACATTATGTCCAGGAATCTTGCCATTTACCTTGGTTAAAAGAATCGGTCCGTTGGTCAAAAAGCTTCTGCCCTTGCGAAGTCTTTCCATGATGTATTCAGGATTGTGGGTGTTTTCCCTTGGCTCTGCCACATCAAAATTGATATAAGTTCTAACACAGCCACTCGTGAGGTTGGTCTCTGCCCACTTTTCAAGAATAGGAAGAAGTTTGTCTCCAATTTCCAACATAACCTTTGTTTCATCGGCAAACTTCTCGGAAAGTTCTTTTTCATTGGCCTTAATGGCATCCAAAACATCCATGATCTCATCAAATAGAATGTGATAATCATCAGCACAGATATTATGGGTATCACTTCCTGTTGTTGCCGGAAGGAAAAGGCCTCTTTGAAGGCATCTGTTCCAAAGTTCAAAAGCCGCATCATTGGTAGATCCGGTCATCATTGGATTGGAGCCATTCCAAATTTCCATGGTTTCAAAGATATCAAGCATATCCTCAAAATCAGGATTCCAGGAGATTGATTTCTGCAGATCCCTTGGATGATTTATCTGAGCAAGGCCGCCATTTTCCTTGATCTCATCGGTAATTCTTACAAACTCATTCCTCATGTATTCATCTGTACGCTTATCTTCATCAGGAATGTCGAATATCACATCTATCGGTACTCCCATGGCCATAACATGTCCGCGGGTTGTAGATATCTCTTTGGAAATAATAGGAACAAAGTTGGATCTCTTATTGGCCTTCCATGCCGGATGGCTTAAAATGATATGGTGATCGGAAAGAGCTCCATAGGCAAGGCCCATAGCCATCATGGAATTAGCAACCTGCTCCGGTGTCTCAACCACATCGTCATCTCCCCCAAACACAGGGCTTGAATAAACGCAGTGGTGATGAAGTTCTCCTGATATCCAGCCCTCACCCTCAAGATTTACAAATCGGTTCAGTTCATATGATTTACGGGTCAATCCACCCTCTGCTATTTCCATATCATCTGTTATTATTTCGCATTCGCAGCCCTTCGAAACCTCAACAACATATCTTCCCACCGGAAGTTTTCTGAAAAGACATCCATCAAAACCCGTCATTTCGCGGATCATGGTGATCTTTCCATTTACTCTGTCAAAGTTTCCTGTATCTTCTCCCTCCAGGAGCTTAAAAAACTTAACCTGGGCCGGTGTTCCGGCGCCGCTAAAATGTGTTTCCACAAATACATTTCCAAGAGGCACGTCAGGGCCTATAATTCCGTTATTGTGGAATCTGTTTCTATCGTTTTTGCCTGCAAAGTCCACTTCATTAGTTCTCTTATGGGCAGGATCAATATAACTTTCATTCACCACTCTTACATATTTATAGAGTCTGTCTGCATCCATGGAGGCTACACTCTTATCGGATATGCCTTCATCCTTATAAATTCCCTGCAAAAGACCTATAGCTATACTCAAAAACTTGGTTTCTTTACTCATACTAGTTTTCTCCTTTTTATAATGAAACCAACTTAAATTATCATTTATGATTCTTTCCAAACAAAAAGAATGCATAGCATAGGAACATAACCCTATATCATACATTCTATTTTGTTATACATGCATTATCTACGCGGTTTTTATGTCAAATCAGTAAAAATATTGCATTTTTTGCAAAAGTGCCTTCTATTGCGTTTTTATATCACAGACACTATGAGTGACTTAATTTCAAAGGCTTTAAAATGCATTGACAGCTTTCTTTCGCCGCTGAGTTTATGAGTCTCTGCTTCGATATCTTCGTCATCTCTAATGACATTCTCAAGCAAATCACATTCCCTGATCTTAATCTGCTTGCCCTCGGGTAGTGAAAGGTCTTTTAATATAGAAACTTCTACATCTTTTTCCAGACCATGGCCTTCATAAAGTCTTATTATGATATCGTCGGAATCTTCTGCCATCTTGATTGCACTGACATATACCCCACTACTGCAAACATCAATAATGGAATTGAAGATATCCAATACTGTTTCCGGATTGTACATATGCTCCCGCAGGTTGAGTTTTTGCGCTTCTTCTATTACTCTACCCTCCCTATAATCGCCCTTATGGGGTAAAAGAGAATACGTAAATTCATGTAAGCCCTGATCAGCGTTAGGGTTAGGGAAGATTCCTGATTTAATCAGTGTTATACGCATGAGCTTTGGATCAGAATCGTAGCCGTACTTGGAATCATTCAAAACAGCACAGCCATAGCTTCCATCATCAGCGGAAATATCAATCCATCTGTGCATGCAGCACTCGAACTTGGCCTTATCCCAGCTGTTTTCCTTTTTCAGCTTTCTCTTTATATTGCCAAGCTGAATCTCAGCGGTAATCTCTTTGGCATCAATATCAACAGGGAATGCTGCCTTCAGAAGAACCTGGTGCTCATGCCAATCTGTGGTAGTTCTAAAATCTATGCGTCTTGAATCACAGCTGATAATAATGCTCTGCTTAATCTGGGAGTTCCTAAATCCCCTTACAATGTTAACGCAAACCTTCTTTAGCTTGCCATCGCCCTCGTATAATAATTTTCCTTTTTCATCGTATCCACATACGGATAATTCCTTAAGGTCCGTGATATCCCAGCTAACATCAGCAAAGTCCGCATCAATATTCCAGGCATCGTACTCCTGTGGCGTATCCTTAAATGCAATGAGCCTGTTAAGAGGCACCTGTGACATATCACGAAGTTCCCGCCCTGCTTCTTTATCATATAGGCTTACAATCTCACCGTTCTTATCAAAAGAGATTTTATAAACTTCCGTCTCAATCCGGATTCCATCAGCCGAACTATTAACCACACAGGAAGAAATGCCCACAATATGCTCCCATGATCCCGAATTAGCAATCGCCTTGGCTCCAGTATCTATAATATCTTTTACAATATCAATTGCTTTTTTATAATCCTCTTCGGAGACTTTATATACTTCCTCAATAGAAGATCCCGGCAAAATATCGTGGAACTGATTTAGCATGATTATCTTCCATGCATCAAGTAGTTCTTTTCTCGGGTAAGGAAGGCCATAGTTTATAAATGCATAGGTTCGGATAGCCTCCGCCTCCTGCATAAGAATCTCTAGTTTCCTGTTATAGCGCTTGTTCATGCCCATGGAAGTATAGGTTCCTCTGTGGAACTCAAGGTACAGCTCATCATCCCAAACAGGAACATCGCTATTTCCCGATATCTTCTCAAGAAGTTCATCCATAAATCCAGAAACTGACTTCTGCACAGTCTTAGGGCATCCCGGGATTCCACGTCTGAGCCGTCTATCCATTTCCAGCATTTCCCAGGTTGGACCGCCGCCACCATCTCCAAAGCCATAAACAGTCAGTGTCTCCTTTGTTATGTCTTTTTCCCTGAAAGCACGCCATGTCCCCATGATCTGGCTTGCATCCTGTCTACCATTGTAGGTGTAGTTCAGGATTCCGCCCTCCCTCATGACTTCGTCTGCCTTAGGGAGATCACAGGTTGTGATCAGATATGTGGGAATTCTGGTTCCGTCTATTCCCTGCCACATAAAAAGATCATGAGGGAGCCTGTTAGTATCGTTCCAGGCAAGCTTAGTAGTAACAAAGGCCCTGATTCCGCTCTTTTTAAGAATCTGCGGCATCGCTCCGCTGTATCCAAACACGTCCGGAAGCCAGAGAATATCGCTGTCTACTCCGAAGGTTTCCTTGAAATATCTTTTTCCATATAAAATCTGACGAACAAGACTCTCTCCGCTTGTAAGATTGCAGTCTGCCTCCAGCCACATGGCTCCTTCCGGCTCAAATCTGCCCTCTTTAACTCTTTCAAGTATTTCCTCAAATAGCTCCGGCTCATCCTCTCTTACAAATTCGTACATCTGTGGAGTACTTGCCATGAAAAGATATTCCGGATAGCGCTTCATAAGCTCCATAACTGTTGAATAGCTGCGGATTACCTTCTCTCTTGTCTGCCTTACAGGCCACTTCCAGGCAACATCAATGTGAGTATGGCCTGTGCTGGCTACAGTTAATCCTGTATCGTACTTGCCATACAGGTTCTCTGCAAGATAAGAAGATATCTCAGAAGCTTCATGAATATCACACGCCGCATCCAGCACATTAAGAATAATCTCCGCATTCTCTGCATCCACAGGCTTTGCGCTGCTCACTGCCTTCTTGTCGCTCAATAGATCAATGGCATTCTTTCTGGAATCCTGCCCCAGCATAGCCCTGCCCCCATCAAAAGGAACGCACATATCGAAATAAGCCACTTTAGCTGCCTCATCACAGGCCGCCAGCTCCATTTTAAGGTAGTTTCCGTTCTCCGAAAGATTAGAATAAGCGTAGATTGCAATGTCTACCGTCCTGTCAGTTTCTTTTTCCCAGTCTGAAGGGGTGTAAATGCTGACACAATTGTGGTTCATATCCATTCCGCTGCGCCTTACTCCGTTTATGTACACCAACATCTGCGGATTATCCGTATTCCAGATATCATCCGCACCCGTAGACATGAAAAAGAAAACCTCTTTGCCTCTAAATCTCTCAGGCACCTCTACCGTCACTCTGAAAAGCTCATGTCCGTCAGGCTCGCCCCAAAGGCCCCCAGCCTCGAATTTATCCCATTTTGAGCAGTCTGACAAAAGCTCATCTCTATGGCCATAGGGAACCTTCTTGCATCTGATGCCATCGGCTGTCGCTACTTCGGTAATATCAACTTTTTCACCAAACATCTGATTTTTCAGATCCTCTATTACTATGCCAATTCTCTCTAATCTTTTATCCATAAACAATCCCCAATCTATCGAGCTCAGCCTTAAGAAACTGAGGTATCATCCCATGTAATTCATCAAGCTCCACGTAAGCCTGCTCCGGGATCTCACACTTAGTAAATTCCATGGAAGGCTCAAAGCTGTAGTTATCCTTAATAAAACTCGCTATTCTTTGGTTATCCTCCTCGGAAATATGAATATCCTCCAGGTATCTGTCCGGCGCATCCAACCCATGAATACCTGCAAGCCTGTCACAGGCAGCAAATAGTTCCGAATATATATACATAAGTCCCTTGGAAGCAACCATCGCGTGCTTTCCCGGCTGCGAAAACATCACAACATGAGTCCCATCGCATATTTCCGCGCAGGTAAAATCTGCAGCACCGTCGGTTTCTCTTTTCCACGGTCTGTAGGCATTTAAAAGTCTTCCATGAAAACTTCCCTCAGCGCCAACAATAACGCCCTTATCATCCAGATAAACCCAGATGTGTTCAAGGTCATACAAATGCTGAATGTCGTAGTCCAGATAGTATACGTACTCCAGTACTTTTACTGCTCCTGGATAGTTTTCCAAATCAAATACCCTGTTAAAAGAGGTGCTTTTGCAGCCATTTTCTGTATACTCCGCAAAGCCAATCTTCTTTATACCGAAAGGCTCTTTTTTATCCATCATGATAATTGGGGCATATTTATATACTTCATTATCCATAGAAACTTCCTCTGAAAAAATTAATGGAAACATTAATAACTATTACTGTATAATATTGTCATGGAGGTGTTAATTTATGAGTGAAAATGAGTCAAATGTTAGTACAGGATTTAGAGCAAGAACCAGATTTCTCGTTATTATCCTTGTGTGCCTTAATATATTGGCCCTGATCATATCCTGCGTAGGAATCTATACATCAATCAAGGCACCTCTCAGACTTGTAGTTTATATCTGTCAGGCCTTTGCTTGTATATCAATAATAATCTACGCGATCATGCATTTTCACAAGCATGAAGCGGTTCACTTCAAACGAGTCGTATACTCCTACGCCATGCTTGAAGTTATGAGGGTTGCACTTCTTGGAACCAACGGAATCCAGCCTTGGGCCTCAATTACAGCTAAGGCACTTCTTGCAATCCTGGCCTGCAACAGCGTTTTCTTAGCACAGCACCTTGATGAAAGAAGATCAGTTTACATCGCAATGGCTTTGGTAAGCTTGGAAACCCTTCTCTATTTGGTTTTCTTCTTTGGATTCCCTGGTATGAGAAGCACCGTCCTTTTATCAATACTGCCGCTGATAGGAATACTTATTTCCTTCTCAATTTTCCTGTTCAACATCTTCCGTCTTGGTACAGAATTCGACTAATTACTACATAAAAAACAGCACGGGTGCTACTGTTATAAGATAGCACCCGTTTTTATTTATTAAAAATTACAAAAGCTTAATCTTAAAGCAAAGAGGCATATCGGATTTAAAAGAATCCTTGGCCTTAATGGTCATTCCCTCTTCGTTTCTGGTAAATTCAAGATCTTCTCCAGTTGATAATAATGATACCTTATCAACCAAAAGCTCTCTGATTGGCTCTGTCTTAAGAGCCTTGATCTTGACATCCTGTCCGTTTGGACGCATCCAGTAAGCATATACATAGCCGGCCTTATAGGTAAATCTGAAATCTGATGCAGTATAAGCAACCTCTGCACCATCATTAAAGGATCCGCTGGCAATTACTGTATCGCCCTCTTTGTACTGGCTCCAATAAGTTGAGCCATAAATTCCCTCTCCGTTAACAGATAACCACTGTCCAATCTCTGAAAGTGCCTTTTCATCCTGTGGAGTGAAGGTTCCGTCTGACTTAGGTCCAAGATTTAGAAGGAAATTACCGTTCTTACTAACTGCATCCACAAGATCGCAAACCAGCTTATATCCGCTCTTATACTCATTATCCTGAATATAGCACCAGGATCTGTTACCTATTGCTGTATCTGTCTGCCAGTATCTTGGGGAAATCTCTGAAAGTGCTCCTCTTTCTACATCAAAAGTAGCAACATCCGGTGGGAATGCGTGATGCTTGTAACAAATAGTTACTTCCCTTCCCCACTCTTTGGCGCGATTATAGTAATATGCGCAGATTTTCTTAAGATATGGCTTAAATGCCTTGTTCTGGATCCACCAGTCAAAATAAAGCATTCCAGGCTGATATCTGTCGATTATCTCAGCGGTACGTACTGTCCAATCCTCAAGCCAATCCTGATCAGGTCCCTTTGAATCAGGATTCTCCGTACTATTTGTAAACTGCTCATTCTGCCACTCCGGGCAAAGAACTGCCGGGCCGTAGAAATCACGGTAATTATCATCATTAACATCACTGTCAAACTCGCGACCAAGATTCATGAAGAAGTAATGCTCTGCTCTATGAGATGATCCGCAGAAAGTAAGTCCCTGCTTGCCACACTCTTCTCTAAGTTCACCTACAATATTCTTCTTAGGTCCCATGTTTGCCGCATTCCACTTATTAAACTCAGTATCATACATTGCAAAGCCGTCATGATGCTCCATTACAGGAACAACATATTTAGCTCCGGCCTTCTTGAATGTTTCAATCCATCTGTGGGCATCAAAGTTTTCAGCCTTGAACATAGGAATAAAATCCTTGTAACCAAACTTACTCTGAGGTCCATAGGTTTCTACATGGTGTTTATACTCTCTTTCATCCCTGTTGTACATATTTCTTGAGTACCACTCATTTCCAAACGCAGGAACACTGTACACTCCATAATGGATGAAAATTCCAAACTTCGCCTCTTTAAACCACTTTGGAGTCTCGTGGGAAGATAATGATCCCCAATCCTCCTTGTAAAATCCGTTTTCGTTAACCTTCTCTATTTCCTTTAAGTATTCTTCTCTCGTCATGTGCTCAAACCTCCGTCTCTATCTAATTATACAGACCACTGCCAATGTTTCATTTCATATCTCGCACAAATATGCCAATTACCTCGCATTTTTTGTCATATGCGTCTGTCTATTGCATATTTTATAAAGACAAGAGAGATAGAATATCTATAAAGGCTCTGTAGTACTTAAAATGAGACTGATTCCATTGATTTTGCTTGCCTACGCTACCAAAAGTTAGTATGCATTCCTTATGATCCTTATCATAAAATCTTATGATTATGAAAGAATACACATCTCTTTTAGCCAGAAATTCTTTTATATGATGGGCATATGGCGGCAACATCTCAAGCCTGTTGATAACCACAAAATCTCCCAGTGTAAAATACCGTTCTTTGACATCACTGTTAAAAACATTTACTACAAAATCTACGGCAACCTTATCCTTTATTACATTGCTTCCTGCAGCAAATCTAAACTCAAATGGTGAGCCCACGTATAGATTTACAGTCTGAAGCGAAAAAGCCTCAGCAAACTCACTAATATAATCTTCTACCGTAGTGTCTTTTTCATGGAGTGCCTGATCTAGTAGCTTTACAATAACATCTCCGTAAGAGTTCTCCCTTTCATTTATCATCTTGGAAGTCTTATGCTTACGTCTAATATCTTCTGGGTCACCATGCTTATTTTTCGTATAAATGATGTACCTGTTCCTGCCCTTTTCCTTAGCAAGATACAGACAATGGTCTGCCAACATAAACAGATCATCAAAGCTATCCGCATCATTCGGGAAAACTGCAGCTCCGATAGATACTGAAAGCGGATTGCCTTTATCCGGTCCCTTATCCGGAAATGTGGCACTTACCTTGTTCTTTATTCCCTTCAGGATAGGCCTTATCTGCCCCTCAGATTGAATATTATAGAGTACAAGGAAGAATTCATCGCCGCCAAATCTACCGGCCACTCCGTTTTTGCCCACTTCACCCGAAATAATATCAGCGACCTTTTTAATGACATCATCACCAAACTGATGGCCAAAGCTGTCGTTTATGTTCTTAAAAAAGTCTACATCGATGATAACCAGAGCTGTTCCCGAGAGTCTCTTATCATCTATTCTTTCCCTTCCCATCTTAATGATATCTGTCTTATCGATAAGACCGGTAAGTGAATCATGCTTGATAAAATTCGACTTTATCGATTCTCCGCCTCTTTGAAGCTGTATATGACCAACTACGCCTTCACTTTCCCTGTCGTAGAAAACAAAGGTCTCTTCAAGTACCGTGCTTGTTACACCATCATCATCATTTAAAATATTTCCTTCAAGTATCGTCGTACTTCTTCCAACACCCGACTTTACCTGTGCAATAAAGCTTCTGACTGACTGTTTCTGCTCATCATCAGTCCTTGCCAAAAGAAGCTCTTCAAATTCAGAAAGAGAATAGTTTCCGGCCTCAAAATCAGCAATTTCCGTGTTATATACGTTTACAATATCCGTCTTAGGGGTATATTCAAAAAAGACATCTTCATACAGACTAAGTTGAGCATTAGATGCGCTTATCGTCTTCATCAGCGAAGAATGCGCATTCAAAAGATCTCGAGCATTTACTACTGTGATTCTTATCAATTTATCATTATAATTTTGCGCACTAATATAAGTGTAGTACATTGTATCCGGGCTTATTATCTTGCTTGGATACCACTTACCATCACAATTTTTGATATTATTTTCGTAGATATCTATATCTTCGATAGCAATCAGCTCATTCATTGGCTTGGAAGCATTAATACCCAACGCATCATAAACAGAAGCATCTGCTGATACTATCCTCTGATCTTCTTTAGACAGGATTATTTCATAAAAGCTTACATCTTTCATAAGTTTTTCCTCTCTTTTTATAGCATCCCATTTAATGCTATCATATTCTTTCGCTTCTATGTATGAAAGTTTTCTTTTCCTTCCTATAAAAAGAAATAAATTCTGCAGAGAGCCCACAACTGTGCTATCATGTCACTAGTAGTTATTGTCGTTGGAGGTATCAAATGTTTTTCCTGATAAAAAACTCACTTGAAGAATGTAGCGCAGAGCAGTGTCACGATGCGGCAGAGCCTTATGTAGCCGTACTTACACCATCACAATGGGCTGCACAGAATGAGAACTTTGATATGGGAATAGACTTCGATCTAAGCAGTGAAGAAATTTATACTACAAAGGCTGAAGTTAACTATGATTCCCTGACAGGCACATTTTATATTCCAACTCAGTCATCTCATGACTCTGAGCCCCCAAAATTTTCATTTGTTCTGGATGAAACCGGAATTGTTTTTATCGATGAAGGCGATGCCGCTCTTAGGCTTGTAAAGCGGATTCAGCACTACAAAAAGTGGAAAAAGCCCTGTTTGGAGCGCTTTTTATATGATTTCCTTGAATTAATTATTCATAATGATCTGCGCCTTATGCAAGGCTACGAATTAGAACTTGATAGCTTGGAAAAAGAGATAATGACAAATGCAGAAACCGCTCACATGGGACGCAACAACGAAATCCGTGGTGACATCAGAGATCTTCGTATCCATTACGAGCAGCTTCTTGATCTTGGCCAGGAGCTTGAGGAGAATGAAAACGGCTTCTTTAAAGAGGAGAACCTTAGATATTTCCATATGTTCTCAAGCCGCGTAGACAGACTCTACAACTCTGCTACACACCTTAGAGATTACACCATTCAGCTTAATGACCTATATCAATCACAGCTTGATGTTAAGCAAAACAGAATTATGACAGTCCTTACAGTGGTAACAACAATCTTCATGCCTTTGACACTGATAGTTGGCTGGTATGGAATGAACTTCAAATATATGCCGGAACTTGAATCCCGCATAGGCTATCCTATCGTAATAATACTTAGTATTTTCATAGTTGTAGGAAGCCTCATCTTCTTTAAAATCAAGAAAATTCTATAATACAAGAAAAAAGCTCGCATGTTAAACGCGAGCTTTCTTAATATAAAAGCGACCCGAAGGGGGTTCGAACCCCTGACCTCCGCCGTGACAGGGCGGCGCTCTAACCAGCTGAGCCACCGGGCCAACATATATCATTATACATAAAAACCATGCACTGTCAAATGCATGGGTTCTATTTTCTTTGTGCCTTCAAAACCGAACACTGATTATCTAAATCCTAACCTCTTCTTTTGTTCCTAACCTTTTTGGATAAGCCCTCGACCTATTAGTACACATCAGCTGAACACGTTACCGTGCTTACACCTTGTGCCTATCTAACCTCATACTCTCTAAGGGGTCTTACTGGACAAGCCAGGGATATCTCATCTTGAGGGGGGCTTCACGCTTAGATGCCTTCAGCGTTTATCCCTTCCGGACGTGGCTACCCAGCCTTATGCATCTGGCGATGCAGCTGATACACCAGC
>NZ_ATVX01000016.1 GCF_000420945.1 Butyrivibrio sp. VCB2006
ACAAGAAAGAATGCCGCTTGCGGCATTCTCGCGCCGAGCGCGGTTGCATTTATGCAACATATTCCTATCGCGCGAGTGCGCATCCTCGCGGAGCGTTTTTTATCTTATAGGAATTCCGGAGGAATTTCCTATAAGATAAAAATATCCCCTGCCACTATATGAGTGACAGGGGATTGGATTAGTTATAACATCATCCTTCAATTGCTATAAGATTCTTTTCCGGAACCTTCTTCTCAGCAGCCTTTTTAGGAATTGTAAGTGTCAGAACACCGTGTCTATAGTTTGCCTCTACATCTTCCTTCTCAATGTTCTCGCCAACATAGAAGCTTCTTTGCATTGCGCCTGCGTAACGTTCCTGGCGAATAAGTTTACCCTTCTTATCATTAGCATCCTTATCAAGTCCTTTGGATGCTGAGATTGTTATGTAACCCTCATTAAGTTCAACTTCAATCTCTTCCTTCTTGAAGCCCGGCAGATCAATGACAACTTCATAATTGTCATCTTTTTCTCTGATATCTGTCTTCATCATCCTTGATGCTTTTCTGCCATAGAGTTTTTTCTCCATGTTGTCGAATTCCTTCATATAAGGGAATCCAAACAGGTCATCCATAAAATTCTCTTCAAAAATACTAGGTGCTAACATAATGCTTACCTCCTTTGCATAATAACAATTGATTAACTGTTACTTCGCATTGGGACGGAGGGTTCAGATCATCGGAATCTTAGAATTGGAATCTTAAAGTCCTAACGGTCTTCTCTGTTCCTTTGTTCTACTTATGGTATAACACCATGATTAGCACTCGTCAATAGAGAGTGCTAATTTGGATAAAAAGATATTGTATTCCTCAATACAAAATTAATATATCAGTATAAATCCTACATAAGTGACCCTGACAAAACCATCATCACAACAAATACGATGAACAGAATGACTGCTAAAATGCAAAGTCCTATAGTTACCCAAAAAGCGGCGTAAACAATCTTACTTACCAGGTTATTTTCCGAATACTCTCTCGCTTTATTACTAACGATCTCCCCTATGAGCAGCAGTGAAATCAGGATAATACCTAGCACAATCAGGTACATACTATCATTCTTAAATAACCCCAGCACATAACGACTTACAGCATTACCTGTTAGTCCAAACAAAATAAGCACTATCCAGAACAGAGCAAATAAAACTACTGCAATTCCTGTATAAAGCTTTCCTATTTTCCGGTTGTCTTTCATCTGCTCCCCTCCAAAAGCTTTGCTTTACTGATCTTTTTTACTTGAGGAAATCAGCAGCAATACAATTATCAATCCCCCAATAACAAGCAATATAGGCAAAAACTCCATAAATAATATAGGGATGAATAACTGGAAAAGAAGAGCCACGAAATGAAAGTCAGCAAACATTAAAAACAAACAGCCTCCTGCTATCAGCACTCCCACAATTATCAAGCAAATAACAAGGGCTTTTTTCCATGTAGTATTTTTTGAGTTTTCCATACATTCATTCCTCTCTAATAGTATCTTTAATCTTAACACATATAATAAATTAACATTGTTGCGTTTATACCACAAAAAAGCAGACATGCTTCCAATATCATGTCTGCGGTAAGCCACTGTTCTATTTCTTTCATCAGCCTTGGTCTAATTCCCTGAAGAAGTCTGTGTAATACCAGCCTCCAGATAATCCCTGATGTTAAAGGTCTCGTCAGTCCTTTGTTCCTCATCTATTATGCCTGGAACATACTCCGTAACATATGTTTCACCGGAGGTTGGATTCACATAGTAGCGAATCTGCGCGGCAGTATAGGAACGATACAAAACTACAATCTCACCGTTTTCATTAGTTGAAACATCCCAATACTCCGTATATCCTTCGGCATTTCCCCCTTCGTCAAATTCAGGGTTAGTAGCCTTACAGTAGTTGATTACTGCGTTATAAGCCTGATCTTCTGTAATAACTTCAGTTTTCTCTTCCGAATGATCTGCTTCCTCCTGCCTGGAGACATTTTCCGTCGGTTCAAATAAAGAACCTGTTTCTGAATCATTCTCCTTGGCACATGCAGTCAAAACCATGGCAGCTCCTATAATTAGTGCCACCAAAATCTTTTGTTTTTTCATAAATTCTCCCCTCTATTTACCCTACATCAGTGCCCCTGACATAGCCATCGTAATAATGATAACATACTAATGACACATATATACTAATTCAGAGGTGGTAGCGATATAAGAAAGTCATATCTTCTTAAGATTCACCTTCATGGAAATCTGCCTTGGAGTGCCCATTTCATCGAATTTAATCAAATAGCATTCTTCATCCGTATCGATATCAAGAACCGTTCCCTCTCCCAGGATTGCATGCTTAACCCTCTGTCCTTTTTCCAAAAGGTCAAGCTTCTCTGCCCCCTTTAGATGCCTTGAGTCATTCTCTATAAACTTGCGAACTGCACTCATCATGGTCCCATCAGGCTTCTCTGTAAACTCCAGGAGATTAGGATCAATATCCATGATAAACCTGGAAGGATACCTTGGAATTCCCTCAAAGGTGTTACCCCCTGCCTCTGAGATAAAGAGCCTTTTCCTAGCTCTGGTCATGGCAACAAAAGCAAGTCTACGCTCCTCTTCCATACCCTCAAGAGTATGCACCTTCCTTGATGGGAAAATGCCTTCGTTCATTCCACATAAGAATACATAAGGGAACTCAAGTCCCTTGGCTGCATGAACAGTCATCAGCTTGACCTTATCATCCTGCCCGGAGTCGGAATCTGCATTTGTAAAAAGAGCTATATGCTTGAGGTAGTCTTCCAGCCCCACTTCCTCGCCGCAGGTAGTCTCATATTCAAAAACAGACTGCTTAAGCTCTGCCAAATTATCAAGCCTGTCCTGTGCTCCCTCAGTGCGGAGCATTTCTTCGTAGCCACTGTCATTTAAAATCTTAGCCAGTACTTCTGATACAGGAAGTCCTTCATAGCTCTCTGAAAAACGCTCTATCAGATCAATAAACGAAGACGCCTTTGTCCCCTTAATAAGCTCATTATCAAGGTTTTCATACAGCGCCTGATATAGCGAGCACCCCTTATCTCTTGAGTACTGCTCCAGAAAGGCCATACGTCTTTTACCAAGGTTTCTCTTAGGCACATTCACAATTCGTCTGAAAGAAATGTCATCCCTATAAACAAGCATTCTAAGATAGCAGAGCGCATCCTTGATCTCTGCTCTTCCAAAGAATTGCACTCCGGAATAAATGGTATACGGAATCTTTTCCTTCATAAGACCTTCTTCTATGGTCCTTGTGACATAGTGAGCACGATACAAAATAGTCATATCCCTATACTTGATACCATAGCTCTTAAGTGCCAGAATTTCCCCTGCTATCCATTCAGCTTCATCAGAAGTATTGGGGGCAAGATGGCATAGAACACTATCTCCGCTTGGGAGTGTTGCGCAAAGGTCCTTTTTAATCCTGAATCTATTCTTGTCTATTAGCGAGTTAACAGCTGACAGAATCTGTGGCGTTGACCTGTAGTTGTCATTCATAAGGATAGTTTTTACATTTGGAAATACCTTGTCAAAATCAAGGAGATATTTGACGTTGGCTCCGCGCCAGGTATAAATAGTCTGATCCGGGTCCCCCACTATAAAAAGATTCTTGTGATACCCTGCAAGAACCTCCATAAGCTCATACTGAAGACTGTCTATATCCTGAAACTCATCGATCATGATGTATTCCAGTCTCTTTTGCCATTTAAGTTTAATATCCGGATTTTCCTTAAAGATATACAAAGAAAACTTGATAAGGTCGTTATAATCCAGACCAAAGCATTTCTTTTCCTGATATAAATAACCGTAGAAGAGGATATCCCTGACCTCTGTAGCAGAGTCATACTTATCCTTGAGAGTCTCAAGCGGCATGGTCAGCATATCCATATAGTATTCCGGTTCGTCAAAAAGCTTGCGCATCTCGAACATATCCCGTGCAGAACTAAAGGTCATGTCACGAAGAGAAAGACCACGTTCTTCGTAAATGATCTTGAGCATGTCATCTATATCAGAGTTATCAAGAACAAGGAAATTCTTGGGGTACTGGACTGCATGGGAATCTTCCTGCAATACCGACACACAAAAGCCATGAAACGTATTGATATAACCGGTATCATTATCTCCGGTCAGAGCGTGGATTCTCTGTCTCATCTCATTGGCTGATTTATTGGTGAAAGTTACACACAGAATGTGCCCCGGCATAATACCGAGGCCATTAACAAGATATGCAAAACGGGTGGAAAGCGCCTTGGTCTTGCCACTTCCCGCCCCTGCTATAACACGAATATATCCTTCCGTAGAAGTTACCGCTTCTTTTTGGGACTTATTTAAACTCTCTAATAATTCCATTGCAATACAATCCTCTTGGTGAACAACTGTTCTTATAATATTTTAATTATACGAACAAACGTTTTGTATTGCAAGCAGAAGGTACCTTTAACATCCCATGAAAGAAACTGTTATTCTTGTACCTATTTCAAGTCTGGAGAGGACTTCTACGCTGCCCTGATGGGCATCAATGATCCATTTGGCAATGGAAAGCCCAAGACCTGAACCACCGGTTGATGAATTTCTGGCCTTGTCGGATCTGTAGAAGCGCTCAAAGATATGGCTGAGTTCTTCGCCGGCCATACCAATGCCTTCGTCCTGAACAATATACGAAATCTTATCGCCATTTCTTTTAACAGAAAGTTTAATAGTGTTGCCCTTGTCGGAATACTTGGCAGCATTCTGGACAAATATCCTGATAGACTGCTTGATCATGGCAAGGTCCCCATTTATGTAACAATTCTCACTATCCTCATAAAGATATTTGTGATCCGAATCTATCATCATGGATTCTTCCCACACCTCTCTCATCACATCAGATAGATCCAGCTTTTCCATGGACAGCTTCTGACGTCCGTTATCTCCTCTGGCAAGGAAAAGAAGCTGGTCAATGAGTTCTTTCATATTCTCTGACTCATTCTTGATAGCCGTGATGGATTCCTCCAGAACAGCCGGATCATCTTTTCCCCAGCGGTCCAGCATGTTGGCATAGCCCTGAATAACAGCAATAGGAGTACGAAGTTCGTGGGAAGCATCGTCAACAAACCTTGCCTGCTGCATTCTTGCTTCCTGCATCCTGTACAGCAGACTGTTAAGCGCAGCTTCTATGCTGGCAAGATCCTGGTCTCCTGTTGATATCCTGGCTCCGTTTTTGTCGGCAGGAACCTTCAAAATGGCTTCTTCCAGCTCTTCAAATTTGGTTGTATCAAGTGGAACCTCACTAATAGCCTCAGCCTTAAGAGCCAGTTCATTTAAAGGTCGGAGCTTCCTTCTGATTTTTGCAGTATGGGTAAAAGAAAATAAGAGGTTCAGAAGCTGATAGGCTGCAACCGCAATCAGGATAATTCCCGTAAAATAGACATACTCTCGCATAGGAAAACTATAGGAAGAGTTGTCCGTAAAAAAGTTAAGAACAACATTTTTGTAGCTATCGCCTGTTATAGAAAAGCTTCTGACTGATTCGCCTTCAGGAAGCGTCTGGAAACTGTTATAACCAAACAGTCCAAATGAAGCCAAAACAATGAGTAAATCCACTGTAAAAAAAGCTTTCAGTTTATTAAACCAGAAAGCTGTATTAATTCCTCTTGCTATTGATGATGTACGTTTACTTACATTATTCATAGCTGCCCTTCTTTTATGACGTATCCGACACCTCTTACCGTCTGGATAAGCTTGATGCCGTATTTATCATCTATTTTGGTGCGAAGATGTCTGACATAGACATCAACCACATTGGTTTCACCATCATAATCATAGCCCCAGATCTCGTTAATTAGACGTTCTCTATCAAGTACTATGTTGCAATTCTCCATAAGGATCCTAAGGAGCTCAAACTCGTAGTTGGTGAGCTCCACAGGATTTCCATCAGCGCATACTTCATGTCTGTCCAGATCTATTGTGACTTTGTTTATAGTAAGTTGTCTGGATGCTGTTACTGATGAGCCTTTTCTTTTAAGAGCTACTCTGATACGTGCCAGAAGCTCCTCAATAGCAAAAGGCTTGGTGATATAATCGTCTGCTCCGGCATCAAGGCCCGATACCTTATCCATTACCGCATCTCTTGCAGTAACCAGGATAACAGGAGTTTCCTTTTTGGCCCTTACGCGCCTTAGAACCTCAAAGCCATTGATGCCCGGCAGCATAACATCTAAAAGAATCAGATCATAATCGTTAGAGAGAGCCATATCAAGGCCTGTCCTACCATCCTCTGCCTTATCTACAGAATTTCCCTCATGTATAAGTTCAAGTTCGACAAAACGTGCCAGTTGTACTTCATCTTCTACGATTAGTATTTTGCTCATTATTTCTGTTCTTCTTCCTTTTTGAATTCGTTTTTAATATTCTCAGCAGTCTGGGATGCCTTGTCGCAAACCTCATTAACATCTACGACTACTTTGTCTACACCTGAAAAATTATAGGTTATTCCAAAGAAAAGACCTATGATGATAAGCGGAACTGTGATCCAGAAGAATCCGATCAAAAGAAGTATCAGTACCAGAAGTGGTACGCTTGCAACCTTCTTGTTGTCCTTGCTTATGTTAAAGTCAATCTCAAGACTCTTGCGGAACAATACCCTGAAGAAATCTGCGAGACTCCTGCAAAACTCCTTGAAGCTGGTCTTCTTGCAGTCTTTTTCATACTGCTTCTGAGCATCTGCAAACTTCTTAACGTTTTCCATATCCTGACTTGCTCCGGCTGTGTAAGCACCATCTTTTGGAGCAACTACCTTGCCCTGACGCTCAAGTTCAATTACAGCATCCAGCATGTCGTAGTTCTTTTCCTCGAGGATCTTTTTAGCTTCCTCGTAGGATACACCTGTCTTCTCTCTGAGCTTTTCAACCATTTCAAAATTTTCCATAATACATTACCTTCCTTTCAGATATTCATTTGTTGTTTGTTATTTGATATCTGAAATGATACATACCCAAGATTAATATAAGATTTTTGAAAGATTAAAATCAGATTAAAATATGAATATTATTTCTTAATCAAAAAAGTTTCTTTTACTAAATGGTGCTGTCATAAATCTAAAGGCTGCCTTCATTAACTCCGTTGATAACCACATTCCAACCATTATTTACAAAAACCTTAGCCATCTCATATCCAAGGCCCCTGGTACTTCCTGTTATAACTGCTGTTTTCAATTTATTATCTCCAATCTTTTTTCCGGATTTTCTTTTCTTCTTTTTATCGAAGTCTCTCCTTTTTTCTACCAATTATCTTCAAGTATTGTTTATGAATAGATTCATTTCTTTTTCAAGCAATCTATAAACATTTGCTACAAGAAAACCATCAGCTATAGCATGATTCAAACGAACGCTGACCGGCATCATAAGTCTTCCATTTTCCTCTCGGTATTTACCCCAGTTGATAATGGGAGGAAAATGCAGGTACCCATCAGGAAGCTCGATATTCAGCGAATCATATGAAAGCCATGAAATGTAGGAGGCATCAAACCAATTGGGATGATTAATTATATCCAGTCCATATTCTCTGGTTTTCTTAGCATTTTCCACATCACTTACTGCATTCCTGTAGAACTCATTATAATCTTCGTAATAAGTGGTATACACTGGCGTACAGGTTTCCGTATCTTCATGGAAAACATACTGTATCGGATTAATGCTATCATAGCAGATCAGTTCATCAGACTGCCAAAGATATCCCATCTTGTAATCGTCTCTTGAATTCAGAACCTTTGACAACAAATACAGAAAGTTGATGTAAAACTTGGTTCCCGTCCTCTTGGAATGTTCCACCAAATCCGTAACATCTATTCTTGAAGTCATAGAGGTTGAGCACTTGCAGTCCTCAGTGAAGTGTCGGAATACTCCGCTCCTGTAATATTTTTCTTTATCAACGATCTTATAATTCATTATTAATCCCCGTACTTTGGATTTATTCGAATATATCTTACTATTATCTTTTGTTCTAATACTATTCTTAATCTTGCAATAGCGGCATTGCTTTTTTGCATTCTACTCTGCCTCTATCCCTCAACTTTTTGATATAGGCAGTTCATTTTTATGCTGTTCTGGAATTTTTCTCTTTTTAACATAAGATTTTTACAGACTATTTATGTTAGATTAATCTTTTTTTCCAGCAAACATAAGAATTAGCTACATCTTTTATGCTAGCTAAAAGATTTCCTTGTCTTAACATAATTTCAAATCAATTTTTTTATGTTAATTGCAAGATTTCATCATATCAACATAATCTCAATTCAATTTTCTTATGTTACCCGTCAGTTTTTCTTGTCCCAACATAATATAAACCGCTTTTACAATTCCTGGAATTAAAAATCAAGCTGAAGAACCAGTTCTTCTTCATTCATCTCTCCTGTATCTCTGAATCCTACCTTACGATACATGGATAGCGCGTTTGTATTTGTTTCCTTGGTAGACAGACGTATATTGTTTGCCCCATTATCCTTAAAGTATTGGATAATTGTCTTCATTGCAGCAGTTCCGTAGCCTTTTCCCTGCAAGCTTTCATCAATCATTAGTCTCCATAGCCAATACCTGTCATTAGGATCCTCGTAATCTTCATCAAAAGCAAACATTGTAAATCCCACCATTTTCCCATCGCAGTATATAGCAAAAGGACGAGCGATATTTTCATTTTCTTTTGCCGTTTTCCATGAGTCTTCATTGGAGGCAATATATTGCTCCTGATCCTTGGCCACTTTGAGTTTCAGGCATTCTTCAAGATTTTCATCTGTTAGTTCTTTTAATTCGATTATCATCTGGGCTAACCCTTTACACTATCAAAAAAATCCTATCCTACCGAGTCTATAATCCCTTTCCTCTTTAGCTGACTTCCTTCACCGGCGGTTTCCAGGGCTTAGGGGTCAGAAGTGTTGTTTTTCCAATGTCAGGGAGTACATCATAGATTGAACATCCCATTTTTTCTTCGAAATACTCTTTGATACTAAAGGCCACTTCCCATCCCTTAATGTACCCCTCCATGATTCCGTATCTTCTGGTTACATCTACGAACCTCTTTTCAAGAATAACAAATCCGTAGTCCACAGCCAGGGAATCACACAGCTGAATCAGCTTATCGTAATCATCAACCTCGCATTTCATAATATATTCCTTAATTGCCTTTTCATTCTCGGTTTCAGGTTCATAGTCAACTTCGTCCTGCATCAAAAGATAAGAATGAGTCATACAAATCCTGGCAGCCTCATCCCAGCCCTTTTCCATGCAGTATTTATATCCCTCATAAACATGTGTGGGAATATCAACAAAGCCAAATTTGCACCTTCTGCCTATATCATGCATAAGGCCGACTATATATGCCTTTTCCGGATCCATGCCCGGTACTTTTTCAGCAATATTTCTAGCCGCAACTCCCGTATTAATTGAGTGTTTTACCCAAGGTCCGGGATTTATCTGTCCTGCTATCTCTAATTCATGTAAAGCTTCATCTATTGTCGGCAACATTATCCCCAACGCCTCCTCCAAAAATATCCTGTTAATCTCTTCAATGATTTCATCGAAAAGATTCTTCTAGTTTATTCGATATATCTAACTAGTAAAACTTCAATACCCCATTCGCATCGTTTTTATCATATAAAGAACCAGCAAGTGCCCCGGATAGAAAGCATAAAAGAGCCATTTCAGCCCCTTTCCCTTTTTCCCATTATAGAGAAGAAGCGGAATTATGCTAAGTCCTGTGGTGCAATAATACCCCATCGTCCTTGTGAGAGCCAAAAATGCCACTCCCACTCCTGTTCTGAGAAGCTGTCTTGTGTCCTTAAATACATAAAACAAAAAGACGGCTATTACAGCAAAAAACGTATAATCAGCTTTAAGAAGTAACGCAACAATTGCCATCACAATTACTGAAAGCACTCCCAAAACCGTTCTTCCTATACTGTACTTTCCTTTATCTTCACTTTTGTCTCCACGAATGAAATCAAAGAACATCAGTGCTAACACAGCGATAAAAAATGTAAGCATTATGCTCTGATGAGTAAGGTTTATCCTGCCTTCAAAAGCCAGATCAAAAGGCACTTCGCTTATCAGGGCAAATATACCGAGTCGTAAAATGTATCTTTTTCTGTCTCTTGTATGAATGTAGCCTTCTGCAATACAAAACGAAAAAAGCGGCATTGCAAGACGCCCTATCATCCTTGGCCACGTCAATTCCGTATAAAACATATCGCCCACATGATCAAAGACCATAGCTACCATAGCGATGATCTTTAACATTGTTCCATCTAAGATTCGTATATCCTTACCCTTTTCCATACGCATCCCTCATCACTTTATTTCCATGCGCCTTATTTGAACAAACTAGTAACTGTATTCATAATTGTTTTGTTCTCAAGTATTGAATCAAGAATTCCGCTATCTCGCCTTAGTCAAATTTCTAATTTCTTCAATCTCTAAAGAACGGATTGTCTTTATTTCTCACCACCGAAAAGTGTGTCATAGATTGTCTGGGCAGCCAACCTTGAACCTTCTGGGGACGCATGTCTCCTGTCCTTGTAATACAGGTCGATTTCCGGATGCTCGTGAATATGAGACCACCATTTTTCTCCAATCGGTGCGACCATGCAGCCGTACCTTTCGGCAAGCTTCCTGTATCTGGCTGACATCTCTTCCTGAAATGCCTCATTGTCTTCTTCAGTCCAAGTCATGTAAAAGCAGGCTCTTGCGGATGTCTGTTTAATCCATTCCATTATCCTGTCTGCAGCTTCTTCCATGACAGAAAACTCTCCCATAGGATGAGCCACATGCTGAAGAATAATATAATCGTAATCCCCAAAAAGAATATTGAATCTTGTCTGCTCATTGTCCGCGTGATAATCAAATCCCATTCTGCCTTTTGTGAGCATTGTCACCTGCATATCAATACCGTTTTCTTTGCAAATATCTGCATAAATTTTGGGCATATCATTGAAATATGTATGACTGTTTCCAATAAATAGTGTTCTCACTGTTATCCCCTTCCTAATGCCTTTCATTCTCATTCATAAACCAAAGTGCATCACTTGAACGGCACATGGGCCCCGGTAAAGGAAACCACTGCAATCAGCTTATCCAGGTCATCTGTCACATTTACTTCAAAAAAGCTGTTCCTGCTGCCATCTTTTAATAGCCGCGCCTGCGCATAGAGAATACTTCCCTTTGTTGCCGATAAAAAGTTTGACTGTCCCACAAGACTCACTGTGGCCTGTTCTTTTTCATAATTAGACGCTACAGCGAAAGCAAAGTCCGCAAGAGTATAAATTGCACCGCCCATAATCCCGCCATAGGCGTTTTTGTGTTTTTCTGTAAGCTTCATGCTGCACTTCGCATAGTCTTTTCCAATCTCATCAATCTCAATTCCCGATAACTCCGTAGCATAAAGATCCTTGGAAAAGATACTACGCGCTTCCTCCAATGTTCCCATTCTCTCTTTCCTCCTAACAAATCCCATTTATTTAAATGGGTTGAAAAATCTACTTCCGTTTATGTGTGTCAGTGTAAGCGATGCAATCAGTAGCAGCGCACACACTATCATTGAAACATAATCCAGAACCTTGAATTTCTGTGCCATGTACCAGGTTCTCTTTTTATTCTTGCCAAAACATCTAAGCTCCATGGCGTTAGATATGATCTCAATTCTGTCCATACTGCTAAGGATAAGCGGCACCAGAATCGCGGATGCGGACTTAAGGCGACTTACCAGCGATGCCTTCTTGCTAAGTTCAACTCCCCTTGCCTGGGATGCCTGGCTGATCTCATGATACTGCTTCTGAATATCAGGAATGTAGCGAAGTGCCAACGCCACAGAGTATGAAACTGAATAGCTCACCCCGATCTTATTAAGTGATGCCGCAAATTCACTTGGATTTGTGGTGCACACAAACAGCAGCACAAAAGGAATCGTGGCGAAATATTTAAGAATATAATTAAGCTGGAAAAAGAGCTGTTCCGCTGTAGGCGCAAAGTACCCTGACAGTCCGAAAAGATAAGTGCAGGATCCATAAATCTCTGTTCCATGATGGGGTGAGAAAACATAAACCAAAATGGTGTTAAGCACAAGGAAAACCAGGGTAAACCAAAGCATAAATGACACATCCTTAAGCCTTATCCTGCCCACCGGGAAAAGAGCTATTCCAAGAACTGCCAGAACTACCAGAAGCCTTGTGTCATAGGTTGTCATGGCTGCAAAGCTCCACAAAAACAGACACACCAGCTTAGTTGCCCCCGTAAGGTCATGTATAGGTGATTTTCTTTCTATATAGTTAAAGAGATTGTTCATTTTCTGACGTTTTCCCTCTCATAATCAATAAAGCTCTGGACAAAGCCTGCAGCATCCCCTATTCCACATTCTCCTGCAAGATGATACAAGCTGGTCTCTTTAAGGCTCGCCTTATCAACAATTTCCGTATCTGTCAGAACCTCTGCACAGGTCTTGTCAGCAATAATTCTTCCATCGTTAAAGACAATGCTCCTGTCTGCGTACTCCAGCATAAGGTGCATGTCATGGGTTATCATGACAATGGTAATTCCCCTGTCATTAAGGTTCTTTAAAAACTCCATGATTCTGGTGTAATTGCGGTAGTCCTGACCTGCTGTAGGCTCATCAAGAATCATCATCTCAGGCTCTAAAACCAAGATAGAGCAAATCGTCACTCTCTTTTTCTGACCATAGGAAAGTGCAGAAATTGGCCAATTACGCATCTTGTACAGGCCGCAGATTTCAAGTGCCTTTTCTACTTTTCTTTTTACTTCCTCTTCCGAAACTCCACGGAGCCTAAGTCCAAAGGCAACTTCATCGAAGATCATTACCTTGGATATCATCTGATTAGGGTTCTGCATAACATAGCCCACATGCTCTGCACGCTCTTTTATGGAGTAATCAGAAAAGTCTTTTCCGTTAAAAGAAATCGCTCCAACGCTCTCTTTTTCCATTCCGCAGATAACCTTGGAGAAGGTGGATTTACCGGCACCATTGGTACCAACAATAGCCACCATCTCGCCCTTGCCGATATCTACAGAGATATCATTAAGGGTCTGCTTTTCGGTCTTTTCATAGGTAAAAGAAAGATTTTTTACCGCTAACAGATTGTCATCCGCTAAAGCTCTTTTGCCCTTTTGATTCTGCATAAAGAAGCTTCGGACCTTCTCTTTATCCTGCTCAGAAAGAACCAGGTCATGTAGTGAAGCCGGATGCATTTCAGGCCTTATCTCAATTCCGGCATACTTAAGTGCTGTCAAATAAAGCGGTTCCCTTACGCCGCACTCAGCAAGCCTCCCTGAAGATAAGAGTTCATCCGGAGATGAGTCTGAAACAATCCTCCCCTCATTCATAAGAACAATCCTGTCAACCGGACGGTGAAGAACATCCTCCAGTCGGTGCTCAATTATGATAACTGCAGCACCGGTTCTTTTCTGAAGTTCGTCTATAAGCTCGATTGCTGATTTTCCCGTCTTGGGATCCAGATTGGCAAGAGGCTCATCAAAGAGGAAAAGAGAAACGTCACTTGCCATTACGCCGCCAACAGAAACTCTCTGTTTCTGGCCACCTGAAAGCTCGAAAGGAGCATGCCTAAGCACCTGATCAAGGTCAAGAATCTGTGCAACCTCTTTTACCCTATTCTTCATCTGCTGCTGCTCAACGCAGTCGTTTTCCAGGGCAAAGGCAAGGTCCTCTGCCACAGTCATTCCTACAAACTGCGCATCACTGTCCTGCAGAACAGTTCCCACAATATGGGATATATCAAACATGGACATTTCCCGGGACTCTTTACCGTTTATCAAAAGAGATTCGGTAATTTCTCCTTTATAAGAAAAAGGGATGAGACCATTAATAAGGCTCGCCATAGTGGATTTACCACATCCGGAGGGCCCTGCAATTAAAATCTTCTCTCCCTTTTTAACAGTCAGATTAATATTATAGAGCGTAGGTTTTGCCTGCGCTCTATACTGAAATCCTAAATCTTTAAATTCAACTATAATGTCATCCATAAAAATTCATTTCCTGATATTCCATCATGAAAATATCTTTTTCTCAAAAACTAATACAATCAGTTCTCCTCAGAAAGACTTCCCTTCTTGGGAATAGCCTTGGAATATGCAAGGCATACTAAAGTTCCTACGATAGCTGTTGTAATGATGTTAATGATTGCTCCTGTAACACCCTGAGCAAATACTTTATTAGCAGGCTCCTGATACATAAGGATATCAAGAACAGGTGCAACAACGACCCATGAAATCACGTGGGCGATAGCCTGACCTGCATTGAAAAGGATTATGCCTTTTGTACCAAACTCACCCTCGTCAATCTTAAGGCGCATTGTGACAAATCCCATGATGCAGCCAAATACTGCTGATGCGATAACCCAGCTCCACCAAACACCCCAACCAAAGCTGAAGTCAATAAAGAAGTGACCGATAAGACCGGCAAGAGCTCCGGCGATAGGGCCAAATACTGCAGCAATAAATGCAAGAAGTCCATACTGAATGGAGATGTTAGTATTAGGTACAGGACTTGGAATAGCTACAAATCTGCCAAGCACAAAGAACAGCGCTGCACCAATACCGATAGCAACAATTGTTTTTACTGAAAGAATTTTTTTCATACACAAGTTCCCTCCTAGCTTCACGCATATTCATTTTTTGCAAATTTCATACACAACCATTATACAGCAGGCATCCCCCAGTTGTACAACAAAAAGAATGCCTCAGAGCTCGTTATTCTAGTCATCCCAGACAAGCTCAAACTTAAAGCCCGTCAAACCATTTTCTTCAACAATCTTTTTGAAATATTCTGAGACAAAAGGTGCCCCGTGGGATTCATCGGAGAGCTTAAAAATATGCCTTCCCTGAACCTCGTTTTCAATAAAAGCATATCTTCTGATTGCCATTATTTTTCCATCGCTAAACTTAACACATTCAGATTTTTCATAATCAAGGGCATCCAGTAGTGTCAACACATTTATACCATACACTTCTTCATTTCCGCGCATCATCGGTAAAAGTTCAGCATCTTCGCCAATTAATGCCTGCAAAATGTTTAGAGCAGCCTTATCAACGATAGGCATAAAAAGATATGTATAATTACCTTCTTTAAGGCCCTCTTCTTCATCCAAATATGTTAAATCAAGCTTTTCCCATGTTTCAATATAACTCGTCCCATCGAACATCCGATAAAAATCCGCGTCTTTATCCTCGCAGGGATATAAGTTTTTGTAATTTGTGCCATCAAATCTTAATTTGTATATTTTCATAGCTAGTCTCGATCACCTCATGTATCTTTGATATATTTCCAAATACTTATATAATCTTTCCGTCTTTTTTGCTTATTCTTCTATCTATCCAGCCTCCTGGAGGATCCATCTCACATGAAATTTCCATAACATCACCTTCGGCAAAATTTGTGGCAATTACTCCATCAACTGCCAAATCATGATTTTCCCATAGCATATCAAGTTCTGAGCTTATGGCGATAATGCCTGTGCAATCTAATATATAGAGCACATCATCCGCCACAATAAATTTTGAAACATAGTATTGCGGCTTCACTTTTTCTTTTACCGTTAGATTAATAAGAGATATGAACAAGACCATTTCATCTGAGGCAATCACGAGATAGTCTTTGAAAATTATGCCTTCCATATGCAAATGATTAGGGTCTGCTATTACTTGACAATATGGTATTTCGTTCTTTAGCACATAGTAATGTCTGCCTTCTCCAAGAACAATTCTCTCATCAAAGTCTTCTGCTTGAAATATGCTGTTTTCTAATACTTCTAGTGAATACATATTAGCCTCGTTATAAATATCTTCCTTTGTATACATCTGTAATACAATAATCCATAGCTAGTTGTCGCGTACGGCTGGTGAACTTCATGTCGTGCCTCCCAGTCATCAACATCGCATTTTTTATTATTGTGACTAAATCCTAGAGGTACCAACTTCTTAGATGCTTTTTATGTGCCATATCATAGTTTCGAGGCTGTTGATTATTATTAGAAAGTGACTAATTCAGTAGTCAGAGCCATATTTAGATGCAAAGTCCACTTTCGCACCCCCCATAGCCCATTTGGAGAGATTATTCACATCTACTCAGTGAGGAACTCCCCCTGTATGCATCAGGAAATTCATCCTCATTCCATGTTTCATAATACTCCAGCATATCATTATCACTTTCGGCAGTCTTTAGCGTATACTGCACTCCGGATGATGACTCTGCCTGTAATATATATCTTCCAGGTGCAATTTTCTCGAAATTGGAAACCTCGTCAGTATGGTCTATTATATACTCACCATTCTTCATATGTCCGTATTTTATATGCAGGCCTTCGAACTGCACATAGTATTCCGGTTGCATTTCTCCATCTGCCTCATATCCTATGGAAGCTGTCTGCCATGTTCCTGAAAGCACATCCTTCCATTCTTCCGAAGCCATGTCTTTTCTTTCCATATCAACTTCAATGTGACCGGTATCATATCCACTGTCCATGCTATCATCCTTTTGATTACTGCAGGCTGTTGCACCAATAGCAATAATCAATGATAATGCTGCCATAAATGCCTTTTTCATCCCAACTCCTCCCACTTGCAGTAGTTCAGAAAACTTATGAATTATCATACATTCTTTCAAACAAAATAAAAAGCCCCGAAACATAATGTTTCGGGGCTAATATCATTTATTTCCCATAATTTTACGCGGTCTGTGGGTCTTCCTTCATGCCGGTGTAGAGATGATAGTATCTCTGCTTCTTGGCAATAAGTTCGTCGTGGGTTCCCTGCTCTACGATGCGACCCTGCTCAAGAACTATAATGCAGTCACTGTTACGAACTGTTGAAAGTCTGTGTGCAATAACGAAGGTTGTTCTACCCTTCATAAGCTTGTCCATACCGTCCTGAACGATCTTCTCTGTTCTGGTATCGATAGAAGATGTAGCTTCATCAAGGATAAGTACAGGCGGATCTGCAATGGCTGCTCTTGCAATTGCAAGAAGCTGACGCTGGCCCTGGGAGAGGTTTGCACCATCTCCTGTGAGCATTGTGTCATAGCCTTCGGGGAGTCTCTTGATAAAGCTGTGGGCGTTTGCAAGCTTGGCTGCTGCCATTACCTCGTCATCTGTGGCATCAAGCTTACCGTATCTGATGTTTTCCATAACTGTTCCTGTGAAAAGATGTGTATCCTGCAAAACGATACCAAGAGAACGTCTAAGGTCTGCCTTCTTGATCTTGTTAATATTGATGTTGTCGTATCTGATCTTACCATCCTGAATGTCGTAGAATCTGTTGATCAGGTTTGTAATAGTGGTCTTACCGGCACCGGTAGATCCTACAAAGGCAATCTTCTGACCTGGATGTGCATGAAGAACAATATCATGCAAAACCATCTTTTCATCGGTATATCCGAAGTCTACACCGTTAAAGGTAACATCACCTTCCATTGGCTGGTAAGTTGTGGTGTTGTCAGCCTTGTGATAATGCTTCCAAGCCCATTTACCTGTGTGACGGTCAGCTTCTACAACCTGACCATTCTCCTCCTTGGCATCTACAAGCATTACATAACCTTCATCTGTCTCAGGCTTCTCATCAAGAAGCTTGAAGATACGTTCAGCACCTGCAAGAGCCATGATGATTGAATTAAACTGCATGCTGACCTGGTTGATAGGCATTGAAAAGCTCTTGTTAAATGTAAGGAAACTTGCAAGAGCTCCTACAGTGATACCAAATACAGGATGTCCTGAAAGTGCCATAGCACCACCGGCAATAGCACAGATAACATAGCTTGTATTACCAAGCTGAGCATTGATAGGGCCAAGAGCTCCTGAATATGCATTAGCCTTGAATGCGCTCTGATAAAGTTCCTCATTGAGGGTATCAAATCTCTCAACGCTCTCTTTTTCATGGTTGAATACCTTTACAACCTTCTGGCCAGTCATCATCTCCTCGATATAGCCGTTGAGAGCACCGATATTCTCCTGCTGTGCCTTGAAGTTCTTACCTGAAGCCTTGGTAGCCTTAGCTGAACAAAACAGCATAACACCAACCATGACAAGTGTAACTATTGTAAGCGGAATGCTCAGAACCAGCATAGATGCCAGGACACTTACAATAGTAATTGCTGAGTTAAGCATCTGAGGAATACTCTGGCTGATCATCTGCCTCAAAGTATCAATATCATTGGTATAAATTGACATGATATCTCCGTGGGCATGTGTATCAAAATACTTGATAGGAAGAGACTCCATATGTTCAAAGAGCTCTTCACGGAGCCTCTTAAGTGTTCCCTGGTTGATAAAAATCATTGTATAGGACTGAACAAAAGCCGCAATTACACCGATGGCATAAAAGCATGCTACTCTTGCCATGGCCATAAGAAGCGGGCCGTAGTCCGTGCTGTGGTTATCCAGCATAGGCTGAATATAACCATCAATAAGTGTCTTGGTAAAAAGAGTTCCCTGAACACTTGAAAATACAGTGGTAAAAATACAAATAACAATAAGTATCATATGAATGGGATAGAATTTAAATACATATCCCATTATTCTCTTAAATAATTTCCCGGGGTTTTCAACCTTGGGTCTGGGCATGCCACGGCGATTTCCACCGTTCCTGCCCTTTATCTCTTTAGTCTCTGCCATAGCTTTATCCTCTCTCAACTTAACTGGTCAAAGTCAGCGTCACCGCTTGCTCCGGTCTGTGACTCGTAAACTTCACGGTAAATATCATTACTCTTAAGAAGTTCGTCGTGAGTTCCGAAACCGTTGACCTTACCGTCATCCATAACGATTATGCGGTCACATCCCTGAACTGAACTGATTCTCTGTGCAATGATAAGCTTGGTAGTTCCCGGAATCTCCTCTGCAAATGCCTTTCTGATCTTGGCATCTGTACTGGTATCTACCGCGCTTGTTGAATCATCAAGAATAAGGATCTTAGGCTTTTTGAGAAGGGCTCTCGCGATACAAAGTCTTTGCCTCTGTCCTCCCGATACATTAGTACCGCCCTGCTCAATCTCTGTATTGTAGCCGTTTGGCATTTTCTCTATAAATTCATCGGCGCAGGCCATCTGGCAGGCGCGTCTGCACTCTTCTTCAGTGGCATTCTTATCACCCCAGCGAAGGTTATCCAGGATTGTTCCGGAGAAAAGAACGTTTTTCTGTAAAACAACTGATACCTGATCACGAAGTGTCTCGATATCGTAGTCTCTTACGTCGATTCCGCCAACCTTAACGGCCCCTTGTGTAACGTCATAGAGTCTGCTGATAAGGTTTACAAGGGAAGACTTTGCAGAACCGGTTCCACCGATAATACCGATAGTTTCTCCGGATTTGATCTCCAGCGTAATATCTTTTAACACAGGCTGCTCACAGTCTTCATCATATGCAAATTCTACGTGGTCAAAAGAAATACTTCCGTCTGCAACTTCCATCACAGGATTCTCTTTGTTGGTTATAGTTGCCTTTTCCTCAATAACCTCAGCGATACGCTTTCCACTGGCTGAAGCCATAGTCAGCATAACAAAGATCATACCAAGCATCATAAGGTTCATTAGAATAGACATACAATATGTCAAAAGACTCATAAGTCCGCCGGTTGAAAGCTCGCCGCCAACTATCATATGGGCACCAAACCAGCTGATAAGAAGAATACATGTATAAACTGTTGCTGACATAACAGGGCTTATCATTACGAGGTTCTTCTCTGCTCTTACAAACATATTATAAATGTTAAAAGCAGCCTTTTTGAACTTCTTGTTCTCGTAATCCTCACGAACATAAGCCTTTACTACGCGGATCGCGGATACGTTTTCCTGAACGCTCTCATTAAGCTCGTCATACTTTTCAAAAACCTGTTTAAAGTACTTGGTCGCTCTGTTCATGATAATAACCATAAGTACGGCCAAAAAAGCTACTGCCACAAGATAAATACTTGCAAGGCGGGCACTTATAGTAAATGCTGCAACCATGGCAATAATAAGAGACGCAGGCGCCCTCATAGCCATTCTAAGGGTCATCATATAAGCATTCTGAATATTGGTCACATCAGTTGTAAGTCTGGTTACAAGTCCTGAGGTTGAGAACTTGTCGATGTTGGCAAAAGAGAAAGTCTGAATATTGTCAAACATCGATTTTCTAAGGTTCTTGGCGAGTCCTGTAGATGCCATTGAACCATAATAAGCTCCTCCGAGACCGGCAAGCAGGCCCAGAATTGCAATTATAAGCATCATTCCGCCGACTCTTAAAATAATGCCCATATCTCCGCCATTTGGATTATTAACCCCGATTCCATCATCCACAATTTTAGCCATGAGGATAGGAATTATCATTTCACAGATAACCTCTCCTATCATGCACAGAGGAGTCAGGATGGATGGGAGTTTGTACTCCTTAACCTGTTTTAATATTGTCTTTACCATTATGTTTCTCCCTTTTGTTACCTTTTTTAAGCGAAATTCTTGTATTACTGGAGTTTGTTCATGTTATCGATGACCCTGTCAAGAAGACTTCTAAGAGTTTTGATTTCCTCTTCGGTCATGCCATCCACAAGATTTTCATCGTTATGGATTCTTCTTTCTCTGTTCATCTGAATGAACTTCTCACCCTTTTCCGTAAGGGCAATATTACGGTACCTCCTGTTGTCAGGATCTACCACAACCTTCACCATTTCTTTTTCCTCAAGCCTTTTGAGTAAGCCTATAGTTGTGGGATGTTTGATATGAAGGGCCTCAGAAATATCCTTCTGAGTTACCTTCTCATCTCTTCTCTCCCATAATAGGGAAACCACCATGAGTTGGGAAAAAGTCATATCATCTTCCCGCAGTTGTCTGTTAAACATGTTGGCGAAGGCTTCATGGATCAGCTTGAACTTAAAGCTAATAGGTTCGTGTTCTTTATCTCTAAAGAACTCTTTTTCCTCGTTTTTACAGTTCATGATCACCTCTCAATTCAATATGTAGCTAAGTACATATTTCATGATACGTAGCTTCCTACATATTGTCAATCGGATATTCCAATGTTCATATTTTTTTCATAAAAAAGGACCATTCTCTTTCGAAAATGGTCCTAGCATGTTCTTTATTGAATTGTAGAATGTTTGTTAGTTGCCCATTGAGGCAATGAGTGCATCAATTTCAGCCTGTGATAACATCTTACCGGGATCAGCGGGTGCTGCTGCAGCCGACGCAGCTGAAACTGCAGGCTGAACCTGTGATGGTGAAAAGCCACCGCCTCCGCCTGCTTGTGATGATTTACCCATTATGCTGGCAAGTAGTGCCTGCTGTTCAGGACTAAGATTTGCATCCATACGTTATACCTTCCTCTACTTAATATATCGTAGCATATGGTCTATTTCTAAAGTAATAACTACAAAATGTGGTTTCTTTAAAACTACGTATATTCTACTTACGCCCCCATGCTACGTCAAATAAACCTTTTCTAAAATTTTTATAACCTCGTCTTTACATGCCGTGTCCACAGGTGCAGTATTTATGCTATCATAATTACATAAATCTTTAAGGAGGCCTCTATGACTAAAATTGTTAATCCTGAGCAGTATGCTCATTCTACAGAAGCCAAGGGACAGCTTTGTTATTCTGAGAGGAAGAGACTTCTTTTCCTCGGTCTTCCATGGACCTTCACCAAATATGAGATCAGAGAAAACATTCTCACCATTATGAAGGGCTTTTTTACCGTAACAGAAGATGACTGCTATATGTACAAAATCAGTGACGTGGAGATCACCCGTACACTCTTGCAGAGAATGGCCGGTCTTAGCACCATCACTCTTTTCACATCAGATGTAACTGATAAGACAATTGTTCTTAAAAACATCAAACATGGCAGAGAAATCAAGGATTTCCTCTTCCAGGCCTCTGAATCAGCAAGACTTCGCCGCAGAACAGTCAATATGCAGAACATCGGCTTCGGTGCTGATGACATCCATGATGTTGATGGATTTGACGAGCTTAACTGATCAAGACGTCCTGATCGTAAGTTTTTGAGGTTTAACCTGTCTTGCCTCACCTTTTCTTCCTCGGCTTACTATACTCTCGCCGAGATTAATCATCTGCGCATTTGATGCCATTGCTGCCAAAATCTGCTTAACCGCATCCTCATAATCTTTGGGATCCATCGGGATTACGTAGTCATGGTTCAAATGCTCAGTTGAAAGAATCGCTGAACGATATCTGGTATCGTACCTGATGCCGTAGAATGTAGATATCTCAGTATTGAGAGTTCCATTGCTATCGGCAGTCTGCATTGCTATGTACATAGTAAATACCTCGCTTTCTTCATATCTATTCGATACAAACCAGGTCTTTTCTCAAATTGCACATTTTTTAATGGTACAGCGACCATTTTTCCTCTATATTATGATAATACATTATGACAATCTGCGCAACCAAGAGCTTTCTATCACCATTCACATCCAGCATCCCAGGGGCCGCTTCTGCCACCACAAGCCAGGGGGGCTTCCGCTCACGCAAGAGATTTTTTTCACCGCTCCTTGTCGGGAGTTCATGGCCTCAAAAAGCCCGGTCTAAAATTCCATGGCTCAAAACTCGCATCCTCGGCCCATATTCGAGCAGGTGTTTGCGCCCGGCGAGTCTGAGATGGGAAATGACAATTTCTGATGTTCGAAAAGCACACTTTTCCGCGTCCTCGGAGGACTTGTCTGAAGCAGGGCGGTATAAAAATCTATTAATGAAAATGCCATATAGGTGCGTAGCACCCTAAAAAAGAGAAGAAATCTACTTCTTCAAGCTAGCTTGGAAGATAGATTTCTTCTCTTTTTTAACGCTCGCTCTGCGAGCTATGGCATTTTCTTTTATAAATACTTAATACCGCCCTGCAAGTTTTGGCCGAAGAGGACGCATTAAAAGAAAGTGTGCTCGAACATCTAAGAAATGTTTCATTTCTCAGTGACGAGCTGGCGAAAATACTGCGCAGATAAGGGCCAAAGGATGCTCAGACATGTTGAGCCCTAAGCGGAATTTTAGACTGGGCTTTTTCGGCTCATGAACTTTTCCCGCCACTCACAAGGCGAAAAAATATCTCATTGCGTATCGCTTTCGCCCCCTGGCTTATGGTGGCAGAAGCGGCCAATAGTAACAGGCTGTGAATGGTGAATGTGTATTAGCCGATGCCTGTTTCTAAGAGTTTTTTGTATTCGGCGTAGGTGATGGTTTCGCCGCCCATGCTTTCGAGGTGGTCTGTGTGGAACTGGCAGTCGATCATGAGATAGCCGTTTTCCTGAAGGATTTGGGCAAGACCTATGAGGGCAAGCTTGGAGCCGTTCTCCATGTCAGAGTACATGCTCTCTCCAAAGAAGCATTTGCCAAGGCTTACACCGTATAGGCCGCCGGCAAGCTGCCCATCAATAAAGGCATCTACACTCATGGCAAGATTATGGGCTGCAAGGCTTCCATAGGCTTTTTCCATGTCTGTAGTGATCCAGGTGCCTTCCTTGAATTCGCGCTTTGTTCTGCACCTGTGCATGGTATCCGAGAAATCCCGGTTAACCTCCACACTAATTTCGTGCTTTTTCATGAATTTCTTCATGGAATGAGAAATGTGGATATTTTCAGGTCTTATGATGTATCGCTCTTTGGGGCACCACCACATGATAGACTGTCCCTCGTTATACCAGGGAAAAATCCCATTGGAATAAGCAAGGATAAGCCTATCTATAGACAAATCCCCACCTACTGCCAGAAGACCGTCGTCTTCTGCCAGCTCAGGTAGCGGAAAAGATATTTCTTTTTCATCTAATGCAAATACAGGCATATTAGCATTCTTTCATCATTTGAATGAACTCGTCCTTGATATCGGCAAACTGCTCATTTACAAGGCCAAAATCCTTTTCCTTGTAGTTCCAAAGAGCATTTCCGATGCCATATTTTCTAAATACTGTGTGGATGTCACGAAGCCATCTGATCTTGCCGTGGTTGTCAGCAAGGTCGATAACGCCGTACTCACCGCAGTAAAGAGGAATATCATCCTGTTTAGACTTCTCAAGGGCAGGTTTAAAGATTGCTTCAAAGAAGTCAGGGCCAAGCTGCTCTACAGGCACCTTAAAGATAGCACCTCCAAGATCAGGATCGATCACCTTACTTCTCTCCTTGTAGGTTTCCATATCAGCAGGATAATCAATTCTAAAGTCTGATGGCATCTGCTCTACCCAGTATGCTCCCTGGTGAGTAAATGGGAATGGCTCGTAGCAGTGGAAATTGTAAACTACGTATTCATCCTTAGGAAGCTTAATAAGCGGCACTGTCATTACGCTGTTGTAGCATACGCCTCCGCAGACAATCCATGTATTCTTACTGTATTCACGAATAAGAGAAATGAAACGGGCAAGTATTCCGTTCCATGCATCTGCAACACTTTCAAGAACTACTTCGTTAAGAGGCTCAAAAGCTACAGTTTCTGGGTAGCTTCCAAAGCGCTTTGCTATCTCTCTCCACAGATTCATAAAACGAGCCTGGAGCTCGTCATCGTAAAAGAACTTTGCACGGTCCATATCTTTTTTGAGAGGGTCAAAGGAATAACCATAGCACTCATGGAGATCGATCAGCATATGAAGGCCGTTATCCTTACACCATTTAAGGCAATTTTCAAGATAAGCAAAGCCATTTTCCCTTATATTGCCTTCTTCGTCCTCAAGCACGTTATAATCAACAGGAACTCTTACATGGTCGAAGCCAAGGCTTGCAATGTAATCAATATCTTTTTTGGTGATAAATGTATCAAAGTGCTGAATGTCATACTTATCAAACTGGGAAATCCAACCTCCCAGATTTACACCTTTTTGGAACCCTTCAAACTTTTTCATACCATTCTCCTTTAGTCTTGTTTTTTAGTCTTTTATTTTTTAGCCACTTCAATTGCAAATATATTGTTTTTGGTAGTCAGTTTAATCTTACCGCCATTTTTTAGTTTACCAAAAAGTATCTCATTTACAAATAGTGTTTTTACGTCATTTCGAATAATTCTGTCAATTTCTCTTGCTCCGAACTCCTGACTTACTCCCTTTGACTTAAGTAAAGACTTAGCCTTCTTATCGGCAGAAAGCACTATTTTCTTGGCTGCAAGCTGGTCAGAAAGCTCTTTTAACTTCTTATCTACAACCATGGAAGCCATATCGTCATCCATGCTGTTAAATACAACAATCTTATTAAGCCTGTTCCTGAACTCAGGCTGGAATGTGTTCTTGACTGCCTCAGTAAGGACACTTTCATCCATGCTCTCACTTATAAAGCCTATGCCGCTCTTACCAAGTCTGTTGGCGCCGGCATTGGAAGTCATAATTACAACAACATTCCTGAAATCTGCTTTTCTTCCCTGATTATCAGTAAGGGTTGCATAATCCATCACCTGCAGAAGTACATTATAGATATCCGAATGGGCCTTCTCTATTTCATCAAGAAGAAGTACGCAGGATGGATTCTTTCTGATAGCCTCAGTCAGAATACCGCCTTCCTCATAGCCGACGTATCCTGCAGGAGATCCGATAAGCTTAGCAACAGCGTGCTTTTCGCCATATTCACTCATGTCAAACCTTATGAGTTTTACACCAAGCTCATCTGCCAGAGTCCTTGCTATTTCAGTCTTGCCGACACCTGTCGGTCCAACAAACAAAAGACTTGCCAGTGGCTTACCATCCTCTATAAGACCTGCTTTGGAAAACTTAACCGCGTTAACCACCTGGCTTACAGCCTCGTCCTGTCCGAAAATCTTGGCCTTAAGACGCTCTTCCAAGGTTTCAAGTCCCGCTGCATCATCTGTATCAACTGTCTCAATGGGCACTCTGCAAACCCCTGTAAGGATTTCATTGATAACAGTCTTATCAACGGTCTGGGTCTTTTGTTCAAGAGGATGAAGTTTTCTATAAGATCCGGCTTCATCAATAAGGTCTATAGCCTTGTCAGGAAGGTATCTTTCATTGATGAACTTGGCACTCATGTGTGTGGCATATTCCATAATGCCCTTTGCGTACTTAACGCCATGATATTTTTCATATTTTGTCTTGAGGCCATTTAGTATTGCAACTGTTTCTTCCTCAGAGGGTTCCCTTATTTCCACGTTCTGGAAGCGCCTTACAAGGCCTTTATTCTTCTCAAAGTACTTTTTATACTCTTCGAAGGTTGTAGCGCCGATAAAACGGATATGACCGTCTGTAAGGTACGGTTTTAACATGTTTGAAGCGTCAAAAGAACCTTCTCCAACAGCTCCTGCTCCGGCAAGGTTGTGTATTTCATCGATGTAGATGATTGGTTTTTCCTCTTTGCCAATCTCTGTAAGAACCTTTTTAAATCTCTTTTCAAAATCTCCTCGATACTGGGTTCCTGCCAGCATTCCTCCAAGATCAAGGGAAAAGACCTTTGCTCCCTTTATAGCATCAGGAACATCTCCGGTTTTAAGCCTTTCCACAAGGCCATAGGTTATGGCTGTTTTACCTACTCCTGTTTCTCCGATATGGAGTGGATTGTTTTTATCTTTTCTGCAAAGGATCTGTATAGTCCTCTCCAGCTCTTTTTCCCTGCCAATAAGAGGGTTAACATCTGTGAGGGTATCGTTAAGGCAAGGGGCATAAAGACTAAGTCCCGCCTTATCCTCTTTGGATTTGAGACTACCGTCTATATCCTCGGAGACTGCATCTGTCGTTTCCTGCGTCTCTTCCTCAATAATAGCCATCTGCTGGAGAACGTCAGCTTCTGTAATATCCTGCTGTTCCATATAGTAAACAGCATAGCTGTTCTCAAGATTCCAGATTGCATGAACCAGATGACGAACGTAAATTTTGTCGCTGCCACTGCTATAGGCACTCTGCCCCGCGAAATTAAGGACAAAATTGGTTCCGATGGAAAGCTGAGTTTCACTTTTTTCTGATTTGTCTACATACTCAGAGATGTAGTTTTTCAGGTTGCTTCCAAGGATTGTCAGATCTCCTCCGCATTCCTCAAAAGCCTCCGCAAAAACATCGTCATCCATAATCATAAGGAGAACCATCTCCGGAGTTACATATTCGTATTTGTACTTATTTGCATAGGCTATGGCATTTTGGAATACTAATGAAGCCTCTTTTGAAAGATCCATATTATGCCTCCTCTACTGTCATTCTAAAGGGAAATCCTTCCTTTTTTGCCCTTGCAAGGGCACTGTTTACCCTTGTAACAGCAATGTCGTAAGGATACTTACCAACCACCGCCTGGCCGCTTTTATGGACACCAAGCATTATTGCTTCAGCACTGACAGGATCCTTATGAAAGATATCTACCAACACTCCCACTACAAAATCCATGGTAGTAAAATCGTCATTTAGCATGATCACATTGTACTGTCTGGGCTCTTTGATTCTGCTATTTGTTTTTTCTTTTGTCTGACTTCCTGTAGCCATATCTTTTCCTCATATTTCAATCAAATATATAAAAATCGGATATATTCAGCATATCACAAAAGTGGGCAGACCCGAAAGCCTGCCCACTTGACTAGTTAACCTAGTTTTATTAAGTTACTGATTCTTATTACTGCTCTTCTTCCTCTTTTCTTTTAAGGGTTGCAAGAATTGATGCTACTATAGCAGCTGCAATAATAATTGTGATAAGTCTTGGAAGAGTTGAGGTTGTATCCTCAGTCTTAGCTCTTCTTGCTCCAAGTACTGCTGCGCCGGTCTGTCTGTTTGCTCCAAGTACTGCTGCGTCTACGATAGGTGCAGGAACTGTAGGTGCTGTAGGTGCCGGTGCCTCAACGATTGTAGTAGTTGGTGTAGGTGTTGGAGGTGTTGGAGGTGTTGGAGGTGTAGGTGGAGGTGTTGGAGTACCGGGATCAGTTACTGTCAGAGTACCTTCTACGAGAGTGATTATGTAGTTTCTCTCAAGATTTGTGCCTTCTGCAGGAACCAGTGTAAATGTATTCTTGCTTGATCCAACTTCTGTCTGTGAACCTGTAATGTTATATCCAACTGCATCGCCTATGCCCCAAGACTTACTTGTATTGATGATGCTGCTTGTAAGTGGTGTGCCATCATGTACCTTAGTTGCGCTGCCGGATGTTACAACTATTTCTCTAGGGTTGATAACAAGATTTCCGATAATGTACTCAGGATCTTCAAACTGACCTGTAACATTATTGCCATCTTCATCTTCTATAACAATAGTTCCGGTTACATTAAGTGGATATGATCCAACTTCTCTTTCTGCTACGTCTACCTTAAGTCCTGATACGTAGAAGTTAACGCCATCAATCTGGATCTTCTTAGCTCCTGAATTTCCTTCGTCAGCTGATGCTTTGATAGGTCCAAGAACTCCTGATATAAACTCTACTATGTTAGCTATAGTGTTTTCTGCTGCGCTAACCTTCTTGCCGCCTGCTACGTCGTAATCGAAGCCGCTATATTCTTCGCCGGTGTACTCTCTGATAACGTCGTTTGTTGTAATTGTTACTGTAAACTTATCTTTTCTGTCTATAATGTGCAGATGGCCGTCTACTATTTCGATTGTAGCTTTGAAGTTGCTATCTGTGTTCTCAAACTGCTTAGCCTCAAGCTTCATATCATAATCGCCAACCAGCTTGCCGGCTGCTCTTGCCTGTCCGCTAACCATTGCCACTTTGGTAACATCATATAGCTCGCTATCAGCTGTTACGTCGTATCCTGTTACTTCCTGTTCTTTACCGTTATACTCAAGTGTATCTTCCTTACCTGTTACTGTAATTGTTACTTCCAGAGGATCAATTGTAAGGAAACCATCTGATGCCATCTTAAAGGTTACGGTAAAGTTATCATCTTCATATGAGAACTTGTCTATATCAAGACCCATCTCGTATGTGCCAATATTTGTTCCCTTTGCAATTGCGTTGCCATCGTAAACAACCTTTTCAGGGTCAAACTTAGCATTTTCTACTGTAGGTGTTGCTGTAAAGCCTTCAACCTGCTGCTCTAATCCGTTGTATGTAACTGTATCGTAGTTACCTTCAATCTCAACTTCGATTGCAACCGGATTGATAATAAGGTATCCAGGATATACTTCAAAGGTTACGTTCTTGAAGTTAGGGTTATTGTTTTCAAACATGTCTACGGTAAGATCCATGTCGTATTTGTCTGCATCTGTACCCTTTGCAATAGCCTTTTCTTCTTTGAAAGTAATGTCATCTTCTGTATAAAGAGGATCGCTTATTGATGTAACTTTATATCCTTCTACAGACTGCTCTTCGCCGGTGTAATCTACTACGGCATGGTTACCTGTGATAATTACGTGAACCTCATCCTTAGGAGAAATTACAAGTTTACCATCGTCTATGATAAAGGTTACTTCTGAGAAGTTATCATTATGATTCTCAAAGTCTTCCGCTTTAAGGCCCATTGGATATTCATCTGCATCTGTACCTTTAGCAATAGCCGTTCCGTTAAACTGGAAGTAGCTTCTGTCGTAAAGCTCAGTTACAATTTCTACTTCATAACCTGCTACCTGATGCTCCTGTCCATCATAGGTTGCGCTGCCCTTATGTCCAATGATGTTTACTTCTGCAGTAATAGGTGTGATAGTAAGTGTTCCCGGATTTACTACAAACTGTACATCCTTGAAGTTAGGATTATTGTTTGTGCAGTCAGCGGCTGACATTTCCATTGTGTAGTCGTCGGCGTCTGTTCCGGATGCCTTAGCTGTTCCGTTAAACATAAAGTCTGAAGTAGTGTACTTAGGATTACTTATTTCTACATCATATCCTGTTACTGACTGTAACTGTCCGTTATAAGGAAGCCCTGCTGATTTACCTGTAATAGTAACTGTTACGCCTTCAATCGGAGTAATATTAAGTTCACCGTCAGTTACTAAGAATGTTACTGTTCCGAAATTGCCACCAATGTTTTCGAACTGGTCGGAAGCAAGACCCATAGCATATGTTCCTGCGTTAGTCTCAGTCACTGAAGCTGTTCCCTTGAACTTAATGTATTCTTCTGAGTAAAGGTCACTGCTGATGTGATCGATGTTGTATCCGCTTGCTGTATGTGCTTCTCCGTCATACTGAACCTGTACTTTATTACCGCTGATTTCTACAGTTACATCGATAGGATCAATCTTCTGATATCCATCTGCTACAATTTCAAAGGTTACTGCTGAGAAGTTATTGTTGTCCCAGCTAAAATCGGATGCATCAAGTCCCATGTAGTCTGTTCCAACTTCTGTCTGGGTTGCGCTTGCTGTTCCGTTAAAGATGATATCATCTTCTGTGAATGGAGATCCTTCAGTTATCTTTACAGTATAGCCTTCTACTGTATGAGCATTGCCATCATAATCAGTTGTATTATTATTACCTGTGATTTCAACCGTTACAGGCACTGCGTCAATAATAAGTTGTCCATCTGTTACTGCAAATATTACATTTGTAAAGTTTGTGTTCGTGTTTTCAAACTGTCCCTCAAGGCCCATTGCATATGTGCCTGCATCAGTTCCTTCTGCTTCATCAGTTCCTTTGAATATAAAGTCATTTACTGTGTAGTGACTGTCAGAAATCTCTGTAACCACATATCCACTTACTGATTTCTTAGTACCATCGTAGTCATATCTTGCGTTATTACCAATAATGGTTACTACTACTGAATCAATAGGTGTTATTGTAATGAAACCGTCAGCTGCCAGTGTGAATGCTACAGTATAGTTAGGATCCTTGTTGTAGGAGAACTTGGAAATATCAAGTCCCATAACGGTTGTTCCTACTTCTGTCCTTGTTGCCTCAGCAGTGCCGCTATACTCAATATCGTTTTGAGGGATAAGTCCATTTGAATCAACTGTATATCCTGTTGCACTATGGGACTCACCATCGTATGGAACTGTGGCATGGTTACCAGTAATAGTTACTGTAATGGCTGTAGGATTGATGATCAGGCAGCCATCAGTCACTTCATACTCCACATCCTGGAATGTGGTATTTACATGTGTAAAGCTCTCTTTTGTAAGACCCATGTAGTAAGTATCTGCATTTGTACCACTTGCCTGTGCTGTAACGCCTTCTTTAAGCTTCACATCAGATGCGCTAAATCCGCTTCCTTCTACTTCTACTCCGCCAATTGTATATTTTATTGATGTTACATCAAAACCATATACAGAGAATTCTTCTCCGGTATAGGATTTTGTATCTGTTTTACCATTGATATAAACGGTAACCTTAACATTAGGTTTCCATACTGCATACAGGGTATTTGCATCTGAATTACCTGGGTTATTTTCATTGTCAGCCATGATATACGTAGCGCCAAATCCGATTGTAACTACCTGTGCATCGGCCTGGCTCTTATCAGTATTCCATCCAATAAGCTCATAGCCAAATCTTGTGAAATTAGCCTTAGCCGTTTCTTCTGACCAAGCTGCAACTGCTTCATTAACGCGAAGTCTGTGATCACCAACATGATCTATTGTAACAGGGCTTCCTGATCCACCATTAGGATCATAGGTGATTGTTGTGTAAAGATCATCTCCACTAAGTCCTGTAGGATCATATTTAGCTCTAAGAGTTACTTCGCCAAGATTCTCTCCCTTAACAACTATCAGATCATCTGTTATTTGGAAGGTACCGTTCGGGAAATATGTTGCTACAGCATTTCCATTCTTATCAAGAAGTTCCCATCCTGCAAATACTTTCTTGGTAGGAGGAGTTGCAGGTCCTGTTACAACTACTGCTGAATCGCCGGCGTATTCGCTGCTATCAAGGAATGCACTGTCTAATGTTCCCTCGCCGGGATCATATACAACCTTGACTACGCCAACTCTTCTCCACTTAGCATAGATGTTAACATCTGCTGTTACCTGTCCAAAGTCATAAGGTGTATCGTCTGAAACATTGAACCATCCGATAATCTCATAACCGGGACGAGTAAAGTTGTTCATCAGAGCGTTGGAATCAATAATATCACCATACCATGGCTTAAAGTCTGTTGACTGGTTGTTAAGTGGCTCAGTTTCTGTTCCAAGCTTAGTACTTCTATTCTTATCGCCATCCCAGTTCTCATCCAGGAGTGCTCTGAATCTTTCCTTAACCCATACTACATATACACGGGTATCATCACTTGCAGGCATTGGTGTACTCCAGTCAACAGGAGTTGTTCCGGCCCTATCTGCAAAGATGTAGCTTCCGTTTACTTCTTTGAGCTTGTATCCATCCGGTGCTGAAAGCGCACTTGCCGCTGCAAGGACATCTGCCTGTTTTCCTGAAAGAGGTGCTTCGTAAAGGAGTGTATAATCCCCAACCTTAACCTCTGCTGATTCAACAGGCTGACCTGTAGCAGAGTCAATGCCTTCTTTTACGTGTACCAGAGAGAACTTGTAGGAGTTACGTTTATGGTAAACATTAGTATTACCATATACATAATATGAATCTCCCGGAGCTACTGACTGCATTGAACTGTGAGTTTGATCTGTATATCCGGTTACGGTAAATCCAGTATACTTATTTGTAAAATTAAATTCCTTCTTATATATTTTTTCAGCAGTGTTAGCTGCAGTAGTAGGATATGTACTACCATCGATATTCTGCTTAAAGTGATAATACTTATAATCGCCATCGTTTCCTGAATCACTAAAGTAAGAAACGGCACTGGATCCATCGCTAAGGAACGCATCGAGGAATGTTGTTCTTATTCCTGAGTAGCTTCCCTCATGCCATTCTCTTTCTGAAGGCCATGTATATCCATTATCGGAAAGTCTTGACTCATAGAGTCCGCTCATTGTCTGGGTTAAAACATCCCTATTATTCTGCCTTACATAGAATCTATAAACGATAGTATTTCTATTGTAGTAAACATTTACTACTGTAGTTCCCTTTGCAGCGATAGTCTTACCTGCTGCATCATTACCACTATATGTAAATCCAGTATATCTTTGGCTGAGTGTATTACCCAGCATCTGATCAGAGATAGCAGCATCGACATTATAATCAGAAATAACGATACTATCTTCAAAGTCATAGGTCTTATTTGCTGCGTTTACTCCATCAGTAACCTTCTGCTTCCAGATAATTACTGTAAAGCTTCCTTTACCCTTTTCCCACTTAGCATAAAGAGTTGTGTCTTCACTAATTGCAGTATTCCAGTAAAATCTCTGTGTTCCTGCTGCATCCTTGTACCAGCCCTTGAATGTATAGCCGCTTCTTGTAGGAGCTGTAGGCTCAGTTGCCTTATAGCCTGTGGCTGATGTTACATATATTGAAGGAGTATAGGATGCTCCGCCACCTGTTCCGCCATCATTTTCATTAAAGTGAATCCAGTATGCCTGAACAATTTCAGGTACCAGTTTTCTGTTATTATTATCAATTGCATCAATGGTCTCGCCGTAGTTATATACGTGACCTGCAAGGTTCTTCCATCCTACAAAGGCTTGTTCAGCCTCTTTTGGATCAACTCTTACATTAAGAGTAACGGAAGCTTCCTGCTCATTAACAGCTGTTGCCTCAAGGACCTGAACTGTTTCACCGTTTACGCCTTCCAATTTTACGTGATAAACAATCTCTATCTTAGCCTTTACTACTATAGTTTCTGATTCAGTAAATTCAATAACTCCAAAAGAGGTGAGCTGTTCATCTGTGTCCCCAATAAACCATCCTCTGAAGGTCTGATACTCACCAACATCAGGAGTACCAGGATTGTAAAGTTCCTCACCGTTCTTAATAAGCTGTTCATTTACTGTGTTCCAGGTTCTGGATTCAAAATTAAATACCTGGAACTGATATGTTCTGACTGCGCGGTTATTTCCATCTTCAATAGCTGCCCAAATATATGCAGAGAAGGAATTTGCGTCGAAATCAGCACTATCTGCACTGGCGTCTGCGATTTCCTGTGCGTATCCATTGTCATCTTTATGTACTACCTTGAATTCTTCACCTTCCATGGCAGAAGCAAGGGTCATTGTTACATGAACATATTTGGAATCAGCCGGCTCAATTTCTTCGCCATCTGCATTATAAAATGTAATATCAACACCCTTTGCCTTAGAAACGTTTTCTCCAAGGGCACTTGTTGCAGCTGCAAGGGCTTCGTCCTCAGGAATTGCGGTAACAACCATTGTAGTTCCTTCTGGGAAAATGCCTTCATCAGCTGAAACTGTTACATTTATTCCGCCTGCGCCACCAGCAAAATCCTTTGCAGGCATATTTGAAAGTTTTTCAAATGTAGCTTTATAAGAAGTATCTTTTTCTACATTTGAAGGAACAAAGGTTGACTCTGAAGAAACTGTATTACCATCCTCATCAACCCATGCCATAAATTGATAATATTTGTTAACTGCTGTTGCTGTTGATCCCTCAAACTTAGCAGTCTTATCATTTATATTAATGGTCTCAGAGGACTTTGATACACGTCCGCCAAGCTCAGCTGAATATGTAACTGTAACAAGCTTTTCTTCGAGCTCTTTTTCTTCTTTCTCTTCCTTTTCTTCGGAAGATCCTAAAGCTGCAGCGTCGTCTTTTTCAGCAGAAGAAGCAAGTGTTGCTGCATCTGCAGCTTCTTCGCTTTCTCCAGATTCCTCTTTCTTCCCTTCCCCATCTTCAGGAATATCAGCGGGATCTGTTACACCTGCTGTTGCTTCATCTATAACAGGTTCACCTCCAGCGGGCTCTGCAGGCACTTCCGGCTGTGGTTCTCCCGGTGCAGGGTCCTGAGTCTGTTCATCGCCTTGTGGCTCTGAAGCAGGCTCCTGTTCAGCAGCCTGTTCTTCATTTGACTGCTCAGGATTACCTGTTGGCTCCTCATTATTTGTTTCCTGCTCTTCATTATCCTGAGCTGGCTCTTCTGTTGGCGCCGGTTCTGCCGGAGCTTCAACATTTTCATCGCCATCAGCATATACTCTGATGCTTGCAAAATCACTGTGGAAAGTGGTTGCAATAAGAGCTAATGCCAGGAGATAAGCTAAAAATCGGTTCCATTTCCTTAACATAAAATATCCCTCCTCATAAGTGTCGATATAGTATGGAGTTTGGTTTCCGGTTAATAGTTACTAGAGTCTTCTCACTCTGCTAGACTTTGGATATTCTGGCCCTCAGCCAAGGCTTGATCCATAAGTCTGATCAGTTCAAGGGCACTTCTGAACCTCATAATTCTGTTTTCTTCAGCCCATACAATACGACCTTGCCAGGTGCCTCTCTGACAATGGTCCACCTTCACGATGAAGGTTCCTTTATTTCTCCCAGGATCAGGATAGTTTGACTCAGAATTCTTTTTATTCATAGCAATATATCCTTTCTTTCATCCTTCGATGAAATAATATTACAGGTTTTGCAATCATATAAAATATCATATGAAGGCCCTATTTTTGCGGATTTGGCTTAAAAGAAAATGAATAAAATGAAGAGTAAATAAAGTAAACGTTTGAAAAAATACAGATTTTTTTTAGAATATGTAGTTCTCAAAACCACCTTAGATACAGTTTTTTCGTAAAGAAAAGGCCAGTGCTGGGTTTTAGTTTCCCATCACTAGCCTGTTTTTGTTTATTGAATTTTTATTTCAGTATTTTTCTCTTATGATTCCACTCTCATAAGCTGATAGCAAATCTTTCAAATCTTCTATCTGCTTTTGAAGAGTCTTTCCGATGTCGGTATCTCTTACCAGTATTCGCTTTTTGGTCTTCTCAGTTATCTGTATGGTTGGAGTATTCTCCTGCCCTTTTATATATGGTTTATGAGCCGCCAGAGCAAGATGATGTGAGTTAAAAATCAGCGTATATCCCGCGATTCCTGTCTGTTCATGATAAGCCTTGGAAATACCGCCATCTATGATATAGAGCTTTCCACCTGCCTTAACCGGGCTCTCACCCTTTTTGGTCTTTACCGGAACATGTCCGTTTATGATATGGGCCCACTCCGGATCGAGGCCAAATTCCTTAAGTATCTTATCTGCATATTCTTCCTTGGCCGAGAAGCTGTAATAAGGATTGAAATTCTCCACACACAGCTCTTTTTCATTCTTAAGGAAAAGATGCTCGAAGGTTGTCATTTTGTCTTTACCAAAAAGCGGAGACCTGGGGCCGCTCCAAAGATACCACATAAGGTCAACAGCGTCCTGTTTTTTGTCTGCATCATCTCTTGGATCCAGGAAAAAGGCATCATGGATCTTCACATTTAAGTAATCCATCAGCTCTTTTCCTGAAAACTTCCCATCCCTGGTTTCCATGCAGATGAATTTTCCCTTCTCATCCATTGGAATGCAGCCGTGATACAAAAGATTGTTATTTATGGCCCTGTACATGGCTCCATGAGAATACAAAAACTGCACGTGTTTGATCAGAAGCTGTGAGTGGACAAAGCTAAGACGAAGAGTACGCATCAGCTCTTTTTCCTCATCAGTTAGTTCATAAGGGTTCTTAGGATCAATAGTTGGAAAGTTGGTATCGTTTAGCTTGTAATCCTTCTTGCCAATGTGTATTGTTCCATTTTTGTAATCGATTTTATCCAAAAGAAGTCTTTCTTCTAATTTATATTCAGGGTGCTTTTTAATAAGCTGGCCCTCAAGTTTAAGCTGAATTATGCTTATGGCCTTGCACATCTTGGCTGCAAGGTCAGGATTTACGGAATCGTATTTATTCTCATCAAGGAGATGGGGCTTGAAACAATCACAAGGATCGTCCCCATAAACCTCTGCCGCAAACATGGACAGGGGCCTTAGATTGATTCCATAGCCATCCTCCAGAGCATCAAAGCTGTTGTAGCTTGTACCGATTCTAAGGACATTTGCAATGCAGGCAGTATTTCCGCAGGCTGCGCCCATCCAATCTATATCATGGTTTCCCCACTGAATGTCCACATCATGGAAATTCATGAGTTCTTCCATAACAAGGTCAGGTCTTGGACCTCTGTCAAAAATGTCACCTATTATATGAAGGGAATCAATTGTGAGATTCTGAATCAGCTCGCAGAGCGCAATAACAAAGGCATCTGCAGAATCTATCTCGATGATGCCGCTTATGATTTCGTTGTAATATAGCTTTTTGTTGGCGTCGTTCATATCAAGATGCAAGAGTTCATCTATAGCATAGGCATAGTCGACAGGCATCTTTTTACGAACTTTGGACCTGGTATATTTGGAGCTTACCACACGGCATATGGCAATAAGTCTGTTGATAGCTATCTTTTGATGTTCATGAAGAATTTTGGACGAAACAGTCTCATCATGCTTGTATCTGCTAATTGCTTCCCTTGGATAATAGATGAGATTAGCAAGCTCAAGCTGCTCTGATTCTGACATCATATTGCCGAAGGTCTCTTCAATTTTGGCACGAATGATACCTGATGAGCTGCGCAGAAGATGTGAAAAGCTGTCATACTCCCCGTGGATATCGGAAAAGAAATACTCAGTTCCCTTGGGCAGTGCGCAGATTGCGCGAAGGTTGATTATCTCTGCCCCTGCTTTTCTTGAATTAGGAAATTCTTTACTTAGAAGTCGTAAATACTCTATATTCCTCATGAGTCCCCCTTTTTACCCGTCTTACAAATATCTTTGAGGCAGCATCTATCGCAGTCCGGGCGCCTTGCTACGCACACCTCTCTTCCATGAGTAACAAATCTGTGGCACAAGGCATTTCCTTCCTCCGGAGGGATTATCTTCCAAAGAGCCTTTTCCACTTTGGCAGGATCTTTTTCATTATCCACAAGTCCAATAAGGTTACAAAGCCTGATGCAATGGGTATCTGTAACTATGGCAGGCTTGCCGTACACATCTCCAAGAACCAGATTGGCACTCTTTCTGCCAACTCCGGGAAGTTTCAAAAGTTCCTCCATAGTGTCCGGAACAACTCCGCCGTACACATCTCTTAACATTTTCATGCAGGCTGAAATATCCCTCGCCTTGGAATTACCAAGTCCGCAGGGCCTTACAATCTCTTCTATCTTCTCCACCGGCGCATCAGCCAAAGCCTCAAGCGTAGAATATTTCTCATATAAAAGAGGTGTTATCATATCCACCCTCTTATCTGTGCACTGAGCTGCCAATCGCACACTTACGAGAAGCTGCCAGGCCTTGTCGTAGGCCAGAGTACACACTGCATCCGGATATTCTTTTCGTAGTCTCTCTATGACTTCCAATGCTAATTGTTTCTTGGTCATTTGTTGATTCTACCTTTCGCATGTAACAACCAATTACAGGTTCATAGCTAAATTCATCCTCTTATTTCTATCATAATATATTTACGCTTCCAAAAATCATGTTTTTTCGTTCTAATATGTTGACAATCATGCTCTGATAAATTGGTAAAAAATACGGCTTATTCAGAAGTAACTCCAAATAAGCCGCAGTTTCCGCACAACGCATATCTATAAAGTTATGGTTCAAAAGACCTTTCCGTCTCTGAAGTAATCAAAGAACATATCTGCCCCTGCCATACTCATTGCAAAGAATGCCACCACCAGCATCAGGAATATGGCTGCCTTGTCGTAGACAATCCTGTCAGTTAAAAAGTTAGAAATGAGAAGCTCTATTCCAAGACCGATTATCATCAAAGGCCAGAGATTAAATATCATGTCATAACTGATAAGATTAAAGAAAAGGTGTAATACAAATGCAATTCCCAGAGCTATCATGAAAAGACCTGTTGTTATAGAACCAACTCTATGAACTCTTACTGTATTTTCCATACTATGCCGTTCCTTCCATAATAATTATATTTATGCCTGCTTGCTTTCAGCATTATCTTCTTTAGTTTCTTCCTTGGCTATAAATACATGAGAAGCCACTACATCTGCTGCATTTTGAGGCATCACCAGCTCTTTCTTTTTGCCGGAAACGAGCATAACTCCCACAGCAATAAGAGCTATAGCAATTACAACACTTGGAATATCATTGATGATCGGATACAGGAAATCCCAGTAATCTCCGGGAATAAAATTGTAAATAATCTCAGTTGCATAGTCCCAGATTATTGCAAGTCCCATAAGAATAAGGATCACGGCTCCTACAGTTCTTACCTTGGATACAGGAATATTCAAAGCCTTATTGGTATCAAACTCTTCCCATACATAAACATCCTGAAAGTTTCTAAAGCTCTCATCATCAAGCTTACATAAATTTCTGGCATGGAAGAATCCGTAGAACCAGGCCAGTGCCACTACAACCATCATGAAATCCAATCCAGTGATTGCCACAAGACCACAAGCCATGAAAAATACAGCCATTATGCTAAAGCCATTTTTCAAAAAGCCCATATACATCTCTGATGCTCCCGGCAGAAAAGAAAAAATGAAATTAAAGAAATTATTTCTCTTAGTAGGTTTCATAATTTAGCCTCCCTAGTATACTTTTTTTGATTGATTCAATATTTGTTTTTATTTTCGAATTACCTGCTTCATATAAAGCTTCGTCTCTGGATTTAACATTTCCTGAAGAGATTACTTCTTCTCTCGGTGCCACGTACGTTTCAGCCAGAACTTCTTCACGATTCGGTGGATTTTCACCGTCTTTGACAAAAGGCACCATCACCATAATAAGTATCGCAGCAGCAATTGATCCAAAGACCTTAAGACAATAGATACTGTAATCAAGAACATTTCTGTTATCGGGTCTGCTGCCTTTAACAGCCTTAAGTTTTCTTAGTTTTTCAATATCTACGATATTTGACATCACGGTATCTTCAAAGTCTTCAGGAGCCTTTATAGGGCCTTCCGCTTCCACACTTGCAATAAGGCTTTCAAGCTCTTTATCTGATAAGTATTCGTAGTCCTTACTCATGCCAGCAGATCCTCCTTTCTTACAGTTTTCCTTAGCATTTCCCTTGCCCTGTAAATTCTTGTTTGTACCGTCTTAAGCGGCAAGCCTTGCTTTTCTGAAATCTCTTTGGCAGTCATACTATTGATGAAGTAGAGCCTTGCAATTTCTCCATAGCCTTCAGGAAGACTTAAGCATTTTTCCTCTACCTCATTAAGTACATCCCTTGAAGCAAACATTTCAGGAGGTCCGTCTCTTAAATCCTCCTGTATTGCCAGTTCCTCATCTAGGGCCGGGCTCGTACGTCTCTCAGCAGCTTTCAGATAATCGATGCATTTGTTACTTGCTATTCTGCAAAGCCATGCCTTTTCTGAAGTGCCATCGAATTCTTCCAGATGTTCATAGGCAGAAATGAAGGTTTCCTGGGCTATATCTTCCGCGGTAAAATAATCACCAGTCATCTTAAGGCATACAGAGAAAACCAGATTCTTGTATGAACTCATCAGCTCTATTAACTTGTCCCTAGAATCAGTTTTCCCCACTTTGTACTTTACCTCTGTCAAAAGATATGGCGCCACCTGGATTTCTTTTGCATGGACAATTATTTCTTGCCCCCTTCATTAGATATAACGAGACAGAAAACAAAAAGTCTTCAAAAATTTTTAAAGAATTAAAATTATTAGATTCCTTCTATATTATTGCATGATTTTGCGCACAAAATGTTTATAAATTCAATATTTACTGATAAAATATATAAGCATGAATTAACAAATATGTGCACATCATAAATACAGGACAGGAAGGAAAACCACTAATCATGCCATACTTAGGAATTGTCGGAAGCATAACCACTATCGAGCTTATTTTTGCAGCAGTACTATTAAAAAGATATCTCCGCACTAAAAGGCCTCTTACACTTTGCGTTCTTCTTATATGCATCGGCCTTTTCATCGACGCTTTCTTTATAACTATTGGCGGTCCGGCCGGCGGTTTACCGGATTATATTGGCACATTTCGTTTTATGGCGCATGGACTTTTGGTTCCAATACTTATCCCTGTTTGCGGATACGGCCTTAAGTGCAAGCCTCTTACAATGAAGATTTTATGGGCCATTACAGCAGTTATCAGTATCTTAGGTCTTTCACACGCTTTTGCAATCCAGCTTGAAACAGTTAATTTTGAAGGAATTATTCGTCATACAATGGGAAGTGCAACTCCTATGTGGGCTATGATAGTCAGTTATCTGTTGTCATTTGGAACCGTTATTCCTCTTATTATTTCAGGTATAGTTATTTGGAAAAAACAGAAGAATCCATTTCTTTTCTTATCTGGCATTCTGATGTTTTTCTTTGCAGGCCTTGGTCCTGCCATTGGTAAGATGGACCTTCTCTTTATTTTTAGCATGTTCGGAGAAGTCCTGATGATTGTCTTCGCTCTTCTTTATATTATTAAGGATGAGAAGTCCTTGTAATTTTCACCAAATTGAAAGCCCAAAGTTTATCTAGTTTTTCGGCCGTGTAAGCGTTTACATGGCCGTTTTTGCTGTGCTATGATTTTCACATGTTTAGCTTGGGGAGGCAAAAACAGCAAACAAAAATGGGAGGACTTAAGGTATGTTACACAAATGGCTAAAAAAGGTTGTTATGGCTATAGCTACAGTTTCTGTCGTTGCTACAGCTACAGCCGCAGCAGCTTCTGCTACTACAATCCAGGCAGAGGCCGCATCTACTATCATCTCTGACGGATGGTATTACATCAAGAACATCAACAGCCAGATGTATCTTGACGTAGCTAATGCTTCAGATTCAGACGGAGCAAATGTTCAGCAGTGGACAGGAAATGGAAATGCCTGTCAGAAATGGTATGTAACAAATTTAGGTAGTAATTACATCACTCTTAAGAGTGGAATGGCCGGTGGTCGTATGCTTGATGTAAATGGGGGCAAGTCAGCAAACGGCACAAATATCCAGATCTGGCCAGCAAACGGTAAAGATTCTCAGATTTTCAAAGTATCCAAGAAAAAAGACGGAATTGTATGTCTTAAGACAAAGTGCAGTTCCAGCAAACAGGCTATTGATGTTAATGGCAGTTCCAAGTCTGCAGGGGGAAACATCATAACCAATAAATCTAACAGTTCATCAACAAGCCAGCAGTTCAAATTTGAATCCTGCTCAAATGATTCCGGATCAGGATCAGGCTCTGGCTCTGGTTCCGGTTCAGGATCAGGTTCTGGCTCTGGCTCAGGTTCATCCAATACACCAAGCGGAAGCACCATCACTGTTAAAAATGGCGGCACATCTCTTTCTTCTGCCATCAGCAGTGCTAAATCAGGCACCACCATCGTAATCGATGGCACAGTTAAGAGCGGTGCAGTAAAGCTTCCAAGCGGTGTTCATATCTCCGGCAAGAACAACGCGACCATCGACTTCTCTTCCACCAGCGGAAGCACAGGAAGAGGTATTACAATTTCAGGAAGCGGCAGCACAATTCAGAACATCACAGTCAAGAACGCTGCTGATAACGGTATCTTTGTAGACGGAAGCAACAACACTTTCAGAAATGTAACCTGCTGTTACAACAAGGACGCCGGTTTCCAGATCAGCAACGGTGGTTCCAATAACAAATTCTACGACTGCTACTCACATCACAATGCAGACCCTAAGGGCGAAAATGCTGATGGATTTGCCTGCAAGCTTCACTCCGGTGAAGGCAACTACTTTGAGGGATGCGTAGCTGAGTATAACAGTGATGATGGTTGGGATCTCTATGCAGCTCACGGCGCAGTTACTTTCAAAAACTGCAAGGCCAACTATAACGGCTACTGTGACGGAATCTATGGTGACGGAAATGGCTTTAAGCTCGGCGGTGTAGATAACAAGACACCGGGTGTTGCAGCTCACATTGATCCTCTTAACCATGTTCTTGAAGGCTGCAGTGCAGTTGGTAACTATGCATCAGGCTTTGATCGCAACAACCAGAGCGGAGTTGTAACCATGAAGAAGTGTACAGCTGACGGCAACAAGAAGTACAACTACAACTGGCCCAAGGAAGGAACTCCTTCTGCTCTTGGCAAAAAAGTAACCTTTGGAACAGCTATCATTCAGGATTGCACATCCAAAAACGGTAAGAACAACTTAAAAGGCGCTACATTAAAGGGAACCTGCGTAGGTTTCTAATATAATTAATTGACTCCTTAGGCAAAGACAAAAACAGGGTGGACAGCAATTACTGTCCACCCTTTATTTATGCCTAAATGTGCTTATTGTAATCCGTAAGTCACCTTCAGTTCTTCGCTGATTTCCTGCCCCTTAAGCATGTCTTTTCCCTTCTGAATAAGCTCATCAACAGTGTACTGCTTAAAATACCCCACCTTGGAAGTGCTATCCACAGTGTGGGTATACACCAGGAAGGAATCCGAATTCTCATGATATCCCAGAGCAGTTAACAGGTATGTGATCATAGTCCAGTTATCCAGATCAACAATATTAAGGATTGGTCCCATTTGAACAAATAACTGGTTTCTGCCCTCATTATACTTGAACTCAGCCGTCTTGTAGCCTGAATTGTAGGTAAGCTCTAATTTACTGATATATTCACCTGTTTCCAAGTTATATCTGTACAGGTATCCGTCTCCGTATACAACCATCAGCTCTTTTACTGCATTTTTTCCCTGAGGGGTATATATGTTCATACCGTAAACGTCAAGCTCAGGGCAAATAATCTTGGTCAGCTCATTACCCTCAAGGTCCATAACCTGAATAGACTGATCATCTGTAACTATTAAGCGATTATTGTTAGCATCAATCTCTACACAGCTTGTCTCTCCCCAGTTTGCTGAATGAACAATATCTGTGGTCTTCTTAGTCTTAAGATCTATGAGCTGGTCTTTGTCTCTTAGAGCGACATACATCACGTCAAGCTGCTGATTATATTCCCACATATCGACCCTATCTGTGTCATATGTGGTATCTCTGCCTGTAGCAAGATCTCTTACCTTGAATCCCATACGGGAATAATTTTCGTTAAATTGGTAATAAAGTTTACCGCCGCAGTAAAATGGATCAAGACTTGTTACAGAATTGTCCTTATCTATGATCTGCGCTTTTAATTCCAAGGTTCTTGCATCAACTTCAAAGAGTCTTAAAACCTGGTCCTTTTTGTAGGTGATTCTGGCTACGCCATCCTCAAAGCCCGCAAGATTATACATGTAATAATCCTCGGCATCTCCCAGCTCTTTTTCTCCAAGGCACTCCTTTGAAGCGGCATCAAAGAAAGCTATCTTGACAACGGTGCCATCGGGAGATCGTCCAATAACTGCCATCAAATCCCCATCAATCAGATAATCATCTGACAGGATAACCTTGAACTCAGAACTATTCGTAAATTCCTTGTAAGCATCATCACGAACTTTGGCCTCGTAAAAAATAATACTGTTACTGTATTCTGTTTTGACAAATGCTCCATGTCCAAACGCAATATCCTCAATATCCCGGACAAAGGTAGATGTCATGGCAATGGTATCATCGTCTATTGAGGAAACAGCTCCCATCTTACCACTGACAGTTACAAAGCTTGGATCCTCGTCGCCCTCTACATAGGCAACACCAACAATAGATTCTCCCACATTATATTCATGCAAGAGCTCGCCAGTATCTTTGTCCCAAATACAAATCATATTTCCTGTACAAAACCATACTGCATTTGACTTAGGAAGATCGTAAAGTCTAGTACCATAGGAAATAGAGTTGTAATCCATTTCTGATGCCCACTTAACTGTATAGTTATGTGCATCGATGCAGTACAACACTTCATGGCACTTGGTTAGAACATCCATGGAATAGTATCCGTAGCTTCCATAACCCTCAGAGGTATCAATAGCTATTATGATGTTGCCATCATCCAAATAAACCACCTTATCCAGGAAGTCATCCTCATCCATCATGCCAAGCTCTACAAGGTCATCATAGGCAGTTGTGCCTGTCTCCATGTCATAAAAGAAAAGAATCGAATTATTATTACTATCGTTTTTGCCCTTAAAAATAATAGTTTTCTCATCAGGTGATAGCACAAAGCCTGAAAAAGATGCGCTTTCGTAATAAGGATCTGCAGGAGTAGAAACGTATTTTCTTATAGTTGAGCCATCCTCAGGATCAAGCTTATATAATCCATTACAGTAGGTGCCGATCAAAACGGAGCCATCCTTCATAACTACCGGCTTTTCAGTGATGTTGTAGAATAATTCATCACCTTCGGCAAGACTTTCTCTTTCCCATTTAATCGTTCCATTCAATACGTCTACGGCCTGCATATATTCGCTGCTGCAGATAAGAAGCACATCCGGTGCAATGTATCCATAGTACTTAACTTCCTTGTCTACAGAACTATACTCATACAAAAGCTCATGGGTCTCACGATTCCACACCTTAAGATTCTTGGATCTGTCCAATGCCGTAAATGAGCAACCGTCCTTGTCAATTTCATAATTATGAACAGTATCCGGCATGGTGTAATTCCAGGTAGCAGTAATATTTCCGCCGGTTTCAACTTTGTAGGCCATGGTGGCATTACTTATAGCACTCACCGCCTCCGGAACTACTGGTCTGTCAGGGTTATCTTCGCTAGGCAAAGCCGCAAGAGCCAGTTGCAAGGCGTCAATTCTCTTATCGTCAGATAGATACTGACTGGAAGCATTAGCCAGATACTTAGACTGACTGATAAGTGACTGTCTGTAATTTTCATTAATCCTTGCATTGCTGTAGAGCATGTATGCGCCAAAGCCCACAGCAAGGGCCATAGCTCCTGAAAAGATCGCAGTAAGTCTTTTCATCTTGTACTGACGCTGTCTGTTCATAAGTTCATTATAGGAACAGCCAATAAGTGTTGCCGCAAGTCTTGGGAGCTCTACACTCTTTGCTTCTCTTCTTGGAAGACGGTAGTCACAGGAAAGGGGCTCAACCGGTGTAAGTACCGTTTCAAGTTCGCCCTTTTCATTGTATTTCTGTTCTTCCCTGTTCTGCAGTATCTGCGGAATAACATCGTGGGGCTCACCATCTACAAGAACTGTAAGTACATTTTCCTGTGGATGGTTTTGTAAAAAGAGCTTTATCTCTCTTTCAACCCATGTTGACAGGTGAGTATTAGTGGAACACAAAACGATCAGATAATCTGAGTTGTAAAGTGCTTCCTCTATAGTATTACTAAGGTCACTGGTGATAGGAAGCTCGTCCTTATCCCTGAATATCCTCTCAATCTTTTTAAAGCCTGTCTTTTTCTGAATTTTCCCCGGGATATGATAGTGCTCAAGATCCCACTCAATTGCAGCCGCTACTTTATTGTCCAGCTCTGCATGTTTGTACGAAATAAATGCATTATAATGTAAACCCATTTTCCCTATAATCCTTCTAATTACCCAATTCCGTAATAATTCTTTAAATCTTCACTCATCTCTGAGCCCTTCAGCATGTCTTTTGCCCTCTGAATCAGTTCATCTACAGTGTACTGGTTAAAGTAGCCGATAAAACTATCCGTAGACTCCTTGTCTCTTGAAAAACATATGAAGGAATCTGTTGCGTCGTGATAGCCAAAGCAGGTTGTCAAATATGTAATCTCGAACCAGTCATCAATATCTACAATATTCAGAATGGCTCCCATATTAACAAACAGGTGTCTCTTTTCCATATCAAAAGAAAACTCTGCATTCTTGTACACTGAGCTGTAGGTAAGCTCACACTGTCCTATATATTCGCCGGTTTCCGCATTATATCTGTAAAGATACCCATCAGAATAAACTACCAAAAGCTCTTTTACCGCATCCTTGGTATCAGGAGTGTAAATGGTCATTCCAAACACATCTACATTAGGAGTAGAGATGCTGTAAAGTTCCTCTGCCGCCATGTTGTAAACCACAACTTCCTGGTTATCGGTGGTAAGTATCTTGTCATTTTCAGCATCAAGAACAACTTTGGTTGTGCCCTGATAATTTGCAGAATGAAGAACTTCAGTAACTTCACCGGTTGTGGCATTAACAATCTGATCATATTTACCGGTCTGATAAATAATCTCTTTTTCCGGGCAATAAATAGTCTGCGGACTTCCACTGCCGTATTCCTGCTCAATACCCCACTGCTTGAGATCATGGCCTTTTTCTATGTCATAAATAACCACAGATTTATGGACATAATCCCCATAGTTAAAGTAAATAAGCTTGCCATCCTTGTAGTCAGGAACTATTCCTGATGATGAGGAAAAATCTTCTTGAAGCACCCTTTCCTCAACCTCGAGGCTATCGATATCAGCAATCAAAAGCTTTAAAGTTCTGTCCTTATCGCAGGTGACATATATTTTCCCATTATCAATTGCAATAAGGTCGTAGTAATACTTGGTGCCCTCTCCAAGTTGAATCCGACCTACATATTTTTTCTCTGAAGCATCAAAGAGATCGATGTAAGTATTCTCATCATCGTCATCCATGTAGGTTAAATAGTCTCCTGACAAGTTGCCATATGAAGCAACAATAGATTTTATTTCAGGAGAATCTGAAAATTTGGTAAAGTTCTCGTCATATACACTTGTAGCATAGAAAACGATCTTATGGCTGGTTCTTGCCCAGGTATACACGCCCTGCCAAACCTTGACCTTCTCGATATTATCCGCAAAATAATCCATGACGCTAATGCTGTCACTGCCTTCTGAATTGTCGGGAGTAGCCATTCCACCCATATTGGTATAAAGAGTTGGATAACCTCTGTCTTTTTTCTGGGTAGCGGCAATAATACTGTCGTTAACGTTATATTCATTACGTAGCTCACCTGTAGCAAGATCCCAGACATTAAACTTATTTCCGGAGAAGAAACCAACTGCCTTTTCTGCGATAATATCTACAAATTTAGAATCATAGCTTATGGCATTCATGGCAAAATCCTGCTGCCATCTTAGAGTCAGGTCCTCATTAAAGCAGTAAATGCTCTTGTGAGAAGTAGATAAAACGTTCATATTAAGGAAGCCGTAGTTACCATAGCCATCATCTACGTCGATAGCCAACATAACAGAGCCGTCTTCCAGAATCCTGAAGGTACGGATATCATCATCTTCCTCCATGTAGCCCTGGGCTACAAGATCCACTTCAGATTCCACGCCGGTCTCCAAATCAATAACCCTGATGATGGTATCGTGATAGCCTTCTGTGGCAGCTCCAAGAATCACCTTCTTTTGATCATCGGAAAGCTCAAAGCCGTAAAAAGAACCGCTTTCACTATATTCGTCACCAGCCTTGGTAGTATATTTCTTAATAATTGATCCATCGTTTACATCCAGCTTATAAAGCCCTTTTGACGAAGTTGACACAAGAACGCTTCCGTCATCCATGACCTGTGGCTCACCTGAAATAGATGTACTCTCGAACCTCTCGTACTCCCATTTAACACTGCCATCATAAACATCCACAGCTCTTAATGTGAAAGAACTCAGCATCAAAAGAGTGTCTTTATCTATGTAGGCTATATTATCAATATCATCCTCCGGATTAGCGTAGGAAAACACTTCTTCGTGGGTGTCAACATCCCAAACCTTTACATTGTGGAGTCTGTCTCTGGCAGCAAGAGTACTTCCATCATAATCTACGATATAATTCTCTATAGTATCAGGCATGGTATAATCCCAGACCGCAGTAATATTGGAACTGGTCTTAGCAACATAGGCAAGGGAAGCTTTACTTACAGCACTTACAGCCTCCGGAATAACTGGTCTATCCGGTTCTTTTTCACTTGGAAGTGCCGCCAGTGCCAGGTGAAGCGCATCAATTCGCTGCTCATTATCAAGAAGTCTGTCGGATTCATTGGACAGGAACTTACTCTGATTGATAAGTGACTGCCTGTAGTTTTCGTTTATACGGGCGTTGCTGTAAAACATGTATGCGCCGAAACCGACAGCCAAAGCCATAGCACCTGAAAAGATTGCAGTAAGTCTTTTCATCTTGTACTGACGCTGTCTGTTCATGAGTTCGTTGTAAGAACAGCCGATAAGTGTTGCTGCAAGTCTTGGAAGTTCTACGCTCTTAGCCTCTCTCCTTGAAAGACGATAGTCACAGGACAAAGGCTCCACAGGCTCAAAGACTGTAACAGACTCTCCCTTATCATTTTGTCTTACCACTTCTCTGTTCTGGAGCATCTCCGGGATAACATCATGGGGCTCTCCATCCACCAGTACTGTGAGAACATTTTCCTGTGGATGATTCTGTAAAAAGAGCTTAATCTCCCTCTCAACCCAGGTAGAAAGATGTGTGTTGGTAGAGCACAAAACTATCAGGTAATCAGAGTTAAAGAGTGCCTCCTCTATGGTACCGCTAAGGTCGCTTGTGATGGGAAGCTCATCCTTATCTCTGAAGATTCGCTCAATCTTCTTGTAACCCGTCTTTTTTTGAATCTTTTTGGGGATATGATAATGCTCAAGATCCCACTCAATCGCAGCAGCAACCTTATTATCAAGTTCTGCATGCTTGTACGAAATAAATGCGTTGTAATGTATTGCCATTTCTTAAATCCTCAAATCTGTAAAGCTAGCTTTAATCAGCCTTATCTTCCTCGTCGTCCTCCTCGCAGTCTCCGTCAAGTTCGCTTTCGATGTACTGTTTCCATAAATTCTCTGTCTCAGTTTCAAAACTGAACATACTCTGCTCAATTCTCTCAAGTTTAAGTGAGAACATCATTGCAGCCTTCTTGCAGTCAATGATTGAAGCACTATCAAGGAAATTGTTAAAGCCTTCAATTTCATTTCTAAGGACTTCTCTCTGATACTGATTGCCTTCTTCATAGAGTCTTGCGGATTTCTCAAGCAGGTACTTGATCTCAGGAATTTCTCTTGGATCCTTTTTAAGCTCATCCATCCTAAGCTTAATATCGATAAGCTTGTCCTGATCAATTCCCTCCTGAGCACCTCTGCTTCTGTGAACCTCGGTGTTATTGGCAGGGCAATAAATATCAATATCAAAAATACCGTTAAGATCATAGGAGAATCTCACGTCCGCATAGACCTCTCCCTTTGGTCTTGGAGGAACGTCAAACTCGATGGTATCCAGTTTCAAATTATTGGATGCCTTGAGCTTTTCTCCCTGATAGATGTTAAACTGGAGCTTTTTCTGCATATTGGTAGCAGTATAGTATCTACCCATCTTACTTGCAGGAAGTATCTGGTTCTTGGGAATAATAACAGACATCTTATCTCCTATTACGTCAATTCCAAGGGAGAATGGACAGATATCCGTCATAACTATGTCTTTTACGTCATCTTTTCTAAGAGCAATTCCTGTGACAATACCCGCTCCGCGGCAGATAGATACATCTCCGTTTGGATCAACTTTAATCTTGCCCGGGAAAAGAGATTCCATATAAGCCCTTACGCTTGGCATCTTGGAAGATCCACCAACCATGATTACACCTGCGATATCCTCAGGAGAAAGACAGGCATCATTCATAAGCCTCTTAAGGACGATGGTAAGTCTTCTAAAGATAGATGCTGATATATCAATGAATCTCTGCTGATCAAGTTCATACTCATATTCCTGACCCTGAGCATTTATCATTGTCTTGGTCTTATCATCGCTTGAAAGCCTTATCTTAATGCTTTCGCCGCAGTTTATAAGAACCGCCTTATTCTTCTTATCAAGCTTCTCCCAGTCGATACCAAATTTGCTGCAGATATCAAGGGCTATTGCTTCGTTAAAGTCTTTTCCGCCAAGAGCGTTATCACCTGAAATATTGCAGATCTCAACCATATTGGCAAAGGCATCAACTACAGTAACATCCAGTGTTCCGCCGCCAAAGTCGAAGACAATGAACTTCTCGTCCTGATCCATATGTTCAAAGTGATAAGAAAGAGCTGCTGCTGACGGCTCATTTATAAGCTGTGTAACCTTAACTCCCGCTCTTACTCCGGCAAGTCTCGTTGCCTCTCTTTGATGGTCATCAAAGTAAGCAGGCACACTAATTACGGCAGAGTCCACTTTTTCTCCCAAAAACTTTTCTGCATCAGCAATAAGCTTTTTCAGAACGATTGCAGAAAGATCAATAGGAGTATAGGAGCCTGCTCTTCCCAGGTCGAACTTCACGTTCCTTCCCATCTGTCTCTTGAATTCACATACTGTCTGGTCCGGATTTGTGATAAGCCTTTCTTTGGCTGTCTTACCCACGATCACCTCTCCATTGTCAAAAGATACAACGGAGGGTGTAAGATATTCCCCAAATTCATTAGGAATAAGAACTATTCCCTCATCTGTCCAGGCACTCACCAAAGAGTTGGTGGTACCCAGATCAATTCCCACTATCATTTTTCTTTACTCTCTCCCAATTACATATATTTTATGCGTACTGTTACGCTTCTATTTGGTCGTCACTCACGCACATTTTGATGTGAGTTCCTTGTACTTGGCCATAATTGTATTTATGCACTCCGCATTTATCCTTGGATCTACTGACTTATTTTTACCAAAGACATGATTTTTGCCATCACTTGTGGTGATCACTATATTTTTTTTGCCATCCTGTATTCTGGTTGTAATGGACTCTATTTCACTTACAGGAATTATCTCGAGCATCCAGTAATTGACAGATACAAAGTATTTACCGGTAACATAGATTCCATAAACCCTGTCATAGTAGGATGGATAATGCTTAATCTGTATTCCTACGTCAATCAGTCTTTCTGATGAGTATCTTCTAAAGCTCCAGATAGGAATAAGGCTTACCATTCCTACCAGAATCAGTAATGATGAGAAACACAGATATTTGTAATAAAACATGTCATATCCGCCAACGTATTTTCCCATGGTAATGTCAATCGCAAAGAATACGTTAACCGTTACTGCTAATGGTATAACAAGTGCCATCATCTGATAGGTATCCCTCATATTCCTATCAAGAAGGAATGGGCTAAGTAATGGCCTAAACTTTTTCTTTTTAAGCTTTTCGTATTTCCTGTTAAGGGCATCGGAAAATGCCTGATTTTTCCTGCGTTCCAATCTCTGTAAGATGAGATGATTGACTGCCTTGGCAGGTTCAAAGTGTCTGACATACAGGGTCTTATTAGTTCCCATGGTAGTAACAATTTTAATAAAAGCCGGGCGATTAAAGTCTCCCGAATCATAAAGATTATAACTGCTGATCTTCTCTATATTCTGCACAGAATATGTTGAGCTATTACACCAGACAATGAATCTACTGAATATGAAGACCTGAGATCCACGCACATAATAAGCTTCTCCGCTCTTAATATCGCTGGCAATTTCTGCTATTACCGGGATTAACTGCACTAAACTTACAGTTCCGGCCACAACACGAACTATGAAAACCATAAACATCACGATCGGCAACCAGCAGATAAACATGCCTGAAATAGATAAGAGTCTTACCAATATTTCTACCGCACTGTCACTGACGGATAAGCTTATGGCTAACAGAGTACACATAACACCGATAATTATCCAGGAAGCCACGAATGAGAAAACAAGTACCTTTAGTTCACTGAAGTATGCGTTAAATACCTTTCTAAGGCTCTTTAATGGATATATAAAGTCCTCTGTATTAAGCTTCTCATCACTAAGGATTCTGCATCCATATCTTGCAAGGTTTCCCAATAGGTACTGATAGCCCTGATGAGTGGAGGATACTTTCAGAATGACCTTTTTATTGCTGTCAGTTATAGTAAGATCATCTGTCTTTTTATCAACCTTACAGGTTAAGTCCTCGATAAAGTAATAGCACGTTTTCTTGCCTGTAAATAACAGAACATTTTTTACCGGATACACTGTTGTCTTTAAATGCTTTTTGAACATTCCCTCGGGAAGAACGTATCCAAAGGGAATCGAATAAGTATCCGCATCGGCATATCCAAGGAAAAAGCTAAGGATTTGCTTGTTATCAGCCTTTTTTCTTTTTATTTTGATATTTGCAATATCAACCTGGGTAGCCAGGAATCTTGAACGAAGTTCTGTGTATTCCTGGCTAGTTCTATCTCCAAACAGTACACTATCAATGATTTTGACTGATTCTTTTGAAAGACTACTCGTAGCCCCCAGAACATCAAGGAAATGCTCTATAAATTCAGGGGTTATTTCCTCTTTGTACGGAGACTTTGCCCATCCTCCAAACAGTGTTTCAATTATATTTCTGTTCCCGTAGATTTCCGGCTTTGTGGCAACAATAGCCATCATATCCCTTGAAAAAGCAAGCATTCTCTTCTGCCTTTGGGAAAGCCTGGAATTATCGGAAATCTTGCTAAAATCAAGAGCATCTTCTCTTCGGTCTTCGCCATTTTTCAGGGCATTACTGAAGTCAAGATTATCCTCATCAGGATCGTCATACTCATCCCAGGTCTGTCTGTATGAATTTGCTCTTGTAACTCCCTGCGCATATCTTACAGCCATTTTGTAGCTGTCACGAAGCTTTTTAAAATCCTCCGGATGCTCCGCCGGATGATATTTCTTGGCCGCTTCGGCATATGCTCTTTTTATCTCATCTATATCACTGGTTGGTTCTATTCCAAGCCAGTCCCAACTACTTTTATTCATCTATTCACCACAGATATCAGTTATACACTCGTTCTGATAGTCTGTATTCCTCCAAGAATACATACAATTTCTTCTTATTAGATGCTGCAAAAAATTTCTATCACAAACTCGATAATTATACTAATTTCCAACCGCCTATGCAATCACAAGATATAGTCACTCCAAAAACGAAAAAAGTAATATAATACTTTAGAGCAAAAGAACTATTTTGAAAAACAGATGGAAAAAAATATGAGAAATAACACAAACAAACTAAGCACCAAGCAAATAATCTCAATGACCGTTTCTACAGTAATTATCCTTGTAGGAGTTGCATTCCTCCTGGTATTCCTGGAAGAGAATTTTAAGGATCCTAAGGATATAGACATTACAAATCAGAAATCTCCTGGCATTAAAGTCGTTGAGCATTCCAAAAAAATGGGTGGAACTGCAGATATAGATTATTCTGAGCTGGATTTAACGATAGCTGTCGTTGATCAGGTTGTATATTGCAGTGATGGTCGTATATATGACAACTTTACAAAGCTTGATAAATCAGATTTTAGCTGTATTTATAACAGCAATTCTACAGCCGCTATCATTTCAGATGACAACAGGAGCTATTATATTGATGCTAATCTGATTCCGGTGATTATAAGTGATGATATTCATTATGGAGGATGCCGGTTTTCTCCAGATGGAGAGAAGATTCTTTTTGAAAGCAGTTCAGAAAAAAAGTTTGTTTTATTTTATCCTAACCGCGAAGCATACTATGATATTGAACTCGATGAAAAGCTTGACTACAATACTTTGGTAAACCACACTGTCTTATCTCCTGACTTTGAAACCATTGCCTTTTCTACAAAAAGAGGCACCACAGTCTTCAATTTCGAGACCGGTACAATACTGTATACCAAAGAGAGCTATAAACCCCTTGCTATATCTGATGAGGGCAAGAAGGGGTTCTTTGAACTATATGATAAAAAAGAACTCTATTATTACCATGATGAACAGATGGACCGTATTAGTGATATAAATGTAAGTGAGCATTATGTTATAAACCACGATTGTACCGAGATTCTATTCTATTACTGGAATGAAGATGCTATATGGTATTTTAATAGCGGAATGGAACAGGCCAAAAAAATTTTGGACCACAAGCCTGATAGAATGTTTATAGCAAATTACGGAGAACTATTTACCACCAATTACTTTAAAAGATACTTGGACATAGATAGCTTTTTCCCTTTATTTATCCGGGCATATGAGGATGATTTTTACTATTTTTCTGACCTTCAATCAGAGCCGGTTGTTGTTGGCTATTCTGAAATTAAAGATAAGGATTATGTAGTAAATGTGACCGATAAAGGCGTTGATATTATCTACGTCTACGAAGGTGCCTGCTTTGGAAGAAGTGATGTAAAAGATGATCTCTACAATCTTCATATAAACAAGGATGGTTATGATAAAAAACTAATTAACGAAGGCGAAAAGGAATATATTGCCGAATATGCTGTAACACAGGATTATTCAAATATCTATGTTAGGTCAATTACTCTTAATGATCACAAAGCTCTGATCCGTAAATATGGAAACGATAAGTGCACTGACCTTGTAAGCGCCGATGATTACAGAGATATTAATTTTACATACTGTCCTACCACCGGAAAACTTTACTATTGTATGGATGGTACTCTTTATTCTATTTCTGAGAGCGATAATGAGATCATCCCAGAATGTGTTAACGCCAAGGAAATATCTGCATTTTATAATTATGACTCGTTTCCTTGCTTTAAAGGCAAAGATGGAAATAAGTATACATATATCTACGGAAATGTTGTAAGAATAGAGTAATAAAGCTGGTTTTCATTCAAAAAAAGTCCTGAAACATCGATTATCTATCAATGTTTCAGGACTCTTGTTATTATATCTGTTTTATTCTTGTTCTTTCTTGGTCTCAGGGAAGATAATCTTATTAACAAAGAAGAATACTACCATGCTGACACCGCCGTTAAGTACAGTTGTTCCGATATTGTAAATAAATGGCTTTACAAACTTACCTGCTACAGCAACCCAGATACAGTTGATGGAGTTAACGATGCAGGTGATGATAATAAATGCAACGATGTACCACGCAATCTGCTTGCCGGGCTTATCATGGTTACGGAATACAAAGAGCTTCTGAATTGGGAAGTTGATACATTCTCCAATAACCATTGCGATCATATATGCTGTAAAATAAGCAAGACCGCCATGAGCCTGATCGTAGCCCAAAATATTCCAATCAAAGGTCTCTCCGGCTATAGTAAGAGGGATTCCCGGCCATCCGAAAGCTCTGTCTCCTAAAAATGCAAAGGCTGCAGGAAGGAATGTAAGAAGCAGATACTTAAATACAGTAATCAGATTACTAACGATTACAAACAGTCCTCCTTCTCTTACCCACTTAGCAATCTTTGGGTGTTTTTCCTCAAAGTTTTTCCAAAAATTCATTTTTTTTATTCCTCCATTACTTCTTTATCTTGGCCTCATACTCCTTGTTGAGCTTGCCGTTTCGGAAGTATCCGCTGATGATCTTACCAAGTCCTCCAAAGAACTTACCGTTAACAAGTTCTACGATTCCGTCTACCATATCCATGCTCACAGCACCTGCTGTCATCTTGGCCATAGCTCTAAATGGCATGTTGTAGATAAACAGGATATTAAGATCTGGCTTGCCGCTCTCATCAGCCTTTTTCTTCATTGCAGTAAGACGCTTGTAAGCAAATCTGGCAAGACCGCTCTTAGCATAATAGAGCTGGCAAATTGCATCATTACTTGTAAGCTGGCCACTCCACTTTCCATCAGGAATAGGTCTTCCAAGAAGCTTCTCAAACTCAGCGTTCTCTACGCTCTGAATCTTGCCGCTATAATATGTAGGAAGCTCAGCTTCATCATAAGGAAGTTCAGTAGTAGTTGCCTGTCTTGTAACAGCTCCTTCAAGTCTGATATCAGCACTGCTTGCACCGATTCTGATCAGATACTGTCCGCCTTCTACTTCCCACCTGTTAGTCTTAACATTCCAGTAACGGAAGGTCTTATCGTCAAAAGAAATCTCAACTTTCTTGCTCTCACCGGGTTTTAATGAAACCTTTGCAAAGCCCTTAAGTTCCTTCTTAGGTCTAAATACTTTGGCACCCGGAAGTGAAACATAGAGCTGTGCAATTTCTTTTCCTTCCATCTCACCAATATTCTTGATGTTAAAGCTTACGCCGTTCTCCTTAACTTCAAGATCACTATATTCAAACTTTGTATAAGAAAGACCAAATCCAAATGGATAAAGAACCGGAATATCTGCGGTGTCATAATATCTATAGCCAACATATAAGCTTTCTCTGTACTCTGAAGTTCTCTGTGAGCTTGGATAATAACGGTATGCAGGAGTATCCTCGTGACGTCTTGGGATAGTCTCTGAAAGCTTACCGGATGGGTTAACTCCACCTGTGAGAATATCCATAGCTGCGCCTGCCCCGGCCTGTCCATTGAGGTAGCAGTGAAGGATTGCCTTGAAATAGTGATGCCATGGCATCTCAATAGCAGAACCTGCGCTGATAACACCTACAAGGTTCTTGTTAACCTGTCCAAGCTCCTGAAGGAGATTGATCTGATTCTGAGGAATTCTCATGTGTGTTCTGTCCATACCTTCAGACTCGCTGTCCTCATTAAGTCCGAAGAAGAAAAGAACTATATCAGCTCTTGATGCGATATCAAGGGCTTCCTTCTTGGTTGCAGCATCCTCTTCACCATTACGTGAATAGCCTCTGGAAGAACCAATAACCTGAAGATCATAGTTACCGATAACTTCAGATATTGTCTCTATCTTAGTAGGATTAACAAGTGATGAGCCTGCTCCCTGATATCTTGGAACAAATGCAAAATCACCAATAATAGCTACCTTTGAACCCGGCTTAAGAGGAAGGATATTACCCTCGTTTTTCAAAAGAACTGTACTCTCTGCTGCAGCTTTTCTAGCTACTGCATGGTGTGCTGGCTTATCAAAGTCACTTGGCTTATTCTGGGCATTAACATACAATGTCATGACTGCATCTAAGAGTTCATCTACTCTTGCGTCCACGTCAGCGATACTGATCTTGCCGCTTTCTACAGCTGCAATCAGCTCTCTTGCAGAATCAAGACCTGGATTAGGCATCTCAAGGTTGGAACCTGCTGCCACGCCAAGGGCATGATCATTGGATGCGCCCCAGTCTGTAATTACTATTCCGTCAAATCCCCAGTCGTCTCTCAGGATATCAGTCAAAAGATGCTTATTTTCGTTGGCATATGTGCCATTGACCTCATTGTACGCTGACATGATAGTCTTGGCCTTACCTTCTTTTACAGCAATTTCAAAACCAGTCAGATATATCTCTCTTAAGGTACGTTCATCAAGAACTGAATTCATAGCCATACGACGAAGCTCCTGAGAGTTCACCGCAAAGTGCTTGGGACATGCATAAACGCCCTGGGACTGGATTCCCTTAACGTAAGATGCTGCCATTTTACCTGCAAGATATGGATCTTCTGAAAAATACTCAAAGTTTCTTCCGCAAAGAGGACTTCTTTTGATATTAAGTCCCGGTCCAAGAAGGACATTTACGCCTTCTGCCATTGCCTCTTCGCCAAGAGTCTTACCTAGTTCTTCGCCCAGCTCTTCATCCCAGCTGTTTGCGATTGTTGCTGCTGTAGGGAAGCATGTCGCAGGAACTGATTCGTTAAGTCCAAGATGATCTCCTGCTCCAGCCTGCTTTCTGATACCGTGAGGGCCATCAGAACAGAATATTGAAGGAATTCCAAGTCTCTCAAAATCTCTGGTCTGCCATTCACCCTTACCACTTAAAAAAGCAGCCTTCTCTTCGATTGTCATCTTCTCAATGATATCTTGATATTTCATTTTTTCCCTCGCATTACCTTTATTTACAATATGGAATCTTAGGCAGGCGAGAACCTTCTCACCGCCTAAGATTCCTGCATTAAATTTATTGTTTATTCAGTAGCTGAATAATTACTGCTGTGCTGTCTCAGCTGCTGCCTCTTTTTCTCTGTTCTTCTTGAAGTTCTTGCAGAATACAGCCATAAGGCAAACCATAAGTGCGCCGAATACAACATCAAGTACGATCATGAGAATCTTCCATGAAGCCATACCTTCCTTGAGATTCTCAGGTGCATATGCACGGCTGTTAACTACAGTGTAGAGAATGTTCTTGGTAGCCTCACGCATAGCCTGCTGAGCTCCGTTTGTATCTCTGAACTGAACATTGTTTGTAGCTGTTGGATAGTTAACAAGCATACAGTCTGTACCATTTCTGATAGCCTGGTCAGATGACATGTAGCCATATACTCCGAAGTAGTCAGTAAGAACGAAGCCATTGAAGCCCCACTCATCTCTGAGTACTGTCTTAAGAAGTTCCTTACATCCACCTGCCCAACGGTTACCAATGTAGTTGAAGGAAGACATAACTGCTGTCATCTCAACATTCTTAACTGAGATTTCGAAAGGCTTTAAGTAGATTTCACGAGCTGCCTGCTCATTAGTCCATGTGCAGAGCATGTCGCATCTGTTGCCTTCCTGGTCGTTGAATGCAAAGTGCTTAACGTAAGCATATACTCCGTTTGCCCATGAGCCCTTAGTAGCCTCAGAAGCAATCTTACCTGAGAGAACACCATCCTCTGAGTAGTACTCAAAGTTACGTCCTGCAAAGGCTGTTCTGTGAATGTTCATAGCTGGTGCATACCAACCAGATACATCCATCTCGTTAGCCATCTTACCGATGTAATCACCGAATGAATAAGCGAGATCCTTGTTGAATGTAGCTGCAATTGTAACACCTACAGGGAATCCAAGTGATCCAACGCCTGTGAAGTTATTGTTGATAGAAGCAGGGCCGTCACAGTCATTTGTACGAACCTTACCGATTGACTCAACTGAGTTTGTCTGGTATCCGCCAAGAGAAATAAGAGCGTTCATATCATCAAGTGACATGCTGTTAAGAAGCTCATCCCACTTAGCATCATCCTTAGCTACGCCACGAAGGTCCTTAAGTGTAAGGCTTGTTGTAGCGCCTGTTGTAACTGCTGCTGCGTTTGGATCCTCGTCAGCTGCTGTAGCCTCTGGTGTGAGGTAGTTGCTGATGTTATAGAAAGTAGCCTTAGCATCTGCAGGCATATTGTAATCTGTAGGAGCTGCTGTAGCCTTGGCATAATTAGCATAGCCATCTGCTCTTGAAAGATATTCAAGACCACCATTTGCAAAATCAAATGTGTTTGTAGCTGTAATCTTGTCGCTCTCTCTCTTGTTTGTTCCGTCATAAGTAACAGTTGTTCCAACTGAGTATGTTCTGGAATCGATCACATTGTGAGAATCCTTGTTGATAGAGATCTCATAATCACCTGCATCAAGAACATATGCCTTAGCATTCTGGTAATCATAAGAAGCCATATCTTCTGCTGCAAAAGAGATAGTGATTGTCTCAGAAGCTCCAGGCTCAAGCATTGAAGTCTTGGCAAATTCTACAAGGTTTGCAGAAGCCTTCTCAATTCCGCCATTCTCATAAGGAGGATTGTAGTAAACCTCTACAACGTCCTTACCTGCAACTGAACCTGTATTTGTTACAGTAACATCAAAGGAAATTGTTCCGTTTGACTCTGTAATATCACCCATTGTCTGTTCAAAGGATGTGTATGAAAGTCCATATCCAAATGGATACTGAACAATGCTGTCATAATCAATGAGACCTTCAACTGCTGCTGTCTCATAGAACTTATAGCCAACATAGATGCCTTCAACATAGTTGATAAAGCTTACTTCTGCCTTGGTCTCAACACCTGTGAATCCTGTTGAAACATAGGCAAAATCTTCCATGTTTGTGTAGTTGAAGTCACCAAAGTTGTTCCACCATGGTGTTTCCTTCATGTTGTAAACATAAGTATCGATAGTTCTGCCTGACGGGTTAACTTCGCCGGTAACAATCTCTCCAAGAGCCTTCATACCAACGTGTCCCATACCTGCTGCCCAGAGAACTGACTTGATCTGAGGATGATCCTTGATAAATCCAAGCTCAAAAGCATTAGCTCCGTTATATACAAGGATAACCTTGTCGAAGTTAGCGCATACAAGGTCGATCATCTCTTCCTCTCTGTTTGTAAGCTGAAGATAGTGATCACCTGCATCCCAGTCGTTACCCTCGTTGAGAGTATCGTCATAAGTTCCTGCTGTATATGTAGTTCCATCCTTGAATGAACCATCAACAACAGCTGTCATGTTAGCTGGAAGGTCAGCACCCTCACCGCCTGAACGGCTGATAACGATCATAGCTGTATCTGAGTAGCTCTTTGCATTAGATATAAGCGAATCTGTGTAAAGAGATACATTTGGTTCAGGAAGTGTCCAATCCTGATTCCACATTCCAACTACAGGTCTGTCAGCCTTGTAGTCTGTATAGAACTTAGTAAGTTCTTCATTAGTCTCAATTCCTGCACTCTTAAGTGAAGCAAGAAGATCAATAGTGTCATAAGCATCGTTAAGAGCACCTGAACCAGCGCCACCAAGGATAGGATTTGTTGAAGCCCATCCAAAAACATTAAGTTTGCTTCCAGAAGCTACTGGAAGAGTATTAGAATCATTTTCAAGAAGTACGATGCCTTCTCTTGCAATATCCTGAGCAAGAACAGTTGTCTCATCAGAAGTCTGCTTGCTGATGGTTCCCTTTCCGCTTACAAGATCAAGCATTGTGCTCATAGGTCCTGTCAGGATCATATTCACACATACAACAATACCAGTAAGCATAGCAACAAGTGCTGTGCCTCTTACAAGCTTCTTAGTTGACTTCTTGAGTTTCATAACTGCGATCATGATAACGATAGCAACCGCAATTATCACACCAATAGCAATCAAATAAGACTTGATTGAATTGAGGACGTTGATGACGTCCGCCATGTTGATAGATAACATAGATTGAACCTCCCTTTTCATAATAGGTAGTGGACTGGTCAGGACCAAAACCCGTGTTTGACTGCCGCATGACACACTCGCAGCAGCGCTTACAGTAAGAGATTAACACGCAAAAATAAAGCGTGCCGTTTTTGTCATAAACGGTACGCTTTTTGTCATGAAATGCATTTTTATTTAATTGTTCCGAGTCTGCATGGTTCACATAGTATGCATGATTCACTCTCTCTTGGCGTGCTTCCTTATCTTTTCCTCATACATATTGTCATCCATATGCTTAAAGAAGCTATCTATATTGTCTTTTTCCGGATCATATAGCGCATATCCCAAGGAAAGTGACAGCTTATACTGGCGGCCCTCAGTATCATTGAAAAGATCTACCTCATCCCTTATATCCCTTATAACTTTCTGCATAAATTCATCAGTGCTGTCTTTCATGATAAGAATAAACTCATCTCCGGCAAATCTGACAGCCATGGCCTTATCCGGTTTACTGAGTGTTATTACTCTTGCGCAGTCTATAAGGGCCTCATCTCCGGTAGAATGTCCGAAGGTATCATTTATCTTTTTAAAAAAGTCCACATCAATCATGATTCCGCCCATGTGGCTTCCAGGATCCTTGGAATGGCTTTCAAGGAGATAGTCCAAATACGCTCTGTTATAAAGACCTGTGAGTGTATCCAGATAGGAAAACTCATTCTGCATGGACATATATATAGCAGTGATACCTATGGCAAGTGATATCCAGATCAGAGATATCCCATAGAATATCGCCTGCAAGACACATCCTACTATAATAGGGCCTATCATAAGATAAATAGGGAAAAATCTGACCTTGCCATATCTTTCCTCATATTTATGCACCAAAGCTACGCTGTATAACATGTAACAGAACTCTACAATATAGAATACATAGCTAAATGGCAATCGATGGTATACATTGGATTCGTCCATGTAAAAGACGATAGGAACAAACATGTTAAGAAGAGCCGCAAAGATTAAGATAAAAGCCGGTATAGATACATATTTATATCTTTTCCTGATTCTGGCCCTTGATTTGTATAGCTTAAGATCTGTGTACATGCACCAGCCCACGACAAACACAGGATTAGTAATAAAACAATAGGTATTGCCTAAGAGATTTATGACTCTGAAAAGAGGTCCTTCTTTACCATCACTGTAAAACACCAAAAAATCAACAACGCATGCTACCGCAGACATGATTGCTATCATGGTAAATATTCTGAATTCATCTCTTTTTGCGGATCTGCGAACATGGCTGCTGATGAGCATCGCAATCAGCATCAGAAAGCCCATGAAATCCGCTATTGCTACCGCCTGCAGATTCATACTTTGTTCCCCTTTGGAATCAGCATCTTTAACTCAAACCAGTTGTCATTGAGGTTAAAATTAAGTGTTCCATGGTACTTTTCGACAGTATACCTGATACTTTTTAGCCCAAATCCATGATTTCCCTTGTCTGCCTTGGTAGTAACAGGATAACCGTTCTTAATTTCAATTGTATTCTCGCAGTAATTATTTATCTGAATCAGTATAAAGTTCCTTTTCTGGGAAAGAGAAAGATGGATCAGTCTCTTTTCCGGATCATCAATCAAAGTTACGCTCTCAATAGCATTATCAAGGGCATTACCAAAAATAGTACATATATCAGTAACATGCATGAAATCCAGAATATCGCCGTCTGCAACACAGGTTATCTTAATGTTGTTGGCTCGGCAGTTCATCATCTTACCGGCAATAAGTGTATCCAAAACACTGTTGCCTGTTTCAAGTTCAGGACTATAGGATTCAAGTTCCTGTTCCAGAGAGTCAATCCACTTTTTACGCTCATCATCGCTCATCTCTGCACGAAGTCCGGCGATCTGATGCTTAAGATCATGATACTTCATATTAATAATTTCAAAGGTGGATTGATAGTTTCTGTATTTATCGTACTGGGCCTTTAGCATAGAATGAATGTTTCGGAGTTCTTTTTCCGCCAAAAGTTCACAAATACGGCTCTGATAAACATACAGAATCATAATACCCGCAATATCAACCAGAGTTCTGATATAAAAAATATCTGCAGCAAGGCCTCCGGAAAACGGAGTATTACTGAATACAAAACTAAGATTACTAAAAGCAAACACCAATACTGCGATAACAATAGCCGCCCATAGCTCACGGTTGTTGATCTCAAGCTGGAATACACCTCTTGTAATACCAACCTCCATATAATGAGCCCAGATAAAAACAAGGGTATATACCCCTATTAAGATCAGAGCCTGAACCCAAATGGAGCTTGTCATATTTCTGAAAAAGCATGCAAGCTGCCATTCCAGGGATGCTGCAAGCTCAGCGAGTAAAAATGCCCTTGCACAGTAGTACCCAATAACATTCCTACTGTCATCGCAAGTAAACGCCATGTAAGCATACATGATGCCAACAGCTATAAGCATACAGGGAATCCAGAAAGCCACCGGAAGTCCCTTGGTAAGAACCAGAAACATACTCTGAACAATAAGGCACAAAATCGTCACAAGGATAAAATCCTCGTTTTTGATCTTGCGCTTCATGACCATGCAATAGGTAAGGCATGCAAGCCATTCAGCAATGGCTGTGTATATTCTGGGTATGTCTTGATAAATAGTATCCATAAATAACCCGTTTATGGCAAAGACGCCATGTAATCAGTAAGTGCAGACATGAAATCATTTTTCCTGGCTCTGCTGACAAGAAGCTGCTTACCGGCAATAATGCAGGCGCCGTTTTCTACCCCATCCACAAATTTGAGATTTACCAAATATCCCTTATTGCTTCTGAAAAAATAGTAGGGTGAAAGCTGCTCCTCAAAATCACCTATCTTGGCCCTTATAGTAAAATCTCCACCTGTTGTATAAAAGGTGAGATTATGACCTTCACTTTCTATATAGAAGATATTGTCTATATCGAGCTTTCTCACGCCGGAAGGCGTATCCACTGATATGATCTTGGATGAAGACTTGCGCATCTTGCTGATGGCTCTTCCAAGTTTCTGGGAAAATGCAAAGTAGCTGACGGGCTTAAGCACATAGTCAAGGGCATCTACCTGATAGCCTCTTATTGCATAGTTTGTCATATTGGTTATAAACATTATGACTACGTCACTATCAAGCTTCCTTATTTCTTCTGCCGCAGTCATGCCGTCCATGAGCTTCATTTCAATATCCATCAGGATAATGTCAAATTGCCCCTTATAATCATGGGTTATCTCATCTCCATCGGAGAATCTTGAGATTTTGAAATAGTTACCACTCTCAGCCTGATACTGATTAATATATTCAATTAGCTGGTTTGCATATGAATCTTCGTCTTCTACGATTGCCAGTTGAATCATGTATCGTCTCCGGTGCTGTTAATTGCTGCGCAAATTGCATGATTACATTACTTGTTCATAAAGGTCCGAACATTGATTCCGTTAACCTCGATGTGATCATCAACGGCAATTACAAGACACTGCCTTCCATCTACAATCTTAGATTCAACAAGGTCTGTTCTATCCGGTTTAACCTTGATAACAACATCAGGAGTCTCAATATCAAACTTCTTGGTAACCAGGTTGCTGGCAAGAAGCGGATAATCCTCATCACCTGCGCACTTTTCATAGGTCTTGTCAAAATACTCAAGACGCTCTTTGGCAACGCCGCTATCCTGAAGAAGCTGCTTAACGTCCTTCTTGGTTAGCTCTAAAGGCTCCGGGTCTCCCTCATGATCCTCAATCATATCATTCAAGTTGTCGTGAATGTTTCTCATAATGTCGTAGTCCGCATCTTCGCCTATAGCATCCTGAACTACCGCATCAAAAAGATCCTTCTGCTCCGGCGCAGATATTGGTGCTACTCCTCCGAACATTGCCTCCACAAATTCAGGCTGAAGGTCGTCAGGCTTCTTGGTGAAATACAGCATGTTATGGATATCTGTATCTCTTTCTATAAATGCAGGGAAAAGAAATCCCTTGGTAGGCCCTTCTACTATCCAGTCACGGTATCTTTCCTCAATAGAGTTCTTGGACTCATTATAGCCAAGGCCTGCCTTGGAAAGCTTAACCGGACATATGCTGCAGAGAATGTAGTCGTAAATCTTGTCAGAAGCATCCTCCATCTCAATTCCATCGCTTGTAACGCCGGGAATATCATATACAGCATGAACCAGAATAATATAGTAGTTCTCACCATTAACATAATTGGCAATGATCTTGTCGTAGCATTCCTCAACAAGCTCATCGTCTTCCAGTCTTGAGTTCCTTAAGGTCAAAAGAAAATCCTGAGTCCCTCCTGGCTGTTCCTGGTCTAGAGGGAACTCAAGACTAATAAGGTTCTTGCCAAAAGTACCTGCAAGTGTATGCTGGAAAATGTCGAGATATTTGAACATTTCCTCCTCTGGTAGTTGTCCAAAGGCCTTTCTAAAAGTAAGTCTCTTGTTCTTTTCGTGATCAACATAGCATCCGCAAATGTGATCTATTGTGCATCTGTCCGGTGTAAACTGTTTCTTGATCTCTAATGTTTCTGCCTTATTCATTGTAAGTATTACTGTCCTTTATTCATAAATTTTTGGCACATGTCCACTGCAAACTGCACCGGATACAATTGTACCATGATGGAATCAATAAGGTCACCTATTGTCATCCTAAATGCTATTTTAACAAATTTATCATAGGTAGTATCAAACATTTTTTCAAAAACTTTGATACTCTCAACATCAATCTGATTAACTACAGGTGTACTGATATCTGTAGGTACACCGAGCATAGATGAAAGAGATGTTGCACTTGTCCCCATCATCTGATTCATAGCCTCAGAAGCCGCAGAAAGATGAAGTTCTGTAATCTCTCCTGCAGTATTGGTTCCATCACCGCCCATCATAAGGTCGGTCATAACCTTAACATCATGCTCTTTCAGAACAAGCACGTTGTTTCCCTGAAGTCCTTTAACATAATGGATCTGTACAAAGATACAGGTCTTCTCATAATCATCCAAAGCTTCACTTCTCTTAATCATCTTTACATTAGGAGTAGTGATATCAACCTTTTTATTAACCATCATACTCAAAGTGGTTGCGGAATTACCCATACTGATATTTGCGATCTCACCAATGATATCTATCTGTTCCTGGGTTAAATTCATATCTTCCAAAATCAGCACCTCCTAAAGCTTTAATGTAGAAAAACTCTAATATCATTTTAATATTTCAGCCGCACTCTTGTAAAGAATGTTTACGCTTTAATGATAAAGCTTTATTGTTTTTTAATACTTTAGAACTGAGTTGGGACTCCTCTTACCATGCGCGTTTTAATGATCGTGCTGAGCGTTTGTGATTGTTTGTTGTTTTTTTATGATTAATTCATAAAATTTTAACTGATTGTTTGTGATTAATTTTGATTGTTTTTGATTTTCATTCATGTTATGATTCAACTGTAATTGAAAAGCAATCAATCTTTATTGTTGTTTTCACAGACATTTCGAGATAACTGATCACAGCTCTCATAATTTTCTTTTTACATCAGGGGGAAACATAAATGCTCACCAAGGAACGCCAGGATTTAATAGTTTCATATATAAATGAAAAAAATGCTGTAACAGTTGCAGAGCTTATGGAGGAATTTGGTGCCTCTGCTGCGACAATACGAAGAGATCTGGCCACGCTTCACGATGAAAAGCGAATAATCAAGGTCTTCGGCGGAGCCACTTCAGTTTCAGACAGCGACGTGAATACCTTTGAGCCAAGTGTTTCAGCCAAAGCGGCGCTTAATATAGAGGAAAAGGAAGCTATCAGCAGATATGCTGCTTCACTGATTCACGATGACGATTTTGTTTACATTGATTCAGGTACTACAACCCTTGAGATGATCAAATACATAACCAATACCAAGGCTAAGTACATCACAAACGGAATCGTTCATGCCAAGAAGCTTTTGGAAAAAGGTCTTAACACCATGATCATTGGTGGCAGATGCAAACCTACCACAGAGGCCATTATCGGCCCTGACTGTATAGAAGGCATCAGCAAATATCACTTTACCAAGGCTTTCATGGGAACAAACGGAATATCACTGCATGCAGGCTATACAACACCTGATGTAGATGAGGCGCTGGTCAAACAGGAAGCTGTCAAACATGCTTATGTTTCGTATATACTGGCTGACCACACCAAATTTGGCAAAGTAAGCTCAGTGACCTTTGCCGAGATACCTAACTGCTGCATCATCACTGACAGTGAAGTTTCTAAGAACTACAGCAGTAAAACAATCATCAAAAATGTTAACGATGGAGACAAGGAGAAAAAATGATCTACACAATTACCTTTAATCCCGCAATTGATTACGTTGTGCGCATGGGATCGGAACTGCTCCCGGGGATGACTAATCGCTCAGATTCAGAGGAATGCTACTTTGGCGGAAAGGGAATAAACGTTTCTACCATATTGCAGAATCTCGGACTTGAGAACACCGCACTTGGCTTTGTAGCCGGTTTTACCGGTAAGGCCATTGCAGAAAGCGTTAACAAAAAAGGAATCAAGGCTGATTTCATTGAGCTTCCTGAGGGAATATCAAGAATCAATGTCAAGATTAAGGGCGCTGCTGAGACAGAGATAAATGCCCAGGGTCCTAAGATTCCACAGGAAGCCATCGACAAGCTCTTTTCACAGCTTGATGCCCTTAAGGACGGTGACACGATCATCCTGGCAGGAAGCATTCCAAATTCACTTCCAAGCGATATTTATGAAAAGATTCTTGAAAAGCTGTCAGACAGAAAGATCAATACTGTTGTGGATGCCACCAAAGATCTTTTAAAGAACGTTCTTAAATACCACCCATTTCTCATTAAGCCCAACAACCATGAGCTTGGAGAAATGTTCGGAACTGTTCTTAAGACAGACGATGAAATCGAAACTCACGCTAAAAAACTACAGGAAATGGGCGCAAGAAATGTACTTATTTCCATGGCCGGAGACGGCGCAATGCTCATCACTGAAACCGGTGAGAAATTCAGAGTAGGTGTTCCAAAGGGACAGGTTCGTAACTCAGTAGGCGCCGGTGATTCAATGGTTGCAGGTTTTGTTGCAGGCTATATGAGGGCTCACGACTACGGAGAAGCTCTCAAGATGGGAACCGCAGCAGGAAGCGCTACTGCTTTCTCTGATGACCTGGCAACAGGTGAGGCAATCAAAGAGCTCTACTCTAAGCTTTAATGGATATAAGTGAGTGTAATCCACTCTTTATATAAAGAAAAAAGGTACAAGGTAAATGGGGAAAAACCCGTAAAGGAGGGACTAATGAAAATCACAGATTTACTCAAAAAAGATGGCATAAGCATCAACGCTTCTGTCGCTGACCAGAACGCAGCTATTGACGCTCTGATCGATTTACATGAGAAGGTTGGTAATCTTAACAACGTATCTGCTTTCAAAAAAGCAATTCTCGCAAGAGAAGAAAAAGGATCTACAGCTATCGGAATGGGAATCGCCGTTCCACACGCTAAATCATTTGCTGTAGCAAATCCAGGTCTTTCAGCTATGACTGTTCCGGCAGGCGTAGACTACAAGTCACTTGACGGAAATCCAAGTAAACTGTTCTTTATGATCGCTGCACCTGATACAGCAGCAGATACTCACCTCGAGGTTCTTTCAAAGCTCATGACTCTTCTTATGGATCAGTCATTTGCTGCAAAACTTCTCGAAGCTAAGACTCCAGAAGAGTTCCTTAGCATCATCGATGCCAAGGAAGCAGAAAAAGATAAAGAAGAAGCCGCTAAGAAGGCTGCTGCAGCAGCTCCTGCTCCGGCTCCTAAAAAGCTCCTTGGTGTTACAGCATGTCCTACAGGTATCGCTCATACCTTCATGGCAGCTGAAGCTCTCGAGCTTAAGGCAAAAGAAATGGGTCTTTCAATCAAGGTTGAGAAAGACGGTTCTGCAGGCGCTAAAGACGTTCTTACAGCAAGCGAAATTGCTGAGGCAGATGCAATCATCATTGCCTGCGACAAGAACATCGATATGGGAAGATTCGATGGCAAGGAAGTTATCATTACTTCTACCAAGGAAGCCATCCACAATCCTGAAGCTCTTCTCAAGAAGGCAACAGACGGCGAGACAACTCACTACAAGCACACAGGCGCTGTAACAAAGACTTCTGATACAGCAAACGAGTCAATCGGAAGACAGCTTTACAAGCACCTTATGAATGGTGTATCACACATGCTTCCATTCGTTATTGGTGGCGGTATCCTGATTGCTATCGCATTCCTTCTTGATGATTATTCAATTGATCCTAGCAACTTTGGTTCAAACACACCGGTTGCTGCATGGTTTAAGACAATAGGCGGCGTTGCATTCGGCTTCATGCTTCCTATTCTTGCAGGTTTCATTGCTCAGAGTATTGCTGACCGTCCAGGTCTTGCAGTTGGTTTTGTAGGTGGTGCTCTTGCATCAACAGGTGCTACTTTTGCAGCTCCCGGCGGAGATATTCCTTCAGCTTTCCTTGGTGCTTTGGTAGCCGGTTTTGCTGCTGGTTATATTGTTCTTTTCCTGGAAAAGATCTGCGAAAAGCTTCCACAGGCCCTTGAGGGAATTAAGCCGGTTCTCATCTATCCTCTCTGCGGTATCCTTGTGATCGGTCTTGTAATGTGCGCTATCAACCCTATCGTTGGTGCTCTTAATGCATGGATCACAGGTGTCCTCGAAGGAATGGGAACAGGTTCTATCGTAGCTCTTGGTGTTCTCCTTGGCGCTATGATGGCAACAGATATGGGTGGCCCTCTTAACAAGGCTGCATACGTATTCGGAACTGCTGCTCTTGCAAACCAGAACGAAACAGGCTTCATGATCATGGCTGCAGTTATGGTTGGTGGTATGGTTCCTCCAATCGCTATCGCACTTGCAACTCTTATTTTCAAAAACAAGTTCACAGCAGCTGAGAGAAAATCAGGTCCTGTAAACTTCATCATGGGACTTTGCTTCATCACTGAGGGTGCTATCCCATTTGCAGCTGCAGATCCACTCAGAGTAATCCCATCTCTTATGGTTGGCTCTGGTGTAGCAGGCGCATTATCAATGGTATTTAGATGCACACTCCGCGCTCCTCACGGCGGAATCTTCGTATTCCCTGTTGTCGGAAACGTTGGAATGTATCTTGTAGCTCTCCTTGTTGGATCAGTAGTTGGATGTCTCATGCTTGGTCTTCTCAAGAAAAAAGTAGAAGAATAATTTGTAGCTAACATGCACAGTCGGCTAAGTGCCGGCTGTGCCTTGGCAATATAGAAAGGAAATATTAAATATGGTATCACAGAAAATCACAGTAACTAACGAACAGGGAATGCACATGCGTCCGGCAAGTCTCTTTTGCCAGACTGTTACTCCTTTTGCAAGTGACGTTAAGGTAGTATTCAACGGCACAACATATGATGCAAAGAGCGTTATGATGCTCATGAGCGCATGTATCAAATGCGGAAGCGAAATCGAGATCGTGTGTGATGGTCCTGATGAGGCAGACGCCCTCAAAAAGGCTATCGAGCTTGTTGAAAGTGGACTTGGTGACTAATATCCCGGGAGGTACTGAATGTACAAAGGAATAGCAGCTTCCAGAGGAATTGGAATCGGCAGCATCTGCGTTATCGTAGAGCACGACCTTTCCTTTGAGAAGAAAAAGATTGAAGATACAGCCGCTGAAAAAACACGTTTCCAGTCTGCAGTTGATTCTTTTAAAGAAGAGACCATGAAACAGGCTGAGGATATAAGGAAAAGAATCGGTCCCAAGGAAGCAGAAATCCTTGAGGGCCACCTTGTTATGATTTCCGATCCTTCCATGTCCGGTGAGATGACCAAAATGATAGATGCCGGCCAGTGTGCCGAAGCTGCCGTAGAGGCAGTCTGTGACATGTTTATCGGCATGTTCTCACAGATGGACGACGAAATGATGAAGCAGCGTGCTTCCGATATCAGCGATATCAAGGTTAGTTTGTTAAAGCTCCTTTTAGGAATCAAAGATATTGATATTAGCAAAGTTGAACCCGGAACAATCCTGGTTGCCAAGGATCTTACTCCTTCCATGACATCCCAGATCAACAACAAAAATGTTGCCGGAATCATCACTGAAGTGGGCGGTAAGACTTCTCACTCTGCTATCCTTGCAAGAGCCCTTGAAATCCCCGCAGTTTTGTCAGTGGCCGATATAACCACATTGGTAAAAGATAAAGACACTGCCATCGTAGATGGTACTGAAGGTATTGTTTATATCAATCCTGAAGGAGACGTTTTATCCAAATACCTTATAAAGCGTGAGGATTTCATCCGCAAGCAGTCCGAGCTTAAGGGATTTTTAGGAAAAGAAACTGTCACAGCAGATGGCGATGCTGTTGAACTTTTCTGTAATATTGGAACACCCAAAGATGCCAAAAAAGCTCTTGAATGTGACGGCGAAGGCATAGGTCTTTTCCGCTCAGAGTTCCTGTTTATGGACAACAATCACCTTCCTACCGAGGAAGAACAGTTTAATGCATACAAGGAAGCTGCTGTTATCATGGGTGGTAAGACAGTAATTATCAGAACCCTTGATATTGGCGGCGACAAGGACATTCCTTACCTTGGAATGAAGAAGGAAGAAAATCCATTCCTTGGTTACAGAGCTGTAAGATATTGCCTTGGAAACAAAGAGGCATACATGATGCAGCTAAGAGCCATTGTAAGAGCCAGCGCTTTTGGTAAGGTAAAGATCATGCTTCCTCTTGTAACCTGCGTTGATGAACTTCGCGAGGTTAAGGAAATGGTTGCTGAGATCAAAAAGGATTTCGATACAAACGGCATAGACTACGACAAGAACATTGAAGTCGGTTGTATGATTGAAACACCTGCAGCCTCTCTTATCGCAGATATCCTTGCAAAAGAGGCAGATTTCTTCTCAATCGGAACCAATGACCTTACACAGTACACCATGAGTGTAGACAGAGGAAACAGTGACGTTGCTTACCTTTACTCCACCTTCCAGCCTTCCGTACTTCGTTCAATAAAGCACATTATTGAATGCGGAAGAAATGCAGGAATTCCTGTAGGAATGTGCGGAGAAGCTGCCGCTGATCCTCTTATGATCCCGCTTCTGATCTCATTTGGACTTACAGAGTTTTCTGTTAACCCGGTTCTGGTTCTGACAGCCCGCTGCATTATTTCCAAATGGAGCAAAAAAGAGGCTGATGAACTCACAGAGAAGATCATGAGTCTTTCAACCGAAAAAGAAATCGTAGCCGCACTAAAAGAAGCTTCTAAAGACTGATATTTAGTTTAGATAAAATGAAAGATCCCTAAACCATTTGTGATTTAGGGATCTTTTTTTACATCCTTAAGGGGATGTATATGGAGTGGACGTATGAAGTATGAAACCTGGTCACGAAGCGTTTTGTCGTGATTCAGGTAACTGAGCAAGTAAATCATTGACGGGAACAGGTCTGTAATCTATTCCCAAAACATGCATGGTGACCTCATCTACAAAGATATCGTAGATCATCCATTCAGTAGAAAAACTAATCTCAAAAAAACCATCCTGAGTAGTTATAATAGTATCTCTCATTTCCTGTTCCGAAACGCCTGCTGCATTTGCCGCGGCGTAAATAGCCATATTCTTTTTATTTACCATAGCTTTTCTCCTTGTTGTCAAAACATACTATCTGTTAGTGAAAACCTCCAAGTAAACCGTCTACTATTCCAATACTATATGATGCTATATCTGTAACTTCTCCTCCAATATCTGCCGCCTCATTCAAGGCCTCTCCTACCACATCATTAACAAGCTCATCTGACGCAGCTATTACTCCATCCACTGCTGTCAAAGTGTCAGCTATATATGATGTTTCCCCATAATAATCTGAACCGCTGTTTGAATTATTCTCAGGATTATATACCCTATTGGCAGATGTATCTGCCGGTTCTGAAACAGAAACTTCTACGCTGTCATTTCCTTCATTAACACTTACGTTTACAGAATTGTCGCTTACTTCCACATTGACGGAATCATTGTTATGAAGAGCATCCGTTCCTGATGTTTGCACAACAGTCACGTTAACGGAATCATTTTTTTCCTGAAGAGTCTTAACTTCCTCTTTGCCGGGAGAATATGGCATATTTGCAGCTGTCCTCTCATTTCCGTTTGTGTATGGAAGGTTAATGACTCCCTGTTCATCCTCTTCAACGTAATCATCGTAGTCTTCTCCGGTATAGGTAATACCTTTGATATTTTCCTGCAAGTATAAATCAGAGCCTCTGATTTCTACTTCCTTGGAAGCCTTATACTCTGCTTCATCCTTCAAAGACTCCAGCGGAATCAGGGCTACCTCTACCTTATCTGCAGCCCTTGTAAAAGAGCATATGGAAAGCGAACCACATAGGATAACCAGCATGGCTACAAGGTAATAGGTCGTCTTTTTGTAATTAAAGATCTGCTTGACTCTGGTGCCGACCCCAACTTCGCCAAAAGCTACCGGGTAGCCAACAGCAAGCCTTCTGCCTGTACTGCAGGAGAGAAGGGACTTGGCATAGGATTTCTTTTCATCTAAAGACATGTCCCTGATTACTCTCTCATCGCAAGCAAGCTCAATATCTCTGCTAAACAAAACAAATGATACCCATACAAGAGGATTAAACCAGTGAATAGCAACCAGAATAAATCCCAGCTGTTTTCTTATGTGATCAAGTCTCTTAAGATGTGCTGTCTCATGGGCAAGGACATTATTGATAGTATCAAGATCAAGTCCTGAGGGCAGATAAATCGTAGGTCTAAGAAGCCCAAAGACAAAGGGGCTTTCCACATCATCACACACATACACTCTTTCACTTGAGTTGTACCTGATAGAAGCCCTGGTTTTCCGCCAGATTTTAAAAAAGCTATACCCTGAATACCCAAGAACTGCAAGCATACCAATGAGCCAAATTATCTCGAGAACCATGATACTTCCCTGATGTTTTTTGTTCTCACTGTTTTTCTCTACTGCTGTTGTTTCACTCTTATAAGCGTCAGTTACGTAAGCTACCTGTGTATCTGCTGAAGAATCGAAAGCAGTTCCGGATACTGTCATTTCTTCATTTTTTGTGTCCCCGTCAGCAAAAAACTGTTCTACAGCACTTCCAAAATTTGGCATAAATCCAAGTCCCGATTCAAACTGGACCGGTACAATAAGCCGCAGCGCCACAATAGCCCACAGCGCTCCCATAAACCACTTAGGAGCCCTTTTAAGCGGGATTCTGACAATTATCACGGCTATCATAAGAACAAGCGCAGCTATGCTCATTCCCAGAACCTTTATAAATAAATACCCCATATAATCACCCTTTGCCGATTAAATCATCAGCATTATTTTCCGTCTATAATCTTTCTAATCTCTTCTATCTCTTTGTCAGAGAGTTTCTGTCTGGAGGTAAAAGCAGCCAAAAATGCCGGCAGTGATCCTCCGAAAGCCTCATTAACAAAGTCCTCGCTCTTTTTGGTATAGAACTCATCCTTGGAAATCCTGGAGGTAACTACACCGTCCACATTCTGGAACATTCCCTTATCACAAAGCTTTTTTAAAACTGTATAGGTTGTGGACTTCTTCCAATCGAACTTCTCTGCGCAGAGCCTTACCAGTTCTCCGGATGCAACAGGCTCATTATCCCAGATCAACTCAGCAAATTTCATTTGTACTTCGCCAAATTCTACGGCCATATTCCTACCTCGTGTCTTACTAATGGTTATAGGTATCGGTTGCCATTATTTAGATAAAATATTTTGCGCATGGTCTACAACGTGTAGACTTTGTATTTTTAGTTTATAGCCTATAGACCAATCTGTCAAGGAAAATGTTACATATTTAGTAATATTTTTTAAACTGCTTTTTTTACATCAAAAAAGAGCTTAAGGCGGATATATCACCTTAAGCTCTTATATACTATTAAAAACTATTATCTCATGCTGCGAAGCATTTCGATTGCTGTCTGAGGTCTTGATTCAGACTTAGCATTTTGTGTGTCATATTTAGCAAGAAGTCTTGCTCTCATCTCTTCAGGATGATTATATAATTGATCCATTATTCGATCAAAGGCCTGTTTCCATTCGCCCATTACATTACCTCCAACAAATCCCCCCCGGACCCGATGTAAGAAAAACATCACTACAAATTAAGTATCATCACTGTCTAACAACGCTAGCGCTTAATATCGTAACCGATTAATCCATCAGTGGCAATGTGAAAATGCACAAAAATATGTGAATTAATTGTGAATAGAAAACATTAGTTATTTTCTAAGTTACTTTCTTAGATATTTTCTGCTTTTACGCCTTCTGTCTTGATAATGAATTTAACACTGCACTTCTCATCAGCATTTGCTCCACCGAATGATGTATAGCTTGCTCCGGCTTCCTGAATAGCTGTCATCTTATCAGCAAACTCAGTAAGATCTCCGTCAAATGCCTCGTAAATCTTCTTGATGCCTTCTTCGTCGAACTTGCATATACCATCAAGGAGTTCCTGTACACCATCATCAAGCTTCTTAGCGCCGTCGTTAAGCTCGCCTGCTCCGTCATAGAGCTCTTTTGCACCATCCATGAGCTTACCTGCGCCGTCATTCAGCTCTGCTGCTCCGCTGTTAAGTTCATCGGTTCCATCCTTAAGAGTTACTGTTCCATCCTTAAGCTTATCAGCACCATCCTTAAGCTGGCCTGCACCATCGTTAAGCTGGCCTGCTCCGCTCTTTAACTGGCTTGCACCGTCTCTAAGAGCACCGCTGTTAGCATTAAGAGTCTTGGTACCATTTGCAAGAGAAGCTGCTCCTTCGTCAAGCTGACCGATTCCTGCACTAAGTTTCTTTGTTCCTACAAGAAGCTGATCAAGACCTGCTGAAAGCGCTGCATTACCTTCGGATAACTGTTTTGCACCTTCTACAGCAGCTGCAAACTGATTAATAGAGTTCTCATCAAGCTGCAAATTATTGAGCTGAACAAGAAGATTTCCAAGAGTTGTATTAACAGCACCTGTAACGCCAACAAGCTGTGCGTATGCTGCAAGGCCTTTTGAATACAGCTTCATATCATCGCTATTCATAACCATGGCCTTAACTTCCTCATTTGCCATGATCAGAGCCATAGCCTCTTTATTAGAAAGGAGAAGGGCCATTGACTGCTCATTTGAAAGGACATTGCTAAGAAGTTCTTTGTCACCAAGGATCATCTTTATAACTTCAGGATCCTGAATAAGACTGTTCATAAGGTTCTTATCACTTAAAATCTTGCTCATAAGAGCCTTATTTGAAGTGATCATTCCGACAACTTTTTCATCACTCATAAGTTTTGCAAGAATAGCCTCATTTGACATAATCTTATTAAGGACTTTTTCATCGCTCATAAGCTTAGTCATTACAGCTTCGTTGGATGTTATCATATCCAAAACCTTCTCATCACCAAGAAGCTTAGCAAGGATATCTGAATTTCCGGTAATCTTGGCAAGTACTGCAGGATTGGATAACATCTGCCCCATAAGCTCCTCATTATTTAAAAGAGCTGACTGAACACTAGGGTCTGCAAGGATCTGTCCAAGAAGAGCCTGGTCACCAAGAACGCACTTAACAGCTGCTACTTTGCCCTGTTCTGTTCCAAGGAATGCTGCAAGCTGTTCCTCTGTAACTGTAGTTTCAGAGCTACCTGATGATTCTTTACTTCCTTCAGACTCTCCATTTCCTTCTGATCCCTTGGCTATTTCCTGGTTTTCTTCTGACTTACTGCTATCCTCTGATGCCTGGTCGTTATTTTCTGACTCTCTATTTTCAGGATTTTCCTGATTATCTGCCGGCTTGTTTTCAGGAGAGGTCTCTTCCTCCTGATGTCCGTCGCCTGCAGGATCCCCACCGTTTTCTTCTGGCTGCTGTGTATCTTGCTCTGTGCTGCCGGAACCTGCAGCATCTTCTGATTCAGGCGCATCAATTGTTCCGCCTGTAACTGTTGTTTCATTCTCATCTCCGTTATCCTGCTGTGAAACAACCATTACAGGAGCTGTGACAGTTACATATGGAAGGCCGATTGCCTTCATCTGTTCAGCTGTTTCTTTATTTGCAATTTCTCCGTTGGATAATGTTTTAAGGAGGTCTGCACAAGCCTCATATGTTCCACCCTGATCTGTCAGGTACATGTAAGCAGCAGAGTACTGCGCATACTCATTAACAAGAGTACCCTTCATAGCAAGCACTTTGCTGGCACCGCTGATTTTCAGACCGGCATCAGCCAAACCACTGTAAAGTGTTTTGGAACCCTCAGTAAGTTTATCTGCTCCACCCTTAAGTGTCTCAACACCTGTAACAGCATCCTTAGAACCATCCTTAAGCTTACCTGTTCCCTGAGCAAGCTGAGCCGCACCGTCATTAACCTTGGAAACTCCATCAGTATATGCTACAACGCCGTCATAGAGACTTCCTGTTCCGTCATAGAGCTTACCGGTACCGTCCTTAAGTGTATTTACACCGTCAGCAAGCTGTCCTGCTCCATCTACAAGCTTTCCTGCTCCGTCAGCAAGTTTGCCTGTTCCATCTACAAGCCTTCCTGTTCCGTCCTTGAGGTCCTTGGTTCCATCGTAAAGCTGTGATGTGCCATCATAAAGCTCTGTAGTACCATCGTAGAGCTTACCTGTGCCGTCCTTAAGTTCTCCTGCTCCGTCTACAAGCTTATTGGAACCATCGTTAAGCTCATTCATATCGTCCTTGAGCTCATCAATCTTATCTGAGTCTGTAAGGTCTGCTGCGCCAAAGTCTGAAAGAATATCTGAACTTGCCATAGTGATTGTCATACCAAGTTCAAAGTCTGTTGTATCAGCTGTGATCTCAAAAGCGTTTGAAAGCTTTTCCTGAATCTCTTCTGAATCTTCAAGTTCATCCCACTTATCATCTGAGATGTTAAGAGACTCTTTCAAGCCCGGAAGAGCTACACCCATAACAATGTAGTTGCCTCCATCAGAGATGATCTTACCATTTGAGATTTCTACATTTGAAAACTTGTCAGCATCCAACATCATGCCTGAAACCATAGCAAATGGTGTATAAACCTCGATGTCCTTGCCGTCTACATCTACTGTCTGCTTAGCCTTGTTGTCATATTCAAAACGGATTGTAACTCTTCCGGACTTGCCTGCAAGTTCCTCAGGTTCAATTTCTTTTCCATCTAATGTGTATGTGATCTTCATATCAACAGGAAGCTCTTTGTCTGTAGTTCCCTGGTAGTAGATATCTGATCCTTCTGCATCCCAGGTCAGAGTTCCGTCGCCGTTTTCTGTGAAGGTCTCAGATCCCTTAACATTTACGATATCCTTAAGTTCTGATGTATCGGAAAGCTCTGTAGAAGCATTTGCATTCTTGAGCCACTCACTTACTATTACGTTGTTAACTGCACCGCTGGCATTAGCTGTAACATATACAGTTTCTACCTTACCGGCCTCCTCTGACGACATTGCATTTGATGCTCTTGTCATAAGAGTATTCTCAAGCTGCTGTTCCTGAGCAGTTTCTACTACTGCTGATGCAGATTCTGTACTTGCTGAATTGGAGCCACATGCTACTGTCATAACAGCCATCATGCATGCCATTATTACTGAAATTGATCTTAAAAGATTCTTCTTAACCATACTCTCCTCTTTTCCGGCCCGTGGCCATTCTATTTACAATAATTTAATTCTTATTCTCAAGCTACTTTGTGAATGTGATGGTGATGATGATGATGTCCATCGCCGCCATGAGGCCTTAACACATCCTTATTCATGCCGAATGTTGTTCTCATGATCAATCCGTCAAAGATCATGTACATAGCAGGAAGTACAAGGATAACAGTGAACATACTGATAATCGCGCCTCTCGCCATCAGGTTACACAGTGAACCGATCATATCAATGCTGGAAATAAGTCCTACACCAAAGGTTGCTGCAAAGAATGAAAGAGCACTTACTATTACTGACTTCATACAGGTTGTAAGAGTTATAAGCACAGATTCTTTCTTGTCATGACCTGCATTCCTCTCATTGAGGTATCTTGTTGTCATGAGGATAGCGTAGTCAACTGTAGCTCCCAGCTGGATTGTTCCGATTACGACAGATGAAATGAAAGGAATCGTTGTCTGTGTGTAATATGGAAGACCCATGTTTACAAAAATCGCAAACTCAATAACTGAAACCAGGATAAATGGAAGTGATACTGATTTAAGTACAAATGCGATGATCAGGAATACAAGTCCGATTGAAACCGCATTGACTACCTGGAAATCATGGTTTGTGATATTGATAAGATCCTTGGTACAAGGAGCTTCACCAACAACCATTGCCTTAGGGTCATATTTCTTAACAATCTTATCTACTGATGTGATCTGATTGTTAATCTCATCGGAGGCAATCTTATAATCTGTTGTTAAAAGAACCATCTTCCATTCGTCACTCTCAAGATCTGAAAGAAGATCTTCCGGAATAAACTCTCTTGGGAAGCTTGGTCCAAGTAATGAATCTGTACCAAGTACTGAAAGAATTCCGTCTGTATTCTCAAGTTCGTGGATCATCTGATTCATCTGTGCTGTATCAAGATTCTTATCCACAAGAAGCATATATGCTGAGTTCATATCGAACTCTTCATCAACCTTATTGGCTCCCTGAACGCTCTCAAGGGTATCAGGAAGAGTCTGTGTCAAATCGTAATAAACGCTTGTATGGTTGTTTCCGTATACTGCCGGAAATATAAGCGCCAGGAAAATTGCAAAGAATACTAAATAGTGCTTGGATACAAACTGCGGTATCTTAACAAACTCCGGCATAAGCGGCTTATGTTTGGTCTTCTCAATAAGATTGTCGAAAACAAGGATCATACTTGGAAGGATTGTTACACAACCGATAACTCCAAATACAACACCCTTTGCCATAACAACTCCCAGGTCAAGGCCCAGTGTGAAGCTCATGAAGCAAAGAGCTATGAATCCGGCAATTGTTGTGATTGAACTTCCTATTACTGAAGTGAAGGTCGCTGAGATGGCTTTTGCCATAGCGTCCTTTTTATCATCATTCTGTGCAAGTTCCTCCTGATAGCTGTGCCACAAGAAGATTGAATAGTCCAATGTAACACCCAGCTGAAGGACAGCACTAAGTGACTGTGTAATAAAGGAAATCTCACCTTTAAATACGTTGGTTCCCATGTTGTAAACAATTGCCATTCCTATACTTAGAATGAAGAACAATGGGATAAGGTAAGAATCCATTGTCAGTGAAAGAACTATAACCGCAAGAAGTACTGCAATACCTACATAAATAGGTGTCTCTTTTTCTGCCATGTTCTTGGTATCTGTAACGATGGCGCTCATACCAGCCATGAAGCACTGCTTGTTGGATACCTTTCTGATATCCTCGATGGCCTGCATAGTACCGTCTGAAGAAGTACCCTCATCAAAAACTATAAACATCATTGTGGCGTTATCGCTGTTAAAGGCCTCATAAACCTTGTCTGGAAGCATCTCCATAGGAACTGAGATATCCATAACAGAGTCATACCAGATAACATCAGCAACATGATCTACCTTCTCTATTTCTGCCTTGAGGCCTGATACTGTCTTCTCATCCATACCTTCTGCCACATAAAGGACGAATGCACCGGTTCCAAACTGATCAAGCAGAATGTCCTGTCCCTTCATGGTCTCGATGTCTCCCGGCAGATATGTCAGGATGTCGTAATTAACTCTTGTGTTGAAGTATCCAATTGCTGACGGAATAAGGAGTGCGAACGCAACAATCAGAATCACATACCTTAGCTTTACAATTAAATGTGAAAGCTTATTCATAACTCTTCCTCCTCTGAAATAATTTATCCACGGTCAGATAAATTTTTGAAATTTATTATTGACCGTTGGTCATTTTCTATGTATGGTATAACATATAAATGACCGTTGGTCAATATTTTTAGAAAATTTTTACAATTTAAAAGTTTCCGAGTGAAATAAAATACTATATCTGACGCAAATGCGTTCATCCAATATCTTATAAGGCAATAATTTACTGCATGTGTTACAATTAAAGCGGATAAAACATGAATTATAATTTCATCCGGAACGGATAAGGAAATCAAAATGGGAAAAGCGGACCAAAATAAGAAACTTAAGATGGAGAGTCTTCTTAATACTTCCTTTGAGCTATTCACTTCACAGGGAATAAACAAGACCTCCATTCAGGACATAGTAAATAAGGCAGGAGTTGCCAAGGGCACCTTCTACCTTTATTTCAAAGACAAATATGATATAAGAAACAGACTGATTGCCCACAAATCCAGTCAGCTGTTCATGCAGGCTTACAATGCTCTTCAGGAAAAAAATATAGAGAATTTTGAAGACAGACTTATCTTTATTATGGATTATGTTCTGGACGAACTTGAAGCTAACAAAGGACTTCTTGCCTTCATATATAAAGACCTTTCCTGGGCAGTATTCAAAAAAGCCCTCACCACCCCAATGAGCAGTGAGGACGTAGATTTTGGTGAAATTTATCGTAAGATGGTGGAGGAATCCGGCCTTAAGTTTTCTGATGCCGAGATCATGCTCTTCATGATAATCGAGCTTGTTGGATCCACAGGTTACAGTTCCATCATGTACAACGATCCGATTTCTCTAAAAGAGCTGAAACCTCACCTAGAACGAACAGCAAGAAGCATCATAAAGCAGTTTACGATGGAATAAAACAAATATCGGGCGTGACACAAATCGTGTCACGCCCGTTTTGCTTAATTTTTTTACTTAATTTATTGATGCTGCATTTGATTTATCAACAGGTGAAAATGGAACCCATACATATTTTTTATCTTCAGATGCACCTTCCACGCTGCTGAGGTCTCCACCGCTTCCAAGGACCTTGGCTGCTTCAACCGCTGCTGCTCCCTGTCCCTTGGCATCCTGAAGAACTGTGAAAGCCATTTCTCCTGCCAGGATAGAAGCACAGCCATCTGCTGTAGCATCAACTCCGGCTACAGGAATCTTGCTGTAGTCCAGTCCAAAATCCTTAAGCCCCTGAACTGCTCCCAGAGCCATAGTATCATTATTACAGAAGATAGCATCAACATTCTGGCCAGTTTTCATGAATATAGCGAACTTGCTTCTGGCCTCTACATCAGACCAGTTAGCCGTATCCACAAATACATAATTAGCAGCGCACCCGTTTGCTCTAAGTGTCTCTTTTACCGATTTGGTTCTTCCAATAGTTCCTGAATGTCCGATTTCTCCCTCAAAAATAATAACGTCAAGTGTCTTGGGATTTCCGAGTTGTTTGAGGACATATTCTGCCTGATACTGCCCGGCCTGATACTCATCGGAACCAACAAATATATACTTGCTGCCTTCTAGGTGCGAATCCGAAGGCTGATTGTTGACATATACAATTGGCAGATCATTGGAAGCAACATTCATCTGAAGTGCAGTACTGGCATCTCCGGGTCTTAGGATAATGGCTGTATATCCCGAAGCTTTGGCACTTGTAATAAGATTTGCCTCAGTTTCTGCATTTCCGCCTGTTTCTACATAATCAATTGCAACTCCCTGGCTCTTTGCAGCAGCCATGATGGCATCTGTAAGCGTTGCTCTGTAGTTATCCTCTACATCTGTCATCATAAAAAGTATCTTGGAACTGCCGGCTGATCCACCGCCTCCGGATGAAGCTGTATTTGATGAACATCCTATTATACTGCTCCCTACTAATACAGCAGTTAAAAGACATGTAGTTATTTTCCTGATCATATGGTTATTACCCATTACCTAACCTCCTGAGTTAATGGACATGACACGTAGTTGCTCCTGCTTGCATCGTGTCACGGTAACTATGTTTCCATAAATAGTCCAAATCAAATACGCTTCTTAGATCTTGAACTTCTGTACATAGGATGTAAGTGTCTGAGAAGTTCCCGCAAGTTCGTGGGAATTATCAGCCACATCCTGGCTGCTCTTTGTGATATTGTTAGCCATTTCAACCATATTCTCTGATGTAGCAAGGATTTCATCAGCACTTGCTGCCTGTTCCTCGGAAATAGCGGCAACATTTGTTGCTACGTCGTCAACCTTTTCTATATCAGTTATCATGGCTTCGATCAGGCCATTAGACTCCTGAATATTGTTATAAATGCGGTCAAAAGTATCTACCGCTACACCTATAAGTTCGCTGTTTTCCTTGATATTGTCAGCGCTTTCGTGAGCCTGCTCAACCGCGTCTTCAATCAGTTTATGCACTTCCTCGATAAGATTAGAAATATTCTGGGCACTTTCAGCTGACGTCTGTGCCAGCTTACCAATCTGTGTGGCAACAACAGCAAAGCCCTTACCTGCTTCGCCGGCTCTTGCTGCCTCTATGCTTGCATTAAGTGATAAGAGATTTGTCTCTTCTGCAATTTCACCGATCATGCCGACAATATTAGTGATTTCTTCTGATGCAGTACCAACCTTATTGATTGACTCTACAAGCTTTTCATTGGACTGGGCGATACCTTCCATGGCAACATTTAGTTTCTCCATGTCATCTCTGCCCTTCTGGGATATTCCAACAGTTTCCTTCATGCTCTCATCAGCTTTTTCACTGTTATCTCTGGTATCAGCAACTACCTGAGCAAGGACTGTAGCGTTCTGGGCAATATCATTGACAGCTGTTGCAAGCTGATCTACAGTCTCGTTCAGCTGCTGCATTGCTTCTGCCTGAGACTGTGATGCTTCAAACATTGTTCTTGATACCATGTCGGAATTATCAGATTCGGACTGGAGCTTATCTGATTCTTCACTGATACTTGCAAGCATCTTTCTCATGCTGTTTACAAAGTCTGATACTTTACTTCCCATTACGCCAATCTCATCATCACTTGATGAATCAACTTCAATCGTAAAGTCACCCTCAGACATGGCAGAAATATTGTTAGAAATATTCGAAAGAGGTGCAATAACCTTTTTAACAACAAACAGGATCAGAATTGTGATGAGAATTATTGCTACTCCACCAACCACAAAGAGGAGCATTCCAATCTGCGATACTGTACTCATGATAACGTTAGTCGGAATATAGGATACAAGAACCCAATCAGTTCCCTGTACCTCGTCAAAAGCAACAACGTAATCACCTATTTCTTTACTTGAAAGGTCACCGCTTGAAATAGATTTAGCTGCGCCTGCCAAAAGAGTATCTGAAGTACTCTCTGAAAGAGTGGTATTAACTATATTAAAATCTCTGTGTGCAAGGATCTTGTAATCATTAGTATCAACAAGGAAGGAGCTTGCCTTATTCATCTTAACGCCGGAGTTAACAATGATACTGATCTTGTTAAGGGAAACGTCAGCACCTATTACCTTGATCTCATCAGAACCATCATCTATGATACCTGTAGCACTTATAACTGTTTCGCCCTCAGCATTTGTATAGGCTGTTCCATAGGCCATCTGAACCCTAGAAATACCCTGCTTATACCAGGTGCTTCCAAGAACATCTTTTTCATCCATGTCAGCATCCTTGGCCTTATAGAATCTGCCACTTGCAGTTCCAATATAAAAGCCTTTGGGAGAGTTTGAATTATAACCATAATATGTATCAAGGAAAGACTCATAATCTGCCTCTTCTATTCCCTGGCTTTCCAAAGTATGCTTGACCGTATTAAAATAGCGCAGGTTCTCATCAAGCCAGGATTCAATATTATCAGACTGGTTAGAAATAGAAGATTCCAAAGTCTCAGTAGCCATCTCTGACATTCTGTTCTTGGATAAAGTAGCAGCTATATTCACAAGAATAAGCACTGTTATAATGACAACAGGTAAGATGTACATTAAGAGCTTAGAACTGATCTTCTTGTTCTTTTTTCGTACAACAGATTCTTTTCCTTTTGCTGATCCATTATTATTCATTTCTACCCTCCGGGAATGATAAAGGTGCATTTTCGCACAAAAATTGCACATTGGAGAAGCAAAAACTCTTCCAATGTGCAATAATTATATCATTATACCGTGAATAATAATCACAATTTCGTATTATTTCACTATTTTTTAAGAATAATTATATCAATTCAAGTGCCAGATATCGCGGTTGTACTCAGCAATAGTACGGTCTGATGAGAAATATCCAGCCTTGGCAATGTTAGTGAGCATCATCTTCTTCCACTTATCGCGCTTCTCATAATCTGCAAAGATCTCATCCTTCTTGGCAATGTAGCTCTCAAGATCGATAAGAGTCATGAACCAGTCCTTATTAAGGAGCTCATTGTAAAGCCTTTCAAGGTTCTCCTTGTGACCAACCTTGAGGCACTCCTTGCTGACGATGAAATCTACTGCTTCCTTGATAACCTTGCTCTTCTTGTAGTAATCCTTGGATACATAGTCAGCCTTCTTGTAATGCTCAATAACTTCATCAGCCTTAACACCAAAGATGTAGATATTGTCATCACCTACAAGCTCATGGATCTCAACATTAGCACCATCATCTGTTCCAAGAGTAACAGCGCCGTTTAACATGAACTTCATGTTACTTGTTCCTGATGCTTCCTTGGATGCAAGTGAAATCTGCTCAGATACATCACATGCAGGGATAAGCTTCTCAGCATAGCTTACGTTGTAGTTCTCAACCATGATAACCTTCATATACTTGTTAACATCAGGATCGTTGTTGATGATTTCCTGAAGAACAAGAAGAAGATGAATGATATCCTTAGCAATTACGTATGCAGGAGCTGCCTTGGCACCAAAGATAAATGTAAGAGGTCTTGCTGGCTTCTTGCCGCCCTTGATCTCAAGATATTTATGAATGATGTAAAGAGCATTCATCTGCTGTCTCTTGTACTCGTGAAGTCTCTTAACCTGAATATCAAAGATAGAATCAGGATCAACTTCTACGTTCTCATGCTCCTTAAGGTAAGCAGCAAGTTCTTTTTTCTTGCCCATCTTGATAGCCTCGAGCTGATCAAGAACTTCCTGGTCATCAATGTGCTCAAGGAGCTTCTCAAGCTTATTAGCATCCTTCTTGAAGCCATCTCCGATTGTCTGAGAGAGGAAATCGGCCAGTGGATGGTTACATGAAAGAAGCCATCTACGGAAGGTGATGCCGTTGGTCTTATTGTTAAACTTCTCCGGATAGAGCTTGTAGAAGTCGTTGAGCTCACTGTCTTTAAGGATGTCTGTATGGATAGCTGCAACACCATTTATTGAGAAACCATAGTGAATGTCAATAAATGCCATGTGCACCTTCTTGTCCTTATCGATGATCTGAACCTTAGGGTTCTTGTACTTAGCGCGGATTCTCTTATCAAGCTCCTTGATGTAAGGAACAAGCTGAGGAACAACCTTCTCAAGATACTTAAGAGGCCATGTTTCAAGAGCCTCTGCAAGGATTGTGTGGTTAGTATAAGCACAAGTCTTGCTAACTACATCAATGGCATCATCCATAGAGAATGCCTTTTCCTCAACAAGAATTCTGATAAGCTCAGGAATGATCATTGTAGGATGTGTATCGTTGATCTGAATAACTGCATGGTTATTGAGTTCGTGAAGGTCATACTGACGCTCTTTCTGTTCTCTCAAGATGAGCTGTGCCGCATTGGATACAAGGAAGTACTCCTGATAAATTCTAAGAAGATTTCCTGCCTCATCTGAGTCATCCGGATAGAGGAAAAGAGTAAGATTCTTGTCAATTTTGGTTTTGTCAAAATCGATGCCCTTCTTAACAAGGCTCTCATCAATTGATTCAATATCAAAAAGACGAAGCTTATTAACTCCTGTATCATAGCCCACAACGTCCATGTTGTAGAGACGTGATACTACCTTCTTGTCGCCAAAAGATACTTCGAAGGTTGTATCTGTCTTCTCAAGCCAGGACTGTTCCTCGATCCAGTCATTCTTCTCAGCATTCTGAAGATGATCCTTGAACACCTGCTTAAAAAGACCAAAGTGATAATTAAGACCGATTCCTTCACCTGCAAGTCCAAGTGTTGCTATTGAATCAAGGAAGCATGCTGCAAGTCTTCCAAGACCGCCATTACCAAGAGATGGCTCTGGCTCGCACTCTTCGATCTGTGCAAGAGACTTGCCGTTCTTCTCAAGGATTGCCTTAACTCTGTCATATACTCTCAAATTGATAAGGTTATTGGAAAGAAGCTTACCAATGAGGAATTCCATAGAAATGTAGTAAACCTTTTTCTCCCCGTTATAAACTTCTGCTACGTCCATAAGACGTGTTGTCATATCAAGAAGTACAAAGTATGTTTCACGATCTGTGCACTCCTTAAGTGACTTGCCGTATTTCTCCTGGGCAATTCCCTCAAGCTGCTCCTCAAGGTTAAGTACCAGTACGTCGCGTTGCATGTTTGTGTGCTTTGACATGTTTGTTTCTCCTCTCGTTACTTAACTGTATATGTTTTGGAAAACGTTTTCTTTAATCGATGTTAATACCTTATCACAGGAAAACGTTTTCCGCAAGTACTTTTTTACACAATAATATCTTCGTACTTAATTCGTACCAATTCGTGCGGCATCTTGACGTTTCTCCCCTTTTCTCCCGATAGAAGTCTGTTCAGTTCTTCAATTGCTCTCTCAGAAATCTGTACAAAATCCTGTTTGACAGTATTCATCTGTTTTCCTACATATCCCATCAGGATGATACCGTCAAAGCCACAGACCGGACGGAAAATGTCCATATCTATAAGTGCCTTCATGGCTCCGATGGCCATAAGGTCAGAAGCGCATACTACGCAGTCATTATTCTTGGAATAACGCATTGTAAGTTCCCTGGCTCTCAGCTCAGAGAAATTACCATTTCTTACGGTTAACTTAAGCTTCTTTTCTGTGCAGAGCTTCTTGATTCCTTCAAGCCTTTCTGCTGTTATATAGCCATTTTCTTCACCTGCCAGATACAATATCTTTTTGCATTTATTCTCTGTGATTGTCTTCTTGGCTATATCATATTGTGCTTTCTTTTGATCAACACCCACACAGGAGGTGGTCTCATTCACCATAGGTGCATCGATTACTACGATCTTGAACCTGCCACTGTCTATAAGTTTATGCAGTACCCTATCCTTAGTGGTGAGGCCACAGATGATGATTCCCCTGATTCCCTGAGACTCAAAGTAGTTTGTTACTTCATCCACTGTCATGTCTTCTATCATGGAATGAAAAACAGTGATCACATCCATCTGGAGCTCTTTGGCCTTGTGCACTGCTCCGGAAATATATTGCATGTTAATTTCGTCACTGGCTGAAGTATCCAAATTGAGCTTAAGAAGCAGCGCCACTCTTCCTGTTTTCTTGGATGACAGTGTTGCTGCCACAGCATTGGGCACAAACCCCAGTCTATCCACAACCTCGTTAACCTTTTTCCTGGTTGATTCACTCACATTAGGATAATTATTCAAGACCTTAGAGACGGTAGAGATGGCAACCCCCGCTTCTCTGGCTACGTCTTTTATTGAAACCATTTTTCCCTCACATTATCTGCACTGTCATTTATAACAGGTCATATTTTCGGAAAGCGTTTTCCGAACACTTCTATCTTACAATCATAGGCGGCATTTGTCTATTAAGAATTGTTCACTCATACCACTTAGTAAAATATGTTACTGCGCAGCCCGGAATTTTTTTACTCTCATAAGTACAGTCATCAGCACGCTTATACAGATTTTCGAAAGAGAAGGTATCATCAGGCTGATAGAATGCCACGCCTAAGCTTATGCTGATTTGCCTACCTTTTATTTCTTCGAGATTTATTTTCTCAATAGCCTCTATAAATCTTCTGATAATCGGATCGCCATCTTCTTTTCCAAGAACTCCCGGTGCAAATACTGCAAACTCATCGCCTCCAAGACGCATAACTATATCTCTTTCCCTGAAGGAATGCTTCATGGTATCGGCAATTGCTACAAGCACACAGTCGCCGGCATCATGACCAAAGGTATCATTTATGCTCTTAAACTTATCCGCATCGAACAAAATGAACATGCCACCTTTGCCAACACGCATAAGCTTTCTGATTTTTTTCTCGCCACTGCCGCGGTTATTTATTCCCGTAAGCTGATCTGTTTCAGCCAGATACTGCAATCTGTCTCTGTATCTCTTTTCATCATCAATCATCTCAACAGCCCACAGAGCAGTCTTAAGAGAGCCATCCTTGTTCCTTTCAACCGCTACAAATCTTCCTCTAAACCATAGGTGCTCATAATTCAGGAACTCAATGGAGATTGTTTCTTTTCCCTTCATTCTCTCATTAAGGGTCTTTAGATCAGTAAATTCCAGAACTTCCTCCAGATTCCTCTGCTCAGTCACCTCTCTCATGGCATCCCATATGATCCGTGCTGCTTCGGTTCGCTTTTCTCCTACAACGGCCGCCACTTTATATTCATGGCAAAAGAGCTGTTCAAAGGAATCTTCTTCCATATCTATCTTATAAAGTGTGATATAGATATTGGCCATAGCTTCCAGGCTCTCATAGTCATCCTGGGCTTTAATAAGTCTTCCAGCCATCAAAATGATCAGCGCTATGATAAAAATCGTTAAAAGAGCTATCACTATAACACTCAGAATTGCAAAGTGTCCCAGTGTTTTGAACAATATGTTCACATTGGTAATAGTAAATGCAGTCCATCCATATTTGATATCCTGCAGTGAAATAAGATATTTTTCGCCTTCTATGGTGGTTACAAAGTAGCTCTGATTACTTTTTTGCCAGCTTGCATAGAAATCTCTTCTACTCTGTTTATCATCTGTTTGGTAATTAAGCCCTGCTTCACCTTTTACTGAACATGCTATAACGTTGCCTTTGGCATCCATGACCATAATGTCATGATCATTGTAATTATCTGCCAAAGTATTGGTTAGTCTCTGAAAACCGCTAAGATCAATATCCGCGGCAACCACATCAGTGCCACTCTCAAGCGCTTTGGTAACCGTGACAATCAAAGCCTTTGTTCTGGCATCTACATAGGGCTCAACCATAACAATATTGCCGTCTGCATCAACAGCTTCTTTGTACCATATCCTCTGTGTAGGATCATAGCCCTCATAAGGAGTCCAGTTATAACCATCGTTATACTCACCGTCTATATATCCATAGAGGCCGTCTGTATCCTCCATAACTACATTTGAGCGATCTGCTGACTGTATTTCCAGATACTTGTGAATGGTATCATGGTCTGCACCCTGGTCCACAAGATACTCGACACCTTCAGCAGACGTAACTACCAACATTTCTACCTTATCAAGATAGTCATCGAATTCTTTAGACAATTCCGCTGCCTTCATGGCATCTTCTACATGTATCATCTCATAGCGGATTTTCAAGTAATTATCCACCGCAAACAAAGCAAAAAAGCAGAACAACAAAGGGACAATTATCAACAGAATAACTGTCCTTGGTCCTGCTTTCTTAATTTGCCTTCTAATGAAACGAAATCTCTTTCCCATAATCACCCATTCTAATCATGACAATTACGTGCATTACCATTATTATAAGTGCAAAAGAGATGTTGTTTATTGAAAAGCGATTATTTTTTTGTTAAAAAATGATTAAACAATGATTGGTCCAACGTATCTCTGCCATCAGCGAAGGGAGCTCAAAATGTAGTTCCAAATCTCAGTGGTAGGCTGCGGATGGTAGTGAATACCGTCCTCCGGACTGATATATAGATTTCCGTTTCCGGCAATATAAGAGTATAGGTCAATAACCTTAACGCCGTTGTTTGAAGCCCAGTTTATAAGTGCACTGTTGTAGGCCTGCTGCCTTTCGTTAGTGTAATATTCCCTGTCAAAATCATTGGCAAGAGTATTGTTGTCAGTTGGGCCAACCGTGCACACTACTATCTGCTTGCCGTTAGCCAAAAGACTGTTGTAAAAGGATTCATAGGGACTGAAATTACCGTAATCATTGCATCCCATCCAGGTTACAAGAGTATCGAAATTATCCCATCCGTATGAATTAACCGCGTTCATCATATAGTCACTTTGGCAGGCATCTCTGCAAAATACAGGAATTCCATCGTGGGACTCACCCCAAATTTCATTTCTGTCACTGTAAAACATATCTACAGTTCGTGAATCGCCTGTAAAAATAATGCGGCCGTAGTCTACTGTTCGGGGTGCGGAAGTCTGCGGAACTTCTGCAAGAGTTTCTGTATTACCTGATTCATCAAAAAATATGATAGTTTCTTTTGATTCTGAGGATGACTCTTTCGCTGCAGATTCTTTTGATGATCCGGTATCTGCAAGGTCTTCATTTTTAGCATCTTCTGTATTTTCAGTATCGTCTATTTTACTGGTGGTTTCCGATGCTGAGCTGTCTGAGGAAGAAGCTTTTTCTTCTTTATTAGCTTTTTCTGCGGATTTGTCTTCACTGCTCTTATCTATTTTAGGTTTGTCCTCATTACTATTATCTACAATAGTTTTTACATCTACTGAAAATTCACTGGCAGCTTCAACTGATATTTCTGCAGATGAACTCATAGAAGGTTCTGCCGCATAGTACACCATTGATGCCGTTTTCCAGCATACAACCACCATTAGTATTGTTAATATGATTGGTAATACTCTCTTTTTCATTATCTCCTCCACGTACAGTCAAGAATCGCCCAAGACTTCTTAAATTAGATATCAAAAAAACAGGCTACTACTTACGATAAGTAGTAGCCTATTTCATTCTAATTGAAATAATCCTTATTTGGCAACAACTTTGGATCCCTTATGACGGTTAATTCCGCTGCAGCCGCCGGTCTTAATAATTTCTTTTACGAAAACATTCATAATGTCGCCGTAGCTTGTCTTGCCGTCCTTATCATAGCTTGATTCAAGTGAGGTGAACTCTCCGTCTTCATATACGATGGCCATTGAGTTTCCATCCTCAGTCTTCAAAAGAACCAGTGTCTTCTGGGCTGTTCTTACCTCTGTGTATTCATAATCCTCGCCATCAAGGAAGCTCTTGATATCTTCTACTGCGCCTGATATTGCATCTGATGCCTTTGCCATATCAAATTCCACTGGAATCTGCTCGGTATCTTCCATAGCCGGAATATCTTCTGTAAGAGCAGTCTCTTCAATTACAGGTGTTTCTTCTGTAAGTACAGGCTCCTCCATTGCTGGCATTTCTTCTGCAAGTACAGGTTCCTCCATTGCTGGCATTTCTTCTGCAAGTACTGGTTCCTCCATTGCTGGCATTTCTTCTGCAAGTACTGGTTCCTCCATTGCTGGCATTTCTTCCGGTGAAGGTTCTGTCAGTGCCTCAACCTCTGCATTAAGAATAGCATCAAGGTTCTCCGCAGGTGTTTCAGGCATTGGTGCATCTCCTGCCGCAATCATTGCTGCCATAACAGGATCAATATCTGCTTCAGGTGGAATTTCCACAGTCGGTACCTCTTCTACAGGCATTTCTTCTACAGGCATTTCTTCTACAGGCATTTCTTCTACAGGTGCTGCTTCTGTAGGGATTTCTTCTGTTGGTATTTCTTCTGTTGGCATTACTACAAGGATTTCCTGCTCTTCTGCAGGAATTTCTACAGGAGCTTCTGCTACAGGAGTTTCTTCTGCTACAGGTGCTTCCTCTGCTACAGGCACTTCCTCTGCTACAGGCACTTCTTCGGCTGGAGCTGCTTCAGCTGCTGCCATTGCTGCCATCATCGCATCCATATCTACAGGAGCCTCTTCTGCCGGGGCTTCTTCTGCAGGCGGTGCATCTACCAACGCATCCATAGGTATATCTGCTGGCATTTCTACTGCAGGTGCCTCTTCTACTAAAGGTGCTGTTTCTGCCGGTGCTGCTTCTACTACCGGCGCTGCTTCAACTGGTGCTGGTGCTGCCTCTGCTGCCGCCATCGCTGCCATAGCCGCATCAACATCTCCTGCTGTCTCTGCTGCAGGGGCTTCCTCTGCAGGCGGTGCATCTACCAATGCATCCATTGGAATATCTGCTGGCATCTCTACAGGAGGTGTCTCTTCTACTACAGGTGCCTCTTCTACTACAGGTGCTGCCTCTACTGGTGCTGCCTCTACAGGTGCTGCCTCTACTGGTGCTGCCTCTGCCGCTGCCATTGCTGCCATCATCGCATCCA
>NZ_ATVX01000017.1 GCF_000420945.1 Butyrivibrio sp. VCB2006
CTGGTTCATTGAGTTCAAGACCAAGGAACCATCTGTATGCAACGTTTACCTCGATTTCCTTGATGGTCTGGCGCATACTTTTTATTCCGTATAAGTATTGAATGAATGGAATTTTAATAAGAGTGACAGGATCCATGCTTGGCCTGCCCATGTCAGGAGAATACTTATCTTCAACAAGGTCATAGATGAATGACCAGTCAATTGCCTTATCAATAAGCCTGAGCATATGGTCCTGCGGAACAAGGTCATCCATGCTCACAAACTGCATCTGTTCACGTTTTCTTTCTGTATTCGAAGTCATCATAAGTGCGATCCCCATCCCCAACTTTGATACTCCTATTATAACACAAAAAGTGCCTCAATCCTAGATAAATACTGGGTTTGTGGCACTTTTGTATAGAAAAATCCACGGCGTAAGCCGTGGACTTTGTCTTCAGTCTGAAAGGATGTCGCTAAGACATCCTTCTTTTCATCAGTACCCTGATACCTTAAATCCTCGTTCATCTTCCAGAACCGAAATAGTATTGGCTATCATATTATCAATCGACACATAGGTCCCCTGCTCAATCATCTGAAACACTTTATCAATCTGTTCCTCGGTTCCCTGTATCTCCATCGAAACGGATCCATCCGGATTGTTCCTGACCCATCCTGTTGCTCCAACAAGTTCGGCAGCATGTATTGCCCTATACCTGAAGCCAACCCCCTGAACAAATCCGTGAACCGTTATCGCTTTTCTTATGATTTTCTCGTTATAAGCATCCATCAGCTAATTTCCTAAATATTTTCTATCTCTGGCATTTCTTTTCTCACTTCATGCGTTAAAATCATGATCCGTGTACGCGAAGGTACTCAATACCAAAGGGGCCTTCACGGTGGCAAGTCACCAGCTTGGTCTCTTCTGCCTTCTTGTATAAATCACTACCTACCATGCTTTCGTACTCAGTTCCATCCTGCAACTTTACAGTCACATAATAAGTAGTTCCGCCCTTTGTGGAATGACTATACGATTTTGAAACAAATGTGCATTCTTCATGGGTCGCTGGGCTACTCAAATAGTAACATGTCGAGTTCACAGTAAGGCCGATGAAAATGGCCATCATAAACCCATAATATAACATCTGTTTTCCTTTGTTTATTTCTTCAATACGGAAATAGCCTATAACCATCATCAGTAACCAAATAAGTCCCCATAGAATAAGGATTTTACTGAATCCCTTATAGGTCTGCGCAATACAAAACAAAGTAAGCATATCATACAGCAAAATGAAGCCCTGGAAAAAGGAAAAAACATGGAAGAATTCTATATGTGTTTCTTTCCACGCTGCTGTAGATCTTATATGTAAATCATCAGATTTTGCATTTGCTTCGTCCCAACAGGTAAGCTTTGCAAAGATAAGTGCGTATATGTATCTCACCCAGGGAAGTAGTCCCAGTGCCAAAATCATCTTCTTTTGAGATGTCCATACATCGAAATGATATAGGATGATGATTAGAATCTGCGCAACTATCACCAGTGCAGATAAAACTTTTTCTACCGTTACAATCTTTTTTGCTCTTTCATAACTATAAATATCAGTCATTATTTAATTATTTTACTCTCCTTTGCAGCAATAACTGCCTCATATAATTATTATGAGAGAAAGTATACTATACAAAAGAGCACAGGTGGATAGTAAAATATGCGAGATAGGTGTACATATTTCGCAATCTTATCCTTCTCGATATAAGCAATCCTCCAGTATAGCCTCTGCGTCAGCACCTGCAATATCCAATCCGATTGCCTTAATTAGCTCAACATCACTGATTCCATAAAAGTTCTGCGCAAGCGCCTTTATATATCCGAACCCAAACTCTTCAGGCACGTAATTGCCGCCCGCTGTCATCACATAATAAAGCTTATTCGCTTTGCACAAGCCCTTGGGAAATCCCTCCGGCGTATATTCAAAGGTTACTCCCAATACATTTATAGCCTCAATATACTGCTTAAGCTTAGCAGGAAAAGACAAATCCCAGTAAGGAGCTGCTATTACAATCGTGTCAGCTTGGGCAAATTGCCTGGCCAATGCAAACATATCGTCATCAAAGGCTCCTTCTGCTATTAGCCTATCTCTCTTTTTTAGGTATGCCTCATCTGTTACGTCAAAACAAATGTCTTCAAGGTTTACACTAACCACTTCTCCTTCAAGCTTTGCCAAAAGAGCTTGTGCAAGTCTCTTAGTCCTAGATTTCTCTCTGACACACGCATTCACAAAAAGGATCATTTCCTTCCCTCCTATCATGCAGCCTCATCTTCCTCTTCATCTGCATCATTCTCAGGTTCTACGTACTGTGTTTCAGACCTTGTTACATTATCCGGGTAAATCTTAAGGAAATCATTTTTCATAGAAATAGGAATATACCCCTGTTCGATGTAGGCTGCTGACTTTTCTTCCCAGTTCTGCTTTCCCCATTCACGGACGTCATCATCTGCAACTACCATGTAACTCTGGGCAGGATAAGGATTTCTTTTGTCCAAAACGTAGTTCATCATGCTGGTATCACTGCCGCTATTTCCAAAGGCAAGCACCGGCCTCTGTCCGATTTCCCTCTCAATCCATATAGATTTATTGGCATTTAAGTTTTTCTGAATAAATCCACCGGTGAAAACAAGATCATCTCCGTCAGCATATTTATAGTCCATATTTGATGGGATATCCTCACAACCACGCTGCTTCACCTCAAACTCAGTTCCTATTACATGGGCTGGGGATACATATTCGCTTATAGGCGAATTAGCAACGATGGCCCTTGTAGTTGTGCGCTCTGTACCGCTTACAACGTAAATTGTAAATCCGTTTTCATACAGATACTTAACCAATTCCACCATAGGCAGATAAAATCCGTCAATATAACGCATGTTATTAAAACTATCTGTTTGTTTCTGCCCGAATTCAACGGCATAATCGTACAATTCCTGTATAGTCATTCCGGCATAGGCCTTGGCAAAGTTTCGGGCCAGTTCCTCACCTGCAGTATATCCGGGCTCAATCTCGGCAGCTGCAGCTTTCAGTTCATCGGATACTTTCTCAGGATGATCTATCAGACAGTAGTTTATAAACATCATAGTGTCATAGTAGGTATAGTAAGTCTCACATGTCAGTGTACCATCCATATCAAATACTGCGATTCTGTCCTTTTCAGGGATGTAATTTCCGCTATCGTTTTTATTAGTAACCATTTTTACATAGTTTCTAAGACTCTCTGAAACATTTGAATCAGCTGCCCAGTAATTTGTCAGTGCTGTGGTATTACTAACTCCGCAACCTCCAAGCCCCATACTTGAAACAATCATTGTTAAGACCATAAATAGTGAAACCACGATATTTTTTTTCTTGCTCATAAGCCCTCCTCATAATTTTCTATTAATACTATACAGTATCTAAACAGAAAAAAGACAGACTCTTTTACGATAAAAAGAGTCTGTCTTAACTATATTACGTCATTTAACTATATAGATGTTATATATCTTATATAATTACTTCTCAGTAGCTACTGTTACTTCTGCGCCTGTAATGTTAACGTTCTTGTTAACCTTAGCGTCATAAGTATTAGCTTTCATGATCTCTGCGAAATCAACACCTGTTGCCTCGCTCATGGTATCAAATACCTGCTTCATAACGATAGGCATGTTTCCTGAAATTCTGGAAGCACCGCTCTCACCGCCTTCACCGGTCTCATAGATATTGATCTTATCGATCTGAGAAAGAGGTTTTGCAATCTCAGCAGCAATCTGAGGCATTACCTTGATCATCATCTCAGCCATAGCTGCGCCGTTGTACTTCTTATAAGCTTCTGCTTTCTTTTCCATTGCTTCAGCTTCAGCAATACCTTTAGCTCTGATGGCTTCAGCTTCTGCCTTACCGGTTGCAGCAATTCCGGCTGCTTCAGCATCATATTTAGCTTTAATACCTGCAGCCTGCTGTTCAAGAGCATATTTCTCAGCTTCAGCTTTTGCCTTCTTGGCATCTGCTTCTCTTTCCTGCTCGTACTTAGCAGCTTCAGCTTTTTTCTGACGCTGGATAAGTTCTGCTTCAGCCTTCTTCTCTGCCTGATACTTCTCAGCATCAGCTTTTTTCTCAACCTCAGCAGCAAGTTCCTGCTGTTTTACTACAACTTCCTTCTGTCTCAGTTCTGCTTCACGCTCTGCCTTAGCAATCTGAGCATTTACAGTAGCAGTTTCAATAGATTTCTGCTGTTCCTGCTGCTGAATCGCATATGCCGCGTCAGCAACAGCGTTTGCTGTGTCAGCCTGCTGTTTAAGTTCGGCCTGCTTAATAGCAAGTGCGTTATTCTTTTCAGCAATCTCTGTCTGTGCAAGAACTCTTGCATCATTAGCTGCCTTATCAGCTTCAGCCTTAGCAATAGCAACGTCTCTGTCTGCCTGTGCCTTAGCAATAGCTGCGTCCTTCTTGATCTTAGCTGTGTTATCCATACCAAGATCATTGATAAGACCGTTTTCATCAGTTACGTTCTGAATATTGCAGGATAGAATCTCTATACCGAGCTTATTCATATCCTTGGAAGCTTTCTCCATAACCTGATCTGAGAAGCTGTCTCTGTCGGTGTTAATTGTCTTAAGAGCAAGTGTACCGATGATCTCACGCATGTTACCCTGTAATGAATCCTGTAAATCTTCTGTGATCTGCTCAGGATCCTTGTTAAGGAAGTTCTTGGCTGCCAACTGGATAGCTTCAGGGCTTGTGCCGATTCTAACCTTTGCAACAGCATCAACATTTACATTGATGAAATCGTTTGTAGGTACTGACTGTTCTGTCTTAATGTCTACAGTCATCTGTCCAAGATACAATTTGTCGACTCTCTCAAAGAATGGAATCTTAACTCCTGCACGACCGATAAGGATTCTTGGATTTTTTCTCATGCCCGAAATGATATAGGCTCTATCTGGGGGAGCTTTAACATACCCCGCAACGATGATCATTATAACTACTAGAATGATCGCAAAAATTGGAATTAATTGGTAACTCATACTTTCCTCTCTTTCTTTGGGCTTTGCCCAAGCAAATGTGCTTAGCACATTGATGTTGAAATGATAATACCAATTCCTGTAATCCCCTTCATTAGCGGGTTTGACGGTTTATATATCCATAATTCGAAGTTTTGGAAAAAAATGAGCACAAAAGCAGCAAATTTGCTTAATATACTTATATTTGCTACCATGTATTAGACAGAAATTATTATGAAAGAATGAGGTATTATATGTTAGATAAAGCTGTTCTGATCGAAGCAATCGGATATTTGGGATCAGCCCTGGTGCTTGTTTCATTCCTTATGGCATCCGTATTTAAGCTTCGCGTTGTAAACACTATAGGAAGCGTAATCTTTACAATCTACGCATTCATTATCCATTCATATCCTACAGCCATCATGAATGCGTGCCTTGTGTGCATCAATATCTATTATCTGGTTAAGATGAGCAACACAAGCAAGAGCTATGACCTTGTCAAAGCTGATTGCAACGATTCTCTGTTAAAGTACACTATTGATAAATACAGAGATGACATTGTAAAAATCTTCCCCGGTATCAACATGGATTTTTCAAAAGCCAATACCGGCTACGTTGTATGTCAGGATGGAAAACCTGCAGGAGTTCTGCTTGGTGAGCTCAATGACGGATCTATAGAAGTTCTTTTGGACTATGTAACACCTGAGTACAGAGATTTCTCTATTGGTCAGTTCCTGTTCACCAAACTTCCGGAGGATGGCATCAAATCCCTTACCTACCGTGGCTCTGACAAATACAACAGACCATATCTCGACAAGACCGGTTTTGTTAAAAAAGACGGATATTACGAGAAGACACTTTGAAAAGCCACAGTAAATATCACAATTGGATGATATAAATACAATAAAATGCCCATTGATAGCAGCTGTTATCAATGGGCTCTTTTTATTTATTCAGTTTCCATTATGCGCATTACTGCTGCATATTTGTATTCTTCATCAAATTGATTGTCTCAATATCATTGGCTGTGAGCTTGATATTGGACTCCAGAACCTTGCCGTCAGGTGTAGTAACCTTAACTGCAAATACAGTTCCCTCAGTTACTGCAGTGCTTCCTACTGCCTGCATAAAAGGCATTACCTTGGGATGGTCCTGCTGAAAAAGACTAAGTCTTTGCTGAAGCTGCATAAACAGCATTGGATTCATATTCATATCTCATTTTTCCTTTCAAAAAATCTAAGGTAATTCTACCATATATACCATTAAATGTAGCATAGTTAAAAAATAGTCAAACTATATAATTTGGTTAATAAATTAACATAGATTTTTATTGATTTTAACTATAATTTTATGTGTATTTTGACTGAAATCAAATTTTTTTGATTTTTCTAGGTCTATAATGCCTATTGCGCATAAAAAATGTATGCGCTTACATTTTACAATTCACCTGTTAATAAGGAGGACAAATACATGTACGGATTCGGTGATATGATCGAAAAACTTAAGGCTAACCCTAAGACTATCGTTTTACCTGAGGGTTCAGATCCAAGAATTCTTGAGGCTGCTTCAAGACTTCTTGCTGGCAACTTCATTAAGCCTATTCTTTTAGGTAACCCAGATGAGATCAACAAGTCTGCAGAGTCAGCTGGTTACAACATCAGAGGCGCTCAGATTATTGATCCTGATAACTTTGACAAATTCGACGAGATGGTTGATATGTTCTGCGAGCTTCGTAAGAGCAAGGGAATGACACCTGAGAAGGCAATTCCTATGCTCAAGCAGACAAACTACTTCGGAACAATGCTTGTTAAGATGGGTCTTGGCGACTGTCTTCTTGGTGGTGCTACATATTCTACAGCTGACACAGTTCGTCCAGCTCTTCAGATTATCAAGACTAAGCCTGAGAACACTATCGTTTCTTCATGCTTCATCCTTGTTCGTCCAGCTGCAACTGGCGAGAACGAAGTAATCGCTATGGCTGACTGCGGTATCAACATCAATCCTAACGAGGATGAGCTTGTTGAGATCTGCGGCGAGACAGTAGGATGTGCTGCTAGATTTGGTGTAGATCCTAAGGTTGCTTTCCTTTCATTCTCAACAAAGGGATCAGCTAAGGATGACACAGTATCTAAGATGCAGAATGCAACCAAGAAGGCTCAGGAGAAATACCCTAACATCCCTATCGACGGTGAGCTTCAGTTCGACGCTGCAGTTTCTCCACGCGTAGCTAAGCAGAAGGCTCCTGGATCAGCTGTTGCAGGTCACGCTAACATCTTTATCTTCCCTGACATCAACGCAGGTAACATCGGATACAAGATTGCTCAGCGTATGGGTAACTTCGAAGCTTATGGACCTATTCTTCTTGGTCTTAACGCTCCTATCAACGACCTTTCTCGTGGATGTAACGCTCTTGAAGTTTACTCAATGGCTATCATCACAGCTTCTCTTGCATAATCATTTGCAAAAGCAATCCAATAGATATAATTGGCCATCGTATAGAGATATACGATGGCTTTTTTGTGCATTATAATGAATTTATAGCAAATATACGTCTAATCATGTCAAAAATCGCCTCTACCTTATAAATGCCAGTGTGATAAAATGTATTGTGCAAAACACGTTAAATATATCTGAGGTTTTTTATGTCCAGAACATCTACTATGGACATGACGACGGGGTCAATCCGAAAAGAACTTATTCTTTTCGCCATTCCACTTCTCGCCGGAAATGTCTTCCAACAATTGTATAACACCATAGATAGTATAATAGTAGGCCAAGTAGTTGGACCGGAAGGACTTGGTGCAGTTACCAGTGTAGCTCCGGCTATTAACACTCTTGTAGGCTTTTTTATGGGCTTTTCAGCCGGTTCCAGCGTAGTAATAAGCCATTATTTCGGTGCCAAAAATATAGAAGGACTTAGAAGAGCTGTGCATACTTCAGTTATCTGTACCTTGATTCTGGGTCTGATAATGATGGTAGTTGGCTACTTTATTACTCCTCCGCTGCTTGTATTTATGTCCACTCCGGAGTCAGTAATGCCTCTCGCTACGCAGTATCTTCAGATTTACTTTTTGGGAATAATCGGACTGATGCTGTATAACATTGGGGCCGCAATTCTAAGAGCTGTAGGTGATTCCGTAAGACCGCTTATTTTCCTTATCATCACCTCTATATTCAACATCTTTCTGGATTTGTTATTTGTAATAACACTTGATATGGGTGTAGCAGGTGCTGCTTATGCGACTATTATTTCTCAGTTTATATCAGCAATTCTTACCATTGCTGTCCTGTTCCTTAGTAAAGAATGCTATAACCTAAGAATTACAGAGTTTACCATAGATAAATCAATCCTGTCTCAGATAATTAAGATAGGAATGCCCGCCGGAATCCAAATGGCTGTCATTTCATTTTCAAATCTTTTTGTCCAGAGCTACATTAACAGATTTGGAGAAAGCAGTACTGCAGGATGGGGAGCCTACGGCAGAATTGATGCCTTTGTAATGCTTCCGATGCAAAGTATCGCACTTACAGCAACTACCTTTGTAGGCCAGAACGCCGGCGCAGGAAATGTTGATCGAATCAAAAAGGGTATTAAAGAAGCTCTTTTCTTGGCAGCCCTATGTACTATCGCCCTTGTAATACCGGAGTTTCTTGCTGCACCCAAAATAGTATCCATGTTCAATGCTGACCCTGAGGTCGTGCGCTACGGAGCTCTTTTCATCAGAATGAATTGTTTCTTTGACATTCTGTGTTGCAGTAACCAAACTCATGCCGGAGTACTTAGAGGAGTTGGAGATGCCAAAGCGCCTATGTTTATCATGCTCAGCTCCTTTGTAGTATTCAGACAGATATATTTGTTTATAGTTTCACACCTGACCACATCAATATATCCGATATCTATTGCTTATCCTATGGGATGGCTGGTTTGTAGCATCATAATGCTCATTTATTTCCGAAAGAGCAAATGGGAATTGAAAGTTGATGCTTCATATCAAAAACAATAAATAGCAATAAAAAAGAACTATCACTTTCTCTGTAACAGTGATAGTTCTTTTTATCTGTCTCTTGATCTTCTTCTGTTATGTGTACTGTAATATCTTGCCTTGTCTTCATACATCAGTTTATCAGCATTTTTCATGATGATTTCCACATCTGCTGAAGACGGGCCCCAATCCCAGCCCATAGCAACTGCAATACCTTCAGTTTCATTGAAGTCCTTTTGAAGATCTTCACATACATCAATGAAATTCTGTCTTTCAACCTTAGGAATGGCAATTACAAATTCATCACCGCCAACCCTATAGATAAGGTCCCTGTTGATATGCCGCTTCATTATGGTACTTATTTTTTTGAGCAGCTCATCACCGGCTTCATGTCCCATAGTATCATTTATCTGCTTAAGTCCATTCGCGTCAGCATAAATAATACCAATCGTAAGACTTCTCTTTTTAAGCTTTTTAATGGTCATTTCCATGGCGCTACGATTCTTAACACCACAGAGACTGTCATAGATACTCTTATGTTCAAGCTCCTGCAAAAGTCTTAATCTACTGAACTCTGATGACAAGAAATAAGATACTGCCTCAATCAGTTCTTTTAAGTCCAGATTATTGATCATTCCGAAGTTAATCCCACCAAAATAACCAATAAGAACTCCTTCATCGTAGATTGGTATCTCAACTATGGATTTGGTGTCATAGGAAACAAGCTTTTTAAATAGTTCAGGATGAGAATTTTCAATGGTTGATACATCATCGATTACAAGACTAAAAGCCCCGGGATACTCTTTTTCCCAGTTGAGCATATTATCTCTTTCAATACACGTAAGTCTGTCCATAACAGATGATATATTATTGTTACACCACTCATAGGTGGCTGAAAACGTATCATCTTCTTTTTTCTCAACAATATAAATCCTGTCTGCACAGGTTGCTTCGCCTACAAGACGTATAACCTCATTTATGGCTATCTCATGAGGAAGTCCACTATGAAGCATCTTGGTACAACTGATGATAAGGTCGTCTGTACGCCACTCTCTGTCCATGAACTCATTAGTGATATGCTCTTTCGTTACATCCTCGAGAATGATTGCACATCTTCCGGTAACTGCAGCTTTATCAACAGTAATGTTGATCCACCTGCCGCCTTTTGCAAAATAATACGTTGCTTTACTATTTATTCCCTTAAACGCAGCGTTGCGCATCATCTGTATTATATCGTCATGATCCTTACCAAACTCCGGATAAACATCCTTCCCAACAATCTGATTTGGGTTTTTACCCATCATCCGTGTAAGTCTGTTACTGGAATAAACGCAGATAATCTCATCCTTTTTGGGAGATGATTCCTCATTTAGCTGAAGTACAGCATAAGCAAGTGGCAGATCATTGAACAGCTTAACATAGTCGTTCTTGATCAGGATGTGCTCCGTCTCTGAGTCCACATCTCTTACGCAGGATAAATATATTCCTTCATCCGCAAACGATGGTTTTAATATTATATAAGCCTTCCAAACATAGGAACCATCATCTTTCAGGGTCCTAAAATACTCCATTATAAAGGACTTTTCATCCTCTTCGATACGTTTTCTTATGGTATCAGGATATGCATACTCTTTATACGCATCCACATCATCAGGATGGATAAAATCACAGGCAACTTCCTCGATATAATCCGCCAGGTCTGTTTTCTCTCTAAAAAGATAATCGCCCTTACCTGTATACAAACATCTAAGTGTTAATGATTTTAAATCAAGCAAATTAACATGATCATAAAGAGCGTACAAAGTCCTTAGTACGTCGTCATGCTCATCGTTAAATGCTGATTTTTTTGACAATATCACATTATCACTTTGAATAATCATAAGCTGCCTTTCATAAGCTCATTAAGATTTGATATCATGTGTTATGTCTACGCTCATGGGTCTTGTAATACTCGGATTTGCTTCCATACATAGCTTCGTCTGCTTCACGAATGCTGCTCCTAATGTTCTTTGAATCGCTTGACCATACAGAGCCTACTGAAACAGAAACATGCTTTAATTTTGTTTTCAGTTTCTTGATTAGGGTCTCAAAAACATCTTCATCTACTTCGGGCATTATCACAATGAATTCATCGCCGCCAATTCTATAGCAGAATTTTTTCTTGAATACTGAACCAAAGATCTCTGCAACATGCTGAATATGTTTGTCACCCTCTTCATGGCCTTGCTCATCGTTGATAGCCTTTAGACCATTTATGTCCGAATAGCAAACACCAACCGTAGTTGACATCTCTGTAAGCAGCATCAGGGACTGATTAAGTGAATGTCTGTTCCCAAGGCCAGTTAGAGAATCATGGCTTCCCATATATAACATCTCATCAGTAAGGGCCTTATTTCTTATCTCTGCGGAAATAAAAATAGCTACAGACTCCATAAGTTCTGTTATATCCAGATCAAGCTCATTGGAATAATTGTCCGCCGCCAAATATCCAAGCCTTTTATCCTTATCCATCAGCCTGACAATGGCATATCTGGAAATAGCGCCTGCCAGTACTTCGTTATAGAATTCCTCATTGTTCTTCATGAGTGTAGCAGTATCATTTACCACAGCCACATTTTTGCCCTTTAGCTGCCTCTCCCATATGGCTGCTACATCATACTTCTCAAGTACCTTTCTTGATGGCAAATTAGGTGTTCTTGCACTATTGAGCCAGGAGTGAATCTCATTAGGATTTAAGCTCTCCGGTACTATATAAACTCTGTCTGCATTTATTGCCTGGCCAAGAATCTTCAGTACCTTTTTAATTCCTTTTCCAAATTCAGCTGAAGAAACCGCGGTGGCACAGTCAATGATCAGTTTATTGGTATTAGTTCTGAGCACAGTATGTTCTTCGGTCTTTTTGGCCGCAGTAACATCATGAATAATAAAGGCACAAAAGCCTTTCTGGAAAACAGGAACAGCCCAAAATTCAAACCATTTATCAAAAGATGAATTATATGTTCGGGAAATATTTGATTGACGAAGAATGGCAGCTTGATAGCTATACTTAATCCAGTCTTCATCTCTGTTGGCCACAGTTTCGTAGTAGGTACTTCCTATAAGCTCCGCAGATTTCTTTCCAACCAACTGCGCATACTTGTCATTGGCAAAAAGAAATAGCATATCCTTAACTGTGCCAAAAGGATCCGTAAGCACTTTAAAAATACAACATGCATCCGGAAGGTCTTTTAGCATGTACAAAATATCACTAGAAGAAAAATCAACCATTGCTGAGTATCCAATTTTACCGTCATTGCTTTTGCTTTCCATTGTCGTATTCTCCCAATCTGTGCCTAGAAAAACCCTTACTCTAGATTATACAACAAATGCGTCATTTTATGAAGTTTTTTCACATTATAACGTTGGTTTTCCAAGATATTTTGATATGCTTTCTTTATTCAGTTTCTCACCTATGATGATTAATACTGCCTTCTCAGTGTTGACTCTGTTAGTCAGAATTTCATTACGCGTGGTATTGATTTCAAAAGTCGCGCCATCACTGCCTTTCACGATTCCTTTAATTCTGTGAATATTTCCACATTCCGAATCCGCGTAAATATTTTTAATCTTTTCAAAAAGAATATCCTTTTCCATCTGAAAATCGAAGTAGAAAATTGTTTGGAAATCCTGATTCGCATCAATAGGCTGTTTTTCAAAGCTGTTTCTATTAAATCCACATTTAACAACATTATCAAGCCATGATATATCCTCGTCTGACCACGCAGAAGAAATTACTCTGTTTTCGTCGATTTTTTGCCTGCATTTGAATTCTTCCATGGCATTTTCAATAGTATTGATAACATCAGCTATTTCTTTTTGTTTAGCTTCCTGCGTTCTGCTAAGAACAATAGCTCCGGCATCAGCCACCTCTGACATTAGTACATATCTCGCCTGCTTAGATAATGGCTTTTTCAGTTTGGGATCCACAATGGCGATAACATTCGCCACTTCATAAAATCTATCCAGGGGCTCTTCATAAACCAGATCAAAAAACTCATCTACATCAAATATTCCTGAAGGTTCAATGATGACTCTCTCGCATCCCATCATAGCCATGGATATTAGTTTGGTTTTAAGTCTTCTTTTATGGGCCTCCTTGCCATCTCCGCCCACAACCATTTCCAGGTTAACGCCTTCTGACTCCAATTCCTTAAGCAGAACCATATCAACATTAATTGCGCCAAAGTCATTCTCAATAATGCATATCTTTTCGCCCTGCTTAAGAAGGTACTTAACATAATGCTTTATGAATGTTGTCTTCCCTGCTCCAAGAAATCCGGTAATTAAGTCTAATTTTATCAAAACGTTCTCCTTTAAATCATATTTTAAAGCAAATGTTTATCGAAATATCATTTTCTTTTCATATGCTTAGCCGTCGTATATGTTAGAATTATTATGCATAGAACTATGCATGGAGGTAATGATTATGCGCAAAAAACTTTTCTCTATCACTCTTTGCGTACTACTAACTCTATCACTGCTTGCTTGTGGTAATAATTCTCCCACATCAAGTGTCTACAACTACGGAACCACCCTCAATATTGCTGCAAGAGATGGTTCTCATTCTGATGTTATAAGCGCGGTTAAAGCCGCTTTTGAAAGCCAATATAACTGTAATGTAAACATTATATCCCTCTCAGCAGACGAAATCCACGATACCGTTATTAAGGATGCTGAGAACGAAAACGGTATTTACGATGTAATAATGATCGACGATCCCCTGATGCCGGAATACATTGAAAAGAACGTACTTACAAATCTTACTCATCTTGGCTATAGTGATGATGATGATTTCGTTGAGAAATCAAGGCTTTTGGGAAAAGACCCTTATCCATTAGGTGCTACTTATGCTCTTCCGTTTTCAGGAAACGTCCAGCTAATCTTTTATAACTCAGATGTTGTTGGCACAGATCCAGATCTATCCAACTGGCAATCTATTCTGGAAACCTGTCAAAAGCTTAACTCAAATGGTCAAAAAGGATACGCTATAAGGGGACAGGCCGGAAATCCTATAGTTTCTGACTTTCTTCCAATTCTCTGGGCATTCGGAGGAGATTTATTCGACAATTATAACAACGTGATATTAGACAGCAAAGAAAGTCTCGAAGCACTGAATTTCTACATTAAACTCCTCGAAACAGGTGATAACTACGACAAAGACGGATTAATTGATGCAGTATCCGGTGGTCAGGCTGCAATTGCTCTTGGATGGCCTTCATGGTTCATTTCAGGCACCGGAACCAAAGCTCAAATAGCTCAGATTCCAGGAAAAAAGGCCTCCTCATCCGATACACTACCAACCGGAGAAATCGGAAACTGGTTACTTGGTGTTACTGCAAATTCCAATCATCAGGAGCTTGCTTTGGAACTTGTTAAATATCTTACCAGTGCAAGCGTACAAAAAGAAGCTCTCTCGTATGGCGGAGTTCCAACACGAAAGAGTATTTTCAGAGATAAAACCGTTCAAACAGAATATCCGTTTTTCCAGGCCATTTATTCCGGTACAAATAACTCACGAGTTCGCCCAAGAACAACGAAATGGTCTCAGATTGAGGATGCCTTTGGAAAAGAGCTTGAAAAGTGTATTAAGGGCGAAGAAACCGCCGAAGAATGCCTCAAAAATTCACAGGAAGCAATTAAAGCTCTCGCAGAGTAAACAAGAGTTATCCAAAGCATTTTGAATGTTGTTTTAGATAACTCTTGTTATTATTCCTCAATCTCTTTTTTCAGATCTATTATTGATTTCCCGGTTCTTCTGGCAATGCCTGCCAAATCCTCATATTCAAGTTTGGATCTTGTGACATTGTATCCATAGGCGTATTTCTTACGCACTTCACCATAAGGAGTATCAATCTTTTTTACTTCCCGGGCAAGAACATACCTGTTGCATACGTTTTCCCTGATTCCCAAAGTAGTTGTATATTTGAATATTTTCTCGATCATCAGCTCTCTGCTGTCTTGTTTGCACACGCAGTACAGTAGCGTTCCGGGTCTGTTCTTTTTCATATCGGCTGCAATTGTATAAACCTCGAGAGCACCTGCTTCAAATAACATCTCTGTAGCAAAACCTATCTCCTCGGCTGTCATATCATCAATATTGCAGATAAGCTCAAGAACATACTCAGATTCATCTGTAGTCTCACCAAGAACAGCTCTTAGTACATTTGCCTGCGGAAAGTCCTTATTTCCGGTGCCATAACCGATCTTCTTGACTGTCATAACCGGCTGTGCAGAATATTCATCCGCGAAATATTTAATCAGTGCTGCTCCTGTAGGTGTGCAAAGCTCTGATTTAATCACTTCACTCTCATAATATGGAATTTCCATCAATAAATGCGCTGTCGCAGGGGCAGGAACCGGCAGAATGCCGTGCGCAGTCTTCACCACGCCGCTTCCTACGTTAATTGGGGATACGATAATCTTGTCAGGAGACAGTTTATGCATCAAGTAACAGGTTGCTGTAATGTCCGCAATAGCATCCATGTCCCCAACTTCATGAAAATGTATCTTGTCCACAGCAACACCGTGTACACTACTTTCAGCCTCAGCAATAAGCTCATAAACCTCTCTTATGTCACTCTTTATCTCTTTATCAAGGTTCATGTTCTCGATAATGTCTTCAATCTCATACAAAGTCCTATGGGCGTGGTCTTGATGATTCTCGACATCATGTTGGCTTGCGTTTGAATGATCATGACCTTCATGAATATCATCCGGAAGCTCTTCCTTGCCATGTACCAGAACTCTCAAATGATTTCCTTGTATTCCGCATTTATCAGTAATCTCGAGCTTATATTCAACGCCATCTATGCCAATGGTATTTAACTCATTGACAATAGCCTCAGAATCATCAAAAAGACCCAGAATAGCAGCGCCAAGCATATCTCCGGCAGCACCCATTTTGCATTCCAGATATAATGTCTTCATGTAACCTCCTGAACAAATTGCATATAGCACATATATGTTATATAACTTATTTATCCTCTATAACAATATTTCTAAGAGTAACTCCTTTTCCCTCGATAATATGGGCTTTTCTTCCTCCGCAATGGGGGCAAAGATATCTGTTATCCCTATTGGGATAATACTCTTTACCACACTCTTCACATAGTGCCTTAACATCCACCTCTATGCACTCCAGCTCTGCTCCCTCCAGCATACTTCCTTTTGATGCTTCCGGGAAATATTTGTGCATATAATACGGCATAACACCACTTGTTTTGCCTATCTCTACAACGATTTTTTTAATTGCTTTTGCCTCATTATCTCTGGCAATTTCCTCTGCCAAACCTACCATTTTGGCAATATAACTCATTTCATGCATTTGAAAAACCAACCTAAATCTATTTCTCTAGATTGTATTTTATACTATTAAACTCGTTTATCCTATTATTTTATTATGATTTTATGCTAATTTTATTGATTCTGGCCCTGTATGACACAATAATGGAATTGTAGAGGTATCTCTTTTTTGTGTCAAAGGAGTTTTTATGGCCCATAATATCGAAAAAACCTGCATAGGTTGCGGTCGAACATTTATTGCCAGGAACAGTGGGCAGCCATTCTGTTGCAGAGCCTGCAAACTTCGCTATTCTTATCATTACACTTTCCGTTGCAGAGATTGCAGAAATGCCTCCTGTGAAGTTAGAAACGAGTATCTTCAGGGCTGCGCCAACAACTGTCCTAATCTCAAATGGGATCCTTGATTATTGCTCTCCAATCATGTGATTAACAAACTGTCTTGCTGTTCTACCTGAGATTCCTCCATGATTAAGTTCCCATCTGTCTGCTTCTTTCAAAAGATCTTCTGTTTCGAATTTTAGTCCTTCTTTTTGTGCCAATTCCATGACAATATCATAGTATTCCTGCCTGGATGGCTTGTAATATCCGATTGTGACGCCAAATCTGTTTGCAAGAGACAGCTTTTCTTCCATAGTGTCGGATCTGTGAATATCACCATCCTGTTCCACATCGCGTCTATCACGCCATGTCTCTTTTATCAGATGTCGCCTGTTTGAAGTAGCATATATCAGTATATTATCCGGTTTAGTCTCTACACCGCCCTCTATTACAGCTTTCAGGAACTTATAATCAGATTCATCCTCCTCAAAAGATAGATCGTCCATGTATATTATGAATTTGTAATTTCGGTTCTTGATCTGCGCAATCAACTGAGATAAAAGCCTGAACTGATGCTTATATATCTCTATCATCCTAAGACCGTCTTTATAAAACTCGTTTACTATAGCCTTAATACTTGTAGATTTTCCTGTTCCGCTGTCACCAAACAAAAGAACATTGTTAGCTTTTTTTCCTTCGACAAAGGCCTTTGTATTGGCTATAAGCTTCTTTTTCTGCAGTTCATATCCTACAAGATCATCCAGAACAACTGCATCCATGTTGTTTATTGGATTAAACTCTACGCGAGCTCCGGATATTTCATGAATTCTGAAGGCCTTATTCAGTCCAAATGCTCCTACACCAATATCCTTGTAAAACCTGGTTACTTCGTCAAAAAATTCATCTTCTGAGTTTGTTTTTTCCAGGGCTGCGCTTAAATTCTTTACTTTTTCACTGACATTCCCATTATACATAAGCTCAGGCTTATCAATTGCCTGGTAATTGGTTATACATGAAAAGCAGTCCACATCAAGAGCCTTTTCCAGCTCACTGAAATCATAGTCAAAAAGCTGCATAAATGCAGCAAAATCGTTTTTGGCAAAATGATTAACACTTCCGTTCTTACTTCCGACCTTTTCACAGGTTAAGCTAAAGGGATTTTCATCCATGATCAGTAGATAAGTCAGGTAATTATGCCATAGATTCTTATCAAATGCGCAGGATGTACCCAGTACAAGTATTCTCTTGATCTGTTTGTATACTCTGGCTGTCAAATCTTCCTTGCTGTAATTACCACTGTGAAGATCTCTGCAAACATATGACAGCTGCATTAAAATGGAGTCTTCGGGCATATCTCCGTACATCAGTAATTTAGATACTATTCTTTCCATTTTGCCTCCTAAGATGAAAAAAGCGATATATGTTATATAACATATATCGCTCATATATTAATTATCCAGTAATATCTTCTCTAAATCTTCAAAATTGTCGTGATTCTGCTCAAAGTTATTAAATGTATTCTTCTTGGAATACATTGGTTTCGCCTTCTGGGCATAGTATTCATTTTTGATGCAATCCTTGATAAAAGCTATTGGAACATCAATTGTCTTATCATAGGACAACATGTAATTATATGACTTACGTACCTTTTCAAGATCGTATTCAGCAGTTTCTGCAATCTCTCTTATCTCTTTGATCTTGAAATCATCATGTAACAAATCTATAAGCTCGTCCAGAATCTCGTCCTTATTTATTACAGAAAGTTTTTCTTTAGGAACAGATCCTTCCTTCTGATTGACAAAGAACCTGATTCCGGCTGTTTTCCTGCCATTTTTGATTGGTTCATAGTCAACTTCAAGGCTTGTCTTCTTGTTAAGCTCTGCCTTGGCCTTACTAAGAACGTTTCTGTTAAAAATCTTATATTCTTTGTATTTGTTGAGATCATTTTTATCAGCCAGAGCCTCTATCTTATCATAATCAGGAAGCTCTTTCTCGAGCTCATTTTTGATCTCTTTAACACCACCTGATGTAATAATACCAAGCTCAAGTTTAAGCTCAGTCAAATTATAGTCAAAAGCCTGCTCTCCTGTCTCTTTGGTAACATAAGCTTTGTAATCATAAGCTGATTTGAGCATCTCATATAATCTTAAAGAATACACACTCTTTAGACTAAGCGTATCTGATAAACTAAGTACGGTATAGTTTTTCTGTAAGTTAATAATCTTGTCTGTTAATGAGTTGTTATACCTTAGAGTAAGCGTTCCATCCTTGAATGAAGCATCTGTAACTACCTGATGCGCTTCGATTTTGCCCTTTTCCTTGTCCTTCATCAGAAGATTCCAGTCAAAAATTGTCTGGCCCTTAACCTGTCTGTCGCATAAAGCCTCTATATGTTCATATAACGACCCGGAAGTAGACTTGAACATCTTACGAAGTTCCGATCCATAAATAGTAGCCACAACATTGTTGGTATCATCTACCTTCATATTCTGCATACCAATAGCAAACAGCTTCTGACTAAGAGCTGTACCCTTACCCATAGCATTGATCAGCTCATTTGACTTCCTATAACTCCTGCTTACTACCAGCTGGTCTCTTTTCTTATCTGACATAAATCCCCCACATGTACATCTTCCTTTTTTGTACACCTTTGAAATGCATACATCTTCCTTTTTTATGCACCTTATGTAAGTAACCAGAATAAATAACATTCCCTTTTTGTTTACTTAAATAATATTATATTCCCTTTTTTGTCACTTACAAGCTTATTTTGCCTATATTTTGTGGGTTTGTCAAATAAATAATACTACAATTTGTTGACCATTCTAGTCGTGATATTATGTTCCCTTTTTGTGCACCTTTAAGGTTTTATACGCCCCTTTACTTATCTTTTGACTGCTTTGGATTAACTAATATAGTCAATTTTATTCCCTTTCCAGTCACTTTTAGTGCCCTTTTTATTTATTTTTGTCCTCAAATAAAATTATTTCGCTTTTCCTGGTTATATAAGCCCATTCATTCCCTTTTTAGTCACTTTTATATTCCCTTTTTGTACACCTTTATAAAGATTTTGTATGAATATAATTTCTAATTTAGGCCTATAATGCTCTATTCCAACCCATAATTATAATAATGCGCCCTTTTATGTCACCATTCCCTTTTTGGTCACCCTTTATATATTTAATGTGATCCATTGATTCAGGGCTCATAATTTATATTGATATCTGCTTTATATTTTTACCTATTTAGTCTTTTTTATCATTTTATATGCTTTATTATTATCTCCAGCTAAATTTACCCTTTTGAGCTATTAAAACAAGATAATATACAGAAAACAGGCTTTTCTTTTCTTGAATGAAGCTCCCTTTTTATACACATTCGATTCCCTTTTTGGTCACCTTTATATTCTTATTCCCTTTTATGTCACTTTTACCACCTTTAATAGTCTCCTTTTATACCTAAACCGGTTACTTTTACTGCACTTTGGACAAGCCCTTTTTATTTACCTTTAGACCCTCTTTTACTAACCTGCCATTCCCTTTTTAATTACTTATAATACCTTTTTCAGTCACCAAAAACACTTGAAAAGCCCATAAATACACAGATTTCCTTAGCTTTAATTAATAATAAATTGTAGTTATTTTATATATAAAAAAACAACCTACTCTGCGTTTACAAAGTAGATTATCCAGGATTGCATATTATTAAGAATTTGGAATATCTATGGATTTAGTGAATTCTTACTTCATGATCATAATTATTTGAAATAATTTCTTTTTGGATATGAAATATTTCTTGCAGAAATTATATTAAATGATTTTAAGAGTGTAAAATGATGAATAATTAGATATTAATTATTTATAAAATTTATAAATTATATATAAACATTGTTATCAAAACATATGATACCAATAGTTATTTTGTGAATTAATTGTTTCTATTTCTATTCTTGTTTATTGAAATAAATTATACTATTCTTTTATAGATACCAGAAGATACCTTTACATAAGAAACTGCCACAATAAATAATTTACGATATTTTAATTGGCCTAAAAATGTTGCGTGATTGTCTATTATTTCTAAATTATTGACTATTATGGTAAATGTTATGTTTATAAATTATTTATTTTGCTTTTTATAACATAAATTATCATATCACGAGTTAATTATGTCTGATATTATTGACAAATGCTGATAATATCTAAGTTATTTATTCATTGATAGTTTATTACATTTTAGTAAATTTGAATTGAATCTTGCATTCATCCATACTTTTATTGCAAAAATATCTATTGATATTAAATAAAAGGCTTAAAATAGGCAAAAAATTTATATAAGCAGGCAATATATTTATTGCATTTTGATGTTAGTGTATTTTATAGTTTGTTTATAATTTCATAATTCTGTTTTTATATAATTCCCTTGCACTATTGTTGCTATTTGGTTCAAAAAACTTAATTATGACGGTTTTGATTAAATTTGTAATGTTTATTGATTATAATTAATGCTTCTAAAGCTTTTTGAATCTTTTTATTATGGATCTGGACTCCAGGCCCTTTATTTTTGCTTTTTGCCTTGTTCTTGTAGCAATTTCGACTAAAATCACCTTGTTTTATCATATAGCATATTTATATTATTTCACATATATGTCATATATTCTATAAATTAGATATATTTAACATATAGACAATATTTATTATAATTATTATATCATATATCTTACATATTTGTAAAACATAAATGATATATATTAATTATTATATTTATAATCTATTTTATATTTATTACATATTTTATAAATTTGATATTTAAATTACATGGTAAATAAAACAAATATTATATATTTATATAAAATAAGAAATATAATATATATATCGATATACATTATATTCCATATAGATTATAATTATAATGAATAAGATATATAACAAATAGCACATAAATAAATATAATATATTATAGAGAAAATCGATTGACATACAATTAATAAAAGGCATATATGTTATATAACTTTAATAGATTCTTTATTGGTATCTGACTGTTCTATTAGTATCTGGATTTGGGATGATTTTATCCAAGACAGAATAAGGTAAAAATATTTTCTGTAAATATATATGTTATATATCATTGATGTGCGACCTCTTGTTTGCGAAGGCAGAGAAGTGCTGCAATACATGGCTTATGGACGCAGCGTTACAGACGCTGGACAAAAGGTCAGAAAGGCAAAAAAGATATATAACATATATGACAAAAAACTTTTGCGAGAAATTAATCCAGCCAGGTTTTACTTTTTCTATAAATGAAAAAGGATTATGTTTTTCTTTATATGAATATATAAGATATATAACATTCGCATGGATAATTTGAATCTAGATCTATGGAGATAAATAATATCAAACACATAAAAGTAATATATGTTATATAACATCCGAACAAGTGTTATGGTACTATATATAATATAAAATCAATAAATGATATAAGTTATATAATAACGGATAAGAACTTGCATCTTGTATAATTTATATAACATATAGATATATAACAAATATGACAAATATATGTGCAATAAGACATACATAATGTATATGAAATACAAGTAAAATAACAAAAATATTATAGATAAATTGTAGAATATAAATGATATATATTTTTGATATTGAATATTGAATCTAAATAAAGAATAGAATATAATATCAAAGGATGAGATTTATCCTATATAAGTTATATAAGCTTAGGAGGAGTTATGCGAATAATAGCATTTAGTAACCAAAAGGGGGGAGTTGCCAAGACTACATCCAGCTACGCTATGGCTGTTGGACTGGCAAATAGAGGCTACAAGGTCCTTGTAGTAGATGCAGATCCACAGGAGAATTTGTCAATGTCAGCCGGAATTGATCTTAATGAGATAGATCCGGATCCTGAGGATATTGAGAAATTAACTGAGGAACAGCAGGATTACTTCTATGAAAATGTACCTGCCAAGCTCTTTGAAGTAATGGCTAAGAGGAAGAATATTAATGATGCAATAATCCCTATTTCTGAGAATTTAGACCTGATAGTCGGTGGAATAGATCTTGCTTCAGCAGATATGTCTTTTGCCGGACTTGGAAGAGAAAGACTTATTAAGGAAGCATTTGACGACCTTGAGAAGGAATATGATTTCTGCGTATTCGACTGCAGCCCTGCTCTTGGAGTTGTTCTTATGAATATCCTGACAGTCGCAGATGAGGTTATTATTCCGCTTGAGCCAGGTGCTTACTCGCTTCAGGGATTATCAAGACTATACAAGTTTATTGATCAGATTCATGATTATACAAATGATAAACTTCGTGTTGATGGAATTCTGGTTACTAAGGTTAGAAATACAGCCAATGCTAAGATTTGGATCGGAGATATAGAAGAGAAGGCTCAGCTTCTTAATACTAAGGTATTTAAGTCCAAGATAAGACTTAATGTATCTGTTGAGGAAGCTCAGACAATGAAGATGGATCTTTTTGAATATGCAGGTGGTTCTTCTGCAGCAAGAGATTATGATGATTTTATTGATGAATTCTTAGAGGAGGTTGAGTGATGGCTAGTAAAAAAGACTTGTTAAAGGGCGGAGCTAACAGAGCTTCAAAGGGCTTATTTGCTGGAATGACACCACTTAGTAAGACTGAAGAAAAAGAAGAAACATCAAAAAAGCCTGTAGAATCAAAAGAAAAACCTAAAAAGGCAGTAGAAGTTGCTAAAGAAGCTCCAAAATCGAATACAGCGGTTGCAGAGAAAGAAGAAACCGTTGTTATCAAGAAAGAAGTGCCAGAAGTAGCTGAGAAAATAGGCGAAAAGGTAGCTGCCATGGAGAAGAAGGTAGAGAGTCAGCCGGTTATGCCGGAACCTCAGCCTGTTCCAGCAGAACCGGTACAGACACCTGTAGTTCAGGAAGTTGCTGCTCAGCCATATGTGCCGGAACCTACAGTACAGCCTTATGTACAGCAGACTCCGGTTCAGCAGGTACAGACCCCTGTATACCAGCAGTATCAGCAGGTTCAGCCACAGGTAGCTCCGGTTCAGCAGTATCAGCAGCCTAGAGCTGAATATACATACCAGCAGCCAGTTATGCAGCAGCCCGTAATGCCGGCCTATAATGAGCCTCAGGCACAGCCTAAGCCTTCCAAACAGGACAAGAGCAGATATGAGAAAGAAAAGTTCCTTTTACTTGATATAAGAGGATACAGAGACTATGTTGAGCATATGGCCAAAGCTTCTAACATGTCAGCGACTAAATACATCAGAAGCCTTATTGAACAGGATATGATGAGAAATATGGATATTTATCAGCAGCACAAGCAGTTAGAAGAGGCCCTCAAGGCAAGAAGATAAATTACTACCAAATAGGACGATTCCACAAGGAACCGTCCTATTTATTTGCAATAGAAAAGCCCCTAGAGTCAAGCTCTAAGGGCTTTAGTATTTAAAATGAATTATTTCTTCTTGCCGTTAACAGCATCCTTAAGGGCCTTACCAGCCTTAAACTTAGGAACTGTAGCTGCAGGAATCTTGATAGCTGCGCCAGTCTGAGGATTCTTACCTGTTCTAGCTGCTCTCTTAGCTGTCTCAAAAGTACCAAAGCCAACAAGCTGAACTTTGCCCTTCTTCTTAAGCTCCTTAGATACAGCTTCTGTGAAAGCCTTAACAGCCTTCTCTGAATCCTTCTTAGAAAGACCAGTTTCCTTTGCAATAGCATCAACGAGTTCTGTCTTATTCATGGTTTAATACCTCCCTCAAATTGAGTATTTTTTACTACCAAGTAAAATTCTACACCCATTTTATGCACCATACAAGTATTTAAATGCGAAAAAGTGCCAAAAATTATAGCGGTTTTTAGTGCACAATTCTTAAAAACCACGAATATCAAGAGATTTTTTCGTAATTACATTGCTGATACAGTCTCTTTGTACAGTTTCTTGAAGAAGATTGTTGAAAGAGCCAAGGATGCTATTTCAGCGATAGGGAAGGCCCACCAAACATTTGAAAGTACACCAGTCTGAGCGAGTAGAAAAGCTGCAGGTATGAGTACAACAAGCTGTCGGCCGACAGAAACGATCAAAGAGTAGAAACTCCTTGAAAATGCCTGGAATATGGAACCCATAGCAATGCAAACACCGGCAATTGGGAATGACAAACTGATAATTCTAAGAGCAGGAATACCAATTTTGATCATATCCGGTGAAGCGTTAAACAGTGTTAAAAGAAGGTTAGGTATAGTTAAGAAACATACGGTTCCTACGATCATAATGGAAACAGCAAGCATTAGCGCAAATCGAAGAGCTTCCTTAATTCTGTCTTTGTTTCTTGCGCCATAATTATATGCAAGAACAGGAATAAGACCATTATTAAGTCCAAAGACAGGAAGGAAGAAAAAGCTCTGCAATTTGAAATATACGCCAAATACAGCAGTTGCAGTAGAACTAAAGGAACCAAGTATAAGGTTCATGAGGTAAGTCATTACTGAGCCGATGGACATCATAAGGATTGATGGAACACCAACAAAGTAAATCTCTTTTATAATATGAGCTTTAGGTGAAAGAATCTTTTTAAAGCTTATATTTATATCATTGTTGAACTTAAGGTTACAGAAAAGACCAATGGATGCACCAATCAGCTGGCCAAGAATTGTAGCATAAGCAGCACCTGCAACACCAAGCGCAGGGAATGGACCAATTCCAAAGATAAGAAGTGGATCAAAGATAATGTTGACAATAGCACCTGTAGACTGGGAAATCATGCTATAAATAGTCTTACCTGTGGACTGCAGAAGTCTTTCAAACATAACCTGGAAGAATAAACCAAAGGAAAGACAGCATATAATTGAAAGATACTGTGCTCCGTAAACTCTAATAGCTTCACTATCTGTCTGTGATGCGATAAAAGCAGGAGCGACAAACAGACCAATTAACAAAAACGCTAAAAAGTTAAAAAATGTAAGCAGAAGTCCGGTGTTGGCAGCTGCATCTGAATTTTCAAATTTCTTTTCTCCCAAAGATCTGGAAAGAAGTGCGTTAACACCTACTCCGGTACCTGATCCAAGAGCAATCATGAGGTTCTGCATAGGGAAAGCAAGAGTAACAGCGGTAAGAGCATCCTCACTTATTTTGGCAACGAAAACACTATCTACGACGTTATATAAAGCTTGTACAAGCATAGAAATCATCATAGGAAGTGACATAGATACAATTAACTGTTTTACAGGCATTACGCCCATTTTGTTTTCTTTTGTAGTCATAAAAAATCCTTTTTCTTTTTAAATAAACGATACGAGTCAAAAGTATAACATGTAAATTATACATTATCCATTTGCAAACTGTAGGAAAAAGAATAAGAAATGGTTGAGTATATGGCAAAAATGTTGAATAAATATGATAATAGAAAAGTGAAAGGTTGATAACGACATAATAAAACCTTATAATTCCTTAAATCAAAGAAAGGAAACAGATATGGGAATTTATGTACTTAAACCGGCATGTAAAGACTACCTGTGGGGCGGCCATAAGCTGGTAGAAAAATATAATGTTGATTATTCCGGAGAAATCTGTGCTGAGGCTTGGACATTGTCCTGCCACAAAGACGGATTATCAATAATAACAAATGGTATCAATAAAGGCAAGACTCTGTCTGAACTTATAAACAACAAAGGCAAAGAAATTCTTGGTAAAAATTGTCTGAAATATAAGGATTTTCCGATTCTGATCAAATTGATAGATGCTAAAAAAGCTCTGTCTATTCAGGTGCATCCTGATGATGAATATGCTCTTAAGCATGAGAACCAGTATGGTAAGACGGAAATGTGGTATGTGCTCGAGGCAGAAGAGGGTGCGTTCCTTTATCAGGGATTTGAAGAAGTAATATCCAAGGAAGAATTTGAAAAGAGGATAAAAGAAAATACGCTAACAGAGGTTCTTCATAAGGAATATGTTAAGCCGGGAGACGTGATCTTTATTTCTCCGGGAACATTGCATTCAATAGGCGCCGGCCTGGTTATTGCTGAAATTCAGCAAAGTTCGAACGTGACTTACAGGATCTATGATTATGGCAGGGTTGGAGCAGATGGAAAGCCAAGACAGCTTCATATTCAGCAGTCTTTGGATGTTACAAAGATAGAGAAACCAGTAAAATACGAATCTCCAGATAAACATATGGTAAGTTGCGAGTTCTTTTGCGTAGATAAAATTGAAACAACCGATAGTAAGGGCTATAGTTATAATGCAGATGACAGTTCTTTTGTAAGTATTCTGGTAACTGACGGAGAGGGCACTATAGCTACAGTAGACGAGCTCTTTAGTATCAAAAAAGGAGACTCTGTATTCGTAGAGGCTTCTACAGGTAAATTTGAAATAACCGGTAACATAAAGGCGGTTCAAACTATTGTTGGTTGACCTTAATAGGTATAAAATTATACTATGAAACGTACACTATGCCGTTTGTTAATAACTGCATACTGCGCTATTCTCATGGTTTTAGCCCCTGCGATAAAAACCTGCGCAGAGGATTCTTTAGAGCGGCAATTTCACATTCTTTTTATCTCATCCTACGGATTTTCCAATGCCAGCGTTCCAGACACATTTAGAGGCTTTCAGGACGGCGTAGAAGGGCTTAATATCGAAATCAACTATGATTTCATGGAGGCCCAGCAATTCTACGGTGCTACTGATATTGCCAATTTTGATAAATATCTTAGGTACAAGATCTTTTCTGTAAGAAACTTTGATCTTATTGCAGTGGCGGATGATCCGGCGCTAAGGTATGCCATCAATAACAGGAGCAAGCTCTTTCCCGATATTCCACTAGTTTTCATGGGCATAAATAATATTACTGAGGCAACTACCGCAGCGGCAATGAAGAATGCTACAGGAATAGCTGAAAATCAGGATTTTGAAAATAATTATGAGCTGATGAGGGATCTTTTCCCAAACAGGAACAGTCTTGTGGTCATTACAGATTCCACTGTAACAGGTCAGGGCGACTATGTGGAATTTATGAAATTTAAGGACCGTCACGACGATATTACCTGCAAAATAATAAATACCTCATATTATACTCAAAATGGCCTAAAACGGGCTTTAAATGCGCTAGGAAGCAATGATATTATTCTCTTTCTGGATTTTGGCCTTGATGGGAATAAAAATAACTACTCACTGCCGAATGCGGCTGATTTTATAACTAAAAATACAAATAATATTCCCATATTCAGACTTTCATCCTCGGATGTGGGTCATGGTGTTTTGGGAGGTATTTCCTATTCGTTTTATGATTCGGGATATATTGCTGGAACTATGGCAAAAGACATACTGATGGGCGCAGATCCGGATGATATGCCCCTTAAGACAGCCACTGTCACCACAACATATTTTGATCAGGATGCGATGGATAAATTCGGAATTAAGGCGTATCAGTTGCCACTTGGTTCGGTCATAGTCAACGAACACGAGACCATTGCAAAGTTTTACAGAGAGAATAAGACCATCAGTAATCTGGCCATAATAATAGCTATTTTGCTCATTGCTATCATTACTCATCTTTATTATTCCAACAGACGTAGACTTCAGATGGCCCGGACTGATTTCCTTACACAAATGCCTAACAGACTTAAGATAAATGAGGAAATAAGCCAGATTGTGGCAAATGGGACGCCTTATGGAATGGTCATGATCGATGTGGACCATTTTAAAGATGTGAACGATACCTATGGCCATAAAGTTGGAGATGAGGTTATAAAAGCAGTTGCCAAGAGGCTAAAAGAGCTTGCGGATAAAGATGTTTCTTTTGCCAGACTTGGTGGTGATGAATTCTGCGCAATTTTCTATGAGCCATCAGAGGAAAAAGAGCGGATTATCTGTGAAAATATTATGGATATCATGGGAGATAAGCTTAAAACCTCAGCAGGAGAACTTCAGATAACTGTAAGTATTGGATGCGCGGTTTATCCTCAGGATGTGGGCGATCCTGATAAACTCATGGAATGCGCAGATAAGGCGCTGTATGTGACAAAAGAGAATGGAAGAAACGGATATACCTTATTTAGCGGAATAGATAAGGCCGGCTGAATTACGCCTGTAATAGCCGGTATCAAAGAGTTGCGACTCGATATTATCTGCAGTCACGACGATAGGTTCAAGCAGATATGAAGAGACAATCTTTTTACCATTGTCATAATCTGTGGTGTTGAAGGAACATTTAAAGTCCCAGTCAGATTCATTTATAAGGTCTTCAGCAGGTCTTTTGCCATCTAAAAGAGCCATGCTTAAAGCAACGGTTACTATGGACTCCTCTCTAAGAGCCTTGAAAACCGTCATACCCTGAGTCCCATTGATGATATTGTAAATATTGGCTATATCAGCGTCCTGTCCGGTTACCGCGACAGGATTTTTTGATTTGTAATCAGTTTCCAGGGCTCGTACTGCCCCAAGAGCCGTTGAATCGTTGGCGCACAAAACAGCATCCAACTTCACATTTTCAGGATAGTAGGAATTGAGAATAATCTGAAGGCGCTGTTGGGCAATGTCAGAAGACCACTGGGCTGTAGAGGTTTCATAAAAGTTGACCTGACCGGACAATGATACGAGTTTTTTCGAATCAAAGAATGGCTTAAGTGTGTCCATTGCGCCGTTGTAGAAATAACGAGCGTTATTATCAACGGGGTCGCCTGTGACCAGTTCGATGTTCTTGGGAGTCTCGGTATTAGCAAGGCCCAGAATCCTTATAATGTACTGGGCCTGCAATACACCAACTTTATAATTGTCAAAAGAAACATAGTAATCAACTACATCTGAATCCATCAGGAGACGATCGTAGGCTATTACGGCCACGTTTACGGATTTCGCTATATTCAGAACTTCAGTAAGAGCAGCGCCGTCTACCGCAGCGATAACCAAAAGATCAGCACCTTCCCTTATCATATCCATAATATCGTCGGCCTGAGTGTCTATAAGGTTATTGGCATACCTTAGAAGTACTTCGCATCCTCTTTTCTCAAATTGCGCACGTAAATAAGACCCATCCTTATTCCAACGCTCAAGAAGCCTGTCCGGCATGGAAATTCCTACCACAGTACGGCCATCGTCTGAGTGGGTATCAACGATTTCCGGCATATCCATAGTGACGGGGGCTTCGGTGACAGTCTTTTCCTGAGGCTTTTGGCATGCATACAGGCACACCGAAAAAAGTGCAATTGTCAGAAGAAGTGCGATATATCTTTTCATGGTTACAGCGATTTGAATCTTTGTGTTGTATCTGAAAGCTGCTCGGTAATTTCGTTATTCTTGCCAATGGCTTCAGAGATCTTCTTGATACCACCAACGATTTCAGATGAATTTTCCGCAGATGAAGAGATGGCAATAGAGCTTTCTTTTATGGAATCAGTGATCATCTGAACATTCTCTACCATCTCATGCATTATGCTGTTAAGGTGCTCAGCTTTATTGTCGAATTCTCCAAGCATTTCATCCATAATATCGGCTGTGTGCTCGTATTTTTCTCCGGTAGAAACAAATTCGTCGTAGTCGCTAAGAACAGTACCATTGATATAATCAAGGGCGGTCTGAGCGTTCTGGGCAAGGCGGTTAACGGCTTCTGTAACTTCTGTACTGATAACCTGGATGTTTCCGGCGGTTTGTCTGCTGTTTTCAGCCAAAGCACTGATTTCCTGGGCAACAACAGCAAAGCCTTTACCTGCATCACCAGCTCTTGCAGCTTCTATGGAAGCGTTGAGGGCAAGGAGATTTGTCTGGCCTGCAATATCAAGGATAACTTTGGTAAGCTCGCCAATCTGTCCAACCTTCTCGGAATCCTGAACAGATTTGGAAAGAACCTCAGATAGCTGTGATACCTGGCTGGCAGCATCAGTTTTCTTTTCATTTACACGGCTCTTAAGTTCAAGGGCTTCCTGTTTAATAGTAGTAGCTGTATCGGTACCTGAAAGTGCCTGATCTGCAATATCCTGGGCGGCGGAACGAACCTCTTCTACCTTGCCGTTGATGGCTTCAACGGTGCCGGAGAGAGTCTCCATGTTTGCAGAGAGTTCTTCAAGTGCTGCAGAGGTATTTGTTACGTTGTCATCTGCAATTCTAAGCTGGGATGAAACCTCTTCAGCAGAATTTGTAAGGACTATAGAGCCTTCTTTTACATCTTTCAGGATTCCCTGAAGCGTTTCAATAAAGTGGTTTATACCGGTGGTAATAAACATAAGCTCAGATTTGGTTTTTGTCTTAATTCTGGTAGTCAGATCACCATTTCCGGCTTCGATATTGGTGATCATTTCATTAACCTCATCACTGATAGATCTAATCTTACGAACGATGTTCTTGTAGCTTACAAGGAAGTTGACAATGATTAGGAGTAAAATAACAACCGTTCCGATTAAAGCGGTGAAGTTTCCTGACTGCAACAGGGCGTTCATCTGTGATGTTGTGGCTGCAGCGGAGGAGGAAATTGCCTCGTCCAATACCTTAGTTGAATGGAAAATAGCTATTTTTTGAATTTCAGCTTTATCAAAAAGAATGGTATAGGCTGAGGCCTGGTCTCCGGCATCGCACTTGGAGATGGCTGAGTCTATCAGGGCAACCATTCTGTCGTACTGGCTCGATATTTCCTGAAGCTGCTGATTAACAGTTTCATCATTGTAGCTTGCAAAATCACTGTTAAGGGTAGCAATATCCTCTTTTACCAGGGCCTTAACGGCTTCGATCTGAGGTAAAAGAGCCTGCTGGGTCTCCACAGCATCGGCGGCAACATATCCTGTAGTCTGATCATAGAGGGACATTACGTCGTTTTTCAAAGCTGCTTCGTGCTGAGTCAGGGCCATCATGTGATCGAACATTTCGATACTGGTTCCGGTGGATTTCTTCATGGACAGCATTACCATGATCATAACCACAACGAAGGCAACTAGCATGAGAAGGTTAAGGGAAGAAAGCTGAAAAACGATTGAATCTTTGGTTTTTACTTTGATATTTTTTGTATCTTTCATGTTCATCACCTCCTCCTTACAGTTTCTTATACCAGTCAGTGGTTATTTTCTGGACTTCTTTTACGAATCCTGCTGCATCTATCTCGCCCTTAGCAAATTTCTGATAGGCAAAGGCTATACCCTTTTGTCCCAGGTTTTCCGGCATGTCCATCCAGTGCCAACTGGAGGTTTTTCCGGCTGAAATATATTGTGAAATAACTGATGCGAAAGGATCTGATGCCACGTATTTACAATCTTTGAAAGGACTGATGAATCCGGCGCCTTCTACAAGGATTTGCTGTGCCGAATCCTCTGAACACCACTGAAGGAAGGCCTTTGCAGCCTCTACATTGCCTTCTTTTGAAACTGCCCACCAGGAAGGAGCGCTGGTAAGAATTGTTTCCATGCCGTCCTGGAATGCATATGGTGCCATGCCGACAGCAAAGCTTCCTGCTGCGGCGTAAGCATCTGAAGATGAAAGAGTTGCACCAATCCAGGATCCTTGCGTTACAAAGGCATATTTGCCGGAAGCAAAGTTTGCAACCTGATCATCATAGGTGCCATCTACCACAAGGTCAGGATCGGAATATTCTATGAAAAGACCCATCATTTCGGCATAGTCGGTAAAGCGTGCTGTATCAAGCTGTCCACCGTTATTGAGAAGATCTATATAAGTTGTGTCACTTCTTGAAAGGCCTGAGTCGATATAAGCACCAAATAGGTGGTTTCCACTGGACCAGCCAAGGTTTTCGGGTTCTGCGCAGTAGCCTACAACAGCTTTGAGACCCAGAGAATCTTTTTTGGCATCGATAGCTTCGAATGCTGCTTTCATTGCGGCAGGCCCGGTTATTGATGCAGGATCCACACCGCATTTTTCTAGGATGTTGGCATTATAGGCAAGACCTATAGCCTCTGTGGTGTATGGAAATCCCAGAGTGCCGTAGGCGCTGTCAACATAGGCGGCATCAGTTCTTCCTGCCCAGTCCTGGTCTGATAGGTCCACAAGAAGTCCGTCCCAGTTGCTAAATCCCGAGGCCTCGCAGGCGATGATATCCGGCATTTGATCTGACAGATAATAGCCCTTAAGTGTTGCCTGGGCATCTACGCCGGCAGGTACGTTAAGGACTTCGACTTTTATGCCGGTTTCCTTTTCATATTGGCTTGCGAGGGTTCCAATCTGTTCTGAAACCTCACTCTTTATGTTCAGCAGCCTAAGTGTTCCCTCGAAAGCAGCTTCTGTAGTCACATCTTCTGTCTGAGATGCTCCGCAGCCGCCAAGAACCAGGCATGCCAAAAGAATTAAACTGATAGCAATGGCGTTGACCCTTCTCATAATCAATATCCTTTCCTACTAGTTCCTGAAAAAATGAACGACAATAAACGCATAACAAATTCGTTATAACACAAATTAATTATCGCGCAATGGTAAGGCCTCTCCAATTAAAATCCTATTAAGAATTTGGGAAAAGATAATTAATATTTTTTATAAAAAAACAATAAAATTTCGCCAAATTTGTTCGATATTGTAATAAAATAATATGAGGGAATTTTTATACTTTTTTATGTGTGGAGATGTGGTATGAAAAAGCGTGTTGTATCTATTCTAATTGCAGGAGTTCTTTTCTTTTCCAACATTGGTGTGACATCCTTTGCTGCTAATTCAAGTGCAAATGATGCATCTAGTGCTTCATCAAGCGAAGCGTCCACTGAAGCCGGTGCTGGAAGTTCATTAGGTGATCCCGGTGAACAAGTAAATAATGATGCTAATGGCGTGGAGGAAGCCGGTTATTTCAAGATAACCGATTTTGCTGACCTGCCTGAAGATATATCCAATCAGAAAATTCGCGTAGGCGGAAGTTTGGAAGATCTTGAGCTGCCTGATACTCTGGAGGTTATAGTTGAACCTGATCCGGAGCATGACGAGCGCATAGAAAGAGGTCTTGAAAAAGAGCGTGAGCGCCTTATGCGTGAAAGATTAGAGCGCCTTAGAGAAGAGCTTGAAGCTGAACAGGCCGGCGAGAGCGCAAGCGAAGATAGCTCGGAGGAAGATGATGCAGCATCTTCTGCTAGTTCTGAGGAAGAGGATGGAGATAAGCTCTTTTTCTTTGGAGATGATGAGGCAATCACTGATGATTCAGGTGAGCTTAGCGAAGAAGCAGAGGCTGAAGAAGAGGCTATAGAAGATACAACCACAATAGAAGACGAATCAAATCCTACCACAGAATCTACTGTTGATAACAGCACAGAGGCAGATACACAGGAGTCTTCAGACGTAATAATTATTCCTACAGAGGATGCAACAGTAAATGAACTGAACGAGTCAACAGACGGTTCATCAGAGAGTGCGTCAGAGGCTTCTTCAGAACAGGGCTTGGTTTCATGGCTTAAGCATACATTTAGAAACGCAGCTGTTGCATATGCGGCAGATGTTGAAGAAAAGACTCAGCTTGATGAGAATGCTAATGTTCAGCTGATTTCAGATGTTGAATGGATCATGGAGGCTGATTATAACTACGGCGAAGAGGAGTTCAATCCTGATACTGAGGGTAAGATTTATCTTTTCACTCCGGTTCTAAAGATTCCGGATACATACTATATCGAGGACGAACTTCCTATTATCACTGTATTTGTCACAGACGATTACTATGCATTCGATGAAGAAACAGTTGTTGATGACGTTAAGATCCGCGTTAGAGCTGACAAGGGTGTATTCCCGGAGGGATCAAGAGTAACAGCCAAGAAGCTTGTTGAAGAAGACGAGCAGAAGGTAAAAGAGCTTGTTGATGAGCAGATTGATACAGAGAATATCGTAAAAGAGTACAGCTTTGACATTACCATTAAAGATAGAGACAACAATGAGGTTCAGCCTGACACAGAAAAAGGGCGTGTAGTTGTTTCTTTTGAAGCTGCTGAAGTTGCAGACGAGGCACTTGAAGCAGAAGTTTACCATATTATTGATGAGTCCAAGGACGATAAGGAGCAGGAGCCTGTAGAGGCTGTGGCTCTTGGTAGTGAGCGCTCAAAAGAGAGAGTTCTTACTATATATGATGAGAATTCAGTTCTTAAGGCTGAGAAACTTGAGGCTGAAGTTGTAGAGTTTGAGGATGTAAAGGTTCTTGAGGCTGAGACAACAGGGTTCTCGACATATAAGGTTATATTCAAGATTGTTGAAAAGATTGATGATACCGTATATGAGTACAAGTATGAAGTGACAACATCGACAGTCATTCCTGTAAAAGATATATTGGGTAATGCAGTTGATCCTGGTCAAAATGAAGAAGATACAAGTGATGATACTCCGTTGTATTTACCAGACAATTATAAAATTAAGAAAGTAACGCTTGGTAATGGGAAAAATTCTAATGAATATTTGTATGTAGGTAATCTTTGTGCGACTACTAATAGCAATCAAGTAGTTCCAGAGGATGATCCTAGTACAGGCATGTATAAGGAAAGCGAGGATGGAACAGGCGAATGGTTTGTTATTGTGAAGCAGCCTTATGCATATGACGCTAAGAATCCTCAAACATTGCTGGTTACTTTTGAAAATACAGGCTTGGATCCAATATCGATCAGCTTGACTTCATGTGAAGAGTATTCTAGTGCAGAATCGGATAATTATGGATATCCAACAGCATCAATGCTATCTAATAAGGGATTTATGCTTTACATGCCCACTGTTGATTATAATGAGGAATCAGGAAAACTGCATCCTATAATGTATCAGTGGCAGCACTGTACCGATAACAAGAACTTTAAAGACATTGATTTGGCTAATACTAAGTCATTTGGATCAGCTACTGTTGGAGAATGGTATCGGTGTTTAGTTAATGGTACGCCTAGTGAATCTGTTCAAGTGGTAACAGCAAGAAACGATGGTAAGAAAAGAACGTGGACTGACTGTCATGACAGCGACCAGAGGTATGTTAGTAACGGACTTATGGCATACACTATGTATGGAAGGAACAAGATAGATGTTGTTGGCGAATTTTCTAGTGGTGGAAAGAAATATATGCTTCAATCTACTATTGGTGGAGGAGGATGGACAACTTATCCGAAAGAATCTGAAGATCAGGAATTAGTTTATCGTGACGACATTTTCTTCTATTTCACTGAGAGTAAGTCATTAGTTGTAGATACATTTCTAAAGGCTGGAACTAATAAATTTGCTATTACAGCAAATGCTCAAATAGGAGATCACGAAAAAAATACCGCAATAGCTACTGAGGCGGATGAATACGAATTGGAGAGACTTGCTATTGTTGGAGCTAAAAATCAAGATGCAATCCAGACAGCCATAAATGTTGGAACTGGCAATAGTATTCCTTCACTTCTGGTAATTCCAAAAACAAATACAGGACTGAAGTACTATATTGGAAAAACTAATTCACAGGAGCCATATAAAACTAGAGAAAAAACCATTGTTGAGGATACAAAGCCGGGCACAAGTATATCGTGGGAATCGAGTAGCTTAACCGAAGTAGAAGTTGAGTTTAAGCTTGCTGGCGCAGCTGCTAACAAGATTCTGCCAGCTGTATCTAAGAGAGCTACATCGAACACTTATAGCACCGGAAATCTTAAGAGTATTAAGCTAAGTGGTAGTGAGCTGGATTCTTACGCTAAGAAGCTTGGAGAACCTACTGAAGAAATTCTTATCGAAATGAAGAATGCGGCAGCAAGTTCTACTGATAAGACCGCTATAAGCAATATATTGCCGACATATGCGAAGACATCGGGGACTACGAGCTCAACCACAACATCTTCATCAACAACAAGCTCAGCATCAAGCAGTAATTCCAGTAACTCAACGAAGTATACTGCAGACTACTATGGTGTAACCTTTACTTATAAAAAGGACTCAAAGACTGTTACTGATCAGGATGGATTCTATAAAGATAAAGCTGAGCTTCCTATTGTCCTTACCGAGGAAATCTCTTATGATTTCAAGGAAAAAGAGGATATCAGGGTATTCAGATGTCATGATGGCGAGGCTAAGGAATTAAGTTCTGACAATCCTGGAGGAGATGGAACTTATAAGCTTGATCAGGAAGCAGGCAAGATTTATATCTATGCTAGTAATTTCTCAAGCTTTGGTGTTGCATACAAGCCCGAGACATATTACACTGTAACATTTAATGATGGAACAAATACATGGACAGTCAAGGTTAAGGCAGGAGAAAAGGTAGCAGCTCCTGAAGGAACTCCTACAAAAGAGGGATATACCTTCATGGGATGGTACTTGAAGGGAGCAAGCACCACTTCTACAACAAGTAGCACGACTTCTTCATCTTCAACATCCAAGTCAACTTCTACCACGACAAGTAATGCTACGCCTTACAATTTTGACACACCGGTTAACAGTAATATCACACTTACAGCAGGATTTACCGCAATTAAGGACGATACAGATACATCCAAGAAGGATGCTGCTTCTACAGGTGCTTCTGACGAAGAAGGTGATGTAAACGGTGCACGTGCACCGCACACCGGGGACACACTTCCTCCTGTATGGCTGTGGGTACTGGTTTTGGTTGGCGGCATTGTAGCTTTTAGCTGCAATCTGTATGCCAGAGCAAAAGAAGGTAAAGTTAAGTTTTCAAAGAACAAGACAGTGAGGAAAGTTACACGTTTTTTTCTCCTGATTGGACTTGTAATAGTTACGGTAACTAAGTTTTGTGCCAGGAAGGCTGTTGAGAATAAGCGCCAGGTAGCACTTGCCATTAGTGGAATGGTGGTGCTGGTGGCCGGTGGAGCTTTAATAGCAACATCAATTGCATATCATAGATCTGAGAAGGTTTATGAGAATGCCAACAAGGTATTTGTTAAGGATACGCAGGAAATACCTCTTTCAAGTAGTCCGACTGAGGTAGTCAACGAGGAGAATTCCTGGTGGAATGAAGCTAGTGTTGAGATGGCAACTCTTTCCGAAGAGTATCCGGATGTGGTAGGATGGATATACTTTGAGAATGAGGATATCAGTTATCCTATAATGTTTTCCGGGGATAATACTAAGTATCTTGATACTGCTTATACAGGCGAGAAGGCCAGAGCAGGAGCTATTTTCCTTGATGGTGAGTCAACTCCTGACTTTTCAGATCCGCATAGTCTGATTTACGGACACAATATGCGTGATTTAACAATGTTTGGCAAGCTTAGATACTACAAGACAGATGCGTCATATTATGATGAACACCAGTATTTTCAGGTATTCACAAGAGATGGGGTTTACAGATATCAGATATTTGCTTATGAAGAAGTACCTGACAGTCATGACGTTTTTTGGGTATATGGCAAGAATCCTGAGGGTATGTGGGAAATGCTCCAGGATATTGAAGGCGGTTCATATCGTAAAACCGGCATAGAAGCTACAGAATCAGACCATGTGATCACACTTGCGACATGCACGTCAAAAGAGGATAGAAGGCTCATTGTAAGTGCACTTCGCACAGATGAACATGATTTTGATTATGTAGCAAGCAGCAATTGATTAAGGCATAATAACCATCCGGGATATGTGGGAGTATTCCGGATGGTAGATATTGGGGTACAGGGAAGAGTTATGACGAAGGTGTTTTTGGTTGAGGACGAGTTTGTCGTCAGAGAGGGGATCAAGAATAATATTAATTGGGAATCACACGGCTATGATTTTTGTGGAGAGGCGTCAGACGGGGAGGTTGCCTATTCCATGATTCAGAAGGAACAGCCGGATATTGTGATTACTGATATCAAGATGCCATTTATGGACGGTTTGCAGCTTAGCCGCCTGATCAAGGCAGAATTTCCATGGATTGAGATAATTCTTTTAACAGGATATGAGGATTTTCAGTATGCAAGGGAGGCCATCAGGATTGGTGTCTCTTGTTACCTTTCTAAACCTATAAGCGGAGATAATCTGCTCAAAGAGGTGGATGCTCTCGCTGAAAAGGTTGAGGAAAAGAAACAGGAGAGAAAGTATGCACTTCGCTATGAGGCGGAGATGCAGGAGAGAACTGAGGCTATTAAACACGGCATAAGCGAAATCGAGACGTTTATGGCGGATTTTTACAATGGAAGATACTTTCCAACTCAGAATCCGTCCAGTGCTTCTGAGGACGAGATCATACCGGAAATCGATCCCAAGCATATAGACAGGAAATATATCAAGGAATTCCTGCGTCGAGGAGATGAATCCGAGACAGAGGTTTATTTGGACGAATTCTTTAAAAGAATCGGAAGAAATGCCATTAAATCCACCATGCTAAGGCAGTATGTGGCCATGGATGTGTATTTTTGCGTGGCTGATTTTGTTGAAAATGATCTGGGAGCCGGCAGAGACAAGCTGGATGCTAAGATTGCAATACCTACTCCGGAGATTTTTGCTGAAGAGAACCGCACCAGAGAATATCTGGCCGGAGCTATAAGAGCGGCGATAGAAATCAGAGATAATAACTATTCTGGCAAGTATCATGACATGGTAAAAGAGTCACTGGCTTATATAGAAGAGCATTATTCAGAGGATGAGCTGTCTCTTAATACATTGGCGGCTCACGTTAATTTCTCTCCGAACCACTTAAGCGCAGTGTTCAAGCAGGAGACAGGACAGCCTTTTATCAAGTATCTTACGGATTTCAGGATGGAAAAGGCTAAGGAACTACTGTGTACAACCGCCAAGAAGAGCAATGAGATCGGGCTCATGGTAGGGTACAAGGATCCGCATTATTTTTCATATTTGTTCAAAAAGACTCAGGGTGTTACGACTACGCAGTATAGAAGTGGCATGCAGATGGAGGCAGCAAAGTGATTTTTGGCAAGAGAGCAAAAAAGCATGACTACAAGTTGGCCAACAAGATTCGTATATCCTATCTGATTCTTTTGATTCCAAACATGATTTTTATGATCTATGCGTTCCACAGCTTTTGGATGACAAATGAAAGATACAAGGATATGCTGAGCTCTGTGGTTGCGGCCAGTGAGTTTAGCTTGGATTTTAAAGAAGATTTTGACTACGAGACATATCTTTTGATAGTGGGAAATGTGACCTGGGATAATTCCAATCTTCCAACGCTTCTAAGTGATGCCAAGAAGGTTGTAACCGGGCTCAAGGACTACACAGATACTCAGGACAACCAAAAGAGACTTGCCAGTGCAGAAAAGTACCTTAACAATCTGGAGACCTACACGGACAGAATCAAGGAGAATCTGGAGTATGGGGACAGATATGAATCAAATATGCTGATCTGGGAGAACGATGTCCAGATAGTTACAGGTCTTTTGCAGGAAACAATCAATGAGTATATTTACTATGAAAATAAGCAGCTTCAGGTGACTCAGGCTGAGAATAGAGCACTGTTCAGCAGAGCTCTTGAAATATCAATCGTTATCTTTGTATTCATTCTGGCGTGCATCGTTCTGATATCTATGTGGATGCCTCTTTGGATCACCAGACCTATCGAGGAACAGGTCAAAGAGGAACAGAAACAGCTTCGTAAAGCTGAGTTTGAACTGTTGCAGGCTCAGATAAATCCGCACTTTCTGTATAATACTCTGGATGCGATTGTATGGTCTGCAGAATCCGGCAACCAGAAGCAGGTTGTCAGCATGGTTGGAAGCCTTTCTGAGTTCTTCAGAGCTTCTCTTAATAAGGGAAAAGAGATAGTGTCCATCAAGGAAGAGCTTCAGCATGTGACCAGTTATCTTGAGATTCAGCAGGTAAGATATCAGGACATTTTATCCTACGAGATAAATGTGGCAAAAGATATCTATAATTACAGTATTCCTAAGATCACAATCCAACCTATTGTTGAGAATGCTCTTTATCATGGTATAAAGAATCGCAGAGGCGGCGGAAAGATTACCATTACCGGTGCTGAAAATAATGGTGGAATTACCATTCAGGTAAGGGATAATGGTGCAGGAATGACTGAGGAGAGGCTAAAAGAGGTTAGAAACAGCCTTTTGCAAGATTCTTCCGATAAGAGTGCTATTTACGGCCTTTACAACGTAAATGAGCGTATCAGGCTAAATTTTGGCGATGAGTATGGTCTTTTTATTTCCAGTCATTCAGGAAAAGGAACAGATGTGACTATCTATTTGCCAAAAATCTTAACCGGAAACGTAAAAAATTCAACCAAAGATAAAATAGAATAAAAAATTCAACTCATTTTAATTTATATATCAATGTATTTTTTCCTCCTGAAAGCTACAATTAATCTAACTAATAGCTAAGGAATAGGCCTTAGCTCAAGAGATTAAGTTTTTAGGAGGATTTTTGTTATGATGAAGAAAGTGTTGTCTATTCTCATGGCATCAGCCATGACACTTAGCCTTGTTGCTTGCGGCAGTTCTGCTCCAGCATCAACAGGTGACGGCGGAAGCGCATCTGGCGGACTTATCAAGGTTGGTATTATCAACAACGACCCTAACGAGTCTGGTTACCGTACAGCTAACGACGCTGACCTTAAGGCTAAATTCACAGAGGCTAATGGATATGATGCTTCTTTTGCTTACAGCTTAAAGAACGACGAGCAGATCCAGGCAGCTCAGAACTTTATTCAGGATGATGTAGATTATCTTCTTCTTTCAGCAGCTGATACAGCAGGTTGGGACTCAGTTCTCAAGGATGCTCAGAATGCAGGCGTAAAGGTTATCCTTTTCGACCGTACTATCGATGCTGATTCTAGTCTCTATGAGGCTTCAATCGTTTCAGACATGGCTAAAGAAGGCCAGACAGCAGTTGATTGGCTTGCAGGCCAGAACCTTTCAGAGTACAACGTAATCCATATCCAGGGTGTTATGGGTAGTGCAGCTCAGCAGGGACGTTCAGGCGCTCTTGATACAAAGGTTGCTGCAGAAGCTAACTGGAACATCGTTAAGCAGCAGACAGCTGAGTGGAACGCAGAGAAGGCGCAGCAGATCGTTCAGTCAGTTATCGACGCTGGCACACCTTTCAACGTAATCTATGCTGAGAACGACGATATGGCTAAGGGCGCTGTTGCAGCTCTTGACGCAGCTGGTATCTCACACGGTGTTGGCAAAGACGTTGTTGTTATGGGATTTGACTGCAACAAGTGGGCACTTGAAGAGCTTCTTGCACAGAACTGGAACTATGATGGACAGTGTAACCCATTCCAGGCTAGCTACATTGATGATATCATCAAGACTCTTGAGAGCGGCGGATCACTTGCACAGAAGACAATCATCATGGATGAGAAGGGCTTCGATGCTACAACAATCACACAGGATGATGTAGATAACTACGGAATCTAAGTGATATAGGAACGAAAAGTTACATTTTTGGATGCTTGCAGACAAAAAAATGTAACCTTGAGGACCGAACATACATGAGGAAGTAGCATGTTAATGCGGATCCCGAATGTATGTAGGATTGCGAAAATACGCAGTATGTAGCAATCCGTATATCAATTATATAAGTTATATAACAATTTATCGGCGGTGCGGCTTCTCCAAAGAGAAATACCGCACCGTCTGTTTAATGTAAAGGGACTGGATTATGGAAGAATCAAGAGTACTGGAAATGCGGGGGATAAACAAAGAATTTCCAGGTGTTAAGGCTCTTCAGAATGTAGATTTTTCTCTGAATAAGGGTGAGATTCATGCTCTTATGGGAGAGAATGGTGCTGGAAAGTCAACGCTTATAAAGGTTCTGACAGGTGTGTACACCAAGGATGCGGGTACGATAAACCTTCAGGGCAAAGGGGAAGTTCAGATTCATTCACCACAGGATGCGCAGAAGCTGGGTATTAGTACTGTTTATCAGGAAATTACTCTTTGCCCAAATCTTACTGTGGCTGAGAATATGTTCATTGGTAGAGGAGAGGGTGCTTTTACCAATTGGAAAGAAATAAACAAAGAAGCAGAGCTTTTGCTTAAAAAGTTGGATATTCCTGCAAAGGCAACTCAGCAGCTTGCTAACTGTTCTATCGCTGTTCAGCAGATGGTAGCAATCGCAAGGGCTGTGGATATGGATTGTAAGGTTCTGATTTTGGACGAGCCTACATCCTCTCTTGATGAGCAGGAGGTTGAAAAGCTGTTTGGTCTTATGAGAGACCTGAAGGCTATGGGAGTAGGAATCATCTTCGTTACCCACTTCCTGGATCAGGTTTATGAGGTTTGTGACAAGATCACAGTACTTCGAGATGGACAGCTGGTTGGTGAATACGAAATAAAGGATCTTCCAAGAGTTAAGCTCGTTGCCAAGATGCTTGGTAAAGAAATGGATGATCTGTCAGATATAAAGGGTGAAGAAGGCGCCTATGAGGGCGCTGACAAGAACGAGAAGGTCTTTGAAGCATCTCAGCTTCAGAGTAATGCAGGAATCAAGCCTTTTGATTTCTTTATCAAAAAAGGTGAGGTTAATGGTTTTACAGGACTTCTCGGATCCGGCAGAAGCGAGTGTGTCAGAGCAATTTTCGGGGCAGACAGAGTTATTGGGGGCTCTGTAAAGGTACATGGTAAAGATGTGAAGATTAACAAGCCAATTGATGCTATGAAGCATGGAATTGCTTATCTTCCTGAAGATAGAAAGATTGACGGAATCATCGGAGATCTTTCTGTCAGAGAAAATATTATCCTGGCTTACCAGGTGCTTACAGGCTTCTTTAAGCCATTTAGTAAGCGTCAGGCCTATGAATTTGCGGATGAGTATATCAAAAAGCTGAATATCAAGACCGCATCAGCAGATACGCCTATCAAATCTCTTTCAGGCGGTAATCAGCAGAAGGTTATCCTTGCTAGATGGCTTTTGATGCATCCGGAGTATCTTATCCTGGATGAGCCTACAAGAGGTATCGATGTAGGAACCAAGGTAGATATTCAGAAGCTTGTTTTGGAGCTGGCAAAAGAGGGAATGAGCGTAACCTTTATTTCCTCTGAGACAGACGAAATGCTAAGAACGTGCTCAAGACTGGTGGTTATGAGAGACAGAAAGGTAGTTGGGGAGCTATCCGGAGATGATCTTACCCAGAGCAAGATTATGAGCACTATAGCAGGGGAGAGTAACGTATGAAAAATCAGAATACATTAAAAAAGATTGTGAGTAATCAGCTGTTTATCCCGGCAATAGCGCTGATCGTGCTCACACTTATAAATCTGGTAAATGACCCCGGATTTTTTAGAATTACACTGGTTACAAATAATGCCGGAAATCCAATGCTTTCAGGAAGCCTTATAACTATCCTGGACTTTGGATCAGAGCTTGGAATCCTCGCAATCGGAATGACTCTTGTAACAGCTGCTTCAGGTGGACAGGATATCTCCGTAGGAGCTACAATCGCCATCGCCGGTTCTGCAATGCTTAGAGTTCTTTGCGGCGGTGTTGCCCGTCCTGAGACAATAGCGGCACCTATTTTCGTGGCATTTTTGGTAGCATGCCTTGTGGGAATGGCTTGCGGTCTCTTCAATGGAACTTTGGTTGCCGTATTCAAGATTCAGCCCATGATCGCTACACTGATTCTTTTCACAGCAGGTCGTTCAATTGCAGCTTGGATCAACCATAACGAGCTTCCTATCGTTCCGGATCCTAAGTTTTCATATTTCGGTGGTGTTATCCCCGGAATACCGATTCCAACAACTGTATTTATCGTAATAGGATGCATTATAGTTATAGCTCTTATTCTCAAGTTTACTAACCTTGGCCTTTACACACAGGCTGTTGGTATCAATGAGAAATCTGCAAGACTTAACGGAATCAATCCTACAGCTATCAAGATTCTATCTTTTGTAATATTGGGACTTTGCGTTGCTGTTGCTGCACTTATCAAGGTCAGCAGACTTTCAACCATTAACTACTCAGTTATAGCAAAAGATATAGAGATGGACGCTATCCTGGCTGTAGCCCTTGGTGGTAATGCATTATCAGGCGGTAAGTTCAACATGTGGGCTTCAATCCTTGGAGCTTATGTAATTCAGTACCTTACTACAACTCTTTATAAGTTCGATGTTCAGTCAGACGCTCTTGCAGCATATAAGGCTGTTGTAGTTATTATTCTGGTAGTATTCTCTGCACCAACAGTAAGAGAAGGCTGCAGCAAGTTCTTTAAGAGGCTGGCTCCTGCCGGAAAGGAGGCAGCATGATGAAAAAAACAAGTGAAAAGAGCAGTATTTTTACAAAATTAAATGACACAAGTTTGCTGCTCATTATTACTATCGTAATCTTTTTTGCAATGTATATTGGAGCAATCATCTTTCAGGGCGGTGGATTTACCAAGCCTCAGATGCTGTTCAATATTCTAAATGCTAATGCTGCGCTCATCATAACATCAGTAGGACTCAGCATTGTAATGATAACAGGCGGTATCGATATTTCTGTCGGCGGTGTTGTTGCATTGGTATCAATGTGCTGCGCAGTATATCTTGATAAGATGGGCGGAAGTATTATCGGATCTATCTTTATTGCTCTCGGAATAGGTCTCCTTTACGGTCTTGTACAGGGCTTTTTGGTAGCATACCTTGATATTCAGCCATTTATCGTATCTCTTGCCGGTATGTTTTTTGCCAGAGGAATGACAACAATCGTTAATACAGCACCTTTCAACGTTGAAAACGCTGAGTTTGTAGCCCTCAAGGATACAAGAATCATCGTTCCGGGAATGGGCTCATACACCAGAAAAGGTATTTACGTACCTGCATATGTTGAAATTGGTGTGATTGTAGCACTGGTAATTGTGTTATTATTGTTTGTAGTACTTCGCTGGACCAAGCTTGGACGAAGCTTTTACGCAGTTGGAGGAAACAAGCAGAGCGCACTTATGCTTGGCATAAATGTTAAAAGAACTAAGTTCCTGTCACACTTGATCTGTAGTGTGCTTGCAGGAATTGCCGGATATGTATATTTCCTTCATGTTGGCTCAGGTTCAGCAAGCCATGCTATGGGTATGGAGATGAATGCGATTGCATCCTCCATCATTGGCGGAACAATGCTCACAGGCGGTGTTGGTAACCTTATCGGTACATTGTTTGGTGTTTTGTCACTTTGTACTATCCAGACAATCGTTGCATCAGCAGGCCTTGATGACGCATGGTGGACCGGAATCACAATTGCCGCTATGCTTTGTATTTTCCTGATCATCCAGAGTGTTGTTATGGTTCAGAAGCAAAAAGCATTAAAGGGTTAGGATAAATCTTTTATGAAAACAGTTGCTAATTTAGCGATGGTACTGCTCCTGTCAGTGGCTTTGATAGCCGGCTGCGGGAGCAGTAGTGCGCAAAAAGATAGTGGGGATTCAGGATCCTCTTTGGAGTCAAAAGAGGCAGGAAAACTGATTACGGTTGGCTTTTCACAGCTGGGAGCTGAATCTGACTGGAGAAGTGCCAATACTATCTCCATGCAGTCAGCGTTTGTGCCGGAGGAAGGCTATAACCTGATCTACAAAAACGGTCAGCAGAAGCAGGTCAACCAGATTACAGCGATCAGGACTTTCATTCAGCAGGAAGTGGACTATATAGTTCTTGCTCCTGTTACTGAGAGCGGCTGGGACTCTGTGCTTGGAGAGGCTAGAGACGCCGGGATTCCGGTTATTCTTGTTGACAGAAGAGTAGACGTGGCGGATAAAACTCTGTATTCCTGCTGGGTTGGTTCGGATTTTGAACTGGAAGGCCGCAAGATGGCTGCCTGGATAGATAGCTACACAAAGAGAATAGGCTTGGATGCCAGTGAACTTCATATTGTTAACATTCAGGGAACGATTGGATCCACAGCTCAGATCGGCAGAACAAGAGGCCTTGCAAATGCAGCCAGAGAAAATGGCTGGGATCTCATGGCGGAGGTTTCAGGAGATTTTACTGAGACCAAGGGCCGAGAGGTTATGGCAGGTCTTCTGAAGCGTTTTGATAACATCAATATTGTGTACTGTGAGAATGACAATGAGGCAATTGGTGCTATTGATGCCATTGAAGCTGCAGGCAAAAAAGTCGGCTCCAACATCAGAAAAGGCGAGATCATGGTTGTCTCTTTTGACGGAGTAAACAAAGAAGCTCTGGACTATGCCAAGGAAGGAAAGATTTCCTGTATAGCAGAGTGCAATCCGCTTCATGGACCCAGAGTAAGAGCTCTCGTAGATATGCTGGTGGAAGGAGAGACTCCGGATAAATTCAACTACGTAGACGAAAGACTTTTTAGCTCAATTCCGGATGTTACGGAAGTAAAGGTAGACGGTGTCAGCTACCCGGTTCAGGGAATAGATGAGTAACTTTTCATGACAATTTATCAATATTTTATTTGAATTATTGACGAATTTGTAGCCATAATATACGTAGTAGGATATTTCAATAGGAGGCCAGACATGAAGAGGAAGATTCTTATAGCTGATGATACGACCTTTATGAGAGAGATGTTGAAATCTGCGCTTGATCCTGAGAAATTTCAGATTGTAGGAGAGGCTACAGACGGAATCCAGGCTGTTGAGTTTTACAAGGAAAAAAAGCCCGAGCTGATGATTCTGGATATCAATATGCCTAAAATGAATGGAATTGACGCTCTTACTGAGGTTATCAAGTATGATCCCAATGCCAATGTTATCATGTGCTCCGATCAGAAGTATGAGAACATGATTGTTATGGCGATAAAGAGAGGCGCCAAGGACTTTGTCATCAAGCCATTTACGGCTTCAGATGTTATTACTGCGGTAAATAAGATATTTGATGACGATGACGAATAATTGATGAATAAAATATAGGCCTGTCGGAAAATGTTTCCGGTAGGCCTCTTTATGTGTGTTAAACTGCGATTATTTCTTGGTTCTGTATTTTTCTGTTGCTTCGGCTATTTTCTTTTTGTCAATCTTGCCCTCTGCGATAGTGCTTGCCATCCAAAGCTTAAGAGATTCAACTGTAAGATCAATCTGATCAAGCTGTTCCTGGATCTTGACGAAATCAGGAAGTTCATCCTCAGTGATCTCGCCATCAGCTGTGATGTCGATGAGGCGCTCTTTCTGTCTGTCCAGAGAGTTCAGAGCTGAAAGCATTCCAAGAACAATCTCTGAAAGAGATGAGAGCTTAACTTCAGGTACAGATTCCTGACCGATTCTGCATTCGTGTGTGCAGTAGTAATTGCAAAGCTCGGGCTTTTTGTAGGCGCGGGACATATCAAGTACATCCTCGGGATAAATTGCGGTTTTGCCTGTTTCCATCTTTTCAAGTCTGCTCTCGCTGATTGTGCCAATAAGCTCGCTGGCCTGTGCTCTTGTAAGGCCGGCTTCTTCACGGCTTTCGAAGTATATGTTCTTATTTTCTCTGATTGATCTTTTTCCCATTTGTAATCCCCTTAAAACTCTCTAATAATGCGTTTCCAATCCACTTAGTTACGCAACACCTATATATTATCTTATTTCATGGAAAAAAAGAAGTTAATTTACATGATTAATTTAGTAAATGCGATATAATGAGAAAAGGTTTATAAGGTCGTACTTTTTGATACTTTTTGTACATCTTTGGAAAGGAAACTATATGATTACCAGAAACTTACATGATAATTGGGAAATGCGTAGAATGGACCAGGATAAGTGGTATCCGGCTACTGTTCCTGGCACAGTTTACACAGATCTTATGGATAATGGGCTCATGGAGGACCCATATTACAGAGATAACGAGGATAAAGCGCTTCGTCTGATGGATTATGACTATGAGTACCGCATGAGTTTTGCCCTTGAGGAGAATGATGAGCTTTCTTCCTGCGACGAGATCGATCTTAGACTTGAGATGATTGATACTGTAGCAGACATTTATCTCAATGATAATCTGCTTGATAGTATTTGCAATATGCACAGGACTTTTGAGTATGCCGTAAAAGGCATTTTAAAGGCCCAAAACGAGCTTAGAATTGTGTTACATAGTCCTAATGCCTTTATCAAAAAAGAATTCGAAAAAGACCCTGTACTTGGCTCTGAGGACTGTAGCAAGGGATTCCCCAAGCTCCGTAAGGCACACTATATGTTTGGCTGGGATTGGGGCCCAAGACTCCCCGATGCCGGTATTATGAGGCCGGTAAGTCTTATTGGTGTCAAGAAGGCAAGGCTTGATGATGTTTATGTGAGACAGGACCATGAAAATGGCAAGGTTATCCTGGCGATTGACACAGGCTACCGAGTTGCACAGTCTCTTGTACCAGGATGGGTAGGCCCGGAAGGATGCGTAACAACTGTTACTGTTACAGGCCCCGACGGATCTGCTATAGCAGAAAATGTTGGTGCCCCTTATAGAGTTGAAATTGAGAATCCTAAGTTGTGGTGGCCAAATGGATATGGAGCTCAGCCGTTGTATACAGTTAAGGTTGAACTTAAGGACAATAGCGGAGATGTTCTTGATGTCTGGGAAAAGAGAATTGGTCTTCGCACCATGACAATTTCAAGACAGAAGGATGAATATGGCGAAGAGTTCTGCCATGTAGTAAATGGCGTCAAGATTTTTGCCATGGGTGCGGACTATATTCCACAGGACAATATTCTCAGCCGCGTCAACAAGGAGCGCACAAGACAGCTTCTTACTCACTGCGCTAACTCACACTTTAACTGCGTAAGAGTATGGGGCGGCGGTTACTATCCGGAGGATGATTTCTATGATATCTGCGATGAACTGGGGCTTGTAGTTTGGCAGGATCTGATGTTTGCCTGCGCGGTGTATAGACTATCAGAGGACTTTGAGGAGAATATCACAAAAGAGGTTGTTGAGAACGTTAAGAGACTTCGGCATCACGCCAGCCTTGGTCTTTGGTGCGGCAATAATGAGATGGAGCTCTTTGTTGGACAGGAGCACTGGGGAGCAAAGTTTACCCTCAAGTCGGATTACGTCAAGATGTATGAATATCTTTTCCCGAAGCTTATGAAGGTACTGGATCCTCAGACTTACTATTGGCCAGCAAGCCCATCTTCAGGCGGTGGATTTGATAATCCTAACGACGAGAACAGAGGAGATGCCCATTATTGGGAGGTTTGGCATGGTAATCAGCCATTTACAGCGTATCGTCAGTTCCATTTCAGATATCTTTCGGAGTTTGGATTCCAATCCTTCCCTTCTGTTAAGACGATTGAGACCTTTACAGAGCCGAAGGACCGCAATATCTTTTCCTATGTGATGGAGAAGCATCAGCGTAATAGTGCGGCAAACGGCAAGATAATGAACTATATGAGCCAGACATATCTTTATCCGGAGAGCCTTGATGAGCTTGTATATTATTCTCAGCTTTTACAGGCAGAGGCTATCAGATATGGCGTTGAGCATTTCCGTAGGAACAGAGGAAGATGCATGGGCACAGTGTATTGGCAGCTCAATGACTGCTGGCCTGTTGCTTCCTGGGCATCTATCGACTACGAGGGCAGATGGAAAGCGCTCCAGTATTATGCCAAGAGATTTTTTGCTCCGATTCTTGTGTCCTGCGAGGAGAAGGGATATCTGGATCAGAGAGTGAGCGTTAATGATGATGCTGATCCAATCCGTAAATCCATAAGGCTCAATGTTCAGAATGAAACTATGGACAGCCATGAACTGGTGGTGGAATGGCAGCTTAGAAATTCAAAAGCAGATGTTATTGATGCTGGCAGCGAAAGCTTTACAGCTGAGCCATTATCTACAGTTTGGTTTGCCGAAAAAGATATGGATAATGCGGATCTTTATGAGAATTACGTAAGCTATCAGGTACTGGAAAAGGGAGAAGTTGTATCTGAGGGAACAGTTCTTTTCTGTCCGCCCAAGCACTTTAAGTTTGCAGATCCCGACCTGAAATTTAGGGTAGAAGGGGATGAAATTGTAATTTCTGCAAGCGCATATGCTAAGAGCATTGAGATACGTAATGAGGAAGATAATCTTCTTTTATCCGATAACTATTTTGACTTAAATGCCGGGGAGAAGAGAGTGAAGATACTCAGCGGAAATACTGATGGTTTAAGGGTTAGATCTGTAGGAATCAGGCATTAACTTATGGCCAAAAATACTATCAAAATGTTATAAAAATTTAACGAATTGCCGTACAAAGTTATGTTAAAATTTTTTCTGTGAAAGGAGTGACTTGTATGGCAGATACTAGATCAGACTTAATTAATCAGCTGGCGGCCAGTATGGGTGCAGGAGATTACGCCAAGACCAGATTTGAAGAATCAAGGTATGACGCGGAAACCGGTACATTATATTGTGATGGATACGTTATTTCTAAATCAGTCATTGATGAAGCAATTCAACACTTCAAGCTGATGCAGAGCAAATGCGATATGAATGACCCGGCCTCGAGACACATGGCGCTGATATATAAAACTGCTTTGGAAGGCATCAAGAAGCTTCGAGAAGCAGATAAAAAAGAATAAACTATAAGGGTCACTATGGTCTTTTACCAGGTGGCCCTTTTGTATTCAGTAGATTAATGCACGTTTTGATGATATGATTAATATGATGCTCAGTGTATGTACATTATTTTGGGGAGGTATGCTTAATGCAAAACTACAACAAGATTGAATATGCAGGACACAGTAATGTTATTTTGAGGATAACACCGGGACATTTTGTAACACCGCATTCCCATGTCAATTATTATATGGATCTTTGTGATACTAAGGCAAGAATGAAGGAAGCAAGAGCAACAGGTGAGGCCCTTGCGGAGATGTATCTTGCATCTGATGTCATCGACACAATTCTGTGCCTCAATGGCATGGAGGTTGTAGGTGCGTACATGGCGGATACGCTTACCCAGGCCGGTATTATTTCCATGAATTCGCATAAAACTATGTACATTACACAACCTGAGACCAATGTTAACGGGCAGATGATGTTCAGAGAGAATAATAAGCACATGATCGATGGCAAAAAAGTACTGATTCTCATCGATTCAGTTACAACAGGCGGAACGCTTCAGGCAGCCCTTGATTCCGTAAGATTCTATAAGGGCGAAGCTGTAGGTATTTCTGCAGTATTCTCTATAGCAACTCAGATTGAAAATACTCCGATCAGAGCTCTTTTCACTAAGAGGGACTTCCCGGAGTATGCAAGTTATAGTCATGACAGTTGCCCTCTTTGCAAAGAGGGTCAGCCGGTTGATGCAATTTGTAACGGATACGGATTCTCAACAGTGTAATTATTTACTAATGAGGGATTTATGGCAGATATCTCGAAACCGGATGTTCAGGATTACGTCGTAAATAAAATAGATGAAGCTATCCAGAATGAGTGGATCAAGGTGTACTATCAGCCTGTAGTCCGCTCTATTACTGGTGAACTATGCGGCTGTGAGGCTTTGGCAAGATGGATCGACCCAGAGATTGGTTTTTTGTCGCCTTATGAGTTCATTGGTGCGCTTGAGAAGCATGACCTTATTTACAAGCTGGACTGCTATGTGCTTGAGCATGTTTGCTGGCAGATTAGTAAGGAGCTGGAAGATTGTGCTCATTCTGTGCCTACATCTATCAATTTCTCCAGACTTGATTTTATCAAGCTGGACATGGTTGAGGTTGTTGAGAATCTTGTCAAAAAATATGACATTCCCAGAGATATGCTCCATATTGAAATCACTGAGAGCATGATCGTTTCCGATGAAGAGCTTATGGCCAGGGTTATTTCCGACTTCAGAAAGGCCGGATATGAGATCTGGATGGACGATTTTGGAAGCGGTTATTCTTCCCTGACGCTTCTTAAGGACTATGATTTTGATCTTCTTAAATTGGATATGCGTTTTCTGTCCACTTTTAACGAAAAGGCTCAAAGTTTGATCAGATCCACCGTATCACTGGCTAAGGATCTGGGTATAAAAACCCTTGCAGAGGGTGTTGAGACGAAGGAACATTTTGAGTTCCTTAAGTCTATTGGTTGTGGAAAAATTCAGGGCTACTATTTTGGTAAGCCAATGCCACAGGATGAATTCTGGGCTCACATCATAGAACAGGGGCTTAAAGTCGAGGAGAGGCAGTGGAGAAGCTTCTATGAAGTTGCCAGTCTGACTGTACGTGAAACGGATGCTCCTTTGGCCCTTATGCTTGATAATGGCGAGGAGCTTAAGACTCTTTTCATAAATCAGGCATATAGAAATCAGATTTCATTTAATGCGAAGATAAAAGCTGAGGAGATTGACGAAAAAATCTTTAAAAGCGGATCCCCGTTAGCAAAAAAGTATAGAGAAATCGGAGATATTATTGAGAAAAGCGGTAATTTGGAAACCTTCTACTGGACATATAATGGAAGGTACTTAAGGTTCAGAGGACAGTGCATTGCAAAACATAACGGTAGTTATATTGTAAGGGCTGAAATACACAATATTACCCAGGATGAAGGCGGCCAGGAAGCGGGAAGATTAGATGCCAAATTAAGAGATCTGAATCTTCTGTATGAACTGGTTGATATTATCAATGTCAAGAATCGAGATATATCTCCTCTCATGGGAAAATTTAGATACATTGATTCCGAAGACTATATTTTCGATAGTTTTGAAAATACCGTTAATTATTTCGTTAATAATTTTGTCTTCCCGAGTCAGAGGGAGAGATTTAAAGAGTTCCTGAACCTGGATGTCATGAAAGCCAAGGTTCAGGCTACGAACAGGGGACATATAGAAGAAGCTTATAGAATCAAACAGAAGAACGGAGCTTATGAGTGGAGGGAATGCGTTCTTATGATGATTCCGGGAACTGATGGCGAGGAATATCTGTTTGGTGTAAAGTCTCTTCCAATTGGACTCAATATTGATAATCCTAATTATGAAGAACATATGACTTCAGAAGTTTTAAGGTACTATGGTCTTATTTGGGAGAATCTGATATGGAATAGCCGTATTAAGTTCTTTTGGAAGGATAAACAGCGAAGGTTCATGGGCGTCAGCCAGTCATTCCTTGATTTCTATGGAATAAAGTCCAAGGATGACATTGTTGGTAAAACCGATGAGGACATGCATTGGCATATAGATGATTTCTATATGAACCGTGAACTGGAGGTTATGAGTAAGGGAATCAGCCTTAAGGATGAGCCGGGACAGTGCATTGTAAGAGGTGTCATGCACAATATTATGTGCAATAAGATGCCTATTTATAACGATGGTGAAATTATAGGTCTTTTTGGATATTTCATTGATACTGAAGAAGAACTTAGTAAGGTTAACGGAACGAATGCGTCAAGTGTTGATACCATTACCGGGTTAATGAATGCAAGAGGCATTCTGGATACCATGATAGGTTATGCTATTCAATATGATGATAATGATCGAAATTATGGAATTATCATGGTAGATAACAAGAATCATGATAGAATCATCAAGTATTTTGGAAAAATAATAGCCAATGACCTGATGAAGGAAATCGGAAAGAAAATTGTAGAGGTAACAGGTCAGTCCTGCTCTGTAGGAAGGCCCAAAGGTTCTATCTTTACAATCATTACAGATGCTGATTCCAGAGAAGAACTTCAGGAACTTACAGACAAGATAGTTGCAAATGTCAACACCATCAGAGAAATAGACGGAAGCAGCGTTACACTTAGGATTGAGAGTGTATTTAAGCTTCGTTCTGAGGAAGGTCTGACAGCAGAGAATATGTATCAGATCGTGATGGAAATGATTGAGAAGGCGTAAAAAGCATGAAAATGTGACCCCTAAGTCGATAGGATAACACTTATTGACTTAGGGGATTTTTTGCGCATTTTAGTGCCACATTATTTAGATTTTTATTGTTTATTGGTATATAATAACTATTGCTGTTCATGAAAAAAGTTTTAGAGGAGATTTAGTGTATGGGACAGATAGAAGAGTTGGAGAAGGAACTGGCTACGATTCAGTTTCAGGTAGATCGTATTCAGCATGGACTTGATAAGTGTAAAGATACAGTGGGGCTTATCAAGCAGAATCAGTCTAATCTCATGGCACAGCAGGCCGCTATGGCCCAGAGACTTCAGCAGGCGCAGCAGTCACAGCAATTGCAGCAGCCACAGCCTCAGTCTCAGTCAGTGCCACAGACACCGGTACAGCCTGTTCAGCCGCAGATTCAGCCGGCTCAGCAGACACCTTTATATCAGGCAGTGCAGAATCCGGTACAAACACCACAGTTTCAGGCAGTTCAGCAGCCGGTATACAGAACTGTTCAACAGGCGCAGCCTAATCAGCAGAATGTAGTTAACAGACCGGTTTATGTTCAGCCGGGTGTGCAATATGGTGGAACACAGAATAAGAAGTCAGTTGAGAGTGCAGAATCATGGATTGGTAAGCATCTCATGAGTATTCTGGCAAGCGTTTTGATCTTTGTAGCACTTATTCTTTTTGCAAGCCTTATTATTCCATATCTTGGGGATGGCATTAAGATTACAATGATGTTTACAGCAAGTATCGGTATTTCTGCTTTTGCTTATTATCAGCACAAGAAGAAACCCGAGAATACTTTCTTTACATCGTTACTTGCCTGTGGAATAGGGTGTTGTTATATATCCATTTTGGTAACCAGAATTTCTTTCGAAGCTATCGGCGATATTGGAATGTATGTGCTTATGCTTCTGTGGGGATTGGCAGTTCTTTTCCTGGCACGTAAGGAGAATTGGCTGTTCCAGGTTATCAGTAATGCAGGATTTGTTATTTCTGCGTTGTTTGCCTTCGCTATGAAGGATGAGAGCCTTATCTTACCTCTTTTAGCATATTTGATCGTTATGGGTGGGGCTCACCAGTACATTTTCTGGAAGAACAGTTTGCAGCGCAAGATTCAGTGCGGTGTTAACCTGGCAATTATAGCTCAGTATTCAGCCGTGCTCAGATTTGCGTTTGATGGCGGTGTGTCATATACAATAGCATTTGTTATCATGACAATCCTTGCCCTTGCTATATTTGTTTACTTTACATTTGGAGATCTATTTAAAGAGAATTCTTCTAATCCATACTTTGCAGTTGCAAGCGCAGTTACACTTTGCATCACATATCTTGGTCTTCTCAGCGGATTTGATGCACCGGATATGGTCAGAGTAATCGGACTTTTTGCTATCGGTGTTCTTGCTGAAGTTGCAACACTTTTGATCGATAAAAAGAATCCTGAGAACAAGTATTCATTATTTAGCCTTATCTGGATCACTGCATGGCTGATGATTGTCTCTGTAGTTGCGTATACAACTGTAACAGAGTTTTTCGATACAGGAGTATTGTTTGTATTCCTTGCACCTCTTGCTCTTTGGGGTATTAAGACAGGCGACAAGTTCTACAAGTGGCAGGCGTTTATTCTTGCAGCAACCATGGTATTTGTTGAACTGTTCAGCGGCGCAGCGCTTATGTTCTGTGTAATGGCATTTGCTTATGCAGTACTTGTATTTGTGATTGAAGCCTTTATTGCAAACAAGGCAATGGAAATCAAGTTTACTTACTATGTATTTGCTCTTATTACACTGATGATGCTGATGTACACTCTCTGCAACAACTTTGAGTTCGACAAGGAATGGACAAGACTCTTTATGACAATACCTGCAGGACTTGTCAATGCAGCCATGATTTTTGCAGGTCTGGACAGAGATTCCCAGGGTGAAAGCCATAAGGATTACTGGAAACTGCTTAATGTTATTAACATTATCGGAATGCTTGTAGGACTGTTTGATATGGCTATAAGTGACGGTGCGGCAGCAATAGCTATCAGCCTTGTTTATACAGTTTCACTTGCAAGTGTTAACCTTAAGCACCACATTGAAGGCAACGGAGATGAGAAGCTGTATGCCGGAATAAAGTACGGTATTATCCTTTTAGTTGCGCTTTATAGTTACAGCGCAAAGGGCTATATCGCCAGCGTATGTGTTCTTGCTTACGCAATTGTTTGCATTATCATTGGTTTCAGCAAAAGGTTTGGGGCCAAGGAGCTTCGTATTTACGGCCTTATCCTTTCAATGATCTGTGTTGTTAAGTTCATTATGATTGATACTACTTATGAGAACACTCTTGGTCATGCGATCAGCTTCCTGATCAGTGGTATCCTGTGCTTCGGCATTAGTGCAATTTATAACCACTATGAAAAGAAAGAGTCTCAGGAAAATGGACCTGAGAGCAGTAATTCAAATGCTCCGACAATGCAGAATACAGGTTTTAACGGCCCTCAGAATGGTAATGTTGGTTAACCAAATATAATAGTTTAAGGGTGAATTATTAGCCCCGGATGTGTCATGCTAAGTGACATGTCCGGGGTTTTTGACTATATTGTTACGAAAATGCAAAAAATATATACAATTATGAGAAAAAGCTATATATTAGTGGTTATATCAGCAAGTATTTATCAAAATAGGGGTGTGGGGAATGAAAAATTTAAATGATATTGCGACAATTGTTACATTAGTTACTGCGGTTTTATCGATTTTGGGATTTGCATTTAAACGAATTAAAAAGCCCAAAGAAGATGTTCCTGAATCTGTTTATTTCATCAAAACATATGGTGAGCGGAAAAAGCAGATTTATGCGGAACATAATAAGAATCTTTTTATTTTCTTTTTCTTTTCGATATTTGTGGTAGCTATATTATTGTATTATGAGGTTACTTTCCACAATAAAAGAGATACTTTTACAGGGATAATATCGTGGGCGACGATTATTTCTTTTGTTGTGTTTATATTAACATTCTTAGTCTGGCTTGGAACCAGTATAAGAAAAGCGCCGAGGCTTGGGATTTATCGAAAAGTCAAAAGAAGAGGTAAGTTTTTTGCGTATTCTTTTGGAATTACCTTTGGGCTGATAGTATATTTTGCTATATCAGAGATGGTAAATGATTATATTATAAACACAACTAAAGCAGCCTTTCAGCCGTTAGATATAGCCTGGAGAGGCGGAGCGGCTTTAGCAGTATTGGTAATAGGTGAAATATGTCTATACTATTCATGTATTAGCATTGATAGCAGGGAGGAAAGTGTAGCATTAGCTTATTTGGATTTTTCTGGCACAGGCAAGAAGAGATATTTACACTTTAAAGAAGATGGAAAGTATATATGTACGGATCAGCCCTTCTTTGATAATAGCAAGGACTTCATATTTGTTAATTGGGATGAATATGATTTTAGAGATATTAAGATAATTAGTAAATCAGTTCGTGACCAGATTGCGGATATAGCCAAAATAACTGAAAGGATACAGAAAGATAATAAATATATCGGGGATGATGTTGATAGCCTTTTAGAGAAAGGAAACTATGAAAAATTAAGTGATAAGGAAGTAAAAAGAGTTAATGCTTACTGTAAGACAGAGTTTCCAAGTGTAGTTGATATTATCAAAGCTGCAATAGTGAAGACCGTAGCGGTATGCTGGTTTATAATTAAATTATTGTTGGGGATTCTTATCAACTTAGTTATGTTGGTCTTTAAGCCAATTGGCATAATATGTAGGGCAATAAAAAAGGCCATAGAATCTAAATCCAGGGTCCGTGAATTTGACAAAGACAAGAAGCTCAAAAAGCAAGAAAATAACCCAATAGAAGAACAGCCCAAAGAGGGAAAAACAAATGAAGATAACCGAAGCCAAGGTATTCACAAAGACGCATAAATTTGAAGCGCGTGAATTATATGTAATCGGAGAAAGAATATGCTCAGAGGCAGATTATAATGTACAGAAAGGGCCAAATTCAGGCGAAAATGGGGATGATGATATTGTGATCGCTGCCCCCGATTTATACGCAATTCCAGGGCTCGTAGACATACATTTCCATGGTGCCATGGGACAGGACTTTTGCGAGGCTGATGCAGAGGGACTTAGAACTATAGCACGATACGAAGCAGAGCACGGGGTTCTGGCCATATGCCCTGCCACAATGACTTACGGAGAGGAGAAACTCTCCGGAATTATGAAAAATGCCAGGGATTTTGCGGATAACAATACGCTGGAAGCAGATCTGGTTGGCATCAACATGGAAGGCCCATTCATTAGTCCTGACAAGATTGGTGCTCAGAACCCAAAGTTTTTGCATTTGCCTGATGCTGAGATGTTTAGAAGACTCCAAAAGGAGAGCGGTGGGCTTATAAAACTTGTGGATATGGCGCCTGAACTTGAAGGAAGTCAGGAATTCATTAAAGAGCTGGCAAAAGAAATCAATATCTCCATTGCTCATACAAACGCTGATTACGACGTGGCAAAAGAGGCTTTTGAAATCGGTGCAAGGCATGTGACACATCTTTTTAATGCAATGCCGGGAATAAACCATAGAAATCCGGGACCGATAATTGCTGCAAAAGAGGCCCACGCTGAGGTAGAAATAATAACAGATGGTATTCATGTGCATCCTGCAATGGTCCGGACTGCCTTTGAAATGTTTGATGAGGGTAAGGTATGCATCATCTCCGATAGCATGGAGGCAACAGGTCTTCCTGACGGCGAATATCAGCTGGGAGGACAAGCCGTTACAGTACATGGGAAAAGAGCTGTATTAAAAGACAATCCTGATACAATTGCGGGCTCTGCTACGAATCTTTTTGATTGTATGGCATGTGCAGTAAAAGTTATGGGAATTCCTCTTGAAAAGGCAGTTCGTGCTGCATCAGAAAACCCTGCAAGAGCCATCGGTATAGATGGCGACTATGGAAGTCTTGATGCAGGTAAATATGCGAATATTCTTCTGATAGACAAGGACTTAAACCTTAAATACATCATTAAAAAAGGACAATTACTCAAGTAAAAATTTAGGCTTCGCCCAGATTAATGATCTGAGCGAAGCCTATTTACTTATTACATAAATGATTTATCAACCAGCCTGTTTAAGACTATCGTTATTGGTAAAAGGAAGAATGTTTGCTTTACTGAGAGCCGGTCTTAATGCATTGTACAGAACAATGGCAATAACTGAATTGATTACTGCATTGACAATGGTTGCGTAGGTTGTAATCGCTAAAAGAGCGCTTATAGCTGACGCAGCCTTTTCTGCATTTGGAGTAAGGATAGTGAACCAAACATACTTGAGAGCTGGTTCAAAAATACAGTTAAAAGCAAGACCTGCTACAGCAGCTATTGCTGATCTTGATACGATGTAGGATCTGTCGTGATTATCTGTGATGTGGAAAATCTTATGAGCCACAAGACCAACTACAAGGCCTATTACAAGCTTGCATATAAATGTTCTGGGAGCTGATGCAGCATATCCGCCGAGGATGTCTGCAAGGGAAAGACCTATTGCTCCGGCAAGTCCGCCATAAGGGCCTCCAAGTAAAAGAGCGCCAAGAACAACAAAAGCATTTCCTACATGAACTTTAGTGCCTGAAGCACTGATTGCTGGAAAAATAGCATATCCAACGTAGCAAAGCGCAGCCATAAGACCTGCGTAGGTGAGTTTAATGAGCTGATTCTTTTTCATAGAAGTCTCCTCCGTGTAGTATGTTTCCGATTTCAATCAATTGAACATACTATATTCCTATGCTGGTATTATTGAAAATATCAGATTGCGAATAATTTATATGACCAGATGAAAAGACAATAAAAAAGGGCCCTGTAATCAGGACCCTTAGCATTAGTATTAAAGGTGTTGATCTCTATCAATTTTGTCGTAATGTTTGAGCAAAATTGGTTCAATTGCTGCTGTGAGCTTCATGTCCAGATTGAAGATGTAAACAGTGAAGGTCAGCACAAAGAATACAACAATAACAATTGCTATTATTTTCAAAACCAGTAAAAATGTAGCCATTTTATATCTCCTTATCCATATATTTCCCCGGTGATCAGTTTCTTTTCAATAATTCCGATTCGCAGAATTACCATGACATATCGTCAGGAAGTACCTCAAGGGATGGATCAATAGGCTCCTCCTGCATTACAGTACGCATGAAGGAATTGATCTGATCGCGAACGCCCTGACGAGAAATGATACGTGGATCAAACAGATCGTGAGATACCCAAACAAGTGGGATACCCTTTTCGCGGGCTTTTTCTTCGAATAATCCGTGCATTCCATCAAGCGCCTTACAACTCATGTGCTCCCAAAGAATAACCATGTCGGCGTTGAACATCTCAACGAACTCCCAAAGCTCATCCAAAAGAACTTTGTAGCCGCCGTGAGTACGGTTCCTCATGATCATATTCTCGGTAAGCCATGCCATATCGTATATTGCCTGCTCTCTGTTCTCAGGAGTATCCTCTGTTACAAGTTCCTTGGTTGATACCATTGAAAGCATGTCTGTAAGAGGAACGATTCCCCAGCAGTTAAGCAGCCATAAAAGGAAGTCCATGTAGAAGTGTGACTGTACACCCCATACAATGGCACGATGACGATATTCCTTGGCCATCATCTTTTTCTTTTCATAGGCTTGTCTTGCAAGCTTGGTTATCTTGGCATCAGCTTTCTCAAAAGCCGCAATTCTGCCGCAGATAGCCATATAGTTAGTCTCGGTATAAAGAGCAAGGTTTGAGCCAAATACTTGAGGATATGGTGTACGGTTCATCTCAAGCCACTCAAGACGGCACTTGGTAGCGTAGTTTACACGCTTTGCGCATTCATAGTATGCATCCCAATCCCACTTGTGGCCTGTGTGCTTTTCAACAAAGGCGATAGCATTGCGGATTTCCTGTGCTGCGTATTCCTGAACGTCATCCTCTCTGTGACGAAGTGGAGCGGCAAGCTGGAATACAGGAATACCATTCTCGTGCTCAAGACGCTGAGAAATAACGCCGTTACCAAGAAGTGAACCGTCACAGGTGGTGTTACACTGGATAGCGCAAGCACCAAGGATTGGAGCATCATCATCGATAGAAACTCCGGCTTCGGCCTCCGGCATAGGACATACATCACCGGCAAGGCCGAACTGCTGAGCTACGTCTATATAGTGACATGCTGCGCGCTGGTTCAAAAGAACTGAAACGTAAGTAGATGGTGTCTCTCGGCTCAAGACTTTGAGGTTAGGGAAGCCCATCATAACAGCAGTCATCTCGTTTTCATCTACAAGAACGACCTGATCTGAAAACTTTTTATCATTACCAATACGTCTGTCGCCTCTGAAAAGAGAATCCAGAAGGTTAGCAACGTCCTTGATAACCAGATCCTGTTCAGTATGGCAGATACGAAGGTATTCACCTCTAAGGCCCTGAGTGTGTCTGTCAACCATCATAGGAACAGCAAGATAATTGGCCATCCAGCGGTAGCGGAACATAGCCTTGACGTTACGTGGCTTTGCAACGAATTTGCCAAGGGTCATCATGATCCATAACCATCTGGAATAATCATACATTGTATCGCGAAGGCCACGCCATTCACGACGTTTGCGGACCTTTGAGCCTTCTTTATAAAAATCGCCAAATCTATCGGCGCCTACCTGCTTAGCCATTTGCTTCACCTCTCTGAATCTTCTTGATCTCAATACTCTCAACAAAGGCCTGTACTCTGGTTGTCATCTGACCTGAAACACCGATGGAATAAGGTCTGTCAACTGCGAGAACAGGGTAACCATACTTTTGTCTGAGGATATTTGAACCCATCATTTTCTCATAAGCCCATGGATCGCAGAATTTCATCTGCTGATAGATGATACCGTCAGCCTTGTATTCGCGGGCAAGTTCATCAATATAAACCCTTCTGTGGTCCATCTTGTCGGTATTCATAAATCTAGGGCACTCACCCTTATTCATGTACGCGTGACAGATCTGTGTAAGAGCATCCTCCTCATCATTAAGAATGATAGGATTTCTGCCCGGAAGAGAACCATAGCAGAAGCGGTCAGCACATACATAAGCTCCGCTGTCCTCAATAAGCTTGATAAAATCTGTGTCGTCAACTTCTGAGCCGGCAACAAGTACTCTTGCCCTGAATTTGCTCTTTTCATCAGGTTCACGAGTCTTGAGTTCCTCAAGTGTTTCTTCCAATTTATCCACTAAAAGATATTTAGGAGCGACGTAGGTTGCTAAAGTAATTACTGCGAATTCGTAACCGGTAATTCTCGGATTGAGCTCTTTCCTGTAATCGCCGATGGCGCGTACAAGCTCGCAGATGTGATTATGCTCTTTAACAGCCTTTCTGATGGCTGCATCAGAAATATCAATGCCGTAGTTATCATGAAGCGGCTGCAAAATATGGTTCTTGCACTGGAGAACATAGAGATTAAGACCATTCTCGTCGGCCTTCATAGGAATCTCCATATATTGGAAAAAGAACTTATCTTTGCCCTTACCGAGGGTCTTGAGAAGCTCCATATTCTCAACGCAGCGGTTCATCATGGAACAACCATCCGGAGTTATAATACAGTCCGCAAAGTTGAAACCACCTTCGATAGCACGCTCCAAAAGAGCTCTGGAGTATTCACATAAAAAGCTTGTCATGTAATATGTGGAAATATCAAGGGAACCTGTTCTGGGAGCACGAAGTCTCGCAGAAAAACAGCCCTCAAGATTAAGAAGCGGCTCGGGAGTATTCTCACAGGTATATGCAACGCATACCTTGGAATCTGCCTGGGCCTGCTGAATCAGCTCATTATTGGCTTCTAAGAGAAGATTCTCAAAGAAGATCAGATGTTTTAAATCTTTCACTTTATCCCAACCTCACAAATTATTAAAAAAATCTTAAATATATACATTTAGTCTAATGGAATAGGGCTTTGGTGTCAATTAATAGTGCATGTTTTCCAAATAGTTGCAAAATAATACCCCTTTATCTGAATTATCAGATAAAGGGGTATATATATTTAGAAATGATAAAAGCTCTTGTAATAATTATTTGTGGTACTCAGTGTGAGCGTCTGCAACGCACTCAAGTGTGCTGATACCTTCGCAAGCTGCCTCGATTGCTTCGTATGAAGCCTCATTAGCTTCGAATCTATAGCAGTTCTCATATGGATGAGATGAATATGTGCTTCCTGTGGCAGCCTCAACCTGAGAGATAAGCTCTGGTGTTACTTCAGTATCTGCTGTAAAGTCAACAACGATATTTCTTTCAGCACTATCTGAAATAGTTGACTCTACATATGTATTTCCACAACCGCTAAGCATAGCGCATGCAACTACAGCGACAAGAATAATTTTATTGTTTTTCATGATTTGTTTCTCCATTTTTTATAAAAACTTTATAAACGACGATGGGTAATATATCAGATAAAAAAACGTTTGTAAATACCAAAATTGAAAAAACAAAAATTCATTATTCCACTCATTTTTTGAAACAAAATTCGCCCAGAACCAGAGTGGGATTGGGGAGTTTTGGCACTGAAGAAAATGGAAAAATTTCTTTTTATAAAAACAGAACTACCGGTGTGCATATAGGGGCTGCACACCGGTAGTTTCTTGGAGGTGATGTATTCATAGGGAGAATGTCGTCACATTAATATTAGAATAGCGGATATAATACCTGCGCCTAAAAGGACGCTTGCGGATACAAAGCTCTTTATCATGATCTGAAATGATTGTGAATCAATGTATCTACCCCCTAACATTACCGCATCGATGGTCTTAGGACCTCTTTCAATGCTTATTTCTCTGGTATATGTCTGTTGCATTGTTTCATCCTCCTTTGTCCCCTTGAAACGAAACACAACATCTAGTAGTTCATGAGGATATTATATACCATATATTCTAAAATAAGGATAAAATACATATGAAAATTTGATAATTTTAATCCACTGTGACGTTATAAATCCCATTCTTCCAGTCTATAATAGGCCTTGCGTCCGGGCAAAATAGTTGATCTGGGATCTCTTTTCTGTCAAAAAAACGATGCTCTAATACTTCGCTATCACTGTCGGAAATCTGACCTTCATAGCTTTTTGTAATAAAAATAACTGAAAGAGAGTATACCACGTCCCCATTGGGATAATGGATTTCTCTGTCATCGCCGGAATACAGTCCGAAGAGCTCAAGGTCTTTTACCGTAATACCAACTTCCTCATGAAGTTCTCTGGTGGCTGCCTCAATGTAAGTTTCACCCGGCTCTAATGCTCCTCCGGGAACGCACCATTCTCCGGTATCACTTCTTTTTTGCAAAAGAAGTTGTCCCCTATCGTTTTCTATCAGGACTCCACAACCTACAGTCATAATGAGGTCGTGTCCCATGGTTTGACGAAGAGATCTGATATAATCCATGTTCTTGTATACCTCCCTGGTATTATTTGCACTTTCCACATTATACCAAAAAAAACCTGCCGCTGTGATTCTTAGCGGCAGGGCTCTCATCTTACATATTAAAGTACTGCATCAAGCTTTTTGGCAAGTGTGTCCATTGGCATCGCGCCCATGGCACTGTCTACGACTTCTCCGTTCTTTATTATAAGAAAACTTGGGATTGACATGATATTGTATTTGGCAGCAAGTGCGCTATTTTCATCGGAATTTACCTTGCCGACCTTAACTTTTCCGTCATAAGTCTCTGCTAATTTCTCGACTACAGGCATCATCATCTTACACGGACCGCACCAGTCTGCATAAAAATCTACCAGAACAGGTACTTCGCTGTTAATTACTTCTTTTTCAAAATTCTCTTCAGTAAATTTATATTCCATATTAGTAAACCTCCTATGTATTAAGTTGTGTGAGTTGACCTTTGTTGAAATAATGATTGCACACAATTAAATCGTTGTCAACAAGTAAATTGTAAAAAATCTATAACCGGGGAAATAGATCTAAGTTCATTTTTAAGACCCGGAATGATATGATATAGCAATGAAATGAAAGGCAATATGGAAATGAAGAATGAACTACTGACCACGTCTCCCTGGTCCGCTTTAAGCGATCAGCAGCAGGAGGCGGTAAAGACTGTGGAGGGGCCGGTTTTATTATTAGCGGTTCCGGGAAGCGGTAAAACGACGGTTCTGGTGAACAGGCTGGGCTACATGATCTACAACATGGGGATAGAACCGGAGCATATACTTACACTTACCTATACTGTCGCAGCCACTAAAGATATGGAGCAGCGATTTAGAAAGATATTTGGTGATAAAGAGGCTTCAAGGCTTGAATTTAGGACCATAAACGGCATTTGTGCCAAGATAATAGCGCATTATGGAAGGCTCATAGGAAAGACATCTTTTGAACTGGTTACAGATGAGAAAGTAACGGGTAAAATCCTGACAGATATATATTTGAAAGTGGTGGGAGAGTATCCGACAGAAAGTGATATCAAGGGCGTGCGCACGCTTATCACTTACTGCAAGAATATGTGCCTCACAGAAACAGAGATAAAGGGTGTCGGAAAAGATCAGGGGATAGACCTTTACAGGATCTACGAAAAATATAATAACGAGCTGAAAAGCCGCAGCCTTATGGACTACGATGATCAGATGATATATGCCTACAGAATGCTTAAAGGGTCAAAAGAGCTGCTGGCGTACTATCAAAATGAGTATAGATACATATGCGTGGACGAAGCTCAGGATACCTCCAAGATACAGCATATGATCATCTCTCTGTTATCCGGAGAAAAGGGCAATCTTTTCATGGTGGGAGATGAGGATCAGAGTATTTACGGATTTCGTGCGGCATATCCGGATGCGCTTCTTAATTTTGAAAAAGAGCATCCGGGGGCGAAAGTGCTTGTTATGGACAAGAACTACAGGTCTAATGCAAGAATAGTGGAGGCGGCAGATCTTTTTATACAGAGCAATAAGAGCCGCCATGCCAAGCATATGTGTGCGACCAAAGAGCCCCAGAGTGATATTCGTATAGTGTCTATGTCAAGCCGTGAGGCGCAATACAGCTATCTTTTTAAAGTGGCTGAAGATTTGGATACGCAGACAGCAGTGCTATACAGGGATAATGAGAGTATTTTGCCATTGATTGATATTCTGGAAAGGGAAGGGCTATCTTATAGGATAAAAAGCGCTGATATGGCTTTTTTCACCCACAGAGTTGTTGTAGATGTTACCAATATGCTCATGTTTGCCCTAAGGCCGTCGGATCCCGAGCTATTTATGAAAATATACTTCAAGTTCCAGACCTATCTCAAGAAGCCGGACGCGGAGTCTATGTGCTATGTGGCGGATGGAAGGCATTGCGGAATACTGGATGCGGCAGAGTACATTGACTTAAACAGCAGGATTTTGGGAAATTGCAGGTCACTTCGGACTCACTTTAGGAATATGGCCTCAGAAACGCCCTATAAAGCTATCAACAGGCTCGAGAACTATATGGGGTACGGAGAATACCTTAAGACCAATAATATAGATACTAACAAGATTTTTATCCTCAAAATGCTGGCAAAAAAAGAGAGCACTATAGAAGGCTTTTTGGACAGGCTGGAGGAACTTAGGACTATTCTGACAGAAAAAGATACAGACTATAATTCCAAGCTGATTTTGTCCACGATCCACTCCAGCAAAGGCCTTGAGTATGACTCTGTAATACTGATTGACGTCATCAACGGAGTTTTCCCCAGTAAAGTAGTCAAAAAGACAGAGAAGGCTTCCCCTCAGGATATCAGAGATTTTGAGGAAGAGAGAAGGGTTTTTTACGTTGGAATGACCAGGGCAAGAGAAAAGCTCACTATTTTCAAGTATGACGACAAATCCTCTGTTTTCGTAAAAGAGCTTCTGGGAAAGGAAAAGAAGCAGACCACGCCCCAAAAGCAGGCACTAAAACTTACGGTTACACCTCTTTTAAAGAAAAAGACAGCTGAACCGGTTTCTACGACAAATGCTCCCAAACAGCTTATTATCGGGGAAAGGGTTGTTCAAACCAAATACGGTGAAGGAACAATCACTGATGTAGATTATGATGAAGACGAGATTCCAACTAAATTCACAGTCTCTTTTGACTCGGGAACGGAACGAAAATTTGTCTACCCATTTGCTTTTACCATGGGCATGAAGGTAATTGGCTAGATTGTATTAACTGTGTTATCATTTAATATATTTATTGACGAAAGGGAGTCTATTATGAGGTTGAAAAAAGTATTGGGACTGGCTACAGGTGCGATTAGCGCATTGATGCTGTCAACTACAGTTTATGCCGGAACATCTGAGCTTACCGGATTGGAAATCAGTGATGCTATTGTGGCGCAGAGGCCGGTAGCGATCATGGTGGATAATGAAAAGAAAGCTCTTGCGCACTATGGTACAGCAGAGGCAGATATTGTTTATGAAATGATGAATAGTACTGCAAATGGCCGTGTTACAAGGCTTATGTGTCTGTACAAGGATTGGGCGAATCTTCAGCAGACAGGAAGCATCCGCAGTACGCGTACAACAAATGTTATGCTGGCTGATGAGTATAATGCGGTTCTGATCCATGATGGCGGGCCGTTCTATATAAAGAGTTATCTTGCACAGCCTTATGCAGCCCATATCAGCGGCGGATTCACAAGAGTTAAGAACGGTAAGCCTACAGAGTTTACTGAATATGTATTTGGCCAGGAACTGGTAAACAGATTTGCCAAGAGCAAGATTTCTACTACATATACATATGGACCTGAGAGACCTTCTCATTTTGTTTTCACAGCTGCAGATACTGATCTTGTAAGCGAAGCAGTTGTAAATGTTGTAGATCTGAGCAACATATTTGTTCACAATAAGAGCCAGCTGTTGTTCAATCAGGGTACCAGAACCTATGATTACTACGAGTATGGCAGTCAGCATCTTGATGCAGAGGATGCACAGCCCCTTACTTTTAAGAATGTAATCTTACAGAATACATCTTTTACTTCGCTTGATAAAAATGGTTACATGACCTATAACGTAGTTGGTTCAGGAAGCGGATACTATCTGACAAACGGAAAGGCAGTTCCAATCACATGGTCCAAGGCCAGTGAAACAGGCATGACTCATTATTTTGATGCTGCCGGAAATGAAATTGCAATCAACAGAGGTAAGACCTACATAGGACTTGTTCCATCAGATACATGGAATAAACTGGTATTCAATTAAATATCGAACGATATTAAAAGCGCGGGTTTTCGTTGAAAACCCGCGCTTTTTGCTAATAATTACAGTCTGCTTTTTAGATGCTCAATAAGTTTTTGCTTACTTTCTGCCAGCTCAAGAGATAGTTTCTTTTCAGGAATATATTTTTTCATATTTCCAAGAATTCTCTTCTGGTTAAAGGACAGTCTGGTAGAATACAGCTGGGCCAAAGCCTCAGTTTTACTGGCCAATTTTTCATAATTGTCCTGAGCTCTTGCGTTAAACTCCTGATGCATTTCCTCGACATTTTTGAGAAGTGCGTTAAGACTGGCTTCCGTAAGGGCGAAGTCTGCACCGAATATCATTGCAAGTACAAGAGCAAAGAATACTGTGACATAAGGATTAAACAATGCTCTGGCGTCGGTTACAAAAGGAATCAGATATTTGACGATAAGTACACCTGCAACTCCAAAAGCTATGCTGACCGGGACACATATTCTGCCCTGAATGTTAAGGGGCATGTGACTGTAATCCCACCATCTTGCATGGAATCTCTTTTCCAAAACCCATGAAGTACCAAACTCAGCCACGGCACTTCCTATATAACAGATAATAAATATTCCCCAGATAGGGAAGCTTGGATCAGATAGGGCAGGGAAAAGACTAAATACTATGGAAGTCACTACAACGCAGGAGCCATAAATCGGGCATATGGGACCGAATAAAAATCCTCTGTCTGCCCATTTCTTCTCATTGGCAGTGCAGTAGATGGATTCCCATACCCATCCAAGGAAGCTGTAAAAGATAAATTCTATAAAATACTGTGCAATTAGCATTAGAGAACCTCCGAGTCAACTGTTATATAACATATTTAAAATATATAATTATCTCCATAATTCAGAAAGGCAAACTCTCTGCTGACCATTCTCAAAATCCCAGGTATGGCAGGCTCCGCCCATGCAGTATTTGCGATCCTGACAATCTCTGCATTTATCGTTATCCTGAGCCTTATCCCGTCTGAAAACCTTAAATTCATTGCGCCAGATGTCGGAGAATCTCCTGTCATGGATATTCCCCTGTATTGTAGCCGGTGTTTTGGCTATATCAAGGCAACCTGTGACATCACCATTACAGGTAATGCTGGCTACGGTAGTTCCTGCCATGCAGGTAAAATACCAGTCTCGAACTTCGCGTTCGTAATCGAGCCCCAAATAATGGCTGCAACCATAGCTTACAGGCATGTTGTCAGCTCTTTTGCTGCGGATAAAATCAAAAAGAGTGCGCTGGTCCTCTATAGTCATGGCGCGGTCCGGATATTCAAGTGCTCTTCCGATGGGCTCAACGCCGAGAATACGCCAGGCATCAATATCTATACCGCACATAATCTCATAAAGTGCATCCAGTTCATGAATTGTCTCGTGGTTTACAACGGTTGTGACCATGATTGATTCAAAACTGCCCACGTCAATGAGATTCTGTATGCCCTCCATGGCTCTTTTGTAGGCGCCGGGAAGGCCTCTTAAACTGTCATGGGTCTTTTCCAGACCATCGATGCTGACAGATATAGTATTCATGCCACAGCGCGCCAGCATCTGCGCCATTTCCGGCGTGATCAGAATTGCGTTTGAGGTCATGCCCCAGCGAAAACCAAGCTGATGAGCATAGCTCATAACCTCTTCAAAGCCGGGATAGAGAAGTGGCTCTCCGCCGGTAACGTTTATCTGAGGTAAATGGTCAGCGAAATCTTCTTTGATCTGGCCGAGAATTCTTTTCCACTCGTCTGCTGAAAGCTCTGAAGACTTCACGTCTCCGCAACTGGAGCCGCAATGCCAGCAATGTTCATTGCATCTAAGGGTAAATTCAAAGAACAGCTGATGCAGGATCGGCTGTTCAAAGAGCTCTTTGTGTACTTTGTATTGGATATCTAAATGGGATTGTTTAAGCTTTCTTCCGTTCATGTTCCGCCTCTGTTACTTACTTTCCACAGGTGGTCCATAAACTGTAGGGATAGGATTATCCTTGGGATTAAAGAATTCCAACTCGCTGGTATCAAGAGATGCGGAATTCATGGCGCCAATTGCGTCTTCTCCGGAGACTTCCCCTACTTCGGAAAAAGAAACCTTGTTTGTAGAAGCTGCGGAGGCAGATGCTTCCGATGCTGCGTCCGCTGTTCCTGATTCTGTAGCAGCGGAAATAGGAGTAGCAGAACTACTCTCACTGGCGGAATCATCTGCAGTGGGCTTTTTAGCGTTTTCGTCATTTATACTCATTTCCATACTTGCTCCTTCTGTATTATCCGGAATAACTGCAGGTGACGGAGCTGGCCCATAAGCAGCACAGGCAGTAAGAAACAAACCGGTAATGCCTGCTGTAGTTCCTATAACAACATGCTTTTTCAATCTTTTCATAATTTATCCTCGTTATTGTAGCTAATAACTGCATTTATGTTATTCCTATTCTACCATTCCCTCTTTTTCGTGGCAAATAAGAGAGATTACTCATTTATAGCACTTTACAGTCAATTTGTAGAAGGTTATCATAAATCTGAACATATTAATTTTGTGAAAATGATTAAAAAGGTATATCCAGATGAATTACAACATTGATAAAACCACCTCAGAACCTGCATATATTCAGCTATACAGACATTTGGTAAAAGATATAGTGGCGGGAGCATATGAGTATGGGACAAAACTTCCTTCAAAGCGAGTAATAGCAGCAGAAACAGGCCTTAGCGTCATCACAGTAGAGCATGCGCTTACTCTTTTAAACGACGAGGGATATGTTGAAACCAGGCCAAGAAGCGGAGTCGTGGTAACCTACAGAGGCGATGATTTTCTTGGAGGAAAAGAGCTCCAAAAGGCGAAAGTAACTGAATCTTCAATTGCGCAACCTTCGGGGCCCCTAAGGACCAGCGATTTCCCATTCTCGGTTTTGACTAAGACCATGCGAAGAGTGATGTTGGATTATGGAGAAAAGATATTGGTAAAATCACCCAATCCGGGCTGCATAGAGCTTAGAAACGAGCTATGTCTTTATTTGGCAAGAAGTAGGGGAATTCAGGTTAAGCCGGATCAGATAATAATCGGATCTGGTGCAGAGTACCTTTACGGCTTGATCGTTCAGCTTCTTGGAACAAAGAGAGTTTATGCTATAGAAAATCCTTCATACAAGAAGATACAGGATGTTTATGAGGCCCTTGGCGTTACCTGCGAGAAACTGACCATGACCGGTGAGGGTATTTCTTCCAAGGAACTTGCTGAAACAAAGGCTCAGATACTGCACGTGACTCCTTTTAACAGCTATCCAAGCGGAGTTACAGCCAGTATTTCCAAGAAACTTGAATATATCAGGTGGGCCAAGCAAAGAGATGGAGTTCTTATAGAGGATAACTACGATTCAGAACTTACAGTTTCAAGAAAAGCTGAAGAGCCTCTGTTTTCAATGGATAAAGAAACAAGCGTTATTTATTTAAACTCTTTTTCCAGAACAATTGCCCCATCCATGCGAATTGGCTACATGATACTACCTGAGAGTATGGTACCGGAGTTTACAGAAAAGCTTGGGTTCTATTCCTGCACTGTGCCAATATTCGACCAATATGTTATAGCAGAACTGCTTAAGAGTGGCGATTTTGAGAGACATATTAACAGGGTGCGAAGAAGAAAGAGAAGAGGAGAAAGATAGAGAAAAATCAAATTATGTGTTATCATTATATAGACATATTTTGCTATTAAATTATGTTAAAAACTAATTGGGGAAGTTGCTTAAAACACTTGTTTTTGTAGATTTGATAGGAGTAAAGCCTTTGGAAGTATCCCAGAAGCCCTTGAAAAGAAGCATCTTCATATTTACATTGGTGTTCATTACCCTTCTTTGCGTTGTCTTGAGCGTTGTTTCTTACAAAGCATACACCAATTCTTTATACAAATCTTACGATAAACGAATGCTGGATATCATTAACTATGTTGATACACATATTGATATCGAGGATCTTTCAGAGTGCGTAGAAACAAAGGTTGAGTCTGAGAAGTTTAAAGTGCTCTTTGCGTTTATGGACTCTATCATGGAAGATTTTGACATTCATTATCTTTATATCATTGCCCCTGCATACGAGAATGGATCACCTGTAATCATGAACGTCATATCGGCAGATACTGCCTATGGAAGAGAAACAGATCCTGATGGATATTATTTGGGGCTTATTCTGGAAGGCGTATATGATATCGAAAATGCCCAGCTCTATCTGGATATGATGGAGAAGGACGATATTTCTTACTTCAAGAATTTTAGTTCCTGGGGATATGATTATACTGCGCTTCAGCCTTTGATTAATTCAAAAGGTGAGCATTTTGCAGGGCTCTGCGTAGATATTGAGGTTGATGATGTACAGCGAGCCATCAGAAACTATACAATTATCAATATTGTCCTTATTGTTTTTTTAGGAGGAATGTTTATTACATTATTCCTTATCTGGATGAATCAAAATGTTATGGAGCCTATCAGCAAACTTGAGAAGGCCGTGGTATCTTTTGCCAAGAGAAGCCATGATCAGTCTAATCCGGATCTTCTTAAGTTTGAAGATCCCCATATTCATACCCATAATGAAGTAGAATCTCTTTCCGATGCTGTTAATCAGATGTCAGAAGATATGCAGACATATGTAAAAAATATCCTTGATGCCGAGGGTAAGGTTGAGGATATGAAAAATCAGGTTACTCAGATGGATGTAGTGGCCCATCAGGATGCACTGACTCATGTCAAGAATAAAGCCTGGTACGATAAGGTTCAGGAAAGGGTGAATGAGGATATTGCAAATGGCAAGGCCCGCTTTGGAATTATCATGGCGGATCTTAACAACCTCAAGAAGATTAACGATAATTATGGTCATGAGCACGGAAATGACTATATTTTCGGCGCATGCCACCAGATATGTTTAATATTTGATCATTCTCCTGTATTTAGAATAGGTGGAGATGAGTTTGTAGTTCTTTTGGAAAATAAGGATTATGAGAATAGAAAAGAGCTTATATCTCAGATGAAGTCTGCTTTTGAGCTGTCTTCAAAAGATGAGTCCAAAGAGCCTTGGGGGCGCTATTCAACTGCTATCGGTGTGGCAATTTACGACAGCGCATCTGATAAGTGCATGAACGATGTTTTTAAGCGCGCTGATGAGAATATGTACAAGGATAAGGTTGCATCTAAAATGGCAAGAGAGTAGGGATTATAACCTAATGCTCAGAATAAGAACAGAACTGCAAAACATGCAAGAGCTGCAAGAGCTGCTGCTATAGACAGGGCTCTTTTTCTTATGACAGAAACATCCACATATTTGCCGTTATAATTAACCGTATCAATTATTTTATGGTTCTTTTTATGTAAATGTGTGTTGGTATTAACAGTATTCTCGTACATGTAACTACCTCCTGAGGGTGATGCTTCACCACTTTCAGATTAGTTTACGACAAGAATATGTTCTAAATTTGTTGTTGAGATAAAAAAACCATAATTATAATCTTAAATTTTTCTTAAACGTTTTCGGAATGTGGTTTCGATACTTGACTTTTTTTCGTTATGGACAGATGAAAAGAGCTAAGGCCTATCTGATCGGCCACTTCGGCCTGAGTTATATTTTCAGTGGAATTTTCAACAATGTAATTGCAGGCAGAATGGATATACTGCCAGGTTGAGCCGCTGTTATGCACTTTATAGCCAGTTACGTCCAAGAATGGCGCATAGGAATGTATATTTTAATAGAGTAAGAAGGGCAGAACATTAAAAGGAGACCGGATATGGCACATTTTAAGAATTTCAAGCTGACAGTTTATTGTGTAGCGCAGATATTGGAAAGACTGGACGTTGAGACAGTCAAAAAACAGTACGAGTTTCTGGAGAAGTATGTGGGCCTTGATAAAGTCTATCTGGAGCCCTATAGAGACGGGCACTGGGTTGATAAAGGCAAAATGAAGGACTACATAGACTTCTTTAAGAGTAAGAATGTGGAAGTGGCTGGTGGTTTTACCACTGTAGTGCCTGATATTGATCAGGAGGATTCCAAAAGGCAGCGTATTTTCGGCACTTTCTGCTATTCAAATCCCAAGATGCGTGAGTACATAAAGAAGGTTTCGGAATATTGCGCAGAGCAGTTTGATGAGGTTATTCTGGATGACTTTTATTTTACTAACTGCACCTGCGAAGACTGTATAAAGGCCAAGGGAGACAGAACCTGGGTTGAGTTCAGAAAAGAGCTTATGAAGGATGTGTCAGAAAATCTGGTTGTAGGACCAGCCAAGAAGGTTAATCCTAATGTCAAAATGATCATAAAGTTCCCTAACTGGCGCGAATCTTACCACGCAACCGGGTACAGACCGGATGTGGAGAAAGATATATTTGATATGGTCTACACAGGCACTGAGACTAGAGCCAGTGCATATCAGGACCAGCATCTTCCTACATACCTTAGCTACAGTCTTGTGAAATGGATGGATGCAGCTTCAAACGGAAGAAATCATGGAACCTGGTTTGATACATACCAGTGCTGGCCGATAGACGATTACCTTGAGCAGGGATATCTTTCTGCTTTTGCCAAGCCTGAAGAAATAACTCTTTTCCAGTGGACGGATCTTATTGATAATAAGTTGGTTACTCCTCTTGGCTTGCAGCTTACAAGAATCGACAATATGCTTTCCAAGACCGGAAAATCCGCAGGAATTCCGGCTTATATTCCATATGCTTCTGAGGGTGAGAACCATGTGGAGGACTTCCTTGGAATGCAGGGCTTTGCTCTTAATCCGACACCTCTTTTCCCGGAAAGTGGCAGTGTTCTTGTAACAGAGAGTTCGCATTACGACAAGGAAATCATGAGTAAGATTAAGAACCTTCTGGTTAACGGTGGAAAAGTATTTGTAACTCCAGGATTTATGGCAAAGGCTCCGGAAAAAGAGTGGAAGGATTTGAGCAGTGCTTATCTAACCGGAAGAAAATTGTCAGTTACCAGATATTATAAAACCTACGACCCGGCAGGATATATAGAGAATATTGAGCCGGTTGCTTTTGCAGATATTCAGCACTCCAACAACATGTCCTGGTCACTTCTTAATGGAGGATGTGGGGAATACCATTCGACTCTTTTCCTCAAAGATACCTATGGAAAGGGACAGATGTATCTTATAAATGTTCCGGAGAATCCTTCAGATTTGGCTAGAATTCCCGAATGGGCGATGGATGCCATCAAAGAAGAGTTTAACTATGGCGGAATATATGTATCGGGCAATAATGTATCGATTTTCCACTATGATAATGATACGTTTATCTTATATGCACATGTTACAGGCAAAGCTCATCCTATTCACGCAACAATTCACATTAAGGATGAAAATGCCAAACTTTTCCAGCTCTTTGCACCCAAGCCATGGCCTGAAGAAAGAGAGCTTGAACTAACTAAAAAGAAAGTGAGATACGATTTTACGGAGCGCTCCGAGCTTGTTGGCGAAATGATTTTAAATCCCGGCGAGTTCTATGAATTCAAAATAACAAGATAATAGTGCATATCAAATAATTAAAAGCAGGACTCTTTTGGAAGAGCTCCTGCTTTTTCTTTTTGGCTTGCAAATCCCGGTTAAAAATAATAAAATAATTAAAACGATTAACAAGGCGATAATACTGCGCGATATAGAGATTACCATGGGAGATTTAAAATGATAACCTTAAAAGAGATAGCAAAAGAGTGCGGAGTGTCAACAGCTACCGTTTCCAATATCCTAAATGGCAAGAATAATGCCAGCGAAGAGACCAGGGAGAGAGTCCTTAGCGTAGTTAAAGAGCGAGGTTACAAGCTTAATTATGTTGCGCAGGGCTTAAGGCGTCAGAAGACCCAGACCATAGGCGTTATTGCTGAGGATATTGCGCAGTTTACTACCCCTGAGATCATTGAAGGTATCATGGAAACCTGCGAAGAGAGGGGCTATAGGACCATCGTTCAGAATCTAAGACTATACTCCAGATGGCAGGATCAGTGGTTTGACAATGACAAGATGTACTACTCTATCATGGATCCGGCGGTTCAGGAGATGGCTTCCATCAGAGTTGACGGCATAGTATATGTTGCCGGTCATGCCCGTAAGATCCATAGATTTCCCAGCGATTATGACATTCCTTCAGTCCTGGCATACGCCTATTCTCAGGAAAAGGATGTCCCTTCTGTTGTCATAGATGATGAAGAGTCCGCAAGAACAGCGGTCAGACATCTGATTGAAAAAGGACACACCAAGATTGGTGTTATGGCCGGTGAGCAGGAGAATATTCACACTAAGCTTCGTATCCTCGGCTATCAGAAGGCTCTTTATGAGGCCGGAATCCTGTATAATCCGGAGCTTGTGGTATATGCAGGATGGGGCAAGGAACTTAGCTATAATGCTGCCCAGAGCCTTTTGGACAAGGATGTGACAGCTGTGTTTTGTATGAGTGACAGAAATGCCGGTGGTGTTTATAAATATCTTTTTGAACATGGCAAGGAAGTTGCCAAGGACATTTCTATCATTGGCTTTGATAACGAAGTAATAGCAGATTATATGACTCCGGGACTTTCTACCATGCAGATTGAGTTGGGACAGATCGGCAAACAGGCCATGGAGCTTTTGTTTGATAAGATGGAAAATAAGGATATACCTGAGGAAATCAAGGTTCCTTGTACTCTTGTTGAAAGAGAATCTGTTGCAGAACTATCCTAATAATCAGGTTAAACGTTTAAGATTTGTGCAATTTGCATACCTTTTACTGGCATTAATCATTATATGTTAACAAAATGTATATATTTATCGATAAAGCGTATTGACAACCAGAAATGGTTGTCATATTCTTTAATCAAGAAGTTAATCGATTAACAAAATACAGGTATGAAAATTTTCTATGTTGGAGGGTACTATGAAAAAGAAAATAGCTTCTTTATTACTTAGTATGACCACAATGGCTATGGTTCTTAGCGGATGTGGTTCAAGTGCTCCTGAAGCAACTACTGATGGCGGCTCACAGACGGCGGCTGTATCAGATAGTGGTAGTGCAGGAGGGGCAGCCAGCGACAAGGCTGCACAGGCCATTGCCGATCGTAAGGCAGAGGCTGAGAAATCAGGCGAATACAAAAAGGTAGTTATTTCTTTCTTTGACTGGACTGGAAGACCAGCAGGCCTCGATAGAATTAACGAAGCTTTATCAGAGCATACAAGAGAAACACTTGGACTTGATGTAGAGCTTCAGATTATTGATTCTGCAGCATATGGCGACGACATGAAGCTGATGCTTTCATCAGGAGAACAGGTAGACATTTTCTCAACATGTATTTTGGGTTACAACCCATCAATCAACAACGGATACATTCTTGATCTTGAAGAGAACGGAATGTTTGATGACTACTGCAATGGTATCAAAGAGAAGGTAAGATCTGATTATTTGGATGCCTGCAGAGTTGGCGGAGTTCTTTATGGAACACCTCCTATCAAGGATTATGCGATCGAGACCTGCGCTGTATGTATTGGACAGGAATATCTTGATGGTATCGGATATGACGTTTCCAAGCTTCCTACAGGAGACCTTGGATATCCTAAGGCTACTTGGGATGACATCAACGATATTTACGCCCAGCTTCATGAAAAGTTCCCTGACAAGTATGTAATGGCTATTCAGGATAACGAGCTCACACAGGGTAGCTCAGTTGATAACATTGCAGGTGACTATTTCGGAACACTTCTTGATCCTCAGAACTCTCTTAAGATCGAAGATGTATATTCATCAGATATCTTCAAAGAGTGGGTTCAGAGAGCATATGACTGGAATCAGGCTGGATATCTTTCACAGGATGCTCTTACAGATAAGACCGGTGCATCAGCTAAGGTTAAATCAGGATCATACATGGCTATGATGGCATGCTGCAAGCCTGGTTACAAGACACAGATTTCCGGTGAGTGCGGAAGAGATATGGTTGTATTTGACGTAGGCGAGAGCTTCATGAGTTCCTCATCAGTATCATCATTCCCTTGGTGCATCAACCAGAACACAGAAGATCCTGTAGCGGCAATCCAGGTTCTTGATGCTCTTTATACAGATTCAGTTATTGAAGGACTTATGTGCTGGGGCCAGGAGGGCAAGGAATACAAGGTTAATGCAGATGGAACAATTACTTACGCTGATGGCGTAGATGCTAACAACTCTGAGTACTATCCTAACGTTCTCTGGCTTATGCCTAACCCATATGTAACATATGTATGGGAAGGAGATCCACTTGATCTCGGCGTACAGATGGCTGCATTTAACGATAACTGCACATGTAAGTCCAAGGCTCTTGGATTCACATGGGATAACACAGATTATGCAGCAGAGTACACAGCTCTTAAGAACGCATATGATGAGTTTGGACCTAAGGTTGTTTATGGTTTCGTTGAACCTGAACAGGGTATTGCAGAGCTTGAAGAGGCTTTGAAGGCTGCCGGACTTGAGACATACATGCAGGGCAAGCAGGAAGCTTTGGACGCTTGGGCAAAAGAAAACGGAATACAGTAAGTTGATAGTAGCTCCGGCTATCCTCTCAAATGGCGATAGCCGGAGTTTCTTTATCTAAATACATTGCCTTATATGGGGAAAGAGGCAGAAAATGGCATCTAATAAGAATACGACAAGAAGAAAGAAAAAGAATATCAAAAGATACATACCGCTTTATATCATGGCATTTCCGGGGCTGTTGTATCTTTTCATAAACAATTATCTACCACTTCCGGGGCTGGTTCTGGCCTTTAAAAAGTTCAATGCTAAAAAGGGCATATATGGCTCTCCTTTTGTAGGCTTTAAGAATTTCAAATATCTTTTTGCCACGAAGGACGCCTTTGTCATAACCAGAAATACAATATGTTATAACCTGGTATTTATTCTGGTTAACACGATTCTTGCCATATTTGTGGCGATTCTGCTGGCAGAGATGACTTCCAAAGTCAAAAAGGCTTATCAGTCATTTATTCTTTTGCCATACATGATTTCCATGGTTATAGTAAGTTACCTGGTGTTCGGCTTTTTGTCCACAGAGAACGGATTTATTAACAACACAATTCTGAAGGCTCTGGGCAAGGATCCAATCGCCTGGTACATGGAAAAGAAATACTGGCCATTTATTCTCGTTTTTGTCAGCGCCTGGAAAGGCATTGGTTACAACTGCGTAATTTATCTTGCCAGCATCCTTGGAATAGACAGAAGCATCTATGAATCTGCTTCTATCGACGGAGCTTCCAAGTGGCAACAGATTTTTAAGATTACGATTCCACTGTTAAAGCCAACTATCATCATGATGACACTTCTGGCTGTAGGAAGAATCTTTTATTCGGACTTTGGTCTCTTTTATCAGGTTCCACAGAATCAGGGCGCGCTGTTTAGTGTAACCAACACAATTGATACCTATGTTTACAGAGGCCTTCTGGAGCTTGGCGACATGTCAATGTCTTCCGCGGCAGGTCTTTATCAGTCAATTGTAGGATTTATCCTGGTTCTTGGTTCTAATCTGGTGGTAAAAAAGATAGATCCGGACTATGCATTATTCTAAGCTAAGACTTCGAGGTGATTTCAGATGAGAACACGAGAGGAACGAAACTTTCAGATACTAGCTCATATCGTAATGACGATACTGTCTCTTTTGGCGGTGGTGCCATTTGTGCTTTTGGTCATATCTTCTTTTACTGATAATGACGTTCTTATTTCAAATGGTTATTCTTTTACTCCTGAGAAATGGAGTACTTATGCATATGAGTATATATTTAAAACAGGAAACTCAGTACTTCACGCATATTACATTTCTATTGTGCTGACAATCGTTGGAACAGCCCTTGCGCTTGCAATCACAACAATGCTGGCCTACGCACTGTCCAAACCGGATCTTCCGGGCAGAAATGTATTTATGTTCCTGGTTTTCTTTACACTTTTATTTAATGGCGGTCTGGTGCCAACTTACATCGTTTATACAAACACACTTGGTATAAAGAACAGCTTCTTAGCGCTTCTTATTCCGGGACTTTTGATGAACGGTTTTAATGTAATGCTGATGAAATCCTATTTCTGCAGCAGTATTCCTACAGAAATACTTGATGCAGCCTATATTGACGGCGCAACTGAGTTCAAAACTTTTATGAGTGTTGTGCTTCCGCTTTCCAAGCCAATAGTGGCAACTATAGGTCTTTTTGCAGGAATTGCATATTGGAATGACTGGATGAATGGTTATATCTACCTGACAAAGAGAACAGACCTGTATTCGGTACAGAATCTTTTGAACAGAATGATGCAGAATATTCAGTATTTGTCACAGAATAGTGCAAGGGTACAGGACGCAGGTGTTGGACTTGCTTCCATTCCATCAGCTTCCGTCAGAATGGCAATGGCTACCGTTGGTGTATTGCCAATTCTGGTGTCATATCCGTTTATTCAGGGCAACTTTGTTAAGGGAATTACCTTAGGAGGCGTTAAGGGGTAATAAGGGGAAAATAATATGAAACTTCATATAAATGAAAATAGAAAACTAAGTCACATTGAACCTGAGGTGTATGGTCACTTTTCCGAACACCTGGGCAGATGCATTTATGGCGGTCTCTTTGTGGGGAAGGACAGCAAAATCGCGAATGTCAACGGAATGCGTAGTGACGTAGTTGATGCGTTAAAAGAAATAAAGGTACCGGTGCTTCGCTGGCCTGGCGGCAACTTTGCGGATGAATATCATTGGATGGACGGTATTGGCCCCAAAGATAAGCGTAAAAAAATGATCAATAACCACTGGGGCGGTGTTATTGAGGATAACAGCTTTGGTACACACGAATATTTCGAACTTTGTAAGCAGCTTGGCTGTAAGACCTATGTAAACGGAAACGTTGGAAGCGGCACTGTAAGAGAGATGAGCGAGTGGGTTGAGTACATGACCTTTAACGGCGTGTCTCCAATGGCTGAGCTTCGTGCAGAAAATGGTCATAAAGAGCCCTGGACTCTGGATTATATCGGAATCGGTAATGAAAACTGGGGCTGTGGCGGAAACATGACTGCTGATTACTATGGTAATAAATATAGAAATTACCAGACCTATATCCGCAATTATGGGGATAAGCCTGTTAAAAAAGTATGCTGTGGGCCTAATTCCGACGATTACAGGTGGAGTAGCGAGGTTCTGGAGACCTGCTTCAGACATCCGGCTCCTGCAGGCACCCATGGCTTTATGGACGGCTTTTCTGTTCATTATTATGTAGTTGTTAATTCCTGGGAACACAAGGGCAGCGCCAAGGAGTTCTCCAAGGAAGAGTATTACAGAGCAATGCGTAAGGCTTACTACATGGATGAGATCATTACTCGTAATGATGCTATTTTGTCTCAGTATGATCCAGACAAGAAGATTGCCATGCTTTTGGATGAATGGGGCTGCTGGCACGACGTTGAAGAGGGCACAAATCCGGGATTTTTGTATCAGCAAAACTCCATGAGAGATGCTCAGGTAGCTGCTGCAACTCTCAATATCCTCAACAAGCACTCCGACAGAGTTAAGATGGGATGTCTGGCGCAGATAGTGAATGTGCTTCAGGCAGTGATCCTCACTGAGGATGATAAGATGGTACTCACGCCTACATATCACGTATTCCATATGTACAGATATCATCAGGATGCAGATCTTTTGGAAAGTTACCTTGAGGACGTCAAGGATGTTGGTATTGGCGAAGATGTGGCTGCAAATGTCAATGAATCGGTATCAATCGACAAAGATGGCGTTGTTACCATAACACTTAGCAACATCGATGCAGATGAGAACAATGATATTGATATTGACTTCAGGGATAAAGAGATTGAGTCTGTAGAAGGTTTTGAGCTTTCAGGAGACATGATGGACTACAATACATTTGATGATCCATCTAAGGTTCGCGAAAAGAGCTTTGAAGGCTTTAACTTTGAAGGCAGAGAAGTAAAGGTTAAGATGAAGCCCTGCAGCTTAGTAACTTTAAGGGTTAAACTCAAATAATCAGGAAAAATATAAGTCGTCGCATTAAATTGCGGCGGCTTATTTTTGCATTTTAATACATTTTTTGGAGCGAATTTAATTTTTTACTTGATAAAAATTAATAACACTGTTATATTATACATAAAAGTTGCATAAATATTCATTAATTGCATAAAACAAAATTACGATATTAGTTTAGGAGGCCATTATGAAAAAGAAAATTATTTCAGCAGTACTTGTAGCAATGTTAACAGTAGCTTCACTTGCAGGATGCGGCAATACAGCTGCAGAATCTACAACAGCAGAAGGCACAGCAAGTGCGCAGGGAACTTTAGTAGTTGGAACAAACGCAGCATTCCCTCCATTTGAATATGTTGGTGATGACGGACAGCCTGATGGATTCGATATTGCGCTTATCAAAGCTATCGGAGAGAAGATTGGAATGGATGTCCAGATTCAGGATATGGAATTTGATTCACTTGTATCATCAATCGGAAGCAAGATCGATGTAGCAATCGCAGGAATGACCGTAACAGAAGAAAGACAGAAGACAGTTGATTTCTCAGAGTCTTATTACGAAGCCGTTCAGTCTGTAATCGTTCCAAAAGGTTCATCAATTGCCAGCGCAGAGGACCTCAAGAATCTCAAGATTGGTGTTCAGCTTGGAACAACCGGAGAATTTATTGCAGATGAAATTGAAGGCGCCGAAGTTTCAGCGTACAATAAAGCTGTAGATGCTGTTAATGACCTTAACAACAATCGTGTTGACTGCGTAATCATCGACAAGAATCCTGCAGAAGTATTCGGAGCACAGTTTGCTGATAAGGTTGATGTAATTCCCGGAACAAGCTTTGATTTTGAGCCTGAGTTCTACGCAATTGCCCTTCCTAAGGGAAATACAGACCTGGCTAACAAAATCAATGCAGCTATCCAGGAATTAAAGGCTGACGGAACTTATGATAGTCTCGTTAAGCAGTATATTGAGGAGTAATTAAGATCACATGACACTTTATGAACGTTTTATAGCAGCATTTGTGACCAGCGACCGCTGGAAGCTTTATATTTCAGGACTTGGTATAACTCTTGAAATCGCTGTATTTGCAGGAATTCTCGGTATTATCATAGGAACCATTCTGGCGCTTATGAAATTGACCACAACTGAAGATGGCAAGCCTACTATTGCCAGTCATATCGCCACCATTTATATTGACGTGATAAGGGGAACACCAAGTGTTCTGCAGCTTCTCATTATGTGGTTCATTATCATGGCTTCCTCTAACAATGGAATCCTGGTAGCATCTTTGTCTTTTGGTATTAACTCAGGTGCTTACGTATCGGAGATTGTCCGCGCCGGAATTATGGCTGTAGATAAGGGACAGATGGAGGCAGGAAGAAGCCTTGGTTTATCTAAGGGAACTACAATGCGATATATTGTCCTTCCTCAGGCAATCAAGAACATCATTCCACCACTTGGTAATGAGTTCATCACTCTGATAAAAGAGACAGCTATTGTAGGATATGTAAGTCTTACAGACCTCACACGAGTTGCGAACCAGATAGCATCCAGAACCTATGACGCTTTTATGCCTCTTATAGGAGCAGCTGTTATTTATTTCGTTATCATCAAGCTGCTTATTATATTCCTTGGATATTTGGAAAGGAGGATGCGTAGAAGTGATATCCGTTAAAAATCTGTGCAAAGAATTTAAGAATACCGACGGGACTGTTACACAGGTTCTAAAAGGTATCAATTACGAGATAAACAAAGGAGAGAAGATTGTTATTGTTGGTCCTTCAGGCTCAGGAAAGAGTACTTTCTTAAGATGCCTCAACATGATGGAGAGACCAACCTCCGGTCAGATTATCTTTGATGGTGTAGATATTACCGATCATAAAGTGAACATCAATAAAGTAAGAGAGAGAATGGGAATGGTATTCCAGAACTTTAATCTCTTCAATAACCTTACTGTTATGCAGAATATTATCCTGGCTCCTGTTAAGCTGGGGATAATAACAGAGGCTCAGGCCAGAGAGAAGGCCAAAGAACTTCTGGAAAGAGTAAATCTTCTTGATAAGGCGGATGTATATCCTGCTTCACTTTCAGGCGGACAGAAGCAGAGAATTGCGATAGTCAGGTCTCTTTGCATGAATCCAGAGGTAATGCTCTTTGATGAGCCTACTTCAGCCCTTGATCCTGAAATGGTAGGTGAAGTTCTTGATGTTATGAAGAAACTTGCAGATGAAGGAATGACCATGGTTGTAGTTACCCATGAAATGGGCTTTGCAAAAGAAGTAGCTACAAAGGTTCTTTTTGTGGATGAAGGAAATATTCTTGAAGAGAATACTCCCAAGGAGTTTTTCGAGAATCCGCAGAGTAAGAGATTACAGGACTTCCTGTCCAAAGTATTATAAGAAATATAGAAGGCTGTGCAGAATCAGACTGCACAGCCTTTGTTTTTTAACTAGTCGGAGCTTCGCTTTTCGTTTTGCGTTTCATTTCGTACATGCGCTCATCGGCTTTACTTATGATTTTGTTGATTTCCATGCCGTTTTCATAAACGGTGCTGTAAACACCAGTGCTGGCGGATACTTTAAAGCCAATCTCTTCGCTGGCGGCTTCAAGCTTCTCATCAATGTCACTGCAAATCTTATCTATGTTGTGATCACCAATCACCAGGGCCAAAAGTTCATCTCCACCGGCTCTTACGCAAGGAGTGCCTTTTGGGCAGGATTCCTTAAGAGCGGTAGCAACCGCAAGAATGGCCTGATCACCTGCCAGATGACCACGATTGTCGTTTATCTGCTTAAGTCCGTTCAAATCCTGCATGATTACAGTGATTTTTGTACCCACAATTGAAGGATCATCAAACATCTCGTCCACTATGGATCTGAATGCGAGTCTGTTATACAGGCCTGTAAGAGCATCATTCTGGTACATTTCACGAACCTTGTCCATAAGGTACTTCTGGTAGATATTCATTACATACCCACCAATGCTCATCTCAAAGCAGTTAGTAAGGTTCGGAGTCTGGTTGTAATCAATAAGCATAAGGCGAGGATAGGAGTAACATACAAATCCCGGACATTTATCCATATAAACCAGGCTGTTGAAAATAATAGGCTGCCCGGTTTTCATTAGTTCGTCCAAGTGTGGGATGATTTTATCCGGTTCATAAGGATAGAAATTATCTTCCTCGTCATAGGAGTCGTAAATTACAAGCTTTTCGCCGCTTTCTACATCGTCATAGAAGAAGTTCTTTTCAAGATTAAAACAGGATTTCTCAACCACAACCTGAGCGTGTTTAGCGTGGTTTTCCTTGATATATCTGATATTACTATGCAGATCTCTTCCCACCAGGAACTTGGAAATAATGGTCTGCATTGCATGAATTTCATCCTCATGATGGTAAAAGAGATTATTAAGTTCACTTACAGTGGCTACAACGTGCAGATCCTTGCGTGGACAACCGCAGCTTTCATTAGGTATAAATACAGGCTGGATCCACTTGGTTGTGCCTAGATTGCCATTAAAAACATCCGTGAGGGCTTCGTCTACAGCGTGGGCCAATAGGTTGCTGTCACAAATAGCAGTTGTTATTCCGGGAGATGACATGAATGCCTCATCAATTCCGTCAAATCCGGATACTATTATATCCTCCGGTACTCGTATTCCAGCTTCATTAAGCACGTCACAGACGTTAATTGCCATGATATCATTGGCGCAGATTATTGAATCAGGAAGTTCGTCTCTCTTCAGAAGCTCAGCAGTTGCGGCTCTACATGGAAGAGCCCAGAAATCACCGTAGCTTAGCATGCTATCGTCAAAAGACATATTGTTGTCAGCCAGGACTTTTTTGAAGACTTCGATTCTTTCATCAGAAAAGATGTTATTCCTGTGGCCGGCCATGAAGTGAGGCCTTTTGACCTTGTGATCCTCGATAATATGTCTTACAACCTTTTCAAAGCCACCGGCATAGTCATAACGCACAGATGATACATTCTCGAACTGACCGTCAACAACAATCACAGGAACGTTGTTTTCATTAGATTTGTCAATGATACGTTGACATACCTCTCGGCTCTTTATCTTTTCATTCATGATAACTACAACGTCAACTTTGTCGTAGGGAATAAGGTCAAAAACTGCAGCCTCGGCAGAATCATTGTCTATAACACCTATTTCCGAATTCAAGGTGTAGATAAACAGAGAGCAGTCATGCGCAGGCAACAGCTTACCAAGCTCTGCTAGAAAAGCGAACTCCGTAGCTTCATATATTCCATATGTACATAATGCGACAATCTTTTTCCCATTGATCATTAACTTATGCCTTCCCCAATTAATACCTCATAGATTACATTTTAGCACAACAGATAATATAATTGATATAAGAAACGTAGGAGGAAATGGCAGAAAATGAGAGCAGTTATTACCAGAGTATTATCAGCGTCAGTTAATATAGAAGGAAAAGAGGTTTCTTCTATAGATAAAGGTTTCCTTGTGCTTCTTGGAGTACATAAGGATGATACTAAAGAACAAGCAATTAAGATTGCCGATAAGATATGCGGTCTTAGGGTGTTTGAAGATGAAAACGGTAAAATGAATATCAATCCGGCAGATGCAAAGGCAAAACTTTTGATTGTCAGCCAGTTCACTCTTTATGCGGATTGTAGTTCAAGACGGCCTGGCTTTTCTGAGGCTGCCAGACCGGAGATTTCAGAACCACTTTATGAGCTGGTGGTATCAGAGTGCAGAAACAGGGGCTTTGAGGTCGGCACCGGTGAATTTGGTGCTGACATGAAGGTGGCTTCTGTCAATGATGGACCAGTCACAATAATTATCGATGTAGATAATAAATCAAACAACAGCAAGTAACTTGTTTTTGATGCAGATTTTGGCTGCAAGGATCCTTTCGGAAGAATCCTCAAATTCAACAACTACTTTTCCTGAGGCAATGGATTTAATTGTTCCCTGACCGTACTTGGCATGGGCAACAGTGCAGCCTTCAGGATAAATCTCTCGAATCTCATCATCTGTAAGCTCAGGCTCTGCCACTTTCTGTGGTTTAACAACTACAGGAGCGGAAGTCTTAGGCTTGGGCTTATAGGTATCATTTTCGCACAGACATTCCAATATTATGTCCAGATTATCATTGGTAAAAAATATGATTTCGTGAGGCAGGTTCTTGTCGGTTTCGTTGAGCTGAAGTACTCTGTTGCCATTTTTGATGAACAGGATTGCCTTACTGCCGACTTCTTCATAGCCCGTGATCATGTCTTCTATTTCATCTTTATCATTTTCTTTTAAAACAATAGCAAGACCCTCTGAGTCAGCCATTCTCTTGATTGCATTATAGTCTTTTTCTGTAGCATGAATCTGATAGCGATCGTACAACAGAGTGTTTACGTTGAGGATTGAGCCTTTTTCACCGAACTGACAAAGCTTATTAAGGTCTTCGTCACGTTTCATGGTCATTTTAAGACCCTTTTCCTGAATAAGTTCACATGCTTCTTCGTAAGAATATAACTGATTATCCATATACTATTTATGTTCCTTTACCTTAGTCTAAAAAAAATCGCACAAGAAGGTATGTTACTACATCAAATTTCCCATTTCAATATGGAAATATTGACCATATGTGTCTGAAATAATACAATAACTGATTGTGTGTAAACTAAGATAAAGAAGTGGAGATTAGAATTTTGAAACACGATAAAAGAGGTTCATTTTCGGGCAAAATTGGTTTTGTATTATCTGCAGCAGGAGCATCTGTAGGACTTGGTAATATCTGGAGATTTCCATATCTCTGTGCCAAGTACGGCGGAGGAATATTTCTTATAGTATATGTTCTTTTGGCTCTTACCTTTGGATATACAATGATCGTTGCGGAAACAGCAGTAGGCAGAGCAACCAAGAAAAGCCCTGTTGGTGCGTTCAATAGTATTAGTGGTGGTAACAAGGCCATGAGCCTTGGCGGATGGATCAATGCAATTATTCCTATATTGATTGTTCCATATTATTCAGTTATTGGCGGATGGGTTTGCCGTTATCTTTTTGAATATATTGTTCATGACGCAAGTGTTGTGGCCGGAGAGACATTTTTTGTCGACTTTATTACCGATGGCGTGGCATCAGAAGTGTGGTTTGTGGTATTCGCAGCTCTTGTAATGACTGTAATCTTTATGGGAGTAGAGGGCGGAATTGAGCGTGTATCCAAGCTGGTTATGCCTGTGCTTGTAGTACTTGCGGTGATTATTTGTGTATATTCAGTAACAAGACCGGGTGCACTTAGTGGAGTTAAGTACATGTTTGTACCTAATTTCAGTAATTTCTCATTGATGACTATAGTAACAGCTATGGGCCAGATGTTTTACTCATTATCAATTGCTATGGGTATTTTGATTACTTTCGGTTCATACGTTAAGAAGGAAGTCAGCATAGAAGCTTCAACCAAGCAGGTTGAGTTCTTTGATACTATTATTGCGGTTCTTGCCAGCCTTATGATCATTCCTGCCGTATTCTCTTTTTATAACGGAGATGAGAGCATGCTTAAGGCAGGCCCTTCACTTATGTTTATAACAATGCCTCAGATTTTTGCCAGCATGGGATTTGGTAGAATCATTGGTATATTGTTCTTTGCGCTGGTTTTGTTTGCTGCTGTGACAAGTGCTATTGCACTTACAGAGAGCGCAGTTTCTACATTTTCAGATGAGTTTAAGTGGAGCAGAAGACGTGGCAGCATATTCATGATTGTTATTATGCTGGTACTTGGAAGCCTTTCCTCTCTTGGAAATGGTCCCCTTAGCAATACTACTATTATTGGAATGCAGTTCCTTGATTTCTTTGACTTCCTGACAAACTCGGTAATGATGCCAATTGCAGCATTTGCAACCTGCGTTCTTATTACTAAATTCATGAAGATCGAGAAGCTTGAGGCAGAGGTAGAACAGGATGGTCATTCTTTTAAAAGAAAAAGAATTTTTTCTTTCATGATCAGGTTCATTTGCCCGGTTTTTGTCCTTATAATTTTGGTTAGTGCAATACTGAACGTTTTCGGAATTATTAGTATGTAAGCGGGTTTGACGGATTTGGACTGTGCGATTAAACGCAAGAAAAAAATTGTTAAAAAAGTTGTTGACACTAATTGTACCCAGTGATATATTTGTATTCGTTGCTGCTGCGGACAGCACACAAGCGAAACAGTAGCAATTGAGCTAATTCTAGGCTCATGTACTTTGACAAATAAACAGTAATGCAACCCTGAAAAATTCCAAGAGAATTATTCAGAACAAAAATTAGTAAATAACGGACAGAACAAAAGCCAAGCTTGAGTTTTGGCCAGATCAAACTTTTAAACGTGAGAGTTCGATCCTGGCTCAGGATGAACGCTGGCGGCGTGCCTAACACATGCAAGTCGAACGGAGATTTGACGCTGCAGAGACTTCGGTCAAAGCTTGTTAAATCTTAGTGGCGGACGGGTGAGTAACGCGTGGGCAACCTGCCTCATACTGGGGGATAACAGTTGGAAACGACTGTTAATACCGCATAAGCGCACAG
>NZ_ATVX01000018.1 GCF_000420945.1 Butyrivibrio sp. VCB2006
GTACGAGAGGACCGGGATGGACGGACCGCTGGTGTATCAGCTGCATCGCCAGATGCATAAGGCTGGGTAGCCACGTCCGGAAGGGATAAACGCTGAAGGCATCTAAGCGTGAAGCCCCCCTCAAGATGAGATATCCCTGGCTTGTCCAGTAAGACCCCTTAGAGAGTATGAGGTTAGATAGGCACAAGGTGTAAGCACGGTAACGTGTTCAGCTGATGTGTACTAATAGGTCGAGGGCTTATCCAAAAAGGTTAGGAACAAGAGAAGAGGTTAGGATTTAGATAATCAGTGTTCGGTTTTGAAGGTACAAAATAGTATAAATTTAAACGAAATTTGAAATATATAAAATACTTATAAATGAAATCTTAAAAGACGGTCAAATGGCCGTCTTTTTCGTTTTTTTATATTTATTTTCAAAAAACTATGCTATACTAAATGAGGATATTTAAATAATTTTCAATCGGTTTTATGTTAGTTTTTATCAATAAACCCTATGAAACTCAACTATTCTAATTTCGTGAGGTGAGAGAATGGAATCAAAGATCTTGCTTGAAAGTGGTAACAATGAGTTAGAAGTTCTTGAATTTAAAATCGATGATCATTGCTATGGAATCAACGTAGCAAAGATTAAGGAGATTATTGTTTATCAGGAGGTTACTCCTGTGCCAAACGCGCATCCTAGTATTGAAGGCATTTTTATGCCACGTGATACTATGATCACAGCAATTGATCTTAGAAATTGCTTACAGCGTGGCGCTTCTAAGGCTGGTGGCCTTTTCATTATCACTAATTTCAATAAGCTGGATATTGCTTTCCATGTAGATTCTGTTGTAGGAATCCATAGAGTTTCATGGGCTGATATTATTAAGCCTAACGCTACAATTTCAAAGGCAGAAGAGAGTATTTCTACCGGTATTATCAAATTTGAAAATCAGCTGATCATTATTCTTGACTTCGAGAAGATCGTATCTGATATTAACCCTAATACCGGACTTAATATGGATGCTCTTGGAGATATTGGTGCAAGACCTCGTAATGAAGTACCTATCGTTCTTGCAGAGGATTCACAGCTTCTTAATAAGCTTATCGTAGATTCGCTTAATAAGGCTGGCTATAATAATGTTAGACACTTTGAAAATGGTAAGCTTGCATATGATTACATCAAGGGATGTAAGGATCGAAACGAGCTTGATAAGATCAAATGCATTATTACAGATATTGAGATGCCTATTATGGATGGCCATAGACTTACTAAGCTGGTTAAGAGCGATGATGCTACCAAGGACATACCGCTTATCATTTTCTCATCACTTGTTAATGAGGAAATGAGAAGAAAGGGCGAATCTTTAGGAGCAGACAGACAGCTTTCCAAGCCAGAGATTGGTAATCTTGTTTCTGTAATTGATGAACTTGTTAATGCGGGCGGTTGATACTGACTGACTAAAACTCCCCTTAGGTGACTTCAGTTTACATATAATGTGTCTAACTGTTTCACTAAGGGGAGTATTTTTTTACATTATTATTGGAGCATTGGTAGTATGGAACAAAAGCTTTCAGAGCTTATTAAAGCTTCGGATCTATGCATCATAGGAATCGGAAGCGAATGGAATTGGGTTAAACAGGGGATTTCTAATGATTGTAGATACAATCAGATAATTGAGTATTGTAAACATGAGGGTAATCAATGGCTTCTACCGATCGTAGAATTCGAATTCGCCTATTATAATAACGACAACAGAATAGAAGAAGCTTATAAGGGGCTAAGAAAGCTTATTGGCGATAAAAAATATTTTCTCGTAAGCGATATTTTTTTACAGGATGCCCTTATGTATGGCTTTGACTTGGACAAGGTTGTGTATCCTTGTGGGAATTATATGTATCTGCAGACATCAAACAATAGTGATGAACTTGTGGAAGCACAGAAAATTCCTGAATTTATGGATATTGTAGATAGTATCCATAAGATAATAACAGAACTTGATGGAAATCTTGGTGAGGATAGTTCATTTTCAGGACCTTTTTTACACGGAAAAGAACTTTATCTTAACCAAAAACGTACGGAATATAGTAAAATAATATATAACGAGAGTGCATATAAAGGAAGATGGGATGAGTACATGCAGTATCTGGCAAGGACGCTAAATTCTAATCTTCTTATTTTGGAGCTTGGAGTTGGACTAGAATATCCAACTGTTGTCAGATGGCCTTTTGAAAAGGTTGTGTTCATAAATAAAAAGGCTCATTTAGTAAGAGTTCACGAGAAATTATATCATCATACACCAGAAATTGGAGATAAGACTGATTCGGTGCAGATGAATTCAGTTGATTATATTTTGCAGGAGAGCAAAGGGTTATGAGTTCTGACGATGAAAAATATCTCGACAGTCTTCTAAATTCCGCACAATCAAATAATGACCCCGAATCTGCTCTTAGCAGAATGTCACCTAAGGCTAAGTCAGCGGGAATGAACCTTGATCCCAACCAAAGCGAATCAGGGGATATTGGTGAGCTTGTTAATAACTCCAGTGGCAATGATGATTTAAATGAAATTGGAGAGTTATTAAATAGGCTTGATAGTGGTGAAATAATTGATGACAAGATGTCTGATCTTCTTGATGGTATCGAGTCAACAACAGATCCATCGATTCCTCTTTTTACAGTCGGTAATGAGCGTTCTGCTCTTGATACCAGAGATCCTGAAGAAATTGCCCTTGATGAAGCTATAGCTGATGCCGAAAGAATGGAAGCTGAGATTCAAAGTGGCAAGTTCAATGATGTTCCTGTAGCGGATGCTACACCTGCTCCCATAGTTGATATTGAGGAGGGCGATGACGCTCTTTTAGAGATGGCTCCGGAGATAATACTTCCAGAGGATAATGTAGTTACGCTTGAAAATGGTGGCACTTCTGATGCTAATGAATCACCAGAGGAAATATTGACAGATTTACTGGATGATATGCCTGGCGATAGCCTGACATCTGTTCCGGATGAATCAGTAGAAGATAGTCTAAGCGATGTTCTTGACAATATCCAGGAAGAATCCGGGGATATTTCAGCAAGTCTTGATGTGATGGAGACTGCCACAAGTAATACTCTTGAGAGTATAGATACCCTTGATAATATTGATGACCTTTCTTTAGATGATATTGAAAAAGCTATAGATGCTGTAGGCGGTGCCTCATTGGCCGATGAAGAATTAAGCTTGGAGCCTGAGTCTCAGGAAAAAAAAATTGAGAGTCCCGGTGTTAATTCTGTTGTAGAAGAATCGGAGATAGGGGATCTGTCACTTGATGAGCTTTCCCTTGAAGAACCAGCATTAGAAGAACTTGCATTAGAAGAAACTGCACCACAGCCGGAAGAGAGTTCGGAAATGGAAGCTGCTCCTGAAATAGCACTTGAAGAAAGCAGCTTAGAGGATATGGACATTCCTGATATAGAGGATATCAATCCTGAAGTCGCAGAGGCAGGTTCAGAAGCTGAGGCAGGGGCTGACGGAGCAGCGGATGCAGGTGAAATGTCTTTAGACGGCTTTACTCTGGATGGCGGAGAGCCGACAGACGATATTTCACTTGAAGAGATGGAAGCTCAAATCCCAAGTGATAATGTTTCTGAAAGTGCGGAAGAAAATCTGGATGATGAATTTAGTCTGGATAACATGGAAGCAAGTCTTGATAATCTTTTAGGTGAAGATATCAATGTCGATGATTCAACACTTGGCGAGGTGGCAGAGATAGCGGGACTTGAAGATGCTCCTTCTTCAGAAGATGGGCCTTCAGCTGAAGGTGAAGACGTATCAATGCCTGATCTTGACGCATTGATGAATAGCCTTGCCAATGATGAAATCGAAGATATAGAAAGTACAGCAGCCCAGGATGAAGAAGCGGGTGTAGCTGAGGAAGAAGAAATCCCTAAGGAAGACATTCTTGAAGCCCTTACTGAAGAAGGCTTTGATGATGGAGCAGAGGAACCTTCTCTTGATGATCTAGCAGCTATTCCTGAAAGAAAAGGCGGCGGAGATGATGGAGAAGACTCCGGAAAAGGCAAGAAGGGAAAGAAGGAGAAAAAAGAAAAGAAGGGGCTTGGAGCTCTTTTTGCAAAACTGTTTAAAACTCTTACAGAAGAGGATGAGGATAATGAAGGCCTTGCCAGTCTGACTGATGAGAACCAGACTGTACTTAATGAGCTGGCAGGTGAAGAAAAGCCCAAGAAAGAAAAGAAAAAGAAAGAAAAGAAACCTAAGAAGGAAAAGCCTCCTAAAGAGAAGAAACCTCCGAAGGAGAAAAAGCCGCCTAAGCCAAAGAAAGAGAAAAAGCCTAAGGAGCCAAAGAATCCCGGTGCTCCGGAAAAGGTAATGTCTCCTAAAAAGATTGCTATTTCAGGCATATTTGCAGCGAGCATAGGAATATTCTTTATGATTCCCGTACTGGTTCTGCCTGACAGAATAGCAAATGAGAAGGCTGAGAAAGCTTACACTCACAGAGAGTATACGACTGCATATAAAATGCTTTATGGCAAGAAAATGACTGAGGATCAGACTGTAATTTATGAACAGTCAAGAGTACTTGCGTGGGCAGAGAGGTATTTATCCGGTTACCAGAACTATGTTGCCATGAATATGGAAGAGGAAGCTCTTGATATGCTACTTATGGGAATGCGCAATAAGAGTGATCTTTTGGAAGAGGCAGCTAAATTCAATGTTGAAAATCAGGTTCAGAGTGTGTACGATAGTATAGAATCGTTGCTTTCAACAAATTATGGATTATCGGAAACAGAAATATCTGAGATCAATTCTATAAAAAAGGAGAGAGACTACACCATCAGACTGATGGAAATTGTAGGAACTCTGTAGAGGGCATCGAACTTTATATTTGGAGGATGATGCCACATGGTAGCTATTATTGATTATGATGCAGGCAATATTAAGAGTGTAGAAAAGGCGTTTTCTTATCTCGGCGCAACTACTGTTATAACCAAAGATCCTAAAGAGATTCTTAAGGCTGACCATGTAGTACTTCCCGGCGTAGGTGCCTTTGGCGATGCCATGGGCAGAATAAATGAATACGACTTAAAAACCACAATTGATAGTATCGTGGCTAATGAAACCCCATTTTTGGGAATATGCCTGGGCCAACAGCTCTTGTTTGATTCAAGTGAAGAGTCAGAAGGAGTAAGTGGCCTGGGCATTTTACGTGGAGAAATAGTAAGTATCCCCAAGACTGATGAAAAGGGTAATAGTTACAAGATTCCTCAGATTGGCTGGAACAGGCTTTCATTTCCACGAGAGGGCAGACTCTATAAAGGAATAGATGAGGGGGCGTATGTTTACTTCGTTCATTCCTATTATCTGAAGGCGGCAGACAGAAGTATTGTAACGGCAACTACTGACTATTCAGTTACGATAGATGCTTCAGTTGAATCAGGTAATGTATTTGCATGTCAGTTCCATCCGGAAAAAAGTGCTGATGTAGGAATGCAGATTCTTAGAAACTTTCTTGATGTTTGATTTGGGAGGATGAGCTGATGCTGACAAAACGAATAATTCCATGCCTTGATGTTAATAATGGCAGAGTAGTTAAGGGTGTTAAATTTGTTGATCTTATAGATGCAGGAGATCCGGTTCTTGTTGGAGAGGCCTATTCCAAAGCCGGTGCAGATGAACTTGTCTTTTTGGACATAACAGCATCTAATGAGAGACGTGCTACCGTAGCAGATATGGTAAGAGAAGTTGCCAAAAAGGTATTTATTCCTTTTACTGTAGGCGGCGGAATCAGAACTGTTGACGATGTGAGAGCTATTCTTAGAGAAGGCGCAGACAAGGTTGCTGTTAACTCAGCTGCCATAGACAGACCTCAGCTGATTGCAGAAGCGGCTGACAAATTTGGCAGTCAGTGCGTTGTTCTTGCTATAGATGCCAAGAGAAGAGCTGACGGAAGCGGATGGAATATATACAAACATGGTGGCAGGATTGACATGGGTATCGACGCCATAGAATGGGCCCAAAAAGGTGTGGCTCTTGGAGCAGGAGAGATTCTAATCACCAGTATGGACTGCGATGGTACCAAGGCCGGATATGACATTGAGCTCACCAGAAAGATAGCCGAGGCAGTTGATGTCCCTGTTATAGCATCCGGAGGAGCCGGAACTATGGAACACTTTTATGATGCTATTACAGAGGGCAAGGCAGACGCTGTTCTTGCTGCATCTTTATTCCACTTCAAGGAAATGGAAATATGTGACCTTAAGAAATATTTAAGGGATAGAGGCGTATCCATAAGATTATAAAAAAATGTGTAAACGGAAGGTTTATTGATAAATGGCCATGATTTCAAATGACTGGCTCCCGGCGCTTAGCGAGGAGTTCCATAAGGATTATTACAAGAAACTATTTGAGTTTGTGAAGGAGGAGTATGCGACACATGTAGTATATCCGCCTTCTGACGATATATTTAATGCACTTCATCTTACACCACTTAAAGATGTGAAAGTTCTCGTATTAGGACAGGATCCCTATCACGAGCCCGGACAGGCTCACGGCTTATCTTTTTCTGTCCTTCCGGGAAAAGCAGATACACCGCCATCACTGGTTAATATATATAAAGAGCTAAGCGATGATATGGGATGCTATGTTCCAAATAATGGCTATCTCAAAAAATGGGCAGACCAGGGTGTTCTTATGCTTAACACCGTTCTTACTGTTCGTGCACATCAGGCCAATTCACACAAGGGAAGAGGATGGGAGAACTTTACGGATGCAATTATCAGGGCAGTCAATGAACAGGACAGGCCTATTGTGTATATGCTTTGGGGGAAACCTGCCCAGATGAAAAAGAGCATGCTTAATAACCCTAAGCATCTGATTCTGGAAGCACCTCATCCCAGTCCACTTTCTGCTTACAGAGGGTTCTTTGGCTGTAAGCATTTTAGTAAGTGCAATGAGTTTCTTGAAAAAAATGGTGTAGAGCCTATAGATTGGCAAATTGAGAATATATAATTTTACTATTGCAATTTGATGCTTTAATATGTTAAAGTCTATATTAAATTGTATAAAATATATGGAATACTTGAGGAGAGCTATATTATGAAAAAACCGTTTGTTACCAAAGAACAGGTTGAGAATATCGTAAAAGATTTTCCGACACCTTTTTACTTATATGACGAAAAAGGATTAGTAGACAATGCTAAGGCTGTATATGATGCCTTCTCATGGAATAAGGGATTTAAAGAGTATTTTGCTGTTAAGGCAACTCCAAACCCTGTGCTTATGGACATTCTAAAGGGAATTGGTTGTGGCTTTGACTGCTCTTCACAGACAGAACTTATGCTCAGTGAGGCAGTTGGCGCATGCGGAGCCGACATTATGTTTTCTTCAAATGATACTCCGGAAGAAGAGTTTGTCTATGCGGATAAGCTCGGAGCTATAATCAATCTTGATGATTTTACTCATATTGATTTCCTTGAAGAGACTATTGGCAAGATTCCTGAAACTATATCCTGCAGATATAATCCGGGCGGAGTATTCAAGATGAGCAATGGAATCATGGATAATCCAGGTGATTCCAAGTACGGAATGACTAAAGATCAGTTGTTTGAGGCTTTTAAGGTTCTTAAGTCTAAGGGAGCCAAAAACTTTGGTATTCATGCATTTCTGGCAAGTAATACAGTGACTAACGAGTATTATCCGATTCTTGCAGGTCAGCTCTTCGAACTTGCTGTAGAGCTCCAGAAGGAAACAGAATGTAAGATAGCGTTCATCAATCTTTCTGGTGGTGTTGGTATTCCTTATCTTCCTGATCAGGAGGGGAATGATATCAAAGCTATCGGTGAGGGCGTAAAAGAGCAGTTTGAGAAGATTCTTGTTCCTGCCGGAATGGGTGACCTTGCTATATTTACCGAAATGGGCAGATTCATGATGGGACCTTACGGAGCTCTTGTGACTAAGGCCATCCACGAGAAACATATTTATAAAGAGTACATCGGAGTTGATGCCTGCGCTGTAAACCTTATGAGACCAGCTATGTATGGGGCATATCATCATATTACCGTTTTAGGAAAAGAAAATGCACCTTGCGATCATGTATATGATGTAACAGGCTCACTTTGCGAAAACAATGACAAATTTGCCATTGACCGCAAACTTCCTGAGATTGAGATGGGAGACTATCTTTTTATTCATGATACAGGCGCACATGGCTTCTCAATGGGGTATAATTATAATGGTAAGCTTAAATGCGCAGAGCTTTTACTTAAGGAAGATGGTTCAGTAAAGCTAATTAGACGTGCTGAGACAGCAAGAGACTACTTTGCTACATTTGATTGTCTCGACATTGCAGATAAGCTTGACCATATAATGGAGAGCGAGAGGAACTAATCTGTGAAGCATTCTACAGATTCTGATGTAAAAACTATAAAATGTATCTTGGCATCTTTTATGGGATGTTGGGCTTTGCAGAAAATATCAGGGATTACCGTTAGAAACCCTCTAACGGTAGTCTTTTTTGTGCTTTTATTATATTTATCAATTATACAGGACAAACAGAGAGCTTTAGGAAATTGGATTTCAGTAGCTCTTTCTGCTACGACAACTCTATTATTTAGAAATAGAATTACAGCTGCCTTTGATAACAGACTATTCCAAATACTCAGCTTAGCAATTGTATTTGTGGGATTATGCTGTGTATTTTATATATGTTTTGGATTTCCAATCACTATTATCAGAGGGGAAAAAAGAACTAATGCAGGCCGGGAAATACAAAAACTGTTCCTAAATACTAAGCCAGCATTTGGCGGAACAAGAGCAGTACTTATTATTGCAGCTATCTGTTTTCTTTTCTGGCTTCCATATTTTCTCTATGAGTATCCCGGAATTATGACGGCAGATTCTCTTGTGCAGTATGCCCAGTTTGCAGGAGATGAGCCTGTTTCCAATCATCATCCGATCATACACACTCTTTTGATTAAACTTTTTCACGATATTGCCATGGGAATAACGGGAAATCCCCAGATCGGTATTGCTTGCTATACCTTGTTTCAGATGATTTTTATGGCTGTTTGCTGTGGAATATTGATATGTCATATCAGGTCAAGGAAGCTTCAGATAATAGCCTTATTATTCTATGCTCTGGTGCCATTTAACGCAGTATTTATGGTCACTGTTTGGAAGGACATTATATGTGCCGGCCTTACAATGCTTCTTTTGTGCTGTGTTATTGATTTAAGGCAGCGCCAGGAATTATCTATACGGCTTTGGGTACACTTTGTGATACTGTCTATACTATTTTCTCTGTTCAGATCTAATGCCTGGTATGCATTTTTAGCCTGGGTGCCATTTTTACTGATAGCCGTTAGGAAGAATATAAAAAGAGCAGTCTGTTCTGTGGCAATTATTATTCTGGTAGTTGTTGCCTTAAAAGGCCCTGTTATGACAAGTGCAGGGGTTGCACAGCCTGATCTAGTAGAGTCACTTTCTGTGCCTGTTCAGCAGATTGCAAGAATGATGGTGGATGATAGAAAGCTTGATGAAGAAGATCTAAAGCTTATAGAGGAAGTAATAGATACTACTTATATCAGAGAGCTCTATGCAGCTGATTTTGCTGATAACATCAAGGAACTTGTAAGAGCAGGTCACCCTGAGAAAATAGAAGAAAACAAATTTGAATATTTCAAATTGTGGTTCAGAATAAATGCAGAGAATCCGGGAACGTCCGTCAGAGCCTGGTACGACCTTAACGGAGGTTATATCAACCCTGATGTTTCCATTAAGGTTGGCGAAATAGACGGAATCATGAATAATGAATTCGGTTTATTCTGGGATCCTAAGATTGGCGGAAAACTAGTTGTTAAGGGCAAGGAGATAGCACTTAAACTTGGGGATTTTGTACCTTTGTACGGCATGTTGTGGAGCATTGGTACTTATACTTGGCTTTTGATCATTGCCACAGGCGTATGCATATACAAGAAAAGACCTATACTGGGTAAAGTTCTTTTACTATTTCAGGTGGGAACCCTTCTTATTGCGGCTCCTGTAGTGGATTTCAGATATGGCTACGGTATAGTCATGACTATGCCTTTATGGCTACTATATAATTGGGGAAAAGAAACAGAGTATGCAACAGCAGATTGACGAGTTTGGACTTTATCTTGGCACTGTCAAGAAAATGAAGGATAATACCATAGCTTCATATAAAAGAGACCTGCAGAGAATGGTCTCTTACATGAATGGCAGGGGAGTTACGTCTATTTCTGATGTGACAGAGGACAGGCTATTTGCTTACGTTAATTCCATGCAGGAGGAACATTGTGCCAATAGTTCGATTATTCGAAGTCTGTCGTCGATAAAGGCTTTTTTCAGGTATCTGCTTGAAAATGGAAATATTGAAGAAAATCCGGCGGAGACCATTAAGGCTCCAAAGGCAGAAAAAAGCATGCCCAGGATCATGTCCACCTATGAAGTTGAAAGCCTTTTGTCTCAGGAATTTTCCAATGACGCTATAGGCAAAAGGGACAAGGCAATACTTGAACTTCTCTATGCAACAGGTCTTCGTACCACGGAACTTGTAAATCTTGAACTTAAGAATATCGATATGAGTCTTAACTGCATAAGACTGGGGGATGACAGGGTTATTCCATATGGTAAAAAAGCAAAGGAAGCCCTTAACGAATACCTCCTTTATGCTAGAGACGAGATGATACCTGACTCAAACGAAACATTCCAAAAGGTTTTTGTAAACTATAAGGGAATGCCCATGTCCAGACAGGGACTTTGGAAGCTTATCAAAACCTATGTAAAAAGAGCCGGTATTGATAAGGATATTTCACCCTTTGTTTTAAGGCATTCTTTTGCCATGCATCTTATTGAGAATGGAGCTGATGTAAGTGCAGTGCAGGAAATGATGGGATATAACGATACTTCTACATTATCTAAATATGCCAGAGTCAAGGGCAAGAATAAGGACCCATATGAATGGGCAAGAATAAGGAACTAAAATAGGCGATAGCTGAAAAAGAGCTATCGCCTAATATTATGCTTATATTATACAAGGTCTGCCATCTCGAGAATGAGTCTTTCTGTGTCAGCCCATCCAAGACAAGGATCTGTAATGGATTTTCCGTAAATTCCTTCGCCTATTTTCTGGCTTCCTTCCTCAAGGTAGGATTCAATCATGACACCCTTAACAAGGGACTTGATGTCAGGATTGAGACTTCTGGAGTGAAGAACTTCCTTGGCAATTCTGATCTGTTCCTTGAACTGTTTGTTTGAATTATTGTGGTTACAGTCAATAATAGCAGCAGGATTGACGATTTCTCTCTGGTTATAAAGCTGGAGAAGAAGAGATAAATCCTCGTAGTGGTAGTTTGGAATTGACTGTCCGTGTTTGTTGCTTGATCCTCTAAGTACGCAGTGAGCAAGAGGGTTTCCGTTTGTCTTAACTTCGTAGCCTCTGTAAACGAAACAGTGGGACTGCTGAGCAGCATATACAGAATTAAGCATAACAGAAAGCGTTCCGCTTGTTGGATTCTTCATTCCGGCAGGAACATCAAAACCGCTGGCTGTCATACGATGAGCCTGGTCCTCAACTGATCTGGCACCGATAGCCACATAAGATAAAATATCTGCTACATATCCCCAGTTTTCAGGGTAGAGCATCTCATCAGCGGCAGTAAGGCCTGATTCATCGATTGCCTTAAGCTGCATATGACGCATAGCAATAAGACCTGCATGGAAATCTGTCTTTCCTTCAGGATCAGGCTGAGAAGTAATACCCTTATAACCTTCACCTGTAGTACGAGGCTTATTGGTGTAGATACGGGGAATAAGTATGAGCTTGTCCTTAACCTTGTCATTGAGCTTGCCAAGGCGTGAAACGTACTCGCATACAGAATCCTCGTTATCAGCTGAACATGGTCCGATAATTACAAGAAACTTATCGCTTTTTCCTGTGAATGCATCGGAAATCATTTTATCTCTTTCTGTCTTGATGGCTGCGGATTCCTTGGTTAACGGAAATCTTTCCCTAATCTCATCGGGAGTAGGGAGCTTCTGTATATATTCAAAAGACATCTGGTAATCCTCCTAAATACATAAATCTTTTGATACTATAGTACTTTAAATCGTAAAAGTAAACTATAATCATAATATATTTTTTTTCAATAAATAATCAGAGTGATTCTATGATTTTTACTTCATTAGAATATAAATTATATAGTCTGTTGATGGAATAATCCAGTCTTTTTACTACATTATTATCAGGCTCCAGACCATTGTTATTTGCACTTTGAATTTCCATGGCGAGACTAGAGATTTCTGACCTGGTTTCCTTATCGCATACTGGAATAGGTAGTTCTTCCAAAACGGAGCGAAGAACCTTCATGTTCTTACAGGTATGTCTGTAGTAGAAGCTTATAGCTTCTGAGTTAAGAATGGCCATGATATAGGCACTGCTGTAACCTGCTATATGCGGAATGATAATATTAGCGCTGTTCAAGGACAAAAGCCCCTCTGTATCCATTGCAATTACAGGTTCGCCTGCAATAAACTTATAAAAGAGCTTATCCTTGGCACGATAAAATTTTTCAGGAGCAACCTGCTGGTATTTGCTTTCATCAAATATGGTATAGGAATTACCTATGCTTATCCGATACTTAGAAATATCTTTTCCCTTGATAATGGGTTCTGAGCCTTCTACAGGCTTATCGGTAAGTACGGACGAGTTAGAACCGGTCACAATTCCAAGAGCAAAATCAGCATTCCCTTTGAGAGTAAAGTGGGGGATGGATCTCATCTTTTCAATAATCGCAAACTGATTTTTATCTGCAAGAATATGCATGTTTTCTACACATATCCTTGATCCGGGAACCTGAAAACTTCTTATTAAAGTAAGCTTATTTTGGAGCTTTGAGCTCTTTTTGTAAAAGGATGAAGTAATCATTCTGCCAACTGAGTATTTAGCGACACTCATTATAATAGAAGGGCATTGTACCTTATCAAAAACTTCTCCAAGGTAGATTATACTGTCAACATGTGAACAGCTTAGAATAAATTCTCTTATTCCATAGTGATAATCTGATTCCAAAATTGTCTCAGGAAGTAAGAAGGTAACCTGATTACTGATCCCAAGTGACTTTTCCAGGAAAAGAGAAAATGATTCAGGCTTGCCGCTTCCGTCAAAGCAGGAATAGTTTTTCTTGATAATACCGGTTTCTTCTTTTGTAAATACATATCCCCAGGGTGGATTGCCAAGAACTACATTAAAGGATTTGTTAAAAGAAGAATCTCCCAATATAAAATCTTGGGCAGATACATTCTGCATAAGGATAGAAAGTTCCCTTTCAGTATGAATCTGGTATTTTATGGCCAAATTGATCCTTGCCAAAGAAATAGCTATTTCGTCTATATCGCAACCATGAATACTGGAAAGAGGTATTTCTTTAGGGAGTCTTATAAGGAAATTACCGGTTCCGCAGGATGGATCCAAATAGGATTTATGCAGAATATCGCCATCATTTAAAGTATCCAGAGCTTTGGTTATAAGCTCGTCCACAACGAAATATGGGGTGTAGTATGCCCCGGTGGATTTTTTGTCCTGAAGACCTCGAAGTGATAAATACAGCATTCCAAGGGTGTCCTCTTCAGGAATATATGTTAAAGGATACTTATTGGTTATAGATGAAACTACATCAATGCCTTCTTTTGAATTGGTAAGAGCAGTCTGCAAAGCACTGATGATATCCTTTGACAGACCTGCATTTTCCATTATCTGGGCACTATAACTATAAAGAATGCTGTTTGTACTATATTTTGAGATGTCTCTGTCACAAATCAGAGACTTAATTGTTTTATAGTTAGGAGATGAATTTGGAATATAAGACTTTGGAATAAAGTTAGTAGTCTGTCTTGATTTGTTTCGCCTTGATCGTAGGGCATCAGATGTATCAAGAGATAAAAGAGCAGCTTTAACATCGCTTTTTTCAAGCCAAAAAGAAGCACCTTTTTTGGTGCCTTTGATCTTGCCAAGCTTTATCCAGTTTTTGACGGTAGCAGGGCTTATTCCAAGGATGGAAGATGCCTCATTTACCGATATTTGCTCGCTTTTTTCCATAGATATAATTATCCGAAAATGCAGGCTAAAAGTAAAGTATTAATTGACTATATGTGATATTATGGGTAGTGCTGTTATCTAAATAAAAGAGGTTAAGGTTTGAGAAATAACGAAGTAAATAATATAAATAACAGAATAACTGAAGATATGAAACAAAAGAATAAGAACAGCGGGGTTAAGAAGGTATTAAAGATAATACTTCTGGTAATTCTTGTTCTGAATATTTCTGCTGTGATTTTTGCGGTAATCAATATTAAAAAGACATCTATAATGCGTAATCACAAGGGTATTACGCTTATTAAGGAAGCTGATTATACCCCGGTAGATAACCCCAGAATATTTATTGGCGACAAGATAATTTACAGCGAGACCGGAGCTTTATATGAAGGCTTAAAAGGCGACAGCTACATGTACGTTAGTTTGAATTATGATTCGACTATGGCTGCCATTACCATGGATGAGAAGCTGTATTTTATAGATGGATATCTTGATCCCGTACTATTGTGTTCTGATAGCTCCAGCAGGGGGATAATCAGTAAGAGAGCGCCCTATGTCCTTTACAACGACATGGACGACACAAAGTGCTTGTGTGTCTATGATGCCAAGAATCATGAAAAGATTCAGCTTGCTACAGGCTATGCGAGAGTTTATGACAGTGCCATTTCTTCCAATGGTAAATATGTAACATATTATGACAGGGAAAATGGAATGCTCATTAAGAATATAGATAATCCCGAGGAGTATACAAGGATATCCGGAAAAAGATTTGATGCCCTTGCGATCTCTTCCGATGGAAAAAGAGCCTTCTATTCTTTATATGATGATTCCACATACTTCGTGTTCTATTATAATGACGGAAATTTAAACGAGATTTCCAGAGGAAAACATAGTGATTTTGTCATAAATGATGATTGCACCGAAATAATCATCGAAGATATGTATGCCACAAGATTTTATGGTTCCACTATGGACTACAGTGTGGAAATAATGGATTCGAGTTTCTTTGGATTTCTTTTCTGCAAGGAAGCAGTAGGAGTTGACAGCAAACATAGCGGAGTGAGAATGGTAGATTATCCGACGCTTAAGGGCTGCGTTTTAGATACGGTTAAGGGTGATTTCTACTTTTACGATCCTGATATACCTGCTAATGATTTGGGAAATCATAGATATTATGATCCGATATATTTTGATGATGGGAAGGTTTATTACCTTTATATGGATAGTGACAATTATCTGGTTAGAATAGTCAACGATGGCAGGGAGTGCTATGAAGAAAGAATACCTGAGATAGAAACTACCATCAGAACTTATACAGCAAACATTGATCTGTCTGAAATCTATTACATTGACAGAAAAGACAGACTATGGATCGATGAAAATGGCGAAACAAGAATGCTTTATGAAAACGCAGGACTTGATTATTATATCTTTTATGATAAGTACAGCGGCAGAGTATTCTTTATCGACGATGATTGTCTATGTTCTATCAGCAAAAACGGCGATGATTACAGGGTTGAATTTGATGGAGCCAACTATATTTCAACTAACTATTATGACTATGAGGATTTTGTGGTCTTTTCAAGTGATGTGGACCATAGATATATGAGAATTTTCGGAAATTACATGGAGCGAAATTAAGAAGAATGTTTTTGGGGACAATGAGTAAGAAAAAAAGAAACAGAATAAGATTCTTTCTTGTTTTGGGAATAGCGTTGCTTTTTGTGGGAATACCTGTAGGCTTTTCAGCATCATATAAGGCTAAGCACAAAAAGACAACGTCTGAAGAAAGCAATATAAACAGCAGTATAACCATTGTGGAAGCAGCAACTATCAAAGATATTTCAGAACCGAAGCTGTTTGTATCGGATAAAACAGTATTTTGCGAAAACGGAGCTGTTTACGAAGATTTTAATGCCTGTACCAATGTCTATGTAAGCTATAGCTACGACAGAACAAAGGCTGCAGTAACAGCTGACGATATGTTGTACTATATTGACGGGAATCTTCGCCCTGTCAGGGTTACCAGAAAATGTAAAAGCTATGGAATGATGGGGAAAAACGGAAGGTACATCCTGTATTATGATGAGGTAGAGCATGGCCTGTATAGGTTCGATACATATTCCCAGAAAAAGACTAATGTCACCTATTCATATTCATGGATTGAAGAAGTGGCCTTTTCCTTTAATTCAAGATATGTTTCCTCTTATGATTTTGCTGTTAAAAATTTAGTGATTTCTGACACAGATGATAACAACAGGCATAAAATCGTTTCCGGGCAAGAACTTGAAGGAGTTGCCGTTTCTGTTGAGGGTGATCAGGCTTTCTATAGGTATTCCGATGGTAATTACAAGACATTATACAGTTACCACGACGGAGAACTAAGCAACGTGTATTATGGCAAGAACTATAGATATGTTTTTACAAAAGACTGTAGTGAAATATTCATATATGGTGTCGATGGCCTTTGGTACTATAATACTAGTATGGAAAAGGCAGTGAAAATTCTTGATGAGAATGTTGAGAAGCTTCACTTTGCAAAAGAAATTTCAGGTACACATGCGCCTATTGCTGACAGACAGTACATCGATAGCGATACATTAAACTGCTGCTTTATTGAGGCTGAGAATTATTGCTATTATTATACAGATGCAAATAGAAAACTGATAACTGTCGGTGATAAAAACTATGTAGACTATTACAGTTTTGATGGCGATTCCTTCAATTATCTGCTTCAGAATTATAATCATATATATAAGGGCCGTATATATAATGGGCATTTGGAAGAGGACCTTTATGTGGAAATTGAGTATCCCATTAGAAGCTATGCTGCCAACGATGACCTTTCAATAATATGGTTTGTAGACAGAGACTATGGTCTTCACAGATATAAGGACAATTATATCGAGGATTTAGGAAGAATTTCGGAGTCGGACTATACACTTAAATATGTCTCCAGTGACAGAAAATTGTATTATTTTGATGATGACATCCTTTTTTCTGTAGATGAAGATACTGATGAAATCAAAAAAGAGTATGACAACTGCGTAAGAACAAGCACCACAAATTTGAAGTATAATGATTTCATAAGATTTACCACTAAGAGTGGAGACAGCCTGGTTGAGATATATGGCAACATAGTTAAACTTAATGATCGAAAGTGACCTTAGAGATATGAAAAGAAAACCCTACGGCGGAATCAGTAATATATCTAAATATCTTTTGGAACAGTACGGACAGCGAGGCGTTCTTGTAAAAAGAGGACGCCCCATTGTTATGAACCATAAATCCATGCTTGAGATAAGCGGACGAAAAACCAGAAACTGCTCAGTTGTTGCGGTTACAAGAGTTATTGATTATTACCGAAGGACCATGAAACTTCCGGGAATTCCAGAGGATATAAGGGAACTTTACAGGGACGTGGAAGAAATTGCCGAAAGCTACTGTTATAACGATAAGATTGGCACTATACCTTTTTTTATCTCGGGAATAGCCAGAGAGTCTTTTGCAAGGTATGGAATCCAAACCAAGTGCAAGGGCGTGTATATCTGGACCTTTGAAAACCAGGTTGTAAAAGAAATATCTGCTGGCAGACCTGTTATCATGAACATAGCAAGGGGCTATTACAAGGATCATACTGTTGTGGTGGCGGGCTACAGCATATGGAAAGTCGGAGATAAGCTATATCCCATGCTAAGGGTAATAGATGGCTGGAGAAGCGGATATTATTATATTGACTACGAGGCCTTTGCTAAAGATATATCTCAATCAATATTTGGTTCTTTTAACACTATTGTTGTAAAATAAATTATCGGTAAAACGCTTATTTGTTTATTGAAGAGATGAGGGGCTTTGCATGAACAAGAAAGTGATAATTGCGGTAGGTGTTATTATTGTTATCTTAGGCGCTGTAGGCGTATGTTTTTATTTCTATGTCAATCCCAAGAATGCTAATTCATCAAGAAGAGATGGTCAGGTTGTGGCTTCTACAAGTGCAGAAGATGACCTGAATGCTGTAAACGGAGAACTTGATGAAAACTATCAGCAGGGAGGCAGTAATGGAGCCGACAGTGAAGCGGCCAAACAAAGAGAGCAGGACGACAGTGCTCTTTATTCATCATTACAGTCTATGGGGGCTACAGAGCCTGTTTCAGAATCTGTCGAAAGCGTTGAAGTAATTCTTTTGCCTGAAGCTATCAGCATTGCTGATGGTGATCCCGGGCAGTTCTACGGAAATGACGACTTTAGTGATGTTGTGCCTGTAGACATTCATTCTTTTTCAAGAGAAGATATTCCCACTAAATATGATTCTAGAAATGTTGACGGAAAGAGCTATATAACTGATATTGAAGACCAGGGATATACTTCTTTGTGCTGGACCTATGCTGCTCTTGGTGCTATAGAGAGCGATCTTTTATTGCACAATGAGAGTTTATCGAGGGATGAACTTGATCTGTCTGAAAAACATCTTGCTTACAGTAACATGCATAGGGCCAACGGATCGGTGAATGGGTATATTGACGGAGACTACCGCGAATTTGTTAATGCTGATAATGAAGAAGGTGCCTGGATTTTTGATTATGACACAAATTATGTGGCAACCGGGGGCGTGGCTGACTTCTGTATAAGTCTTTTAACTGCCTGGAAAGGACCTGTATCTGAGAAAGGAAGTAATTCCTTTAAGAGTCTGTATGGGGAAAAGAATCTTTTTAAGGATAATGCTGATGTGCCATCGGACATCTATGAAAGTGAATATCATGTTCAAAATGTATGCGAGGTTCCGGCAGGCTATTCAAATAATACTATGATCAAGCAGATGATAATGGAACACGGAAGTGTAACTGCGGGAGTCTATGCAGATGACAGATTCTGGAAGAGCCATAATTCTACACTCTATGCAGATTTTGGCACAGAAGAAGCTCCTACGGCAAACCATGAAGTTTTGATCATTGGTTGGGATGACGAGTACAGCAAGGACAACTTTACAATTAAGCCAAAGGAAGACGGAGCCTGGATTTGTAAGAATAGCTGGGGCAGTAAAAATGGCATAGAAGGATGTTTCTATTTGTCTTATTATGATCAGACCACAGGAAGAAATAATGTGGCGGCTTATTCATCGGCTGTTCCGGGGCAGGAAAGTTTCTATGACAACAATTATCAGGCTGCGGGCTTTTTGACCTACATGGTTAGCACATATGAAGACTCAGAGAATTATGTGACAACATATAGTAGTTCCGTTAATCCATACGGTATGCTTTACAAGGCCGTAGGCGATGAGACCATGAAAGCGATAGGTCTTATGGGACTTGAAACCTATCAGCAGTATGAATTTGATATATATGTAAATCCGGAAAATGACGGAGAGATAATAGAGTTTGCTAATTTGAAAAAGCCGGATCTGACAATGAAAGCTTCGGCTATAAGCGGTGGATATCATACCTTTGAACTTCCGGAAGAAATAGAGCTTGCTGCCGGAGATGAGTTCTTTATTCTGGTAAGGCCGGTTACAAGCGGAAGACTTATATATGAACCAACTGTGGACTCTATCAGTAAGCCTAACTATGATGAGTGGAATAATCTGACGGGAAATGTTCATAATAACTATACCGCCAGCGGATGCAGCTTCTATATAGCTTCTGATGGTACAGGCCTTGCAAGACAGGATGATAAGGACTTTTTTGTAAAGGCATATACAGTAAATAGGTGAGAGTAGACATATATCGAAACAAAAAAGAGACGGCCAAGCGGTCGTCTCTTTGAATTTTTGGGAGGAGGGCTGTTTAATGGGGAGTTAAACAGCCCAGGTATGAAAAAAGTTTTGTTGGGGGAGTGAGAATTTTTATTCTCACTATATATATCGGTGGAGGTTGCAAAAACTTAACACTATAATGACTATTTTTTTATGGTAAATAATATACGAAATAACGAACAATATTTTGTGCAGTAATGTCAGAACGAACGTTTGCAAAATGATTGAAAGTGTGTTATATTGTGTTTGATATTAAGAAAGGCACAAGATATGGCTAAGAATATAAAAGAAGTAGATGAGATTAGTACAACAGATAAATTAAAGGCTTTTAAGACACTTAAGGATGCAGGTCTTAGAGTCGAATTTAACGGCAGCGGTGTTCCTACAGTTGTTTGTGCCCGTGTAGAAGATATGGACAAAGAACTGAAGAATGTTAAGAAGCTTCTCAAGGAACTTAGATACAACGGCAGCTTTGGTGTTAGAGGACCAAGGAAGAGCGATTCCAATATTATTGAGGATGAGAGAGAAACTGCTATGAGTCCTGTAATCGATGAGGATGCAGTAGAAGTGACAGAGAGCTCAGAAGTATTAACAGCTTAACTTTATATTGAATAGACATAATAAAACCACCTATCACTAGGTGGTTGTTTTTTTGGGAGGAGGGGTCGACCAGTGGGGAGCCGATCGACCCGGTATGAAAAAAGTTTTGTTGGGGGAGTCAGAAGTTATTCACTTCTGATAGTATATATATTAGTGTCTAAATTTGGACAAAATATGGACGATTTATAAATTAAACATAAAGTAAATCGAAATAATAAATAACTAGACACGATATATAGTTAATTTTGCAATAATTCTTTTGGAAACACACGAAATATTGTATAATTAAAAGTGTATATCATGTTGTAGTAGCTATTCACAGACACATAATGTTGTGGTTTTGCTAATTTGAGAGGCTTTATATGGATCGATTTACTGTTCAGACTCCGAATAGTTTACTTAGCCCTGCTTCATCCGGTGACTGCATGGCAGCTGCCGCATTGGCTGCAGCCAGCGACCTGATCTTCAGGATCAGATTTGACAGCATAACTGTAAGCCACGGTAGTGCAAGCAGAAACATAGAAGTTAAAAGGATTGACGAAAACTGCACAGGCAGACAGTCTGAGTATTCGTGTGTTGTAGAAGGCGCAGCTCCGCCGGACATCAAAGATAGGGCAGAAATCCGCGTTAATGTCTCTTATATAGACGATATTTCCAGGGTAAGCGAGAATGCCCATGTTGATACCAGATTTGCCAATCTCTTCATGGTTGGCGGCGAGGGAATAGGAACAGCCATGGGAAATCAACCAGGATTTCTTAATGGAGAAGCTTTAATTGATAAGAATGTTCGAAATACCGTTTTTGAAACGGTGGCTGATGTATGTGAGATTTCAGATGGAGCTCAGCTACTTCTTATCACTGTGAGCTGCCCGGAAGGAATGATGATAGCGGCAGGAAATGCCATGGGTCAGACTATGTTCACAGGCGGAATATCCATTATCGGAGAACACGCCACACTGCCCAAGATTCATCAGAGAGAAATTACCGAATCAATTGACAGACAGATAAAAATGCAGGTAGAACAGGGAGTTACAAGTGTTTTGGTTGCTCCGGGAGGCTACTGCGCTGATAAAATCAATAATGAGCTTCATGTGCCGCTTAATACAGCTGTTTATTGTTATAACTACCCGGGACAGGCTATTGATACCTGTGCTTCTCTTGGAGTCACCTACATGCTTCTTGTGGGCAATGTAGGTAAGCTGGTTAAATTGGCTGCAGGTATTACAAATACCAATTCATATGCTTCGGATGGCAGAAGAGAGATATTTGCTGCCCATACAGCTATAGTTGGTGGAACATCCAGTCAGGTCAGAACAGTGATGAGCTGTCTTACCTGTGATGAGATACTGAATCTACTGAATAACTGGGGACTTAGAGACAGAGTAATGGCCAGTATCATGCATTCTATCAGCGAATACGGCAGTATCAGAAGCCATAGAAGGCTTAATCTTGCTGTTGCGCTGTTTTCGGAGGAATTTGGACTTCTGGGATACACACAGAACACAAAAAATGTTCTGATTAAGGTTTCTCAAGAACAATTTGCATTGTCACGTAAGCTAAAATAGAGTATTCTATATTAGATACTATTTTGAATAGTAAAAAGTTTTGCGTTTAGGAGATATTGGGGAAATGAGTAAGATTATTTTGACTGGAGACCGCCCTACAGGAAAGCTTCACGTAGGTCATTACGTAGGCTCTCTTCGCAGAAGGGTTGAGCTTCAGAATTCTGGGGAATTTGATAAAATTTTTATCATGATCGCTGATGCGCAGGCTCTTACTGATAATGCTGACAACCCAGAGAAGGTTCGTCAGAACATTATTGAGGTTGCGCTGGATTATCTTGCGGTAGGTCTTGATCCTGCCAAGTCTACACTGTTTATACAGTCACAGATTCCGGAACTTACAGAGTTATCTTTTTATTATATGAACCTTGTTACAGTTTCAAGACTTCAGAGAAACCCTACTGTTAAGTCTGAAATTGCCATGAGAAACTTCGAGACAAGTATTCCTGTTGGATTCTTTACATATCCTATCAGCCAGGCTGCTGATATCACAGCATTCAAGGCTACTACAGTTCCTGTTGGTGAGGATCAGGAGCCTATGCTTGAGCAGTGTAAGGAAATCGTAAGGAAGTTTAATTCAGTTTATGGTGAAGCTCTGGTTGAGCCGGAAATTCTTTTACCTGATAATGCTGCATGCCTCCGTCTTCCTGGTATTGACGGTAAGGCCAAGATGAGTAAGTCTCTTGGTAACTGCATCTACCTTTCAGAGGAACCTGAGTCAATTCAGAAGAAGGTTATGAGCATGTTCACAGATCCTAATCACCTTAGAGTCGAGGATCCAGGCCAGGTTGAAGGTAATCCTGTATTTATTTATCTTGATGCCTTTGCCAAGGATGAGCATTTTGCAGAATTTGCTCCTGATTATGCTAATCTTCAGGAGATGAAGGGTCACTATTCAAGAGGCGGACTGGGCGATGTTAAGGTTAAGAGATTCCTTAATAACGTTCTTCAGGCTGAGCTTGAGCCTATCCGCAATAGGAGAAAAGAGTTCCAGAAGGATATACCTTATGTATATGAGGTACTTAGAAAGGGAAGCCAGGTAGCTGAGGAAGTTGCTGCACAGACACTTGCTGATGTAAAGAAAGCAATGAAGATCAACTATTTTGACGATAAAGAACTTATAGCTATGCAATCTGCAAAGTATGAGGAGAATGGCGACTTATGAAAAACATCCTTTTTGTAGCTTCTGAAGGAGTACCATTTATAAAAACTGGTGGACTTGCTGATGTAGTTGGATCACTTCCTAAGGATATCGACAAGAGATATTTTGATGTTCGCGTGATTCTGCCACTATATAAATGCATTAATCAGCAGCTCAAAGAGAAGATGGAGTATATATCCAATTTTTACATGGATTTCCATTGGAAAAATGAGTATGTAGGTATCTTCAGAGCCGAAGTTGATGGAATTAAGTACTATTTTATTGATAATGAGTTTTATTTTAACGGGATGAAGCCTTATGGAGATGATGTTCTCTTTGAGATTGAGAAGTTTGCGTTCTTCTCAAAGGCAGCACTCTCAATTCTTCCTGTTATTGATTTTAGGCCTGATATCATCCATTGCCATGACTGGCAGACCGGTCTTGTTCCCGTATATCTCAAGGAGAGATTCCAGGGCAGCGAATTCTACAGAGGAATTAAGGCCATTATGACAATTCATAACCTTAAATTTCAGGGCAAATGGGATATTAAGGCTGTTCAGGATATTACAGGACTTCCTGATTATTATTTCACACCTGATAAGCTTGGACTTTTCAAGGATGCTAACCTTCTTAAGGGCGGTATTGTTTATGCAGATGCCATTACTACAGTTAGTAAGGCTTATGCAGAGGAAATCAAGACTCAGTTCTATGGTGAGGAACTTGACGGACTCCTTCGCGCTAGGGCTAATGACCTTAGAGGTATTGTAAATGGTATTGATTATACTGACTTTAATCCGGAGACAGATAAGTATATTCCATATCAGTACAATGCTATAAACTTCCGTAAAGAGAAGGTTAAGAATAAGAGAGCACTTCAGAAGGAACTTGGTCTTAAGGAAGACGACAAGTGCATGATGATCGGTATTGTATCAAGACTTACTGATCAGAAGGGCTTTGACCTTATTAACTATGTTCTTGATGAACTTTGTCAGGATGCTATCCAGCTTGTTGTGCTTGGTACAGGAACTGAGCAGTATGAGAATGCTTTCAGACATTTTGACTGGAAGTATCACGATAAGGTTTCTGCAAATATTTATTATTCAGAGCCTATGTCTCATAAGATTTATGCTGCATCTGATGCATTCCTTATGCCATCACTGTTTGAGCCTTGCGGACTTTCACAGCTCATGGCACTTAGATATGGTACTATTCCGATTGTGCGTCAGACAGGTGGACTTATTGATACTGTTGAGCCTTACAACAAGTTTGAGAGCACAGGAACCGGCTTTGGATTCCTTAACTATAATGCTCATGAGATGCTTGGAACCATCAGAGAAGCTGAACATGTATACTATGATCAGAAACGTGAATGGAACAAGATGATCGACAGAGCTATGGCAGTTGACTTCTCATGGAAGGTTTCCGCTGAGAAGTACCAGGAAATGTACGACTGGTTAAAACCATAATTCGACAATAGGACGGCAGAATTAGTAAAGAATTGCTCACAAGATTTCAAGCTTTGCTCATTTCTGGCTCGTCGTAATTTGCTTAAACTCATAAAAGAAGGATAGCCTCCTTTCAGCGTTGTTCAAAGAAGTCGGCTATCCTTCTTTTCTTTGTTTTGTAAATTATCTCCTCGTGCGAATGATTCGCAAAGATTGAATCTCTTACTTGCAATTTCTTAACTAATTCTGCCTGTTTTCTGCCAGCCAAATAATATGTAAACAATTTTGATATTAATGTACACGGATATACGCGTTGTTTAAAGCGCTTTTGGGGAATGTTGACACTGGGAGAGTTCTTAATCATAATATTTGAAGTGAGATGAGATTTCAGGATTGGAAATAATATATAGATGAGTAATAACGATATTATTAAAGAAAATAAGAAAAGCCTTCTGATGAATGCCGGAATTTTGGCGGCGGCGGGACTGATAAGTAAGGTTATCGGCCTTTTGTATAGAAGTCCACTGGCGTCAATAATCGGAGATGAAGGCAACGGATATTATGGGACGGCTTATGAGATATACGCCATAGTTCTTTTGATATCTTCTTATAGTATTCCATCAGCCATGTCCAAGATTATTTCTGCAAGGCTGGCTGTGGGAGAGTATAAAACTGCACAGAGAATATTTAAATGTGCTTTGGTATACGTAACCATCGTAGGACTAATAGGAAGTCTTATCCTGTTTTTGGGAGCTGACTTTTTAGCTGCAGGTAGAGCAGCAACAGTTCTTAGATTCTTTGCACCAACTATTTTTGTGTTTGGATTTTTGGGTGTTCTTCGTGGATATTTCCAGGCCCAGAGAACAATGGTTCCATCCTCGGTTTCTCAGATTCTGGAGCAGCTATTGAATGCAGTGGTTAGTGTAGGCGCAGCGTACTATCTTACAGGACTTGCAGGTTATGAGGATGAGCATAAAAGAGCTATGTACGGTGCTATCGGAAGTGCTCTTGGAACGGGCAGTGGTGTTCTTATTGCTCTTATATTCATGCTTCACATCTATCTTTTTAATAGAAAAGAGATACATAAAAGACTTGATGGGGATACACACCAAGTTCTGCCGGATAAAGAGATATATAAGATGATCATTTTGATCGTTACTCCATTTATCCTTAGCACTGCAATCTATAACCTTTCTTCTTCATTGAATGCTACGTTGTTTAGCAGAATTCTGATGTATGTCAGACATGTGGATGAATCCAAGGTTGCATCTATGTATGGAATTTTTAATGGTAAATCCAAGATAATAACCAGCCTTCCAATTGCTCTTGCAAGTGCGGCAGCTTCAGCAATGCTTCCTGAGGTGTCAGCTCTTTTGGCAAAGGGAGACAAGGAAGCAGCCAGCAACACTATTTCCAAGGTTACCAAGGTAATCTTACTTATAGCTATTCCAAGTGCTGTTGGATTATTTGCTCTGGCAAGGCCGGTAATTATGATTCTGTTTCCGCAAAGAGCATCTATTCCGGAAGCTGCATTACTACTTAAGTATCTGGCTATTACTGTTGTGTTTTACTCACTTTCTACAATATCTAACGCAGTGCTTCAGGGTATCGGGAAGGTTAACACTCCTGTAGTTAATGCCTTTTTGGCACTTATAGTTCAGACGGCTTTGCTTGCAGCTCTTTTGCTGTTTACTGATCTAGGCGGTGTGGCACTTTGCATCGTTACTATTGTATATTCGCTACTGATGTGTATTTTGAATAGCATGTCTCTTAAAAAGAGTATTACTACCAATAATGATTTTAAGAAAACTTATGTATTGCCTTCCATAGCAGCAGTTGTGATGGGAGTGCTTGCATATTTATCCTACGTTTTGATGAATTTCCTGATTTTTAGTATCAGCAAGATGGTCAATGCAGGAACATTAGCTGATATGGCATTTAAAGATTACATGTATTCAAGCTACTTTGTAAATCTCTTTTCCGCAATGGTAGCAATGGTGCTGGCTGTGATAGTTTACTTTGTAGTGCTTATCAGGATTGGCGGCGCATCAGAGTCAGAAATCAGGAGAATTCCTAAGGCTTATCTTCTGATTAACATTATGAAAAAACTTAGAATCTTGAAGTGATTATGAAAGGATAAAAAGACATGGCAGTAAAGAAAACAACAGGTAAAACAACAAAAACTGTAAAAAAGATCGATCTTACAAAATACACAGATTTCATAGTTGAGGAGACCACAAAGCTTCTTAACATCGATTCACCGACAGGTTATACGGAGGAAGCTGCAGCCTGGGTTAAAAAAGAGTTTGAGAAGCTGGGCTTTAAGGCTACTCTTACAAATAAGGGCGGAGTTATCGTTGATCTTACAGGAAAAGATAAAAAGAACGGCCTTTTGTTAGAAGCTCACACAGACACTCTTGGAGGAATGGTAGCTACTATCAAGGGAAACGGAAGGCTTCAGCTTACTAACCTTGGCGGTATGAATCCGAATAATGCTGAGACAGAGAATGTAAGAGTTGTTACTAAGTTTGATGGCGTTTATGAGGGAACATTCCAGCTTAATAATGCATCAATCCATGTAAACGGCGATTATGATGATACCAAGAGAAGCTGGGAAACCTGCGAAGTAGTTCTTGATGAAGATGTTAAGAGCAAGGAAGATACAGAAAAGCTTGGAATCTCAGTTGGTGATATTGTATGCTTTGAGCCAAATGTGAGAGTTACTAAGTCCGGCTATATCAAATCAAGATTCCTTGATGATAAGCTCAGTGTTGGTATACTTCTTGGACTTGCCAAGTATATCAAGGATAAAAAGGTCACACCAAAGAGAGCTCTTTATGCTCATATAACAGTTTATGAGGAAGTTGGCCATGGCGGATGTGGAAGCGTTCCTGAGGGCTGCACAGAGGCTATATCAGTGGATATGGGCTGTGTAGGAGAGGGTCTTACCTGCACTGAAAAACAGGTATCTATCTGTGCTAAGGATAGTGGTGGCCCTTATAGCTTTGAAATTGTTAAGGCTCTTACCAAGGCTGCTGTAGATAGTGGCGCGGATTATGCTGTAGATATTTATCCTCACTATGGAAGCGATGTTGAAGCTACCCTTCGCTCAGGAAATGATTTAAGACACGGTCTTATTGGAGCTGGCGTTTATGCTTCTCACGGCTATGAGAGAAGCCACAGAGACGGCGCAGAGAACACGCTTAGACTTCTTGTACAGTACGCACTTTGATCAGAAAATTTTTTTACCTATTACATGAATAAAAATTTTCTGCTATAATCTGAAACCGACTCTAAAAATGAAGATGAAAAAGCTGGTAGCATTGGAAACGCACACCTTGTGGTGATAACGAACAACACGCTTAAGATCTTCCCCGGTAATTGAAAGGAGATTTTCAAGCATGTTACCACAGAATAAGTTTCAGGATGTTATTTTTACTGTTTTCATGGCATTTGTCATGGTTTATGCAATGATCTGCTATAATATTGCCCTTAACGTAGGTGGTATGCAGAATTTTGTATTTCTTGCAGCATTTAAGGAAATGCTGATAATGTGGCCTATCGCCATTGTACTAGAGCTATTATTTGTTGGAAAGCTGGCTCAGAAACTTGCATTTAGATTTGTCACACCAGGCAAAGACCCGATGATTATGATCATTCTTGCTATTTCAGCTATGTCAGTGTGTCTTATGTGCCCACTTATGAGCCTTGTGGCAACATTCCTTTTTAAGAATGCAGGCTCGGAAATCGTTGCAGTATGGCTTCAGACTACAGTCATGAATTTCCCAATGGCTCTTTGCTGGCAGATATTCTTTGCAGGACCTTTGGTAAGAAATGTATTTGGTTTCTTTGTAAAAAAGCTTTCTAGGAAGAATTCTGCAGATCTTAGAAAAACAGCGTAAAAGAATATAAACACATCATTAAAATATAGGTGTGATGTGGCATATAGTGGTAATGAAACTGCTATATGCCATTTTTATGTCTTTTTCATATATAATTCAACAAAGAAGCTCATAATGTTGTATCATAAATAGATCTGATACGTGATTTTGCTGGGACCCAAAAAGCAAATGGTAAACAGCCAGGATGTGACATCAAAAGAAAAAATATAATTGGGGGATACCAAAATGGCATTAGAAACAGAATTCAAATTTACGCTTGAGGATGTTAAGGCGGCTGCCCTTGTAAGCTTGAAGAGTAAGAAAAAGATTTTCAGAATAATTGGTGTATTGCTAATAGTTATAATTGCTCTCGGTGTGTTTCTTTTATGTGTTTCAGAAGATAAAATGTTTCCTATTATGTGCATTGTAATAGCAGTTTTATACATTCCACTTGTGTTTGGTCTTAATCTTTATATGGTCAAGCAAAATTATAACGCAAACAAAAGTATTAAAGACGCTACAATTCATTACGTTTTCAGAGATGAAGACTTTGATATTGATACTGGAAAAACCTTTGGCAAAGTAAGATATGAAGTATTATATTCGATTGTAGAAGACGAGAAATACATTCTATTAAAACCTTCACCAAGACAGATGTACATTGTTAAGAAAGAATACTGCTCAGACGAACTTCTGGCATTTCTTCATACAAAGGCAGAAATGGTAAATGCAAATAGGAAAAAATAGTACATATAAGATAGATACAAAAAGTAATTATCTGATAAAAGAAAAATGGAAGATGATAAATGATAATTCAATCAGGCTCACGCACTGACATTCCTGCTTTCTATGCTGATTGGTTTGCAAACAGGCTTAGGGAAGGCTATGTTTATGTGCGAAATCCTTACAATATGACATATGTTACAAAGTATATACTTCATCCATCCGTAGTGGATCTGATTAGCTTTTGCTCCAAGAATCCGAAGCCTATGCTGAAGTATTTAGATCTTTTACGACCATATGGTATGTACTGGTATGTAACGATTACTGGCTATGGAAGAGACATTGAGCCAAATGTTCCGGATATTCCTGATGTAATTGAGACCTTCAAGAGGCTTTCAGAATTTGCTGGCATTGATTCTATGGGATGGCGCTATGATCCTATTTTCTTGGATGATAAATATACCAAAGAATATCATTTGGAGAAGTTTGAAGAGATTGCTACGGCGCTTGATGGCTACACAAATACAAGCGTTATAAGCTTTATTGACATATATCAGAAGGTAAAAAAGAATTTTCCGGAAGCAAGGGCATTGGAAAAAGAAGACCGAATGTACCTTGGTGAAAGGATGGCACGGATAGCGAGGGAACATGGAATGGTCCTTCGTCCCTGCGCAGAAGGAAATGAACTGGAAGTGTTCGGTGCAGATTGCAGTGGTTGTATGACTCAGGCTATTTATGAGAAGGCTGTTCATAACACCATGAATTTTCCTAAGATTAAGAATGCAAGAGAAACATGTAAGTGTTTCCTTGGAAATGATATTGGTATGTACAATACCTGTCTTCATATGTGCAAATACTGTTATGCCAATTATGATTACAAGACTGTTATGGATAATCATGCAAATCATGATCCCAAGTCGCCTCTTTTAATAGGTCACATAAGACCCGAGGACGAGATTCATCAGATAGAGCAAAAGAGCTGGATTGATGGACAATTGACATTTGATTTTTTGAAATGAAAATTTTTGCCACATTTTAGAATTCTTCGTATAAATGGATAGTATAATAAAGTTAATTGTTTATGTTTTTTTATGTAGGAGGGTTTTATTATGAGCAAGGATTTTGAGAAAATTGAGGATCTTGAACTTCAGGATGTAAATGGTGGAAAGAATCTTACCGCAAAGGAAAGAGATCTGGTTTATAGAGGCGAGAAGACTAAAAAACAGAACCTTTTATTTAGTGGAGACAAGAAAAAAGCTATAAATCTCGGTGCCAAGAATAGTGAAATCGATGGTAAGACCATCGTTGGAGATTTTGCAGATAAGGGTACAATGTGCTAAGCAGCTGAAAATCTGTTATTGAAGATGCTGCCTAAACACTAAATAAGACTTGCAAATAAATAGCGCACAATGTAAAATATATCAGTGCCTTCTGAAATAAGAGGGCACTGATTTTTGTGTATTGTAGGTCTTTATATGAATGATCAACTTGCTGCCATTAGAAATGGCGAGAAATTATCACTTCGAGAGGAGATAGTCCTTATAATAAGGCTTTCCCTTCCGGCTATTCTGGCACAGCTTTCCTCGGTAATTATGCAATATATAGATGCCTCAATGGTGGGGCACATGGGAGCTAATGCCTCTGCAGCTATCGGACTGGTCACCAGTACTACATGGCTTATTGGAGGTCTTATGACTGCAGCCAGTATGGGATTTACAGTAAGCGTGGCCCATAGGATAGGAGCTAAGGACGAAGCCGGAGCTAGAGTTATTGTTAAGTGGGGCCTTATCTGCGTCCTGGCATTTGGACTTATGCTTATGGCGGTATGCGTTGGGATAAGCGGTTATCTTCCTACCTGGATGGGGGGAGATGTGGCTATCAGAAAGGATGCATCAGCATATTTTCTTGTATATGCCCTGACCTTACCGATTCATGAAATGCTCTATGTTTCCCAGGGAATGATCCAGTCTAGCGGAAATATCAGAGTTCCAAGTATTCTTAGTGTAATAATGTGTGCCCTGGATGTTCTATTTAATGCCATTTTTATTCCTATACTTGGAGTAGTAGGTGCTGCTCTTGGTACATCTATTTCTATCGTGATAATTGCAGTTATAATGATGTATATATTGCTGGTGCAGTCACCGGTTCTTCACCTGGTTGGAAGAAAAGACAAGGTGAAGGTTGGCTTTCCTTCTTTCCTTCAAAGTGAAATGGTTACAGCACTTAAGATAGCTGTTCCTGTGGCTATTGATAACATTATAATGGGCTTTGCCTATGTGGCTTTTACCAGAATTGTATCTCAGTATGGAACTATAGCGGTTGCTGCAAATTCTTTTTCCATAACAGCAGAGAGTCTTTGCTATATGCCGGGCTTTGGAATAAGTGTAGCTGCTACAACAATAATAGGGCAATGCATCGGCGCAAGGAGACGGGATGAAGCCAAAAGACTGGGCTGGATGGCTGTAATTCTTGGAATGGCTGTCATGGGCTTTAGTGGTTTTCTCATGTGGCTCTTTGCACCACAGATGATTGGAATCTTATCACCTGACGCTGAGATAAGAGCCCTTGGCACAGAAATCCTTCGTATTGAAGCTTTTGCAGAAGCTTTCTACGGTGCGGCTATTGTTTCTGCCGGTGTATTCAGAGGCGCTGGGGAGACCATGCTGTCTAGTGTCCTGAATCTTGCAAGTGTATGGTGCGTTAGAATCCCACTTGCATGGCATTTGGGTTCCATGTATGGACTAAAGGGCGCATGGATAGCAATGTGCAGTGAACTTTGCGTTAGAGGAATTTTGTTCCTTATTCGCATGTGTTTATGGAATCGAAAGAATAGTAAAAGGTCAAAAGAAACTAATTTATAAATAGATTATTGTGAATGGAGTTGTAAGAAATGCAGCTGGTTAAAAAGTTTATTCCCTATTACAAACCCTATATTGGTGTATTTTTACTGGACCTTCTATGTGCATCAATTTTATCAGTTATTGACTTAACTTTTCCCCAGTTCCTTAGAATCCTTAGAACAACGCTATTCTTGGAGGAGCCTAAGGTAATCTTAAGCAGACTTGGGATTATAGCCATACTTCTTCTTATCATGTATGCCATCAGGTCTTTTTGCAGATGGTATGTAACCTACCAGGGACACATGATGGGAGCCCGAATGGAATCAGGCATGAGAAGAGAGCTGTTTGAGAAGTTTGAGGACTTTTCTTTTTCCTACTATGATTCTCATAACACCGGCGAGATGATGAGTAAGCTGGTTTCAGATTTGTTCGATATTTCTGAGCTGGCTCACCACGGTCCTGAGAATATATTCATTTCTGTTGTAAAAATTGTTGGTTCATTTATTCTGCTCATGCGCATAAATGTACCTATGACCTTGTGCCTTGTGGCTGTGGTCTTCTGTATGGCAATCTTTGCAATTGGCCAGAACAAGAAGATGAGAGCAACCTTTAGGGATAACAGGAAGAAGATTGCCGGAATCAATTCTTCTCTTCAGGATACTCTTGGCGGAATCCGCGTAGTTAAGTCATTTACCGGAGAGGATATTGAGAGGGATAAGTTCGATAACAGCAACCTGGCATTTCTGGATTCCAAGCAGGCCAATTACAGGCAGATGGCTATATTTAATTCAGGTAATAACTTCTTTGAAGGACTTATGTATATTGCAGTCCTTGTGGCAGGCGGCTTTTTCATTGCAAAGGGACAGATGACAGGAGAGGACCTGGCTATATATGCTTTGTACATCAATATCTTTATCAATCCTGTTAATGTGCTCGTTGAGTTCACAGAACAGCTCCAGAAGGGCCTTGCAGGATTTGAAAGATTCAGGGAAGTTGTGGAAACAGAGCCTTCAATTGTAGATAAAGAGGACGCCGGCGAACTTAAGGATGTTAAAGGCGTAATCGACTACGAAGATGTTTCTTTTTCCTATGATAATGATGAGACGGTACTGTCTAACATAAATCTTCATGTGGAAGCCGGCAAATCTGTTGCTATTGTTGGCCCTTCAGGCGGCGGTAAGACAACGCTTTGCTCACTGCTCCCAAGGTTTTATGATGTAACCGGCGGTAGCGTTAAGATTGACGGAACAGATATAAGAGATGTAACACAGAAATCTCTTCGTTCTTATATAGGAATCGTTCAGCAGGATGTTTATCTTTTTAATGGAACGGTAAAAGAAAATATAGCCTACGGAAGACTTGATGCAACCATGGATGATATTGTAGAAGCAGCCAGAAATGCAGATCTTCTGGAGTTTATTGAGAGCCTTCCAAATGGGTTTGAAACTCAGGTAGGTGAGCGTGGTGCAAGACTCTCAGGAGGACAGAAACAGAGAATTGCTATTGCCAGAGTGTTCCTCAAGAACCCTCCAATCCTGATTCTTGATGAAGCTACAAGTGCTCTTGATAATGAGAGCGAGCGTTATATTCAGGAGAGTCTTGATAAGCTTGCTTATGGAAGAACTACCATCACTATTGCCCACAGACTTTCTACAATCCTTGGGGCTGACGAGATTATTGTTCTTGATGAAGACGGAATCAAGGAGAGAGGTAATCATAAGGAGCTCATTAAAAAGGGCGGCCTCTACGAGAAATATTACCGCATGCAGCTTGGTGGAATATAAGAAAAAACTGTTACCCATTATTTGTGGAAAATATGGGTAACAGTTTTTTATTTTGAAATAATTCCTTTTGCCTCAACTCTCAGTCACTGATTAGTTTCAATGAAGATATATCCGGCGCTATAGCCATGGAGTAGTTGGTGTAATATACAACAAATCCCGGCTTGGCGCCGCTTGGCTTTTTGACCTCTTTTCTCATGACATAGTCAATTTCTACTTTTTCCTGAACTTTGCCTTTTGAGTAGAAGGCTGCAAGAGCTGCTGCCTCTTCAAAAGCTCTGTCAGGGACTTCCTTGCCACCTGTAATCAGGACTACGTGGGATCCCGGAATTTTCTTGGCGTGGAACCACCAGTCGCCGCCGTTGGCAGTTTTGAATGTAAGTTCGTCGTTCTGGATATTGTTTTTACCTACATAAATATCAAAGCCGTCGCTACTTAGGTAGTGGAAAGGCTTACTTGTAATCTTTTCCTTACGGCCGTTTTTGCCTGTGGGATGAGATTTGATATAGCCGCTATCTGCAAGCTCCTGTTTGATCTGAGCAAGGTCGGCTTCTTTCTGGGCAATTTCAAGAGCAGTCTGAATGGACTCAAGCTGATCTATAGCGTCCTTGGTCTCTTTCATCTGTTCCTCAAGAGCCTCAGCGGTTCTCTTAAGCTTGGTATATTTATCAAAGTATTTCTTGGCGTTCTGAGAAGGTGTGAGAGTAGGATCAAGGGTGATAGTTACGTCTTTTCCTGTGTTGTAGTCATTAACTGTGATTTTCTCAGCACCAGGCTCTGCGCTGTAGCCATATACTGTAAGTAGTTCGCCGTAAACTCTGTATTTGTCCTTCTTTTCGCTGTCGTTCATCTGCTTGAGCTGAAGATCGTACTTACGGACATTACGCTCAAGAGAGGTCTGGACAATCTTACGAAGATCCACGGATTTCTGGCGGATTCTTGTCACAACGTTTTTCTCTGCGTAGTAGTTCTGAAGAAGATTCGAAATGCTATCAAATTTTTTAAAGGAATATAAGCCGGCAGCTTCTACAGTAGCATCAGATTGTGAGCTATCAGCATTATTATCATCCATGCCAAACAAAGTTAGTGGGATAGAAGCATACTCTTTTGGGGCATCATCTTCATAAACTACAACAGGACTGAATTCTCCATCCCTGATAAGATTCATAACATCGTTAAATGCTCTGTATACTGCGATTGACTCTGATGTATCAAGAGAAATGGCAGACTTATCTGCGTCAACACCACTTCTATAGCAGATTTCCTGAGCAATAATAGGAGAAAGACCTGTGTAGCTGGAGTAAATAGCCTTGAAAATAGGCATTCCTTTACTAAGAACACAGCTCGAGAACTCGTCGGCAGTTGTTGTGAGCGGATTGGCCTTGTCCTGAGATGGAATAAAGTACTCGCGGCCCGGAAGAACCTCTCTTACTGAACTTACAGAAGCCGGGATATGCTTAATACTGTCGATTATCATATTATTCTCATCAGTGAAAATGATATTACTGTATTTGCCCATGATCTCAATGAGAAGAACCTTGTGGCGAAGATCACCCATTTCATCAAGATGCTCAACCTCAAAACGGATGATTCTCTCGAGGCCTCCCGGCTGAGTTACAGAAATTATGCGACCATTCTGGATGTGCTTCCTTAGAAGCATACAGAAATTTGGCGCTGTCATGGGAGAAGCTTTGCTTTCATCTGTAAGATAAGCAAGTGGAAGAGAAGCATCTGCCGATAAGACCAGCTTTTCCTGCTTGATGCCATATTTGTCCGCATTTTCAAAGGAGAGCTTAACTGTGATGAAAAGTTCATCGCTCTCTGTCTGGGCTATTTTATATATGCGACCACCTGTTAGTTTGTCGCTGAAATCTTTGGTTAAGTTTGCAATTGTAATTCCGTCGAATGCCATGTTTGTAATTCCTTTTTATTTATGTCAGCTCATTAGGAAGTTGTACATTCTGTCTCTGTAATCGGGAGCTGTGTCAAAGGCAGCATGTCCATAGCCAATGTACATGTACAACTTAAAATCTGGTCTGTAATCCAGGTTTTCTGCAATCTCCATTGTAGCATCACTGTCAAGAACTGCATCCTCATAGCAGCCGATTGCCAGAGTAGGACATTTGATCTTTTTGAGATCACCGGAAATATCAAAGCCCAGTATTGATTTTGCTAGGATTATAAATTTCTTTAGTTCCTCTGAAGTAACGGTATTGCTCACATCAGCGAAATAATCCTTGTAGTCCTCGTAGACTGTAGAAGGATATATTTCCTTTGCAAAGCTTTGATAAAGAGTGTGGGCATCGCCTTTTTCGGCAAGCTCAATCCATTTTTCCAAAACTGCTGATTGTTCAGGTTTAATATGAGATGAAGTGGAGCCGAGAATCAGTTTTTTAACAAGTTCAGGATAATCTATAGCCATAACCATGGCAATCATTCCGCCCTGAGAAGCTCCAAAAAGAGAAATATCGGACAGGCCCAGCTCTTTTACTGCGGTGGCTGTATCTCTGGCCATTTCGTGAATTGAATAGTTTTCGGGAATTTCTAAGCGTCTGTCAAAAACGTAAACTGTAAACTCATCTTTTATTCTTGAGGAGTACTCAGCCTCAACGGTATAGGCTGCTCCCATTACGCTCTGGATGCTAAGTCCGGGAATAATGACTAAAGTTTTATCGCCTTTTCCGAACTTGAAATAATCCATTGTAAAACTATCTGTGGTTACTTTACCTAATTCTGCCATCAATATTTTCCCCCATCATAATTGATTTAGTTATTTAGACTAATTATTTATACGACCCATATAGCAATCTGTCACTCGGAAACACAGATAAAAAGATACTTAAAGTAGGTATGCTGCTTTTCCTTGTTATACAGGTTTATGAGGCTAACGATAAATAGGTCTGAAACAGCTTTTAATTTATGCCTCTTCATATATGATACCATTCTTTCGTATATTTTTTCGATGTCAATATCTCCATGCTCATGATAACAGGCAACTACATTATTGCTGGGAAGCGGGAGAGAATCGCTGTTATCTGCAGGGAGAAATGAAAGGCTGACAATGTTATTGTAGACATACCTTTTCTTGAGCATATTTTCATAGCTCATGGTAACACCGGTTGGAAAGGTTGAAAGAGCTCCATTCCCTGCAGTTTTGCCAAGGTGAACTGAGATGTCCCCGGCAATATCAGCGACATGATAAGCAGTGTTGCTGTCCTTAATTGCGGTGTAAGAGTAGCTGATGTCGGGAATAAAGTCTGTGAAAACCTTGTTATAACCGTGCTCCTGCCAGGTGTTAAGAATCCACATACCAAGGTGAAGAGCACTTATTTTCTGGTTTATTAAAAAGAGCTCCCGCTGCATCTGTAGTATCTTGGTGTTCGCCAGCTTAGTAATCGCTTCTTTAGTAGAACTTTCTATCATTTCCCTAATTTCCTGTATTGAACAGCCGGCTTGTCTCATGGTGGTGATAAAGAAAAAAGAACTGATCTGGGCCGGGGAATAATAGTGATACCCATTAACAGGATCTACTCTAGGGATGATTATTTTCTGCTCATAATAGTGCCGTAGTGTATCCCTCGTAGTACCGCAAAGACCAGCAAATTGACTGACAGTTAAGGAATACTCTTTTTCATCGTCTGTAAAACTATTTCCCATTGTAATAATAAACCTCATAAATTCTATAAAAAATGTATTGACCTGGGGGTTACCCCCAAGATTATTGTAACAAAGAACTGATTATTTGAATATCAAAAAACAAATATCTAGAAATTAAAAAAGAAAAGGGGAAAAGAAAAATGAAGGACGTAAAGGGTGTAATCGTAAAAATCATAGCAGAGTATCTTGATAAGGATGAGTCAGAAATCTCAGAAACAACAACGTTTACTGAGATCGGACTGGATTCTCTGGATATCATGGAGCTTGTTATGCAGATGCAGGAAGAACTTGACTGCAAGATTGAACTGACACAGGACATAACTACTATTGAACAGCTTGCCAAGCTTATTGAGAATCAGGAATCAGTAGTAGCGCAGTGATTGCCATTGCTCTAGAAAATAATTTGCGCAATATTAAGCAACATATTATTGCAGTATGCGGAGGGAAAAATGAATAAGAATCCAGTTTGCGAAATGCTGGGAATTGAATATCCCGTATTTCAGGGCGGAATGGCCTGGATAGCAGATGCCCAGCTTGCTGCGGCTGTATCAAATGCAGGTGGTCTTGGTCTTATTGCAGCGATGAATTCAAATGGGGAGCAGCTCAGAGAGCAGATACAAAAGGCAAAGAAACTCACGGACAAACCCTTTGGGGTAAATCTTATGCTCATGAGCCCTTTCATTGATGAAGCTGTGGAAGTTGTATGTCAGGAGCACATTAAGGTTGTTACAACTGGCGCGGGAAATCCTGCCAGATACATGGAAAAGCTTATTTCAAACGGTGTTAAGGTAATCTGCGTTGTGGCAAGCGTTGCATTGGCCGTAATGGTGGAAAGAATGGGAGCATGCGCTGTTGTTGCCGAAGGATGTGAGTCCGGTGGGCATGTGGGAGAAACCACTACCATGGCACTTGTACCTCAGGTAGTAGATGCTGTCCACATACCTGTTATTGCTGCAGGTGGAATTGCTGACGGAAGAGGAATGGCTGCAGCTTTTATGCTTGGAGCCAAGGCTGTTCAGATGGGAACAAGATTTCTTACAGCCAAGGAGTGTAATGTACATCCCAATTACAAGGAAAAGGTTTTAAAGGCCAAGGACAGAGACACAATTGTAACCGGAAAAAGTCTTGGACATCCCGTGAGAGCACTTAAAAATCATATGACAAGAGAATTCCTGGAAAAAGAAAATAACCCAAATACAACACCTGATGAGCTTGAAAAAATGGGCGCTGGTGCTTTGAGAAGGGCTGCTATAGACGGAGATGTAAGGACCGGATCCTGTATGTGCGGTCAAATTGCAGGATTGGTCAAAACGCAGGATACATGTCTTGAAATTGTGACAAGTATATGTAATGAAGCCTATGAACTTATGGGAGCAAGGATTGATAAAGCTAAGCTTGCGTAAGCTATTAGCTTAATGTGAGGAGAAATATGGGAAAGACAGCATTTTTGTTTTCTGGGCAGGGGAGCCAGTATCCGGGAATGGCTAAGGATCTATATGAAAACGTCAAGGAAGTTCATGACTTTTTTGGTGTAGCTGAAGCAATAAGGCCCGGAACAATTATTCAGATGCTCAAGGGAACAGATGAAGAACTTAAAAGAACTGAAAATACTCAGCCGTGCGTTTTTCTTGCTGATATTGCAGGTGCCCTTGCTCTTGAAAGCGCAGGAATTCACCCTGATGTGGTGGCAGGATTCTCTCTTGGAGAAGTTGTGGCCATGGCTGTATCTGGAGCTCTTTCAAATGCCAATGCCTTTAAGTTTGTCTGTAAGAGAGCAGGCTTCATGCAGAATGCTTCAGAAAAAGTTGAAGGAAGTATGGTTGCAGTTATGGGCATGGACAAAGAAAAGCTTCAAAAGCTGTGCCAGAAAAATAAGGTTTATCCAGTTAACTACAACTGTCCGGGACAGATTGTTGTTTCCGGCGAAGAAAAGAACATGGAGAAGTTTAGAAAAAATCTGGAAACAGAAAAAGTTAGGTTTATACAGCTTAAGGTTGGTGGCTCTTTCCATTCTCCATATATGAAGGAGGCCACTGATCTTCTTAGGCAGGAGCTTACAGAAAATAAAGCTTTTGAACTGAGTCAGTCAAAGCTGCCTTTGTATGCAAATAAGACAGCCATGCCGTACCCTGATGACAAAAATGAGATGATAGAACTTTTGTCTGAGCAGGTTTCAAACAGCGTAAAGTGGGAAGAAACTCTTCTTAATATGGCGAAGGATGGCGTTGACACCTTTATTGAATGCGGTCCGGGAAAGACACTTTCAGGCTTTGTAAAAAGAACTGTACCGGGAGTAAGGATTTTTAATCTTAGCGATATGGAGTCCTTCGAAAAAATTAAAAATGAATACTTTGAGCAAACTGAGAATGAGGAAAAGGTACTAAGTTATGCTTAATGGAAAAACAGCTGTAGTTACTGGCGGAGCAAGAGGGATTGGTAGGGCTATCGCATATAAGCTGGCTGAAAACGGGGCTAATGTTGCGGTAGTAGCTACAAGAGATTCTGAAAAAGCCAGGGAAACTATAGATAATCTTCAAAAACTTGGAGTAAAAGCAAGGCTATACGCCTGCGACATTAAAAGCGCAGAAGAAGTTACATCTGCCTGCGAAGAGATATTAGCTGACTTTGGTCAGGTTGATATTTTGGTCAATAACGCAGGAATAACCAGGGATAATATTTTGCCATCCCTGTCTGCCATGGATATCGATGATGTAATTGATGTAAATCTCAAGGGAACAATGTTTGTTACCAAGGCCTTTATAAGACAGTTTGTAAGAAAAAGAGCTGGAAATATCATTAACATCAGCTCCGTAGTAGGACTTATGGGAAATAAAGGACAGACAAATTACTCGGCTTCAAAGGCTGGAATCATTGGCTTTACCAAATCTGTGGCAAGGGAATACGGAAGGAAGAATATAAGATGCAACGCTGTGGCACCTGGATATATAGCCACAGATATGACAGGGGCGCTATCAGATGAGCAAAGAGATCAGATAAAAAGCCAGATACCACTTGGAAGTCTTGGAAGTCCGGATAATGTGGCGGATTTAGTTCTTTTTCTGGCATCTGACAGTTCCTCATATATTACCGGTGAAGTTATTAAGGTTGATGGTGGAATGTATGTGTAATACAGAGTTTTCTAAACTAAAAATTACTTGATGGGAGAAATACATGTGCAGAGTAGTTGTAACAGGTCTTGGAGTAATCTCTCCAGTTGGAAATGATATAGAAACCTTTTGGAACAGTATAAGAAATGGTAAGTGCGGAATAGGTAAAATAGAGCGCTTTGATGCATCAAGGCTTAAAGTCAGTCTGGATGCTGAAGTTAAGGACTTTGAACCGAAAAAGTACTATAGCAATGCAGCGGAGATACGAAAGTCAGATCTTTTTATGCAATATGCTATGGGAGCAGCAACTCAGGCTGTTGAGCAAAGCGGGATTCTTGAAAGCGACCTTGACAGGGAGCGCTTTGGAGTTTATGTGGGCTCTGGAATTGGCGGAATTAATTCAACTATTAGAGAGACAAATAAGCTTACTGAAAAAGGACCAGATTTTGTCTCGCCATTTTTTGTTCCTATGATGATCAGTAACATGGCTGCTGGAGCTATTTCTATTAAGTTTGGTGCTAAGGGCCCGACACTTCCGGTTGTGACTGCCTGTGCTACTTCAACTCATACTATTGGAGAGGCTTACAGGGCTATTAAACACGGCTACGCAGACGCGATAATCGCCGGCGGCGCGGAGGCTTCTATCAATGAACTTGCCATGGCAGGTTTTGTAAACTGTCAGGCACTTAATCTTTCCGATGATCCGGCGCAAGGGAGTCTCCCCTTTGATAAAAGAAGAGGCGGTTTCGTTATGGGTGAGGGCGCGGGAATCCTTGTCCTCGAAGAGTATGAACATGCCAAAAAGCGTGGCGCAAGAATCCTTGCAGAAGTTACAGGCTATGGAAATACTTCGGATGCATATCATATTACAGCTCCTGATCCTGAGGGAAGCGGCGCTGTTAGAGCAATTAAGTCAGCTATCACTGAGGCTGGGATCAACGAAAATGATGATCTTTACATAAATGCCCACGGCACAGGAACGCACTTAAACGATGCAATGGAGACCAAGGCCATTAAGACAGTATTTGGCAAAAAAGCGTATGACGTCCATGTTAGTTCCACGAAATCCATGACAGGACATATGATGGGAGCAACCGGTGCGGTAGAAGCTATTTGCTGCGTTCTGGCTCTTTCTAATGGTATTGTCCCGCCAACTATAAACTACCAGGAAAAAGATGAGGAATGTGATCTTGACTATACGCCAAATAGTGCTGCGAAAGCAGATATTAAGTACGCAATCAGTACTTCCCTTGGGTTTGGTGGACACAATGCCTGCATAGCTTTTAAAAAAGTTTAAGATATGAAGATTTGCAACACTTATAAGGAGATGAGCAATGACAAATTCACTTTCTGAATATGCAGATGTTTTTCAAAGGCTGGGACTTACTGAATTATCTGTTGAGGACGAGGGATTAAAGCTTGTTTTCAAAAAAACCTGTAATATGAATAGCATTTCTGAAAGTAGTGAGTTTACAGGATTAAAAGTACTGCAACCAGACAATGAGTCAAAGGATATGGGATTTGCAGATGAAAATTCAGTTAAAGTCAAAGCACCTCTTTTGGGTGTTTTTGGTGAACTATCAGATGAAAAGAAAAGACGTGTCGGTGATCATGTTAAGCAGGGCGATGTTTTGTGCAGCATTGAAGCCATGAAAATGATGAATGATGTGATATCTCCTGTAGACGGCATAATACTTGGAATAAATGCCAAAGAGGGTGATCTGGTTGAGTATGACCAGGTTTTATTTGAAATAAAGGAGCTTAAAAGTGAACAGAGAAGAAATTAAAACGATTCTTCCTCATAGAGAACCTATGCTTCTTTTGGATGAAGTAATTCTTAATGAAGATGGAACCGCCACAGGATATTACAAAGTTAGAGGTGATGAGTTTTTTCTTCAGGGACATTTTCCGGATAATCCAATTGTTCCCGGTGTTATCCAATGCGAGATGATGGCACAGTCTGCATGCATTTTATTTGCCGACAAGATGAAACAAGAAGGAGTTTTACCTGTGTATACAGGTCTTGATAAAGTCAGGTTTAGAGGAATGATAAGGCCGGGAGACAATATTAAAATCCAGGTGAAACTTAAGAGAGAAAGTCATCCTTTGTATGCATTATCAGGGGAAATATCTGTGGATGGCAAAAAATGTATGAGCGGTGAATTTTCTTTTGCAATTGTCTGTTAGGAGGTCCTTTGTGTTTGAAAAGATTCTTATAGCTAATAGAGGTGAAGTGGCAGTCAGGGTCATAAGGGCCTGCAAAGAAATGGGAATTATGACTGTTGCGGTATACTCAGAAGCCGACAGGGATGCACTTCACGTTGAAATGGCTGATGAAAGCTATTGCATTGGAGGTCCGCTTCTTAAAGACAGCTATCTTAATATGGATGCCATTATTATGGTGGCTCTTAAAACAGGAGCTAAGGCTATTCACCCAGGATATGGCATGCTTTCTGAGAATCCGGAATTTGCCAGGCGCTGCAGAAAAGAGAACATAACCCTTATTGGCCCATCAGTAGAAGTTATGGAGAAAATGGGACAAAAAGAGGTGGCAAGAAAAATAGCAATTGATGCAGGTGTTCCGGTATCTCCTGGAAGCGACATTTTAGAAAGTTATGAGGCTGCATGCGAAGCTGCTTTTAAAATAGGGCTTCCTGTTATTCTAAAGGCCCGAAGCGGCGGCGGCGGAAAAGGTATTCGAATAGTAAGATCCATGCAGGAACTAGAAAGAGCCTATGACCAGGTAAAAAAAGAAGCCATGAGCTCTTTTAATGATGACGCAGTCTTCATGGAAAAATACCTTGAAAATGTTAAGCATGTGGAAGTTCAGATCCTTGGAGACGTAAACGGTAAGATTCTGGTTCTTGGAGACAGAGACTGTTCTGTACAAAGGAAAAATCAAAAGCTTATTGAGGAGTGTCCTGCACCGATACTATCGGAAGACATCAGACAAAGAATGTATGAGGCATCAGTGCGGCTGGCGCATAAAGTTGGTTATGTCACAGTAGGAACAATTGAATATCTTGTTAAAGGCCAGGATTTCTACTTCATGGAAATGAACACAAGACTTCAGGTTGAGCATTCTGTCACAGAGATGGTGTCAGGCATCGATATTGTTGAATGGCAGATAAGAACTGCTGCGGGAGTTTCAATTTCTTTTGACCAAAAGGATGTTGGAATGGGAAGGCACGCCATAGAATGCAGAATCTGCGCCGAGAACTCTGGGGATTTCAGCCCCTCTGTTGGCAAAGTCGAAATGCTGCATATTCCGGGAGGCGTTGATGTGAGATTCGATTCAGCCCTTTATGCAAACTACGTGGTCACACCTTTCTATGATTCAATGCTGGGAAAGCTCATTGTCTGTGCGCCGTCGAGGGATGGCGCCATCAGAAAAATGAAGAGTGCTCTGTCTGAATTTGTTCTTGTAGGAGTAGATAGCAACAGGGAAATGCATATGAAATTTATGGAAAACAACAGATTTATTGTTGGCAATTATGACACTACAATCTGTCAGAAGGTCTTATAAATGGATTTAAAAAAGCTATTTTTGAAGGCAAATAACGAACTTGAAAATGATGGTAAGAGAATAAGAAGCAGAAAAGTTACCTGCAAAAAGTGTCAAAGTGTTCTTTCTGTTAAAAAGATTAGGAAAAACAGTTTTATATGCCCAGAGTGCGGCTACTATTTTCCGGTGAGAGCAAGGCGAAGAATCCTGATGATGACTGATAACAGGACTTTTATAGAACTGGACAGGAGCATGGTTTCGACAAACATTCTTAATTTTCCCGAATATGATGATAAGTTAAGTCAAGCTACAGTCAAGAGCCGCGAAAACGAAGGTGTGATCACCGGAGTTGCGCAAATAGGAGGCTTTAAGACATGTATCTTTGCCATGGAAGGAAACTTCATGATGGGCTCTATGGGCTCTGTAGTTGGGGAAAAGATAACCAGGCTATTTGAGTATGCAACTGATGAAAAACTTCCTGTTGTTGGGGTAACTGTCTCAGGAGGCGCAAGAATGCAGGAGGGAATGATATCTCTTATGCAAATGTCCAAGGTTTCGGCTGCTGTGAAAAGACATAGTAATAATGGAGGGCTTTATATAGTCCTCTTGACTAATCCAACCACAGGCGGAGTTGATGCAAGCTTTGCAATGCTGGGGGATATTACCTTGGCAGAACCCGGAGCCAGGGTAGGCTTTGCAGGACCAAGAGTTGTTGAGAAAACCTTAAATACGACTCTTCCCGAGAACTTTCAAAAAGCTGAAAGGGTTTTGGAATGCGGCTTTATTGATGCCATAGTTCCAAGGCAGGAACAAAAGGACTACATTGAAAAGCTTCTTAGATTCCACTTTGGGGGAACGAACTGATGACTGACATTGAGATTGTTAGAAATGCAAGACTCCAGGGAAGAAGGAATGCAATTGACTATATAAATGGATGTTTTGAAAATTTTACGCCTCTTTCCGGGGACAGATATTATGGAGAGGACAGTGCTGTTATCGGAGGGATTGCTTTACTTAAGGACATTCCGGTTACTGTTATTGGAATAGAAAAGGGCAAAGATACCGAGGATCGCATATTACATAATTTTGGAAGCGCAAGACCTGAGGGGTACAGAAAGGCACTAAGACTTATGAAGCAGGCAGAAAAGTTTAAAAGACCTGTTATATGTCTGGTAGATACAGCCGGAGCATATCCTGATGTGGAATCCGAGGAAAGAGGGCAGGGAAGGGCAATTGCCGACAATCTTTATGAAATGTCAGATCTTAAAACCCCCATTTTATCTATTGTGATCGGTGAAGGTGGAAGTGGTGGAGCTCTGGCTCTTTGTCATGCTGATGAAATCTGGATGATGGAGGATGCTTATTTTAGCGTTGTTTCTCCTGAGAGTTGTTCCAATATTCTATGGAAGACTACAGATAAGGCGGATGTTGCCGCCAAGGCACTGGGGCTATCTGCGGATAAGTTATATTGCCTTGGAATAATAGATAAAATCTGCAAAGGTAATGACCTGGAAAAGTTTTCCGAGGATATTTATAGGAGTGTCAAAAAGCTTGAGGATATTCCTATACATGAACTACTGGATAAAAGATATAACAAATTCAGAAATATTGGTTACTACGTAGAAAACAAATAATAGAACTGGATATAGGTGGTTAAGGATGCCTGGATTATATACTGAGTATTACAGCGAAATATTAGATGATTATGGAAAGGTAAAGGATGTAAATATTTCTTTTCCCGAATCCTTCAATTTCGCTTACGATGTTGTAGATAGATATGCCAAAACAGAACCTGACAAATTAGCCCTTGTTCATAAAAGCACGGAGGGCGTTATTACAAGATTTACGTTTTATGAGCTTAAAAAACTATCGGATAAAACTGCTAATATGCTAAGACGTTTTGGCATATGCAGAGGCGACAGCGTAATGCTTTTACTAAAAAGAAGATATGAGTTTTGGACAAGCATCATAGCAATTCATAAGCTTGGGGCTGTGGCAATTCCAACATCTCATATGGTTTCGGAAAAGGATATAAGTGAAAGAATAAAGCTTTCGAAAGCCAAAGCTGTAATATGCGTAAACTCAGAGGATATCTGCGATAAAGTTAGAAATGCAATTATGAATACTGATTCTTCCATTAAACAGATTGTGGTGGGAGATAAATACGACAATTGCTACAGTTTTCAGGATGAGATGGAATTGGCATCATGTCAGCTGGAAAGAGTAGAAACTAATGTCCACGATGATATGCTTTATTATTTTACTTCAGGTACTAACGGAGCTCCTAAAGCAGTCATTCATGATTATTCATATCCTCTGGCCCATATCTATACAGCCAAAAACTGGCACGGCGCAGTAGAAAACGGACTACACCTTACAGTGGCAGATTCCGGCTGGGCTAAGTCAGCGTGGGGTAAGCTCTATGGACAGTGGCTCATTGGATGTGCTGTTATGGTCTATGATTATGAGCAATTCTATGCCTGGGATATTTTGGAACTACTGGAAAAAGAAAAAGTAACTTCTTTTTGTGCTCCTCCCACTATATATAAGTATCTGGTCCTGGAAGATTTAAAAGCTTATGACCTTACTAATCTAAAACAGGTTACAACAGCTGGTGAACCTATGCCATTAGAGGTATCAGGAAGGTTTAAAGAAATGACAGGCCTTGAAGTAAGGGAAGGTTTTGGCCAGACTGAAACAGCACTTCAGATATGTACAGCTGCAGGAGATAGTCAGGTTAAAGGTTCAATTGGAAAGGCCTCGCCTCTTTATGATGTAAGGATAGTAGATGAGGAAGGCGTTGAGGTTTCTGATGGGGAGGAAGGCGAGATAGTTCTTTTTCCTAAAAATAAGGGAATATTACCAATCGGAGTATTTAAGGGCTATCTTGGCGATAAAGAAAATTATATAAAAGCATGGGAAGGCGGCATCTACCACACCAGGGACAGGGCGTTTAAGGACAAGGAAGGAAATTTCTTTTTCCTTGGCAGAAATGACGATGTGATCAAATCAAGCGGCTATAGGATCGGCCCTTCCGAGGTCGAAGACGTGATGATGATGCACCCGGCTGTATTTGAGTGTGCTGTAACAGGGTTTCCTTCCAAAACAAGAGGGGCAATTGTAAAAGCCAGTATTATTCTTAATAAAGGTTATAAACCAAGTAATGAACTTTCTGCAGAGATACAGCAGTTTGTAAGAGAAAGAGTAGCTATGTACAAATATCCCAGAAAAATATGCTTTGCCACCGAGCTTCCAAGAACCTCCAATGGTAAAATCAGTAGAGCAATGATAAGAAAAACTGATTATATCAAGTAAATAATAAATGATTATTATATTGATTTATGCTATTATATTTATGTTGCATACAATATTTTTGACAAAAATAAGGAGGTATGAAGAATGGCAAAAACAGCTATCATAACTGGTGGCTCAAGGGGAATTGGGGAAGCTATGTCACTTAAGCTCGGAGAACTTGGCTACAATGTAGTTATTAACTACAGAAGCGAGTCTTCCAAAGCACTTTCGGATGCAATTGCTGAAAAGCTTACAAAAGAATATGGCGTAGAAGCTCTTGTAGTTAAGGCAGATGTCAGCAAATACGAGGACTGTGAAGCTCTTGTAAAGGCTGCAATTGAGAAATTCGGCGAAAATATCGATGTACTTGTTAACAATGCTGGTATCACCAACAACTGTAACTTTATTGATATCACAAGAGAGCAGTATGAAAATGTTATCAATACTAACCTTATGAGCTTTCTTCATATGTCTCATTTGGTTCTTCCGCATATGGTTAATCATAGTAGTAAGGACGATCAGTGTTGTATCATTAATACTTCTTCAATCGGTGGACTTATCGGTGTAATAAATCAGGCTGATTACTGTACTTCAAAGGCAGGTATCATTGGCCTTACCAGAGCGCTTGCTCTTGAGTTTGCAGGAAAGGGCATAAGAGTAAATGCTATTGCTCCTGGTATGATCATGACTGACATGCTAAGAGGTGTTAACCAGGAGGAACTTAAGGCTCTTGCGGCAACTATTCCTCAGGGCTTTATTGGTGACACATCAGATATAGCCGGTGCTTTGGGATATCTTCTCACAGCCCCTTATGTAACAGGTCAGGTAATATCACCTAATGGTGGAATCGTTCAGCAGTAAATGATCACTTGGTAAAAGAAATACGAGGACATGCTATTTTACTGGATAAAATAGTGTGTCCTTTATTTTTTTTACTAAATGAAAAATAAGTATTGTAAACGCTTTCATAAATGTGTTATAACATTTGTAGCAAAATTACTTTTTTATGTGATTTGTAAGCGGTTACAATTTAGGAGGATCAGGTAATGGATTTATTAAACTATGATGTATTGGCGAAATCTGGCTACGAAGGCTATGTTTGCAAGGAAGCACCTGTAAGAGTTCTTCAGTTTGGTGAAGGAAACTTCATGCGTGCATTTGTTGACTACTTTTTTGATATCAGTAATGAGAAAGCTGGCTTTAATGGTAAGGTAGCTCTTGTGCAGCCTATTTCAATGGGACTTACAGAGCTTATTAACAAGCAGGAAGGCCTCTACACACTTTATCTTCGTGGAAGTGAAAACGGAGAGAAGGTAGATGCTAAGAGAGTTATTTCTGCAGTAGATTGCTGCCTTAATCCTTATGACAAGGCAGATTATGACAAGATGATGGAGATTGCAGTATCTGATGATCTTGATATCATTGCTTCTAACACAACAGAAGCCGGTATTGCTTATGATCCTTCATGCAATTTTGAGGATGTTCCTGCTAACAGCTTCCCAGGTAAGCTTACACAGGTTCTTTTTGCAAGATATAAGGCTGGTAAGAAGGGCGTAGTTGTTCTTTCATGCGAGCTTATTGATAACAATGGTAAAGAGCTTCTTAAGTGCGTTAACCAGTATATTGATCAGTGGAAGCTTGAGGATGGCTTCAAGACTTGGGTTAATGAGGAGAACATTTTCTGCTCAACTCTTGTAGACAGAATCGTTCCGGGTAGAATTCGCGATGCCAGGGAAGTAGAAGAGCTTGAGAAGATCAATGGATACCACGACGAACTCATCGATGTTGGTGAGATTTTCGGTGTTTGGATCATTGAGGGACCAGATGGACTTGAGGACAGACTTCCATTCAAGAAGGCTGGCGTTAATGTTCACGTAGTTCCTGATGTTATGCCTTACAAGCATCGTAAGGTTCGTATCCTTAACGGCGCTCACACAGGTTTTGTTCTTGGTGCTTATCTTGCAGGTTTTGATATTGTACGTGATTGTATGCACAACGATAATGTTGCAGGCTTCATGAACAAGATGCTTAATGAAGAGGTTATTCCTACACTTGTAGATCATCTTGATGAGAATGATCTTAATGAGTTTGCAGCAGCAGTTAAGGATCGTTTCAACAATCCATTCGTTAACCACGAGCTTATGTCTATTTCACTTAACTCAACAAGTAAGTGGAAGGCTAGAAATATGCCATCATTCCTTCAGTATATTGATAAGAATGGCAAGCTTCCTGTTTGCCTTACAATGTCACTTGCTGCATACATTGCTTTCTATTCAAATGACATTCAGGAACTTACAGATGCAGGACTTGTATGCAAGAGACCAGCAGGCAATACATATACAGTAAGTGATGACAGATGGGCTCTTGAGTTTTTCTATGAGCATAAGGGAGAGTCTGAAGAGGAGCTTGTAAAGGCTGTTCTTGGCAATGAGAAGATGTGGGATCAGGATCTTAACAAGATTTCAGGTCTTACAGATGCTGTTGTAGCTGACCTTAAGAAGATCCATACAGAGGGTGCAGAGGCTGCATACGCAAGCTGTCTTTAATTTTTGAAAATAAATATAATGTATAAAACTTCTTTTTCATTTTTTGAGCCTTGGAAACTATTTTCCGAGGCTCATTTTTGTTTGGATGTCAATCCGCTAATGGCGCACAATTGTGCGTCTTGCAAGGAAAAACAGTGATGAAATTAATATTGTTTACAATGACTTTTTTGATTCTGGTCAAAAACGATATAACAAAAATAAAATTTTTGTAAAAAAATTGTAGCAAAATTAATCAACATGGTTTATTATTGTAACAGCACAACACTTTAAACTGTTAAACTTTAGTTTAATAAAAGGTGGTTGGAGAACTTGATATTTCTAGCACTGAAGAAAATAATCCGGTATTGATTTATTTTATTCAGCGTAGTATAATTGTATACAGGTTTGAAAGAAAGTAGAAACAATGACGTTTTTACGGAGACTAAGAGTGGGGAACATATTCTAGTGATAAAAAGGTTATTTGTATCTTCACGATGCAGATAGCTATTTTTATATATTTTCTTATTAAAATATGGAGGAAAATTATGAAGAAGTACAACAGAGTAATCGCTTTACTTGCTGCTACATCTATGACAGCTACACTTATGGCTGGATGCGGCAAGACAGAAGCTCCTGCACAGACAGATACACCTGCGCAGACAACAGAGTCTACTGATACAGCTGCAACAGAGGCTACTGTAGCAGAGGAGACTACAGAGGTTGATTCAAACCTCCCATCACTTGTAGGCGTTGAGCCAGATACTCGTCTTGCTTCTGAAGCTTATTCAGAGCTTTGGGATGTAGACAGCTATCAGACAGAGTCATCAGAGCTCTACAATAGAGCGCTTGGTGAGTACTATGAGACATACCAGAAGGCACTTGAGGCTGACAACCTTTCAGAGCGTTATGCTCTTCAGGCTGTTGCTGAGGCTAAGCTTCTTGAGTCTGGTGTATTCATTCCACTTTCAACTCGTGGTGGTAACTACGCTATCACACGTATGGCTCCTGGTTCAGTAACAACAACTCTTTGGGGCAACGACGATGAGAGATGGCATAATGCTCTTATTACAACAGAGCTTATTGCTTCTGAAGATATTCAGGCTCTCAGAGATATGCTCAAGGAGCTTAGAGGTACAGGCACATATGTAGAAAAGGCTAAAGAGTACCTTGCAGACAAGGGCTATACATTAAAGGATTCTTACAACTATCCTAGTTCATCAGACCCTGTAACATGGGACGTACTTGCTACATCAAGACAGGCTGATTCAAGAATTCTTATTCAGCTCTATGATGGACTTACAGAGTACGACGTAGAGAACGTTCAGCAGCCTGCACTTGCAGAGAGCTGGGAAGTATCTGATGACGGACTTACATACACATTCCACATTCGTGAGGGTGTTAAGTGGGTTGACGCTCAGGGTAGAGAAGTTGCTGATCTTACAGCAGACGATTTCGTAGCTGGTATGCAGCACATGATGGACGCTATGGGTGGTCTTGAGTACCTCGTTCAGGGCGTTATCAAGGGTGCAGATGCTTATATTAACGGTGAGACAACTGATTTCGCAGAAGTTGGTGTTAAGGCTGTTGATGATTACACACTTGAGTACACACTTGAGCAGAAGACTCCTTACTTCATGACAATGCTCAGCTATGGTGTATTTGCTCCTCTTTCAAGATCATACTATGAAGGACAGGGCGGACAGTTCGGTCAGGGCGCTTCAGCTGGTCAGTATGGTACAGATAAGGATCACATCGCTTACTGTGGACCATTCATCATCACAAGCTTCACTGAGAAGAACTCAATCGTATTCAAGGCTAATCCACTTTACTGGAACAAGGACAACCAGGAAATCAAGACTCTTACATATGTATTCGAAGATGGTACAGATGTAACAAAGACATACAACGATACACTTGCTGGTACAGTTGACGGATGCGGACTTAACACATCAACAATCGAGTCTGCTAAGGCTGACGGAACTTTTGATAAGTATAAGTACACATCTAACACAGATGCTACAACATTCAACGGATTCCTTAACATCAACCGTAAGTCATTTGCAAACTCTAACGATGCTACAGTAGCAGTTTCTGAGAAGACTGTTTACGAAGGACAGAGAACAACTATCGCTATGCAGAACCAGAACTTCAGACTTGCTGTTTGCTCAGCTCTTGACAGAGCAGCTTACAACGCTCAGACACAGGGTGAAGATCTTAAGCTCATGAGCCTTAGAAACTCTTATGTTCCTGGTAACTTCGTAAGCCTCGAAGAGGATGTTACAATCGACATCAACGGAACAGCTACAACATTCCCAGCTGGTACCTACAATGGTGAGATCACACAGGCTCAGATCGATGCTGATGGTGTAAGCCTTAAGGTTTGGGATGCAGATACACAGTCTTCAGACGGATTTGATGGATGGTATAATCCTACAGCAGCTAAGGAAAACCTTGCTAAGGCAACAGAAGAACTTGCAGCTCAGGGTGTAGAGATTTCTAAAGAGAATCCTATCCAGATCGACCTTCCTTACTTCGCTGGTTCTGAGGTATACACAAACAGAGCTAACGCATTCAAGCAGTCACTTGAGACAGTACTTGATGGCGCGGTTGTAATCAACCTTGTTAAGTGCGAGTCAGCTGATGACTGGTACTATGCAGCTTACTACCCAGAGACAGGTTACGAGTTCAACTGCGATATGTGTGACGTATCCGGTTGGGGTCCTGACTATGGTGATCCTCAGACATACCTTGATACAATGCTTCCTGACTATGCAGGATACATGGTTAAGAGTATTGGTATCTTCTAATAAACACTGCGTGTTTATTAGAAAAGATTATGCACAGAAATCCGTAATAACGGATTTCGCGCATGATATTATCTGATTTAGTTTGTAATAAGATATTGCAAATAAATTGGAGAAAGTGGGAAAAAGTTCTTCCCACTTTCTCCATTCTGTTGTATAATGTTGTGGCTGTGTAACTAAATAATTAATTTTTTATAAACTTATTTAGCCACATATACAAAATATGTTCTTAAAGGATAGACGCTATGACTAAGTATGTATTGAAAAGACTATTGCATGGATTAATTTCATCCTTCGTTGTTGTTACTATTGTAATGATAATGATCTATACCATGCTGGACAGAAACCTTATTTTTGCTACTGATAATGTCTTCAAGAACTATGGTAACAATGAGAAGACAGCATATATGTACAGAAAGTGGGAAGAGTACGGTTATCTGGACCTTATTACCTATAATGATTACCTTCTTGACCTTGTTGATAAGGGGGAACTCGATGAGGAGACACAGAAGAAGGTTGCTTCTATTGGCAAGAAACCTGAGAACGATTCAGAACTTACAGCTGAGTACGTTCAGAAGTTTAATGATTGGTGTGCAGCTAACGGATACACTGTAACAAGACTTAATGCCATCATGGTTACACCCAAGAAGTATGCTAATGGTGGTGCGCAGCAGCTTTTCGCAGCTAAGGATCTTCCTGTTACTCACAGATTAGTTAAATATGTTACAGGACTTATTTCTGTAGATAATATTCATTTCGTTGATGAAGATATTGACCTTGGCAAGAGAGGCCTTACATTTACACTTCATGACCCGGTTTACGGTGGTGATAAGTTTGCTCCTGCAATTATCGGAAATGGAACATATCATAAATATTTATTATATGTAGATAAGGTATTCCCTTATTTACACCAGAATTTGGTTACTATTAACCTTGGTAAGTCATATGCAGTAAATGCAGGTATCGATGTATTTGATACCATGACCAAGAAGCAGGGATCTTATGTTATGTCTACTATGACATTCCCTACAGGCCTTACTGAGGAGTCAGCTGATGACCTTCACTCAGCTACTTTTGTATACGGCTCAATGGCAGCTAACAAGGTTAATTCAGATAGATTTACAGACGACTATACAAGCGTTTCAACCTACAAGGCTGGTAAGTCTAAGGTTGGATACTCATTTACAATCGGTATTATTGAGGTATTCCTTGTTTATCTGTTTGGTATTCCTATGGGTATTCTCATGGCCAAGAAGAAGGACAAGTTTGTTGATAAGCTTGGTACAGCTTACATCGTATTTATTACAGCGGTTCCTTCACTGGCATATATTTTCCTGTTCAAGGCTATTGGCGGTAAGATTGGTCTTCCAACAACCTTTGATATGGAATCTACAAGTAAGTTGATTTATGTTCTTCCTATTGTTTCACTTGCACTTCCTGCAATCGGAAACATTATGAAGTGGCTTCGTAGATACATGATCGATCAGATGAATTCTGATTATGTTAAATTTGCAAGATCCGGTGGTCTTACAGAGGGTGAAATCTTCAGAAAGCATATCCTCAAGAATGCTTCAATTCCTCTTGTACATGGTATTCCAGGTCAGATTCTCGGAGCTCTTGTTGGTGCTATTATTACTGAGCGTGTTTATACAGTTCCCGGTGCCGGTAACCTTATGACAATCGCTATTAATCAGTACGACAACGGTGTAATCGTTGGTATGGCACTGTTTTATTCACTCCTTTCAGTAATTAGTATCATTGCGGGTGATGTACTTATTTCAATAGTAGATCCTCGTATCAGCTACACTGGAAAAGCTAGGTAAGACAACAATAGATTGGAGATTTTAACAATGGAAAATAAAGATTCTCTTTTTACAGTAGAGGGAATGACAGATGAGGAGCTCTTTTCGCTTGTAGATCATAACAGTCTTGACTCTGAGAAGATTACAGCTCCCAGATATTCATACTGGCGTTCAGTATTTCGCGTATTCTTCAAGAAGAAGATTAACATCGTAATCCTTGCTGTTTTAGCATTTGTTATTTTGTTTGCTTATATTTATCCTTCACTTATAAGCTACGACAGATTCGGAAATCTTATGGATGCTTCTGCTAAGCATCTTAAGCCAGGCGCAGCCATTAAGAAGTTTGGATTTAGCATTCATTGGATTCTTGGTACAGGTGCATCAGGACAGTCAACTTTTGATGCTATCTGGACAGGTTCAAGAATTTCAATTTCCCTGGCGTTTATCTGTGCTGCAATTAACATGACAATCGGTGTACTTGTTGGTGCTATTTGGGGATTCAGCAAGAAGATAGATATGATTATGATGGAAGTTTACAATATCGTTGGTAACATTCCAATGATCCTTCTTATCTCTGTACTTGTACTTATCTTTTCTCCAAGCTTTGGATCAATGGTATTTGCGCTTACATGTACAGGCTGGCTGTTCATTGCATACTTTATCAGAACACAGGTTATTATCATAAGAGATAGAGAGTACAATCTGGCAAGCCGTTGCCTTGGTACTCCTCTTACAAGAATTGCTACCAAGAATATTTTGCCATTCATGACATCAGTTATAGTTACACTTCTTGCTGTAGAGATTCCTTCATATATCGGATACGAGGTATTCCTTGCTTATATCGGTATGGGTATGTCAGATATGTCTCTTGGTAGACTTATCTATGAGGCAGAGAGTGCCATGGTTACTCCTGGTTGGCAGTTCGAGTTCTGGAGCCCGGTTGTAATTGCTTCAATTATCACAGTTGCTCTTTATGTTACAGGACAGAATTTGGGTGATGCATCAGACCCTAGAACACATATGTAAGGAAACGTAGGAAGATGGAAGATAAGAAAGTATTATTATCAGTTAAAGATTTGGAAGTAAAATTCCGTGTAAGAGGCCGTATTCTTACAGCTATCCGCGGTATTTCACTTGATATTTACGAGAATGAATCCATTGCTATCGTAGGTGAGTCAGGATCTGGTAAATCAGTATTTACCAAGACTTTTGCAGGAATGCTTGATTCTAACGGATTTATCAGCAATGGTGATATCCTTTTCAATGATGACGAGTTATCTAATACAGTTGTATTCTTAAATGCAGCCGGCAGAAGAGAACTTAATTCAATTACAGACAGGCTTAATGCTTATTCTTCACTTGAATTTGGTGCAGATACTTACAAGAAGATTCTTGACCTTGAGTCATCCAAGAGAGCCAAAGAGACTCTTTCAGACGAGCAGGATCAGGAATTTGATAAGAGAATCAAGGATATCAAATTCAAGAAGACAGAAGAGTTTAACTACAAGCAGACACTTGATCCTAAGAAGGAAAAGGATAAGATCAAGGAGTCTGAGAAAAAGATTAAGCAGTTTGATGCTGATATCTTAGCAGTAGAGAAGGAAAGAAATGATCTTATTGCTAAGCATAAAGCAGACGTTGCTGCAGATAACACATATCTTGCTGAGTACAACAGAAACATGCAGACTCTCAAGGATCAGTACAAGAATGAGATCGCTAAGCCTGTTACCAAGACTCAGATTGAGAGAAATGCTGTTATTGCCAAGGAAATTTACCTTTCAGTAGGTAGATTTAAATATTCAAAGAGAAGAAAATATGTATCTAAGCTCCTTGCTGATTTCAAGAAAGCTCTTAAGATGGGCGAGGACGTTTCAAATGAGGATGTTAAGATTAAACTCTTTGATAACGTTATGTACTGCCAGCTTGTAGAAGAGGCAGAGACTAAGCTTACTGGTAAGATTCATATTAACCTTGCAAGAGTAACAGACCCTGAGGACTGGGGACAGACTCGTGGTAAGAAAATTGCTACAGTATTCCAGGATCCTATGACATCTCTTAACCCAATTATCACAATTGGTAAGCAGATTACTTCAATTATCATGAAGCATCAGAACTGCTCAGAGGTAGAAGCTAGGGTACGTGCTATTGAAATCATGAAGAAGGTTGGTATTCCTAATGCAGAGAAGCGCTACGATGATTACCCATTCCAGTATTCAGGTGGTATGAGACAGCGTATAGTTATTGCTATTGCTCTTTCATGTCAGCCGAAGATCCTTATCTGTGATGAGCCTACAACAGCGCTTGACGTTACAATTCAGGCTCAGATCCTTCAGCTTCTTAAGGATCTTCAGAAGGAATATAACTACACAATCGTATTCATTACTCACGACCTTGGTGTAGTTGCTAATATTGCAGACAGAGTTGCCGTTCTTTACGGCGGACAGATTGTTGAGCTTGGAACTGTAGAAGATGTATTCTATGATTCAAGACACCCATACACATGGGCACTTTTATCATCACTTCCACAGCTTGCTCAGAGAGATACAGAGCTTTACTCAATTACAGGTACACCACCATCACTTTATAACAAGATCGTTGGTGACGCATTTGCACCTCGTAATCCATATTGCCTTAAGATTGATACTATTGAAGAACCACCTATGTTTAAGGTTAGTGATACTCATTACGCTAAGACATGGCTTCTCGATCCAAGGGCGCCAAAGATTGAAAAGCCGGAAATTATCCGGAATATTCATGAGAAGTTCTTAAAGATTTATGATGTTACGGAGGTTTCTGAAAATGGCTAATAATTCATTTCCTGAACATGGTCCAATAGATCCGGAAACAGGTAAAGAAGTACTCCTTTCCATTAAGAATATCGATATTACTTTCGGAAAGGGAGATAACGCTTTCAAGGCTGTTAAGGATGCCAGTTTTGATATTTATAAGGGCGAGACATTCTCACTTGTTGGTGAGTCTGGATCAGGTAAGACCACAATCGGTCGTGCCGTTATCAGAGTTAATCCTTGTTCTGCCGGAGAAATCCAGTATAAGGGCGAGAGAATTTCCGGTAAGATTTCTAAGGCTCTTGATAGAGAAGTTATCAGAAATATTCAGATGGTATTCCAGGATCCTGCTGCTTCCCTTAACGAGAGAGCAACAGTAGACTATATCATTTCCGAAGGTCTTTATAACTTTCATCTGTTTGAGAACGAGGCCGACAGAGTACAGAAGGTTGAGAAGATGATCACAGAGGTTGGTCTTCTTCCTGAGCACCTTACTCGTTACCCTCATGAGTTCTCCGGTGGACAGAGACAGCGTATTGGTCTTGCAAGAGCTATGGTTATGGAGCCTGAACTTGTTGTTGCGGATGAGCCTATTTCAGCGCTTGACGTTTCAATCAGAGCTCAGATTCTGAACCTTCTTAAGAAGTTCCAGAAGGAGAGAGGCGTTTCATATCTCTTCATTGCACACGACCTTTCAATCGTAAGATTTATTTCAGACCGTATCGGTGTTATTTATAAGGGTAACATCGTAGAGGTAGCTGAGACAGAAGAGCTTTTCCAGTATCCTCTTCATCCATATACAAAGTCGCTTATTTCAGCAGTACCTATTCCTGATCCTAAGCTTGAGAAGAACAAGGTTCTCTTCACTTATGATCCATCAGTTCATGACTATTCAGAAGATAAGCCTGAACTTGTAAACGTAGGTCATAACCACTTTGTATACGGTAACAAGAAGGAAATCGAGGAATACAAGAGACTTCGTGCTGAGAACAAGCCAATTCAGGCTGTTACAATTGATCCTGAAGAGGCTAAGAAGCAGAGCGCTAAGAACACAGAGTTCATGGGCATAGAAGAAACAGAAAGCAGTGAGATTTTAAGCGCTCCTATCCATGATACAGGAAACGTTTGGCTTACAATCCTTTCATTCTTCCTTCCTATTTTAGGACTTATAGCTGCTTTCATTTTCAGAAAGAAGAACTATATCAGAAATTACAAGAAGTGTAAGAAGGGAGCCCTTGTGGGTCTTGCAGTTAGAGCAGCACTTATATTACTGTTCTGTATTTTCCTTGTTATAGCTACACTTTAATTTAAGTACATTAGTTTATAGCCAATGTCATAAACTCGCATATTATGGGGATTTATTGACATTGGCTATATTTTTGAGCTATATTATTGTTTAGAATTGCTAGAGGTCTGTGTGCAATAGAGCAATTCTAAATACTACTTTTAGGAGAATACATATGGTTTGCAGTATGACTGGCTTTGGTAGATGTGAAGTCACTGAAGGACAGCGTAAATACACTGTCGAGCTCAAATCTGTTAATAACAGATATCTTGATCTGGGCCTTAAGATGCCCAAAAAGTTCAATGCTTTTGAAGCTAACATTCGTTCTGAACTAAAAAACTATATGAAACGTGGTAAAGTTGACGTTTTCATTAGTTATGAAGATTTTTCCGAATCTGACTCCAGGGTAAAATATAATAAAGCTATTGCAGAAGAATATTACAAGTATTTGAATGAGATGGCTTCAGATTTTGGTCTTGATAATGATGTGAGAATCTCTGTTCTTTCAAGATTTCCTGAAGTGTTTACCATGGAAGAGGAAGAACTTGACGAAGAGGAAGTTTGGAGTGGACTTAAGAAAGCTATAAATGGAGCCGGTAAGCAGTTCATGGAGTCCAGAGCCAAGGAAGGTGAATTTCTTTCCAGGGATCTTACAGAGAAGCTTGATGGTATGATGGAGAATGTTGAATTTATTACTGAGCGTTCTCCGGAAATCATTTCAGAGTACAAGGCTAAGCTTCGTGAGAAGATTGCAGATTTGTTAGAAGATAAGCAGGTTGATGAGAACCGTCTTGCTATGGAAGTTACTATTTATGCTGACAAAGTATGCGTAGATGAGGAACTTACCAGGCTCCGTAGCCATATTAAGGCTACCAAGGAAGCTCTTTTAAAGGGAGATGACAAGGAAGGTATTGGTAGAAAGCTTGATTTCCTTGCTCAGGAAATGAATAGAGAGGCTAACACTATTCTTTCCAAATCTACTGATCTTAAGATATCTGACAGAGGAATCGCACTCAAGACAGATATTGAGAAGGTTAGAGAGCAGATACAAAACATAGAGTAAGATTGAGAGTATTAAAATGAATCGTAAAGGTATTATTATTGTTGTTTCGGGCTTTTCAGGGGCAGGAAAAGGCACTATAATGAAGGCTCTTACTGCTAAGTATGATCAGTATGCACTTTCTATCTCCGCAACTACCAGGGATCCAAGACCGGGTGAGCAGAATGGCAGAGAATATTTCTTTGTAAGCAATGAGGAATTTGAAAAACTTATTGCAGAGGATGGATTGATCGAGCATGCCGGATATGTTAATCATTACTATGGAACACCCAGAAAGTTTGTAGAAGATAAACTTAAAGCGGGAATTGATGTTATACTAGAAATAGAGATTCAAGGTGCTCTTCAGGTCAAGAAGCAGTATCCGGAAGCAGTGCTTCTCTTTGTAATGCCACCTTCAGCAGCAGAGCTTGAGAAGAGACTTAGAGGCAGAGGAACAGAGTCTGATGAAGTTATCAGACAGAGATTGTCCAGAGCTGTAGAAGAGTCAGTTGGAATTGAGAACTATGATTATATTGTAATTAATGATATACTCGATGATGCTGTCGAAAGAGTTCATGGTATAATTACAGCTGCTCATGGAGCTCCTGAGAGAAATGCTGATTTTATAGCAGAAATCAGAGATGAACTTGAAAAATTATAATTTTGTTAGTTAATACACTGTTATTTATCTAAGTGTTTTACTATATTAAAGATGAATGTTTATTGCGTAAGACGCAGGAAAGGATTTTATATGATACACCCATCTTATGTTGATCTTATGAAGGTTGTTAACAAGGGAGTTGAAGAGGGCGAGGAGCCAGTTATCAGCTCAAGATATTCAGTAGTCATGGCTACAGCTAAGAGAGCAAGACAGATCATTGCCGGTGACGAGCCAATGGTTAAGGTTAAGGACAAGCAGAAGCCTCTTTCAATTGCTGTAGATGAGATGAATCAGGATACTCTTCGTATTCTTACAGATGAAGAGAAGGAAGAGCTTGAGACAAAGGCAGAGAACACTGAGGAAGCATCAGAGAACGAATAATATATGAAAATTTTGTTTGTGTCACTTGGATGTGACAAGAATAGAGTTGATACTGAGGTTATGCTTGGTATGTTAGCTAGCCGTGGTTACAGCTTTACAGATGACGAACTAGAAGCAGAAGCAGCAGTTGTTAACACCTGCTGCTTTATCAATGATGCCAAGGAAGAGAGTATAAACACTATTTTGGAATTAGCTGAGCGGAGAAAATCCGGTCAGCTTAAAGCGCTTATAGTAACAGGATGTCTGGCACAGCGCTATCAGGAAGAAATTCAGAAGGAAATACCTGAGGTTGATGAGATTTTAGGTATTTCTTCCACAGATAAGATCATTGATGCTCTTGATGAGACAATTAAGAGAAACAAGCTTTTTACACATAAGAACTATTTTGATGATATCAATAGAAAGCCTATTGGTGGACTTAAGAGAGTAATCACTACAGGCGGCCTCTTTAACTACCTTAAGATAGCAGAGGGCTGTGATAAGCGCTGTACATATTGTATTATTCCTAAGGTTAGAGGCTCTTATAGAAGTGTTCCTATGGAGCAGCTCCTTGAAGATGCCAGAAACCTCGCAGAAGCAGGAGTAACTGAGCTTTTGCTTGTTGCACAGGAAACAACACTTTATGGTACTGACCTGTACGGAGAAAAGAAGCTTCCTGAGCTTTTAAATAAGCTTTGTGAGATAGAGGGCTTTAAGTGGATAAGAATTCTGTATTGTTATCCTGAGGAAATTACAGAAGAGCTTATTCAGACAATCAAAGCTCAGCCCAAGATATGTCACTATCTTGATATTCCGATTCAGTCTGGTTCAGACAGAATCCTTAAGAAGATGGGTAGACGAACCAATAATGCTGAGATCAGAGCTCTTGTGCAGCATCTTAGAGAAGAGATTCCTGATATCTGTATCAGAACAACACTTATAAGTGGATTCCCCGGAGAAACTGCTGCAGACCACAATGAGACCTATGATCTTGTAAGAGATCTTAGATTCGACAGACTGGGAGTGTTCACATATTCTCAGGAGGAGGATACACCTGCCGCTACGATGCCTGATCAGGTGACGGAAAGAGTCAAGAATACCAGACGCAATAAGCTTATGAGACTTCAGCAGGAAATAGCTTTTGAAATGGCTGAGGAAATGGTAGGACGGACTGTGGAAGCTGTCATTGAAGGCAGAATTACAGATGCGGATGATGATGACGGATTGTCCTATGTTGCCAGAACTTACAAGGACGCACCGGATATTGATGGGTATGTATTTGTCACTGGTGTAAAGCGTGAGCTTATGACCGGTGATTATATAAAAGTATTGATAACAGGCTCAAATGAGTATGATTTGATTGGGGAGGAGACATCATGAATTTACCAAATAAGTTAACCGTTCTTCGAGTTGTACTAATTCCGTTTTTTGTAGCATTTTTGCTTCTTAGTCCCGGAAATGACACCTTTAAGTGGATTGCAATGGCAATCTTTATTTTGGCAAGCTTAACGGATATGCTTGATGGCAAGATTGCCAGAAAATACAACCTTATCACGGACTTTGGTAAATTTATGGATCCGCTGGCAGATAAGCTTCTTGTATGTAGTGCTATGATCTGCCTGATTGAACTTGGCCGCATTCCTTCTTGGATTGTTGTAATAATAATCGCAAGAGAATTTATAATCAGCGGCTTCAGACTCATTGCAGCTGATAATGGAAGAGTAATTGCTGCAAGCTATTGGGGAAAGTTTAAGACAACCTTCCAGATGATCATGGTAATTTTGATGATTGCCAATCTTGGAGATATTGTTCCGTTTTATAATCTTGTAACACAGATTATTATGTGGGTCGCACTTGCGCTCACCATCATTTCGCTCGTAGATTACATAGTTAAGAATAAAGACGTTATGAGCGGAGACATGTAAGCGATATATGGATGAGAACGAAGTGGAGTCATGCGTTTATCGCGTATTAGTAGTTATTGTTTTATTTTAGAAGTAAGAGAGTTTTATGAGTAAAGATTTAGAAAAAGAAATACTTAATAATCAGGAGAACTTTGAAGAGAAGGCTCTTGATAAAAAATCAAAGAAAGAGGACGAAGAGAAGATTCGCTACGACGAATCAGGACTGGATGAAAGAATTATAAGAGCTGTTACAGAGATGGGCTTTGAGTATATGTCACCTATCCAGAAGGCAGCTATTCCTGTAATGATACAGGGGAAAGATATAATAGGACAGGCGCAGACCGGAACCGGTAAGACTGCTGCTTTTGGTATCCCACTTCTTCAGCAGGTGGATCCAAATAATAAGCATCTTCAGGCAGTTGTTCTGTGTCCTACAAGAGAGCTTGCAATGCAGGCTGCTGATGATATCAGAGATTTTGCCAAGTTTATGTTTGGAATCAAGGTTCTCGCAGTTTATGGCGGACAGGATATTTCCAGACAGATCAAGGCGCTTTCAAATGGTGTACAGATTGTGGTTGGAACTCCGGGACGTGTTATGGACCACATGCGAAGACACACTATGAAGATGAAGGACGTTAAGGTCCTTGTTCTTGATGAAGCTGATGAAATGCTTGACATGGGCTTCAGAGAGGATATTGAGACTATTCTTCAGGGAATGCCCGAGGAAAGACAGACAGCTCTTTTCTCAGCAACTATGCCTGAAGCAATTCTTAAGATTACCAAGACATATCAAAAGAGTGATGCTGAGTACATCAAGATGACTCCTAAGGAAATAACTGTAGCTGCCATCGAGCAGGCTTACTACAGAGTTCCTCAGAAGATGAAAGAAGAAGTTCTTGTAAGACTTATGGATTATTATAATCCTTCAAGATCACTTATTTTCTGTAACACTAAGAGAATGGTTGATCAGCTTGCTGAGAGCCTTAAGGGCAAGGGATATCTTGCAGACGGACTTCACGGCGATCTTTCACAGAACCAGAGAGATACAGTTATGAATCTCTTCAGAAGTGGAAGAATCAATATTCTCATAGCAACAGACGTTGCAGCAAGAGGTATTGATGTTAGCGGTGTAGAAGCTGTATTTAACTATGATATACCGGAAGATATAGAATATTACGTACATAGAATCGGTCGTACAGGTAGAGCCGGCAGAAGCGGTAAGAGCTTTACACTTGTTGGCGGCAGAGAGATGTACAAGCTCAGAGAAATCGAGAAGGTTTGTCACACTAAAATTGAGGAAAGACACGTACCTAAGGCAAAAGAGATTACAAGAGTTAAATCTCAGAAGGTATTTGCTGAAGTAATAGATATTATTGAGAATAGTGATATTACTCAGGCTCTTGAGTTTGTTAACCAGAAGGTTGAAGAAGGCGAGTATACTGCAGAGCAGCTTGCAGCCGGCTTTATGAAACTCAGGATGGGTGCTGATATTGAGGACCTTGTTCTCTTTGAAAAGTCTGATAGAAACCGCAGAGATTTTAAGACTCGTGGTGAAAGAGACAGAGATGGTAAGGGTAGACGTGACGGAAGACGCTCTGACAGAGAGGGCAGAGGCCGTGATGGTAGACGCTCTGACAAAGAAGGCCGAAACCGTGATGGTAGACGTTCTGATAGAGATAATCGTTCTCACAGAAAAGAAAATTCAAAGGGCTTTGATAAGAAGGCTACCGAGAATGAACTTTTCCCTAAGCCACGTAAGAAACAGAAGCCTTTAAATGATCATGATGGTTTTACCAAGAATACAGGCCTTGATGAGAGTCTCATTGCCAGCATAAAGGCTGACAGGGATAAGGCGTCTGAGAGAGCATCAGAGGGATCAAAAAAATCTTCTGACAGCAGAAAGTATGAAAGAAAGAATAAGAAAAGCGACGGATTTGAGAATGTAGGACGCATTAACATCAAAGGGGAAGGTTCTACAAAATCATGGTACATGGAGGACACTCCAAGGAAAAAGAAGGCAGATAAGCCTGATACAGATACCATGAATGTTTCTAAATCCGACAAGAAGGCTATTAAAGCCGAAAATAAAAAGAGAAGCCTTGATTACCTGGCTGATGTAAGCAGTCTTGTGATGGAGAGCTTTGGCAAGCGTAAAAAGTAATAAAGCTTGGAAACGGGGGATTGTATGGCTGAAGTAAAAACTTCTAAAGCTAGATTCAACAGATTTAGAGCCAAGGTTTTTAACATGGTCAGTACAGGGGTTATAGATGAGCCCTTAAACCGTTTTTATGATGTGCTTAGCATTATTGCTCTTGCACTTAACCTTTTTGCGGCATTTGCGATTACATTTGATTACATGGAGGAGCACTATAAAGGGCTCCTCCTTGCTATTGAAGCAGTTACGACATTCTTCTTTGCAATTGATTATTGTCTAAGAGTCTTTACAGCCAAGGAGCTGTATCCTAAGTTTTCAGAGCAAAAATCAGTATTAAGATACGTCTTTTCTTTTACAGGATTAATTGATCTGTTATCATTTTTGCCTTATTATCTTCCTGTATTTTTCCCGGCAGGCTCTGCTGTGTTTAGAATGTTCCGTGTAGCAAGGATTCTAAGGCTCTTTAGAATCAATTCCTATTATGACCAGTTAAATGTTATTACCGAGGTCCTTTACAGTAAAAAGCAGCAGTTATTGGCGTCTGTTTTTATCATCTTAATACTGATGCTTGCATCAAGTCTTTGCATGTACAGTGTTGAACATGACGCTCAGCCTGATGTTTTCCAAAATGCATTTTCGGGTATATGGTGGGCTACATCAACCCTACTAACCGTTGGTTATGGAGATATCTATCCTGTAACTATTATGGGTAAGATACTTGGTATATTCATAAGTTTTCTTGGAGTTGGAATGGTAGCTATCCCAACAGGTATTATTAGTGCCGGCTTCGTTGAACAGTACCAGAAGCTTAAGACTGTGGGAGATTATGCTGAAGAGGAAAACATACATTTTATCAGGGCTAAGCTTTCTGAAAAAGACAGTTGGACCGGTAAGAAGATTATTGATCTTCATATGCCTAAAGACATTATGATTGTGGCTATTCAGAGAAAGAAAGACACTATTATTCCAAGGGGACAGACTGTTCTTGAAAGCGGCGATATTGTTGTAATGTGCGCTGAGAAGATCAAAGAAATCCAGCCGATTGACCTTAAGGAAATCACCATTAATGAGGGACACTCCTGGAACGGTTTGGCTATTAAGGACATTGATATTTCAAGGCAGAGTTATATTTTCATGATAAGGCGAAAGGGGAAGGCCATTATCCCAAGGGGAAGCCTTGTAATTAAGGCAGGAGATGTGGTTCTCTTATATGAGAAGCATCCTAAGAGTGACTTGGCCTGAACTAAAAACTAAAATGATAATTCATGATGATATAGTTAATTAAAAGATTGAGAGAAATACAATACATGTTTGATTTAGAAACTAAGAAAAAAGTACTAAAGGATACAGAATTATTTGTCCTGGATATGGACGGAACATTTTATCTTGATAATGATATTTTGGATGGCGCCCTTGATTTTCTTGATGCAGTGAAAAATGCAGGCAAGGACTATCTGTTTTTTACCAATAATTCATCCACATCACCGGTTCTTTATATTGAGAAGCTTGCAAGGATGAACTGCCATATCAATAGAGATCAGATCATGACCTCAGGGGATGTGATGATAAGATACCTTAATGCTAATTATCCGGATAAGAGCGTATATCTTCTTGGAACCGAACCTCTTATTGAGGATTTTGAAAAGGGAGGTATCAATTTATTTACTCCCGAGATTGATGTGACAGAAGGCTTTGTTCCGGCTGATACTAACAATATTCCGGATATCGTTGTCATAGGCTTTGATAAGACACTTACCTACGAAAAGCTTACTAATGCCTGCACGTACATAAGAAAAGGAGCTCTTTTTTTGGCAACACATCTTGATATAAATTGTCCTGTAAAGGGAGGATTTATTCCGGATTGTGGCATGATGTGCGATGCAATTACACTTTCTACAGGGGTTGAGCCTAAGTATGTAGGCAAGCCTTTTGCTGAAACTGTAGATATGGTAGTCGATAAGACCAAAGTGGACAAGGATAAGATTACTTTTGTTGGGGACAGATTGTACACGGATGTTGCCACAGGGGTAAAAAATGGTGCTAAAGGCGTTTTGGTATTAACAGGAGAAGCAGGACTGGATGATATCCCTAAATCGGATGTTAAGCCTGACGCTGTTTATGAAGGCATAGGAGAAATGGGAAAGCTTCTTACGCAGATCTAAAACTTAGGAATGTATTTCGGGGGAAAACATGAAAATTTTACGTGAGATTCTTAGTTACCAAAAAAACAACGGAGCTTATATTCTGCAGGGAGACTGTGCAGATATAAAGCTCCTATTTTTGACCGATGAAATATTGAGAATTAGGGCTTCTTTTGACAGGGAGTTTCCTGAGGAATCTTATGTGCTCATGACAACTGCCTGGGAAGACAGGCTGGATGAGTTATTTGCAGGTGAAAGAAAAAGACTATCACCATTTGAGGCTGAGTTTAGTGATGAGAACGGCATTCTTACCTTTAGCACAGGTAAATTAACTCTTAAGGTAAGAACAAGTCCTGCTGAATTTGTATTAGAGGATTCTGAAGGAAATAAGCTTTACAGCACAGAAGGGCTTTATGGCTTTGTACAGGATTCTAATAATCGTAACATTAATTATAGCCGTATGAAGGAGGAGGACTGTTTCTACGGCTTTGGTGAAAAGACTGGTGAACTTAATAAAAACAAGTTATTTTTAAGGGAAAGAGCTACGGATTCTTATGCCTATGATCCGGTTAAATGCGATACCCTCTATAAGCATGTGCCGTTTTATATAAGGCTTGATAGAGATAACAAGAAAGCAGTGGGACTTTTTTATCATAATTTTTATGAGTCTGTATTTAATATGGGCTGTGAGAAGTCTAATTACTTCCCAAGATACAGCTATTTTCAGGCTGATGGTGGGGATATAGATTTATTTATTCTTGGAGGTTCCAAGATATCTAAGATTATCGACAATTATACGCTTTTGACAGGAAGACCTGCTCTTTTACCAAAGAGAGCTCTGGGATATCAGGGATCCTCTATGTACTATTCGGAGCTTCCAAGTGGATGCGACGATGCTCTTTTGGACTTTGTTGATACTGTGCAAAAAGAGGGCATTCCAATCGATGGCTTCCATTTATCTTCAGGATATACAAGTATTGATAACAAAAGGTATGTCTTTACCTGGAACAAGGATAGGTTTAAGAATCCAAAAGAGTTTTTTGAAAAAATGGATGAAGAAGGCGCACAGGTTGTACCTAATGTTAAACCGGGGATTCTTTTATCTCATCCGAATTTGACCGAATTTCAGGAAAAAGATGTATTTATAAAGGATTCCAATAATCCGGACAAACCTGCTGTAGGAAAATGGTGGGGCGGAGATGGCCTGTTCTGGGATTTTACAAATAAAAAGGCAAGAGAAGCATGGAAAGAATACCTGAAAAAGAATCTTATAGAGTATGGAACTAATTCTATATGGAATGACAACTGTGAATACGACGGTCTGATGGATAAGGATGCCGTAGTTTCTTTTGATGGCAAAAAAGGAACCCTTGGACAGCTTAAGGCTGTTATGCCTACGCTTATGTGTAAGCTAAGTAATGAAGCTGTTATTGAGAATAATGATAATGCCAGGCCTTATAGTGTATGCAGATCCGGAAGTTCCGGTATACAGAAATATGCCCAGACCTGGGTTGGAGATAACGTAACAAGCTGGGAGAGCCTTAAGAATAATGTGCCTACCATTCTTGGAATGGGACTTTCGGGACAGCCAAATGAGGGGGCTGACATTGGCGGATTTGCAGGGCCTGCTCCTACGGAAGAGCTTTTTGTTAGATGGGTTCAGCAGGGCATATTCCAGGGAAGATTTTCCATCCATTCAGCTTCTGATGACAATACAGTTACAGAGCCCTGGATGTACAGGAATTCCAAGGAACTAATCAGGGACCTGATCAGACTTAGGTATAGGTTTATTCCATATCTTTATTCTCTTGAGTATGAGGGAAGCGTTATCGGAGCACCGATTATGAGACCTCTTGTTTATGAATTCCAGGAGGATGAAGAGGTTTACGACGAAAGCTTCGAGTATATGTTTGGAAAGAGCCTTTTGGTTGCAAATGTTTTGGAAGAAGGAGCGGTAAGTAAGCGAGTTTATCTTCCTAGTGGTTGTAAATGGTTCGACGTCAATGATAACTACAGAGAATATGAGGGTGGTCAGACTATCATTGTTTCTGTAAGTCTTGGAACCATACCAATGTTTGTCAGAGAAGGAGCTATCGTTCCAATAGCTATAAATCAGCCTATGAATCTTTCCAAGGATCATATTACTGACAGAATTGTTATCCTTGCTCCATCGGAAAAAGAGAGTTCTTTTACCATTTATGATGATGACGGAGAGACTCTTAACTATAAGTGGGGTATCTATAAGAAGACTACTGTTACTATGGCCGGAACTGATGTGGTAAATGTATCCTTTGATAAAGACGGTGATTACCATGAGAAGGTGAAAAATACAGTAATTGAGATGATAAAAAGACAGAAAGCACCTTTAAATGTAACTGTTGAAGAAAATGGTAGATTGAGCGAAATACCACACTTTTTAAGCGAAAAGAAGTTTTCTGCGGTAGACACAGGTTGGTTTTATGATATGACTAAACGAGTAGCCCTGATCAAATACAAGGAGCCTGAGGATAGCTATAAGCTTACGGTTTCTTATGAGCAATTTGATCTTATTGGAATGTGAATAGAATCTTGAAAATATTACACAAAAGAGGATATTCAATAGATATATTTCTTAGGGCAAATTATAATAATCTAAGAGTAAATCGATAAACCAGTCTGTAAAAAGACTTATCAGTAATGGAGGGTTGATATGAAAATCGCACTTATTAATGAGAACAGCCAGGCTGCCAAGAATGAGATGATCTACGGAGCACTCAAGAAGGTTGCTGACAAGCATGGCTTTGAAGTATTTAACTATGGTATGTATTCTGCCGATGACAAAGCTCAGCTTACATATGTTCAGAATGGTATTCTTGCATGTGTACTTCTTAATTCAGGCGCTGTTGATTATGTAATCACAGGTTGCGGAACAGGAGAAGGCGCTATGCTTGCATGCAACAGCTTCCCGGGAGTTATCTGTGGTCATGTAACTGATCCGCTTGATGCATACACATTTGCTCAGATCAATGATGGTAACGCTATTTCCATGAACTTTGCACTTAAGTCAGGATGGGGCGCTGAGCTTAACCTTGAGTATACATTTGAGAAGCTTTTCTCAGAGGAATCAGGACAGGGTTATCCAAGAGAGAGAGCAGTTCCTGAGCAGCGCAACAAGAAGATCCTTGATGAGGTCAAGAAGGTTACTTACAACCAGGATGTTGTAGCAATTCTTAAGGGACTGGACAGAGAACTTGTTAAGGGAGCTCTTTCAGGAGAACATTTCCTTGAGTACTTCGATGCAAATGCCAAGGATGAGAAGATCAAGGCTTGCGTTCACGAGCTTTTAGCTTAATAAATATCCGATAAATACGAGCAATCTCTTGCCCTTAGCGGGTTAGAGGTTGCTCTTTTTTTATATGGAATTTATAAAAATTTTATGCTATACTACACGATAGTGTTGAAATGGGAAACTAGCTTTTGATACAGATGTATTAGGTTTTATAAGGAGTTAGAACATTGCAGTCAGCTACTAGATACAGAGAAAAGGATAATACTTTTAGTTCGGTTAAAAGGACCAATAATAAGCGCAGAGTACAGAAAAAGCGCGCTATGAGAATAGATTACAAGAAACTTGCACTTTTTGTGATTGCTACAGTTGTAGCTTTTGTTGCTGTTTACGTTGTATACAGTCATTTACCATTTGTTAAGGTAAATAAGGCCATAGCTGCAGGCAACAGATATTCAGAAAAAGCGGAATATGATGCAGCAATCAGCTCATATTCAGAGGCTATTGAGATTGATTCGGGATCTGTAGCAGCTTATTCAAATATGGCCAGTGCTTACCTTAGTATCGATGATTCAGAATCTGCCAAGAAGGTTTTGTATGATGGATGGCAGAACACTGAGAGCCAGGCACTTTTATCCAATTACCTTACAGTAATTATGAATGATGCCGTTAACTCAATTAACAAGGGTGAGGGTAACATTGATACTGTACTTAGCGTTGTTAGTGTTCTTGAACAGGATGGAACAAATTCCGATGCTATAGAGCTGTTGGATGCTGCATATACCAGATGCTTTAGTGTTTATAATGATGATGTTAACGCTCTTTTCAGAAGCGGTGATTCCGGGACGAATTTGGCCAAATATGACCAGATTGTCAGCACACTTACTACAGTGTACAGCCTGACTCCATCAGAAGATCTTAAGAATCTTATTCTTAAGTATGCTGTCCCTGCATCTGATTCTTTTACCATGAATTATGAAGATGCTGTTACTTATCTGAAAATACTTGAAAATGTTGAAAACTTAGTGGGAACCAATGATGAGATTTCATCCCTTAAGGCTTGCATCACAAATGCTCAGGAAGTGTATGGCATATTCTGGGATATTTTTGCTCAGCTTGATGTGGGAAATGTAGACGAACTTAGAGACTTTGTTGTGTCAGATGAGTATGTAAATCTTAGAAATATTTTCCTTAACAATGAGGAGACGCCTCAGGAGAACACAACCTACGTATCAATCTGCAGAGATGCTATTATTCTTAACAGAAATGATGGTAACTTTAGCTACAGATTCCTTAACTTTGAGGAAAATCCTGAGAACTCAGGTGTGATAACACTTTGGGCCAACTATTTTGAGGATGACGGAGTTCAGAGAAATTCAATTTCTTATGAGCCTCCTGCAATCAATGGTAATCCTTATCCTCATACCAAATATACAGTAACTTACCTTAAGAGTTATACTAATTCCGGCAGTAACACCAAGGTTGCCAAGATGAATTACAGATTATCAACTTCAATTACCGATGAAAGCGGTAAGACTACTGAGACAATCGTTGGTGATTGGGGCGGAACTGATGAGTACGAGATGGATATTAAGACCATTGAGTCCAGAATCCGTGCATGATAATTATTTTCAATTAGAAATACTATGATTTATAAAAAGCACTTCTGATACTATATTGGATGTGCTTTTTCTTTATAAAAATCTGATTATACAGGTCTTATTATATGCGATAGAATGGATATAGGTGTTTATAGAATGAGACCTAGTTGGAGACTTATATGACTTCTGCCAGTGAACCCAAATGTATAATAATATCTGCAGGAACTTTTGTACCAATGCAGATTCCTATTAACGACGGCGACTTTGTTATCGCCTGCGATGCAGGCTTTATGTATGCTCAGCAGCTTGGCATTTTGCCTGATCTTATTGTAGGAGATTTTGACTCTGCCAGTGAGGCTGATCCTGTGATAATGCGCAGTATCAGCGAAATTGCAGAGCATGACCCTGACAGGATAATGAAGCTGAATGTCAAAAAAGATGATACAGACACAATGATGGCTGTAAAGGTTGGGCTATCTAAGGGGTATAAAAAGTTTTATCTCTATGGTGCTCTGGGCGGTAAGCGCATTGATCATTCACTAGCCAATATCCAGACTCTTTTGTTCATCAAACATAATGGAGCTAAAGGATATATCTTTAGTGAAAACGGAATGCTGATGATTGCCGAGAATGAGACTATTAAGTTCAACCGTGGAAATACAGGATACATTTCAGTTTTTGCATTATCTCAAAAGGCTGTTGGAGTTACCCTTAAGGGACTTATGTATTCCATAGAAAACAGCGAGCTTACTTACGATTTTCCATTGGGCGTAAGTAATGAGTTTATTATTGATGAGGAAGCGGAAATAACAGTAGAAGACGGTACGCTGCTTATTTCTTGCGAGTTCTGACTTTTTGATTATTATAAATGTCTTTAAGACAGTATTTTAATTACAGGAGTGTAAGTTATGATCTGTTTTTTAGCACGTTTTTTTGTAAAAGATTTTGAGCAGGTTAAGTTGCCAAAAGTAAGACAGGGGTATGGGCTGCTAAGCGGTTTGACCGGAATCGGATTCAATATTTTTCTATTTTTAACCAAGTTTATGGCCGGAGTTATTAGTGGCTCCATATCTATATTCGGTGATGCTTTTAATAACCTATCTGATGCGGCATCATCAATCGTAACCTTCATTGGATTCAAACTGGCGGGAGAGGAAGCTGACGAACAGCATCCCTTCGGTCACGGAAGACTTGAATACATTGCAGGCCTTATAGTTTCCCTATTTATCATATTGACAGGCTGCGAAGTGGTCAGAACATCAGTAAATAAAATATTAAAGCCCCAACAGGTTGAATTTAATGCAACTATTGCTGTGATACTGATTGTTTCCATATTGATAAAGCTTTTAATGTTCCAGGGAAACCTTCAGGCCGCTCGGAAGATTGATAGTAAAACACTTAAATCTGTTGCCATGGACAGCATTTCTGATGTATTTACCACATCTGTTGTCCTTGCATCCAGTATTTTCGCTCACAAGACAGGTCTTATTGTTGATGGATTTTTTGGCGTATTCGTCGGGTTTTTTATCATCAAGACAGGCTATGAAGCTGCAAAAGATACTATCAATCCACTGCTTGGTGAGCCGCCCAGCAAAGAATTTGTTGATGAAGTTAAATCGACTGTTATGAACCACGAAGGAATTTTGGGAGTTCATGATCTTATGGTTCACAACTATGGCCCCAGCAGGATCATAATGTCTCTGCATGTAGAAGTTCCGTCAGATCAGAATATTGTATCTGTCCATGATCTTATCGATGATATTGAAACCGAGCTTCGGCAGAAATACCATTGCAGCGCAGTTATACATATGGATCCTGTTATTATGGGGGACAAAGAGACGGAAACTTATAAGAGCAAGACAAGGAAGCTTTTGGAAGACCTTAGTCCGGAGCTTACATTCCATGATTTCAGGCTTATTCATCACAAAAATGGGGAAAAGAGAATCTCTTTTGATGTACAGGTTCCATACAAGTACAATCTTAAGGATGAGAAGATAATTGATTACCTTACCGAGCATTTACAGGAAGGTGAGGAGAACATTACCCTGGACATAGATATTGACAAGATGACCAAGGACGAATAAAACAGGGAGGATGAAAAATGTTGTTTGTGGGGAAGCTTAAGGAAGGCTTTAAGGATGTTGTTAAGGAGCATAAGTTTTCGATAGTTCTTTTTCTAATAGGGACTATTGTCATGGCTATTTCTTATGGCGGTTTTTATGATTCAAATGCTACTACCAGAAGCCAATTTAAAATACTTATGGAGGATGTTTGCACATGTGCCTATTGGATAATGTTTGGTCTATCCGCGGGCGCACTTTTGTGCGAAACGATTCATCAATATCTGAAGCAGGAAAAAAAGTCATATAATCCCAAGAATTCTAAGAGTATTTTACTATACTCACTTCTTATGGTGACTTCACTCATAGTCACAGTTCAATATTTGATTGTAGAAATAATGGATGTAATAGATTTCAAGAAGCTTCCGTACACTGAAGGCTCATACACCGAGATTTCAGATAATTTTATGCTGCTTTTTATGGCGGCCTATTACGGATTATCAGTTTTCTTTTTCTACAAAAGATCTAAAGATACCTTTGAAAAATATGCATCAAAGGCCTTTTGCGGACTGATGAAGGCTGAACTTGTATATGGCATTATCGCCGTTGGCACATTGATGATTCTTTTTGCTTTTGATTCACTTATTTATGATCTTGATAAATTTGATGTGATTATCAGATGGCAGATGATTTTGCTTGGCCTTGTTCAGTATCCATGTGTTTTGATGGGGCTTAGAAAGAGCGACAAAGACATATCTAAATTTGAAAAGAGCGTTCTGGCATATGTGTTTACAGCTCTTTTGGCTATTGCCTTTGGAATCATTTATGTCTATATTCTCAAGATTGTTATCAGATGGACCTTCCCTTCAAATCAGGTATTCAGCATCCTGACATGGCTGTTTGTATTTGGCTTTGCAATATGGACCATGGCTCAGGGCTGCGAAGAAGAGAAGTTTGTAAGAGCCTACAGGCTGATGCCACTTTTCTTTATACCATTTATCATTCTGCAGATTATGTGCCTTGCAATGAGAGTTTCAGAGTATGGCTTTACTCCAAGCAGATACTATGGAATGGCACTTATTATTTTTGAAATTATTTATTTTGCTATTTACATATACAAGCTTAGAAGCAACAAAGACATTATGGCATATGTGGTTCTTGTGGCTATAGCCGGAGTTTTCTTTATGCTCATATGTCCCGGAACGAATGTAAGCAGCACTATCACTAGATCTCAGAAAGCCAAAATTGAAAAATTTCTCAGGGAAGGCGATAGTTTACCAAGTGATGAGAGAGCAAAGGCATATGAAGCTTATAATGAGATATATTTTGACGGTGGTCTTGTTGGTGAGAAGTACATTGATAAGAACCTGAGCGATGAGCAGATTGAGCTTATGAAGAAGGCTAATGCCATAGATGAGAAACATACTGATTATGCCAAGGTTGAAAGAAAAGTATACCACTTTGATGTTACATCCTATAGTGATCTGAGGTATGTTCAGTGTGCCTACGAGATAGAAGATGAGGATGAAGAAAACGCTGAAAACACTGTTAGTAAGGAGCCGGAATATCTGGACCTTTCAAAGCTTGAAGTTTCGGACTTTGAAGATGGTTACACTATAGGAATTGTTGATTTAAGCAAACTAGCCAAACTGGTTATCAGTAATGAAGAAAATGATGTAGATGGCGATGCTAAGAAAGCAGTTCTTGAAAACAAACTTCCTATGTCTGATTTTGGCTTTCTTCAGATAACATATTTCAAAGTCAGATATGATTCGGATAATTCTGACAACGTGGAGTACCTTTATTTTGAAGGATATGTGTACCAATAATAAATTAACTTTTTGTTAAATGCTTGTCATACTAAGGCTAGTTGCGCTATACTATGCAGGGATGAAAACATCTATTTTACAAATGTTAATGGTGCATGGAAAGCTTTTTTCCTTGCAGAGAAAATGGAGGATATATAAATGAGAGGTTCTAAACCTACAGTTCTTTTGATTCTTGACGGATACGGACTTAATGATAACCCAGAGGGAAATGCTATTGCTATGGCTAAGACTCCTGTAATGGATGGTCTTATGAAGGATTATCCTTTTGTTAAAGGCTATGCTTCAGGTCTTGCAGTTGGACTTCCTGACGGACAGATGGGTAACTCAGAGGTTGGTCACATGAATATGGGTGCCGGCCGTATCGTATATCAGGAGCTTACAAGAATTACCAAGTCTATCGAAGATGGCGACTTCTTCACAAACGAGGGCCTTATGGCTGCTATTAACAACTGTAAGGAGAAAGGTTCAGCTCTTCATTTATATGGTCTTGTATCAGACGGTGGTGTACACAGCCATATTACACATATTTACGGACTTTTAGAGCTTGCCAAGAAGAATGGCCTTGATAAGGTATTTGTTCACTGCTTCCTTGATGGAAGAGATACTCCTCCTGAGAGCGGAATTGACTTCGTTGCGCAGCTTGAGGACAAGATGAAGGAGCTTGGCGTTGGTGCTATTGCTTCTATTTCCGGACGTTACTATGCTATGGACAGAGATAACAACTATGATCGTGTTGAGATTGCTTACAACGCACTTACAAAGGGCGAGGGCAACAAGGCTGATTCAGCCCACGAGTGCATGGTTCAGTCATACAAGGATGGCAAGACAGATGAGTTTGTTATCCCTACAGTTATCATGAAGAACGGTGCTCCTGTTGCTACAATCAAGGATGGAGATTCAATCATTTTCTATAACTTCCGTCCTGACAGAGCTAGAGAGATCACACACTGCTTCTGCGATGATGAGTTTGATAAGTTTAACAGAGGCGCAAGACTCGATGTAACTTACGTTTGCTTCACTGATTATGATCCACTTATTCCTAACAAGGAAGTTGCTTTCAAGAAGGTTCTTCTTACAAATACCTTTGGCGAGTGGCTTGCTGCTAAGGGAATGAAGCAGGCTCGTATTGCTGAGACAGAGAAGTATGCGCATGTAACATTCTTCTTTAACGGCGGCGTTGAGCAGCCTAACGAGGGTGAGGACAGAGTCCTGGTTAACAGCCCTAAGGATGTAGCAACATACGACCTTAAGCCTCAGATGAGCGCTCCGGAAGTTTGCGAGAAGATTGTTAATGCAATCAACTCACAGAAGTATGATGTTGTTATAGCTAACTTTGCTAACCCTGATATGGTTGGACACACAGGTGTTATCCCTGCAGCTGTTCAGGCTATCGAAGTTGTTGACGAGTGCGTTGGCAAGGTTGTTGATGCAGTTAAGGCTCAGAACGGAACAATGTTCATCTGCGCAGACCACGGTAACGCAGATATGATGATTGATTATGAGACAGGTGAGCCATGGACAGCTCATACAACAAATCCTGTTCCATTTATCCTTGTAAACTATGATCCTGCTTATACACTTAAAGAGGACGGCTGCCTTGCAGACATCATTCCTACACTTATCGAGTGCATGGGCGAGGAGCAGCCTAAGGAGATGACAGGTAAGTCACTGCTCATCAAGAAATAATTATCGCGGGAAGAACTGTATCTAAGAGCTTATAATTGACGATACTACGCAAATGTGGTATAGTATTATTTGCTTGTGATTTAATAAAAATTTAATCTTAATGCGATATATTGACTTTGGGAGGTTATTTAAGTGAGCGTTTTAGGTTATGTTGTTGGTGTAATATTCATGCTGGTTTGTGCCGCTTTAGTAGTTCTGGTACTTGCACAGGAAGGTAAGAATCAGGGACTTGGAGCAATTCAGGGAACAGTAGAGAATACATATTGGGGCAAGAACAAGGGTCGTTCAAGAGAAGGCGTACTCAAGAAGGTAACAATCATTCTTTCTGTATTATTTGTTGTTGTTGCTATTGTTCTTAATATGAACGTTCTTTAATTTGTTGATTTGAATTTAGTAGTTTTTAAGGCACTCATTTTTTGAGTGCCTTTTTCTTTCATTTTATGTATTTCAAAAGAGAGGTTATATGGCTAAAGGTAAGAGTCTCAAAAGGATGAATGAGAGCTTTTTTGGTAAAAAGAATAATAACGAGATGCTTGTTGGTACATTTATTGCCAACGCCAGAGGCTTTGGCTTTGTGGAAATAGAGGGAAGAGATGAAGATATCTTTATTCCCGAAGAGTACGTTCATGGAGCCTTTCATTCCGATACCGTTGAGGTAGAACTTTTGCCGGAATCTACCGGTAAGAGACAGGAAGGAAGAATCAGGAATATTCTTGTCAGAGGAATGGATGAGGTTGTTGGAACCTATCAGGGTGAAAAGAACTTTGGCTTTGTAATCCCAGATAACGGCAGAATTCAGAGCGATATTTTTATTCCAATTGAGCATCATGGTAAGGCTGTTACCGGAGATAAGGTTGTAGTTAAAATTACGGACTACGGTAATGCCCTTGAGAGGAAGAAACCTGAAGGAAAAGTCAAGGAAGTAATCGGAAATATCAATGACCCCGGCGTAGATATTATGTCTATTGTCAAAGGCTACGATATTCCATGTGAATTTCCTGAAAGAGTAATTAATCAGGCTAACAGATGTCCGGATCAGATCAGCGAGGCCGATATGATGGGAAGAACCGATCTTAGAGATATTCAGATGGTTACCATTGATAGTGAGGATGCCAAGGATCTTGATGATGCGGTTTCTTTAACAATTGATGAAAAGGGCCTTTATCATCTTGGAGTCCATATTGCTGACGTGACTAACTATGTTCAGGAAAATTCTGCTCTTGATAGAGAGGCACTTAAGAGAGGCACCAGTGTCTATCTTGTAGACAGAGTAATTCCTATGCTTCCTCATAGATTATCCAACGGAATTTGTTCTCTTAATCATGGAGAAGACAGACTAGCTCTTAGCTGCCTTATGACAATTGATAAGAGCGGTGTTATTGTGGACCACGACATTGTTGAGTCAGTTATTAACGTAGATGAGCGTATGTCCTATACCTCTGTTGCCAAGATTCTTGAGGACGAGGATCCTGAAGAAATTGAGAAGTATGAAGAACTTGTGCCTATGTTCAGAGACATGGCTCAGTTGTCAGCTCTTTTACGAAAAAAGAGAGAAGATAAGGGCGCAATAGACTTTGATTTCCCTGAAACCAAGATTTTGCTTGATAAAGAGGGAAATCCTATAGAGATTTTGCCTCGTCAGAGAAATACTGCCACCAAGCTTATTGAGGACTTTATGCTTGCTGCAAATGAGACAGTAGCTGAGCACTTTTATTATTTGCAGAGTCCTTTTGTATATCGAATTCATGAACAGCCGGATCCTGAGAAAATTGGCACTTTGTCAGCTTTTGTGTCTAATTTAGGACATCACATTCATGTCAAAAGAGATGATGGGGTAAGACCAAAAGAGATACAAAAGCTCCTAAAGGAAGTTGAAGGTAGCAAGGAAGAACCTGTAATCTGCAGAATGACTCTTCGCAGTATGATGCAGGCCAAGTACAGTACTGAGTGTACAGGGCACTTCGGACTTGCTTTCGACTATTATTGCCACTTTACATCTCCAATCAGAAGATATCCGGACCTTCAGATTCACAGAATCATTAAGGATCATTTAAGAGGCAGGATGAATACTGATAAGGCTGCTCATTATGAGGAAATCCTGGATGAGGTTGCTAAGCACTCATCAGAAACAGAAAGAAGAGCTGAGGAAGCAGAGAGAGAAACAGATAAGCTCAAGAAGGCTCAGTACATGGAAAACCATGTTGGTGAGCGCTTTGAGGGTATTGTTTCAGGTGTTACAGCCTGGGGCCTGTTCGTGGAGCTTGATAATTCCTGTGAGGGAATGATCAGAGCCGCTTCAATGAATGATGACTTCTATGTTTACGATGAAGATCATATGAAGCTTGTAGGTGAGAGTACTCACAAGGAGTATGTTCTTGGACAGAAGGTTATGATCAAGGTCCTTGGCGCTGATAGAATCACCAGAACAATAGACTTCAGAATTGTTAATGACGATGATGAAGATAACGATGAGTATGGTTATGATCCAGATGACTTTGTAGTTTATTCCGAAGCTCGTAAGATTGCGGAGAATCGTGCTAACAAGATTCGCAAGGTTATAGAGCGAGCTGGTGGAGAGACGGACGAGGAACCTTCACATAGAGAGTCAAGTTTTGGAATTAAGGGATCCGGTAAAAAGAAGGAGAAGGTTTCTAAGAAGTCTAAGAAGTCCGGTGATAGTAAGGAATCGGAAGGACGACTTGTAGAATACAATGGCGAGATGATAGATCTTTCGGAGTATGAACCAGATCCTAGAACCGGAGATCTGCAGCCAAAGCACAGAGGAAAGAAACATTCACCTTTAACCGGCAAAGCAAATGCTGGAAGCAAGAAAACTTCTCGTAAATCAATGGAGGATAAGGAAAAGTCTCCTTCAGGACGTAAGGTCTATAAGGTTCACAAATATAAGAAATCAGCCACAAGTAAGGCCGCTAGAAGCACACAGGGTAAAGGGAAGAAACATGGCAGAAGATAAGGCTAGAAAACTAGTAGCAAATAACAAAAAAGCATATCATGACTATTTCATAGAGGAGAAATACGAAGCAGGAATAGAGCTCTTTGGAACTGAGGTTAAATCAATCCGTCAGGGAAAATGCAGCATCAAAGAGGCCTGGATCAGTATTGATAAAGGAGAAGCTTTTATTTTGGGAATGAATGTAAGTCCCTATGAGAAAGGTAATATCTTTAACAAGGATCCCCTCAGGGTAAAAAAGCTTCTGCTACACAAAGCTGAGATCAGAAAAATGGAACAGCAGAAGATGGTACAGGGTTACACTCTGGTACCTCTTGAGGTGTACTTCAAAAATGGCAAAGTGAAGGTTGAAGTTGGTCTTGCCAAAGGTAAAAAGCTCTATGATAAGCGCGCTGACATGGCTAAAAAAGATCAGCAAAGGGAAGCCCTTAGAGACTATAAAGTAAGCCTAAGATAAAACTTAAAAAATTATTAAACATACTTTGCTGGATAATGCCTTTTATAAGATGAATGATATAATATTAAGCGTATATATTTACATTATTTTGATAATGTATATCATTCTATTATGGAGGCATATGATGGCTGAAAAAACAAATGGAAAAACAGCAAAAGTTAAAAATGAGATTGGCTTTTTTGACAGTATCAAGACTAAACTAATTCTTGTCATGCTTCTTGTAACAGCGATTCCGCTTTTAACAGCAGTTATTGTCAGCTATGTTTCATCTACCAATAAGGCTATGGCTGATGCGCAGGAGTCTTTGGAATGGGAAGCTCAGTACATTGAGAGTTTGTTTGTAAATATTCTTGATGCCAATATGAATATGTGTCTTGCTATTGCCGGTAACCCTACTGTTATCAATTATGTAAAGGGTGAGGGTAATATTCCTTATGATGCTGTTCAGGCAACAATTTTGGAATGTGATGCAGTTCTTGCTGATGGTGAGAACACTTCAATTGCCGGATCTGATGGTATGCAGGTGGCAAGAGGTACCGGAGACTTTATTAACGTAGGAGAAAGAGAATATTTCCAAAAAGCTATGCAGGGTTCAACCTACGTTTCCAACGTTACAATAAGTAAGACCAATGGCCGTAGAATGATTACATTCGCTGTTCCAATTAAGGATAATGGCAATATTATCGGTATAGTTCATAGAAATTATGATCTTAATAATTTTCATGATCTTCTTGCATCAAAGTCTGATGATGCATTTATTGTTGATAGAGAGGGCCTTGTAGCTGCTCATTCACAGTATGAAATCGGTGAAGGTGCTCATGATGAAGAGAGCAGAGCAACTTCGGAATTTATGGTATCCGGCAAAGACCAGGGCTTTTACTTTGTAGATACAGGTAAGGGCTACAACGCTTATGTTGCATATTACAAAGAACCAAAAACCGGTTTCTGTGTATGTACAGCGACTACAGATACAGTAATATTGTCAGCTGCCAGAAAGTCAGCAACGCTTGTTGTTGTTGTTGGCGTAGTCATGCTGATTGCTGCTGCTGTTATTTCCTTCATGATGGCTAAGAGCTTTGCAGATCCTATTGCGGCACTTAAGGATTCCTTTGAAGCTTTGGCTGATGGACGATTTAAGACTGTCGATAAGAAATATGGTGTCAGAAAAGACGAATTCGGCCTTATTTCTAAAGCAACTAATTCGGTTATAGGTACTCTTAACGATATTGTTTCAAATATTAAGAGATCCGCAAGTGAAGTAGGAAGTTCATCTGAGGAACTTTCGGATATGGCAAATCAGATTTCTCAGACTGCAGAAGATGTATCAAATGCAGTTCAGGAAATTGCATCCGGTGCAACACAGCAGGCTGATGAAATTCAGAGTGCATCCGAAAATGTTGGAAGAATCGGCGACGCAGTTCTTAACGTTCAGAATTCAACTGATGACCTGTCCGGAATAGCCCAGAAGATGAAGGAAGCTTCTGAGATTTCAAGTAACTCTCTTGCATCCCTGCAGGATTCATCTGCAGAGATGACTGCCAAGATTGATGATATCTCAAGGACAATCGGTGCAACTCAGGATGCAGTTAATAATATAAGTGAGAAGGTTGAGGGCATTACCTCAATTGCAACACAGACAAACCTTCTTTCTCTTAATGCTTCTATTGAGGCTGCAAGAGCAGGTGAGGCCGGTAAGGGCTTTGCGGTTGTAGCGGAAGAAATCGGTAAGCTTGCCGAGGATTCCAAGGCTATGGCTGATGATATCAAGAGAGAAATGGAATCACTTCTTGAACAGAGTAAAGCGGCAGTTGCTGCAGCGGAAGATGTTAAGCAGGGTAATAATGATCAGCAGATTGCTCTTGGAGAAACCCTTGATGCAGTAAACGGAATGCTTTCGGATATCGGAAGTACTGTTGGCGGTGTTCGTCTTATTTCTGAAGGCGCAGAGACCTGTGATTCCTCCAAGAATGCGGTTGTCGATACCATGAGTGCTCTTTCAGCTATTTCCGAAGAAAATGCAGCTTCTTCAGAGGAAACAGGAGCTTCAATGCAGGAACTTTCAGCTACTGTTACAAGTCTTGCAGGCTCAGCAAATTCTCTCAAGGAAATTGCCGAAAAGCTCAATGAAGAGATGAAGTTCTTTAAGGATAACGATGAAGAATAATAAACATGATTAGATGTGTTCCGCCTCCGGAAATAGGTCCGGGGGCGGTTTTTATTCCTCAAAAACTATTGAAAACTTAACCACCAGGCTATTGTTTTTTGCTATCCCTTACGATATACTAGATAAGCAGTCCAAAGCTGCTTTTATAATTAAATATGGGTTAGTAAAGGTTTCGACAGGGATTTTGAAGCTGGAGAAGCTATCCGCAGGATGGTGCGTTAAACCTCAAATTAAAATTAAACGCTAACGATAATTTAGCAATCGCTGCCTAAGTGCAGCCCGTCAGCCCAGATGCACCTACACATCCGGTAACTGGCGTCAAACTTTGTAGGAAACGACATGGCTTAAGCTTTGCGGTCCTGGTCGTATCATGAAGCTACCGATTGTTTTTGGTTGTCAATTTCCGAAGGCTTGAGGGAACAGGGGTGAAGAACCTCAGAATAATTGACTACGATAGTAGAAGGACAGGGGATGAATTTTTGGACGCGGGTTCGACTCCCGCCTAATCCACTAATAAGCTCGCATTTATGCGGGCTTTTTCTTTGCTCTATTTACAAAAAGAATCATGTTTCGCTTTTATGTATTGCAACCAAAGGGAAATGGATATAAACTTGAATAAGATTTGATTTATTAAGTTAAAGCGAGAAAGTGAAGAGCCTATATGAGCGTAAGTAAAAAGAGAATTGTAGTTAAGGTGGGAACCTCAACTATTACAAATGAGTCCGGAAATATTGATATAAGAGCAATTGATCACTTGTGCAGAGCAATAGCAGGGGTTGAGAATCTCGGCTATGATCTGGTACTTGTTTCATCAGGTGCTATTGCTGTTGGAGCAGGTAAAATGAGACTTGCGCAAAAGCCTCAGGAAATTAAGCTCAAGCAGGCTGCAGCAGCAGTTGGCCAGACTGAGCTTATGCATTTATATGACAAGTTATTTGGTGAATACAATAGAATTGTTGGTCAGATTCTTTTGGATAATGAGGATATTGCGGATCCGGTCAGAAGCCAGAATCTAAGAAATACTTTTGACGCTCTCTTGGAAAACCATATTATTCCGATAGTTAATGAAAATGACTCTGTCAGCCATGCGGAGATTGAATCAGATAAAAAGCTCTTTTCTGATAATGACATGCTTTCTGCACTTGTTGCGGTATTCTGCAATGCAAGCAAACTTGTCATTTTTTCCGACATCGAAGGCCTTTATGACGGAAATCCTCAGACAGACCCAAACGCCAAGCTTATAAGCAGGGTAGAAGAGATAACAGAAGAACTTAAATCAGTTGCTTCCGGATCTGGGTCAAATAGGGGCACCGGCGGCATGATAACCAAACTTGAAGCAGCAGAGCTTGCCACGTCTCACGGAATCGATGTACTTATCACCAATGGTAAGAATCCGGAGCGTCTGTATGACATAATAGATAAAAAGAAAGTTGGAACGCTGTTCGTAGCGAAAGATAACTAACAAAAAGGACCTGTCAATGTGATCTGGGGTCTGTCAAGTAGACAGGCAAAACAAACAAAATAACATCAAACGAAAAGGTGGTCACATAAACAGTGATCACCTTTTTACTTTGTCGATGGTTGTATCCATCATATTTATCCTTGGTCTGCTTGTTGACTACTATAACTGCCAGGAAATAACTGTCAACCCTGCGCCAAGCGCACCGCGGAGCGGCGTTGGGGTTGACTGATATTTCCTGACAGTTATTCTGTAGTCAAGCAGATCAAGGATATTTGTGCGCATTAGCGCACTTTATTCAATGGCAGAGTCGCCAGACTCTGGCTTCGTTTTGGATAGATGATTATGCTGCCCATTTTGCCTTGTACTT
>NZ_ATVX01000019.1 GCF_000420945.1 Butyrivibrio sp. VCB2006
TAGAAGAATTCATGAGATAACCTCCAAAAAAGTATTTGGAGAAATCATCTCAGATTTTTGTTACAATGGACAGGTACGAGCTTTTGAGGGCTTACTTTCTTTGGACTTGGGAACATCTTTTTGATGCTCCTGGATCATGGAATCATGTTCTCAAGATAAGTATTATGATGCATATTATCGAAAGTGTGCGGTGTGGTTATTCAACACCGCTATTATTGCTGATATGGTGTGAATTTTTGAAGTGGTGATAGGGAGACAAGCGGATTATGTTGAATAATAAGTTTTTAAATAGTGTTATAGATCAATTTCTAGTACTGATTGGTGTTTTTGCTTGCTTTTTGGGGGCGGTAATTTATAGACAAAGCATAGTAGGGCAAAGTTCATCATTAGCTATTGCTCTTGCTGTTATCTTAGTAGTTTCTTTACTTGCTTATGGTATTAATTTGGCGGTGAATGACAAAATACAGATAAATAAAGAATCCATATATGAGTTGCTACTCTTTATATTGGTGTTGATAGCTAGATTTCCATTGTTTCATTATATGCAGAAATATGATGGCGGTATATATTGGGGGGCGATTTATAAGTGCGCCAGAAACTTTGAGTTTTCTTTGGATTATATCTTTGAGAATTTTAAAATATGGGGACATACCACGTTTATGTTTTCTTTTTTTAGTATAATAGGGGAGTTTCTCACATTAGGAAGTTCGATTGGATATTGCATGGTCAATACTGTAATGAGTGCCTTTGCTGTTCTATGTATTTATAGGATTTGCAGGGAAAAGCTAGGCATTGATAATTTGGCCTCATTCTTACTGTGCGTTACTCTTCAGTGCGTTCCTATATTTTGGGGTACTTTTTCACATGTTAATCCAGACTATATGTTGCTAATATTTTTTGTTTATATGTGGTATACGCATATTAGAGAAAAATATATACTATGTTTCTTTTGGATATTCTGCATGTTTCAGACCAAGGAGACGGGTGTAGTTATAGTGTTTGGATATGCATTGGCTTACGCTATTACCATCATGTGTCATAAGCATGATAATATTGGTGATAAGCTGATAAGCGTTATTAAGGATCCGTTTGTTATTACATGTTTTTTGATAGCCATAACTCAGGGAGTAATATTTCTGGCACAAGGCGATGTGCTGACGTGGCAATTACCCGATAAAGAAAGCCATAAATGGATTGTAGGATATAGTGAAGTGTCACAAAAGGGAACTGATGTGAACGCGTTTGGGGTTTATCCAAAATATGTAGTATGCAAGATTGTTCATATGTTTAGTTTAAATTATAGTTGGATAGCTTCTCTGATTATTGCTTTTTGCATAGTATATATGTACAGGCAACACTTGATTGAAGTTACTAAATGGGAGGTACTAATCCCACTGATAGGAGCTTTGGTTATTTTTGCAACATTCAATTCTTTTTATATCACATATGCGCTTTATAGATATAACGTATTTTTTGTTGTTATGTTATGGCTATTGTGTATGATACTGGTACATAAAACTTTTCCCAAAAGAATAGTGGCCATTATATGTAATCTATGTTTACTAATTTTGCTTTCTATACAAACATTCTGTAATACAGATGTTTTATCGGAATACATGTTTAATAAGTATCCAACTGGAAAGGGGTATCTTGTAGCAACAGATATGAAAAAGGTGATGTATGGAGATAATATTATAAATAATTATAAATATGCCTACATAGATGATTTGATTGATAAGATGTTAAGTACAATTGATTATAATGACAGCATGATTGCAGTATTTGCAGATGATGATAGCATAAATAGGATTGATATTTTTACACAAGATAGCTTAAAAGCGGAGTGTATTTATGCTGGATGGGATAGAGGAAAGAAATGTCGTGTAGTGGATGATGAATTAGGTAATGATGCTATAAAAATAAATGCCATTTCATACAGTGAAATGGTTACTGATTTTGAGACAGATGATAAAATGTATTTGCTATATTACTTTGATTATTCGGATTTAGATAACGAAAAGATAAAACAAGATATAGATGGAAGATACAATATTAAAGCAGAAGAAACCTTAGATAATTTTGGTGGTGAAATACACTACTTATTGTTGTCTAAAATGTAAATGTGATGAATCTAGAACTCTGATTGGTAGAATGCTTTTATAAGTAATTATCATTGAAAATAACAAAGGACGAGTTAAGGATGAATGTATTGAGTCGGGCACAAATGCTTGAGTTTTCTCAAAAAGGTGATGACAGAGGCCACCTTGTCATAGTTGAAGGGATGGACGATATTCCATTCGATATTAAGAGAATTTTTTATATATTTGGATCTGATCAGGATGTGGTAAGAGGTCAGCATGCTAATAAGAATACAGAGTTTGTGCTGATTAATGTTGCCGGGACAAGCAAAGTAAGAGTTAAAGACGGTAAAGGTAACGAAGCGGTTTATTCTCTAAATAGACCGCATACTGGAATATATCTGCCCAAAATGATATGGAAAGATATGTATGATTTTAGTGAAGATTCTGTATTACTGTGTCTTGCTAGTACGCATTATGATCCTAGTGAGTATATTAGAGATTATGACGAGTTTGTAAAAATTGTGAATGGAGAAAAGAAGTAGAGATGAAGGTATCTATAGTAATACCGGTTTATTACAATGAGGACAATCTGATTCCATTGTATTCGGATCTGAGGGAAAAGTTTATAGATAAGATAGACTATGACTATGAAATCGTCATGGTTAACGATGGTTCTAAAGATAAGAGTTATGAGGTAATGTGTGAACTAGCCAAGAAGGATCAGAATATAAAAGCGGTTTCCTTATCAAGAAATTTTGGATCCCATGCTGCATGCCTTTGCGGATTAGCTCATGCTACGGGAGATTGTGCTGTTATAAAGGCAGCTGATCTTCAGGAACCAACTGAACTTATTCTCGATATGGTAGAGAGTTGGAAGCAAGGCAACAATGTGGTGCTGGCATGTAGAGAAGGACGAGAAGAGAGCAAGTCGCAGGTTGGGTTTGCAAATCTCTACTATTGGCTAGTCAGGAAAACATCGCTTCCAACAATGCCTAAAAACGGCTTTGATATTTATTTGCTGGATCGAAAGGCCATTGATGTCATAAATGGTCTTGATGAGAAGAACAGTGCGATTACCGGTCAGATTTTGTGGAGTGGTTTCAGAACTGGAATCGTGTATTATACTAGAAAAGCTAGAGAAATAGGGGAAAGTAAGTGGACTCTTAAGAAAAAAATTCGACTCGTATCGGATACTCTTTTTAGTTTTTCGACGTTACCTATAAGAATGCTTGAGATTGTGGGCGTATTGTCTTTTGTAATTGGAATTATTTGGGCATTGGTTGTTCTGATTGCTAAACTGAGTGGGGGTATTTCTGTTAGTGGTTTTACGACATTATTTATTTTTAACCTTCTTAGTTTTGGAATAACCATGTCATCTATGGGAATACTAGGCGAATATCTATGGAGATCGTTTGACGCTTCTAGAAATCGTCCTCCATATATTGTTGAGGATAGGTATGAAGAAAAGTAATTGTGCTATCGCTCTTAGAGAGCTAGAGGAAAAAGATGCGCCATTAATGCTAGAGTGGATGCATGATCCTGATTTTCAGAAGGCTTTTAAAAAACGTATGCTTGATGCAACCAAAGAAGACGTTATTGGTTTTATTATGTCTTCTAAAATACCTGAGCAGGTTATAACTGGAGAGTGCTTACACTATGCTATCGTGGATAGCAATGATCAGTATCTTGGTACTATTAGTCTAAAGGATATAGATATTGAAAATGGAACTGCAGAATACGCGATTACTATAAGGAAGGCTGCCCAGGGTAAGGGGATTGCATTTGAAGCTACTCAGCTTATTTTGAAAAAAGCATTTCAGGAGCTGGGACTGCGACGAGTGTTTTTGAGTGTGCATTCCGACAATACTTCTGCTATAAGGCTTTATGAGAAAGCTGGTTTTAGATATGAAGGAGAATTTAGAGAGCATTTTGTAATAGATGGACGGTTAGTAGGCTGGAAGTGGTACGGAATGTTAAAAGATGAGTATTACAGACAGATAAATGTCTAGTTATTTTGATAAAATAATTAACCGGTGGGTGAGGGATTGTAGAACATGCTATTTAATTCTCCATTATTTGTTTTAGTTGCAGTTTTGACCATAGTGTGTTGGTACGTGCTGCCTAATACTTTTAAGAAACCGTTATTGCTTGTATTTAGCTATTATTTTGCGTATTTACTTGGTGGTGTATGGACAGTAACTACTCTATTGGCAGTTACTGTTTTTACTTATGTACTATCAATGCTATTAGCTTCTTCTACTCATAAGAAACTGTTTTTCATTATGAGCATTATATTACTTGTTTCGATTATCATATATAATAAATATTTCAATTATATAGTATCGGTTTTGGCGAAATATACATGTATTAATGCAGATGAAATATCAGTATTATCCATGGTTGGAGTCTCCTATTATGTGTTTTCGGCAATTTCATATTTGACCGATATATACAATTCAAACGATGAAGTTGACAGAAATTTTCTGGACGTAGCTTTATGGCTTGCGTTTTTTACCAAATTTATAGCCGGACCTATTGAGAGGCATAAAGAAATAAAGCATGAACTTGAAAAAGTAAAAAATATATCAATAAACTTTGAGCGTATAAAACGTGGAATGCTCATATGCGCACTAGGATATTTTTACAAAATAGTTATTGCAGACAGAGCTGGAATGTTTGTTGATGGCATATGGTCTGAATTATCATCTTATAGTGGGATTACATTGGTTATAGCTGTGATTCTTTATTCAATTCAGATTTATTTTGATTTTGCTGCATATTCACTTATAGCTTATGGATTATCATATGCTATGGAGGTAAGAATAGTTAGAAATTTCAATCACCCATACTTTGCGGACAGTGTTTCTGATTTCTGGAGAAGGTGGCATATCTCGTTGTCATATTGGCTTAGAGATTATGTGTATATTCCATTGGGCGGTAATAGAAAGGGGAAGACTCGGCAATATCTGAATCTGATAATTACTTTTTTGATAAGTGGATTATGGCATGGAAGTGGATTTAAGTATCTGATTTGGGGTGCCCTTCACGGCTTTTTTCAGATAATAGAAAAATTATTTCCATTTCGAAAAGAGATGTCAAAAAGATGTAATGTTTTAATGACTTTTGGATTGGTGAGTTTTGCATGGATTTTCTTCAGAGCACCATCTCTTAGGAGTGCGTTGGTTTTTATAAAAAAAATATTTGAATGGAATCCATGGGTATTAACAGATGGAACGCTGGTTAATCAAGGTGTGGATTTGAAGGAATGGATTGTATTAATCGTATCGCTGGTCCTGGCCTTTATGATTGCATTATTGCAAGAGCATGGAATAAGCATATATGAAAAGATGCAAAATGAATGCATAGTTGTCCGGTGGATAGCATATTACGCAATAATAATTTTTCTTCTAGTTTTTGGAATATATGGATCTATATTTGATGCAAGTAATTTTATCTATTTTCAATATTGAGAGAATCTGAAATGACGAGAAAAGAATTGATAAAACTGATTCTTTTTTTGAGTGGACTAGCCTTGATAATAGGCCGTTTGACTACGATACTGACACTCAAAGAATACGAAGTTGGCCCTAATGTAAATGTATTGATAAATAAAAATATGTTATGCGAGAAACAAGATGGCTTCTATAGTTTAGATGATAACTCTTTGGATGTTGTTTTTTTAGGGTCTAGTAATATTCATTGTAATATTAATCCTAATGTTATTTGGAATGACTATGGGATAACTAGTTATAACTATTCATGTGATCAGCAGGAACTTGGAACTACTTTTTATTATTTGAAGCAAGTGTTTGAAACACAGTCGCCTAAAGCCGTGGTAATCGATGTGATGTCAAATGGGGCAGGGAGCGAAATTGGTACTACTCAAGCACATTTTGCATTTGATCACATGAAAAACGATTGGTATAGAATCCAAGCTATTTGGAATCGAACAAAAGAAGCTAGAATGGAATTATATTTTCCCATTATTGCTTATCATGGAAGATGGAAAGAACTGACAGACAATGATTACAAATATAAAAAAAATAAGCACAACATCCTAAATGGATCATTTATATATATGGTGGAAAATGAAATGGAGACGCCTGAGATTCCGGATGATATTCCTATTTCACAATTGCCAGAAAGAACAATTTTTTGGTTAGACTCTATAATAAAATTATGCGAAGAGAATGATTGTAAATGTGTTTTTATTAAGACACCGTATACTTTTTATTATGAGGAATGGTTTTCGTATTATAATGCAGTTGATGATTACTGTAAGTCTAAAAATGTTACATTTTTGAATTTAAATAAATACACAGAGGAGATTGGATTAGATTTTTTGTGTGATTATGCTGATTGGGGCCATATGAACTGGAATGGTCAGAAGAAGTTATCACTATATTTGGGGGAATTTCTCGTAAATAATTATGATTTTAAAGACAAAAGAGGTGATGTTAAGTACAAACAATGGGATGAAGATTATAAGCTTATGAAAGAATATGTAGATGGTTTTTGGGAAAAATGGGAATAGTATGTTGGGGAAAAATTATGGGATGTTGCGGCGCTGTATATAAAGAAAAATGGGTTGATATAGCTAAAGGATTAGCTATTTTGGCTGTTATTACAGATCATTCACGAAATACATTATATTCAAATGATAGAATACAAAGAATCTCATGGTTCTCTGTAACATTATTTATATTGATCATGGGAGTTACGACATACTGGTCATATAATAATTCAAAGACTCCTTTGTATAAAAAGGTTGTAGCAAGAATTAGTGGTATTTTTGTGCCATACGTTGTTGCAACTTTTTTTGTACGCTGTTTTTTTGATCGTAGTTTTAGTTGGGACTCATTTTATAATTCTATTTGGCATTTCAATGCTGCTGGTCCTTATTATTATGTTTTGTTATATATACAGTTACTACTGATATCGCCAGTTATGTTTTTGCTAATAAAAGAATTGGATCATTTATCAGGCTATAGGAAAATATCACTCGAAATTTTAGGGGGGGGTAGTATTGGGCATGTTTGCCCGTGTTTCCAATCTTTACACTGATATTTCTGGAATATATGCAAGTAAATTGTTTGGTGGCTCGTATATTTTATGTATGTATATTGGAATGTTGGTTGGACTGTACTACGATAAAGTTAAGAATATGCTCAAACTCAAGAGAAATTTATTGGGATTTGTTTGTACGATTTCAATGATTGCAATTATGTACATTATCATTACAAAAGGGTTTTTCATGGATAAGCCTGCACTATTAGGAACAGATATAAATCCTCCGGGAGTTACGCTGCTATTATTTGCTGTTACAATAATGCTAACGCTATGCTTGTGGAATGTTGGAGCTGGAACAGGTATACTTTTTCTGCCATTAGAATTTATAGGGAAACATACGTTGTATATTTTCTTATATCATATTTTGCTTATGACTATATTAAATAGGTATGTGGATATAAGCTCAAGTTGGATAAAGGCTCTGCTTTATTATGCAACAATGATTGTTGTTCCAATATGTATTGAAATGCTCTTGGCGCAATGCAAAAAGATTATTGTTAAGGGATACCTATATAGGAAGGAATGCTGATTATGGATAGAATAATGCCTAATCGCTTAGATAGAGGTTTTTATATGTACCAAAAGGAATTTGAAGAAAAAGCAGTAGAAGTTCTTCGTTCCGGATGGTATGTATTGGGAAATGAAGTGAAATCATTTGAAGATGAGTTTGCTGCTTATGTTGGAGCGAAGCATTGTGTAGGGCTTGCCAGTGGACTAGATGCTTTATGGATTGCATTTAGAATACTTGGAATTGGTAAGGGGGACGAGGTAATCGTTCAGGGAAATACATATATTGCATCAGTCATGGGTATAACCATGAATGGAGCAACTCCTGTATTTGTAGAGCCTGATGAATATTACAATATTGATGCATCCAAGATTGAAGAAAAGCTTACAGACAGGACTAAAGCGGTTCTGGTAGTGCATTTGTACGGCCAGGCATCTAATATGGCACCTATAGTTGACTTGTGTAAAAAGCATAATCTAAGATTAGTTGAAGATTGCGCACAGTCTCATGGAGCGAAATTTGATGGACAGCAGACAGGAACATTTGGAGATATTGGTTGCTTCTCTTTTTATCCATCCAAGAATCTTGGTGCTTTTGGTGATGCAGGAGCTATCGTTACTAATGATGATCAAATAGATATTGATACGAGGGTTTTCAGAAACTATGGATCTGAAAAGAGATACTATAACAAGGTTGTCGGTGCCAATTCCAGATTAGATGAGCTTCAGGCTGGCTTATTAAGAGTGCGATTGAGGCATCTAGATGAGCTACTAGATGAGAAAAAGCAGATAGCGGATAGATATCTTTCTCAGCTGTCCAATGATAAGATTCAATTACCAACAATACGTGATGGGGCGACACATACCTGGCATCAGTTTGTGGTTAAGTCGGATTACAGGGATGAGCTGGTTGAATATTTGGATAAGAAAGGGATAGGAACTATAATTCATTATCCTATACCGCCACATTTGTCAGAGGCATACGCATACCTTGGTTTTAGGGAAGGCTCCTTTCCTATAACAGAAGAATATGCCAAGACAGTTCTTTCAATTCCTATGTATAATGGAATGACGGTGGAAGAACAGGATTATGTTATAAAAGCTATAAATGAGTTTTGAGAATTATGATAAAACAGTTTATTAAATTTGGAATTGTGGGATTAAGCAATACTGTTATAGGATATATCATCTATGCTGTGACTTTATTTATTTTGAAGCATTTTGGCTTGGTGCCCGGCATTGATGTTTACGTTGCACAGTTTGTGATGTTTGTACTCAGTGTTGCCTGGTCTTTTTATTGGAATAACAAATACGTGTTTAAAGAAGGCTTGTGTGAGAAGAGAAATGTGATATTGGCGCTTTTGAAAACTTATGCTTCGTACGCTTTTACAAGTTTGTTTCTGAGTGAGATGTTTCTGATGGTATGGGTTGAAGTATGCCATATAAATGAGTACATTGCGCCTGTTCTAAGTTTGTTAATTACAGTACCGCTTAATTTTGTTATACAAAAGTATTGGGTTTTTCGTAAGACCTCAAGTGGACGTAGATGATGGCATTGGCGCAAGGTATCTCTTGTTTTTGAAGAAAGAATATTGATGGTATAAGGAAATAAGCATGATTAATTTTAATGTACCACCTGTAGTTGGTGGCGAAGTAGAATTTATAGAAGATGCAATAAAGGATAGGAAAATATGTGGAGATGGTAAATATACTAAACTCTGCAATCAGTGGTTTAAGGAGCACACAAACGCTGGTGGAGTATTAATGACGACATCATGTACACATGCGACTGAATTGGCTGCTTTGTTATGTGATATTCAACCGGGCGATGAAGTTATTATGCCCTCTTATACCTTTGTATCTACGGCAGATGCTTTTGTCCTTCGCGGTGCAAAAGTGGTATTTGTGGATATTAGACCGGATACCATGAATATTGATGAAAACCTTATAGAAGAAGCAATAACTGATAGAACAAGAGCTATTGTACCAGTACATTATGCGGGTGTTTCTTGCGAGATGGATAGGATAATGGACATTGCGAGGAAACATAACTTGTTTGTTGTTGAAGATGCTGCACAGGGAGTAATGTCTGAGTATAAGGGACAGGCTTTGGGAACTATCGGTGATATTGGATGCTATAGTTTTCATGAAACCAAGAATCTCAGCATGGGTGAAGGCGGTGCTATTCTTATCAAAGATAAGGATAAACTTGAACTTGCTGAGATTATTAGAGAAAAAGGAACTAACAGAAGCAAGTTCTTTAGAGGGCAAATTGATAAATATACTTGGGTAGAAGCAGGATCTTCATATCTGCCAAGCGAATTAAATTGTGCATATCTATGGGCACAGCTGCTTAAGGCAGATGAAATATTCAGCAATAGAATGGCTATATGGGATAGATATTATGAAGAATTGAAACCATTAGAAAATAAAGGAATTATTTCATTGCCATTTGTGCCTACAAATTGTAAACATAATGCGCATATGTTTTATATTAAATCCAAAGATTTATATGAAAGAACAGAACTTATTTCTTACCTAAAAGAGAATGGCGTGATGGCTGTTTTTCACTATATTCCGTTGCATAGTGCTCCTGCTGGGAAAAAGTATGGTGTATTTCATGGCGAAGACAAGTTCACTACAAAAGAGAGTGAAAGATTGCTACGTTTGCCTTTATACTATGGCATGAACTATGAAGATCAGAGCAAAGTTATAGAACTTGTAAAGCTATTTTATAGTAGAAAATAATGGTCTCATAGATAAATTGAGAATATAGGAGTGGGAGAATACTGAGATGAAAAAGATAGCAATAATAGGCGCCTCATACTTACAGGCGCCATTGATTTTAAAAGCTAAAGAAATGGGGTTAGAAACACATGTATTTGCCTGGAAAGCGGGAGATATAGGGGAAACTTTAGCAGATTTCTTTTATCCAATTAGTATTATTGAGAAAGAAGAAATACTAGATAAGTGTAAACAAATAAATGTTGATGGAATTTGTAGCATAGCATCAGACTTGGCTGTTGTAACGGTTAATTACGTTGCACAACAAATGAATCTTGTTGGAAATTCGCAGAATAGCACATTATTATCGACGAACAAACACTTGATGAGAGAGGCATTTGCTCAAAACAATGATCCTTCGCCTAGAAGTATAATGGTTAATAGTATTAAGGATATTAATTGTGAACTAAGCTATCCAGTTATTGTTAAACCATTAGATAGATCTGGCAGTAGGGGAATTGTAAAGGTTTATGATCCAAGCAAACTTGATGAAGCAATAGAGACTGCTGAAGAACAAGGCTTTATAAAAAAGGCTCTTGTCGAGGAATTTGTTGAAGGGAACGAGTATAGTGTCGAGTGTGTTTCTTGGAAAGGCCATCATACGTTTTTGGCTATGACTAAAAAGTATACTACAGGTTCACCTAATTTTATTGAAACTGGACATATTCAACCATCGGGAGTAGATGAACAAACAATCAATAGGGTTAAAGAAGTTGTTTCACATGCATTAGACAGCTTGCAAATAAAGAATGGAGCATCGCACTCCGAATTAAAAATCGATAGTAATGGAAACATAGTAATAATTGAGATTGGAGCGAGGATGGGCGGTGATTTTATTGGAAGTACTCTGGTCCATTATTCGACTGGAATTGATTTTGTGAAGGCCGTTATAAATATTGCGTTGGGCGAAGAACCTAGTTTAAAACCTGATAGAAAAGTGTCTGCTGTTGGTATACATTATATATGCACCCAAGAGGACATAGATATGTATAATAGGGTTTCAGACGAGCATCCTGAATACTTAGTTGAGGCTGATATTCCCGATAGCATTGATGGGGAAATAAAAGATAGTGCCACGAGACATGGCTACTTTATAATGGCTGCAGATTCTGTTTCAGGAATTGAAAAATATATGCCCATTATAATGGAATAAGACTATTGTGGTGGAGGGTAATAAATGAGTCGACTCAAGACAGTTGTTTTATTAAATGTTCTCATGATGGTATATTCTTTGAGCGGAGTGCTTAGCAAATTGGCTGCTGGAGAAAACTTTATGAGTGCAGGATTCTGTTTGAAATATGCAGGAATTATATTTCTACTTGGGATATATGCTATTGGATGGCAGCAGATCATAAAGTATCTTCCACTTACAACAGCATATGCAAATAAAGCTGTTACTATAGTATGGGGAATTGTATGGGGCTTTATTTTTTTTCATGAACATTTATCTTATGGAAAAATAATTGGTGCACTAATTATTATTATCGGTATCGTTATGTTTGTATATTCAGATGTCAACTCAAAAAGGGGAGCTGATAAGCCATGATAGAATACGCTGTTTTATTGCTGTTAGGTGTTTTCATAGGAGCTATCTCACAGGTGTTATTAAAGATTGCGGCTAACAGACATTACGACTCAAAGATAGCCGAGTATAATAATCCTCTTGTTATCACAGCCTATGTTTTATTTGTTTTTACTACTTTTATGTCTATACTAGCATACAAGGGAATTCCGTTGTCGATGGGACCAGTTTTGGAAGCTTCAAGCTATTTTTATGTTACTGTTTTTGGTGTGGTGATTTTTAAGGAAAAGGTTAATGTTCAGAAATTGCTGGCTTTAGCAGTTATTATTTTGGGAATATGTGTATATTCTTTGTTGGGGTGAATAAGAAATGAGATTATCTGTAGTAATACCTGTTTATGGGTGCAGAGAGGCTTTGCCAGAATTATACAGAAGATTGAGCAATACACTCATTAAGATAACGGATGATTATGAGATAGTACTTGTAAACGATAATTGTCCACAGAATTCATGGGAAGAAATCGAGAATCTGTGCAAAAAAGATGGTAAAGTTAAAGGTATAGAGTTGTCCAGAAATTTTGGGCAGATGAAAGCTATTTTGGCAGGATTAGAATTTGCTTCTGGAGAATGGATTGTTGTAATGGATTGCGACTTGCAGGATCGACCTGAAGAAATAATAAGATTGTGGAATAAGGCGCAAGAAGGATATGATATCGTATTTGGCAGAAGAAAAGACAGAAAGGATAAAAAAACCAAGGTTTTGTTGGCAAATCTTTTTTATGGTATTTATCGTTTTGCAACTGACGGTAATTACGATGGAGCGCTATGTAACTTTAGTATTGTTAATAGGAAAGTTATAGATAGTTATTGCCAAATGAGGGAAGAACATAGAGCATATGTGATGTATTTGAAATGGCTTGGCTTCAAACAAACAGCTATAGACGTAGAGCATGATGCAAGATATGCTGGAAAGTCGGGGTATACACTGAAAAAGCGTATTGATTTGGCACTTGAATTGTTAACATCGCAGTCTGACAAAGTTCTAAAGTTATTCATTAAATTGGGAATGTTTATGAGTGCAGTGGCATTTATTTCGATTATCATACTGGTAATTTACCATCAAGTAGCTCAAGTTTCTGTAGGATGGACTAGCCTTATAGCTACGACCGTATTAATAGGTGGCATTGAAATAATGGTAATTGGAGTACTTGGATTGTATGTTGGAAACATTTTTGTTCAAGTGAAGAAAAGGCCTCTGTATGTCATTAGACAGGTTATTAACGGAGAAAAAGAATGAAGAAAATAATTATTTTTGGAGCTACTGGGAATATTGGTGCATATTTTGTTGATTATTGCATAGAACATTTAGATTCTTCAAAATATGAAATTATTGCGGTTGGCCGAAAAGAAACTGATTATTACAAGAATAAAGGCATAAAATATTGCAGAGTAGACATTACCAAAGATGAGGATTTCAATAGCCTTCCAGCAGATGATATATATGCAATAGTTAATTTGGCGGGGGTTTTGCCTGCTTATTTAAAAGATAATAATCCTTTTGTTTATGCGAATACTAATATTCTAGGCTCGTTGAGAATGCTTGAATATGCTAGAAAAAATAATGCTGATAGATTTCTTTATTCTCAAACGTGGGCAGAGCAAGCAGGGTATTGGGGGAAAAAGGATATATTATCCCCGGATATGCCTAGAAAGCTGTTATATACTGGTGACCATGCTTTTTATACGATTACAAAAACAACGGTGGTTGAAACCATGGAATACTATAGGCAGGAATTTGGGATTAAAAGCTTTGTATTTAGATTGCCCAATGTATACCTATATAATCCGGAAACAGAGTACTATGTTGATGGTGAGAAGCATGTTATTGCCTATAGATATATGATTGAAAGAGCAATAAAAGGAGAGCCAATCGAATTATGGGGATCACCAGATGCGTATAAAGATATTTTATATGTTAAGGACTTGTGTCAAATGATGTTTAAAGCATTATTTGTTGAGAGAGATTGCGGCCTTTATAATGCGGGAACGGGTATTAAGACCACATTAAAGGAACAGATAGAAGGAATCATAGATGTCTTTTCTCCAGCTTCTCGTAAATCAGAAATTATTTACAGGCCTGAGAAAGCTAACTTTGTTAGCTTTGTTATGGATATAGAAAATGCAAGGCTGGAATTAGGGTATGATCCGCAGTATGGATATAAAGAGTATTTGATGGATTACATGATAGAGCGTGACAAGAAAAAATATGATATGTTGTGGAAATGACAGTATTATATGGTCGAAAAAAATAGGGGAAAAACGATTTGAATAAAGGGACTTTTACAGGAAAAAACAATTGTTTATGGATAATAGATGGAATAATTATCAGTTTAATTTGCGTATTATCTGGGAGCTTGTTTTTTAATTTTATTGTTGGTAAGTTTTCAAGTGATTTCGTGGCGCATATAAGCACCGTAATATCCGGAAATAAGGGATATTCATTGGCGCATTTGATAATTAAGATATGTTCTTTAAGCGGTCATACGAATGAAGTACTAACTATAGTAATGGTGGTAATTATTGCTTGTACTATTGGCGCTTCATATATATACGTATATGGAAGACTTAATTCAATATTAGATAGTAGTGTGATATTGTTCGTGGCTATTTCGAGTATTTTTGTGAATAGCTTGTATGTGCCAGTAGTTTTTCCTTATTTTTATACTCATTATACAGTTGTATCGCAACCATGGCACAATATTACGTATTTGGTTATGCGGTTATGGAGCATTGGTGTATTATGTTTGTGGTTTGAAATACTTAATGATATTCAAATGTCGAAAAAGTTGAGAGCTAGATATTTGCTGCTATTTTTGGTGCTTTTGATAATGTGTAATTGGAGTAAGCCAAATTTCGTGCTGGCGTTTGCTCCAATGGTGGCATTTGTGTTTATCCATGTATTGCTAGTTAGTCATGGCAAGAGCATACGAAGTGTATTATTAGTTTCATTGATGGGAATTCTTTCGATGGTACCTGTATTCTTTCAAACGAGAGTTGTATTTGACGAAAGTGAGAAGGCATCAATAGTCATCTCTGCAGAGAATTTTGTAGATTATCTTTTTGGAAATGTCCAAGGAAACTTTTTGATATACGAGTTTTGCAATCTTCTGTTTCCGATGTTTGTACTAATTACCCTATTATATCTTCATTTTGGTAAAAAAAATAATATTGATTTTTCTAGGATAACATGTGCATTTTTAATGTTTGTTATTTCTCATTTACAGCAATTGTTTTTGGCTGAAGATGGGCCTAGAAAATTAGATGGTAATTTTGCTTGGGGAGTATATGGAATGGGAATGCTTCTATATTTGATTATTATTACAGAATGGATATACATATATAAAACAAAGAATATTAATAAGATAGTATATATGGTTGGGAATGTAATATACTGTTGGCATGTTTTTGGGGGGTAGCTTATTTGCTGAGAATGTTAGCAGGATACAATTGTATAGGCTAACGAAGTAAAACAAGAGAATATTTTATTTATGGTGGATTTTATATGGACAGAGAATTGATTAGCTTCGTCATACCTTGCTATAAATCTAGCAAGACTATTGAAATAGTTGTTAATGAAATTAAGCAGACTATGGCGAATTACGATTACGAAATAGTGTTAGTAAATGACTCATCTCCTGACGATACATTTGGTACTATTGCCAAATTGTGTAGTAAGGATAAATACATCGTAGGAATAAATCTAAATGAGAACTTTGGGCAACATGCGGCATTGATGGCGGGATTTAATCACGTACATGGTAGCATAGTTGTTTGCCTTGACGATGATGGGCAGACTCCAGCAAATGAATGTCTTAAGCTTATAGATGAAATTAAACGTGGAAAGGATGTTGTGTATGCAAAATACACTCACAAAAAGCATTCCAATTTTAGGAATTTTGGGAGTAGAGTGAATGATTGGATGCTTAGATTTATGCTTAATAAGCCTAAAGAATTGGAAGTTTCCAGCTATTTTGCTATGAGAAGGTTAATTGCAGATGAAGTAATTAAGTATACTAATCCGTTTCCATATGTAATAGGTTTGGTGCTGAGATCTACCAAAAGTATAAGCAATATTGAGATAAACCATAAAGATCGGATGGAGGGTGAATCCGGGTACACGTTTAGAAAGCTTATAGCTTTATGGATGAATGGTTTTACTGCATTCAGTGTTAAACCGCTCAGAATGGCTACTGCAATTGGTGGAATAATGGCTTTGATAAGCTTTCTATATGGTATTTTTACCATAGTGATGAAGATAGTTGGGATAAATTATGTTATGGGGTTTAGTGCGCTTATGGCAGTAATAACTTTCATAGGCGGGCTGAATTTACTAATGCTGGGGATAATTGGAGAGTATATCGGACGTATTTATATTTCGTTAAATAAAGCTCCCCAGTATATAATTAGAGAGGTAATAGATAATCGCGAACAAGGCACTTCAAGGGAAGAATGATGAAATTGGACAAAAAGGGAACTTTTTTTTTATGCAAAATAAAAAAGATATTCATAGTATTTATTATTTCACTAATACCTATTATCTTTCCAGTGTTATTGACAAGTATAATTGGAGATGGAGTTTCTATTAGGACATTATGCGCTTCAGGTGGAGATTCAGCCTTTTGGTGGATGCAGATAGATGCGCTAGTTAACTATGGGGGAATTCACGGTTACTACGGATTTAACGGATCTGTGGCACCGTTTGGCGGTTTTTATAATTGGGGAGCAGCACCGCTTTTTCCTTACTTTGTATTTGGAAAGCTTTTTGGCTGGAAATTATATTCTATGACTTTGGCAAACGTGGCAATGTTATCTGTAGCTATGTTTGCTTTTCTTACATTAACTAACGCTACAAAGGCTAACATTGTAAAAGTAGTAGCTTTTTATATGTGCTCTTTTTATACAGTAGGTTATTCCATGTATGCAACATCGGAGGGGGAACGATATGCGTTGGGAATGATACTTGTTGGAATAGTATTATATGTTCATAAGAATGAGTCGATTTTTTCTGGAACTAATGGGAGAAAAAGAATAATTTGGCAAGAAGTTGGAATATTTATTGCTGTTATTTTTTCATCAACTGTTTTTTTACCGTTTTTAATTGTACTTCCGTTATTGATGTACGACTATTTTAAAAGATGTAAGTGGAATATAATAATAAAAGTTTGCTTTATAATCAGTATTTGTGCGGTGTGCACTTTAATAGCTATGACGGGACTTCATTTTACTTCGGCACCATTTGGAGTCGCTGAAGCCACGGATAATATGGGGCTTTGGATTTTAATTAAGTCAATGATCAATGGGCTGGTCAATAATCTTGAAGTAGTAAACTTGTTCAATGTTATTCATTACGATAGTAAACCTATGTTTTGGTTTTTTATAGTTTACATTGTGATGGTGGCTGTTACTGTATATAATTTTTTGCGAGTGCCAAAGTATTCAACATTTTTACCGATGTATTATATTGTGGGATTCTTGGTAGGTATATGCCTCTTGGATACTGGGGAACCAAATTCTGTTGCTAGATTAATTAATACAGGTTTGATAATGGGATTATTATCAGAATGCATATTAAAAGATAAAGAAGCAAATGGAGATACTAGAACTCTTGGCACGATGATAGTATTTGTTATAGTGAGCACCTTGGCTATAAGTGGGGCATGGAAGATGTACAAAAATGCTCTGGTAGAAGGTGGGCATACATACGAAATTAGAGAAAATTTGGTGGCTGAGAGAAACAAATTTGATGAGCTGACTGATATTTCTAAAAGTAAGGACAGATATGACAATACTGTTGCTTATTATGGTGTAATTGACAGAATGTGTTTGTCTGTGCCAGGTGGTTCTGGAATCAACTACATGTACAATATGCAGGTTGATAGTAGAATGAAATATGCGGTCATTAGAACTGAAAACTTAGATTATAGCGATCTTTTGGCTAATCTTGAAGCTGATTATGATATTGTTTTTCAGGATGAATATTTTGTGATGATGGAGAGACAGTAGAGCGTAGCTATAAATGTAATGGAGGTTGAACTAGGAAAGAGTGAGCGTTATAAATACTGATATGAAAAAAAAGAATACATACGTTTCGCTCCAATTCCTGAGAGCTTTTGCCTTTTTAGGTGTATTTGCATCCCATAATCTTATTGCTGATGACGTTTTTTCAAGGTGGGGAGTTGCTATTTTCTTTATTCTTAGCGGCTTTCTGAATGCTTTACATGATGTTGGTAAAGATGATGTTATTAGTGCAAAGAGTAGTTTTGAGTATGCAACTAAGAAGGTCAAGAAGATATATAAACTCCATGTTATCATGACGTTTATAGCATTGTTCCTTTGGGTTATTAGTGATTTAGATAAATATTTGGCGAATATGGCCAAGGAAGTGGTATTGTCAGTGATTAAGCTGGCAACAAATCTATTGCTGATATCAGATTTTTTGCCAAGTAGTGGCTTTATAGGTCAGATATTTAGCGAATATAATATAGTGTCATGGTATTTGTCTGCCAGTTTCTTTTTTTATTTGTTGACACCTGCTTTGGTGAAGATAACTAAGCGGATAAATAAACCATTATTGATTTCAGGCATCCTTTTTTTACTTACCATGATTATTGATGTTTTATTGGTGAGTTTTCTGGGAACAGATAGTGCATTTTGGTATATTTACGAATGTCCGATATTAAGGCTCAGTGATTATATGATCGGTATACAAATGGGCTATTTGTATGCTTCTGGCTGGAGTATAGAGGGGAAGAGCACTGCAGCTACTAGTAAAGGATGGATTTTACTGGGGCTGGGAGTTATAGGTTCGCTTGCGCTATTATGTGTTGGCCAGGTAAAAGAGTCACCAATCAGATGGTTTATAAATAGTGGATTCTATTTTACTATTCCAGCGGTCCTTTTGATATTTTCTCTTACAATGTTGAATGAACAGATTGAGGGTTTGATTAGCAAGAATAAAGCCCTTAGAAGCATTGTGATTTTAGGGAATTTATCAGCGTATGCATATCTGATTCATGTTCCGGTAATCAATCTTGTCCATGGCGTATATAAGAGATTCGGGACAGTAAACTTATATGTTTGGTGCTTGATATCATTGGTACTTACGATTGTTTTATCTGTTCTGGCCAAAGAAAGAGTGGGGACTCATAAGAATAAATGAGTGGTAAGAACACTGCAGTAACTAGCAATAGTAGAATAATTTGTAAAGAGAAACTAATAGCAACGCTGTTTATGTTATTTATCAGCGTTGCTTATTTGGTGTGCTCACCCAGGGGCGTGGATATGGATTTCCACGTTATGAGAATTGGCGAACTGGGAAAGGAACTCGGCAGAATCAGGAGCTTGAAGGATTTTCCGATTTATATGTACAGGGATGTTTATTATCACTATGGATATCCGATACCTATCTTTTATTGCGCTTTATTCCTATATCCGTTTGCTGCGCTAGTTTGGTGTGGTTTGGAAGCGGTGCTGGCTTACAAAATTATGGTATTAACTCTTTTGTGGGTGACATTTTTTGTTTGCAAATATTGCGTCGTGTATTGGAGTAATGATAAGGAACTTGCTTTTCGAATAGCATTTATTTATGCCGTGCAGCCATATTTTTTGATGGATTTATTTGTAAAGGCATCTATAGGAGAGGCTTTTGCATTTTTGTTTGTTCCTGTAATAGTGTTAGGTTATATGCTTATATCAAAGAGATATGATAGAAAGAAAGATTTTACAACTGGGATAATTCTTTTGACTCTAGGAATGAACGGAGTAATCTGCTCACATGTTATATCTACAATAATGATAGTATGCGCTTTGGTTGTTGTATTTGCTGTAGACATGATAAAAGTGAACAATAGAAGCAAGGTAATCTTGGGATCTGTGATGGCAGCGCTTTTATGTGCGGGTTTATCTTTGTGGTACATTTTGCCGATGCTGGAACAGCTTGTTGAGTATACGTATCATGGGCAGATTGGCAGTACATTATCACATGCTCCTCAGAATCTCTTTGCTTTATTTATTCCTATGCATGTGTCTATTGCACTATCAGCAATAACAGGGCGAGATATACCGCTATCAGAGGTGGGAGGAGCACCAATTGTTATTGTGCTTGCGGTAGTATTCCTTGCTGTAAAAGGTAAAATTAGGAGCATGTCTAAGAAAGAAATATTGTTTCTTACGGTATTCCTTGTCTTATCAGCACTTATGTGTGTTGGATTTATCTGGAGCCCTGTTGAAAAGATATTCGGTTTCATGCAATTTACATGGAGAATATATTTTATAGGTGCATTGGCTGGCACCGCTTTTATGGCAGAGATTATTAAGCGCGATTCACAGTATAGTATGGCAGTAGTGCTAATAACTATTGTGTCATCAGTTTATGTTTTGATTACTTGCTTTGGTTACTTTTTTGTAAGGGATACTCTGACGCAGATGATGGGCAAGGATGCAGCAGGGTATGAATACCAATCTGAAACTACTGATATTTTATATGTTCCCCAGAATATCAATCCTTATGAACTAGGGAATAGAGAGAGAACAGTTACTTGCAGCAGTGAAGATATAGTATACGAGTATCAGATAGATGATGATAATGGAAAGATTAGTGTGTCCATTACAGAAAATAATAGTTCTGATAGCCAGGTTATACATGTTCCGTACATGATGTATGAGGGCTATTCTGCGATTAATGCAGATAATGGTAAGAGATATGATATTATTGCAGATGAAGATGGAATGGTATCTTATATTATTCCACCATACGAAGTGGGAAATGTGATTATACGCTATAATGGTACATGGATCCAGAAAGTATCTTTGGTGATTAGTTTGATTATGGCATGTATAGTTTTAGGAATGTTTATTTTCGTTGATAAACATGATGAAATGAAAGAGAGCGCGTGAGAGGAATAGCTTTTATGAAGAAAAATGCTTTTGCGATTAAGGCTTTAATATTTTCGCTTATAGTTGCCACGATATATGTGTATAACTTTTATCCGTTTATTACTGCTGATTCGGGAGATACCTTTGATCATCTTAATAATGTTAGAAGGCTTTTAGATGAGGGGCATTTGCCGTTTGCGAGAAGATCGTACCCGCTATTTTTTTATATAATAGCAGCATTGGTTAAGGTGTTTAATGACTTTACTGTTGCTACTGTTGTTTATGTGGTTATATTTGCCTTATGCTCTAATATTCTTCAGATTCTAGGAATTAAGAAGATATTTGATACATCTGACTGGTATGCATGTTTGGCTGGATCAGCCCTGAGTTTTATCTGGCCGGTTACGCTTAAGGTATTTGGTTCAGGTGGAAGTTATGCTAGTACGATGCTGGGGATTTATCTGACATCCGGAGCAACAGCTCCTTACCACAACTTGACATATTTATGTGTCAAGCCTTTTGCTATTGTTTCTGTGATTCTGTTTGTGCTTATATTGAGGTCAGACAAAAAGTTGGAGATTAAAATGGCAATACTATTGGCTATTGCAATGCTTTTGTCTGTCTTGGCTAAGCCCTGCTTTTATCAGTGTTTTGCACCAGCTGGCACATTCTTTACAATTGGCTTTTTCTTTAATAAGAAATGCAAGGAACTTCTCAGGTGCATAACTATTGCACTTGCATTTATTCCAACAACTATATGGGTAGTCTATTCTATGTCATATAATGTAACGCCACTGGGCTTTTCGCCATTTGAGAGCGTAATGTTATACAATACTGATGGAACCAGCATTCCCGTTATAATAATCAGAGCAGTAATATATGCGATATTTGTTCTGGTAGCCGTACTAGTTATTGGTGGAGAGAACCGCGGCCAACAATTGAGAATATATGCTCTTGGTGCGCTGACTTTTGTATTTGGACTTTTGGAATGGATCATTCTTATTTTTCCGGAGCAGAAGTGGACGCTTGATACATTATGGGGATATAACATAGCAATGTATGTTTTGTTTTTTACATCCGCAGGCGTTGCTTATTCATTAGCGGATAAGAATAAGATAGTCTACTGGGTAAGTAATTTGTTACTTGGTACACAGACTGTTTTTGGACTTCTTATGTTTTTACATTTTAACTAGGCTTGATTGAGGTTTTTTATGATAGTTGTAAGCGCCCTATTGCCATTCATATATTGTGTTTTGATAGGAATGGCCTTTGGCATAGTATTTAATAAGAGATTTATAGTTTCTTTGGCACCTGCATTTTTCATGCAGGTGATTTTGATGTCTCTAACAGGGTGTTTGTTTGAAAAGATTTCCATAGGGCTATATATTGGTATTCTCGTATCAGTTATAGTTTTGTTACATTCGTTTTGGAAGAAGAAATCATTTGCATCTGTGACGGATAGATTTGATCTCGGATTTGGGTTATTTGTCTTTATCTATGTATTCATTTTCTTGACCAATATAGGTAGTTTTCTATATATGTGGGATGAATTCTCACATTGGGGATGGTTTGTCAGAGAATCATATAATCTGGATGCCTTATATTGCACTTCAGATAAATATTTTATTCATAGGGATTATCCTCCGGGAATTTCATTATTTGAGGTTCTGTGGTGCAGGTTATCACTTGGCTTTAGTGAACCCAATGCTTACAGAGGAATGCATATATTGCAGGCATCTATGATAATGCCCGTAGTTGTAGGATTTCTTGGGAAGAATACCAAAGAGACTACTACAGGTCAGAAGGTAGCAAAGATTATTATTAATACTGCAATTATGTTTTCCATACCATTGTTTTCTTCATTGCAGTTTTATCATACTCTATATCAGGATCTGATCATGGGTGTGATTGTCTTTTATATCATATGGATAACGATTTCAGAAGGATTTGATAAGTTCAGTTTGGTTACGGTGTCCTTGGCCATGGCCAATCTTATTCTGTGCAAACTGACTGCAATCGCATTTTTGCCTATATTACTCATATTCTATGTTGTATATCATATGTATTACTCTGAAGCTTCTATACAGAAATGGAAGATTATTGTTGGAGGCGTGCTGGCGACAGCTGTGTCTATAGTACCTTGGCGCATATATAATGCCTACATCGACAAATATATGAGCAGAGAGTCAAGAGGACAGAGCTATAGCTCATTGAGTTTTGCGTCTATAATTGGAGCAATTAAGCATGACGGAAGTATCGCGTATCAGTCTGAAGTAGAAAGTAAGTATTTTGATGCGCTTTTTTCATACTCTTTGGTTGGTAAATTATCCTATGTGTGGATAATTGTTGTTTGCGTTGTTTTGGCTATTTTACTATCTGTGATGATTGAAGATAAGAGGGACAGAAGGCGCGTACGTATAACTACTCTTTGGATGGGACTTGCTGCGATTTACTATGGGATCATGATGTACTTCATGTATCTGTTGATGTTCTCAGAATATGAGGCAACGGGAATTGCAAGCTTTGGCAGATACATGTCCACGTACGTTCTGGTAGCACTCCTTATTGAGGCTATGCTATTTTTATATTATTCAGGTAGATATATTTATTATTCATATTTAGCGGTGGTATTGCTGGCGCAAAATATAGTTATGTTTAGTGGTATGGACCAGTTCCTTCCCAGTTTTATAACGGGAGAGGGACAGTACTACAAGGATTGTACTGCGCTTATTAATGAATATGTTCCTGACGGATCGAGTCTTATAATGACTATCGCATTGGAAGATTTGGGATCTGATCTTGGAGTGACTTATAACTGTGATGCTATATCAGTTAGCGAATATGCTTTTGGCAAGAAGAAGTATGAGGATGATTTATATTCCGCAGATGTCTCTTTGGAGGAATTTGTAGATATAGTTTCAGAATTTGATTATATATATTTCTTTTCAATGGAAGAAGATTTTTACGATATTTATGCGGATGCATTTTTGAATCCGGAGGACATACAGATAGGCGGACTATATCAGATTGGTGTAGTTGATGGACTGATTGAAACAATTCCAATCAGGTGATCTGCCAGTTGTAGAAGGGATATCATTAATCAGAAGGCTATGAGAAAAGCTTCATATTTTTTACTGAATTTCATACATGTACTATTTGCGTTAATGGTGTTTACTGCAATTATTCTTAATGTATTTGTTGCGGAGAGAGTAACATATTTTGCCAAGAAGAGTTTTGCATTACCTGAAATAGTGATGCTCATTATTGCTGCATTAGTGATAATACTTGTTGCTTTTATTTTGAAGTCCAAGAATGTGACCAGTAAGAGTAACAAGTGGATCAATATGGCATCAGTGTTGCTTTTTTTGATTCTCTTGTATATTTCATTGAGCATATATTTTATTCCCGGGTGGGATTCCGGTGCGGTATTAGATGATGCTAAGCAAATGATATTTGGCGTAATACCTGACGGAGATTATTATTCCATGTGTCCCAATCAGCGGATGCTCCTGTTAGTTGATTACTATATATGCAGGGTGAATTATTATTTTGGAGTCCTTGATAGTAGGGACGGACTCATGATGATTGTTCTTGTTCAGTGTATTCTATTTGCTGTTACAGGAAGAGTATTATATGCAGTAATTTGCGATTTATTTGGTATTGTTTATTTTGCTTGGACTGGATGGGGACTTTTCGTTCTGATGTTTGCTATATCAGGCTGGGTAGTGGTTCCATATACAGATGAGCTTGGTATACTTTTGCCAGTTCTGGTTTTCAGAGTTTATCAGGTGATGGGTGAGAAGAAAAGAGCAGTCCGTCTAGTTGGGTGGGTAGCTATTGCGGTACTCTCATACTTTGGATACCAGCTTAAGCCTATGATACTGGTTGCTACCATTGCCATTGTAATTGCTGAACTGCTTTACGTGATCAAGGGATTTGATAAGGATAGAATTAAAGAGAAAATGATAGGCGCGTTATCTGTGGCGCTGATTTTTGTTGTCATTTTTGCCATTTCATCAGTTCTTTTTACAAAGGCATTTGCCAGGACTGGAATAGAAGTGGATGATAGTAAGGGACTCGGACCCATGCACATGATAATGATGGGGCTTAATTATGGCAGAGATGGTGCATATCTCTGGGATGACGTCAAATTTTCCAAATCTATCGAGGATCCCAAGGAACGAGAGAGGGCTGAAATAGAAGTTATAAAAGAGCGAATGGAAGCCTATGGCATGTCAGGCTTTTTGTGGCATTTAGCCAGAAAAGCAATGGTTGATTTTAATGATGGTTCTTTTGCCTGGGGAGTTGAAGGTAATTTCTACAACGTTGTTTTGGAAGAAAAGAATGGCAAAATGTGTCCGAGACTTCGTGACCTCTTTTACGATACCGGAAGTAACTATAAGTATTTACTCCTGGTAGAACAGATATTGTGGCTGGGAACTCTGGCACTTATGAGTTTATGTGCCTTTATTAAGAAGAGTAAGCTTAATACAGCGTTTATAACTTCGGCAATAGGGATGTTTTTGTTTGTGCTGATATTTGAAGCAAGAGCAAGATATCTTATTGTTTTTATCCCAGTGTTTATAATAATTGCTATTTCTGGACTGGAATGGCTTTGCTCTGTTATGATGTATAAGAGCAAAAAGAAGATATGAATACGAGAATAGCATATATAGCCAGGGCTACAGTGCCTTCCGGCTCAACTAACAGCATACATGTGGCCAAGATATCAGACGCCTTTGCATCGCTTTCAGAAGACTTTAGGCTTATAGTCTTTGAAGGAGGTACAAAGGCTACTTTGCGTGAGGTTTATGGTGTCAGAAATGAATTCCCTATCTATAGGATAGATAAGGGAGAGGATACAAGACTTAGCCAGATTAAATGGGCAAGAAAGGCAGTGGGACTTGCCAGGAAACAGGGCTGCAAGGCTATAGTAACAAGAGATCCGTTCTGTGCGTTGATAGCGGTTATATGGGGCCTGGATGCGGTGCTGGACCTGCATGGAGATATTAAGCACCTCACAGGCAGATTATACCGAATGCTGAAATGGAAATGGTTTGTGAATAACAAGCAATTTCATCTTGTGACAATATCTCAGGGGCTTAAGGATTATTATGTAGAAAGCTATGGACTATCTGCTGAGTGTATAACGGTTCTTCCTGATGGGGCAGACCTTGAGGATTTTGAACCCTTTGCTGATAGGGAACTTAGTTTAAATAAAGATAGCCTACATATAGGGTATTTTGGTAAAATACTAGTTGGTAAGGGCATAGACCTAATTAGGAGAATGGCTATTGCTGATTCGGCTGATGTATTCGATATTTATGGCGGAACATTGGAAGAAGCCGTGAAGGAAACAGGGGCTGAGTTCTCTGACAATGTTGTTTTCCATGGAAGGGTTAACAACAAGGAAATTCCTGAGATTATGTGCGGTATGGATGTGCTGATACTTCCTAACCAAGATAAGCTCATGAATATGGGGGAGGATATAGGTAAGTTCACATCGCCCCTTAAGCTTTTTGAATATATGGCTAGTGGAAGGTGCATTATTGCATCGGATCTGCCTGTTATCAGAGAAGTACTAAGTGAAGAGAATGCCTATCTCGCAAGTTCATCCGATGAAGGTGAATGGATTAGATGCATTAACGAGATTAAGGCGCAGGGGAGTGATGCTGTGGATAGGGCTGAAAGAGCTAAGGGTGACGTGGTTAGATACAGCTGGAAATCCAGAGCAGAAGCTATGCTGAATTTGATGAAGTAATAAAGGTGTATGAAAATGTTAAAGAAGCTAAATTATATTTTTGATAGAAAACAAAAATGGGAACTGGTATTAAATGTGCTACTGGCACTGATTGCCGGTTTATTCGAGCTACTTGGAGTGTCAGCTCTTTTACCACTTGTTAATGTTATTTTGGATCCAACAGCTATTGATGCTAATAAGTATTATTCATTGTTTGCAGATACATTTGATGCTCATTCTGTTACCAAGTTTGTAGTATTGTTCTCGGTGGTTTTGATTGTTTTGTATGTTCTCAAGAATTTGTATCTGATATGGAGATACAAAATTCAGCTGAACTTTATGTACAATAATCGCAAAAAGCTATCCTTTAAGCTTATGGAATGTTACCTTCAGCAGAATTATCTTTTCCATGTGGATCATAATCCAATTGACTTACAGAGAAATGTCCACAATGACACCGGTAATTTCATGGCAGTAATATCAGCGGTTATAAGCATAGTGGTAGAGGCATTTACCTGTGTTTGTATGATGGCATTTCTTCTTGTTAATGATATTTTTACCACGGTTTTAGTCGGATTACTTTTTGGTGTCTCATTTGTGGTGATGTACAAGATGAATAAGAAGAGACAAGTCGAGGCCGGGGAGATTGAACGAGTGTCTTATGCGGAGATGAACAGATGGATTGTTCAGTCTTTTGGCGGAATCAAGGAACTGAAGGTTCTTGGACGTGAGAAGTTCTTCCTGGATAATTACAGTAGGACCTTTGATGTAAATGCTACAGCTAATAAGAATTACAAGCTGTATCTTTTTAGACCTAAGTATATTACAGAGATGCTGGCGATGTCAGGACTTCTCATTACTATATGTATCAGAATGCTGATGGGAGTCAACGTTACTGAATTTGCAGCAACGCTTTCTGTGTTTGCATTGGCGGCGATCAGGATGCTTCCGAGCTTTAACAGAATCACTGAGTATATAGGAAATGTCTTTTATGGTAAGGCCTCTGTAGACGCATTATATGAGGATCTTCGTCAGATCGAGAAACTCAATTTTGGTACCGTTACTGATAAGAGTGAAGTCGAAAGGCTGAAACTTGAAAAGTCTATAGAAATAAAGGACGTTTCGTTTAAGTATCCTGAAGGCGTTAAGAGCATATTTGAAAATGCAAATCTGACTATAGAGAAGAATAAGTCTGTAGCTTTTGTTGGAAAGTCAGGAGCAGGAAAGACTACACTTGCAGATATTATGCTTGGCCTTTTGGAACCATATCATGGAACAGTTACTGTTGATGGTAAGGATGTTTTTGAAAATGATGTGGCTTGGCATAAGGCTGTTGGCTATATCCCGCAGAATATTTATCTGATTGATGATACAATAAGGACGAATATTACTTTTAGTAACGATAAGGGTAATGATAATGATGATAAGGTTTGGGAAGCCCTTCGTGAGGCCAGACTTGAGGAATATGTAAGGTCACTTCCTGAAGGCCTAGATACTGTTGTTGGCGACAGAGGTGTTAAGTTATCCGGTGGTCAGAGACAGCGTGTGGGTATTGCAAGAGCGCTTTATACTAAGCCATCAGTTTTATTCCTGGATGAAGCTACATCAGCTCTTGATACTGAGACAGAGAACGCTGTTATGGAGTCAATCAATTACCTGCAGGGTAAGACAACACTCATTATCATAGCTCATAGAATTTCTACAATCCGTAACTGCGACTATATCTATGAGGTTGGTGATGGCAAGATTGAACTGAAGAATAAGGCAGACCTCTTTGAGAACAACGCGCAGTAATCTGTTGGTTATAGGTGTGGCGTGAGTATTGGAAAGTGACGATTATGAATACTAGCATGGTTATGATAATTGTTCTGGCTATGTTGCTATTGGTATCTATTATTGTAGGTGCTAAGGCTTATAGCGGAACACACAAGAAGCTGGAAATAGAAAGAGAAGAACGCGATAAGTTTGAAAGGCTCTTTAAATTCATGGGCAAGTGGATGGAAGCTGAGGAAAATGGGGCTTCTGTTGCTGATAAGATAAAGGCTATGGATAAGGATATTGTTATCCTGGGGGATAATCCGATTGCTCAGGTAATGAAGAGTAAGCTTGATAAGGCAGGCGTGTCCTATAGAGCTGAAACAGAGGTTGAGGCCTGTAAAGGTGCCGAAATTGTTCTGGTTTCAGATATTTCCAGATTTGCAAAGTGGGAAAAGAAGCTGGATAAGTTAGGTATAAAGAGTGTATCCATAGAAGATGTTTTCTATGGAGAGGAAAATTAAGTAGTAACGAATTATGGGGGAGTAGGTGTCTACGGTATGGAGAAGCTACAGATAAGTTCAGACAGCAGAATATTGATCATAGCACCTCACCCAGATGATGAAACCTATGGCTGCGGAGGAGTGCTGTTAAAGCATAGAGGCCAGTGTGATGTAGTTCTGCTAGCCTATGGCGAGACCGGGAATCCCAATTGGACCAAGGATAGGACACTTCGCGTCAGACGGGAGGAATTCAGGACTGCCATGGAAATGGCAGGAGCTACGATTGTGGCAGAGCTTGGAATTCCAAACAAGAAGGTTGACGAGAATTTAAGGGAGATTTCCCACTTGGATTTTTCTAAGTATGATTATGTATTTCTGCCGAATAAGAGGGATATTCACCCGGATCACAGCTGCGTGTTAAAGGCAGTAAAACAGGCCAAGACACTTAAAAAGAACGCAATAGTTCTCCAGTATGAGATGTGGGGAGCAATGCCAGGTGCTACGCACTATCTTGATATTTCAGATGTAATGGAAGACAAAGAAAAGTTAATGCTGTGCTATAAGAGCCAGGAGGAGAGAATCCCTTACTGCGAGAGAATAAAGGCAAGAGATTATTACAGAGTCCTTGAGACTTTTGATAAGAAGTGTCAGTATGCGGAGCTTTTTTACCAGGAACCATCTGGAACTGCGCTATTTAAGAGTAAAGTGAAAGATTCTATCAGAAACACTGGAAAGAGCGTTGCACTTATGTTTCGGTGAGTTTGCGATGTGCAATAAGATTAGTGATTGGAAGTAATAACAAAATGAGTAAGATACCTGTAGTACTAATTAGTGATGATAATTTCATAATGCCAACTTGTGTGGCAATTACATCACTTATCGTTAATAAGAAACCCGAAACGGAATATGATATTTACATTATTATGGCTGAGTGCTCCGATGAGTCCTATGCCAAGATTAAAGAGTTAAATGATCTGGGGACTCCGGTTAATCTTGTAAGGGCATCTCTCGATGAATATAGAGATATCAAGCAGCTTGCGCATATATCTATAGCGTGCCTCCTTAAGTTTGATGTAAGTGAGCTTGTTCCCAATTACGATAAGCTTCTATATCTGGATGGCGACATTATAGTAAGGGGCGACCTTAGTGATCTTTATAATGTGGAGCTTGGAGACAGCTACGCTGCCGGAGTTAAGGAGCTTAACAACATCACTGAGGAAACAGGGAATGTTAACGCAGGCATAATGCTATTTAATGCAAAGCGCATCCGTGATGAGAAGCTCAATATCAAGATGCGTGAGATCAGACGAAGTCTCGGGGACAGATCCTCTATGGATCAGCAGACTTACAATATAGCCACTGGCAAGAATTATAAGTATGTGGATATTCGTTATAACTGCGTACCACCAAGAGTACTTGCTATGCAGGAAAGTGATGTCGCTAAGATAAATGAACTATATGGCAGCAGCTATACAAGCCTTCAGGATGTGGTAGATAAGGCAGTTATCATACACTATGCTTCCGGAGAAAAGCCTTGGAAGTATACTTTCAAACCCTGGGCTAAAGAGTGGTACAAATATTACATGATGTCTCCTTACAAGAATGTTGAGTTTAAGCTCAGGGGCATCTGGAGCTACAGATTTGATAAGCTTCGCAGGAACATCAAGGATAAGGGCTTAGCCGGAATGTTTGATATTGTTGCTGACAGGAAGAAGAGAAGAGAGAAAGATAAGAATAGAAAAAAATGGGAGTAACGGGAAATGGCCTTTTTGGTGTGCTTACCTATTGCTGGAGCAATAGCATATGCTTTTGACAAGAAAATAGAAGAAGGCATTCCGATAGCTATGTTTATAGCTACCTTTGTTACGTACCTATGCGGCTTGTTTGGCTTTTTGACAGTTTCGCCTGTTGTGGTTAGTGTTCTGGCTGCACTTAGCTTGGGCTATTGCGCTTGGGGGATTGTAAGAGAGCATTCTGTTAGAAAATATCTAACTTTTGGAGGTGTTCTTTACGTAATTCTTGGAGCATATTATGGTCTGGCTGCCAGGGGCAGAATGGTCGGAGAACAGGATGATCTTCAGGTATATGCCAAGTATGTATCTGATTTTTATCATGCAGACAAAATTTATCGGTTTGACTATATTCCCGGCATGATGATGTGGGAATATCTGTCAGAGCGTTTCTGGAGAGTTTTTTCTGATAGTGTTTTGTTCTGGGCTATGGCCATGCTGTGTGTAGGCATGATGCTGGCTATTTTTTCATCCAAAGAAAAGAAGACTAAGCTTCAATACGTGTTTGTAACTCTATTTGTAGTTCTTTTCCCACTTAGTACCAAGATTAGAGAAGTATACTTTGTTTTGCAAAATGATTTTGTCATGGGAATTACCATGGCCTATATCGTGTGCATGTATTTGAAAGCCAGGAAGTATGAAGATAAGTTCTATGAATATGCTTCATACATGGGATTTGCTTTTCTGACGCTTACAAAGGTAACAGGAATGGTACTGGCTGCCATTCTAATCCTGATGCTATTTGGAATCGATGTAGTTTCAAAAAGTGAGAAACTAAGCATTAAATCAATGGCATATATTCTTAAATGTACATGTGCTGTTCTAATTGCTAAACTTTCATGGACTATTTTCGTTAAGTTACACGGAAGAATTGAGAGATTTTCAGATATTGCCTACAAGGCAATTGGGATACTTACCAAGCATTGGTATCTGGGAATTGTATGTGTATTGATAATTGCTTTGCTAGTCTGGGGATTTAAGTGGATCGCAGATAATGGTCATAGTGGTATATATATCGCTATTCTGATACTTGGTGCGGCATTTGTATTTGCTTTAACTTTTGTTATCATGCCGGCAGAAATACGCATGGATGCGGTTAAGAATTTTGTAAATGTGCTTTTTTCCACATATGCTCCCAGTAGGGACTTTGGCTATGGATATAGATTCCTGATTCCATATGCAGCGACTCTGGCACTACTGGTGTTCGTCTGGCTGATCATGGTAATAACCTCCGAAGAAAGGGATTCTAGGGCAAATCATACAATTATATATATAAATGTTGGACTTATTCTATTTTCAGCTTTTTTATTCCTGTCCAATTATCTGACCAGAGATCTTAGCCAGGCAGCAAGAGCCAAGGAATGTGAGAGATATATTCTGGCATATATCACTTTTTATATTCTGACATGTGTCTACATGATTGTCTTTTTCGAAAAGATTAATGTTAAAATCTATAAGATTATACTTTCTTTTTTACTGGTCTTTATACTTATGATATCTAATGTTTCCGGATTAGTGGGGCAGGTAAAAGCGCAGGATGATTATTTTGAATACGGCGCATTAAACTACATTGATATTAAATATACAGATGTTTTTTATTGCATAGATGAAGCTGGCAGTGTAGACTATTCTCGCTTCAACTACAATATTTCTCCAGGATATATGCTGAATTATTACTACAGTGATATGAAGCTTAACCATTTTACATTGGGAGAAGGCGCTGAGGAAAGATACATGACCCTTGATGAGTTTAAAGACACCTTAAGGCGTTGCACATATGTATATGTGGCAGCTACTAATGAGGACTTTGCAAGGGACTATGGGGCTGTGTTTGCAGATGAGATTGTAGATGGACGCTTATATTATGTGGATAAAACAGATGATAATATAACTCTTCATAGTGTTACGTATTGAGAACCGGTAAAAGGTAAGAATTATGAACAAAGATAAAAATAGGATTCAAATAAGTATACAGGAGAAAGTAACTTTTTTTTCCTGCATTATAGTCGGAGTGTTATCCCAGGGGATGGGCTTATTTAATAAATATTCTGTCCACGATGATGGAAATTCCCTATTCGCACTTGGAGCTACGTTTAATGTTGGACGCTGGGCTTTGGATCTTCTTGGCAAGCTGGAGCAGGCCTTCTTTGGAAGCGTTAATTGCAGTTTGCCTCTATATAACGGAATGCTGAGTTTGGTTTTGATTGCGCTGACTGCGTGCCTTATGGTTAGGGCTTTTGAGATTAACAACATTTATATAAGTGGGTTTATAGGCGCAGTAATGGCGTGCTTCCCAACAGTGACTACTGCATTTGGATTTATCTACGGTGCCCATATTATTATGTTTGGTCTGTTCATTGGAATACTGGGAGCATATTTGATATGTGCTGGTGATAACTTATGGTGGAGACTAGTCGGAGTATTCCTTGCAGCAGCGTCGGTCGGAGTATACCAGGCTTTTATACCTATGATGCTTTCTTTTATTGTTTTTTATTGCATTCATATGGTGTTGAAGGCAGATAAGAATGAAGAAAAGAAAGTGATAATCCAGATTCTGCTTAAGCCTATATATATTGTTGGCTTTATGGTGGTGTATTTTGTTATAAACAAGATTTACTTAGCTTTTCTTGGGGCAGAGATGTCTAGCTATAAGGGAGTAGATCAGGTTGGAAATGTTTCTCTTGTGCAATACCTTGTAAGAGTGCTAGTGGCATATAAGCAGTTCCTTCTTCCATCTAAGGACACCTCGTTTTATATGTATCCTTCAAATGTGCGAGTATTGTACTATGTGTTTGGAATATTTGGTATGATACTAGCTGGCTATAGCATATACCGTAAGGGTAAGCAGTCCATATTGTTATGTGCAGCTTTATTGGCATTATACGCAATAGTTCCTCTTGCGACGAATTTCATCATTGTCATGACAGGAACAAGTGAAGTTCATTCTTACATGATGTATGGGGCTGTTATGCCATTTGTTTTGACGGCATATCTGGTAGAAAAAATAGGTAGTGAAGTAAATGCTGAGAATCTTATAAAGCGTGTGTTTATAGCATTTTGTTGTATGCTTCTTGTGATGTACGCTAGATATGATAATAAATGTTATCTTCTGGCCAATTTTGCTCAGCAAGAGGCGATTAGTTACTTTACAACCTTGATTACTAGAATAAAGAGTGCTGAAGGCTATGATGATGAGTATCCTGTAGCATTTGTAAATGAATGTCAGATAAGCGATGCAACTCTTGTTGGTGTAGAATCAGTCAAGAAAAAGGCATTTGCAGATGTCAATCAGATTCCTTATTGGAATGTTCAGACCTATGTGAACAATTACGCATGGCTTGATTTTATGCAGAATTGGTGTGGATATAGGCCTCAGCTGGTGGATGCTTCTGAAGTAGGTGATGCTACTGAAATTGATAATATGCCAAATTACCCTGATGATGGATCCATCAAGGTTATCGACGGGGTTGTAGTAGTTAAGTTTTAATTTGATATGGAGAGAATGATGATTATTCCGGTTTGTTTCATATATGACAAGAATTTTATAATGCCAACAAGTGTTGCTATTACTTCAATGCTTGAGAATAGGAACGAAGATACATTTTACGATATCTTCCTTATTGGTGTTGACTGTGAAGATGCTGACCTTAGCTGTCTTGAGGCATTTAGAAATGAGAAAAATGTAGATATTCATTTCAGAAATGCTGATATGTCTGCGTATGCTAGCATTAGCCAGGTATCACATGTATCTCAGGCATCACTTGTTAAGTTTAATCTTCCTCAGCTGGTTACTGAGTATGATAAGCTCCTTTATATAGATGGAGATGTACTTATCATGCAGGATCTGACAGAGTTCTTCATGGAAGATCTGACTGGTTTCTATCTTGGTGGTCCTCAGAACACGGTAGATATTGTGCGTGGAAAGGGACAGTTCCTTACTGGAGCATACGTATATGATTCCAAGAAGATGATAGAGGATGATATTCCTCAGAAGCTTATTGACTATAGAGTAAGCCTTGGTAATCGCAAATCCATGGATAATACTACATTCAATGAGTATCTGAAAGATGGCTTCAAGAAGATGCCTATTAAATTTGATCTTCCTATCAGAAAGCTTGTTTACGAGAGAATGTACTACAAGGTTGCTGATCTTAATAAGTTCTACGGAACTAACTACAAGAACCATAAGGAGATCGTTGAAGATGCTGTTGTAATCCATTTTGATGGAGCAGCTAAGCCTTGGAAGTATTCTTGTTTTCTTTATGATGATGTGTGGTATGAGTATTACAAGAAATCACCATGCAAGGATATGCCTCTTAAGAGAAAGAGCTACTGGGATTACCTTGGAGAGCAGGTTGAGAAGTCTGGAATTAAGGGAATCTACTATATATTCAAGGATTGGGTAAGAGAGAGCCTTGGTGAGATCAGAAGTGTACATTATGTTGAGGGAGACTGGAACTAATGTTATTTAATTCAGCTCAGTTCTTGGTATTTTTCCCAATAGTGGTATTACTGTATTTTGTATGCCCGGATAAACTCAAGAACTATTTATTACTTGTTGCCAGCTATTATTTCTATATGTGCTGGAATGCAGAATATGCACTGCTGATCCTTACAACGACCATTATTACCTTTGGAAGCGGAATGGTTATTGAAAAGGCCAAAGAAGCTGATAATGAGAAGAGGTCTAAGGCTAAATTAGCAGTTGCAGTAAGCTTCATACTTAATATTGGAATCCTTTTTTATTTCAAATATACGAACTTTGCACTGGGACTCATGGGAGGCCTGCTTAACAGAGTTGGAGTAGGCGTAAACATTCCGGTGTTTGATATAGTGCTTCCTGTAGGTATTTCTTTTTATACCTTCCAGGCTCTTAGCTATACCATGGATGTATACAGAGGCGATATTTACGCAGAAAAGAACTTCTTTAAATACGCTTTGTTTGTATCCTTCTTCCCTCAGCTTGTAGCTGGACCTATTGAGAGAAGTAAGAATTTGCTCAAGCAGCTCCAGCCTCATAAGTTTAATTATGAGGATTTCAGAGATGGATTTCTTTTAATGCTCTGGGGATATTTCCTGAAGCTCGTGCTTGCAGACAGAATCGCTATTTTTGTTGATACAGTTTATAAGGACTACGATCAGTTTGGCGGAATGTATATTGTTGTTGCAACAATGCTGTTCGCAGTTCAGATTTACTGTGATTTTGCTGGATATTCTGTAATTGCCATGGGTGCTGCACAGATTCTTGGAATTAGACTTATGGAGAACTTTGATGCACCATATCTTTCAACAAATGTAGCTGAGTTCTGGAGAAGATGGCATATTTCTCTTACTTCATGGTTTAGAGATTATCTGTATATTCCACTTGGCGGCAGCAGAAAGGGTAAGCTTCGCAAATATATCAACATCATGATAGTATTCCTGGTAAGTGGATTGTGGCATGGAGCCAGCCTTTCTTTTGTGCTGTGGGGCGGACTTAATGGCTTATATCAGGTGATTGGAAGCCTTCTCATGCCGATTAGAGATAAGCTACGTAGAATTCTAGGAATCAGCAAGGATAAGATTGGCTACAAGGTTGCAGGAGCTATTATTACATTTGCGCTTGTTGATTTCGCATGGCTTTTCTTCCGCGCAGATAGCCTTAGTGATGCATTTGCTATAGTGCGTCAGATATTTGCAGTTAGAAATCCCTGGATATTGTTTGATCACGAGTCCCTGTATCAGTGCGGACTATCTGATGTGAACTTCAGAATGATGCTGATTGCGATATTTATCTTGTTTGTAGCAGATTTGTGCAAGAGGAAGGGAATCGTGATCCGAAAGGTTATATTAGAACAGGATTACTGGGTTAGATGGATTGTGATTCCGGTTATAATTTGTTTTATTTTAGTTTTTGGAATATGGGGACCAAGTTATAATGAAGCGAACTTTATTTACTTCCAGTTTTAAACGCATTGTAAGTGTGATAGCCGTAGTGGCTATCACGCTTTTTATGGTTTCAAAAATATCTTTTATACTGGAAAACAAGACTTCCTACAAGAACTATGCATCTTTTTTCTCCAAGGAAGAGGACTATGATGTGTTATTTGTTGGATCCAGCCATGTGAGATATGGTTTTTATCCGATGGAGTTATGGAAACAATATGGAATCACCTCATATAATCTTGCAGGAGACGCTAGTACGCTCCCTGTAGATTACTGGATTTTGAAGCAGGCATTTCATTATCATGTACCCAAGGTAATAGTCCTTGATGTGTATGATTGTGCGCCTAATGCAATTGTCTACAGATGGGAACATGTGCATGATTCTACAGGTGCCTTTCCGATTAGCCTTGATAAGATCAGGATGGTCAGAGACCTTGCAAGAAATCCTGAATGGGTAGATGGAATGGGCGAACCTACAGAGGTTAAGTGGGATATGGTATTCAAAATTGCTGAATATCATGAAAGATGGTCCAAGCTTGGCCCTACAGATTTTGACACTTACCAGATGATTAAAGAACAGTCTGAGGTAAGAAAAGGTGCCAAGCCTCTTACTGAGATTGCTGTAAGAGAAGCCAAGGTGTATCCGGAAGTAATAGATGCCAAGTATGATGAAACTTCTAAAGAGTACTTGGAGAAGATTATTGAGTTGTGCAGTCAAAAAGGATGTCAGGTTCTGCTGGTTAATACAGGCTATGATTGTAATGAAGCAGCCAAGCTGTTTGCAGATTCTGTGCCTGAGATAGCGGATAAATATAACTTGGAGTATTATGACTTTACTAATATGGATCTGATAAACTTCGACTGTGATCTACAGACTACGGGTGATAATACACATGTCAATGCTTCAGGCGGTGTTAAGTTCTCCAAATTTATAGGGGATGTACTGGTTAATAACTATCAGATACAAGATCATAGAGAAGATCCTTCATGTGCTAAGTGGCACGATGACTATAATAGCTATGTCGGCTATATCGAAGATACACTAAAGGGTATAAGCTCTTTTGATGAATACTTAGAGCTCCTATATGGCTGGGACTATGACATTACCGTAGATATTTATGATGAAGCCTTTTTACAGGAGGGAGCTAACAAGCCTATCTTGGAAAATCTTGGGGTAGATGTTAGTAGAATATCAGATGGCACAGAGATAGTTCTAAGAGACGGATCTGAAGCAGAGTATACTGTTATCTCTGAATCAAGTGAAGGCTATAGAGCAAAAGTAACCGTATATGATTCAAAGAATCAGAGAACTGTTGAAGAGAAGTCATTTTGATATGTGAAATGCAAGATGACTTAATAGTGGGATTGTAAGTGATTATATGATGAGTATTGTTAGGATTCTGTTACCTTTTGTTTATTGCGTGACAGTTGGAACTGCATATAGCCTTGTTTTTAAGAGAAAGCTTATTGATTCTTTGGCACCTGCTTTTTTCCTGCAGATACTACTAATGCTGTTAACAGGGATAACTATAGGCAGATTGTCTGTAGGGATTTGGATTGGGTTTATTGTGGCTTTAGGAGCTATTTTTTACTTCTGCGTCAGAGAGAAATCCCTTGCAAGTCTGTCTACAGTTTTTGTTTTGCCTGGTAAATTTCTTAGAGTAGATGTGTGTCTGTTTGTGGTGGCATATTTAGTTATTTTCGTATTCAATGCCGGCAAACATTTCAACATGTCTGGCGAGTTCACGCATTGGGGATGGTTTGTTAGAGAGTCCTATAATAATGACTTTCTATATAGTATTTCTACAAAAGCATTTGAGCATAAAGATTATGTTCCGGGAGTTTCTCTGTTTGAAACATTGTGGTGCAGATTATCCCTTAGATATAGCGAACCAAATGCTTATCGTGGAATTCAGATGCTGCAGATATCTATGCTTCTTCCGGTAGTATTAGGGATATACAATAAAATATCGGAGAATTTAGAGCGTAAGAGCCACAAAATAGCAATGTTTGTGGTGAATTTGTTTATTGTTTTGGCACTTCCGCTTTTTTCTGCGGTTCCTTTTTATCATACCTTGTATATGGATTTGATTCTGGGGGTACTTGTATTCTACTGTATCTGGATAACCATATCAGAGGACTTTGACGGCTACAGCCTGTGGTTACTAGGTTTAACACTTAGCATAATTATGTTATGCAAGAATGTTGGAATTGCTTTTGTACCTGCTCTATTCTTGTTCTATGGGGCATGGCATCATTTGGCTAGTGATAAAAATGTTTCCAGGATCAGAATTTGGATTAGTTCATTCGTAGTAGCTGCTGTTTCAGTTATTCCATGGGCTTTATATCAAGCGTTCCTCAGAGCTAAGGGTGTTAACGTAGCACCTCATTATCAGAATGATATTACAGCTTCTTACTGGAAGGCTATAGCCATGAAGGGCATAGTAGCTCATGTATCTTACTTATGGATTGTGGTAGCACTGGCAGTATTATTTATCATATTTGCCCTTATAGAAGACAATCAGGATAATAGGAGAAAGGTTGTACTGATAGGACTTTGGGTATTCTTAACAGGCATCTATTATTCTGTAATTATGTATTTTGTTTACAAGAATAATATTGTGGAAAGCGAAGCTGTAGAGTTTGTGGGGCTTGAGAGGTATATGTCCACTTATGTGTTGATGGCTCTATATGCTGTCGTAGTTACTTATTCGCTTTATATGTCTGCCGGTCGAAAGGTTGCTCCGTATCTGGCAGCGATATTCCTTGTTGAGAATATAGCCGTTTTCTTTGGGGCTGGGCAGTTATTACCAGGAACACTTACCCATGATGAAATATGGTATGAGGGCCATATTGAGTATTTGAATAATACCTTGCCTGAAGGGGCAGATCTCTTATTTGTTAGCGCATCGGCAGATGTAAATGCAGGGTCAAGAGTACAGTTTTATTGTGAAAATATAGAAATTACTGAGGGTATATTTGCTTCTGATTCAGATGTGGATACAGGATTAGATGACGGATATAGTGTAGAGGAGTTTGCTAAGGAATGCGCAGAGCATGACTATATATACTTCTTTTCCTACGAGGATGACTTTATAGATAGATATTCTGATGCCTTTGAAGGCTCCGACGTAATTGCTCTTGGTAAACTTTACAAAGTAGAGAATGTAAACGGAAAAATAAGAACATCACCTGTAGAGTGATGTCCTTACGGATAATCTGGCTTATGATTATTTAGAGTTATTCATTGTCTTTAGGAATTCATAGGTGGTTGGCGGAACTAGTTCTTTGACCAGTTCCCAATTGCCTTCGTGCATGGCTTTTCTAACGGCAGATGCGCTGATGACCATATCCCCTGTTTGCTTTCTGGGGATTTCTACAAATTCTACGCCGTACTTAGGCAGGGTCTGTTTCATATTGACGTTATACTGGTTGGTGAACATATCTATTGGTTCTTCGCCAGCAAAGCGCACGGATATGCCAAAGTACTGAGCAATACTAAGGAAATATTCAAGATCATTCTGGGCATTTAGGTCAATCTTGCCCAGATTTTTTTTGTCAAAATATCCGGGAAGAGTCTGGGCTGAGATTACGTATTTGCCGCTTGATAGTACTGTTACGTTTCCAAGGTCTGCGGTTCCCAGCTTAACAAGCTCTATTCTGTCTGCAAATTTAAATTCTGATTTATCCTCTTCAACTACAAAAATGTATAGGTTGTCCACCTGTTTGCTGGCCTGTTCAATAAGGTATCTGTGGCCATTGGTAAATGGATTGCAGTTCATGACAATGGCGCCATTTCGGCCGCTTCCGGTCTTGATATTGGATTTTTGTGATTCAAGCCAGGAGATAAGTGATTTATCAGGAAGTGACTTGACTGAGGTGATTCGCTTGAGAGCAGGGCCAAAGGTAACCAGGGTTGGATCTGTAGCTGCGTCAGAGCTAGTGTCAAGTTCATTGATAACGTCAGCTATTTTCTCGGATATCTTTTCTGCTATCACGTGATCAAAGTGTACAGCGATATCAAATACATGGTTCTCTACATCACTAATTTCGTTATACACATCGGTGAGGTCAATGGCAGCATCAAACGCTGTTGTAGTAGAAGAAGCCACTGTAGATGGGCTAAATACTACTACGATATCGCCTGTTTTGTACTCTTTTTCACGCATGATGTAGCTGATGGTATTGAAGGTACTACCCATGTTGTAGACGCTGTAGCGGTCATCTATTTGCGACTTAATAAGTGATGGAATAGTCTTTGCATCCTCATAGCTGGAGCCTCTTACAAAGCATGGCCCGTAGATATATACGCTATTAGTCTTGGAGCTTGTGTTGCCCACAGTGCGTCTAAAACCGTTATCGAAATTGATGTACTGCCCGTTATGATAATTGGTGCTATAGCCACGAGTGTTATCGTTGATAATTGACTTAAGCTCAGCTTGGAGATACTGATTGCTCTCGTGTCTGGCCCTTATGCGGTCAAAGAGATCCGGAGTATAGCGGCGAAGTCTCTCCCAGTAGCGGAGCTTTTTCTGAACCTCACTATAGCGGGTGAGTCTTTTCTCGTCTGGAATATAGATCCATATGACTTTAACACCGCCCTCCCGGAGCTTTGGAAGTATAAAGGTATTGAGGTCCAGAAGGTACTCTGAGGTCTTACTAAAGGGCGCATATAACCTCCTGAGGTAGAAGGTACGCAGCTGCGTACCGGCAGAGTTTCTTACCTCCTGATATGGACGAAGGTCAGCGAATATTATAAAGGTATCGGGTTCGAGTGCGTCGAGATTAAAAGTGTCATCTGTGTTTCTGGTTACAGTTATATTTGAGTTTGCAGACAGATAGTTGTATAGAGTATCTGTATAGGCGCCATTTCCAACAATAAGAAATCTATCGTTCTCATTTTCTAAGGTGCTAAATATGCGCGGAATTTCAGTTTCCACGATGTAATCGGGAGTATCCAGGAAAGAGAGGAACTCCTTGGCTGTGTAGGGATAGTCTGTGCCAGAGCTTGTTGTATTTCCACCAGAGATGACAATACGTTTGTTACCGTCAGAATTAGTTGGAATAGATAGCCTATTAAGGGCCTTTTTAAGGGCCTGGCCTTCCTTGTAATTCTCAGAAAAAGATATCTCTCTAATATCAAAACGGGTCATTATTGTCTTGAGGTTATCAAGCTTTTCCTGAGTGATTTCGTTTAGTTCTTTTTTATCTGCAAAGTATTTATAAATGTTGTATCTAATACCCATTTGGACTCCCGGTCAATTATCTAATCTTTTGATTATACTAGTATACTGTTTATTATCAGGTTTTCATAGATATTATGCATAAAGTGTTTTATAATTTATCTTAACTATGAGCCCACAAAGTGGGCTTTTTTGCGGTAGGGTATCAGATGAGTGATTTGATTTCAGTTGTAGTTCCTTCCTATAACGTTGAGGACTACATAGACAAGTGCATAGATAGTATCTGCCATCAGGACTACGAGAATATCGAGATTATCCTTGTGGATGATGGAGCAACTGATGGAACGGGGGAAAAGTGCGATGAGTGGGCGCAGCGTGATGCTAGAGTTCGCGTTATTCATCAGGAGAATCAGGGCCTGTCAGGAGCAAGGAATTCAGGTATCAGAGTAGCTAAGGGCCAATATATATCTTTTATCGACTCTGACGACATGATAGCAACTGATTATGTGTCTACTCTGTATGACTGTATACTTAAGAGCGGCGCCAGAATGGCCCAGGGAAGGTCCAAGAACTTTTTTAAGGAAGAGGACATTGCAGGCTTCGTATCAGAGGATAAGAGAAGTGTACAGAGCGGCTATGATATGTGCAAGACTCTTATGAGTGAGTACAAGATGGGCTGGGGAATCGTCATGACCAAGATGTTCGATAAGAGCCTTTTTGATGACCTGGAGTTTCCACTTGGACACATTCATGAGGATGAGTATCTGGTTTATAAGCTGTACTGGAACTCGGGTAAGGTGGCCCTTACTGATAAAATTGTGTATCACTACAGATCCAAGAGAAAAGGCAGTATCACTCATTCTGGGTATAGTTTAAAACGCCTTGATGCAATGTATGCAAGGCAGGAACGATGTGAGTTCTTTAAGGAACTTGGTGAGAAGGAGCTATATCAGTTAGCTAAATTGGGACTTTGTACTACGCAAATAGAGGCTTTGAGAAAACTTAAGGACTCAGATATAGAGGATAAAGAGAAGTATATAGGTGATATCAGTAAGAACTTGAAAGTTAATGCTAAAGAGGTGTTTGGTGCAGATAGTATTAGCTTCAAGAAAAAGGTATCTCTTTTCCTTGAAATTTATGCACCTGGATTAAAGAGAATGCTTGTTAAGCAAAAGTGAAGATACAGACAGCATTAAGATAGAGTAATACTGCGGGCTATTGATAAATGAGTTTTGAAAGGATTACTATGAAGAAGGTTCTTCATTTACTTAGCGGCGGCGGAGCCGGTGGAATAGAAATTTTGTGCGAACAGATAGGGCTCCGAGGAGAGTATAGGCACGAGTTTTGTTTTCTTTTTTCCGGGGGCGCTATAGCGGACAGGATGAAAGAAAATGGATTAATTACATATGATTTGACCGGAGAGTCTATCTGGAAGAAGCTTGGAGCGCTACAAGAGATATTTGCAGATGGTAAGTATGATGCAGTAGTGGTGCACCATGAGGGCGTTAAGCTCTATTTATTATATGAGTCATTGATTAGATTTGCAGAGAGAGAAAAAATGCTTGATGTTTCTTTTATCAAGTATCTTCATTGTACTTTTGATGAGAATGACTTCTATACCGGAAATAAGATTGTGGATTTGCTTCATCATTATTTACTAGAGAAGACTTTGGAAGATTCGGATAATCTAGTAGCTGTGTCTGAGTTCGCAAAACGTTCTTATGAGGATGAGTTTGGAATTGATGAAGACAAGATTAAGGTCATCTACAATGGAATAGAGACTGGAGATATAGCTGAGCTTGCGACTAAGAAATGCTTAGATGGGAATAGGCTCTTGTACATCGGAAGACTTGTAGATGTTAAAGGAGTTGATGTGCTCATAAGGGCTATAGCTCTTTTGAAAGACAGAGGTATCTATGTTTATCTTGACATTCTTGGAGATGGAGAAGCTAGACAACCTCTGCAGAAATTAGCAGAGGATATTGGAATATCTGAGCAGGTCTCTTTTCATGGGGTTGTACTGGACAAGCAGGAGTATTTTGACAGGGATGGAATCTTTGTTTATCCATCTGTTTGGCAGGAGGCCTTTGGTATTTCAATTATCGAGGCTATGAGCCAGGGACTTGTGTGCGTTGCATCAAGAGTTGGCGGAATTCCTGAGATAATTACAGAAGATAATCAGGGAATTCTCTTTGAAAAAGGAGATCCGGAGCTTCTAGCTGATGCCATCGAGAAAGCCCAGAAGAGATGTAGCGCTTACGAGGAGTATAGAGATGCGATTATTTCAAGGGCATCTGAGTTTAGCATAGAGAAATCAGTAGCTGAGCTGGAAGCGCTTGTTTAAGGATAGTTTGAGTATAAAGTTGGGTGAGAACATAAATATGGAGAGTTCTAAGAATAAAAAGATAGTATTGGTCATAGCCCTGGAAATTGTTGCGATAATAGCGGTGATTTTAGCTCTTATTGTGCATGGCAGCCACTTAAAATCATATGACATTGCCCTTTCTGAAGATTGTGTGGGAAAGGTTTCTGTAGTGGCCGGTAGTTATACAATTGTTATTGACTATGAGTCTGAGGATCAGTTAAATGCCACCTTGTCTTCTAAATATGGCAGCCATTTTCTTCATGCCAACTCATTTATTCTTAGTGACAATAAAACTTTGGGGTCCTATGATTTCTATGTGACACATGCTATAGATGATCTGAAGCTTTCAATTACGAATTCTGCCGAAGGAGAGTATAACATTCAGAAGGTAGTAATAGCTGAGAATAACAATAACCTACGCATTCTTATATTTGTAATGGCCTTGTTATCACTTCTCGTAGATGCATGTCTTTTCTGCCCTTGGAGCAGGTATAACAAGAAGACAATAATGATACTGATGGCGATCGCCTTTGGAGCATCACTTCCGGCTTTTATGTATGGCTTTGGAACAGGGCATGATACGAGCTTTCACCTTCTTAGGATAGAGGGAATTGCTGAGGGGCTAAGGCTTGGGCAGTTTCCGGTTATCATGAATACTGTTTTTAATGATTCCTATGGATATCCGGTGGATGTCTTTTACCCAAATCTCTTGTTATATATTCCGGCGGTTCTGAGGGTGGTTGGCTTTTCCATTGCCACAGCTTATAAGACGTACATAATATTTATCAGCATTCTGACGACTGTGTTTAGTTATTTACTGGGTTGCAGTATATTTACCGATGACAAGATAGCTATGATTGTAGCTGCAGCTTACACATTGTCAGCTTACAGACTTGTGAATGTATGGGGAAGGCAGTCCCTTGGTGAATATACTGCTATGGCTTTTCTGCCTGTAATAGCGATGGCTGTGTGGAATATCTATACACTGGATGTCGGTGACAAGGCATTTAAGCGCAGCTTTATTCCTCTTTCCTTTGGAATGCTGGGTCTCTTGTATTCACACGTATTGTCTACTGAGATGACGGTGATAGTGCTCCTTGTAATAGCTCTTGTGTGCTATAAGAAGACTTTTAAGAAAGAAGTGCTTTTGGTTTATGTCAAGGCCATAGGGATATTTGTCCTTGTGGGTCTTGCCTTTATAGTGCCATTTCTGGATTATTACCTTAATACCGATGTTTATATTAAGGTTTTAGGAAGTGAGAAGCAATATATCCAGGAAGGCGGGGCATTTATTAGCGACTATTTTGCATTCTTCAGGGGTATATTTGGAGATAATTCTCTTTATGCCAGTGAGAGAATGCAGATAAGCCCCGGGTTTGTTCTTATGATTGCGCTTCTTGTGGGAATCTTTATGATGATTGCATGTAAGGCTACGGGTAAGATCAAGGCCATGACTATAGCTTCATGCGTTCTCCTTTTTGTGTCCACTGATATTTTTCCTTGGAATCAGATGGTTCTGAGAGTTCCATTTTTTAATACTTTTGCTGCTATTCAGTTTCCTTGGAGATATGTGGGATATTCGACTGTTTTCCTTGCGATATTGCTGGGGCTTCTCATGGAGTATGCAGTAGAGCATGGGTATGATGTGGTGAAGCTAAGTGCTGTAGTTGGAATTGGTATTGTGATAGGCCTGGGCAGCTTTGTAAGTAACTATAGTGAAGCTACCAGACAGGTGAATTACCTGGATACTTCTGAACTTACGACCCATACCGGAGGAAGCATTCCTCTGGTTGGAGGAGCCGAATATCTCCTAACCGGAACTGATGTGGATAAGCTGGATAGCAAGGTTATTACTGATGTAGGTACTGCCATGATAACCAGTGAGAGAGGCACAGATCTGGTGCTGGCTGTGGATATGCCACAAGCAGGGGAGATAGTTATCCCAAGATTTGCATATCCCCGTTATGTTGCGGTAGATGATAATGGCAATGAGCTTGACGTATACACCGGAGATAATAATAGAATCAGCATATATGTGTCTGGTCAATATAAGGGGAATATTACAGTGAAATACAGAGTTCGTAGTCTGTGGCGCCTAAGTGAGCTTATTTCCCTTGTGAGCTTATTGGGATTTGGATTTATGTTACGTAAATCCAAGAAAAGCTGGTTATGATATATAAAGTGAAAAAATCGAGTTGGGGTTATCCAACTCGATTTTTTTGGTAACGGAATATACTGCCGCATACACATGCCATATAAGGAATAGCGTATACGAAGTAAGGAAAAACATATCTGCCCTTGGCTTCCCATATTAGTGAGAACAAAAAGCCTCCGAAAACACCGATAAGAGGCGTATACCAGATGAGGTCAAACTGCTTTTTAAATAGCCTTATTAGTATTAATACCAGCAAACTAAAGTACAGGAGCAGCTGGTAGAGCTTCATGTATTTTTCTATGAGGAGGCCGATTCCCTGTCTGTTATATATGTCTGAAACCCAGGAAAAAGAGCCTTTGTTGTAGAGCCTGGACATTGGAAGGCACTGATACATAGGTGTTTCCCACTGAGCTATAAGCTTGTAACCATAAAAGCTTTTGAAAAACTCCGGGTCTTCCTTGCAATGTTCGAAAACCTCTTGCAGCTCTTTTACCGCCGCCTTATTGGTCGCTTTGACGTCGTAATTATTGGAGCTAAAAATCTGAACGTGACTTCCGTTCCACCAGCCGGGATAATCCCAGTCGTAGTTGCCCATATAGATATAGGCAAGGGCCGGCGTTGCGGGAGCATCCTCCGGTATGTCAAAAAGCTTGTTAATAGCTATTTTGGAAGCAAGGATGCTACATATTATGGCGATAGTGGCCAGAATGAAGGATAAATAGGTGTGCTTGTGATTTTTCTTTTTGAGGATACTACGAATAAATAGCCCTACAATGACTACAAGGTAAGCAACCAGCATGATCACAGCGTTCATGCGCATGAAAACTGCAAGTGCGCATAGAAGGAACAGTAATAGTGCTTTATAAACTCTGGGCTTATGGAGAAGGCTCATAAAGCACCACAGGCTGCACATGATCAGTATGGTGGAGATGAGATCTCCGTACAGGAAGGGCGTGTATCCGTATATTGGGAAGTTGGTCACCATAAACAGCAGGTAAAAGAACTGTGCCTTACGACTGTGTTCTGATAAAAAGCCGGTGATATGGTAGCCGCTGATCACAAGGGCTGGAAGCATGGCAGCTACAATGATCTTGAACTGAAGATAAGGTTCTTCGCCAAACAGGCGGATTAGTATCATCCATACATACATCAGGCCAAGATTCTGGCTGTTAAGGCTCATATAACCGCCCTGGGCAAGCATTGAACGGTCGCCCTCCAGATACATAGTTGCATAAATGTAGGCAGCCTGTTGATCAGCTTCCGGTGAAGTCTTGGTTAGGACAACCCAGGTGATAGCAATGACTGTAACAATAACGCAAGATATTGTAAGAAGTATACGGTCCGGAATGCGATATAGGAAGCTGTCATAAAAAAGTCCGATTACAATAATGACTCCAAGGGCAAGTGCCAGCTTTAGAAGGTTCTTTTGCCAAGGTGTATCACTAATGGTGATATATTCAATTGACGGATCAGGATTGGTTCCGATTTTCGTAAGGCACAGATAAAATAAGGGAACTAGCATTATCAGTGCCAGAATACAGAAAAGGTCCTCCATGAACCTGTCTTTGCTAAAGTAAGTTCTTAGTAGTTTCATTTGTTTGTCCTAAGTAGATGCATATACATTCCCACCAGGGTAGGCATGATGTAGAACACTGCCCATGAGTATCTTGGCTGGTCTCTGATCATTGGCGCCAGGAAAATAAAGGCGATGCACAGTAGTACCGGCACGAAGGTGATAATGTATCTGCCAAGCTTGTTGTTTAGCATAAATAGCATGATTGACAGCATTACGATTACGTACAGTGCCAGATTGTTCAGAGATGAAATGATTGGCAGGCTGTTAACCATACGGTAGAAGCTGCATATCATAATAGGCAGACCCTGCATGGATTCCGGCACGTAGAGCTGCAGGTAATCTATGAGTTCCGGGGTTGTGATGCCCTTGCCGGCGTCAACGTCCTGATTATACACGATATTGTCAAAATCCGGCATGAAGATGTAATAGCTCTGATTCCAGGTGGCTTCCACATAACACATGGGGTGCTTGAAGAACATCTTAAACCAGGTCTTGAAGTAGGCACTTAATTGCTCGTCAGTAGATTTAGAGCGGAATAAGCTCTTAACATTATCTGAACAGTGCGGAGTGTAGGCCTTAGCAAGCTTATCGTATTCGATGATTCCATCAATTGCTGCTCGCTCCTCTTCGGTAACTTCGCTTCCATAGTCTCTTACATATCTGGCAGTTTGCTGGAAGAGGAATGAGTAAGCGTCCTTTTGCCTCTCAATCGTTACGTTGTGGCTTACAATTACGGCCTGATCTGCTGTGTTTGACAGCAGAAGGGCCACAACCATAACAACGAATGGGATTGGGCTGAACTTCGCTTTCTTTTTTACCAAAAGAACTATGTAGGTGATCACCAGAACAGCGCAGGTACCGTAGTAGATGTGAAGACCGTTCTTTCTAAAGAGAGTGAGCATCAATGTTCCTATTATCCAGACCAGGATCAGCTTCCAATCTCTTTTTACGCTAAATGAGGTCTTGTGCTCTACTACGATGCTGATAAGGCACAGGGCGATAATGACATAGCCTATCATGTGAGGATAGTCCTTGATGGCCCAGGCTGCATTGCCCATAAAGTACGGGGTGCAGCAATACAGGAAGAATACAAGGAGCCTAAGCCACTTGGGAGACTTCCATTTATATAGCATGACCTGAGTAAATCCAAGCACCAGGGCCATAATGGCTGACTGGATGCAGACATAGATGAAAATACCCACATTTCCTGCTCCAAAGACATTTCGTCCAAAGAGGACAAACTGGCTTGTAATCCAGGTATGGAAGATGGGCTGAGCGTTGTCGTATCTATAAACACCGAAATATTGATTGAGCTCGTACCAGTTATCTGCGCTTAGAGCCGCCGGATATCGCATGATCAGGTGGATTATCCAGGAGAGATATATCAAGACGAATGAAAAGAGCCATGGGTGAGCGTGATACATCTTTTTGAGGTTAGTGAAATGTACCTTAGCACCAGGTTCTGTGGCAGCGGGCTTAGCCAGGTTGTAGGTGTTAAAAATGTAGTTAAGGCCTCGAATTACCAAGATATACAGGAAGTAGAAGCCGATGACCAATATGGCAGTCTTAATTAGATTAAACTTGGGAGTCCATATGGAGCTGAGGCTATCGTTATAAGCAAATGCGCGGCCTCCGGCGTACATAATGGAAAGGAATCCGGCGAGAATCCTGTCGCCTTTGACTGCGGCAAGCGTATGCTCTGAATCCTCCATGAATCTGTAATAGATAAATGCAAGGGCGCTGGCAACAACAAGAATGTAGAAGCCATTACCTGCAAAAGTATACTTTACCTGCTCGAAGAACTTGAATATTGCATTGATTAGTGAACGGGTAATATGAGCTTCATATGGATCCGGGGTATCTAAAGTTATGAAAAATGCTGACGCAGTAAAAAGCGCAGCTATGATGGATTTGCAAATTTTCTTGTTCATTATAGGGATTGCTCCTTCTATTTCGTGTTAAAAGTCAGTAATTATCTGATGACCTTATATCAGTATACTTTATAAGCAAGTAAAATTGAAGTATTAGGGATTTGTGGTAGCTATAAGCACTCAAAAACGCTATAATTTAATTTGGTTTAGTTTGCCAAAAACTAATAGCACGAGTATTAGGGGGATGGACTTTGAAATATAAGGCGGTTAGTAAGAAGACATATATTTTCGGAATAGAATTAGTAGCTATAGTTATATGCTTGATATCTTTTGTGCTTCCGAAATCACATTATAGTTACGAAGGTAGTGAACTTGAATCACCCAGCGGAATCTTTATGGATAGCATGATGGATGTGACTGAACCTGGATTTTATATAGATAATTCTGTGGCAGAATCAGGAGCAGAGGGAGTTGTTGTTACTCCGGCTACAAATCTTAGATTTGGCAGCTATAATGTCACTTTAAAATATCTTGCAAGTAATACCGGAAATAGTTATTCTTGCGTATCTGACTGGAATACAATGCCTGTTACGCTTGGTAGAACCAAGGACGGGCTTGATAGAAATGATAATACCGGTAAGCCAATGGTAATCACCCTTAATTCAGCTTTGAATGTGGGTGGATATCAGGTACAGTACAATTTTAGCGGTGATGGTTATCTGTATGTATATGGTCTGGAAATACAGGAGACCAACTGGTGGAAAGTATATTTATTGTTAGTAGTGATATGTTTGAGTTTGATTGTTAATGTATGTACTGCTATTACTGAGTCTAATGATAATAGGCTCAAGGGAGATGCGGTATTAGTTGTGCTGCTGACATTTTTCGCTTCACTTCCGCTATTTGATCCTTATCTTATGTGGGGACATGACCTTGGCTTCCATTTGGGAAGAATAGAGGCTTTGGCAGAAAGTTTTAGAAATGGACAGATTCCATCTAGAGTTTCATCTTACTGGCTTGATGGTAAGGGATATGCGGCTTCCATTTTCTATGGAGATTTGTTCCTTGTAATTCCGGCGCTTTTAAGGCTTCTTGGCAGTTCGGTGCAGTTTGCTTATAAGATTTATATATTCTTGATCAATCTTGCAACCGCTTGTGTAAGCCTTTTCTGTTTCAGAAGAGTGTTTGGAATGTGGAATTTTGGTAAGAATTCTACAGATGGTATTACAGAGGGAAAAGTGAGCGGCAGAAGTCAATTGGCTGCAATAGTAGCAACCGTGATTTTTGTGCTTTCTCCTTACAGACTTGTATGTTTATATACAAGGGCAGCAGTTGGCGAATATACAGCTATTGTATTTTATCCGCTAGTATTTTGGGGACTTATGAGGCTCTATGAAGGTGCTAATGCCGAATCCAGTGATGAAAAAGCTAAAGTTGGATTTCTGCCAGGAGTGGCAGGTTTAATAGGTAGAACCTTGCCACTTATACTTGGAGTGACAGGAATTACTAATTGTCATGTTCTATCCGGCGTTATCTTAGCCCTCTTTATCATAGGCTTTGCTCTTATAAATTTCAGAAAGACGTTTACTAAGAGAGTTCTAGGTGAATACGGATTTACGGCTGTAACAGTTCTGCTGATTAACCTATGGTACATTGTGCCTTTTGTCCAGGTTATGTTGGATGGCATCGGTGCTATGGGACTTAGACAGAATGGAAGATTTAGATCCAACGGAACCTATCTGTGGCAGATGTTATCATTGTTCCCTAGAACAGGAATTTCTCTCAGCTCTGAGGAGATAATAGGCGTTGCCAGAACTGAAGAGATGGTGGTAACAATCGGAGCGGGTGTTATTGTACTTGGGGCATATGCACTGATGAGAGCGTACGCACTTCTTTCTATCGAAATGATTGGGAATACAGATGAAAATAGATCTAAGAATAAGCGAATAGGTATTGCTGATAAGCTGTTTGTTGTGTCATTGATAACACTTCTTATGGCATCGCCATATTTCCCATGGGATGGAATAAAACGTATATCAAGCGTTACTAATTCAATTGTTACAAATATCCAGTTTCCATTCAGGTTCCTTAGTGTTGCGGTATTGTGCATAGCTCTTTTAACAGGTCTCATGATTGAATTATGGCCGGAGAATATCGGTAGCTTCAAAGCGATATTTAGCATGGCGATTGTTATGATGTGCATAGTATCAGCTAGTTACTACTACACAAACCGTGGTACTACTGATGATTACACAATCATAGCGGATGATTTTAATGATGATACAATCATGGGAGCAGAGTATCTGCCAAGTGGAACAGCGGTGGATTACGATTCAAATTATAATGAAACATCGTCTGATACAGCTGTGGTAAATGGTTGGAGAAGGGAAAAAGGTAAGATATACGTTAATGTATCTAATCCGTCTTCTGATATAGCTGAGATTTCAGTGCCATTTATCTACTACAGAGGTTATAGAGCGAAGGATGTGGTAACCAATGGCGCTGTAGAAGTGGTTAAGAATAACGATGGATTTGCTAACCTCCGCGTAGGTGGTGGATATAATGGAGAAGTCTGTGTGTTCTATAAAGAACCTTTGCTATGGAGAATAAGTGAGATAATCTCTATTATAGGTTTTGTGGGACTTATGTGTTTTTGGAGAAGATTTAATGCTAGGTAGATACGACAACATAAAGAAAACAAGTGCATATAAGCTGAAATGGTACATGGATTTATTTCAGATAACAGATGTGGCTTTATGCGACGATAGCCTTAAGGAAAAGCTAATCTTTGGCTATATTAAGACTGTTCTGGGAATGGCTGGAATAAAGATTCATATGTGCTCAGTGGAGAGAGTTAAATCTAGAGAAAATACGCAGCTGAGTACATTGTATATCGCATCTGAAGCGTCACTTGAGATAATTGCCGGAAAAGGTTTAAATGCTATGTCTACAACTGACTTTGTGGATCTTTTCAGGTTAGAGGATGAGAGATTAGTTCGAAAGACTCAGGTGTACAACACGCTGGAGAATTGCTATTCATCCATTTGCGTAGTTGGCGATTCTGCTTTTGCCAAGGAAATGAAGGGGTACTACCGGGATAATAAGAGTGTTAATGTAAGACTGATGGATAGATCTGCCATCTCTTTTGATAATAAGTGTTATCACTTGAATGCAGAACCTAATGTAGACGAGCTTGTTATGGTAATGGATCCAATACCTCAATTTGATGTGGTATATGGTGATACGGATAAAAAAGCTAATGCATTTTTTGTAGACAACATGTTTAGAAGCTTTTATAAGCCTGTTGAGACATATAGGGCTGATATAGAGCATATTTTGAAAAGGCTTCAGGATAATGGAGTAACAGTTGTTACTGTTTGCTCTGTGGATTACAACGACTTTAAGGGTGACAAGGACCTGGTGGCTACAATAGACTCCTGGAATGAACTTCGCAAGAAGAATTCTGAAGAGTTTAATCGTAAGAGACATGAGGCCAGGGGGACAACATATCTTTTGCCTAATCAGAAGAGCCTTACTCATAGCTATGTTAAGGGCTATTCTCAGATGCACGGTAATGGTGAGTACATAAACTTCCTGAATGGTTTCAGAGTTACCACAGGGAATAAGGCTGGTGCCAAGCATGATATTTATATGTTTGGCGCATGTGTTGTCAGAGACCTGGGGGCTGATGACGACAACACTCTGGCATCACTTATCAAGAAGGAAATTGGTGATGATTATAATGTTCATAATTATGGCAGTGAGATTCATGCTACAAACCTGATTATGAGAACGCTGGACTACAAACCAGGAGACGTGGTGATATGGTGGTCTCTTGATAGTATCAAGAAGCAGAATAAGATATTCCCGGATTCTCACTACTGTGATCTGACTGGGGCCTACAGGAGAGTCCCTGAGCTTCATAAGCATATCTTTGATGATATCAATCATTATGATAGGACAGTTAAGAATGAGGTTGTAAAGGAGATTGTTTCTGCGGTAAAAGAGGCAGTGAAATTCGATGCAGAACAAACAAAGGCTGCGACTTTAGATACTTCATTCAATAGCAAGAGTTATGTTTCTTTTGGTAAGCTCCCTAAGAGGATACCCGGTAAAGAACTTAATGCCGATAGTTCTTTTATCAAGTATCTTGATGAGCTTAGCACCAATAAAAGATCCGGAAAAAAGGGCGCTATTGTAATGAATTGCAACCCATTTACATTGGGACATAGGTATTTAATTGAAACAGCCGCTCAAAAGGTAGATTATCTGTATGTGTTCGTAGTAGAAGAAGACAAGTCCGTTTTCAAATTCAAGGATAGATTTGAGATGGTAAAACAAGGGACTGCTGATTTGCCAAATGTTGAAGTGCTTCCTAGTGGGAAATATGTCTTATCTGCGCAGACGCTACCTGGGTACTTTAATAAATCTGAACTCAAAGATACGTATCTCAACGCTAGTGATGATCTTGAGTTATTTATGCAGGTGGCAGAAACTCTTGGCATTAGTGTGAGGTTTGTTGGCGAAGAGCCTATAGATCTTTATACAAGGCAGTACAATGACAATATGAGAAAGATACTACCAAAGTATGGCCTGGAGTTTGTAGAGATTCCAAGGAAAACAGTAGAAACAGGCACAGATGTGGTCATCAGTGCATCCAGAGTTAGAAAACTCATAGAAGAGAAAGACTACGAGGGTGTTAAGAAGATTGTACCGGAGACTACATACAGGTATCTAGCGGATGTATTACAGCTTGTTGAAGGATGAGAATAAAGAGATATGAGAGTATTGATAGTTAACAAGTTTCTGTATCCCAATGGGGGATCAGAGACATATATATTCAAATTGGGTGAAGAACTTATAAGGCGCGGTCATGAAGTTCAGTATTTTGGCATGGAGCATGAAGGCAGATGCGTGGGAAATGCAGTAAATGCTTATACTTCAGACATGGATTTTCATGGTGGCAGTAAGCTTTCCAAGTTAACTTACCCTATAAAGACCATATACAGCAAAGAGGCCAGGGAGAAGATTCGTCTTGTATTGGAAGATTTCAAGCCTGATGTGGTGCATCTCAACAACTTCAATTATCAGCTGACCCCTTCTATTATTCTGGAAGTGGTGAAGTGGAGAGAAGAAAAGAAGAAAGCCTGCAAGATTGTCTTTACAGCACATGATTATCAGCTTATTTGCCCTAATCATATGATGAATATTCCATCAACAGGTCGAAACTGTGATGCCTGTGTAGGCGGTAAGTTCTCCAATTGTGTCAAGAATAAGTGTATTCACGGTTCTACTGCCAAGTCGGTAGTAGGTGCTATGGAGGCTACCTACTGGAAGAAGCGCGGAACTTACAAGTATATTGATAAGATTATCTGTCCCTCTGAGTTTATGAAGAAGCAGATGGATAGGAATCCGCTATTTGCAGGGAAGACTGTAGCACAGCATAATTTTGTGGAGCATGTAGGTAATGGGGACCAAAATGATAGCTCTTTTAGTGCTTCAGGAAATAGAGATGTGGTATTAAGTGATGGAACCAAGCTTCCACCGCAATATGTTCTGTACTTTGGAAGGTATTCTCTTGAAAAGGGCATTCAAACCATGATTGAAGCCTGCAATATGCTTCCTGAGATAGATTTCGTCTTTGCAGGTAAGGGAGATTACGTTGAGGAAATCCGTGGGCTTCAGTATGCTACTGAGGTTGGATTTAGAACCGGGGCGGATTTAGATCTTTTGATAAGAAATGCTGTATGTACGGTTTATCCATCTGAGTGGTATGAGAACAATCCTTTCTCTGTCATGGAGAGCCAGGAGAGGCTTGTGCCGGTAATTGGTGCTGATATCGGCGGAATCCCTGAGCTTATTCGAAACGGCGAGGATGGAATGCTGTTTGAAAGCAGAAATGCTGAGAAGCTTGCTGATACGATCAAGTATCTGTGGGATAACCCGGATGTGGCAGCAAAGTTCAAGGACAATTTGGCCAAGGTACAAAATCGTAGGAAAAACCTTGCTGAATACACTCAGTGGATTGAAGAAATATATGAAGCGAAATAAAGAAAAGATTAGAAATCTGATATGAACAATAAAAATGAACTGATATCGGTGGTTGTGCCGATTTATAATGCAGAAAAGTACATAAGAAGGTGTGTTGATAGTATCCTAAAGCAAACCTATAAGAATCTTGAGGTGATTCTGGTTGATGATGGATCTACGGACGGAACACCGGGGATATTGGATGAGTATGCTGTAGCTGATGTGAGAGTCAAGGTGATTCATAAAGAGAATGTTGGCCATGCCCATTCCAGAAACAGAGGACTTGAGGCAGCTTGCGGAGAATTCATAACCTTTATGGACTGTGATGACTACATGCATTCTGATTTCATGGAGAAGATGTATGGTGCAATTTGCGCCGACGGATCGGATATGGCGTGCTGCTCTTTTAACTATGTAGATGAGCAGGGAAATAAGCTGGGATGGAGTGAGCCTTCCCTCGTCCGTGATAGTGTTGATTCTGAGAGAGCACAGAGAGAATTTCTCACTACATATAATATTGAGGGCTTTTCCTGGAACAAGCTTGTCAGAAGATCAATCCTTATGGAGAATGACCTGAGATATCCAGAGAAGCAGAAGGCTTTTGTTGATATGTATCTGTGGTACTGTGCGATTTCCGCATGTGGTAGAGTGAGCTTTGTGCCTGATAAGATCTATGACTATTATCAGATGTCAGGCTCAGTAGTGCATACCATTGATGATGTTAAGCTTGGTAATTTTAAAACTACAATAAGGAAGATTTGTGACAGAGCTCATCAAAACGGATTAGCTAAAGAGGGCGATTATTACGCTTCTCTAAGAATGCTAATGCAGATGTACGATCAGATACGCCTTGACGTAAAGTCAGGCTTTAAGAGTGGCTTTTTCCACAAGTATAGATGGAATGAGATTTTTACAGCTGATGGTGCTAAAGTGCGCCAATCAGCCATGAATTATTATAATGGGAACAAATTGGCATTATACCTAAAATACCTGCTGATCAGGATGTATCTTAAGTAAAATATCGAGACTGCGAGGTAAGTATGCCTGTTTATACTAAGCTTTACGGATTGTTTTTCCTGACTATATGTGTGATCTTTTATAGCTTGGCTTATTTGATCAAAGATTCTGCTAACAGGTCTGTGGTTAGCAGAGTCTTGTTATTGTGTGCTGACTTAGTGTTCTATGCTTATGCGGGAGTGACTTTTCTTCCGGCGCTTTTGTATGTGGTTGTTGTTACGTATTTGGGCGGACTTTTGCTTGGTAAGAGGGGGAAACTCTTTCCTTTATTTTGCACTTTGCTGTTTGCACCATTAGTAGCTTACAAGTTTTTGCAATGGAATCAGGGAGATTTTATCATTCCCCTTGGAATCTCATTTTTTACGTTACAGGCCTATTCTTATCTTAATTCTGTTTATAAGAAGGATGCAGAGCCGGAGAGATCTTTTTTGACAGTGGCTGTCTTTGTATCATTTTTCCCTGCGGTTTCATCCGGACCTATTCTAAGATCGTCCAAGATAATTCCTCAGCTAAAAGCTCCTAAGGATTTCGAATATGACAGGGTGACAGATGGCATGAAGCTGTACTGTTTGGGCTTGTTCAAGAAAATGGTTCTGGCTGACAATCTGGCCCTATATATTCAGAGCGTCAATGAACAGTTTGCGCTGGGAAATGTACATGGACTAGCAGTGATAACGGCAGCTATTTTTTATTCTCTTCAGCTATACCTGGATTTCTCGGGATATTCAGATATAGTTATTGGATGCTCCAAAGTGCTTGGCTTTGATATCGACAGGAATTTTGATCATCCATATATGGCAAGGACTATTACTGAGTTCTGGAGAAGATGGCATATCTCCCTTAGTAGCTGGCTTAGAGACTATATCTATTTTCCTCTTGGAGGAAGTAAGAGAGGGGCTTTCAGGACATATATCAACATCTTGATTGTGTTTGTTATAAGTGGCCTGTGGCATGGAAATGGCCTTAATTATATTGTGTGGGGTTTGTTACATGGTCTTTTCCAGTGTGTGGAAAGGGCTTTAAAGGCTTTTACTCATGGGAAATATAAGGGCAGTAGATTAGTAACGTTTGTTATGGTTACCTTTGCCTGGATGTTTTTTGCTGAGAAAAGCGTAGGAGATGCCCTCGGTAAGATTAGAGCATTTTCGATTATCCCAAGGGATATTTCAGAAGTGTTTAGTGGAAAGCACTTGTTGGTTGAAGCTCTACAGGTTCCACAGGATATGAATTTCCTTATGCTAGTTGTTGGAATTGTGATATTTGCTCTTGTGAGCGTTATTACTTACGAGAAAGATGGGCTGGAACTTATCAGGAAAATTCCGGCTGTGCCAAGATGGGTGCTGTACAATCTGCTTATTCTGGGTGTTCTGTTTTTCTCAGCTTCCACACAGGTAAGTTTTATCTATAACAAGTTTTGATGGGAAGGTCTATGAAGAAACTATTAGTTAAATTGCCGCTATTACTGGTGCCTCTTTTCATATATCTGTCTGTGGTTTATTTATGTGATGTGTTTAATGTGTTTCATTATGATAATATAAGGCAGACATCAGCCAGTAGTAATGAGAATTACGTTAAGACCAGGTATGTTCTGGATAACCCGGATAGGTTCAACGCTTTTATTTTGGGGTCTTCAAGGGTAGGAAATCTGCCTATGGAGGGACTTCCGGGGCAGTATGAGGGAAGCTCCTTGTCATGGTACAATATGACATATCCTATGGGATGCCCCAAGGATAATCTTGAGACGATCAAGACTTTTTTGGATAGTGGCGTAGATGTTAAGTGTGTAATTATTGGAATCGATGAGATTTCCATGTATAGAAGCTACCAGGATAATTCAGCTGAGCAAATATATACTCAATATCAGGAGTATGAGAGGTCGCCTATATCTTTTTACTATTCATATCTGAAGGTTAAACCTGATTTTAAGCTGTTAAAAGAGGCTTTGTCGCAGAGCGAGCAGGATAAGCTTGATACAGAGCTTTTCTATGAATACGGTGTAGAAAGGGAAAGTACGGATTTGTCTGTCCCTAATGAGGATGCCAATATGGTATCTTCTCTTGGCTGCGGCTATTATGGCCCTGAAGAGAGTGTTCAGGCTGTTCGGGAAATTGCCGGTATCTGCAAGGATAATGGCATAGAGCTTAAGATTTTTACTTCACCTATACTTGAGACTACTTATCGTGAGGCAGTTGAAAAGGGCTATTTGGATTATCTTAGGGATGTGGCTGAATGCATAGATTTTTATAATTTCTCAGGTCTTAATGAGTACACTACGGATATGAGATATTATTTTGATGCTTCACATTATAGGCCCTATGTAGGTCTTTTGATTGAAAAGTGTATATTTGATGATAGCGTAGATAGGGATGTCACTGCCTTTGGCGGATATATTTCCCAAGATAATATTGAGAGTTTGATATCTCGTTTGGAAGAGGAGATAGTGAAATGAATCAGGTTTTTTCCAGAAAAAAACTGGCTATACATGCGATTGCAATCCTTGCATTAAGTGTAATACTGGGCGTTATTATGCTTTGCCTTGTGTATATGCTTCCTACCGGAAAGATGAAGGCAAATGTGGCGGCTGCGTACGATCTTTTCATGGATGAGAGAGTATACCATGACTGGTCTAACGATGTGGAATATACGAGGCTTGACGGATATACAGATATGCTTATGTATGGAACTGCCAGTTATCCGGGGGAAGAGAGTGTTCTCAATGAGGCTCTGATGAATCGTCACATTGATATGTGGTACGAGGATGGAATGGACGTGGCTTTCTGGTCTACAGATTCAGAGGGCGAGTACAGACCCATAAGCTATGAGGTATACTGGCATGGATATTTGATTTGGCTAAAGCCCTTGTTATTGTTCATGCATCCAAGAAATATCAGAGTGCTGAATATGGTGCTTCAATTTGTGCTGATAGGGTATCTGCTTCAGACATTGGCCATGAAATTTCGCGGAAAGTATTCTCTTTCAGTTGTATCTGGGCTTATAGTGATCAATACAGTATCAACTGCTATGTGTCTTCAGTATTCCAGTATCTTCTATATTTCGGTTATTGGAATGATATTAGTGCTGAAATTCCCTGCGCTTACCAGGGGAAGACATAACTTTTCTCTGTTTTTCCTTATGTCGGGAATACTTGTAGCGTATTTTGATTTCCTGACATATCCGCCAATAGCGCTTTGCATGCCTCTTATGATGTACCTGATCATGTATAATGAGGGAGTTAATGGAGTTCAGAGTGAGAGTAACGGCGTTTTTGCGGTCCTGAGAGCTGGGATTTACTGGAGCGTTGGTTATATTGGAATGTGGGGAAGTAAGTGGTTCCTACCACTCCTTGTAGGGGACAACAGGCTGGATTATGTATTGTATGAACTTGGGTACAGATCCGGAGTTGGCAAAGTATCTTTTGTAGAAGTTGTTGTTGAGAAGATCAAGGTTTTGATGATCAAGCCTTTAATGGTATATTTCGCAGTATGCTTGTTGTATTTGATCGTGAAGCTTGTTATGAGCGTAGTTAGGAAGCAGTTTGTATCTCTACGAAGAGACTATGTGCTTGCTATGATAATGATGATGGTTATCCCGATTGCATGGTATTTTGTAGTAAGGGAACATTCGCTCCATACTTTTGCTTATAGAGAGCTTGCCGGAACTATTATGGCGGGGATGATACTACTTGAGAGCTTCTCGTATCAAACTAGGGAATAGGATTTTGTAAATGAAGAAATTAGATGTTGTGATCACAACTTTATTGGCTATTGTATTCGTGGCGCTTGTTATTATTCACGTGGATATCAATGTGAATCATTACCTGGCACAGATGGATGCAGATATTGCCTCTGACACGATACTTACGCAGGTGCTGTATGATAACGGCTTTGTCACCCCGGATACATGGGTGGGATCTACTGAAGTGTGCGTTATTTCCGCGCCTAATCTTGCTGCTTTCATATATCCTCTAGTAGGACAGAACATGAATCTGTCCATGGGAATAGCCTGCAGCATTATGATGCTGCTTCTTGTGGCTATTATGATGGCGTATTTCAAGCAGATTGGATTTAAGCTTAGGGAAGTGTTGGCGGCTTTGATAGTTGTTTTCTCTTTGTCGGATTATAGAACAGAGAATCAGAGTATGCTGTTTTTGTGGGCGGCGTATTATGCCAGCCATTTTATTACGCTGTTTATTGTCCTGATCTTTTATGACAAGAGTCTTAAAAGGAATAAGGTATCAATACCAATTATTTTAATAACATGTGTTTTGGCAATTCTTAATGGCATGCAAGGACTTCACGCTTGCCTGTACTGCTATTTCCCTGTTCTTGGTATTGAGATACTTCGAAGAATCTATTTGTTTGTTAAAAAGGATAAGAGCAGCAATTGGATGATAAGTATATGGCTGTTTGCCATTACCGCTATCAGCTATATCACTACGGAAGTCTCCAGCTCTTTTGGCATGGGAGCATCTAGAAATATCAGACATGCCGGAGAGAAGTTCATTACCAGAGTACTTCCTGATATGCTTGGAGTTATCTATTTGGGTGACATTAAGGCCCTTGGAGCATTAGTATGTATCATAGCTTTGGTTGGTTATGTACTTCTGGTAGCCAGGATGAAGGAGAAGGATTTAGGGCTGTGGGCGCCTGTGGTTTCTTTTGGAATATGCATGCTGGCCCTTACATTTACTACAGTTGATTCGACGCCAAGATATTTTATAACTGAGCTTTTTATTGCAGGTTTTGGTGTAGCTCTTTTCATGAGAAGATTTAGAGAGAAGCTAATGATAGTTGCGGCGGCGCTGGTTCTTTTCCTTGGCATATTTGCCAGCAAGTATTATTATGATTCACTTATTATTGGGGATAGAAGCGCGGAGAGCTCTGAGTACCTTGTTGGAGCTTGGATGCAGGAAAATGGCTATGAATATGGCTATTCAACCTTCGACTTTGCTAATTTCATTACAGTTGATAGCAATAATAAGGTGAAGGTCAGAGCTGTCAATTCTATGGAAGAACTCAAGGGCTGCAAGTGGCTTACAGATACTACCTGGTATCCGCCGGTTAAGAGCGCAGAGGGCGAGACTGTTTATATAGCTTCTGAGAGTAAGGAAGCTGATCTTAAGAAGTTCATTGAAGAGAATAATGTGAACGTTATCCGCAGGGAAGACGTTGGCAGTTTTAGAGTCTATGTTTTTGACAGAGACTATACCGTTTGGGAGTAGGAGTAAAGATTATGCTTAAAGGTGCAAAGGGGAATAAGCATCTGGTAATAGTTTTAATCCATACAGTGGTTTTGGCTTTTTTGATTTTGTTTTTTGCTCGCTGGACACCACTTGTAATGTATGACTTTGATGATTGGTTCAGATCAGGCAAAATCAGGATTCCGGTGCCAATGTGGGGAGCATGGGAGCCTACCAGGATATTTCCTGAGGTTGCAATGCCTATTTTTACCGGAAGACTTGGGGCTTGGGTGTTTTATCCAATTACAGGGGATTATATTTACTCGTTGACTATAGCATCAGCTGTAACCATGTCTGCAATGATCCTTGTTATGTGTATTTGTTTTTACAAGCTCTTGGCTAATAGGCTTGGATGTTCGACTTTTAAGACACTTGTTTTAGAAGGAATGTTTTTGGCATCTTTTTTCCTGATGTTTAGAAACAGAAGTGGCAGTAAGTTTTTGTTCCACTCTTCTGATCTGTGTACGGTGTATTACTATACTATGGGCGGCCTTTTGAATGCCATTTTGCTACTTATACTACTAGAGAAGAAAGATGCTACCAAGGCCTTTCGAAAGATGCCTGTTGGCAGGAAAATTGCACTGTCAGTGCTGATCTACTTCGCGGTTTTTTCTAATCTTTTTCATTCTGCAATTACTGTTGTTTATTGCGGAACGGTTATTCTAATAGATTGGGTAAAAGAAAAATCTGTTGTTTCCAGTATTCGTAGAAATGCGCTGCAGTTTGCCATTATACTGCTATGGGGAGTGGTGCTGATCTTTGAATTCTTTGGGGGAAGATCAGACTCTTTTGAGCAGGATATTGATTTAGTCCTCTCTATAAGACAGTTCCTGACCTTGATTGGGGCGATGGCTATTGCTTACAAGATAATTGTCGCTTTTTGCCTGCTTGGCTTTTTGTGGTTACTTTTTAAGAAAAAAGAGCTTGGCTTATTGCCGGTTATTGTTATAAGCGGATTTTTTGAAACAGTTTTCTTGCTTCTTTTAAACTCAAAGGTTCTTTATATGAGCAGGATAGAGGCTTCTTGGGGAACCTGGTTTTATCTTATCCTGTTTTGCGTGATTGTCTGTAGTTATGCTATTGATAATTGGGATAAGCTTGTATATTTTGCCCCGGTAGCTTTGTGTGTTATGATTTTCTTTTCCTGGTATCCGGATGGAAAGTTTGCTATCAGTAGCACCAGAAATCCTGATTATCAGCAGTGTTATGATACAAGTACTTACATCGCTCAGAGTATAATAGATGCAGATAAGGCGGGAGAAAAAGAGCTGACGCTTAAACTTCCTGTTTCTGATAATCCTGAGGAATTTACATTTGTTCCGGATATAGGAAGTGTTGTTAGTGACACCTTGTATAGGCAGAGAGTAATAAAGCATCTGATTACTGTGAACGTAGAATTCGATGAGTCACTTAATGAAAAATATCTGCCTCATTTTTAAATTATTGGAATAGAAGATGATGACAATACCGATTATAATCCCGGCTTACGAGCCGGATGAGAAGCTGCTTGGGCTTCTTGATGAACTTAATAAAGCACAGCTTGGGCCGGTGGTTGTGGTTAACGATGGCTCTGATAGTGAAGGCTACGGCGAGATATTTAAAGGCGTGGTAGAGAGAGGAGCAAGGCTCCTGACACACGCTGTTAATATGGGAAAGGGTCGCGCCCTAAAGACTGCGTTTAACTACTGCCTGAATGAATATGAGGACATTATCGGCGTAATTACAGCTGATTCTGATGGGCAGCACACTACTGATGACATCAGGAAGTGTATGGATGCGCTGGTCAGTAACCGAGATGAAAAGGTATTGGTTCTTGGCTGCCGCAATTTCAACGAGTCCGGAATTCCTGCCAGATCTGTGTTTGGCAATAAAACTACAAGCCGTGTAATGAAGATTCTTTTGGGACTTTCTATCAGTGATACACAGACCGGGCTTCGTGGGATCAGCGTTCCTTTTATGAAATATCTTTTGACTGAAAAGGGGGAGCGCTTCGAGTTTGAGACAAATATGCTGATAGCTACCAAGGACCTTGGTATCAAGATTGTGGAAGTGCCGATTAAGACTATATATCTTGAGGAGAATAAGTCCAGTCACTTTAATCCGATTCTTGATTCTATCAGAATTTATGCGGTATTTGTGAAGTTCCTGCTATCATCACTTTCATCAAGTGTGGTGGATATCGTGATGTTCAGTATTTTCTGCGGAATCTTCAGAAATGTGCCGGTAGCTATTGGATATGTAATGTTATCAACAATTCTGGCCAGGGTGATATCTGCAATTTACAATTTCCTTATTAACTACAAGGTGGTGTTTAAGGGAAAAGGCAGTTCTTCCAGGGCTGCGGTAAGGTATTTGATGCTTGCTGTGTGCATTATGCTACTTAGCGGCGGACTCGTAACATTTTTTACCGGACTTCTTCCTATGGTGCCGGAGTTTGTGGTGAAGATTCCTGTGGACTGCGTGTTGTTCATGCTTAGTTTCGTGGTTCAGAGAGAAGTTGTGTATAAGTAAGTGAGAGGAATTAAAGTGATGAAAGAAAAATTGGAATATGAAGGATATGTAGGTACAGTAGAATATGATGAGAAGCTTGATTTCTACACAGGAGAGGTGGAAATCGACGGACATATATACACCTATGAGGGAGATTCTCTTGAAGATCTTCAGGAGGACTTCGAGGATATTATTGATTCCATTATTGCATTTGATGAGATGGATGATGAGGACGAAGAATAAATGTGGTAAGCCTGAATTGTGTTGAATAGAATGATAAAGCCAGCAAGTATCGAGATTGATACCTGCTGGCTTGTTTTTTCTTTATCCAATCGCCTTTTCGTAGTTGGCTTCAATTACCTTCCAGTCCAGAATCTCCCAGAATTCCTTGATGTAGTCGGCTCTGAGATTCTTGTACTTAAGGTAATAAGCGTGCTCCCAAACATCCAGAGCAAGGATAGGAGTTCTTCCTGTGCCTTCGCTGATAGGATTGTCCTGGTTAGGAGATGCGCTGACATAGAGCTTACCTGATTTATCTGTTGAAAGGAATGACCAGCCTGAACCAAACTGTCCTGCAGCTGCCTTGGAGAGAGCATCAATTACTGAATCTACACCGCCGCAGTCTCTATCGATGGCTTCAAGGAGCTTGCCTGTTGGAGCCTTTGCAGGATTAGCTGAAAAAGCCTCAAAGTACAGGTTGTGATTATAATAGCCGCCGCCCTGGTTGCGTAGACCTTTTCTCAAAGTCTCATCTGAAATCTTATCAAGATTTGCCAGGATTTCTTCTACAGGCTTATCAACAACACCGGCCTTTTCTGCAAGTTCATTAAAGGTTTTGGTATAGGTAGCATGGTGTTTGCCGTAGTGAGTCTCAATTGTGAGCTGATCAATATGTGGCTCAAGTCCGTTTGCTTCGTAGCTAAGCTTAACCTGTTCAAACATTTGTAACATCCCCTTTCATATGCAAGTATAATAACGTGAAAACATGAACGATGTAGCAAATATATTTTATCATATATTGAATTGCTGGGGTATTGATAAAACCAAATATTTATGTAGTCATAAAATTAGCCCCAACCGTTTGGCTGGGGCTAAATGTGGCCGTTATGATCAATCTTTCACTTCAATTCTATGAACTTCCTCCTTCTCAGGAAGTGCTTCCTTCTTAGGAATGTTAACTGTCAACACACCGTTTCTGTACTGAGCGATGATATCCTCAGGCTTAAGGCCTTCTACACGGAAGGATCTCTGGTAAGATGAAGATCTTCTCTCGCGGCGGATGTACTTGCCTTCATTATCTTTTTCCTCATTGTTCTCGCTGTGAGCAGCGCTGATTGTAAGGAGGTTATCCTTAAGGTCAATCTTGATGTCTTCCTTGTTGAATCCAGGAAGCTCTGCTTCAAGCTGATAGCAGTTATCTTTTTCAATAACATCTGTTCTCATGAGACTGTGGCCTGCAAATGCATTCTGATGTTCTGCATCTGTCTTGCAAGTGTCATCGTTCCATCCCCAGAATCCTCTGTTAATGAAGTTATCCATCTCATCAAAAATATCATTGTTACTCCAAAGCATAGGCATCAACATAAAAATCACGCTCCTTCTTTAACTTATTTTTTGTTGTAGTGTTTGTATTCAACAAGAGAATGGGTTGGTATGTGCAAATGTGATTCTCTTGTTTTTAATTGTTAGCACTCGACTCGAATGAGTGCTAACAATTTGTATAAGTATGTTATAGAACATATAACACAGGAAGTCAAGCCTCCGAAATCTTAAAAAAGTATAAACTGGCCTGGAATGTGCATAAATACTGAGAATTTCCGAATAATATATGGCATATTTGATACAATTTGAGGTGGAAAAAAAGACCTCGTATGATAAAATAGAGTCGATTGAAATGGGGATGTTCAATCGCATTTATATGGAATAAAAGAGTATTAGTTAGGGGATAATTCTTAGGTATGAAAGAAGTATTGGATGTTTTTCTTAAATATATTCTGCCGTTTCTCGTTGCGTATGTTCTGAATCTTGTGATGAACAAGCTCTTTAGCAAGGAGAGACTTCGCGGTAAGCTTCATCTCATTTTCCTAAAAGGTATCATAATGGCCATACTCTGGGCAGTTGCAGCGCTATTTGCCCTTAGCGGAATTCCGGCCTTTAGTAAGACTTGGGAGACAGCGATTGCTTCATCAGGAATTGCAGCTGTTGTAATCGGTCTTGCAGCCCAGTCAACACTGAGTAACGTGTTCGCAGGAATATCTCTTTCTGCGTCAAGGTCAAGGCCCTTCGATATTGGTGACAGAGTCAAGATAGATTCCATTGATCCGGGATTTGTTGAGGATATCACTCTTCGGCACACTGTGATCAAGACCTATCAGAATGAGCGTATTTATGTTCCGAATTCTACTGTAGGAAGTTCTACGGTTATCAATTACACTCAGGAACACTCTTATTCTTTTCCCATAACTGTATCTGTGGCCTATGGAACAGACATGCAGAAGGCCATGGACATTATGGCAGATGTGGTAGAGCAGCATCCATGCCACTTTGGAGTTAGACCTACTGTACTGTGCAAGAGCTGCGACGATAGTGGAGTTACACTTCGTGTACTGGTAGAGACCAGAGATTTCAGAGAGAATCCTAAAGCATGTTCGGATTGCCTTGTAGAGATAATGAAGAGATTCACTGAGGCAGGAATTGAGATTCCTTACAACAAGCTGGTTGTATACGACGGAGATAAGTAACATAAGAAATAAAATAAAAAAATATTGGGGGATGTATGGGAAAGTTATATTTCAGGTACGGAGCAATGGGAAGCTCCAAGACAGCAAATGCGCTGATGGTGCGCTACAACTACTATGAGAAGGGGCAGAATGCCATAATCTTGAAGCCTCAGACAGAGAATCGAGATGGGGAAAAGACTGTGAAGTCACGAATGGGATTATCTGCTGAGTGCACTTTCGTTGAGGAGTTTATTGAAACAGTGCAGAACGACTGGCTTACAGGTAAGAGTGATTCCTGGAAGGAGCTTGACTGTGTTATTGTTGATGAGGCTCAGTTCCTTACTGAGGAGCAGGTTGATATGCTGGCGCTGGTAGTTGATAAGTATGATCTTCCGGTTATCTGCTATGGTCTTAGGACTGATTTTACAAGTCATTTGTTTACAGGTTCCAAGAGGCTCATGGAGATCGCCAACTATATAGAAGAGGTTCCAACTGTTTGCTGGTGCGGAAGAAGGGCTCACTTTAATGCAAGAGTTCACGATGGCAAGATTGTGAGAAGTGGCGAGCAGATCATGATGGGAGGAAACGAGTCCTACGTTTCAGTATGTAGAAGGCATTTCCTGTCCGGAGAGGTCAGCGGGCCAAGAGAAAGAGACGTGGAAGAAATGTAAGTTTTACGGCTTCGAATGGATTCTGGAGCCGCTATTGTGAGGAGTAAGTAGTATGTTATCTAGGAAAAGAGTGCAGTGGGGAATGATGATTGCGCTTTTAGCCATTATCTGTATTCGTTTATTTTACAAACTTGGGGTAGGCACATTGATGAGCACAGACGAGGCTTGGTATGCAATCAATGCAAATGAGATGTTAAAGGCCGACAACTGGTTAGTGCCAACTTTGAGGTATCAGGTGGATTATGGTTCCAAGCCGCCCCTGGGTATTTGGAGTATCATGTTCTGGTTTAAGGTTCTGGGAATCAACACCCTGGGACTACGTATGTATTCGGCAATTGCAGGTCTTTTGACAATTGTGCTGATCTGCGGATATTTGTATCAGCGCTACGATCTGAGGTATTCAATTGTGGCTGCAGCGGCGTTTCCTGCGCTGTGGCAGTGCTTTGAGTTTCATATGTTTAGGGCAGGGGACATGGATGCGCTGTTCTGTCTGTTCTACGCTATCGCTATATTTGCCCTGGCGGAGGTTCACAGGGGCAAGTCATGGATGATCATTTTGTACGGCGCTGCTGTTGGCCTTGGCTTTATGACCAAGAGCATGCACGTTGTAGTGTTTATCGTAGTTGGTGTTTTGTATCTTCCTGTGATTTTTAAGAATCTCAAGATAAAAGAGGTGATTTGGGCGGCAGTAGTGGCTCTTTTACCTGCTGTTATATGGGTTTTGGCAAGAGCCAGATTTGACGGACTTAAGTATATCAAGTGTATTACTCTTGGAGAGGCTGGTGATCAGACCAGAGGCGGAATCACGCTTTTGTATCTAAGGGATATCAGCCACGAGAAGGTAACCTGGGTGCTGGCAGGAGTTCTTTTGACAAGAGTTGTGCTGTACTTTGTAAAGTGCGGTGCAGGTTTGTCTGTAAAGAAGGTTTTGGCGGATTTGAAGGCGTTTGTAAGCCGCAAGTATTTGTCTATTCTGGCCTATGTGGTGCCTATTGCGCTCTACACTCTGGCTGGGCATTACATGATGTGGTACATTGACCCTTCATACATAGCAATCATATGGATTATTGCAATTGAGACGGTGGAGGTTTTGAAGAAGATTGATTTCAGAGTTCTAAGGCTTTTGTTTGCAGGAGTTGTGGTTTATTTCTGTGTCTTTTACGCCTGTGTTCAGATTGTACAGTACAGCACTTTGGGAACCGGTGGACGAGCTGTAGATCAGTTCAAGCATGATATTGCTGAGTTTGTTGAGGGCACTTCCGGTGAGTATTCCGGATACGATGCGTATATTGCCTACGACAGAACCCGTTTCGTTGGAGACCAGGGCCACTGGGAGCTGGACTACGTATTTCTTGCTGAATCTACTGCAAATCTGCAGTGCCTTGATGGAGGTGTATACGGATTCCTTGAAGATGAGGATTCAATTCTTGTCTTGGATGGTGAGTTGTGGGACCGCTACGCTGATGTGCTTACGGGATATGTGTTCCTTGAGCAGAATACTTTCTATGTGATCTGCCATGACAGGTATGAGGATCTTTTGGCGAATGGAAACTAAAATCTGAATATTTAGTCTTTTTTCTTTTGCCTTAACTTAATAATGACCTAAGCCGATATGATTATCACACGGATGCTAATTGATGGGTATACCACCAGATGCCCCACCAGCAATCAATGTTACATCCTATCAGCTATGGAAAGCGTGAACCTTCATGGAAGAGTAATAATCTTCATTATGAGGGTTTTTCTTTTGCCCTCATACCAAGGAGGCATCATGAGAATTGCACAAAGCGATGTGAATTTAGTATCAACTAATCACTACTATGAGGAAAACACGGTATCGATATCAAGTGGGGTGGTGGCGAAGGGGTCGTTCATGGAAAGTCTGCAGAATCAGGAAAAAGATTCACTGGAACTAAGCGAAGACAGTGTGGGGACGAGCCTTGGAAGTGAGAATTACAACAATCTGAAATCCTACAAATCAGGATATCTTAGTACTTATGAGATGAGCCTTCAGGAGCAGATTGCGCAGATTAGGGCCAGCTTATTGGAGAGCCTTTTAAGTTTCCTTCAGCTAATCGGTGGGGATAGGTCCAGAAGCGGCTACCAGGAGACTATTGGTGAAGCTTCAAGCATGATAACTGAAAGTCATTTTGTAAAGGTAACTACGGTTCAGATGAGTCATGTTGAGGAAGAAGCTACTTCTTTTACCGGACAGGGAAAGGCCCTGACGGAGGATGGAAGAGAGATTGATTTCAATGTTAGTTTCAGTATGTCTAGGCGCTTGTCGGTATATGCAGGTGTGAGTCTTGCCAGCGCTGTGAGCATGATCGATCCTCTTGTTATCAACGTGGGAAGCGATGTTACAAACATCAGCGACCAGAGCTTCTATTTTGATCTGGACTGCGATGGAGAGGATGAGAAGATTGCGGGTTTGGGAGCCGGAACAGGGTTCCTTACCTATGACAGAAATGGGGACGGCAAGATTAATGATGGCAGTGAGCTGTTCGGAACAAAGAGCGGCGACGGCTTCAGGGATCTGGCCCAGTATGATGAAGACGGTAATGGGTGGATTGATGAGGGAGATTCTATTTATGGTAAGCTTAGGGTTTGGCTTCGGGGCGAGGACGGCGTAGATACGCTTTTGTCCTTGCAGGAGGCAGATGTCGGGGCAATCTTCCTGGGAAGTGCCCAGACTGAGTATACGTTCGGTGGGAAAAAGTCTGATGACAACGGCTTTGTGCCGGAGATTGCTGCCGCAGCCATGATGCGTGCCAGTGGCTTATTCCTACGGGAGAGTGGAGGCGTAGGAACTGTGCACCAGATGGATCTTGCAAGATTATGATGTGATTTCCCGCTCACATTCATCCGGGTGTGGGCGGGATAATACAAATAAAAGAGGACACAAAAAGTTCACAAAAAAAATTATAAAATAACTCTAAAGTTTTTTTAAACAATATCCGATAATAAAGATAGAAGCCAATAAAAAAGTGTTGAAAACCTTGGAGAACACACGCATTACAGACCTGAAACAAGAGGGGATAAATTTCAGGAAAACTAATCAGAAAAGTCTAAAGTAATGTGAATATCTACCGATAAATGAAGTAGATAAAAAAATACTCCAAGGAAGGAGGAAAAGAATATGCGTATAGAAGCGTACAGTCAAGTTCAGCAGGTTTATTCAAACAACAAAGTTAATAAGGCACAGCCTACCAAGAAGACAAATGATATCAGGGACACTGTTTCTTTCTCTTCTATTGGTAAGGATATTCAGGTTGCTAAACAGGCTGTAAGCGCAGCTCCAGATGTCAGGGAGGACGTTGTAGCTAAGTACAAAGCTGCTATTAAGAACGGAACTTATGATGTTAGTGGAGAGGCATTTGCAGACAAGCTTCTTGCTAAATATGAAGCCTCAGAAGGTTTAGTATAAGAATACGATCCTGACGGCTATATTTGCCGCGGATAGTAGTATAAATGAATAATCAGGAGGATAATTCCAGTGGCTAGTTTGATGGAAACTTTGGTGCAGGTTCTTGACAATGAATGCACCATGTACGAGAAATTACTGGGGTTGTCTAGCCGAAAGACCGCCATCATCGTATCAGGCGATCTGAAGGCACTTGCGGAAATCACGGATGAAGAGCAGTGCGTGATAGGCAAGATCCAGCGCCTTGAAAAAGAGAGAATCGTGGCGATGGAGAACATTGCCAGCGTACTCAACAAGGATGTTGATTCATTAAAACTGACCGATCTGATCGAGATTTTGGAAAAGAGACCTCAAGATCAGAAAAGCCTGGCAACACAACGAGACAGGCTACGAAATGTAGCAGAAAATGTCAGGCGTGTAAACGGACAGAACCAGGAGCTACTTACAAGTTCCCTCGAAATGGTTCGATTTGAGATGAACATCATCCAGGCGTCTAGGAGAGCTCCACAGACAGCAAATTATTCCAGAGCTTTAGACACTACAGGCGATTGTCTAGGTTACACATCGGGCGGGTTTGATGCAAAGCAGTAAGGTGAGGCTAAATCGAGATAACATCAAGGTTTAGCACATCTTATCCAGCAACAGATGACCCACCCGGGAAAGACAATTTCCCGATAGTGTCTTTTTTGCGCCCTTTTTTAGGCCGGGGCCAGTGCCCCGCATATCACAAGGAGAACAGCCCATGTCACTTATGGCGAACCTTTATGTAGGCCAATCAGGACTGCAGACATCACAAAATGCCTTGAATACAACGGCACATAACATGGCTAACGTGGACACCGAAGGCTACACCAGGCAACAGGTATCTCAGGGAACCAGAGCTTATCAGACTCTGGAGAGCAGATATGACTGCATAGCTCCCAAGCAGATCGGAACAGGTGTTAACTACAACAGGTGTAAGCAGGTCAGAAGCGAATTTCTCGATGTCTCTTACAGACAGGAGAGCGGGAGATACGCTTTTTATGACGTTTCCACCAAGGCTCTTGAGGAAATCGAAGATCAGCTCCAGGAGATGAACGGAACAGAGTTTGCAGAAGCTCTTGATAATCTCTGGGTAGCAGTTCAGGAGCTGGCCAAGGATCCATGTTCAGCAGTCAATCAAAGCGCTCTGGTTACAAGAGCTAACGAGTTCCTGACAAGAGCTAAGAGCGTATACAACGGTCTTGTTTCCTATCAGGAGAACCTGGACTCCACAGTAGAGGTCATGGTAAAAGACATCAACAGTATCGGAGATAAGATTCGCCAGCTCAACGAAGACATCGTCTACATAGAATCAGGCAAAGAAGAACACGCCAACGATCTTAGAGATGAGAGAAATGATCTTTTAGACAGACTGGCAGAATACGGCAAGATTGAATATACAGAAGATATATTCGGAAATGTAACAGTTCTTTTCGAAGGTTCTTCATTCGTTACTACAGACCATGTAAATCACATCGGAATCATTACAACAGAGCATGTTGATCCGCCGGAGAGCCCTGTTGGATACGCAACTCCTTATTGGGAGTACGCAGCCAAGACAGAGATAAACAGTGATGGAGAAAAAGTTATCACATCCATCGCAGGCGGACACATTTACAACCTTGAAACCACAATTTCAACTACAACTAATACCGATATCGGTAAGCTGAAAGCAGTGCTCCTCGCAAGAGGTGATCACAACGCTTCCTACCACGATATCGTAGAGGATACAGACTATTACAACAATAACATCGCACAGTCAGTAATCATGAACATTCAGGCCGAGTTCGACCAGATGATCCACGCCATCATGACTCAGATCAACGAGATCATGATAAACGCAGAATCCAATCCTGCAGTACTGGATAACACCGTTGGTCTTCCTTCCGATTTCGCTCTTTTCGTAGAGGCAAACCCAGATGACAAACTGACTTACGATATCACTGATAAAAAGGCAGCGGGAACCATAAGCACAGGATTTACCATCATGAACGCCCAGGTTAATCCAAAGCTTATTCAGGATCCAACTCTTTTCACCTTCAGAACAATAGATGGCGGCGAGGATACAGCCACCATGACAGCGTTAAAAGAGGCATTTACCAAGGAAGATTACGTTCTTAACCCTAACGTATCCTCCAAAAACAGCTTCGTTACCTACTATAACAGCCTTGTTTCCCAGGTTGCCAACTCAGGAGATGTGTATAAGTCAATCTCCAAGGCCCAGGAGGAAACAGTATCGGCGGTGTCTTCTGCAAGAGAGCAGATTGTAGGTGTATCCAGTGACGAGGAGCTTGAGTTCATGATCATGTTCCAAAATGCCTACAACGCTTCCAGTAGATATATCAACGTTGTCAGCGAAATGCTGGAGCACCTGGTAACCACTCTGGGTTCATAAAAAGGAGATAAAGCTATGACATCTCAATTTTTTGGTCTTAACATCGCAGCGTCAGGTCTTAGAGCATCCAATGCTTCCCTGAACACTACAGCCAACAACATAGCAAACGCCAACACTGATGGCTACAGCCGTCAGAAGGTTACTCAGCAGGCTAGCAACGCTCTTAGAGTTTTTGCCACCTATGGCTGCGCCGGAGCCGGCGTTGATACTCTCGCAATCGACAGAGTAAGGGACAGCTTCTACGATGTGAAGTTCAGAAATAACGAGCAGCTTCTTGGAAATGTTGAGCAAAAGAACTACTACAACCAGCTGGTTGAACAGTACCTGGACGATGATGGTGTAAGCGGATTCTCAACTCTTTTTAACAAGATGGAAGCATCTCTTGAGTCCGTAATGACAGCAGCCGGAACCACAGAGACCAAATCAACATATGTTTCGCAGATGAAGGCGGTTACAGAGTATTTTAACAACGTATACGGAAGTCTTCAGAATGAGCAGGCCGACGTTAATGCAGAGATTAAGCTTTGTGCAGACAGAATCAGTTCCATAGCTCAGGAAGTAGCAAGCATTAACAAACAGATAAATATCATCGAGATGACAGGAGCCAAGGCCAACGAACTTAGAGATAAAAGAGATACCATGGTTGATGAGCTCTCCAAGATGATTTCAATAGAAACCAAGGAAACACCGGTAGTAGATGAGAACAATCCGGACAGAGTAACCGGCGCAACCAGATATCAGATCTGGGTTGCGGGCTCCTACGAACTGGTTGATACCTATGAATACAGAAAGATGATCTGCGTAGCAAGAGATACAGACGGCAGCACAGGCCAGAACGACGTTGAAGGCCTTTACGATATCAAGTGGGGCTACGGAAGCTACAAGGACGGCGACAATGTAAATGAACTCTCAGATTTCGCACTTGATTCACAGCTTATTGGTGGAGAGCTTCAGGGGCTTCTGGCCATGAGAGATGGTAACAATGGTCAGTACTTCCACGGAAAGAGCGCAGGAGCTGAGTGGGTTGGCGACAAGATGGTTGTTACTGTAAATGTTGAAGCGGATTATCTCAAGGATATGACTAAGGCAACTCTTCCTGAGGATGGCAGCATCCACATCGGTGCCAAGGACTACAAGTACGACAGCTGGAGCTACGACGGAGATTCAACCTATACCTTCGTTATAGATAAATCTACACTTTCAAGCATGCCTGACACCGGCGTTACAGTTAAGATCGGCTACGCCAATAGTTATCAGGGAATTCCGTATTACATGGCTCAGATGAACGAGTGGCTTCGCCAGTTCTCAGATGCAACAAATCAGATCATGGTATCAGGCTATACATCAGACTCCCTGGAGGGTATCAATCTTTTAACAGGAATGATGGATACAAATTCCCTTGCACAGTACAGCTACGAGCAGCTTACAACTCTTTCCGAGAACAAGGGCTACTACAAGATCAGAGGCGGCAACGTATCGGTTAATGCAGTTCTTTTGGATAATGCTGACAGACTTGCTACCAAGGCAGACCTTACGGAAGGCGAGTCAGAGTTCCTTAATCTCAAGAATTTAAAAGAGATGTTTGATACCAAGAAAATCTTCCGCGGCGCTACATCAGGCGAGTTCCTGACCAAGGTTCTTGCAGATATTGCACTTAATAAGAATAATTCACAGACTCTTGAGGATACCTACAAATCTCTTGAGAACACCATCGACAACCAGAGACTTTCAGATTCAGGCGTTGATGAGGACGAGGAAGCTTCAAACCTGGTTAAATACCAGAACGCATACTCTCTTTCATCCAAGATGATCCAGACTTTGACTGAGATTTACGACAGACTCATTCTTCAGACCGGCGTTTAATTTTTTTCCTAATTCGGAGGTTCTTTTTATGCGTATCACAAATAAGATCATGCAGAATAATTCCCTGTACAACATAAATAACAACAAGATCACGGAGGACCAGCTAAACACCATGATGTCTACTGGAAAAAAGCTGACGAGGCCCTCAGATGACCCTGTTATCGCCATAAGAGCCCTGAGATTAAGGAGTAACGTAACTCAGCTTTCTCAGTACTATGAAAAGAACGCCAAGGATGCGGAGAGCTGGCTTAACGTAACGGCAGATGCCCTGTCCACCATAACTTCAGTGCTGACAGATTCAGTTAAACAGGCAACAAAGGGCGCCAGCAAGGACCTTACTTTGGACGATCTTGAGACCATCATCACTCAGATGGATGCCCTGGCAAAAGAGTATTACTCAACAGGTAATGTAGACTACGCCGGAAGATACGTTTTTACCGGCTATAGAACAGATACATCCCTTACTTTCGACAAGACCACAACTACCAATTACACAGACATCAACGATGAATTCAATGCCTCTGCAGTTGGAGAATCCAAGAGAATTCTTGGTAAATACAAGCTGGATTCAGCATCAGTATTGGATAAGACTGTTGACAACGCAGTTTACGAGCACACAATCGTAGAAAGAACTGTTGGAAGAATCCGTTTATCCTACGACAACCTTAATTACATTCAGCCTGATAATGGAAACGGCATTATCAACGAGGCGCAGCTTAAATATAGAGAAGACCTGCTTCAGCCAGCAACCAGCAGTGTCAGCAGTACAATGCAGGTAATAAACGTAACCTTCAAGACTACAGACGGAGTTACCAGAACCGCTTCGGTTCCTATTGATAATAACGGCAATTATAAGATCACTAACGAAGAGGATGGCGCAACCTACACAGCAACAACTCAGCAGGACGGCTCCTACCTTGTAACTGCAAGGGATATTTCAGGAAACATCATAGGTACAATCCCTGTAAGTCAGGACGGAGTCATGGGTGACCTTGATCCAACCAAGAGCATTCAGTCCGGTATCGCCAGCATAGAGACCAAGCAGGTTTCAACCCTCACTTACACTGACGATGACAAGAACGTAAGAAGTGTTAATCTTCCTCTTTTACCGGCAATTGGTCAGAGCTATGAAATAGCCCTTGATAAGGACGGTTATGTGGCAACAGTTAACAGCGATGGCACCTACACGGTTAAGAATCTTAATGCTGTTCAGAACTCCGATGGTACCTACAGTAACGACGTGATAAATGTTACAGCCAACGGTAGTGTTAATTCTTCATATAAAGAAACAACGCTGGTTCTTTCCAGCAATGATGACAACATTCTCTATTCAACCAGTGAGGAAGCTGATATTGACGCGGCCTACGAAAAGCTTTATAACGGCGAGGCCATGGCAATCCTGAATGCCTCCACCGGCGAAGTTCTCCTTAGTCAGGAGTTAAAAGACAAACTTTCAACCCTTCCTGATATCATAAACGCCAAGTCCATCGACATAGTTTACGACAAGAAGGAATGGGTAAACGGAGACATCCGCCCGGAGAATCTCTTTAACTGTAACTACACCGATCCCAACGGCAAGACAATTCTCTACAATAAGGGAAATGCAGGCCACGACATTGCTTACGATGTGGGCTTTGCTCAGTCAGTTGTAGTTAACACCACGGCCAGCGAAGTTTTCACAACCGGTGTAAAAAGAGATGTTCAGGACCTTTCCAAGATGCTCAGCGAGCTTAAGCAGATCGACGGAACAATCAAGACTCTTAATGAAAAGCTTGCAGCTACTTCCGATGATGAGAAAAGAGCTGTTATAAATGCTGAGATTGATTCAGCTCAGAAGGCCTACAACTACTTAAGAGAAGAGATGCAGCAGGAATTCGAGCACAAGATCACATCCAATCAGAAGTCTCTGGATGTTGCCAACATCGCCGTTACCGCTAACGGAACCAGATCCAAGAGACTTGATCTTGTTAACCAGAGACTTATGAACCAAACTACAACCTTCAAGACACTGCAGTCTGAGAATGAGGATATCGACCTTGCCGAGACCGCAACCCAGCTCACAACAGCGAAGGTGACATATGAGGCCAGCTTGATGGCGACAGGTAAGATTAGTCAGAGCTCGCTCATAAATTACATCTGATAGAGTTTGTTTATTAAACTTTTATAGAAAAGTGACGAAATAACGTATATAATTAATTTGCAAAGGTATCTTTATCAATGATGGAGGTTTAGTAATGAAATTAACAACTAGAATCTTTGGCGAAGTTGAAATTGATGATAGCAAAGTTATTTCTTTTCCTAATGGTATAATCGGATTCCCTGACCTCAAGAAATTCACTCTTATGTACGATGAGGAAAAGGGCACAGACACAATCAAGTGGCTTCAGTCAATCGACGAGCCAAGTTTTGCTATGCCTGTAATGGATCCGCTTATCGTATGCCCTGACTACAAGCCTGAAGTAGATGTCACCATCACAGAGGATGTTGGGGATATTCAGAATGATGATCTTCTTGTGCTGGTTACAGTTACTGTGCCTCATGACCTCAAGCAGATGACAGTAAACCTCATGGGACCTTTCATTATCAATGTAAAAGAGAGAAAAGCTGCTCAGACCATTATTGATAATGACGACTACCCTGTAAAGTTCCCGATTTACGATATTTTGCAAAAAAATAAAGAAGCTAATGCATAATACTACGTAAATTAGTGTATAATTGTTAGTATACTAAGTATTGGGGGTCTTTTTTAATCAGACTAGCTGAAACCATGGAGGGAGAGATCAAATGTTAGCACTATCAAGAAAAAAGAATGAGGCAATCGTAATCAACAACAATATTGAGATTACAGTTCTGGATATCAGGGGTGACCAGATCAAGCTCGGAATCGCAGCGCCTAAGGAGATTCCGATTTACAGAAAAGAAGTTTACATCCAGATTCAGAACGAAAACAAGCAGGCAACAGACGTTTCCGGTATCGAAGAACTCAAGAAGTTGCTGTGATAAAGTTTTTAGCGCAGGTGCCTAGTAAGACACCTGTTTTTTTGGAGATTACACTTTAGTGACGTAACGAATTACAGTAGTATAGTTATTATGTAGTTTTTACGTAAGGTTGATAATTTTAGAGTGCAATTTCTTGTTAGTTTGTGACAAATGACAGTAAGTATATCTTGGTGATAATATTGATATACAAGGTGGGGACCTCTTATAATTAGGAGGAAAAATTATGTTATCTAAAGAAGATATCAAAATTATAGCTGATTTATTTAAAGACAACATCAAGGGAGTTGAAGATCAACTCGATAAACTTGAGACGGATGTCAAAGATTTAGAGAATAATGTGATTCCAAGACTGGATAAACTCGAGGCAAATGTCAAAGTTATTAAGGTAGATCAGTTGGAAAATAATGTGAT
>NZ_ATVX01000020.1 GCF_000420945.1 Butyrivibrio sp. VCB2006
CGTCATATCTGGGAAGATTACATTGAAGAATGTGAGGATATAAGGTACACAGAAGGAATGAAGGATCTCTATTCTCACAGAAAAGAAACAATAGAGAGAATCTTTGGAACAGCAAAAGAGAACCACGGATTCAGATATACGCAGATGTATGGCAAGGCGCGGATGGAAATGAAGGTCGCGCTTACCTTTGCGTGTATGAATCTAAAAAAGCTTGCAAGAATCAAGCATGAATGGCGGTTAGAGATGGCCTGATAGAGGACGTTTCTATCCTTTATTATCAATAAAACACTCGCGAAAAAGAAAAATGGTCTTGAGAGCTACGCTCTCAGGACCACTTTGTCTACAGTCTGAAGCCATAGCGAAGAATGCTATGGCTTTTTGCTACCCTCTTAGAAATTTACGTACGAAGGCGTACAATGATAAATTACATCTAAAGAGTGTAAAACGAATCTTGTTTTTGAAATCGGATTGCTTTGACATTTCTCTTGCTATCTTGCAAAACTCTTTATATTGCGTTTCCATCCGCTGCTTGGATTTGCTATCTTTTAGAATCTTGCGATAATCAATAAATTGTCTGGTTGTTCTCCCGAAATCTCGGTATGCCAGGCTATAGTAACCATGGGGAACCGTATAATTCAGGAGATTTATATATGCATCAAAGGCATCTAAACTTTTGTATGTTACTTTGCCACGCATAATACTATCAGCCGATAATTCCTGCTTATATACCAGTTTGCTGGACACATAGATTTTTGAACAATTAGAGACAAGTTGAGGAAGTATATAAGTATCTTCATTGTTCTTTCCTACAGGATAACGAAGGTTTTGCCACACTTCTTTTTTATAAAGCTTGCCCCATGCGACTGTGGCCATGTATAGTTTTTCGGATTCTCTTATATGCCATAGACCTTTTTCATCTACAACTGTATCTTTGTATCCTTCAGGAATTTCGGATATATCAACAAGTTCTCCTTCCGGAGTGAGTCTGGCAAAGCTCCCTATGCAATAGTCAACATCATATTTTATGCATGCTTCCAAAAGATATTGGAGAGAATTCTCATAAAGATAATCGTCACTATCAAGGAAAAAGAAATAGTCACCATGGGCATGATCCATACCATAATTGCGTGCATCACTAAGGCCACCATTTTTTTTATGGAGAGTGATTATATTGGGATATTTTAAAGAGTAATTATCACATATTTGACCGGAGTTATCAGAACTGCCATCATCGACCAAAATAATCTCAAAATTGACATTTTCTTGGTTAATTACACTTGATATGCATCTGTCTATGTATTTTTCTCTATTATATATTGGAATGATAACTGAAATTAGATTTGATGACATTTTTATACATCCTGTTTCTAAGTATCTAAAATTAGTAGTATTTATCATACATACTTGGCTCTAGATATTATAAACATGATTGAATGACGTGTAAAGAAAATGACTATCAAATGTTTCCAAAGAGTACACGCTTTGTAAATACAATAATTCAATTGAAAAGAATAATTCTGTAGGGTATTATTGTGTTTTGTGAGGAGTGATGGATATGGATTTGATAAGAACGCACTTAATGATAATTAAGGGAAAAATAAAACAAAAAATCATTAGATTTCGAGAGAAAGTCTATTTAAATGGGATTAGATTAGAAAAAGAAATCATAACCTCAATCCGACAATAGTTTGCAATAACTGTGTTGCAGGAGTGATTTATCATAATCTGGGTCTTCAATTTCAGTCTCCTACGATAAATCTTTTTATTGGATCGGAGGATTACCTGGAATTTGTTAAGAATTTCGAGTATTACAGTAAATGTGATGTTGTGGATATCTCTGACGAAAAATATCCATATCCAGTCGGCAAGATAGTTCCTATTGATGATGAGCATAAGGAGATCAAGCTCTTTTTCCAACACTATAAGACGTTTGAAGATGCTAGAGAAAAATGGATCGAACGTTATAGAAGAGTTAATTGGGAAAATGTTTATTTCCTATGGGAATTCTATGATACTTTGTTTGACAATAAATTGATGTATGAGTTTGACGAGCTTGATAATATAAATCATCTTTTGATCATGCATAGATATTTTCCGGGGCTTAAGAATGCTGTGAGAGTTTCCTGTTATGATAATGACAAACCAACAGCAAAGATTTTGAAATACGATGGAATTACTGGAAAACGCTATTTGGAAGAGTTTGATTATGTAGCTTATTTGAATAATCGCGAATTATATTTGTAATATGTATAATTTGTATTTTTGGGATGCAACCTAAACATAGGTTGCATCTTTTTTAATTTCAAATGTAATCCCTTCCAAAAATCAATTGTCTATATTGAACAAAAATCTCTATATATTTTCTCTGTAACCGCTTACACAAAATCATTGATTCTCCTATGACTAAAACGTATGATTAATAGGCAAACAAAGGGCTGCTCTGCAACGGGGATTGAGGGTAGCTCCGTTATAAAATTCTATTATTCATAGGGAGGTAATATGTTGGGGAAAAGTTTTAAATCCGGACTTGGGCTTGCAATGGCAGGAGTTCTTTTGGCTACTTCTGCGTTTGCGGGTAGCAAGGTGAATGCTTTGGCAGCAGCTGAAATGCCTGCAGTGACGGGAACAGGGGCATGGCTTGAGTCTGCGTATGTTACTTGGAATGCATCAGGAGATGCAAATGGCTACAATGTTTATGTTAATGGGGACAATGGACAGGTACAGCTTGATGATGAGCTGATTCGCTTGTATTCTGACGGCGCAGGCAATCAGTACTACAGAGCTGATGCCCTGGGTCTTTCTGCAGGCAATTACTCTTTTACCGTGGTTCCTGTTGAGGATGGCCAGGAGCAGAGTGATCTGTCTACATCTACAGATTCTGTTTATGTACAGAGCCATGACAGATCAGGCTTTGCTTTTGTAAACGGTACCTCTAACGGTGCTTATAATTCTGACGGAACACTTCGCAGTGATGCGGTAGTTCTTTATATTACAAAGGATACCAAGGACACTGTATCTATGGATGTTGTGACAAACGCCAAGGGTGCAACCACATCTGCATCCGGACTTCAGAATATTCTTAATTTGTATAAAAAAGGATACGATTCACGTCCACTTGATGTGAGATTTGTTGGTCAGATCACTGACTTTGCCACAATGGAAGGCGGCGACATTGTTATCAGTGGATCCGGTGATAGCAAAAGAGTATCCTGCGGCATTACCTTTGAAGGTGTCGGCGAGGATGCTACAGCTGACGGATGGGGACTTAGAATCAAGAATGCTTCTAATGTTGAGGTAAGAAACCTTGGATTTATGAACTGTGACAGCTCAGAGGGTGATGACCTTGGACTTCAGCAGAGTAATGACCATATTTGGGTTCACAACTGTGATTTCTTTTACGGATATGCCGGCGGAGATTCCGACCAGGCTAAGGGTGACGGCGCGCTTGATACAAAGAAGTCTACATTTGTAACTCATTCTTACAACCACTTCTACGATACCGGTAAGAGTAACCTTCAGGGAATGAAGTCAGAGTCTACAGAGAACTACATCACATACCACCACAACTGGTATGACCACTCTGATTCAAGACATCCACGTATCAGAACCTGCAGCGTTCATATTTATAACAACTACTACGATGGAAATGCCAAGTACGGTGTTGGCGTTACAATGGGTGCTTCTGTATTCGTGGAGAATAACTATTACAGAAACTGCAAGTTCCCTATGCTTATTTCCGAGCAGGGATCAGACGTAATGGCTGATTGGGAGACACTTACTAGAAATGAAGATTACGGCACATTCTCAAGTGAAGCCGGCGGTATCATTAAGTCTTTTAACAACTATATTGAAGGTGCTCAGTCATACGTAACATATCAGGAGAACAATACAGAGTTCGATGCTTACGAAGTATCATCTGCTGACGAACAGGTCCCTTCTGAGGTTGTTGCATACAAGGGCGGTTCAAGTTACAACAATTTCGATACATCAGGAATTATGTATTCATACTCTGCGGATTCTCCAGAGGAGGCAAAAGAAAAAGTTACAGCCTTCGCTGGTAGAGAAAATGGCGGAGATTTCAAGTGGGAATTCAACAACGAGGTAGACGATACTGACTACAGCGTAAACCGAGAGCTTAAAGCTTCTCTTAATTCATATCAGACTAAGATGATTGCAGTTGGTGGTGGTTCTGCCACAGGTGAGAACTCCGGTTCAGAGAGCTCAAGTGAAGCTTCTTCAGAGAGCTCAAGTGCTTCAGAGGCTTCATCAGATAACTCAGGAGCAGGAGAGGCTTCTTCAGAAGGAAGTTCAGAGGCAGCAGGTGAAGCATCAAGTGAGACAGCATCAGAAGCTTCCAGCACAGAAACAGAGGAGACTCCTGTAAATGTAAGTAGCTATGTTCAGAACTTTACAGCATCCGGAAAGGTTAGTGATTTCTATACTATAGAAGGAAACCTTTCTACAGGAAAGGGAACTGTAACATATGGTGGTAAGCTTCTTACTCAGTGCCTCAAGATTGAGTCTAAGACCAGCATCAAGTTCACAGCTCCTGAAGATGGACAGCTTATTCTTGTGTTTGGTGACAAGGATTCATCAATAAAGCTTGATGGAAAGGCAGTAAAAGAATCATCTAATGTTATGACACTGGATATAACTGAGGGCACTCATGAGCTTACCAAGAAGGATGTTGAGAATCTTTTCTATATTGAATATGTAAGCAAGACTGAGGCTCCATCAGAAGAGCCTGGAAATGATGACCCTGCAAGTGAGGCATCAAGTGCAGCCAGTGAAGCATCGAGCGAGGCATCAAGCGCAGCCAGTGAAGCATCGAGCGAGGCAGCATCAGAAGCATCAAGTGAGAGTTCTGAAGAAGTTGACGAGCCTGAAGAACCTGAAGAACCAGCTGTTTTATCCGGAGAATGGCAGAATAAATGGGGCGTGGTATCATACGTTTATTCAAATGGAGCCAAGGCAATTGGCATTAGGGAGATTGACGGTGATATTTACTACTTCAATGAAAAAGGAGTTTTAAAGAAGAACCTTTTTGTTGAAGATAATGGATATACATATTACTTTGATGGCAATGGTAAGATGGTGACAGGATGGATGACCAAGAATTTTGCAAGATACCATTTTGCAGAAAATGGCAAGATGGACAAAGGCCTTACCTACGTAGATGATGACTACTATTTCTTCAAAGATAATGGTGCGATGATCAAAAATGATTTCGTGAAAGTAGCTACAAACACCTATTATTTTGACGATAATGGTAAGATGATAACAGGATGGCTTAATAAGTGGACTGTTACCTACTATTTAGATGAGCTTGACGGATTGGTTACCGGAATGAGGGTAATTGATGGTGCGACCTATTTCTTTAATGAAAAAGGTCAGATGAGTAAAGACAAGTTTGTTAAACTTGATGGCAAAACCTATTTCTTTGGTAAGGACGGTAAGATGGTAACCGGTGAGATGACCAGATGGTTCCATAAATATGTCTTTGATGAGAATGGAGTTTTGATTCAGGGCTGATGAATACTTGCAGCACCAAATTTACATCGAACCTAAATAATCGTTTTTGCAAATTTGGTGTTGACAATAAAAAAAGAATATGATAATTTATACAAGGTTGTCAGATAAAACCATGAGACAACCAGCCGAAGACAGCAGGTGTTCCTTTATGAGGAACATAATGAGAAATCGCCTGCCGAGGAAAAGTTTGATTAGACTTTTTTACCTCTCGATGTCTTCGAGAGGTTTTTTTTCGGCGGTACATTCTATAAGGAGGTAAAAAAATGGCAAAGGTTGAACTTAAACAGCCTGTAGTAGCTGAGATTTCAGAGAAAATCAAAAACGCTCAGGCAGTCGTACTTGTAGATCACCGCGGACTTACTGTAGCACAGGATACTGAGCTTCGTAAGAAACTTCGTGAAGAAGGCGTAACTTACAAGGTTTACAAGAATACGATGATGAACTTCGCATTCAAGGGAACAGACTTCGAGCAGCTTTCAGACCTCTTAAATGGTCCTAGCGCAATGGCTGTATCTGAGACAGATCCAGCAGCTCCAGCTCGTGTACTTTACGAGTTTGCTAAGAAGGCTAAGGCTCTTGAGATTAAGGGTGGTGTTATAGAAGGAAAGCTCTATGACGCAGCAGCAATGACAGACATTGCACAGATCCCTTCAAAGGAAGTTCTTCTTTCAAGATTGCTTGGTTCTATGCAGTCACCTATCGCAAACTTCGCTCGCGTTATCAATCAGATCGCAGAGAAAGGTGGCGAGGCAGCTCCAGCTGCAGAGGAAGCTCCTGCTGAGGCAGAGGCTCCAGCTACAGAAGAAGCTCCTGCAGAAGCACCTGCAGCAGAGTAATCTGTACAAAATAATAAGTAATACTAACAAAACAAATTTAGAAATTATACTATATGGAGGTATATAATAATGGCAAAGTTAACAACAGCAGAATTTATCGATGCTATCAAAGAGCTTACTGTTCTTGAGTTAAATGATCTTGTAAAGGCTTGTGAGGAAGAGTTCGGCGTATCTGCAGCAGCAGGCGTTGTAGTTGCAGCAGCAGGTGCTGGCGCAGCAGCAGCTGGTGAGGAGAAGACTGAGTTCAACGTAGAGCTTACAGAGGTTGGTCCTAACAAGGTTAAGGTTATCAAGGTTGTTCGTGAGCTTACAGGTCTTGGACTTAAGGAAGCAAAGGATCTCGTTGATGGAGCTCCTAAGATGGTTAAGGAGAACGCTGCTAAGGCAGAGGCTGATGACATCAAGGCTAAGCTTGAGGCTGAGGGCGCAAAGGTTACTCTTAAGTAATTGATATACGAGTTAAGAGCAAAAGGCTTACTACATGCTTGCATGTGGTAAGCCTTTTATTTTTAACCGTAACATATATGAGGAAGTAGCACGATAGTGCGGATTCCGAATATATGTAGAATTGCGAGAGTGCAAAGCACAGAGCAATTCGTATATCAATTACGTGTGGTGAGATTTAAATTTCGAGTCTGCTTGTCGTTAAAAAAAGTTCTTGACATTCAAATTTCTTTGCAGTATGATTTAGGGTGCACTATTGTGGTGTGGTGGGCCTTTTTGCGCACTTTTTTAAAAGTACTCTAAAATTCCCATTTCATCGCAAAAAATAAAATTTAGAACGGGGTGAATGTCAATGGAAAAAAACAGATTACATCCTACCGGCTCTGGTAAAAACATTCGTATGAGTTTCCAGCGTCAGAAGGAAGTCCTGGAGATGCCAAACCTGATTGAAGTACAGAAGAATTCATATCAGTGGTTTCTTGACGAAGGCTTGAAGGAAGTCTTTGACGATATTTCTCCAATTGAGGACTACAGCGGCAAGCTCAGTCTGGAATTTGTTGATTTCAAACTTTGCGAGGATGAGATTGACAAGAACAAAAACACGATTGAGAAATGCAAGGAGAGAGATGCAACATTTGCTGCACCTTTAAAGGTAAAGGTTCGTCTTCATAATAAGGAGAAAGATGAGATCACAGAACATGAGATTTTCATGGGCGATCTTCCTCTTATGACAGCAACTGGTACCTTTGTTATTAATGGCGCGGAGAGAGTTATCGTCAGCCAGTTAGTTCGTTCACCCGGTATTTATTATGATATTACATACGATAAGATCGGTAAGGAGCTTATGGCTTGTACTGTTATCCCTAACAGGGGTGCATGGCTTGAGTACGAGACTGATCCTAACGATGTATTCTATGCAAGAGTTGATAGAACAAGAAAGGTTCCTGTAACTGTTCTTATCAGAGCTCTTGGTATAGGTACAAATGAAGAGATTCTTGAACTCTTTGGTGATGAGCCTAAGATTCAGGGAAGCTTTTCTAAGGATTCTTCTACTGATTATCAGAGTGGTCTTCTTGAACTCTATAGGAAGATCCGTCCTGGTGAGCCACTTAGTGTTGAGAGTGCTGAGTCTCTTATCAACGCTATGTTCTTCGATCCTAGAAGATATGACCTTGCTAAGGTTGGTAGATACAAATTTAATAAGAAATTACATTTCAAGAACCGTATTAATGGACATGTTCTTGCTGAGGACGTTGTTGATGAGACAACAGGCGAGATGATCGCATCTGCAGGTACTAAGGTTGACCGTGCACTTGCTACAGAGATTCAGAATGCGGCTATTCCTTATGTTCTTTTGCAGGAAGAGGAGAGAAACGTTAAGGTTCTTTCTAACATGATGGTTGATATTACACACTTCATCGAGTGTGATCCTGCTGAACTCGGAATTAATGAGGACGTTTATTATCCAGTGCTTAAGGAAATTCTTGACGAGTACACAGTTAAGAATGATCCTGAGGGACTTGCAGATACAATTAAGAAGCGTGTTCATGAGCTTATTCCTAAGCATATTACTAAGGAAGATATCATTGCTTCTATTAACTACAATATCCATCTTGAGTATGGTATTGGTAACGATGATGATATCGACCACTTAGGAAACAGACGTATCCGTTGCGTAGGTGAGCTTCTTCAGAACCAGTACAGAATCGGTCTTTCAAGACTTGAGAGAGTAGTTCGTGAGAGAATGACTACTCATGATACAGAAGAGGTATCTCCTCAGACACTTATCAACATTAAGCCTGTACAGGCTGCTGTTAAGGAGTTCTTCGGATCATCACAGCTGTCACAGTTCATGGATCAGAATAACCCTCTTTCTGAGATTACACACAAGAGACGTCTTTCTGCCCTTGGTCCTGGTGGTCTTTCACGAGACAGAGCCGGATTCGAGGTTCGAGACGTTCACTATACTCACTATGGACGTATGTGTCCTATCGAGACACCTGAAGGTCCTAACATCGGTCTTATCAACTCACTTGCAAGCTATGCAAGAGTTAACGACTATGGTTTCGTAGAGGCTCCATATCGTGTAGTTGACAGAACAGATCCAGAGAACCCAAGAGTAACTGATGAGGTTGAGTACCTTACAGCTGATGAAGAAGATAACTACCATGTAGCTCAGGCTAATACTCCACTTGATGAGGAAGGCCACTTCGTTAAGAAGACTGTATCAGGACGTTTCAGAGAAGAGACTTCTGAATATCCTAAGACAGCTGTTGAGTACATGGACGTATCACCTAGAATGGTATTCTCAGTTGCTACAGCACTTATCCCATTCCTTGAGAACGACGATGCTAACCGTGCTCTTATGGGATCAAACATGCAGCGTCAGGCGGTGCCACTTCTTATGACAGAAGCTCCTGCAGTAGGAACAGGCATGGAGAAGAAGGCAGCTGTTGACTCAGGTGTTTGTGTAGTTGCAAGAAAAGCCGGAACTATCGATTTCGTTGATAGTAAGCTTATTCAGATGACATATGATGATGGTGAGAAGGAAGAGTTCCATCTTATTAAGTTCCAGAGATCTAACCAGAGTAACTGCTACAACCAGAGACCTATCGTATTTAAGGGCGATCATGTTGAAGCAGGACAGGTTATTGCAGATGGTCCTTCAACATCACAGGGAGAACTTGGTCTTGGTAAGAACCCTCTTATCGGTTTCATGACTTGGGAAGGTTATAACTACGAGGACGCTGTTCTTCTTTCAGAAAGACTTGTACGTGATGATGTTTATACATCTGTACATATTGAAGAGTACGAGGCAGAGGCTCGTGAAACAAAGCTTGGACCTGAAGAAATCACTCGTGATGTTCCAGGTGTAGGTGATGACGCACTTAAGGATCTTGATGATCGCGGAATTATCCGTATCGGTGCAGAGGTTCGTGCCGGTGATATCCTTGTTGGTAAGGTTACACCTAAGGGTGAGACAGAGCTTACAGCAGAGGAGAGACTCCTTCGTGCAATCTTCGGTGAGAAGGCTAGAGAGGTTAGAGATACATCTCTTAAGGTTCCTCACGGTGAATATGGTATTGTTGTAGATGCTAAGGTATTTACAAGAGATAACGGCGATGAGCTTTCACCTGGTGTTAATCAGGCAGTTCGTATCTATATCGCTCAGAAGAGAAAGATCTCTGTAGGTGATAAGATGGCTGGTCGTCATGGTAACAAGGGTGTCGTTTCACGTGTACTTCCTATTGAGGATATGCCATATCTTCCAAATGGTAGACCACTTGATATCGTACTTAATCCTCTGGGCGTTCCTTCCCGTATGAATATCGGACAGGTCCTGGAGATTCACCTTTCTCTTGCTGCTAAGGCACTCGGATTCAACATCGCAACACCAATCTTTGATGGTGCTAACGAGATAGATATTCAGGATACACTTGAACTTGCTAATGACTATGTAAATAGCACATGGGAAGAGTTCGAGAAAAAATATAAGGATCTTGTACATCCTGAGATTATGGATTACCTCTATGAGAACAGAGATCACAGAGAACTCTGGAAGGGTGTTCCAATCAGATCAGACGGAAAAGTACAGCTCCGTGATGGTAGAACAGGTCAGAAGTTTGATAGCCCAACAACTATCGGACACATGCATTACCTTAAGCTCCATCACCTGGTTGACGATAAGATCCACGCTCGTTCAACCGGTCCTTACTCCCTTGTAACACAGCAGCCTCTGGGTGGTAAAGCTCAGTTCGGTGGACAGCGTTTCGGAGAAATGGAAGTTTGGGCTCTCGAGGCTTATGGCGCAGCTTACACACTTCAGGAAATTCTTACAGTTAAGTCTGATGATGTTGTAGGACGTGTTAAGACCTACGAGGCAATTATTAAGGGTGATAACATTCCTGAACCAGGCGTTCCTGAGTCATTCAAGGTTCTTCTTAAAGAGCTTCAGTCACTTGGTCTTGATATCAAGGTTCTCCGCGAGGATAACACTGAAGTTGAAATTATGGAAAGCGTTGATTACACAGATTCAGATTATCGCTTTGAGATGGAAGGCGATAACTCACGCGATTACAGCCAGGAATCTTTTGAGGCTAATGGCTATTCCAAGCAGCACTTCGATGAGAGTGGCGAGCTTGTAGCAGAAGCTGAAGAAACAGATGAATTCGAAGCAGAGGATTCTTTTGACGATTTTGATTCATCTGATGATGAGTAATCAGAAATAAACTGTTTGGCCGGGACAACCCGGTCAGACAGATTGCTGTAACTTAAACTCACATTAACATATAGAAAAGAGGTTACGAATGTCTGATTCAACAATGAATAAAGCAATAAATGAAGCTTCAAATGGCAGAGGCAGCACACTTCAGCAGACTTATCAGCCAATGACATTTGATTCTATCAAGATAGGACTTGCATCACCTGAAAAAATTAGAAGCTGGGCTCATAGAAACGATAATGACCCACATAGCGGTGAGGTTACCAAGCCAGAGACAATCAACTACAGAACACTTAAGCCAGAGAGAGATGGTCTGTTCTGTGAAAAGATATTTGGACCTACCAAGGACTGGGAATGTCACTGTGGTAAGTACAAAAAGATTAGATATAAGGGCGTTGTCTGCGATCGTTGTGGCGTAGAGATCACAAAGAGCAGCGTACGTCGTGAAAGAATGGGATACATTGAGCTTGCAGCTCCTGTATCACACATTTGGTATTTCAAGGGGATACCTAGCAGAATGGGTCTTATCCTTGACCTTTCACCACGTGTACTTGAGAAAGTTCTTTACTTTGCTTCATATATAGTACTTGATCCAGGTGAGACTACTCTTGAGTACAAGCAGGTTCTTTCTGAGAAAGAATATCAGGATGCAAGAGAAGAGTGGGGCGGCAAGTTCCGTGCAGGAATGGGTGCTGAGTCCATTAAGGAACTTCTTCTTGATATCGACCTTGAGAAGGAATATGCAGAGTTAAAAGAAGGACTTGATACATCAAGCGGACAGAAGAGAGCAAGAATCATCAAGAGACTTGAGGTTGTAGAAGCTTTTAGAGAATCCGGAAATGAGCCAGCATGGATGATCATGGATTGCATCCCTGTAATCCCACCGGATCTTCGTCCTATGGTACAGCTTGATGGTGGTCGTTTTGCAACATCAGATCTTAACGATCTTTATAGAAGAATTATCAACAGAAATAACCGTCTTAAGAGACTTCTTGATCTCGGTGCTCCTGATATCATCGTACGTAACGAGAAGAGAATGCTTCAGGAAGCTGTTGATGCTCTTATCGATAATGGTAGAAGAGGAAGACCTGTAACAGGCCCTGGTAACAGAGCGCTCAAGTCTCTTTCAGATATGCTTAAGGGTAAGTCAGGTCGTTTCCGTCAGAACCTCCTTGGTAAGCGTGTAGACTACTCAGGACGTTCAGTTATCGTAGTAGGACCAGAACTTAAGATTTACCAGTGTGGTCTTCCTAAGGAAATGGCTATCGAGCTTTTCAAGCCTTTCGTTATGAAGGAACTGGTTTCAAGAGGAATTTCTCAGAATATTAAGAATGCCAAGAAGCTTGTAGAGCGTCTTGATGAGCAGGTTTGGGATGTACTTGAGGATGTAATTAAAGAGCATCCTGTTATGCTGAACCGTGCCCCCACACTTCACAGACTTGGTATTCAGGCATTTGAGCCTATTCTTGTAGAAGGTAAGGCTATTAAGCTTCATCCACTTGTATGTACACCTTTCAACGCCGACTTCGATGGTGACCAGATGGCTGTACATCTTCCATTGTCAGTTGAAGCTCAGGCTGAGTGCAGATTCCTTATGCTCTCACCTAACAATATTCTTAAGCCTTCAGATGGTGGCCCAGTTAATGTTCCTACACAGGATATGGTACTTGGTATCTACTATCTTACACAGGAAAGACCTGGAGCTCTTGGAGAGGGTAAGTGCTTCAAGAACATTGATGAAGCTATTCTTGCTTATGAGAATGGATACATTACACTTCAGTCAAGAGTTAAGATCAGAATCAACAAGAAGGATGCTGATGGTGTAGAGTCTACAGGTATTGTAGAGTCAACACTCGGAAGATTCCTCTTTAACGAGCTTATTCCTCAGGATCTTGGTTTCGTAGACAGATCAGATCCAGAGAACTTCTTCAAACTTGAAGTTGACTTCATGGTTGGTAAGAAGCAGCTCAAGCAGATTATTACTGCTATTATCAATACACATGGTACATTTGCAACTGCAGAAGTACTTGATAAGATCAAGGATACAGGTTATCACTATTCAACTCGTGCTGCCATGACTGTTTCAATCGCAGATATGACAGTGCCTAAGCAGAAGCAGGCAATGCTTGATGAAGCACAGGCTACAGTTGATAAGATTGCTATGAACTTCCGTCGTGGTCTTATTACAGATGAAGAGCGTTACCGTGCAGTTGTTGATACTTGGATGGAGACAGATAAAAAGCTGACAGAAGAGCTTCTTGCAGGTCTTGATAAGTACAACAACATCTACATGATGGCTGACTCCGGTGCCCGTGGATCTAACCAGCAGATCAAGCAGCTGGCAGGTATGCGTGGACTTATGGCTGATACAACAGGTCGTACAATCGAACTTCCTATCAAGTCAAACTTCCGTGAAGGTCTTGACGTTCTGGAGTACTTCATGTCAGCTCATGGTGCTCGTAAGGGTCTGTCAGATACAGCTCTTCGTACAGCCGATTCAGGATACCTGACACGTCGAATGGTTGACGTATCACAGGAGCTCATCATTCGTGATGTTGACTGCTGTGCAGATAAGGAAGTAATTCCTGGAATGACTGTTAAGGCATTCATGGATGGTAAGGAAACAATCGAGCCATTAAAGGATAGAATCACAGGAAGATATTCTTGCGAGACTATTAAAGATAAAGATGGAAATGTAATCGTTAAGAAGAATCACATGATTACTCCATCTCGTGCAGCTAAGATCCTTTCAGTTGGTGTTAATGCTAAGGGAGAGCCGGTTGAGGCTGTTAAGATTCGTACAATCCTCACATGCCGTTCACACAATGGTATCTGTGCTAAGTGCTACGGTGCTAACATGGCTACAGGTGAGGCAGTACAGGTTGGTGAGGCAGTTGGTATCATCGCTGCTCAGTCAATCGGTGAGCCTGGTACACAGCTTACAATGAGAACCTTCCATACCGGTGGTGTTGCCGGTGGCGATATCACTCAGGGTCTTCCTAGAGTAGAAGAGCTTTTCGAAGCTAGAAAACCTAAGGGACTTGCTATTATCTCAGAGCTTGATGGTAAGGTTGAGATCAGAGATACCAAGAAGAAGCGTGAAGTTATCGTTACTAACGATGAGACCGGTGAGTCTAAGGCTTATCTGATTCCTTATGGATCAAGAATTAAGGTTCAGGACGGTGTTACAATCGAAGCCGGTGACGAGCTTACAGAAGGTTCAGTTAACCCTCATGATCTTCTTAAGATTAAGGGAATCCGTGCTGTACAGGATTATCTACTTAGAGAAGTTCAGAGAGTTTACCGTCTGCAGGGTGTTGATATCTGCGATAAGCATATCGAAGTTATCGTACGTCAGATGCTTAAGAAGGTAAGAATCGATGAGAGTGGTGATACAGAATTCCTTCCAGGAACTCTTGTAGATGTTCTTGATTTCGAGGACAGCAACGAAGCACTTGTTTCAGAAGGCAAAAAGCCTGCTGAAGGTAAACAGGTAATCCTTGGTATTACCAAGGCAGCTCTTGCTACTAACTCATTCCTTTCAGCTGCTTCCTTCCAGGAAACAACTAAGGTTCTTACAGATGCAGCTATCAAGGGTAAGGTTGATCCGCTTATCGGACTTAAAGAAAACGTTATCATTGGTAAGCTGATTCCTGCAGGAACAGGTATGAAGAGATATAGAAACACAACTCTTAATACTGATGTTAACTTCAAGGATCCTGAGAAGCTCATCCTCAAAAAGAGAAGAAGAGACTTCGATGATGAATTCGCTGATACTGTAGAAGACATCGATGATGATGAGCTTACAGTAGCAGATGACGAAGAGTAATTCATAAAGTTTTACTAAAGCGGTTGTTATAAATATTTTAGTTGACAACCAAAATGATAGTATTTATAATTCATAATTGCGTGTATCGACAAAGGGGTGAAATTCTGCCCCTTTGTCGTATGCATATAAGTAAAATAGGAGGTAAAAAGAATGCCAACATTTAACCAGTTAGTTAGAAAGGGTCGTCAGACATCTGTTAAGAAGTCTACAGCTCCTGCTCTTCAGAAGGGCTTCAACTCTCTTCACAAGAAGGCAACAGCTACAGCTTCTCCTCAGAAGCGTGGTGTCTGCACAGCTGTTAAGACAGCTACCCCTAAGAAGCCTAACTCTGCTCTGAGAAAGATCGCCAGAGTACGTCTTTCTAACGGTATTGAGGTAACAAGCTACATTCCTGGTGAGGGACACAACCTTCAGGAGCACAGCGTTGTTCTTATCCGTGGTGGAAGAGTTAAGGATTTACCTGGTACAAGATATCACATCATCCGTGGTACTCTTGATACAGCAGGTGTAGCCGACAGAAAACAGGCTCGTTCTAAGTATGGCGCTAAGAGACCAAAGGCGTCTAAGTAATCTATTAATTTGATCTAATTTTATAGTGTTGGGATTCTTTTAACATAGTTATAAGTAACACCCCATTTTATGGGTAGTATTATTTTTTCTAAGTTAGAAAACCGCACGTACACTAAGATTAGTGAGTACCGATGATTTATAGTAAGCAGTGACTTATTTTAATCATTGCAATTCTAAAGGAGGGAAGAACCGTGCCGCGTAAAGGACATATTGTAAAACGTGACGTATTAGCGGATCCTTTATACGATAACAAGGTTGTTACTAAGCTTGTTAACACAGTTATGCTTGATGGTAAGAAGGGCGTAGCTCAGAAGATCGTATACGGAGCATTCGCACAGGTAGAGGAGAAGGCTGGTAAGCCTGCTCTTGAAGTATTCGAAGGAGCCATGAATAACATCATGCCTGCTCTTGAGGTTAAGGCTAGACGTATCGGTGGTGCTACATATCAGGTTCCAATCGAGGTTAGACCAGACAGACGTCAGGCTCTTGCACTTCGCTGGCTTGTAAACTTTTCACGCGCTAGAGGCGAGAAGACTATGGTAGATAGACTCGCTTCAGAGATTATGGATGCATACAATAACACTGGTGCAGCTGTAAAGCGTAAGGAAGATATGCACAAGATGGCAGAAGCAAACAAGGCGTTCTCACACTACAGATTCTAATCTGCAGCGTAGAGATGTGTGTTTAGATTTAATTAGGAGGAAGAACCTTTGGCTGAAAGACAATACCCATTGGAGAGAACCAGAAACATCGGTATCATGGCTCATATTGATGCCGGTAAGACTACTCTTACAGAGCGTATTCTTTACTATACCGGTGTAAACTATAAGATTGGTGAGACTTACGAAGGTACTGCTACCATGGACTACATGGCTCAGGAGCAGGAAAGAGGTATCACAATCACATCTGCAGCTACAACATGCCATTGGACACTTCAGCAGAATGGTAAGACAAAGCCAGGCGCTCTTGAGCACCGTATCAACATCATTGATACACCTGGACACGTTGACTTTACCGTTGAGGTTGAGCGTTCACTTAGAGTACTTGATGGTGCTGTAGGTGTATTCAGCGCTAAGGAAGGCGTTGAGCCTCAGTCTGAGAACGTATGGCGTCAGGCTGACGGATTTAATGTTCCTCGTATGGCATTCATCAACAAGATGGATATCATTGGAGCAAACTATTTCGGAGCTGTTGAGCAGATCCGTAATAGACTTAAGAAAAATGCAATCATGATCGAGATTCCTATCGGAGCTGAGGATCAGTTCATGGGAGTTATCGACCTTTTCGAGATGCAGGCTTACATCTACAATGGTGATAAGGGTGAGGATGTTCAGATTGGTGAAATACCTGCTGATCTCAAGGATGATGCTGAGCTTTATCACTCAGAGCTCGTTGAGAAGATCTGCGACCTTGATGAGGATCTCATGATGAAGTACCTTGAGGGTGAGGAGCCTTCAGTTGATGAGCTTAAGGCTGCACTTCGTAAGGCAACTTGCGAGTGTAAGGCATTCCCTGTTTGCTGTGGTTCAGCCCACAAGAACAGAGGTATCCAGAAGCTTATCGATGCAGTTATCGAGTTCATGCCTTCACCAGTTGATATCCCTTCATGTAAGGGTACAGATATGGATGGCAACGAGATCGAAGTTGAGTCAACAGATAATGGCCCATTCGCAGCTCTTGCATTCAAGATTGTCAGCGATCCATTCGTAGGAAAGCTTGCATTCTTCCGTGTATATCGTGGTACTGCAAATTCAGGTTCTTATGTACTTAACAGTACTAAGGATACTAAGGAGCGTCTTGGACGTATCGTTCAGATGCACGCTGACAAGCGTACAGATATCGAGAAGGTTTACTCAGGAGATATCGCTGCAGCTGTAGGTCTTAAGAATACAGTTACTGGTGATACACTTTGTGATGAGAAGAACCCTGTAATTCTCGAGTCTATGGAATTCCCTGATCCTGTTATCGAGCTTGCTATCGAGCCTAAGACTAAGGCTGGTCAGCAGAAGCTTGATGAGGCTCTTATGAAGCTTGCTGAAGAAGATCCTACTTTCAGAGCTCATACAAACCCAGAGACAGGTCAGACAATCATCGCTGGTATGGGTGAGCTTCACCTTGATATCATCGTTGACAGACTTCTTAGAGAGTACAAGGTTGAGGCTAACGTAGGTGCTCCTCAGGTTGCTTATAGAGAAGCTCTTACAAAGGCTGTAGACGTTGAGTCTAAGTATGCTAAGCAGTCCGGTGGACGTGGTCAGTACGGACACTGTAAGGTTCGTTTCGAGCCTATGGATGCAAACGGCGACAACCTTTACCAGTTCGATAGCGAAGTTGTTGGTGGTGCTATTCCTAAGGAATTCATCCAGCCAATCAGCGAAGGTATCGAAGAGGCTATGAAGGCTGGTACACTTGGTGGATATCCTGTTGTTGGTGTTCATGCAACAGTTTACGATGGATCATACCACGAAGTTGACTCTTCAGAAATGGCATTCCACATCGCTGGATCTATGGCGTTCAAGGATGCTATGCAGAAGGGTGCTCCTGTTCTTCTTGAGCCTATCATGAAGGTTGAGGTTACTATGCCTGAAGAGTACATGGGAGATGTTATCGGTGACGTTAACTCTCGTCGTGGACAGGTTGAAGGTATGGATGACCTTGGCGGCGGTAAGATCGTTAGAGCACATGTTCCGCTTGCTGAGATGTTCGGTTATGCTACAGACCTTCGTTCTAGAACACAGGGACGTGGTAACTACTCAATGTTCTTTGAGAAGTACGCTCCAGTTCCTAAGAACGTACAGGATAAGGTCCTTTCAAATAAGGGCTGATAATTAAAAAGCAAATGTTTTGCCGTATAAATCAAGCAAAATGCTTGATTTAGCGGCTGACATTTAATATAATCGATATAGTCGGTTAAATTATGTATGAAAATGTTGGATAACATTTCACTTAAGGAGGATATTTAGAAATGGCAAAAGCTAAGTTCGACAGAACCAAACCACATGTAAACATTGGTACTATCGGTCACGTTGACCATGGTAAAACAACTCTTACAGCTGCTATCACAGCAGTACTTGCTGATAGAGGATTCAGCCCTGCAGTAGCATTCGATCAGATCGATAAGGCTCCTGAAGAGAGAGAAAGAGGAATCACAATCAACTCTGCTCACATCGAGTATGAGACAGAGAAGAGACACTATGCTCACGTTGACTGCCCAGGTCACGCTGACTACGTTAAGAACATGATCACTGGTGCAGCTCAGATGGATGGTTCTATCCTCGTTGTTGCTGCTACTGATGGTGTTATGGCTCAGACAAAGGAGCACGTTCTCCTTTCTCGTCAGGTAGGTGTTCCTTACATCATCGTATTCATGAACAAGTGCGATATGGTTGACGATCCAGAGCTTCTTGACCTCGTTGAGATGGAGATCAGAGACCTTCTTACAGAGTATGAGTTCCCTGGAGATGACACACCAGTTATCCGTGGTTCAGCTCTTAAGGCTCTTGAGGATCCTAAGTCTGAGTGGGGCGACAAGATCATGGAACTCATGAACACTGTTGATGAGTACATCCCTGAACCTACTCGTGAGAACGACAAGCCTTTCCTTATGCCTGTTGAGGACGTATTCACAATCACAGGACGTGGAACAGTTGCTACTGGTAGAGTAGAGAGAGGTCACCTTAACCTCAACGACGAAATCGAAATCGTTGGTATCAAGGAAGAGACATCTAAGTCAGTATGTACTGGTATCGAGATGTTCAGAAAGACTATGGATTACTGCGAAGCTGGTGACAACGTTGGTCTTCTTCTTCGTGGTGTTGACCGTGACGGCATCCAGAGAGGTCAGGTTGTAACAAAGCCTGGCACAGTTACATGCCACACAAAGTTCACAGCAGAGGTTTACGTACTTACAAAGGATGAGGGTGGCCGTCATACACCTTTCTTCACAAACTACAGACCTCAGTTCTATTTCAGAACAACTGACGTTACAGGTGTTTGCCACCTTCCAGAGGGTGTTGAGATGTGCATGCCTGGTGACCACGTTACAATGAATATCGAGCTTATCCACCCAATCGCTATGGAGCAGGGTCTTAAGTTCGCTATCCGTGAGGGTGGACGTACAGTTGGATCAGGTAAGGTTGCTACAATCGTTGAGTAATTCTTATCGGATTGCATAAACACAGAGTTTATAAAGAGCTTCAAGCCTTGTGCTTGGGGCTCTTTTTTCGTACAATAAAGAAACGTATTGAGTATATTGGGGAGTAAAAAGCCTATGCGTATCATTATTTGTGGTTTAAATGGAGCTGGTAAAAGTACTTTGGGGAGAGCATTGGCAGGGCAGCTTCATTATGAATTCAGAGATATCGAAGATTATTATTTCCCGAAAACAGACGATAAATATGAATACAGTGTTCTAAGAACAGAGGAAGAAGTGGCAGCTCGTTTGCTAAAAGATCTGGAAGAGAATGAAAACGTTGTTCTTGCTTCAGTTCGTGGTAATTACAGTAAGCAGATAGAAAAACTATTCGATCTGGCTGTATGCATAGATATACCAAAAGAGATAAGAATGGCAAGAGTAAGAAAGCGTTCAAATGATAAGTTTGGAAACCGTATGCTACCGGGGGGAGACCTTTACGAGAGTGAAGAACGTTTCTTTAAAATGGTTGAGGCGAGATCTGATGATCATGCAAAAGGTTGGCTGAAGGATTTAACATGTCCTGTAATTAGTATAGATGGAACTGCCGAAATAGCTACTAATGTTGAAACACTTTTAAATGTTATTTCTTGATTAGTGAATGCGAGTCAAATAGTAAAGGTAATGGTAAAAAGATGGATGGAATAAAATGGCTATTTTTTGATATAGGCTCTACGTTGGTAGATGAGAGCTTAGTTTATGACGATATTTACAAGAAGATAGCAAAGGTAGCGAATAAGACATATGATTTTGTCTATGATAAAGCACTTGAGTATTATAAGCAGAACAAGCGAGGAGATAAAGAGGTTAGTAATCTTTTGGGAGTGGAAAGGCCTATTTGGGAACCACAGTATGAAAGATTATATGATGATGCAGAAGAATGTCTTGAGCAACTTAGTAGAAAATACAAAATAGGCATTATTGCGAATCAGATACCTGGCACAGCGCAGAGATTGGAAAAGTTTGGGATAAGAAAGTACTTTGACGTTATAGTGGCATCAGCAGAAGAAGGTGTTGCAAAACCAGATAGAAGAATATTTGAGATTGCTCTTGAGAGGGCAAAATGCTTAGCTGATCAGGCTGTTATGATTGGCGACCGGATTGACTATGATATTGTGCCTGCTAAGAAAATGGGTATGAAAAATATTTGGATTAAGCAGGGAATGGGGAAATATTGGACCTTTTCCGATGAAAGCGAAAGACCTGATTATGAAGCGACAAGCTTATCAGAACTCTTGGGAGTACTATAAAATAGGGGAATTGTACTACGAAAATAGCAGTATTGGCTGATGTTCACAGCAATTATATTGCATTGTCTACATGTTTGGATGAGGCAAAGAAAAAAGGGGCTGAGGAGTTTATTTTCCTTGGGGATTATCTTGGAGATTTAGCTTACCCAAGAAAAACATTGGATATTCTGTATGAGCTTAGGAAACAGTATCCATGCACATTTATTAGAGGCAACAAAGAGAATTGCTGGATTAATCATCGTAAAGATACGGAAGAGGTTTGGGAATATGGAAAGACCACGCAGGGAATGCTCAAGTATAACTATGACCAGCTAACAGATTCGGATATAGTTTTTTTTGAAGAAATGCCTATTGTTAAGGAAATGAAATATGCTGGAATGCCTGAATTTACAGTTTGTCATGGTTCGCCCTTTAAGGTTAATCAGAGTATGCGGAAAGACTATGATTACATTGATGATCTGGTAAAAGAGCTTCCTAATGAACTTACTATATGTGCGCATTTTCATATTCAGTCGATATATGTACGGTTTGGAAAGACTGTCATTAATCCTGGTGCAATTGGAGTGCCGCTTCATAGTGGAGGAAAAGCTCAGTTTATGATGCTTGAGTCGGGTGAAATAGACTGGAAATATGAATTTGTTACGCTGGCTTATGACGTGCCAAAAACATTAGAAGGCATGGACAAAGAAGAACTGTTTACGAAAGCTCCTGGGTGGTACAAGATTACTAAACATCTTTTAACCACGGGGGAAGTGTCTCATGTGGCTGCACTTTCTCATGTTGCAGATAGTTACTGCGCGTCACATGGAGAGTGTACTTGGGATGATATTCCTGAAGATTATTGGTCAAAGCAGCTAGAAGTATTACTTGGGGAGAATGCTACATGTTAAGACTTGAGAAGATAAATGGTAAAAATGTTTGGGATATTTTAAAACTATCTGTTAATGACGACCAGAGAGAATTCGTTGCTTCTAATGAGGATAGTATCATTGAGGCTTATACAACCATCACAAATAATGGTTATGCTTTTCCTTTTGGCATCTATGATGAGGATATTCTGGTTGGATTTGTCATGATCGGATATGACAAAGATGATTATTGGGACGATGCTCCAGCAATTGCAGACAACAACTATAATCTTTGGCGGCTGATGATAGATAAGAGATATCAGCAAAAGGGCTATGGCAGAAAAGCAATTGAACTTGCTCTTGAGTTCATAAAGAAGTTTCCTTGTGGCAGAGCAGAATATTGTTGGCTATCATATGAACCAGACAATAAGGTGGCAAAAGATCTTTATGAATCTTTCGGATTTGAAGAAACCGGGGATGTGGACGGAGAAGAATTAATTGCAGTTTTAAAACTATAAAGCATAAGCATGATGAGGAAAACATGAGCAGAACAGAAATAGTAGAATTAACAGTTCTTTGCCTTATTTCAAATGGTAACAAAGTACTGCTTCAGAATAGAATCAAAGATGATTGGAAAGGGTATACTCTTCCCGGTGGACATGTCGAACCAGGCGAGTCTTTTGTTGACGCGGTAATACGTGAGATGAAAGAAGAAACAGGACTCGAGATTAGTAATCCTAAGCTGGTAGGAGTCAAGCAGTTCCCAATCAAGGACGGCAAATACGAAAATGGTAGATATATAGTTTTTCTTTTCAAAACATGCGAGTTTGTCGGAAATGTTATCTCCTCAGATGAAGGCCAGATGGAGTGGGTAGAGAAAAGTAAACTGTCAGAATTTGAAACAGTTGATGATCTGGAGGAGCTTTTGGAAGTAATAAATAATCCGGAACTTACTGAGTTTCAATATCTTGTTGAGAGTGATAACTGGATGGTATCTGTTAAATGAGAGTACTCATGTATCGGTAATCTTTCGTGAAGAGTACAATACAAAGTAATTGAGATGATTATGAGGAATTTGAACTATGCTCCGTGATGCGGATATCAGAGACGGTCTATGTGACTATCTTGAAACAGAATATGGGAAAATCCGCTTCTTTGAAGAGCTTACCATGGGTAAATCAAGGGCGGACATAGTCATGGTTACAGAAACTGGGCTGTATGGTATAGAAATCAAGTCAGATGTTGATACCTATGAGCGGCTCACAAGGCAGGTTAGGGACTACGACAGATTTTTTGACTATAACTTTGTTGTTGTGGGAAGTAGTCATGCTGGCCATATAAAAGAACATGTTCCGAACCATTGGGGAATTATTACTGTGGAAGATGTGGACGGAAATCTTGATTGTTACCAGATGCGTTCGCCAAAGCGTAGTCCAAAGGTGAAGCTGAATAACCAGATGGGTCTTTTGTGGAGAAGTGAACTGGCTATTTTGCAGGAGCAGAATGGGTTGTATAAGTACCCTGATAAAAGCAAGATGTATCGCAAGAAGTACCTGATGGAGAGCGTCGACAAAGAACTTCTTAGGAAGCAAATGTTAGACGTCCTTTTTGAAAGGGACTATTCTATATTTGAGGATTAACAATGATGAAAATAGATTATTATGATACAATTCCGGATTTAGATACATATTATGATGTCGAAAAAGCAATTAGGAGATTACTGTGATCATAGAATTATTTTTTACGTTTGCCAGGATAGGGCTTTTTACTTTTGGTGGTGGTTATGCCATGATCTCACTTATACAGGACATCTGTGTAGAAAAGAAAAAGTGGATTACTCATGATGAGATGATGGATATTACGATTATTGCTGAATCCACACCTGGTCCGATAGCAATAAACTGTGCAACTTATGTTGGATATAAAAAGAGAGGAATGATAGGAGCTGTAGCTTCTACTATAGGAATGGTGTTGCCATCTTTTATTATCATCTATCTTATTTCGCTGTTCCTGGACAGTTTTTTGGAAATAGCATGGATATCCAGTGCATTTAAAGGAATAAAGATAGCAGTAGGGATACTTATATTGGATGCGGCACTTAAGATGATAAGAAAAATGCCCAAGAAACCGTTCCAGATGACGGTTCTCATAACTGTTTCAATTCTTATGATGGCTGTAAATCTTTTTTCCATAAAAATATCATCTATTACGCTAATGGTGGCAGCAGCTCTTTGTAGTCTAATAGCATTTTGTATCAGGAATTTCATGAAAACAGGGGGAAGGAACTTATGATATATATTGACCTTTTTCTTGGATTTCTGAAAGTGGGCATGTTTTCTTTTGGCGGAGCCTATGCTGCAATACCACTAATAAGAGATGTGGTTTTGCACTATGGATGGATTGATGATGAGAAGCTTGCCTACATGATTGCAGTAAGCGAGAGTACTCCGGGACCAATTATGGTTAACATGGCTACATATATAGGCAGCGTGACAGCAGGGATTCTCGGTGCTTTGATAGCGACTTTTGCTGTCGTTATGCCAGCGTTCATAATTATCATACTTATTATGATTATGCTGAAGGGATTGTTAAAGAATCCCTATGCGCAGGCTGTGCTCAGAGGGTTGAAACCATGTATTATGGGAATAATCCTGGCCATGGGTATAAGCATGATCATGCAGAACACTATTATTAAAAATGCGATATTCTCTCCGGATTTAAAAGCAGTAGTGGTATGTTTGGTTTTAGCCGCTGTTTATTTTGGCTCCAGGAAAGTGTCAAAATCTGGGATATCCCCAATTAAGCTGATTTGTATTGCTGCAGTAATCGGAATAATAGTGTATTAACAAGGGAGTATATGTACTGAATTTAGAAAACAGAAAGTAGTTTATAAGAGGATAAAAATGGGTTCTTTATTATTAGCAGTAATATATTTAATATTCATAAGTCTTGGACTTCCGGACTCCCTTTTGGGATCCGGATGGCCCAAAATGCAGGTGGTATTTGGAGTTCCATCTTCATATGCAGGATATGTGTCAATGACAATATCCTTTATGACCATTATTTCGGCGCTTCTAAGCCCCAAATTCATCAAGAAATTTCACACTAAATGGATTGTGATCTTCTCGATATTCCTGACAATTTTAGGACTTCTTGGATTCTCAATATCAGGCCAATATGCGATGCTTTTCTTATTTGCTGTTCCGTATGGACTTGGAGCAGGAGCTATAGATGCGTCGGTTAATCACTATGTAGCCAACAATTATTCCGGTTCAGTAATGAACTTTTTACATTGTTTCTATGGTGTGGGAGCAGTGATAAGCCCGTCAATCATGGCGCTGGCTCTAAAGAATGCAAGATGGAATGAAGGCTACAGATGGACTGCGTTTCTTCAGATAGGTATTCTTTTGGTGTGCATTTTATCACTTCCTCTATGGAAAAAGAATGAAGCTGAAAGCAATGAAGAAGAAATAAAAAACAGTGCCGGCATAAGGGAAACTATGAAAGTTCCCGGAGTAGTGCTGACACTGATTGCATTCTTTGCATATTGCGCAGGTGAGGCAACGTGCTTTTTGTGGACACCAAGCTATTTTGCCGGAACAAAGGCGGGGCTTTCTGACGAGGTTGTAGCTTCCTTTGGATCACTTGTTTTCGGAGGTCTTATGCTTGGAAGGCTTATATCTGGTTTTGTTTCAAATAAGCTTGGAGACAGACTCCTTATAAGAATTGGAATAATAGTAGAGCTTGTGGGTATACTGATGGTATTTATGCCGGCACCAGGGTATCTACTGGCTGTTGCTGGCTTTGTAGTAATTGGCACCGGTATGGGACCAGTATATCCCGCAATTCAGCATATGGCGCCAACTAATTTTGGTAAAAGATATTCTGCAGCCGTTATAGGATTGCAGATGGCTTCAGCTTACGTCGGAAGTACCTTTATGCCAATGGTTTTCGGACACCTTCAGCAGGCGGTGGGAATAGCAATAATGCCTGCGTATTTACTTATTTTTGCAGTGATGAATATAGCCTTTTTAGAGCTGACCTATAAAGTGATCAAGGAGTGATGGAGAGCGCAATAATCAATACTTATTGTGGACCTTCTCAGCAAAACACATCATATCTTTGACCTGAATTTTCGTGCCGTCGTCAAGAATTGCTGTTCCGCTCATCCGTCCAAAGACCTGGTGCTGGTCTGAGACAATGAGCTTATAGTCCAGGCAGGCAGCTCTGTCCAGAACAGGAACGAAGTCCATTTCAAAGCGGCCGTCAGAAGACGTAAAGGTCCAAGGGTCCATGTAGGAACTTGCCGGGATATTAAAAGTGATATCATCCAGCTTGTGGACCTTCCCGTTATAGAATAGAACATTTTCGGTTGCGGCCGCGGTATTACCAAAGCCGTAGCCTATATTAAATCCAAAAGAATTACCATCTAAATCAACATTACCTGAGCCCCAGTGCCAGGTGTTGTCATAGGTCCAGACACCACGTCCCCAGTCAAGGGTGCCAAAATCAGTGTCAGGATTGAATTCATATTTTTTCCCATCAAAAGACATATAGCCAAAAGCGCGCATGCAGTTGATCTTCTGATTATAGTAAAAGTGGTGCTCTTCATCCCATGGTGTTGCAATTACCATGGAATCCATCTGGGGCTGCTTAAGGTAAATATCGCAGTCAAAGGGTTTTCCCTCATAGAAATTATCGAAATGGCAGGTGATATGTCTTTTGCCATCAATAACTTCGAACTTCATATGAAGACGCTTATCGGCGTAGGAAGTGATCCCGGATTCAGAAGAGGAAGGCAGACCCAGCTTGCCAAGAGGAAAGGCATTCAGCACGGTTTCCGTATGCTCCCAGGGATTATCACCAAATGTCAAAAGAGATACAGACTGAAGGCCAATGTAGCCATCATCGGAAATAGTGAAGGCGCCGGCAAAAGAATCGGAAAGAACCAGATAGTAGTCCCACTCTTTTATTCTCCACTTTGGGGCACGGATCATTGACCTGTCGTAGGTTTGGACAAGACTCCTGCTCCAACCCGGCTCAGTTAACTGACCGTTATTATCAAGAAGTGGATGAACTGTAGTGACTTCGTGATTTCTTCCCATAGGACGCCTCCTGTGATGTGATTTATTTAGATTGCTTCATAAGAATATTATAAGCGTTTTATTGGGAAAAATGTTAACATTGACTGGAAATCCTATGGCAACTTATAATCGATGAGATGTGTTTATAAAGTAAAGAGTTACATATTGTGGTTGAGTAATGTGTAGTAATTAAATTTAATAGGAAATAACTCTAAGTGAGGGAGCAGTAGAAAATGAGTATGATGAAGTTTGTTAATAGAAGCAAGAGGAAATGCGTAATAGCAGCGTTAGTGACCGCAATGGCTATTTCAGGTTGCGGTCTTAATGGGCTTGAAAGGCTTCCCGAAATAATCAAACATCAGGATAAGGCTAGCGAGGCTTCTTTTGAAGATACTCAGGCAGCAGTCGAGGATGTTTCACTAGAAGTTGAAACGGATCAGTCTGCAGCCGAAGATACAACAGATCAGCAGAATCAGGAAAAAGAACCATATCCCTACGAAGAAGACTTACCTGACCAGTACCTTGTGAAGGCAACTGACATTTCTAATAATCTCTACATTCTTGACGAAAACGAAGAGCTTCTTAGGACATATGATCTTAATGAGATCAAGGAACAGGTTAAAATAGAAAATGTAGTCCTGGAGCCATATAGCGTGGTGGCTGAAAAAAACGGTGTTTTGATCTATAGGATATACATAAGCGGAAAAGATTACACTGGATACTACATCTTTGCTGTTAAACCACAGACCGGTGAATACAAGAAGATATCGCAAACTCCAAACGGTGGTGATGCTTACGGATTTGATATGTACAAGGGAAGACTTTGTATGACTGTTTCCACCGGTAACGATGCAGGGGAATGGTCTGTTAAGTGCTTCCAGATAGATGAGGACAAATTTGAGTTTACGGAAGTACCTGCCAAGTATGCGGATGCATACAGCTCTTTTGCCGGATATAACAGCCAGTATATCTATAGGAATGAAAGCGAAGGCGAGAGCCCTGAAAGAATTCTTGATGAGATGGATTTTATCCTGGCCAAGAGAGATAAGAGCTATTACAGACTCTATAAGGATGGAACAATCCAGAAGGTTCTGAAGTTATTTGGCGATGAGATAATCATTATGGCTTATGACGAAACCTCAGTAATCTATTACCAATATGAAGATGAATCTTATACAAACAGAAAGTTCTATTGCTTTAATCTTCTCAATATGACCAGCGACAGAATTGACGTACCAAACAGTGCCAATACACTTGCCTATATGGATAAAAAGCTTCTGATGGCAGATAAAGAAGAAACAGAGTATGGTGTTTCTACCACAAAACTTATTTCCTACGATGTAGAGAAAGGTAAGTACGATGTCCTGGCAGAAAGACAGATGAAGCCGGGAATGCACTATTACTATCCACTTAGAGACTGCTTCATTGCGGCTCATAACAAGATCTTTTTCGCAGACATTGTGGGCAATAAAGAACAGCTTTTCTGCGGACAGGTTTCTTCAAACAACGAGTTATCAATAAAAGACCTCAATGTGGTCTTAAGAGAGAGCGATGTATTTGAGTATGGAGAAGTTAAGTACCTGTCTAAGAGTAGGAACTGTCCTTTCTGTGATATACCGATAGATAATGCATATGCTGAGTACTATGTTCCATCAGCTGATAAGGTAAGAAACAGCGAACTTATCGCAAGTGATCTCTTTGATATGGCACAGACCAGCATAAACTATGGAAATCCTGATGCTGAAGAATATATACATGAGGATGGCTGTGATCATGATCAGGAGTACTCACAGATGTATAACATGACTGATGATGAGGTAATCGACTCAGTTGGAATCATTGATGACAGATACTTCTATGTGAACTATCAGGGCTACTGGTATAATGGCGGAGCCCATGGAATGCCAAGTAAAGACCAGTATCTCTATGACATGGATACAGGAAAGAGAGTGAGTCTGACTGACTTCTACACAGGTACAGAGAATGAACTGAAGGCTATTGTTGCACAGAAGGTAAAAGAGGACTACGAAAGCTATGCCTTTGGAACTGCACCTTACTGGATGGAAAACTCAAAGATTGCCTACGAAAAGGCATATGAATACAGTAGTTTAAATGGATGCATATTCTTTGGTGAAGATGGAATTGACTACATCTTCTATCCATATGACCTTGGATCCTATGCCGATGGCTTCAAGACATATCACATAACTTATCAGGAGCTGTTTGGTAGAGAACATCTGGTGCAGTAAGGCAGAATAGAATTTTGCAGTATGAATGTTGTGCAACACACATTATATATTTGAATTATAAAAAAATGACACCTAAATAAAATAGGTGTCATTTTTTTATGCCCACATCAAAATTAGAATAATCTCATAACAAACAACCAATGAACCAATATGTAATTGGAGGGAGGCTATTATGAGATTTAAAAAAGTTTTGGCAAGTGCTCTTGCAGGCGTTATGACGCTTTCTCTTGCAGCTTGCGGAAGCGATGGCTCTGCAGCAGCACAGACTTCAGCAAATTCTGAGACAGCACAAGCAGCTGACAACACAAATACTGAGTCCGTAGGAACAAGCGGTGAAAAGCTTGTTATCTGGACTTTGGCAAAAGACCTTCAGACCTTCGCAGAGAAGTATGTTGAAGATCATGATGTTCAGATTGAGACAGTAGTAATTGAGCCGGCTGACTATGTGACCAAGGTTCAGACAGCTCTTAACGGCGGACAGACCACACCCGATATCATTGTAGGTGAGCCTCAGATGCTTGAGGACTTCTATGATGCAGGATATTTTGAGGACCTTAACCAGGCACCTTATAACGCTCAGGATTATGCTGATCAGATTGTTGATTATGTATGGGAAGTAGGACAGGATGCAGAAGGTATTCAGAGAGCTATTTCTTATCAGATCACACCAGCTGGTATCTACTACAGAAGAGATATCGCACAGGAAGTATTCGGCACAGATGATCCTGCAGAGGTTGGTAAGCTCTTTGCTGACTATCCAACAATACTCAGCACAGCACAGAAACTTAAAGACAACGGCTACAGAATCTTTGCTTCAGATGCAGAGATGGGTTACTTCTCAGGAGATACAGCATGGGTAGTAAATGACAAGCTTAACCTTGATCAGGCTCGTCTTGATTACATGGATCTTGTTTGTGATCTTTATCAGAACGACCTTACAGCTTATGCTAACCAGTGGTCAACACCTTGGTATCAGGCTATGGCTGGAGAGGTTCCAATTCTTACAGCAGAAGTTCAGAGCTATGCTGATGATTCAGTTAACGTATGGGATGCAGAAGCATTCGCAGAGGCAACCAAGGATCTTGCTACAACACAGGTATTTGCATTTGGACTTCCAAGCTGGGGAGTACTTACTCTGAGAGACAATGTTGGTGAAACATCAGGCAAATGGGGAGTATGTTCAGGACCAGCTTACGGTTTTGGAGGGGGCACTTTCATCGGCATTTCAGCGATGTCAGAGCACAAGGACCTGGCTTGGGACTTCCTTAAGTGGGTAACACTTGATGAGAACACTGCAGAGTGGTGGATCGAGAAATCAGAAGGTGACACAGTTTCACTTGTATCTGTTCTTGAGAAGCACAAAGACGACGAGAATGCAGTATATGGCGGACAGCACCTCTACAGCTTCTGGCAGGAGCAGGCAGCAGGCATCGACTACTCCAAGGTTACACGTTACGACAAGATCGTTAACGATGCATGGGGAGCAGCTTGCACAGCAGTTAAGACAGGCGAAGCTGACAAGGAAACAGCTATAAACGAATTCTACGATGTAGTTGAATCTACATACCCAGAAATTCAGATTGAGCGCTAATCCTTAAAACTTAATCTATACATTCGGGGCACTGCTGTGGTTGGCGGCAGCGCCCCGAAAATTACTATGAATGGAGAGAGTTAGTAGTAATTTACTTGGGAGGAAAATATGGCAGTAGCAAAAAAGAGAATGAAGAATAGGAACAACGCAGCATATCTGTTTGTGCTTCCTTTCATCATTGTTTTCCTGATCTTTAGTGTTTATCCTGTTTTCAGGACACTTTTTCTAAGCTTTACCACTTATAAAGGCTATGGCGAACCAGGGTTTACAGGCCTTGCCAATTATATAAGAGTGGTAAAAGACAAATTCTTCTGGCGTTCACTTTATAACACAGTCAAAATGTGGTCTCTTAACATCGTTCTTCAGCTGGGACTGGCATTTCTTCTGACAATTGTATTTAGTGACATCAAGTACAAGATTCGCGGACTTGCAATCTTCCGTGCAGTGTATTACCTGCCTAACTTAATAGCAGCAACATCAGTTGCTTTCCTGTTCAAGACACTTCTTGACTGGAAATACGGAACAGTTAACCAGATCCTTCTTGCATCAGGCCTTGTATCGGAGCAGATCAACTGGCTTGGACAAAGATCTACGGCCTGGGGAGTAATATCTGTAATTCAGGCATGGATGTGGTTTGGAAATTCATTCATTATTTTGATGGCCGGAGTTCAGGGAATTCCAAGTGATTACTTCGAAGCAGCAGCAATAGACGGAGCCGGTAGATGGAAAGTTTTTGGAAGCATCACCCTTCCTCTTTTACGGCCTATCCTGTTGTATGTTGCAGTCACATCCCTTATCGGAGGCCTTCAACTTTTTGACCTGCCATTTCTTATGAACGGCGCAGGAGGCCCTTCTACTGCAGGTGATCCCGGCGGATCACTTCAGACAGTAGTAATGTATTTGTACAAATTTGGATTTGAAACACGTCAGGTCGGCTTTGCGTCTGCAATTGCCTATACCCTGTTCTTTATAATACTTTTTATTTCTGTAATGGAATTTAAATTCCTGGGTGGAAAGGAGGAATAACAAATGGCCAAGAATATCAAAAGAATAATTCTCTATGTTTTACTGATCGGTCTTGCCTTTATGTGCCTTCTTCCCTTCTGGCTTATGATCGTCAATGCCACCAGATCAGGTGTAGAAATAACACATTCATTTTCCTTCCTGCCGGGAAAGAGCCTAAAGGACAACTGGGTAGTGTTATTTGATTATGTAAATCTATTTTTAGGACTGTTTAACAGTGTTAAAGTGGCTTTCCCGGCAACTCTCCTTACTGCATACTTTTCTGCCATTACAGCCTTCGGAATGGCTATGTATGAGTGGAAGGGAAATAATCTTTTATTTAAGATTATTGTTGTTTTCATGATGATACCAGGGCAGCTTTCGCTCATTGGTTTTTATAACCTTTGCCAGAAGCTACATCTGATTGATTCCTATATTCCGCTTATTATTCCGGCTATGGCTTCTCCCGGTATAGTGTTTTTTCTTCGACAGTATGTTAAGGCTACACTTTCCAAGGCACTTATGGAAGCAGCAAGAATTGACGGAGCTTCAGAAATTCATATTTTCCATAGGATTGTGTTACCAATTATGGCACCGGGTATAGCAACAATGTCAATCGGAGCTTTCATCGGTAACTGGAATTCATATCTGGTTCCTCTTATCCTTCTTAATACGCCAAGGAAAATGACGCTTCCTGTTATGATATCTACTCTTAATGCAGCTACAGATCTTCAGAAAAATCAGGGAGCAATCTACCTGGGAGTAGCAATTTCGGTTGTTCCTATAATGATCGTGTTTGCATTCTGCTCCAAGTACATCATCAGCAGCATATCTGCTGGAAGTGTAAAAGAATAAATAATACATAAGCTAAGATAGGCACATGCCTGTCTTAGCTTTTAGTGCTTTATCACGATGACTTTCTATTATCCAGATGAAATGCTATTATGTTTAGATAAAAAATGATAGTTTCCAAAATAATGGTATGCAATTCGAGGCTTTTTTATGAAAAAAATGATTCAATGTAGCCTTGCAATCTTTGCTGCATCTGCATTTGCACTTGCTGGTTGCCAAGGCACCATGCAAGCTTATCAGGGCTCTGAGAATACTGAAATAAATAATGAAGTTTCCAATTCGGACAAGGTGACATTGGACTGGTATATCAACTTCTCCTGGTTTAATACCAAGTGGGGAGATAATGCCGTGTCCCAGGCAATCACAGATCAAACAGGGGTAAATATCAACTTTATTTCGCCTCTCGGAAACGCGGAAGAAAAGCTTAATTCACTGATTTCATCCGGAAATCTCCCTGATCTAATAACTCTCGGATGGTGGGAACCCCAGGTCAATGAAATGATCCAGGGTGATATGGTTTATGCTCTTAATCAGCTTGCAGATGAGTATGACCCATATTTTTACGAGGTTACAGATCCTCAGGCTATTTCCTGGTACACTCAGGCCGATGGAAATGTGTATGGCTACCCTTGTTCCTCTGTAACTCCGGATGACGTGGATGGGAATGACAATATCGGATCCAATCAGACCTTTCTTGTGAGAAAAGATATATATGAGGCCATAGGAAGTCCTGATATGACCACGATCAGTGGGTTTGAGGCTGCAGTTAAAAAGGCTGCCGACATTTTCCCTGAAATAGACGGAAAGCCCCTTATTCCTGTGGGAGCCCACATATTTGATGATACTGGAAATGTTTCTTTTGACTTATATCTGCAGAACTTTTTGGCTGTTCCCTATGAAAAGGACGGGCAGTTATATGACAGGGATACTGATCCTGAGTACATCGAATGGCTCAAGATGTTCAGAAGACTTGGAGAGCAGGGATATTTATCAACTGATCTTTTTATAGATCAGAGAGTACAGATGGAGGAGAAGATTGCTGAAGGCAGGTATTTCTGCATGCTCTATCAGTACACAGATATGTCAGCTCAGCAGAAGGCCCTTTATGCCAAGGATCCAGGCAGCATCTATATCGCTGTTGACGGTCCCAAGAACAGAAATGGAGATGACCACGTACTTCCCACCAACACAGTAAGTGGATGGACCATTACCATGGTGAGTAAGAACTGCAAGCACCCTGACAGGGCTATAGAGTTCATAGACTATATGCTCTCGGAGGAGGGGCAGAAAACTGTTTACCTTGGTATAGAGGGAGTCACTTACGACGTGGTTGATGGAAAAGAGGTAGTTAAGCCTGAAGTCCAGCACCTACTTGATACAGACAGAGGACAATATGACGCATTGTATGGGGCAGATGATGCCTACTGGATGTTCCAGGATAATGTAATGCAGCTCAAGTGGAAACAGGAAACAACAGGGCCTACAGATCAGCTTGAAAAGTGGACTTACCCCTATGCCACCTACACCGGAGTTTATGACATAATCTTGCCGGCAGACACTGAGGATGCCTACACTAACGCGAGGATAGAAAAGCTCTGGAGCGAGACACTTCAGAATCTCCTGTTATCCAGAAGTGAAGAAGAATTTGATGAGATATTGGATAAGTTCATAGCGGACAGAAACGCCATGGGCTTTAAGCAATTGCAGGAAAAGAGATACAAGTATGTCGAAAGCGCAAAAGAAAAGCTGGGGCTTGAATAAAGGTTTAAAACTAAATACCAGACTTACGGGCATTGTGCTTATCTTTGTCATGCTGCCTATCGCTATCCTTGGAGGAATTGTCTTTTACAATATGGAGCAGTCTTCCATAAGAGAAAACGTCAGTTTCATGCAGTCTACCATGGAGAGGCGAAGAGACAGTATTTCCAACAATATTGATTCTATAAATATGACCACACAGTTCTTTTTGACCAATGACACCATGAACAATGTGCTTATATGCGCCGCACAAAATGGACAGTACAGCACAAGACAGCTCATTGACATATACAGGAATGATGTGGCAGCTCTGGAGAGACTGATAAATAACAACCCGGTACTTCACGGAGTGAGGTACTATGCCATAAATGACAATGTTCAGGAAATGATGCCTGTATTATTTACCCACAGCAGAATGAACAATCAGCAGTGGGCACCGATTGCAGCTACTGGGGGATGGTTCTTTGACTACAAGGATAATCTCTTTGCAGGCTACGAAGATGCGCCGATGATAGGACTAATAACACCTATATCCGACAGGCAGCACGGGAGAATCGGAGTCATAGAAGCAAACATGGCGATGCAGACTATGTTTCCCTCAATGTACGAGGATGTGAAGGGCGAAAGCAGCTGCTTTGTAACAGATGATGGCAGGATTATCTATGGAAGCAATGAAGATGACAGCATTGCACGGATAGCAACAGAACTTGCAGATATCCTCAAAGAGTCTTCTGAATCAGGAGATGCATCCAGAATATCAACAAGCTACAAGAAGGAAAAGAAAAGTGTCATATCCGGAATGTATATACCTGAACTTGACGGAACTTTGGTTTCGGTAGATGACATCTCAGAGAGCCTTAGCGAGGTATATAAGCTTCGAACAAACTATATCATAGGAATGCTTATAATTCTGGCGGGAATGGCTTTTGTAATAGACGTTGTGGTCAACCATGTCCTTAAAAAATTCTATGAGGTTCTTGCAACCATCAGAAAAGTCAGAGGCGGTGACCTTGAGATCAGAACCAGGGAAAGTGGAAGAGAAGATGAAATGGGCGAACTGGCTCATCAGGTCAATAGGATGCTTGATAATATTCAGGAGCTGCTGAAGGAAAACATTAACAGGGAAGTCCTGGTGAAAGATTCTCAGATCAGAGCTCTTCAGAATCAGATAAATGCGCATTTTATTTATAACGTCCTTGAGTCCATTAAGATGATGGCAGAGATAAAAGAAGATTATGACATCTCAGATGCTATAACAAGTCTTGGTAAACTTCTTAGATACAGCATGAAATGGACCTCGGATACAGTTATGGTCTCAGAAGAAATAGAGTACATAAAGAATTACATGGCTCTAATTAACCTTAGATTTGACTATGAGATTTTCTTATCACTGAATATTCCTGATGAGATTATGCAGCAGAGAATTCCCAAGATGTCTTTGCAGCCTATTATCGAAAATGCCATAGTTCACGGCATTGAAGAACTGGCAGATGACACCACAATTTATGTTAAGGGTATTCCTGATGGTGACTTCTGTACTATAGAAATTACCGACAATGGGAAGGGAATGACACCGGAGGAGCTTGATATTCTTAGGAAAAAGATATCCGGAGAGATTAAGACAGCAGGCGGATCAAGCAACGGAATCGGTCTTAAGAATGTTCAGGACAGAATACGTATGGAATATGGTGATTATTGCGGAATAGGTGTGGCCACTATGGAAGGGTGCTATACCAAGGTTTATGTTAAGATTCCTATGAAAAGAGGTTTGTTAAATGCAGACAGTACTGGTGGTTGAGGATGAAAAGCTTATAAGACAGGGCATATCAGCTATGATAAAAAGGTGTGGTGTTCCTGTTACAGAAGTAATCGAGTGCGCAAACGGTCTTAAAGCCATGGAGATTTTGAGACAAAAGGAAGTGGACGTAATGTTCACTGACATAAGAATGCCCAAAATGAATGGAATAGAATTGGTGAAGACAATGCAGGAGCTTGAAAGGCTTCCGATTACAATTGCCGTTAGCGGTTATGATGACTTTTCTTATGCTGTTGAGATGATGAGGCATGGTGTAAGGGAGTATATCCTAAAGCCTGTGGAGAGAGATAAGCTCAGAGAAGTGATGGAGAAGCTTGAAAAAGAAATAAGTCAGAAAAAGGATACTGAGCAGAAGACTGAAAAGCTTGGAAAGAAATTCCTTAAATATATTCTGACAGATGGTGAAGATAATCGCGAAGATATGGAAATTCTGGGCAAAAGAATAAAAGCGGATGCCGGAGATTCTTTCAACGTCCTTGTGACTACAAGAGATGACGAGGTTCAAAAAGAACTGGTTGATATTGAACCGATAGCCGAGATCGAAGGGATGGACGTCTTTATTATCGGAACAGATAAGCTTCAATGCATAAAGAAGAGAATCTGCGATGAGGAGGATGGTTTTGTTTCCTATGCAGGAATAAGTGATACCTTCAGTGACGTCGGTATGCTTAAAAATGCCTATTTGCAGGCTAAAACAAGAAGAGAAAAAGCTTTTTTTGCAGAAGAGCCTGTGCTATCCGATAAGGAGATCAAGGTACAGGACGCACTTGCTGAAAACGGCAGAAAGCTTTGCGAAAAGACTGCTGTCAGTGCCAGAGTTCAGCTTACTGGCACAGATAGGGTAGGAGCAATTGAAAAGGAATGGAATGCCTTTTTTATCGCGGCCAAAAGAAGACTTATAATGCCGGAAGATTTTATATCAGCAATGACTCGTTTTACTCAGGAGTATCTTGCTGTATATAAAAGAGATCTGCATGAGAAAATAGGAAATCCCTACTTGCATAATAATTTGTCTGTGTATAAAGAAATTGTACTTGAGACCATATTTGAAGAAAATAGCAGACTGCTTGATAGAGCTAGTGAGGGTCAGACAGAAAAGAAAATGCTTAAGGCAGTAAACTACGTCAGGGAGAACTATAACACAGATATCAATATGGCTGTGGTTTCTAACTACGTATCAATGAATTATTCACTGTTTTCGACTGCATTTAAGAATTTTACCGGGAAAAACTTTGTTTCTTACATCAGGGAACTTAGGATTGATGAAGCCAAGAGGCTCCTAAAAGAAACAGAAATGAGAGTAAATGAGATTGGCCTTAGGGTTGGGTATGAAAATGACAAGCATTTTATGAAGAACTTCAAAGCATCAGTTGGGGTATCTCCCAGTGAGTTCAGAAGAAACATTCAATTACAAGCTTCCAAGTGACAGCACCATCTCTGCAGCTTCGACCATATTACAGCCGGATTCCATTGAACATTTCTGAAGGTATTTGTGGGCCTCCGGCTCAGTCATATGGTGCTTTTCCATTAGAATATCTTTGGCCTTGTTAATGGTCTGTTTATCAGCATCGCTTCTGTTGAGGCGATGCTGTTTGGCTTTCTTACGGGCCCTTGAAACGCCCTCCATCATCATATTGATGGTGGAGTAGAGGTTGTCCTTGGTTATAGGCGTAGGAAGGTAGATAAGACGGTCATTGTCTATTCCACTGGGGGCCTTGTCCGGGGAGGCAATCATGAGCATTTGAAAGTACCCGGGCAGGTCCAAAGCCAGGTCGGAATAGAGCATGTCACTTAAACGGTAGCCACACACGATGACACCGCTTCCTAAATCTTCCATGGCGGAAAGCGCCTGCATACCTGAGGTGACAGCAGTAATACTGTCAAATCCGCTACGGAGCAATATGCTTTTGAATTTCTGGGCATCCTCTGCCTTGGCAAAAGCAACAATAATGTTCACAAGCTAAATCCTCTGATTAAAAGTTATTGAGATACTTATCAAGCTCCCACTTGGTTACGCAGGTACGGAATTCCTTCCATTCTGCCTTTTTGGCTTCAAGAATCTTGCTGTATACAGATTCGCTAAGGACCTCTTTGCCAAAGGGGTCAGCCTTAAAAGCATTGATGGCTTCCCCAAGTGTCATCGGCAGAACATCTACATTACTGTTTTTTGTCTGGTCAAAAGAAACGCTCTTTATGTTTTCTGCAAGCTCCTGTGGAGGAGTAAGTTTTTTATCGATACCTTCAAGACCTGCAGCCAGGATATATGCTATGGCAAGATATGGATTGCAGGTTGCATCAGGGTTACGAACTTCAACTCTTGTGGCAGAACCCTTCCTTGATGGAATGCGAATAAGGGCGCTTCTGCCGTTTGATGACTTGGACCAGGAGATATTAACAGGAGCATCGTATCCCGGAACAAGTCTTTTATAGGAATTAACAATAGGGTTAGTTATAAGTGTCATTCCCTTGGCGTGGGAGAGAACACCTGCAATAAAGCTTCCTGCTGTATCTGAAAGAGTGCCATCACCCATGGAAAAAATATTCTCGCCTGAAGAATCCTGTGCTAAAAAGCTCATGTGCATACCACTGCCGCTGATACCTTCTACAGGCTTGGGCATAAAGGTTGCATAGAGACCATGCTTTTTGGCAATTGTCTTAACGGCCATACGGAAGGTCATGATCATGTCAGCTGCTCTAAGGGCGTCTTCTTCCTCAAACTGAATCTCGTGCTGAGCAGGAGCAATCTCATGATGAGAAGATGAGATATTAAATCCCATTTCTTCAAGGTTCAGGATAATCTCACGTCTGACATTTTCGCCCTGATCAAGGGGAGCAACATCGAAATATCCGGCTCTTTCCTTGGTATTGGCAGTTGGATTGCCGTTATCGTCATAATCAAACAAAAAGAACTCAAGACGTGGATTTACCTTGAAGGTAAGTCCCATCTTTTTTGCTTTATCAATTACTTTTTCCAGAATGGTTCTTGGATCGCCTGAGAAAGGCTCATTGTCTGAGGTATAGACATTACAGAACATTCTGGCTACCTTTCCGGACTGAGGTCTCCAGGGATATATCTCGAAGCTGTCCAGATCAGGATACAGATACATGTCACTCTCATCATCTCTTGTGAAACCATCGATTGAGATTCCATCAAACATGCACTCGTTATTAAGCGCTTTTTCAAGCTGGCTTGATGGAATGGCAATGTTCTTGGGAACACCGAAGAGATCGCAGAACTGAAGTCTGATGAAAGCAACATCTTCTTCCTCTACAATTCGGAAAATATCTTCTCTTGTGTATTTGCTCATGATTTCCTCCTAAAACTATTGCTACAAAAAAGAGCGCTCAAAACAAAGGACAATAATTGTCTCTGTCTTGGCGCCCTTGCCACTCATTGCTATAAACAGTGACTCTTGTCACTATACAACCTATGTTATTTGTTTTGACAGATACTGTCAATTAAAAAATATCAATAAATATCACAATTCGATGAAGTTTTTAAGCATCTCTTTTCCTCTTGGAGTGAGGATGGATTCGGGGTGGAACTGAAGTCCGTAAATAGGATATTCTTTGTGCTGAACGGCCATGATTTCGCCATCTTCTGTAGTTGCGGTTACGTTCAGACAATCTGGGAGAGTATCGGGATCAAGAGCAAGAGAATGGTATCTTGCAACATCTCCTTCACTTCCAAGTGCTTTGAATATTGCACAAGACTCATTAAGTTTTACATGAGACTGCTTGCCATGCATGAGCTCTTTGGCATAGGTTATTACTCCGCCAAAGGAAGCGCAGATTGCCTGATGCCCAAGACATACTCCGAGAATAGGAATATCTTTTCCAAGCATCTTTACCACATCTATAATGACGCCTGCATCCTCAGGTCTTCCGGGTCCGGGAGAAATGATTATCTTATCCGGGGAAAGAGAACGAATTTCATCCACAGTAAGCTCATCGTTTCGAATTACTTTGAGAGTATTATCAGATACTATTTCTCCAACCATCTGATAAAGGTTATATGAAAAACTATCATAGTTATCTATTAGTAGAATCATAGGTTGTCCCTCTCTTCCGCAACGGTGTTTTCAAGGGCTGTAAGAGCAGCCTTGGCCTTATTGATTGTCTCTTCATATTCTTTCTCGGGATTTGAATCTGCCACGATTCCGGCGCCGCTTCTGACAAATACCTTGCCGTTTTTCTTGTAAAGAAGCCTTATGGCAATGCAGGCATCCATATTTCCGGAAAAATCTATGTAGCCAACAGCTCCGCCATAGACGCCTCGCTTGTTGTCTTCAAGTTCTCCGATGAGCTGACAAGCTCTTATCTTGGGAGCTCCTGAAAGGGTTCCTGCAGGAAGTACAGCTTCTATAGCATCCAGAGCATCCTTATCTTTTCTGATAACACCTCTTACTGTAGAACCGATGTGCATTACATGTGAGAAGCGCTCTATTGAGTGGAGCTTTTCAACCTCTACGGTGCCGAATTCACTTATTTTACCCAAGTCATTTCTTCCAAGATCCACCAGCATGTTGTGCTCAGCAAGTTCCTTTTCGTCAGCCAAAAGTTCTTTTTCCAGAGCCTCATCCTCAGCCTGGGTGGCGCCGCGCTTTCTGGTTCCAGCTAAAGGGAAGGTGTGGAGAATACCATCTTCAAGCTTAACCAGAGTTTCAGGAGAAGCTCCTGCCAGCTCCACATCGGTTCCTGAGAAATAGAACATATAAGGCGATGGGTTGATGGTGCGAAGCCTTCTGTAGGTCTCAAAAAGACCTCCCTCGTAATCAGCAGAAAGAACGTTGGACAGCACTATCTGGAAAATATCTCCTTCAAAGATGTGCTTCTTTCCTCTAACAACCATGTCAGAGTATCTTTCTTTATCAAAAAGAGGAGTGACAGGACTAAGAAGTTTTCCAATCGGCTCAACAGCTTTTTCGCCATTAACAATTATGTCCTTGATGTGCTCAAGCTGAGAAACAGTTTTGTTATAGCTCGCTTCAAGGTCAGAACTTTTAAGGTCAGCATTGGCAATAAGGATTATCTTTTGGCGCACATTATCAAAGGCTATAACCTTGTCAAAGAGCATCAAATCTACGTCCTTAAATTCCTCGTTGTCTTTGACCTTAACCTTGGCAGTGGGCTCTGAGTAGGTCAGATAGTCATAGGAAAAGTATCCCACCAGTCCTCCTGTGAAGGTTGGGAGATCGTGAATTTTGGGACTTCTGTGGGTACTAAGAACTTCCCTGATGTGAGCAGACGGGTCAGTTGTGTCAAAAGACCTATCGCCAATCTCCATGTGTCCGTCTATGCAGGTGATCAGCAGCTTTGGGTCAAAACCAAGGAAAGTATAGCGGCCCCATTTCTCGTTGGCCTGGGCAGACTCCAAAAGATAGCAGTGAGTAGATACCTTTTTGAGTTTTCTCATTACTTCAATTGGTGTTGTGAAGTCGGAGAGAAGTTCGCAGCTAACGGGGGCAATGTCGTAGTTGCCACTTGCTGCGTACTCTTTGATTGTTTCAAGATCCGGATAGTAATGCATGTTTAAGCCTCCTTTGTTGTTCTATCAAGGAGGAATAAAAAAGCCCTTGATAGAAACGATTAGTTTCCATCAAGGACGAAATGTTTGAATAATAATATTCCGCGGTGCCACCTTGAATTCATAGGATAAACCTATGCTCTTTTCAGGATACCAACATATCCCTGGCAACTGACGTGTGCCTTACGTCGCACCATACTCTGCATATAATAAATATCTGCATTTCCATGCGCCCTCAGGAGTCCATTCCCAAGTCACTATCCTACCGCTTCCCAGCAACACGGCTCTCTCTTAGGCATCATGAAAAGGTACTCCTCTCCTTCATCGGTTTAATGTGGTATTCAGTTAAAGATAATTTACAATAATGCAGGATATGTTGTCAACAATAAAATGCTATCAAATACTTGTGATAAACCTTATAATATATTCATGAAAAGGAGATATGCCTATGAATAATGAAGGTTTTCTTGACAGTATCTAATCAATAGAATACAATCAAATTTGATTAAGACAAGGGCGTCTTAGAGAGTATTCTCTAAGGCGTCTTTTTGCATTTTTTTATGTAAACTTATATCGGGAAGGAGAACCAGAAATGGCAACTATAAACAAGAATTACTTACGACTTCAGGGAAGCTATCTTTTCTCCAGAATTGGTGAAAAGGTCAGAAACTTCCAGAGTGAGAATCCGGACAAAAAGATAATTCGCCTTGGAATTGGGGATGTAACAAGACCTATAGCTCCTGCAATCATCACAGCTCTTCATAGTGCTGTTGACGAGATGGGGCAGGAGAGCACCTTTAAGGGTTATGCTCCTGACCTTGGCTATGAGTTCCTTAGAAATGCAATTGCTGATTATGATTTCAAAGCAAGAGGCTGCGACATTTCTCCTGATGAGATCTTCGTTTCCGACGGAGCAAAGGGAGATTGCAGTAATATTCAGGAAATATTCGGACTTGATAACAAGATTGCAGTGTGCGATCCGGTTTACCCTGTCTATGTGGACTCTAACGTAATGGCTGGAAGAACAGGCGAGTACGATGAAATAACAGAAGGCTTTAAGGATGTTATTTACATGCCCTGCACCAAGGAAAATGACTTTGTACCTGAGCTTCCTGCCCAGGTTCCTGATCTGATTTACCTTTGTTTTCCCAATAACCCTACCGGAGCAGTGATCAAAAAAGACAAGCTTCAGGAGTGGGTTGACTATGCAAGGAAAAACGGCTCTATCATTCTCTATGATGCTGCTTACGAATCTTTCATTACTGAGGAGGGTATTCCTCACAGCATTTATGAATGTGAAGGGGCAAATGAGTGCGCTATAGAATTTAGATCTTTTTCTAAGACAGCCGGCTTTACAGGCCTCCGCCTGGGATATACTGTTATTCCAAAAGACCTTAAGGCTGACGGTGAGAGATTATGGCCACTTTGGGCAAGAAGACACGGAACCAAATATAACGGAGCTCCTTACATTATTCAGAAGGCAGGAGAAGCCTGCTACCTTCCTGAAGGAAGAGCTCAGATCAAAGAGCAGGTGGCATACTACCTTGAAAATGCCCATTACACCTATGATGGACTTAAGAGCGCCGGCTACGAAGTATACGGCGGCGTAAATGCGCCATACATCTGGCTTCGCACTCCTGATAACATGACAAGCTGGGAATTCTTCGATTATCTTCTTAATGAGGTCAATGTTGTAGGAACTCCCGGATCAGGCTTTGGACCTCACGGTGAGTATTACTTCAGACTCACAGCCTTCGGCAGCAGAGAGAACACAATAGAAGCTGTAGACAGAATCAAGAATCTTTGATTTCGAGAAAAACAGCATAAAAATACCGCGCCACATATCTCATATCGGATTGTGGCGCGGTTTCTTTTTGTTCTATTAAGCAAGATCTGCTGCGATGTCGATGTTTTCGCCTGTAATTCCAACCCAGGCGCCGTTCTTAGCTTCCTTAGCATCAGCGTGAGCAAGGAGCCACTTGTTGGTTGCTGTAAGCATACGGTCTTCCTGATTGCGAGCTTCGAACTCAGGCTTACCTACGTTTGTTCCCTTAGGAAGTCCAACAAGAACCTGGAATCCGCTGTCCTTGCGAGCCTGGCAAGGAGCATAGTGAAGAGCTGTAGCATAAACTTCGATCATTGTACCTGCTGGGCAAAGGAAAGCCTTAACCTTGCTGGAATCAAGCTTGTAATCTACGATTTCTTCTCTCTTGGCAAGAAGCAGAATAAAGTCTGTTGAGCCAAGGTTGATCTCTGATGAACGATGATACTCAAGGCAGTTAAGCTTGGTGTTGTGTCCGTTGCACCATCCAAACTGCATGTCTGATCCACCAAAGAGGCTGTTTGTGATCGCTGTTGCCTCAGGAAGAGACTGAATTGCAGCTTCCTCTGCAACATACTCTGTAGCCTCAGGAACAGGAGTGTGAGCCTTAAGTGCTTCTACGATAGCCTTCTTTTCCTCCTCGTAACCTTCGATGATCCTGCCGTAGTTGGTGAACTCAGGATCTGTAACATTATATATTTTCATACCCGTCTCCTTTCAACTGCATTTAATGCAGCTTATGCCTAATTCTTATGTCTATATTACTGCTGTTTCCCCTGCTTTTCCTATCATTTGACAACCTTTTCTTTTCAAAAGTTGCTTGTCCCAAAACTTATGAATTGGTTTTAACATCGTAGACGTGAAGAATAGCCTTTGTGATCCCAATCATAAGGGCATTTGGATTCTTCATGCACATGTACAGCAGCTTATTGGCTTTGGAACTAACTGTAATTTTTGTTTCCAAAACCTTCTTCCTGATATCTTCTCGTAAAAAGATATTTCTAACTCTTTTTACTGTGTCCTTATCCGGGCATCTAAGCTCATTTTTAAGTACTACAAAGAGCATGATGACATATTCTCTGTCCAGCTGCTCCTGCCCGTTAAAAATCCCCTTTTCCTGCATGATCTTACGGTAGGTAGTATCTGTCAGATTAAGGTTATTCAGGAGGTTTTTATCATATCCATGAACAATTGAATCACCCACAAGTCTGTAGTGATAAAAGTACCCGCCCTCAACAATGACAAGGCGCCTGCAATCACATAGGCAGGGGAGCATGATGTTTACATCTTCCGCCATCTTAATCTTTTCATTGCAGTATTTAATGTTGCCAAGGACCAGCTGTCTTGTGATCAGCTTCATACATCTTGACATGGTAACCGGGCGGACTTCATTTCCAAGGAAGTTGGAACGAATAAGGTCCAGCTCTTTATCCACGTATTCTCCCGGAGCCTGAGCCTGGGTCTCTTTTCTGCGCTCACCGGCTTTTTCTACTATATAGTTACTTGAAATAATCTCAGCAGCTGCAAAAAAGTCCTCGGCATATTCAGTAGAGGAATTCTTATCATTTTCAAGCTGATATAGCCTTGTGTGCTTGTAAAGAGATTCCACCATATCTGCGTCAATCCAGTCATCGCTGTCTACATAGCAGACGTAAGGCGAGCAGGCTTCCCTGGTTCCTCTTATCCAGGCTGACATAAGTCCGCCGTTTTCCTTGTGAATTACGCGGATCCGGTTATCCTTGGCTGCGTAGTCATCGCACATCTTGGGGCTGACATTATCAGTTGATCCGTCATCAACGAGAATAATCTCTATTTCGGGCATGGTCTGCTCAAGTACAGATTTTATGCAATTTTCAAGATATTTAGCTGTGTTGTAAACAGGGATTATTATACTGACCTTAGGTGTGCTCATGTTCTACTCCTAGTATTTGTGTTGATTCCAAGCATTATCATTTTAGCATATCTGCGCAAATTATTGGCATCATACATTTTTATTAATGGATAAACAATTGTTGGAGTTTCCTGAAAATTCTGATAAAATCAATATTCAGGGCTACTAAAATGATGAGTAGTGTTGAGTTTTTGTTTTAAAAACATTTTTTATATGGGAGAAAAGGTATGGCATTTGAAGTAAGACATTTACAAAAAAAGTTTGGAGAGAAGCAGGCGGTTGAAGACTTGTCTTTTAAACTGGATAATCCGGGGGTATACGCCCTTCTTGGAACAAACGGCGCAGGAAAATCAACTTCAATCCGTATGATGCTTGGCATCTTATCAAGGGATAACGGAGAAGTTCTCTTAAACGGAGAAAACTTTGACACTCGCAAGGTTAATGTGGGATACCTGGCGGAAGAAAGAGGCCTGTATCCTAAATATCCGATCATGGATCAGCTCTTGTATTTTGCGTCCCTAAAGGGCCTGACCGCTGATGTGGCCATGGAAAGAATCAAATACTGGGGAGAAAGACTCAATGTTACGGAATATTTTTTCCCTGAGAGAAAGCCCGGCAAGAAATTTAAGCCAACTCTTGCAGACCAGATGTCCAAGGGTAATCAGCAAAAGATACAGCTTATGGCGGCACTTATTTCCGATCCTGAATTTCTCATTCTGGATGAGCCCTTATCAGGTCTTGACCCTGTAAATACAGATCTGTTCAAAAGCGTAATTCGCGAAGAAATAGATAAGAACAAATACATTATCATGTCATCTCATCAGATGCCTGTAATTGAGGAGTTCTGCGAAGACATCACCATCCTTAACAGGGGAAAGGCTGTTGTCCAGGGTAATCTTAATGAAATCAAAAAGAGCTACGGACGAGTAAACCTTTTTGTTAAATGCGATGAAGATATTTCCGATACCATCAGTACTCTCGGAATCAGTGTCGTAAATGACACTCCTGCGGGAATCCAGCTTAGGGTAAAAGATGAGTCGGAAGCCAAAAATCTTTTAAAGCAGCTTAGCGATGCCAATAAGACTATCGTAAGATTCGAACTTAGAGAGCCTTCACTTCACGAGATATTTATTGAAAGTGTCGGCGAGGCAGCTGATGATGACGGTCAGAATACCGGAATTAACAAGGTGGAGGACGTGGTAAGTGAATAAAAGTGATTTCAGGGGATTTAAGCAGGTCTTCATTTTTGAGTTCCTGACAGGCATCAAGAAGACAAGCTTTAAGATCTTTATTGCGGTATTGTGTGTTATGGGATTTCTTACGTTGCCTGTCATGACAATTATCGGGAATATCAAGAGTTCAGATAATGGCAAAGATAAGACAATAGAGAAATCGCCTATTGCGACTGTGTACGTTTACGATAACTCAGGTGTTTCCGTTCGCTATGAAGAACTGAATAAGTCTGAAGAGTATTCAGAGGTTTTATTTGTTACGGATAACAGCATTTCTTATGATGATGCAATTCAAAACCTTAAAGAAGATAACCATTCCAATAACATTGTTGTCAAAACTGAGTATGACAGTGAAGATGGATTCGATATCACTATCGTCTATGCAGAGAATTCCGGTATAAAATCCAAAGATTTGGATGATTTTGAAGAGGATTTCCGCAAGTTTTACAGAGATGAAATGCTGGGTAATCTCGGGGTAAGCGAAGAGGATTATAAATATCTTTCGAAGGACATAAATCTGTCTATCATGACCATGACAAAGGACGGAACCTTTGGTGAGGATCCCGGAAGAATTTCAATGGATGACTACTTCCTGATGCTTGGCGGCCTTATGGTTGTGTTTATTTTCGTTAACATGGCTGTGGGCAATGTTGCCACTTCTGTTGCTACAGAAAAGTCATCAAGGGTTATTGAATATCTTTTGACCGGAACCAAGCCAATGGCGCTTTTATCAGGTAAGATAGCAGCAAGACTTCTTGAATCTGTAATTACTTTTTTTGCTGTTTACTCATGCCACTATCTGTCTCAGATTGTGTGTCTGTTTCTTACTGCCGGTAATACAGTTTCTGACAGCGCTTCTAACAATATTATCGTTGTAGCTTCCATCTGGGAGACAATTACTTTCTCCAAGATTCTGGTAGCGACTTTGTACTTCCTTGGAGGCCTTGCTATCTATGCCATTATCGGAGCAGTTACAGGTGCCAGTGTATCCAAGCTGGATGAACTCCAGGAGGCTTATAAATTCTACAGCTTTGTGCTGGTTTTATGCGTGTATGTTGATTTATTTCTTGTGATCATGATGCTTTATGCAGGAGGAAATGCGGGTATTATGAATTTCTGCGCGCTTTTCCCTCTTACAGGAGCTTTCCTTACTCCGGCGCTTCTTCTGACCGGAAAAATAAGCATTGTTACGGGAATCATAGCTCTGATCATTATGATAATTACTGCGGCAATAGTCTTTGTATTTGCAGCAGCAGTTTATGAGTCCATGCTTCTGTTCCAGGGCAAAAGGCTTAGGCTTAAGGACATTATCGCAATCATGAAAAAGCAGGTGGTAGCATGAAAAACTGGCATAAAATACTTAAATTTACACTATTACAGGCTGTGAAGGGATCCAAATTCGTTATTTCCACAATTGTGGTAGGAATAGTGGTTCTGGTTGCAGCGGCTGTTACAAACATATTTGTTTCGGGTGCTTTTGACAAAGGCTCCGAGGTAAAAGACCTTACATATGTATGCGTAATAAACGAGACAGGTCTTACGATTGATAATGAGACATTTATTAAAAAGCATCAGGAAAAATATCCTATGCTTCAGATAAAGGAATTGGCAGATGTGACTGCGGAAAAAGCAGCATCAAATGAAGCTTTTCTCGGAGAGACTCCAGAGAAGTCACTGGTACTTAATATTTCAGAGGATGAGGATACATGTAATCTTACAGTTTATATCCCGGATATGAGCAGTATCAGCGTTGGTGACAGTGAAGACTTTGCAGAAGACTATTCACAGATGGTTAAAAATGCCAAGATAAAGAGCCTTGGAGCTTCCGAAAATGAAGTGAATATGGCTGTAAGTGATATAAGGATAGATCAGGTAAAGGCCCAGGAAGCCGATGAATCAGAAGAGAACTTTCTCTTGTCCTATATGACTTCCATGATAGTCATCATGCTCATATATTTCCTTGTAATTTTCTATGGGCAGAGTATCGGCCAGATCGTCAGCATGGAAAAGACTTCCAAGTTAATGGAATATATGCTGACCCTGACAGGACCTTCCGGAATTATATTCGGTAAGGTAACAGCTATTTTCTGCGAGGCAGTCTCACAGCTTGTAATCTGGGCATTATGCGGCATAAGCGGAGTTCTTATAAGCAATGCCTTTATTCTTAATCTTACCGGCAAACAGGGTAAAAACATCATGGCTCTTTTAGCGGAAGTGTTGCCGGAGGGAGGGGCATCTCATAATTTTGCGCTGCTCCTTGTACTTACTGTAATTGCAATGCTGGCGGCATTCCTTTTTTACTGCTTCGTTTCAGCTTTGTTTGCATCCTTTGCAGCAACTGCAGAGGACCTTACACAGACCAATGGTCTTACCATGATGAGCATGCTGGCAGGATTCCTTGTGTCACTTTATGTACCTCTTTTTACGGATAATTCCAAGATCGGAATGATAATTATCAGGCTTATTCCCTTTACAGCCGCCTTTTCACTTCCGGGAGATGTAATATCCGCCAAAATAGGCATTGTAGAGTTCTTACTGTATCTGGCACTTTTATTGTTCTTTACAGTTATGCTGGCGATCCTTACAGGAAGAGTTTATAAGAACAGACTCTTTAAGCGCGGAACAAAGGGAATCTTCGGCGAGATTCTTTCTGCTATTACAGGAAAAGAAACTTCCAAAGAGGAAGAGACTTCAGAAGAAGATAAAAAGGCTAAAGCTTCAGTTAATTTCGAAAACTATGATAATGCCAAGAAGACCTACACTATTGTTGGATTTGCGCTTCTTGCACTCATACTGGGAGCCAATGTCCTTGGTGGTCTTGTTGGAAATGTTATTGCCAATATGACGGCAGTAGGCAGGCACATTGGACTTTCAGATGTTTACGAGGATAAGACCTTTTTGACCATCTACAATATTGTGAGCATGTATTTGGTTGCTGTTCCTCTTTGCACCATTACCATGAAGCTGTCGAATGACTCAATATCCAAGGTTAAGGGGACAATCAGCAAGAACCAGTATATAAGGCTTATGTTTATCATATTCCCGATAACCTATGCTCTTTCATATTTGAGCATTAACCTTGCTTCGGCTATTTCAGGTGGAACTGCAGAGAACCCTATTATCAACAACTTCCTGTCTGATAAAAACATTCCGGCTATGATAATGGTATCGGTACTTGCGCCAATATTTGAAGAACTGGTATTCAGAAAGCTTATCATTGACAGAACCAGACGCTATGGCGAGCTTGTTGCGATTTTGTATTCATCACTGGCATTTGGTCTTTTCCACTGCAATTTGTATCAGGTGTTCTATGCCTTTGCTATTGGCCTTATCCTGGGCTATGTATATGTTAAGTCAGGAAATATAATATTGCCTATCATCATGCATATGATCGTGAATACATCATCATCGGTATGGTCACAGCTTGCGCCCACAAGTTATCAGTACTTTGTGTACGTAATGATCGTACTTGGCATTGGTTCAATTATTTATACCTTGATAAAAAGAGATATTAAACTGGAACATGTTCAGAATGAAATGCCGTCAAAAGAGCTTTCGGCTATTGCCTTTACAAATACAGGTACAATTTTATTCTGTATTGTATGCTTTTTCCTTATGATTTATTCATTATTTGCACCTATGCTTCTCAAATAATTTAGTTGGTAAAAACCATAAATTATTAGTAAAATAGATGTATAAAACTATATATGGAGGTATAGGCATGGGTAAGGTATTTCATGTAGATAAGCAGATCGCCAACAAGAATGTTGAGGACTCCATCACAGAGTGGACCAAGGTTGTCAAGTATGATGACATCAACGCTGAGAACAGACTTTTTGGCGGAAGGCTGATGGAATGGATAGATGAGGTTGCCGGTACTGTTGCCATCAGACATTCCGGAAATCCTATTGCTACAGCAGCAATTGACAATATGCAGTTCAAACAGGGAGCAGTTCTGGGGGATGTTCTTGTTATGATCGGCAAAATTACATATGTTGGAAAGACTTCCATGGAAATCAGAGTAGATACCTATGTTGAGGATGTGAGGACCGGAATGAGGCACGTTCTTAACAGAGCATATCTGACCGAGGTTTGTATCGATAACGATGGCACAGCATGTACAGTTCCTTATGGACTTAATGTTCGCACTGAGAATGAGAAGGCTGAGTGGGAGGGTGCTATCAAGAGAAGAGAACTTCGTAAACAGCGCAGAATGGAAGGCTTCTGATCAAACTTGTAAGCTTTAGATAATGAGGACCTAATTTATTGAAATTATCAGTAAATTAGGTCTTTTTTTGTTGTTTCTTTTTTACATAGATTTAAGTTTTACTTAATAAAGTTGTGCGCCATTGCATGTTATAATTTAGACGTAATATTGTGCACAATTATTGGCAGATGGCGTGAAAAAATGAAGGATACAACAATATATTCCGTCAAAAGAATAACCTTCACAAGATGTAGAAGAGTAGCGGCTCTTCTGCTTTGCGCTGCCCTTTTGTTTGTGGCCGTAGTTAGCCTTTGTTCTCTGCCTGGTGTCAGCTCTTTTGCCAAGGAAAATGAGGGTAAGGTTGTCAGGGTTGGCTGGTATGAATCTCCCTATTGCTACACAGACAGATTCGGAAGAAGAACCGGAATGGCCTATGAATACCAGCAAAAGATAGCGACCTACACCGGATGGGCCTATGAGTACGTGACGGGAACCTGGCCACAGCTACTTGAAATGCTCTTAAATGGCGAGATAGATATTTTAAGCGATGTTTCCTATATGCCGGAGAGGCAGGATTTCATTTGGTTTTCTTCACTGCCTATGGGAACTGAGTCTTATTATATGTTTGTTAAAGCTGGCAATGAAGAAATGACACTGGATGATCTGTCTACTTTCCAAGGCAAAAAAGTTCTTGTGGATAGAGGCAGTATTCAGGAAAATCTTGTCCGTCAGTGGGCAGCTCAAAACAATATAGAAATTGAGATCATCGAAAATGTTGTAAGTTCTCCGGATATTTGCATTGGCTGGCTTAATCACGGGGACGTGGATATTTATGTCACTCTGGATACCTATGGAAGTAGTGAGATATGTTCTCCTGTATGTAAGATTGGCTCCTCCGATTTCTATTTTGGTGTGAATAAAGAGCGCAGCGACTTGTTAAAAGAAATTAATCACGCCATGACTAAGATTCAGAACGAGGATCCGTTCTATAACCAGAGAGTTTATCAGAAATATATCTGGTCTGTTAATTCGACTTCTTACCTGACGGAAGAAGAACTGAATTGGCTTGAGAAGCATGGAACCATAAGGGTGGGCTATAGAGACAACTATATGCCTTTCTGCGAGAGTGGTGACGATGGATTAACAGGAGCTCTTGGAGACTTCCTTGACAGGGCTTCTGTCAGCATGCGAAATACTGAAATAAATTTTGAAGCAATTCCCTATAAGACTACAGAAGAATCTCTTGAAGCGCTGGATAGGGGAGAGATTGATGTAGTATTCCCGGTTAGTATGGGCCCATACGATAGTGAAAAGGCAGATCTTTTTACCACTGATTCCATTATGGATACCGAGATCTATGCTGTGGTTAAGACTCGGGGAAAAGATATTTTTGAAAAGAAAGTCAACACTGTGGCACTTCTTGCCGGAAATATCAATTTTGATAATTTCGTAAAGGATTATTTCCCTGACTGGATGATAGTCTGGTACCCGACATTGGATGAAGTCTATGCAGCCGTTGCCAGAGGTAATGCGGATTGCGCAATGGTTAACGGAAACAGAATCAACAAGACCGATGCCCTCAGGAGACAGTATAATCTTTCTCTTCTGTCTACAGGAGAGGAAATGGGATTCTCTTTTGGTGTAAAAAGAAAAAACGGAACCCTGCTTGCCATCATGAACAATGCAGTAAACCGCATACCGGAGGCTTCGATAGATGCCATGCTTTCCAAGTATGCAAACCAGGCTGAGAAGGTATCCTTTGCGGACTATCTGAATGATAACCTTCCATCTGTTATAGCTATGGTGGCCGTTGTGGCATCGCTGATCCTATTTCTTCTTCTTTTGAAAATGAGATCGGATAAGGCAGCCAGCGATCGCCAGAAACTTATTGCTGCAACAGAGCGAGATTCGCTTACCAAGCTGTACACAAGAAATTTCTTCTTTGAGTATGCCAAGGAAAAGTTTGATGGAAATCCGGATAAGAGATTTGATGCCATGGTAATGAACATTGAACAGTTTCATGTAATCAATGCTCTATATGGCTGGAACTTCGGAGATACAGTACTCAAGGCTCTTGGAGATGAAATATCCAAGTATGTAAAAGAAAATAATGGAATTGCCTGCAGGTCTCAGGCAGACAGATTTGATGTATATGCTTCGACCACCGGTGATTATCAGAGCATATATCAGCGTTTCCAGGATAGGCTGGATAAGTGTGCAACAAATGTTAATATCAGGCTTAGAATGGGAGTTATGCCGTGGCAGAAGGATATTGAACCGGTTCAGTTGTTTGACAGGGCAAGAACTGCCTGCAGTATGATCCGTGGTGGCTATCATAACAGAGTCATGGTCTTTAGCGAGGAGATGAGAGAAAGAGAAATCCTGGAAAACAGGCTCATCATTGACCTAAAACGTGCTATTGATAATCATGAATTTTTAGTATATTTCCAGCCCAAGTTTGATATTCAGGCTGATCCTCCCAAGCTGTATAGCGCAGAGGCTCTTGTCAGATGGGAACATCCGGAGCTTGGCATGATTCCACCGGGATCTTTTATCTCAGTATATGAAAAGAGTGGACATATTGGTGCTCTGGATAAATACGTTTGGCTAGAGACAGCAAAGCAGATAGCAGACTGGAAAAAGAGGCTTGGTATAACTTTACCGGTTTCGGTGAACTTATCAAGAATAGATATCTTTGATCCGGAGATTGTCGATACTATTGATAATCTGGTAGAAGAATGCGGAATAGATCGAGCTGACCTTCATCTGGAGGTTACAGAGTCTGCCTACACAGAAAACGAAGATGTAGTTATTGGCGTTATTAAAGTTTTCAGAGAAAAGGGCTATCATATTGAAATGGATGATTTCGGCACCGGTTATTCATCACTTAATATGCTGTCCCATATGCCTATAGATGTTCTTAAGCTTGATAGAAGCTTTATTAAAGATATTGGTGTAAACAACAGTGATGATAAGGATAGCCGAATGGTAGAACTGATTCTGGATATTGCCAAGAGCCTTAAGCTTTTGGTGGTGGCAGAAGGAGTAGAAACTCAAACCCAGCTGCAGTTTCTCAAGGAACGTGGTTGTGAGTTTATCCAGGGATATTATTTCTCACCGCCTTTATCTGCAGCTGAATTTGAAAATAAGTTCTTAAAATAAGTTTTTAAAATAATGCAGAGGCTGAATATACTGACACCGGACCTATGTAGGATTCTTTATCCGAAAGAGTAGTATATATAAGCCTGTTACTGTTATAAGAAGGGTCATATGATGTGCATGCACTTATCAGCTTTTCTCGGATGTCAGCATCCTTGAAAAGACCTCCATACAGGACAATCCTGTTTGGAGCGATGATGGTGCATGCATTTACTATGCTCCTTGCAAAAATGTCAAGGGAATCATCAACAGGTAAAAGAGATCCAAAGGCACCGGAAGACAGATATGTTTCCAAACATCCTCTTCTTCCGCAGCTGCAAAGCGGGCCGTCCTTATCAATGATAAAATGGCCAAGTTCGGCAGTTTTGCCGTGCCTTCCCTGATAAACCTTGGAATCAACAACTATGGTGCTTCCGACACCCGGTCCCCATTTGATAACAAGAAGGCTGTCATAGGTCCTTCCCGCTCCGAATAGAATTTCCGCAGTGGCAAAGGCATCCACATTGTTTTCTACTATAATCGGAACTCCCAGGGGAAGTTCTCCTGACAACATTTCCTTAATAGGAACTGGGCTGTCCCATATGCCATAGGCGTGAGTAGATATGCCGCTTTCTTTGTCTACAAGTCCCGGGATACTAACACTAATGCATCCCAGCTTATTTCTGTATTCATCTGAAAGACTTTGGAAAAGACCTAAGGTTTCCTGGCAGATATCATGCAAAAAGAGCTGTGGTTTTAATTTCTTTTGAGTTTTGAATTCTTTTATACAGGGCTCTTTTTTGATGCTTTGGACAATGTCTCCCCTAAGGTTACAGATGGCTATAGTGGTTTTCTCCACTTCTATACTGATGGCGCAGACGAAGCCTTTTTCATAGTTGATGTCAAGGAGAACCTTTTTTCTGCCTTTTGCTCCTGTACTTTCAGGGCAGGCACCAAGCTCTTTGAGGATTCCATCTTCTATAAGTGAAGTGGTTATCTGTGTCACAGAAGCAGCAGTAAGACTTGTCTTGCTGGCAATATCTTTGCGGGACATAGGGCCATTACTGCTTATGCATTTGATTATAAGGGATTTATTTTCTTTTTTTACCTGTTCCAGGTTTATTCCTTCTTTTCGCATATCTTTTACCTATTATAGTTTAAGGGTTTTCATTCCCAGCATATGAGCAAGGATCTCAAGCTCATTTGCAACGTCACCATAAATTACAACATAGTGGGGCTCCCAGCCCTCTTCAACAGTTTTATAGATGATTTCTTCTGCGCTGCCGTCGGTTTTAACAACAAGAGAAGTTCCAAGGAACTGCTGTGGTTTATCCAGGATTTCACCTGATGCAATAAAGAATCTGAAGTTTCCTTCGCTGTCTCTGCCAATTCTGAAGATTGTTGCTCTTTCACAGGGCTTACAGCCAAATTCAAGAGTAGGACCAATGTGCCTGTTGCAGTGTTCTCCGGCGCAGGCTCCGGTGTCTGTACGGGCCAGTGAGCAGGCAGCAGTACCACAATGCCAGAAGGAAATAGTATTTTCTTTTTCATCCATTGAAACAGGATCTCCAAAGAAGGTTGCACTTCCTGTCAGCTGCATTCCAAGGTACATGGAAAGGGCTCCGTAGGTATCTGCTTCGCAGCTGGCAGCAACTCCAAGATCGTTGAGCATGGCAAGAACTGCGCACACCGGGGTGCCAAAGGCTGTGAAAAAGTCAGGCCAACAGCGGGAGGCGATAGCTCCGATGTTATTATCCTTAACGTATTCTTCGTAGGCTTTGTACAGGCGGGCAAAGTCATTACGGTTTTGCTCCGGAGTCTTATCAAGGCCTTTTATTCGCTGTGAGGCGTCTTTAAGATAATCGGCACATTCTTCCTCGGTAAAGGCTTTAGCCTTATCGATAAGCTCTCTGGTCTCTATGGATTCAAGTCGGACACCGAATTTTTCCAGCATTTCCAGATCAAGGGCTCTTCCGAATCCAAAGCCCTGTGGTGTGTGACCTATAGCAGACAGCTTAAGGTTTCTCATTTTGAATTTAAGCTTGGCTGCTCTTATGGTGGCTCCAACTTTTTCTTTTACCTTATCTTCCGTAGGCCCTCCAAAGATGTACTCAAAAGGTTCTTTTCTGAAAGCCTTGATAGTGTTGGCTGCTGAGTAAGCTCCCGTGAGAGAGTTAAGACGAAGGCGTCCTCCATCTATAACAGGCTCTCGCAGCGTCCAGAGAAGAATGGGAACATCCTTGAATCTATGCAATACCTCGCTTGCATAGGCTGCGTTTGCGAAGGTTATGTTCTGAAGTACGATAAGATCAGGCTCTATGGTGTCAAGAAATGCGTTTAACTTATCGATGGATAGAAGCATTTCCTGTGGAACTGCCACATTTTCTGCAAGCTCCTTTAAAAGAGCTACTGATTTATCGAATTCTTTTTGTGCACTCTCCAGGTGGAAGGTTGGCACGCCTACAGGAATATAGGCTACTTGAAACTGTTTCATTATGGTGCTCCTTAATATACATAAATATTTGCTATTATTTTAGGAATAAAGAAATTCCGGCTATCAGAAGTAGTATGTATGTGAGTGTTACAAAAAACTCCTGGCTCATCTTGGAATAAAGCTTTCCACCGATGAACATACCACCTAGGAGAAATGGGATGGAGATGGCTCCGCTTTTTATTACTCCCGGTGTCCATAAGCCCTGAAAAATATGGGTTACCAGAAGAAAACCATTTAAGAATATCCACACTGTGGAAATGGTGGCTCTAAAAGAAGCTTTCTCAGGAAGCTTTCTGGTCATATAGCTGATAAGAAGTGGCCCTCCGCAGACAAACATGCCGTGTACTATGCCGGCTGCTATCAGTAAGAGAGTAAGCAGAGCGTTTTGTAGTGGGCTGTGTTTGCTTCTTTGCTCATTGGAAGGATTATCGCTTTGCTTATTTGCTTTCTCTATAAAACTTACAATCATTCCTTTGATTGCCACGAAAAGAACGATGCAACCAAGGATCATGTACAAAAGCTTGGGATTTCCGGACAATGAGCTTTTAATATGGATTCCACAGAAGAGTGAAATACCCATTATTACAACAACTCGTTTTAGGACAACCCAGTTTATTTTTTTGTAGTTACCTGCGCATACATATATTCCTGACAGTAATCCCAGGAAGTTCAGCACAGGAACTGCGGTGTCCATTCCCACCAGCTTAATTGAAAAGGGCATGGCCAGAATGGTTCCTGCAAATCCTGTGATTCCCTGGATTATGTTGGAAAGAAGTATAACGATGTAAAAGAAAATTTCTCGCATTTGGTTTTATTATTCTCCGCGAACAACCTTGATTGTGGCAGAGAAGTCCTCTTTTCCAAGACCCATTTCAAGGGCTTTGTCATATACTCTTGCCGCATTCTCTTCGCCGGGCATATTAAAGCCGCATTCTTTTGCAAGATTTAAGCAGATGTGAACATCCTTGTGCTCATTCTCGATAGAGAAAGCAGTAGTGAAATCCTCTTTTTCCAGGACTTCTTTCTTGGAATCAAGATACCAGTTTCCGGCACCGCCATAGGATATAGCTGTGGCATAGGCAGGAATATCAATGCCGTTTTTCTTCGCCAGAGTCATGGTCTCGTTAACGCCGTTCTGAATCTGGGAAACAAGAGCATTGTGGCAGATCTTCATAACAAGACCTTTGCCGTTATCACCCATGCGGATTACGTTTTCGCCCATGTAGAGCAGGATAGGACGGATCTTTTCGTAAACTTCTTCTGATCCTCCTACGTAGATTCCAAGCTTTCCTGCAATGGCAGCAGGCTTACTCTTAACAACAGGAGCATCTGCAAACTCAGCTCCTGTAGCCTTTACCTTTTCGGAAATCTCTACAGAAACACTGGGGTCAATGGTACTCATATCAATGCAGGTCATTCCGGCATGGAGTACAGGAAGAATCTCCTCGTATATGGAGCGGGAGTGTTCTGACTTTGGTACCATGGTAATAAACATGTCTACGTTTTCTGCAACTTCTTTTGAACTTGTGCAAGCTACAGCACCAAGTGCAGCCAGCTTATCAACCTTTTCCTTTACAAAGTCAAAAACGTATACTTTATCATCGTGTTTTTTAATAATATTCTCGCACATGGACTCACCCATGATGCCGAGTCCTACAAAACCAATTTTCATTTTCTTATCCTTCTTTCGTTATAATAGTCACCCCGAAAACACAGTTGGGGACGTTAGTTTCCAGCGGTGTGATCCCATGCATCCTGGAAGGTTTCAATACCCTGACGTGTGTAAGCATGTTTCATGGAATCCTTATATACAGCAAGTCCTGCTGTTACGATATCTGCTCCTGCAACTGCGCAGTCAACGAACTGCTTAGGTGTTCTGACAGCGGCGCAGATGATCTGTGTCTTACCATAGAAACCATAGTTCTTGTAGATGTCTACAATATCCTTGATGTACTGTCTGCAGTCCTCGCCGTTAGCTTCCTTCCATCCAATGAAAGGAGAAACAAATAAAGATCCGTTCTTGGCAGGGAGAATTGCCTGAGCAGGAGAGAACACAAGAGTAACGTTTGTGCGGATTCCTTCCTTTTCAAGGGCTCTTGCTGCAGCAACACCTGCTTCTGTAGCAGGAATCTTGATTGCAAAGTTCTTGCAGATGGCAGAAATCTTTTTTGCCTCTGAAATCATAGTCTCTGCATCTTCAATATGTGGATTGATTTCAACAGAAACAGGGAACTTATCAATTCCCTCAAGGCCTTCTTCCTTGATCCAGTCAGCAATGTCCTGGATTGCTGTAAGGAATGGCTTGCCGGAAGCCTGAATGTGTCTTGGGTTAGTGGTTACACCATCTATTCCAAAGGTGCTGTAAGCCTCCTTGATCTCATCCATTTTGGCGCTGTCTAAAAAGTATTTCATTGTTATATCCTCCGATAAAAAATATTTTTGATAAATTTATTTGATCTTGTATGCGTTATCTTTATTCCAAAGCTGATCGTATTTATATCCTGTAACCTTCTCGCAAACTGCGATTTCTTCGGCACTTGCTGTACTTGTATCTTCACCTTTTCTTCTTGAAATCTCTTTTCTTATGATGTCGTATTCCTTCTTGGTGACAGGGAAAAGAACTGTAAAGCAAAGAGTGATTACAAGGAGAATTATCTGAGCAAATACGTAAACATTAGCTATTCCCTTCTGGGTAGCCATAGACTGCATCTGTCCTGAGCTTGCAAGCTTCTCATCATAGCCCACCATGGCAAGCAGAATACCGATCATTGCTGAAGAAAGGCCGGCAGCGATCTTTCTGGTAAAGGTTGCCATTCCTGAGCAGATACCGGGACGGTTGATGGAAGTTATAAGCTCATCAACTTCGGTAAGGTCAGAAAGTATAGCGTAGATACTGGTTGAAGTTCCTGCCATTGCAAGACCAATAACAAATGAAAGAGCCAGGATAATTACAAATGGAGCTCCCTCATGTGAGAAGAACAGCATTGCAAAGGTTGCTACGATTCTGATAGGAGTTCCAAGGAGAATCGGGAACTTTTTGCTGGTTGCTGCCATGATAGGTGCAAACAGGATCATGCCAAGGAACTGAGAAATCAGTATTACGCCCATGAGCTTGGTGAAGTTGCCTCCGCCATAAGCATGAAGAACATCATCAATGTAGTAAACGGCAAGGCCTGTAATAAAGTCGGCTGCAGCCTGTCCAAAGATGAAGATTCCGATGAACAGTCTGAAGGAGTGACTCTTAAATACAGTAAAGGACTGAGTGAAGGTCTCTTTCATAGTGACCTTCTGAACCTCTTTTTGTCTTTCCCAGGTTCCAAGGAAAGTAAGAACGATGGCATTAAAGAAAATAACCGCAAAGATGATGGCTACGTTCAGATACTGCCATTTATTGGTGTTGTCCTTGATCATAATGGTAGGAACAAGTCCTGCGATTATGGCACCAAGGGCTGAGAAAATCATTCGAATACTTGAGAACTTGGCGCGGGATGTGTAGTCCTCAACCATGTCCGGAAGTAGTCCGTTGTAAGGCACCATAACGATGGTAAAGCCGGTGGAAAAGAGCATGTACATCAAAATGTAAAAGATGTACTGGCCAATCTGAGAGCCCCCTGCCATGAAGGGAATCCACATGACAATGAAAGTAATGGCAGAGATAATACTTCCTACCAGCATCCAAAAGCGCTTTGCACCAAAACGAGACTTGGTGCGGTCTGCGATATTTCCCATGAGGGGATCCGTAATGGCATCCCAGATCTTACCGATAAGAGGAATGGTACCTGCAAGAGCAGTGTGCATTCCCAGTGACTTGGTTAAAAATACTGTGTAAAAAGTGCTGATTACAACGAAGGCTCCTCCTCCGTAGATGTCAGCAAAACCGTAGCTTATCTTGGATAAAGTTCCGTGCTTTCCTGAGTTAGTCATAATTTGTATACCCCATAGTTTTTTGTTTTGTTTATACCTTCGCTATTTTCATTAGCTTTTCGTAGCTTACTGATGCTTTGCGGATAAATACCGGTGGCTTTCCGATAGGTGCTTCAATATCGTAGATGCCTCCCGTATATTCTTTTCCCGAGAATAGATGTACCCAGGAATCTTCAGGCAAATACACCTTTCTCGACAGAGCTCCCTCTTTAATAACCGGTGCAACCAAAATATCACTCCCCAGTAGATATTCGGTTTTTTCTACGTATGCCTTCTCTTCATCGTAGTGGTAAAAAAGAGGTCTCATAACAGGAAGGGCCTTATCTGCATTCTCCTGAACACATGCCTTAATGTAATCCCCTAGATTAACATGCATTCTTGAAGTTAGAGACAGCTGGGCCAGTAATTCCTCGTCGTCGTCAAACTGTACATCATTGACAGGCTGGTTACCTTCGTGACTTCTAAAGAGAGGTGAAAAGACATTCATCTCCTCCCAACGCATCAGAAGTTCCTTGGAACGGCGCATGTGCATTATTGTTGTGTAGCCCCCTACATCTGAATGCGCAATGCCGTATCCGCTCATAGCCAGTGAGAGCGTAGCCGGAATAACTGATGGAAGTCCGTCGTCAACAGACCAGTCAACATGCTGGTCTCCGGTCCACATCATAGCTGAACTTGCTATTGTTCCTGTGTGTCCCGCTCTTGTGAAAAAGAAAATCTCGTTTTCTTTACCACATTCTGCAATGGCTTCCTTGTTGAGCTTAGCCCAAATAGCAGGCCATCTGTTGTGGATAAATTCAGGATTCTCTCCGCTGTGAAGAACACAGTCCACAGGAAGATATTCTCCAAAGTCTGCCATCCATCCGCCCATGCCAAGGCCTATCATGTTTTCTTTTATGAGTGTTTTGTACCACTCATAGGCTTCCGGGTTTGTAAAATCCACCATGGCAGCAGGGAATGTTGTTATGGTCACAAGATAATCTTTGCCTTCCTTATCTTTGACGCAGTACCCCTTTTCGCTGGCAATTTTATACAGGCCTTTTTCCAAGGCTATAAATGGATTAATATAGCCAAGGAAGCGGATTCCTTTCTCCTTCCATTCGATAATCTTCTGATCAAGGTTGTGGTAAAGTTCCTTGTCCCATTCCCAGTTCCACATTACCTGATAGCCAAAGCCTGTACGTCTGCAGCCGCACCAGTCCTGAGACCATACACCGCAGATCTTAACGCCTGCTTTCTCGGCTTTTGCAATCTTTTCGTCAATCTTTTCTGTTCCTTCCTGAATTGCAAGAATTGCTCCATCGTAAATCCAGGATGGAAGAGTGCTCTGACGACCAAGAAGATTAGATAGTTTAAAGGACAACTCCGGGAAACTCTCCGCTGCTTCAATGTAGAATACAGGCGGCTCCTGAGTGTAGAGAATTGTCTTTTCCAGATTCCTGAAATCAAATTCCGAGTAGGCGTTTATGTCCGCGTGGAGATAGAACCTGTCACTGGAAACATAAGTTGGCTGAGCGTAGTAGGATTCGTACTTGCCAAATGAAAGTGTTTTGTCCGGGTGCTTGCCCAGAAACTTTTCTTTGACAATTTTCTTGCTGATCCTGCGAGCGTTCTGGTGCTCTGCAACGAAAATCCTGACTTTCTGTCCCTTCAAGTCAAACTCTGAATAGGTTTCTCCGCATCCGTAGATATGCTCCGATGGATTTGCCGGGAAACTCAGCCAAAAGCGGTTGTATCTGGAATCGCTTTCTACTCTGACGCAGATGCGTCCGGATTCATTTTTGTTTACCGAAACTGTATGAAGTTCTTTTGATTTGGGATCCTGAAATTTGAGAATGAAAGATTTATCTGAAAGCTTCTCGGTAGAAATCCTTACGAGCCTTCTCTTCTCGTGGATTTTCTGCTTGTAGTCGAAGCTTCCGCGACTCATTTTGAAATTGTTTTCCCCAATACCTACAGCAAGCTCGATTTGCTGTAACTGTTCTATAGTTATTGCCCTCACTCCTTCCCTGATGCCATTTATAACCCGAATTCATCCTTCCCCCAAAGAATGAAAAATGGCAATTAATTAAAAGCTTTAACTAAATGCAATTATAGCATTAATACTAGGCTTTGCAACGATTTTAGTTGTGGAAACTAATATTCGTATTATACTAGAAAGTGAGAACTTTTAGACGGGTATTGGAAACGGAGGAAATGTGTATGACAGCAACTGTACCGGCAGCATCAATAGTGGGGATGGTAGTATCAGCAATAGTATCTATAGCCCTGCCAATAGTACTTGCAATCTACTGGAGAAAAAAATCTAATGCGGACCTTAAATGTCTTGTACTTGGTATGGCAACTTTCGTGCTGTTTGCCCTGGTGCTTGAAAGCATATGTCACAGGATAGTGCTTTATTTGGCAGGAATTGATGCTTCCAATATAAAGAAACATATCTTTTTCTATGCAATCTATGGTGGCCTTGCAGCAGCTCTTTTCGAAGAGACCGGAAGATATGTTGTCATGAAGTTTCTGATGAAGAACAATTTGAGAAAAGAAAACTCTCTGATGTTTGGAATTGGACACGGCGGAATTGAATCCATAATAATTCTGGGAGCTACCTACATAGGAAACATTGTGACGTCGATTATCATAAATACAGGCGCAATGGATATTGCTTTTGCTGAAATGGATGAGGCTACGAAGAGTACGGCTATTGCCCAGCTTGAGCCTCTTTGGACAACCCCGGCTTATTCATTTTATATGGCCGGACTTGAAAGAGTTCTTGCCATTGCTTTCCACATCTGTGCATCCTTCCTGGTTTACAGAGCAGTTAAAGGCAAGAATATTAGTTTTTACCTGATCGCTGTTCTACTTCACTTTGCAATGGACGCTGGAATTGTGCTTTTGGCAAATGTCTTTTCAAATGTGGTGCTGGTTGAGCTGATGCTTCTTGCATTTGTGGCTGTTGTTATTGCTGTGACAAGAAGTCTTTACATTGGAGAGAAAGATGTTGAAATAAATAAAGCAGAGTGTTAAAATTTTATCATATGGCGAGCAAGGCGCATTTTCTGCGCATGCGATACTAATAGTGAATATCATAAATGGAGGTTTTTTAATATGAGTAAGAACTTTGATGGTATTCTTGAGAAACTCAAGAGCGCTGATACCAAGAAGATGTCAGTAGCTGTAGCTCAGGATACACACGTACTTGAGGCAGTTAAGGTTGCCAAGGAGAGAGGAATCGTTGATTCTATCCTGGTTGGTGACAAGGATCAGATTGAGGAGAAGGCTAAAGAGGTAGGAATGGACCTTTCTCAGTTTGAGATCATTGATGTTAAAGATACAATCGAGGCTGCACGTACAGCAGTTTCTCTTGTTCACGACGGCAAGGCTGACATTTACATGAAGGGTGCCCTTGAGTCTAAAGACTTCCTTAAGAGCGTACTTGATAAAGAGGTAGGACTTCGTACAGGCCGTCCACTTTCTCATGTTTGCGTATTTGAAATTCCCGGTATTGATCGTCTCCTTTTCCTTACAGACGTTGCTTTCATGCCATATCCAACACTTGAAGATAAGAAAGTTATCATTGAATATACAGTAGAAGTTGCAAGAGCTTGCGGCGTTGAGTGCCCTAAGGTTGCTCCTCTTGCAGCTGTTGAAGTTGTTAACCCTAAGATGCCTGTTACTGTTGAGGCAGCAGAGCTCACAAGAATGAATGAAGAGGGTGAGATCAAGAACTGTATCGTTGACGGACCTCTTTCTATGGACCTTGCTATCGATCCTGAGGCTGCCAAGCATAAGGCTGGTGCTCTTGATCGTAAGATCGTCGGCGATGCTGATATCCTTCTTTTCCCTGATATCCATGCCGGAAACCTTACCTACAAGACTATTGTAAGACTTGCCACAGTTAAGAATGGTAACATCCTTACAGGAACAAAGGCTCCTGTTATCCTCACATCAAGATCAGATTCTGTTGAGGTTAAGGTTAATTCAATCGCTCTTGCAGCAGTTGTTGCAGAAGACAAGAAGAAAGGAATCCTTTAATTATGATTAAGAGTTTGATCATCAATCCAGGTTCTACATCTACAAAGGTTGGTATTTTTGAGGACGAGACACTTGTTAAAGAGGAAACACTTCGTCACAGCACAGAGGAAATCGAATCCTATGCTTCAATTATTGATCAGAAGGATTTCCGTAAGAACATCATTCTTGATTTCCTCAAGAAGGAAAATATCGACATTAAATCTTTTAATGTAATTGTTGGAAGAGGCGGACTTCTTCGTCCTATTCCTGGTGGTACATATGAGTGTACAGATGCCCTGCTTGAGGATCTTAGAAAGGGCGTTCAGGGACAGCACGCATCTAACCTTGGTGGTATTCTTGCAAGAGAGATCGGTGATGAGATCGGCGTTCCTTCATACATCGTTGACCCTGTTGTAGTTGACGAGATGGAGCCTGTTGCTCGTATTTCAGGTGTTCCTGAGATTGAGAGAGTATCAATTGACCATCCTCTTAACCAGAAGGCAGTTGCAAGAAGATACGCTAAGGAAATCGGCAAAAGATATGACGAGATCAGCGTAATCGTTGTTCACATGGGTGGTGGTACATCTACAGGTGTTCACAAGAACGGTAAGATGGTTGACGTATATGCAGCCCTTAACGGTGACGGTGCATTCTCTCCTGAGAGAGCAAACGGCATTCCTGCTAAGGCTCTTGTAGACATGTGCTTCTCAGGCAAGTACACTTATGACGAGATGAAGAAGAAGATTGTTGGCTACGGCGGACTTAATGCTTACCTTGGAACCAACGATATGAGAGAAGTTAACAAGATGTGCGAAGAGGGTAACGAGAAGGCAATCCTTGTTCGTGATGCATTTGTTTACCAGATCTGCAAGAACATCGGTGCTTGCGCTACAGTTCTTAAGGGGAAGGTTGACCAGATCATCCTTACAGGTGGTATTGCATATGGCCAGGTTATCACAGACGCTATCAAAGAGCGCGTTGACTGGATCTGCCCTGTTACTGTATATCCCGGAGAGGATGAACTTCTTGCTCTTGCTCAGGGTGCTATCCGCGTAATGAACGGCGAAGAGAAGGCTCAGCAGTACTAATTACAAATAGTAGATGCTTAATCAGTATTCAGCTGGATAGATATATGTGATATTATGTTGAATAGAGGCAAAGACGCTTTCAGAGATGATTGCGGTCTTTGCCTTTTTCTTTTTGATAAGGCTTGTAAGAAGGGAGAGATGGGGAATGATTACACTGAATGATTATCTATACTCGGGCGATACTGTATTGAAGATTTTGCAGAGATATCACAATGACCTCAAGGAAGATTCCAGGAAGACCCAGAATGGAGTGGACATAATCCACTGTAATTTTCTTTTGCAGATCATGGAGCTTCTTGAGCATAATGATTTCCTTACTTCGCAGTCACAGCGACTGAGGGAGTTTTACAAGTATATGTCCAATGAATATCCGTTCCTGGCCTTTACCTTTAAGGGAAGGATCAAGTCCCTGATAAGGGCAGAGGAGAAGTTCAATGGAAATATCGTAGAGCATGTCTATGATTACTATGGAAAGAACCTTTCTTTTCCAAGTGTTACTGAGCTGAAGCAGGAGATGAGCCCCATAAGAGACCTGATTGCTTATCGTATTGTTATTTCCATGCCGGCCTGTCATCTGAAGGCAGGAGAAAACCGCGAGGAGATAGAGCTTAAATACCTCTACGAGATTGCCAATGCCCTTCCGGGATTTTTGGAAGAGAAAGGCTTTACGGCAAAGATTTATGGAATACCCGGAAAAGAGACTTCTGACATGATATCAGAACCGCTTAGACCGTATTACAGGGACTATATCAAGAATCCAAGTCCCTATGGATATAAATCCCTTCATATCACTTTCTATGACAATCAGTCCAGGTCATATCTTGAGGTGCAAATGCGAACCAAGCAGATGGATGATTATGCCGAGATAGGTCCGGCCCATCATTTGGGCTACGAAAAGAGACAGGATAAAGAGCGAAGCCGCAGGGATTCTATTCCATCGGGTGAATGTAGATATTTCGATGAAGCCTATGATAGGGGTATGCTACTGCAGGGACTTGATCTGTCCAAAGTGGATGTGAATATGTTTGGAGCTGTGAACAACCAGCTTGTAAATGACGGATGCGGACTGTATCGAGGAAGATTAATCCTGCCATACGAGCATCTATCAAGGTTCCAAAACGACATTATAGATTAAATACAGAATAAGTTCCTTTAACAGGATGTGCTTCGAAATCAGGAAGTTCAGAAAATAGCAGATTCTTCATCGTGATACTACATGAATCTGCGCATTGTAATATTCTGAGGCAAGAGAGAAGCGGTTGCTGATGCCTTCAGTAATATAAACATCGCCATCAGTGGTTATGAGTATAGTGTCAAAGTCACTGGATTTTTTGTATTCTTCAATTGCTCCATCAAGACCTTTTACAAAAAGAGATGTTGAAAGAGCATCACATACAAGGCCATCCTTTCCGACAATTGTCACAGAGAGGAGATCTTTTTTGGCTGGCTTTCCGGTCTTCGGATCAAGGATGTGCCAGTAAATTTCGCCGTTTTCTTCAAAATATCTTTCATATCCCCCGGAGGTTATAACGGCCTCGTCGCTGGCATCAAGAACACCGTAAATGCCACTTGAACTATCAGGGAAAGGGCTCTTAATAGCTACTTTCCAGGGCTGGCCGTTTGGCTTGGTGCCAATGCACTGAACATTTCCGCCAAGATTAATAAGACCGCTTGTTACACCTTTTTCTGTGAAATAATCCGTTAGTTTCCTGCTGGTATAGCCCTTTGCAACACTTCCCAGGTCAATCATGGTTTCGTTTGGAATGGAGCAGGTATGAGAGCTTTCATCAAGAGAGACATTTTTATAATTGACGTTTTGGAGAAGTTTTTCCAGTTCAGCATCAGCTGGAACTCTATATTCGGAAGTTGTAAAGCCCCAGGCCTTTAGAACCGGGTAAATAGTAATGTCCAGCGCTCCGTCAGTTCTTTTGCACATGGAAAGAGCTTCTGATATGAGGCCAAAGGTTTCTTCTGAAACAGGAGCTGAGTCGTTTTTATTTATTACCGCTATTTCGCTGTTTTCATCCGTTACCGATAGCTCTTTTTCCAGATTTCTTATCATGCCCTCGGCATCGGTTAAAAGAGCTTCATCGCCGGCAATTTGGAGTTCCATCACTGTGTCCATTGCAAAGAGAGTGGTGGTGTGCATGGTTTTAGCTGCCGGGCTTTGTGCACAGCTGCATAAAAGTACTAATGAAGATGTCGCAACGACAAATAGCTTTACTCTTTGATTGAATCTAAAAAAATTCAAGAAATTGCCTCCAAAAGTGCATTTTTAACGGCGTCAATAAGACCCTCGGAAGAGTAAGTGGCGCCGGAAACGGTATCTACATCACAGCTTTGATTATCAAGCATCTGACTGATCATGAGATTGCCGTCTTTTTCTTTATCAAAATATTCAGGATCATCCGGGAAACTAACAATCTGAATATCGGTGATCTGGCTGCCTGTAATAGTAACCTGAACCTTGATTTTTCCGTTGTTTCCTTCACCTTCTCCGAAATAGATGCCATCTATATAAGCATAGCCTTCCAAAGAGCTATTTTCAACCGAAATACTTGGCTCTTTAGCCCGGACTGCTCCGGCAACGGAAGGCGATTGATAGAAAAGAATACTAGAAGTAGTGGTGGCAATAAGAATTAGAGATGTGGCAAATAGCTGCATTCTTGCCATAATATCTTTTCTGGTTTTATAAATGGCTCTGAATAATCGGCAGAGGAGGTAACTTAAAAAGACCATGGAATAAGCTGTAACATTTACTAAATAGTGGACGTTTCCTGATAAAGCCTTGGGCATTTCAAATGCCACAATATGGGCATAAGTAAGACCATAGAAGGCGTAAGCCATGCGCTGAAGCTTTTTCCAGGTTTTTGCATTCATCTTTTTTCTGATGAATATAAAAGAAGTTACGAATAAATGAAGGTTACGGAAACAATCTCTTTTTCCTCGAGCTTGGATAATTCAGCAAGGTTATCAAAGCTTACTCGTGTGTTATGGGAATTGTCTGCGCTTATATTAAAAGATATCTCATAAGGCATTACCCAGATGCTCTGAAGGTGCTCCATACCTACTTTCAGGCCATCTTTTGTCTCTACGATCACGCCCTGAATATCGCTGTTAATAACAGAGGTTTCATCTTCTCTGGAACTTCTGATGTATGAAGTGGAGTTCTCGAGGATATTGATCTGGTAGTCACCCCGGTTGCTGCCTGTAAGAAGTTCGGCAGTAGCATCAGTAACAGTGTCTGCTACGTTAAATACTGTTGCCGAGTAGCTGGCTGTACCATCATTTACAGAAACAATCTTATATTGTGCAGGCTCTGAATCAAGCTTAACAAAAGAGTCGTTGAGGCTTGCGTAAGTGTCTGCCTGATCTGCGGGAACTGCAACATTTACATTTTTAACACCTGTGATGTGGTATCCATCAGCATTTGTGGTTTCATCAACATAATCTGTTGCCATGTTGGTAAATAATTCATATTTCTTGGATGTTGCGGAAGATACTACGTCGTAGGAATCTGTGCTTGACACATCTCCTGAATAGAAATCTGTATATGAAAGCGTTGCTGTTCCAAAGACGTATTCTGAATTTGGGTCAAGACTGGAAGCAAGTGGTGTGGATTCGTCAGCCAGAATAGTTGTGCTTTCTGCGGACTTATCATCGGTGCTATCTTGTGACGCGGCGCTTTCAGCATTTTCGACATCTGCGGATGCTTCGGGTGCCTGACTTCCACAGCCAGCCAGCGAAAGGGCTGAAATTGCAAGTGCAAGTGTAACAATTCTCTTTTTCATTAGGTTCTCCTCCGGGTGCGTGTTTAATATGTTCCCATGTTAGACAATGCTAACAATAAAGGATGATAACATCGCGGATTTTGGCGTGTCAATGAGTATAAATGAGAAGAATTATCATAAATGCTGTATAATGGTACTTGTGGGGAATTAGGATAGTAGGAGGTTTCTATGGAAAAAGAACTATATATTAAACAGCTTAGACCCTATCTTTATCTTATGGATGAGGCCCATGAGGCAACAGGCTATCTTGTGATTGGGGATGAGAAAGCCTTAGTTATCGATACTATGAACGGATACAATGACCTCTTTAAGGCAGTAAGAAAGATTACTGATAAGCCTGTTATGGTGGTTAATACTCATGGTCATCCGGATCATATTTTGGGGAACGTTTATTTTGATGAAGCATATATGAATCCTGCTGATAATTTCATGGCAGAGAATTTTATGAAGGATCCGGAGATTATGGAATTCTGTACCGAGAATGGTTTGTCTTTTCCGCCCTTTAAGCCTATAAAAGGCGGAGATATAATTGATCTCGGTGGTAAGACTCTTGAAGCATATGACATTCCAGGACACACTCCCGGGGGGATTCTACTGCTTCTTAAGGAAGATAGAATTCTTTTTACAGGAGATTCTATTAATCATCATCTCTGGATGCAGATTCCGGACTGCGCATCCATGAGTGAGCTTGTGGAAAATCTCGATAAGATTATGTTTCTGGAAAAAGAGGCTGATTTCATTCTTCACGGACATGCCAGAGACTTCGATGATATTTCCCTTCTTCGCTGCATGAGACAGGGAGCTGTGGAAATCTGCGAAGGCAAGACAGAAAACGATCCTCCATATCAGTGGTTTGGCGGTGTTGGAAAACAACATCCGTTTAAACTTGAAGAAGGAAAGAAATATAGTCAGCTTGACAGTGTGATTTGTTATAACCCTTAAATACGCAGTGCCTGTCGGTTTTCGGCAGGCATTTATCATGGTTGAAAATACGGGGCAAATCTGTTACAATGTACAACGGACTTTTGCTAAAATATTGGGTTAGTCTGCCCTTTTTTCAGGAGTATAGAAATGAGTATTATTGATAAGATTATTGGAACACATAGCGAAAGAGAACTTAAGAGAATTCGTAGTACTGTAGATGCCATCGAGGCAATGCAACCTCAGATGCATGCTCTTTCAGATGAGGAACTCAAGGCTAAGACCGAAGAGTTCAAGAAGAGACTTGCTGATGGCCAGACACTTGATGATATCATGCCGGAGGCTTACGCAGTAGTTCGTGAGGCTGGTAAGAGAGTTCTTGGAATGGAGCACTTCAGAGTACAGCTTATTGGTGGTGTTATTCTTCACCAGGGCCGTATTGCTGAGATGAGAACCGGTGAAGGTAAGACCCTTGTGGCTACACTTCCTTCATATCTTGATGCTCTTGCCGGAAAAGGTGTTCATGTCGTTACAGTTAACGATTACCTTGCTAAGCGTGATGCTGAGTGGATGGGTAAGATTCATGAGTTCCTTGGACTTACCGTTGGTGTTGTTCTTAACAGCATGACTTCTGAAGAGAGAAGGGCTGCTTATAACTGTGATATTACATATGTAACCAACAATGAACTTGGTTTCGATTATCTTCGTGATAACATGGCTATTTACAAGGAACAGTGCGTTCTTCGTGGCCTTAACTATGCTATCATCGATGAGATTGACTCAATCCTTATTGATGAAGCAAGAACACCTCTTATCATTTCAGGTCAGAGTGACAAGTCAACCAAGCTTTATGAGGCTTGCGACATTCTTGCCAAGCAGATGACTCGTGGTGAGGATATGGAAGACCTTACCAAGATGGATGCCATTATGGGTATCGAGAGAGAAGAGACCGGTGACTTCATTGTTAACGAAAAAGACAAGATCGTAAACCTTACAGCACAGGGTGTTGCAAAGGTTGAGAGATTCTTCCGTATAGAGAACCTTGCTGATCCTGAGAACCTTGAGATTCAGCACAACATTATCCTTGCTCTTCGTGCTAACAACCTTATGCAGAAGGATCACGATTATATCGTTAAGGATGATGAAGTACTTATCGTTGATGAGTTCACAGGTCGTGTAATGCCTGGACGTCGTTATTCAGACGGTCTCCATCAGGCTATCGAGGCTAAGGAGCACGTTAAGGTTAAGAGAGAGTCCAAGACTCTTGCTACTATCACATTCCAGAACTTCTTCAACAAGTTCGAGAAGAAGTGCGGTATGACAGGTACAGCTCTTACAGAGGAAAGAGAGTTCCGTGATATCTACGGACTTGATGTTATCGAGATTCCTACAAACGAGCCTGTAATCAGAATTGATCATCAGGACGCTGTATATAAGACCAAGAAAGAGAAGCTCAATGCTATCTGTGATGCGGTTGTAGCTTCACATGAAAAAGGACAGCCTGTTCTCGTTGGTACTATCACTATTGAGTCTTCTGAGGAAATAAGTAAGCTCCTCAAGAAGCGTGGTATTCAGCATCAGGTTCTGAATGCTAAGTTCCATGAGATGGAAGCTGAGATTGTAGCAGAAGCTGGTAGAAAGGGTGCTGTTACAATCGCAACTAACATGGCTGGTCGTGGTACCGATATTAAGCTTGACGAGGATGCAAGAGCAGCCGGCGGTCTTAAGATTATTGGTACTGAGAGACATGAGAGTAGACGTATTGATAACCAGCTCCGTGGACGTGCAGGCCGTCAGGGAGATCCGGGTGAATCCAAGTTCTACCTTTCACTTGAAGATAACCTTATGAGATTATTCGGTTCTGAGAGACTTATCTCTATGTTCAACGCTCTCAAGATTCCGGATGGACAGGAGATTGAGCATTCATCTCTTTCAAAGGCTATTGAGTCAGCTCAGAAGAAGATCGAGTCTAACAACTATGGCATTCGTAAGAACCTTCTTGAGTATGACCAGGTTAACAACGAGCAGAGAGAAATCATCTATGCAGAGCGTAAGAAGGTTCTTGATGGAGAATCACTTCGCGATTCTATCTACAAGATGATTACAGATATTGTAGAAGCTGATGTTCAGACAGTTGTAGGTGAGGAGTCAGATCCTGATAACTGGAATCTTCAGGAACTTAACGAACTTCTTCTTCCTACTATTCCTCTTAAGAAGATCAACAGAGGACGTATTGATAACCTTACAAAGAGTGGTCTTGCTCAGCAGCTCAAGGAAGAAGCAGTTAAGCTTTATGAAGCCAAAGAGGCTGAGTTCCCTGAACCAGAGACAATCCGTGAGATTGAGCGTGTAATCCTTCTTAAGGTTATTGATAGAAAGTGGATGGATCACATCGACGATATGGATCAGCTTCGCCAGGGTATCGGACTTCAGGCTTATGGACAGAGAGATCCAAAGATTGAGTACAAGCTTGCCGGTTATGAGATGTTCGATGACATGACCAAGGCTATCAGAGAGGATACAGTTCGTCTCCTCTTCCACGTTCACATCGAAGAGAGAGTAGAGCGTGAGCAGGTTGCTAAGGTTACCGGAACAAATAAGGATGACTCAGTTGCTAAGGCTCCTGTTAAGAGAGTTGAAGCTAAGGTCTATCCAAACGATCCATGCCCATGCGGATCAGGTAAGAAGTACAAGAACTGTCACGGTAAGGTTTAATAGACGCATATCAATCCATATTTTTGCTCGCGTTTCCGCGTCGTGATTCACTAGATTTCAAAATCTGATAACTGTCTCGTTTCATGTTATTCAGAACATTCGACAGTTATCAGATTTTTCAATCAGTGAATCATCGTCCTTGTGCAAATGTCTCGCAAAAATATGGATTTTGATATGCTTGCATTATTTCCTTACGTAATGTACAATGTGTCAGTTCATGGTAGACGTTTTAGAGAATGGAGTTAATATGGTAGTTTTAGATCAGATGAAGGTTGAGATTCAGAATTTGAAGGGTACCCTCGATGAGGTTACAGCATCTCTTGACCTTGGAACCAAGAAGAAGATAATTGAAGAGCTTTCTCGTGAGATGGAAGAGCCTGGATTCTGGGATAACGCAGAAAAGGCCAACAAGAAGACCAAGGATCTCAAGAACATGCAGGATCTTGTGGCAGATATTGAGAAGCTTAACAATCAGTATACAGATATTATCGATCTCATCGATATGCAGAATGCAGAGGGTGTAGATGATGACGATATGGCTGCTGAGATCAGATCAGAGCTTGATGAGTTCGAAGATAATCTTGAGAACATTCGTATCAGCAATCTTCTTAATCAGCCATATGATAAATACGATGTAATTCTTAGACTTAATGCTGGTGCAGGTGGTACAGAGGCTTGTGACTGGGCATCAATGCTTTACAGAATGTACACCAGATGGGCTGAGAGAAAGGGCTTTACTACAGAAGTTCTTGATCTCCTTGATGGTGATGAGGCAGGAATTAAGTCAGTTACATTCCAGATTTCAGGAACAAATGCTTATGGACTTCTTAAGTCAGAGCATGGTGTTCACAGACTTGTTCGTATCAGTCCTTTCAATGCTCAGGCTAAGAGACAGACATCCTTCGTATCATGTGACGTAATGCCTGATATTGAGGAAGATGTTGATATCGAGATCAATCCTGATGACCTTAGAATCGATACATACCGTTCATCAGGTGCCGGCGGACAGCACATCAACAAGACATCATCAGCTGTTCGTATTACTCATATTCCTACAGGTGTTGTAGTTGCCTGCCAGAATGAGCGTTCACAGTTCCAGAACAAGGATAAGGCTATGCAGATGCTGAAGGCTAAGCTCTTCATCATGAAGCAGGAAGAGCAGGCTGCTAAGCTTGCAGGTATCCGTGGAGAAGTTATGGACAACGCTTGGGGCAGCCAGATCCGTTCTTACGTACTTCAGCCATACACAATGGTTAACGATACACGTACAGGCTTTAAGTCATCTAATGCAGATGGCGTTCTTGATGGTGAGCTTGATCCATTTATCAACGCATACCTTAAGTGGCTTGCTACAGGTGGCAAGCCAGTTGGAGATACTTCTGAGGAGTAATAAGAGAAATTGTTTGGCTCTGTCACATAATTGTGACAGAGCCTTTTTGTGTGCTTAAGACAAAGCTGAAACTTGTGACTTTGTGTGCTTAAGACAAAGCTGAAACTTGTGACTTTGTGTGCTTAAGACAAAGCTGAAAC
>NZ_ATVX01000021.1 GCF_000420945.1 Butyrivibrio sp. VCB2006
GTTGTAGCTCTCAGCCGCAACTCATTTAGAATATCACAGCTTCAAGTTCTTGTCAACAACTTTTTAAAAAGATTTTTGCCCTTTCGAAAACAGCTACTGGGTCAAAGCCTCTTTCTGTGTGGGTAGCTGCCCTCTCGCAACGGGCAAGTGCTATTATAGCAAAGCGATTTTATTATTGCAATAACTTTTTTCATTTGTTTATAAAACTTTTCTGAATGAGTAATACTAATTGATAACATGTTGATAAAACAGGGGTTACAATTTCGATATTTGTCGCATACTCAATCAGGGCTATGATAAGGACAGCTTCTGCGATTCCAAGGATTGCCCCCAGAAATCGATCCACTGTTCCAATTATCGGAATATTTTTTATTTTTCTGAAGGCTTCTGATATAGAAATCATTATTTTATATACCAAAAACGCCACCAGAAGATATCCTATCTTTGGAATCACATCTCCAAGATTAACTTTTATCACATTGTTTACTATATTAATGGAATAATACACCGCAATAAATGAGGCTATTACAGCAATAAGGCCTGCTGCTTCCGCAAACAGGCCATTGTTTATTCCATATGACATTCTCCAAAGTATCAAACACACCACAACCACAGTCATTATTATCTGTGATATATCAAATCCGGCCACTGCTTTCTCCTTGTTACTTCAAATTCATGGTCACAACATTCTTGGCTGTTACAAGAGTAAATCTGCTTCGAATATTAGTTGGAATCATAACCTTTACCGGCTCAGTGAAGTTTCCTTTATACTTGTCATGCCCGGTCATATCTTTTATTATGCATTCGTCTTCATTATAGATAATAATCTGTTTGTCCTTAAAGATTATGTCAGAATACACAGTATCGAAATATGTAGTAAGAACCAGTTCCCCCTGAGTGTCATAAACCTGCAAACGATAATCGCCCTCATCAGAACTGTTCATAAACACAAGTCCCACGTAGCTATCGTTGAAGTATACAGATCTAATCTCTTCATTCCCCATAAGGCTCTCAGACCTGCTAACAGGTTTCTGATCGCCGGTATAAAACATTATTCTGTCATCGGATAAAGCGAATGCTGTACTTCCGTTCATAAACTGCACATAAGGAACAACTACTCCCGGATAATCATATCCGCTGGCATAATTATCAATAGAGTTCTGACCGACAGAGCCAAAATTGAAGAAAGCCACGCTAGTCTGGAGTGCTCCCTCTTCAGGATACAAATATGAAACGCACAGAAGCTCTGCATTAGGAGACAGACTGATACTTATAGGGTATCCGCTGTCCTTCATTGTTGTCTTAAAACTTGCAAGGGTATTTCCTTCGCAATCATACAGATATATCCAGGTAACATCTGTGCCATCCAGGACTGCTGCCACAACCCCCTGAGATGACACGCAAAAGTCTCTGATAGGAAGGTTTGTGTCAACCACGCCCAAGGCCCCGCTTGTGTTACTCACATAGATATGATGTCCGTTGTAGTCACCTATTGCCACCACTGAATTGCAGGTATGGGCAATCGGATTCTGCATTTCATAGGTCTGATTCCATATAGGCTGGCCGCTTGAGCCATAGCAGCTGACACCATCTTTACTATATTGCACGATAGATCCCGCAAGATTGATAACCTTAGAATCCAAACCATTAGTTAAAGTAGCATCATATGTAATGTTTGCCTCTGAATATTCCTCGTCTCGCCAGCTGACGTAAATTGTAATAACAGCAAAAAGAACTATCGCTGCGACTATAACTGTTCTAAAGAATACCCTTAATCTATGGCTACGTATCTTTTCCTTATAAGAAGACTCTCCACCGGAAGTGTCTACGCCATTATTGTTATTCTGTTTTCTGGCATACGAACTAAAATCTCTGACTTCTGCCAAAATTCTCCTCCTATAAGTAAATACAGTGTGCCAAAAGAAATTCTTAAGGAACACTGTACTTTGCACATATTTTTAATTGAACTGATATACAGTCACACAGTCATATTCTCTGTCAGGTCCAAAGATCGGATCAGGGAAGCCTGCCTGATTAACTGAGTTTGGATAAAACTGTGTCTCAAGGCAGAATCCATCTCTTGGCTTATACTCTGTGTTGCCTTTTCCAACCTTACTCTTAAGGAAGTTACCAACATAAAGCTGGATTCCCGGAAGTGTTGTAAGGCACTTAAGTGTAATGCCGCTCTTAGGTGATTTAGCTAAAGCTGCCTGACGAAGAGTTCCCTCAGCTCCATCAACACAGAAATTGTGATCGTATCCGCCAACGCACTGAAGCTGCTCAACATCTGCATTTATATCCTTACCAATCTCTTTGGACTTGGTGAAATCAAATACTGTTCCAGCAACATCGGCAAGTTCTCCAGTTGGAATAGCTGCGCGATCAATAACAGGAGTAAACTTGGATGCATTAAGCATAAGCTCATGATCAAGAATGCTGCCTGCATTATGTCCGCCGAGGTTGAAATAAACATGGTTGGTCATATTGATAAGTGTCTTGGCATCGCTGGTTGCATGGTAGTGAAGCTCAAGGTTGTTATCCTCATCAAGTGAGTATGTAAGAGTAAATACTCTGTTTCCCGAAAATCCCATATCGCCATCTGCTGACTTCAAAGTAAACTCTACTGAGTTCTCGTTCTCTTTTGCATCCCAGATACGCTTATGGAATCCGATGCTCATATCAGTATGAAGATTGTTAGGGCCGTCATTTACCGGAAGATTAAACTCTTTTCCGTCGATTGTATACTTGGCGCCGGCAATTCTGTTTGCTGTTGGTCCAACTGTTGAACCAAGGAAACAATCATTGTCTTCATAAGCCTGTACTGTATCATATCCAAGAACAACGTCTACCTTGCCGCCATCCTTTGTAGGTACAAATACATTCTTAATTGTACAGCCAAAGTTCAGAATAACCGCCTCTACGCCCTTGCTGTTAGAAATATGATAAGCGTATACTTCCTCACCTTTTTGTGTTTTCCCAAACAACTCCTTTGTTACTGACATGTTCTCCTCCTAATCTTAGCTAATCACTGTAGGTCATAGTTATGTAAATGTTCTAAATAATTACCAATTGCCAATATCAAAAACGAATCTGTCAAAGCTCGGTTCTGCCTTCAAGCGCACGAAGCAGCGTTACTTCATCAATATACTCAAGATCTCCTCCAACGGGTACTCCGCTGGCTATTCTTGTAACCTTGATTCCTGTCGGCTTGATCAGTTTACTGATGTACATAGCTGTTGTCTCGCCTTCAAGACTTGAATTGGTTGCAACGATAACCTCGTCAACTTCCTGAGACTGGAGCCTCTGCATCAGTTCAGATAATCTGATATCTCCAGGGCCCACGCCGAGCATAGGGGAAATTGCCCCATGTAATACATGATAAACACCTTCAAACTTGCCAGTCTTCTCATATGCTGCTAAATCTCTAGCATTTTCTACAACCATGATGGTCTTGTGGTCTCTGTTTGGATTGCTGCAGATAGGGCAGATATCATCATCTGTAAGTGTACAGCACTCCTTGCAGTAATGTACATTCTCCCTGGCTCCCACAATTGAATCTGCCAGTCTCTGTACCCTGTCTTTGGGAAGACCGATCAGATAAAACGCAAGTCTCTGGGCTGATTTGCTACCGATTCCGGGAAGAGAAGACAGCTCATCTATCAGCTTATTAATATGTCCGCTGTATAGCTCCATTAGAAAGGAAATCCTCCGCCAAGTCCGCCGGTCATCTTATTAACAAGAGCCCCGCTGGCTTCATCAGCCTGCTTCATTGCCTCATTAACAGCTGCCACGATCATATCCTGAAGCATCTCAACATCATCAGGATCAACTGCCTCAGGTGAAATAGTTACAGATTTAACCTGCTTGCTTCCAAAAACAGTAACCTCTACTGCTCCGCCACCTGCCTTAGCAGTAAACTCTTTGGTCTCAAGCTCCTTCTGGCTCTCCTCCATCTGACGCTGCATTCTCTGAGCCTGCTTCATTAAGTTACTCATATTGCCAGGCATTCCTCCACCTGGAAATCCACCTCTTTTTGCCATTTTAAAGTTCTCCTTTACAAGTCAAAAAATATATAGATATACGAATTACTCCGTTTCACTATCCTCAGTTACTATATCAAAATTAATAGCCTGCAGGTTAACATAATTTTCTTCAAAGACCTGCTGAGCTTCCAAAAATCTTGTTTCAAATACAATATGCTTGCCTGTAGCGTCATCCAGGAAATCCTGAAGTTCCTGCTGTGATTCGCCCTTTGAATACTTCTCGGCAAGCTGCTTGTTGTCAAATACTATCTGCAGGGTATCATCATTTCCAAGACTTAGCTTGGCTTTCTGAAGGTAGGTCTTCATCGGGTTATCCATTCTCATCAGAAGCCCCGGCCAGTTGCTGACAACTTTTTTGATATCCTCAGGTACTGCCCTGTCCAAAACTTTTTTAGCCTTGGGAGTTCCCATCTGCTGACCGCTTACAGGACCTGCTCCGGATAAAGAAACTGCAACCTGTCCGTTTTGAATTCCCTTAAGAAGCTTGCCATTGTCTTCATCATGCTGCTCAAGGATCCTGATTCTATCCTCGAAAGCGCCCTCACCATCATCCATCTGAGGCTTGCAAAGCTTGATCAGTGTGATCTCAATAAGTATACGTTTCTGTGAGGCGTATCTTATCTGAGATGACAGCTCGGAAAAGACCCTTATATAGCGAAGAATTGTATCAATGTCCGCTGAATTTGCCTGCTCCTTGAGAGCTGCCAGATTATCGGAAGATATATCAATAACATCCTCCATCTGATCTGATGCCTGTACCAACATGAGATTTCTAAGATACCAGACAAAGTCATTTACAAACTGCGAAAGTTCTCTACCCTGAATTACAATATCCGCAAGCAGAGTCAGCGCGCCGTTTACATCCTGAGTATAAAGCGCGGAAAAGAGCCGGCTAAAGACTTCAGTGTCAACAGCTCCAAGGACATTAAGTACCTTGTCGTAGGTAAGTTCTTCACCATAGTTGAACGCTATGCACTGATCAAGGAGACTAAGTGAATCTCTCATGGAACCATCAGCAGTCTTGGCCACATATCTAAGAGCTCTCTCCTCAACCTTGATTCCTTCTGCATCCACAACTTCTCGAAGCCTTGCTTCTATGGTATCAATGGTAATTCTGTGGAAGTCATATCTCTGACATCTGGACAGAATTGTGATAGGAAGCTTCTGCACTTCGGTTGTAGCAAGAATGAACATTACATAGGACGGAGGCTCTTCCAATGTCTTTAGCAGAGCATTAAAAGCTCCGGTTGAGAGCATGTGAACCTCGTCGATAATGTATACCTTCTTTTTGCCCTTGGTTGGTGAGTAGGAAACCTCGTCGATAATTTCTCTGACATTATCCACACCGTTGTTGGAAGCAGCGTCAATCTCGATAACGTTCATGCTGTTGCCGGCTGCAATCTCTTTGCACATGTCGCATTCACCGCAGGGACTGCCATCCACAGGATGCTCGCAGTTAACGGCTCTTGCAAGAATCTTGGCAACAGAAGTCTTACCTGTTCCGCGAGTTCCGCAGAACAGGTAAGCATGTCCAACTCTATCTGATTTAATCTGATTCTTGAGTGTGGTAACTATGTGATCCTGGCCTTTGACATCTTCAAAGACCGGTGGTCTGAATTTTCTATAAAGTGCTACATAACCCATTAAAACTTTTTACTCCCGCCCTGCTATCATAACTATTTATCAAGCTTTCATAGCAGTAATACATGTATGCTAACTATATAAACATACATGTTCTATCATAATTCTTAATCCCCAAAGCATACTCCAAGCATCTTGGCTTCCTGAATAATGCTGGCATCAGGAGAAACGTATTTGAGCTTGCCTGCAATATCTTCAAGAGGCACCTTAACAATTTCTCTGTTCTTGTATGCTACCATATAGCCATATTCCTTATTAAGAATAAGCTGACCAGCCTCTGCACCGAGACGGGAAGCAAATACTCTGTCGTATGGATCAGGCGCTCCACCTCTCTGCATGTGTCCGGGAACAGTGACACGAACTTCATGTCCTGTCTTGTTCTGGATAGCTTCAGCAATTTCGTAAGAAACGGAAGGGTACTTGTAGTCAGCCATCTTCTCTTTCAGTTCCTTCTTGGAAAGCTTGGCATCCTTCTTGGAAATAGCGCCCTCAGCTACAGCAATAATAGTAAACCTGCTGCCCCTCTTATCTCTTGCCTCGATAGCTTCACAAACCTTGTTGATATCATAAGGGATTTCCGGAATAAGGATAACGTCCGCGCCACCTGCAAGTCCTGCATTAAGCGTAAGCCATCCAACCTTGTGTCCCATTACTTCTATAATAAATACACGGCCATGAGAATCCGCAGTTGTGTGGATGTTGTCGATAACCTGTGTTGCAACATCTACTGCACTCTGGAAACCAAAGGTCATATCTGTTCCCCAAAGGTCATTATCAATGGTCTTGGGAAGAGATACCACATTAAGGCCTTCCTGACTGAGAAGGTTAGCCGTCTTCTGAGAGCCATTACCACCAAGTACAACAAGGCAGTCAAGCTGAAGCTTGTAATAGTTCTGCTTCATCGCCTCAACCTTATCAAGACCGTTCTCATCAGGCTCTCTTATGGTCTTAAAAGGTGTTCTGGAACTTCCCAAAATAGTTCCACCCTTGGTCAGGATTCCTGAAAAATCCTTGGATGTGAGCATTCTGAAATCACTGTAGATAAGTCCTCTGTAGCCATTTAAAAAGCCATAGAACTCAACCTGCTCACCGCTGTGCGCAATACACTTAACAACGCCGCGCATTGCTGCATTCAAAGCCTGACAGTCGCCACCACTAGTCAACATACCAATTCTCATCATCGTGAAAAGGCCTCCTTTGAAAAAGTTCATTTGTAAACGCACATACTACTCATAATTATACAAAATAATAGGGCGCATGCCAAGCTATCCGGTTGACTAGGAATAATTAAAAAAGTATAATAAAAGGCGCTTTGAGTCTGCATTCAAAGCACCTTTTGGAGTTGTACCCAAGTGGTTGAAGGGTCCGGATTCGAAATCCGGTAGGTCGGCTCGTCCGGCGCAGGGGTTCAAATCCCCTCAACTCCGCTTTTGCTCTGCGTTTTAGTCGCAGAGTTTTTTATTTCAAAAAGTATATTTCAAAATCAGTTCACTTAGCTGTCTGTAGGTACCTCTCGGAACCGAGAATTCTGCACCGTCTTCCATAGAAAGAGTATCCTTATTTATTTTGAGAACTCTTTTAAGATTGACAATGGTCTTCATTCCGAGGGCATGAAAATAGTCTTCCCCAATGTCTTCCATTATGGTCTGCATTGTGCTTCTGACAAAATAAGTCTTAGCGTCGGTGACAATTCTCTTGTAGTGATCCTCAGACTCTACGTAGATTATGTCATCAATGGGGATTCTTCTTACTTCTCCGCTTTCTCTCACCACAAGAAAACGAACTTCCTGTTCCTGGCATACTCTGTCCATGGCATCAAAAAAATCCTCTTTCAAAATAGGCTTTTCAAGATAATGAACTGCGTGAATCCTGAAGGCTTCCTTGTAAAAAGCATTTGAAGAAGTCATGAAAATTATTTGCCCGTTCTCATCTTTTTTACGGATGGACTGGGCAATTTCTATGCCATTTAATTTGTCGATGTAAATATCCAAAAGATAGATGTCATAACTGGTCTTTTCTATGGCATCCAAAAGATCAAGGGAAGTATAGAAAATATCGGCACTCATCTCCAGTCTTGGATGAGCTGTTTTATATTTTTCTAAAAGCTCTGCCGCCTCAGCAGCAGAGCTCTTCTCATCATCACATATTGCAATCTTGTACATATTGCCCCCAACACATTCAAAATATCATGCACAACTATACTCTATAATATTATTATCAATTGACTATCCCCTAAAGTCAATGCTCTGGCCCACTAATTTCTCCTCCGGAGTCTGAATACTGTTAGCTCGAAGGTTATAATTATATGCCTCAATTTTAGCCTTAAGTTCCTCAACTGAGCTAGCCATGATAATCTCTACATCATCATCATTTTCAATCTCATCCCAGCTCTTGGTTTCTCCCGTCTTCTGAGTTGCTTTATCCTTGATCTTTTCTTGCAACTCCTCAGCCTGCTCTTTCTTGGCAGCCTTTTTCTCTGCAGCCTTTTCAGCTTCCTTTTTAGCAGCTCTCTTTTCAGCAAGCTTCTGAGTCATGTCCTGAGAAGATTTCTGCATAACAGCAAAGAAGGATGCTGTGCCGTTGTCATTAACCTGCATTCCAATGGCCTTCACATTACCCTGCTGCTCTGCCAGAGACTTGAGCTGAGGCATCTGAGACTGTGCTCTTGCAATAAGTCCTTCATACTTGGCTCTGAAGTTCTCATCTGTAGCCATTTTCTCAATCTTTTCCTCGTCAATAAGGACAACCATCTTGTTGGCATTGCCGAAGGAAGAAGCATTCTGCTTAGCATAATCCTTCATATCCTTGCTGACAAGAACAAAGTCCATATTGGAGTACTTCTTCTTGAGCTCTTCGTAGTACTTGGCGCCGGTTTCGCTTAACTGGGCTTTGCCGATGGTTTTGCCGTAGTTTCCACTCTTAACGCCACTACCTTCTTTTGTACCGGAATTTTTAACAGCTTCATACGCGCCGGAACTTCCCGCTGCTGTTATCTCAGAAATATTACTCATGGTTCCCTCCATTTCTCAGAGTGTGTCTCTGTTTTTGCTTCCCTGCCGTCAAAAGAACTACATCATATACATGTAAAATGCGTTTTCCACGCATAAGGATACAGTTTATGATTTCTCTAATCTGTATATCGGTCTACAGACATTAAAACTTTATATCTGACAAGAAAGAATGTGCATCTATAGTGATACATTTTTTGAAAAGAAATCTATCCAATAAAAAATGGACACCTATCTAAAGGTGTCCACCACATATTACTTCCACATATCAGAAACGAAGTACATAAGTGCTGCCCAGGTATATACAGAGTAGAAATGTCCGTTATCATCTACGCAGTTTTTAAGTATTTCTCTGGCCTTTTCCTTGGTGACAAGAGAAAAACCATTGAAGCATTCAGGACCTTCGCAGCCTTCCTGGTTCATTTCATCAAGATTATCTCTTCTAAGGATTACCTTGACCAGCGCATTGCTTTCATCAGTCATTCCTGGAGTACTGAAAAGAAGAGGATTGATCACTGATACGCTGTCTTTGTCTTCATCGACTACAATTCCTGTCTCCTCATGGATTTCTCTGATTGCAGTAGTGGCAATGGGATCTGCCTCATTTTTATCCTCCGGATCCATAAGTCCTGCAGGAACACTAAGAAGGAATCTTCCAGCGGGATATCTGTATTCATAGGATAAAAGAAGCTGCGGCTCCTTGCCGGGAAGTTCTATTATAACAACGCAGCTAACAGCATCCGGAAGCATCTTTTTGAACTCTTCTTCAGACTTGGTGGCAACAATGTTGTCCAGTGGGCGCCTTGTTGCGTCGAAATAATGGGCGCCTTCTTTGTACTGAAGGTCAAAAACACGGATGTATTTTTTGTCGAGTACGGTTTCTACTTTATCTGTGGTTATGGTTGGTCCTTGCATGTTTCCTCCAAATTAATTTTCTCATTTAACGTAATAATGTCTAGCTATCCATTTAGATAAACCCTCTAATCCGGGGTATACGATTCGCTCACTCATGTTGAGCTGATCCAGCATGTCTCTTACTCTCCAGCGAAGGTCTTTATCGATCACGTATTTGACGGTGTCCTTGGTATTCTTATTAAGGAAGCCCTCGATATCATCGATTCCCATTGGTACTACAGCAAAGAAAGAATGCTGATTGATGATTCTCTGGTTTAGTGAGGGTGGTTCAATAATCACCATGGCGGAATCACCCATGTCTCTGTCGTACTGTTTAAGGCTGTTTCCCGTCAGCTCTTTTAACATGTCAACTGTAAAAATGGTGGAGTGCTTATCGTAAACGGCATATTTATAATTGTTGGGAAGCAGCTCAACCATCTCTGACATATTGATTCGCCAGACCATGCAGTCATGCTTGTCCATGTCCTCCAGGTTTTCCTCTGTCATAGCGAAGTTAAGACCAACAAGCGCTGATTGAGTCCAGTCAAGAAGCCTTGTGGGAAGGCCGTAGTGCTGTCCCAGAATCATCTGCCTCCATACGGAAGATCCGATCGAAGGCTCGTCATTTATGGCATACTTGGCAAAATTCTCCAGAATTGCGGGCTCCAGGTGATTCTGTCTACTCTTACAATTTCTGCTAAGACTGGTATACATCGGAAAAGAAGAATCCGACATGCCTCTGTATATGTAAGGGCTCCTGTTTCTGTCCAGATCAGCCCTGTATTCCTGTTCAGTTAAAAGAGGTAACAATTGTTCCAAAGTATCTATATGTACTTCTTTTACCATCTGGTGATCCTCATCCAAAAGAAATCTACATCGGTTACTAAACTCATTATACACCATTCTGCCAAAAGGTTTGTAGCATGCGGGCCTGTGCATAAAAAAGGAAGCACAGCCATGATAGCTGTGCCTCCCTAGTCGTCGGTTAAATCTTTGAATCAATAATAATTATTTTACTGTAACTTTTGTGATGTGTGGGTTAGCACCCTCGTACCAGTAAAGGAAGCCCTCTACGTCTACAGTCTGACCAGCCTCAAGTCCGCCAACAAGGTTGTAGAACTCTTCGTCTGAACCATTGAGATAGTACTCAAGGCAGAACTCGTAGTTTGCTCCGTCCTTAGAAAGTGTAACGTAGATGTCATCACCAGGCTGCTCATTCTTGTAAGCAACTGCCTCAACTGTCATATCTGAGAAAGATACGAGCTGGTTCTGCATATCAACAAGCTCATCCTTGCCAAGAAGGTCTGTAGCATCCTTAGCTGTTGCTACGAAATTGCCATCCTCGATTTCGAAAGTAGCGTCTACAATCTCAACCTCGCCTGACCACTCAGACTTAACACCTGAAACCTTGATCTTTGTTCCAGGAACAAGCTTGTCATAATCTTCCTGTGAGCAAGCCATCTCATAGATGAAGTAAGCGCCATCCTGATCCTGTGTGTAGAATGTTGCCTTGTCTTCCCACCATGACTGCTTAGCCTGTACATAAGTCTCAACTACAACCTCTGAATCGAGTTCAGCTGCTGCATACTCAGCGTATGTCATAACGCCTTCTGCCTTAGCATCATCTGCTGTCTCTGCAACTTCTGTTACTTCAGCTGCTACAGACTCAGCTACAGTTGCTGCCTCTTCTACTGCACTAACTGCCTCAGTAGCTGTTTCAGCAACTTCTGTTACTTCCTGCTTGCCGCATCCAACGAATGCAAGTGCAAGACTCATTGTCAATACTACTGCTAATGTCTTCTTCATAATATTCCTCCTATTATGTGGGCGAACGCCCATGAATAATTACAAACAATGCAATTATACTAACAATAATTCATAAATACAAATATTTATTCGTAAAAGCACGGATTTTGCTCTAATTTTCATAAAAATTATTCAGTTTTCCCGGCACGAAGCTTTTCTTTTAACGCATAAAGACCTATAAGAAGCCAGGTAATTACAAGAACAACTATAAGTGCCACAGAGACTGCCGGAAGCTTTCCAAGATCGGCCTTTCCGCCCAAATTGCCGCTTGCTGCGCCCTGATCCAAATGATAAAGAGCCTTAACATCTACATAAAGCTGATCAATGAAGGCATCATCCACAGTCTTTTTTCTCTTAACTGATTTGGTTACATTCTCGATAAGCTGTCCCGCGGCGTCACGAACCGATGCTGAACCGTTAAACACAGGTGTAACAAATGTGTTTTCTGTATTATCCATCAGAATCTTTACTGCCTTGATCTTTACATCGTAATGTACGTCATCATCGCTTCCTTCTTGAGCAAGGTATTCCTGATACTCCGGTGTATTCTGGGCTTTATTGGTAACAGGAAGATATCCTTCAGTCTCGGAATAGGCAATCTGAACATCATTTGTTAAAAGATATTGCGCAAAGAGCCAGGACGCCAGCACCTCCTGGGGATTTGACTTATTGAAAATACATACTGAAGGGCCCTGGGAAATCATAGTTGGATTATCAGGATCGTACTGAGGTATGGTCATAACCTCCGTCTCAAAATCCACCAGTTTGTCCTTTGCTATATCTATGAGAGGTGCTTTTGAGCCCATCCATGTTGATCCGGCAGTTGAATCCACTGCAAAAATGCACTGTCCCGCATTTAAGAAGTTTGCAGGATATCCTGAAATCTTAAAGGTTGAGAACACTCCGGTCTGGGTGTGCTCTGCCACAGTCTTAAGAATCCCTTTGGTATCATCATTAAAAAGAAGGATATTTCCATCCTGATCAGAATAATCAGCTCCGAGTTGCTTAAGAGACTGGATCATCATGTTATCTGTGGACTTGTAAATAAATGGGATAAGTACATTCTGTCCATTTACCTTGTAGGTGCCATCAGCATTTTTTTCCATGGCTGCTTCTGATACTTCCCACACAAAGTCCCAGGTAAGGGTCTCCGGTAGGGTATATCCGAGCTTTTCCACATAGGTTTTATTGACGTAGCAGGCCTCCGTAGATCTCATATAAGGAAGCGCATAGTGCTGCTGCCCGATCATACACTCTGAGAGGAACTCAGGAACAATCTCAGAAACTGTCGGTGAATCAAACTTAAGCTCTGATCCGCCAAGGCCGTACTTTTCATCCACAAAAAGATCATCCAGTGGAACCACGGTGTTACTTCCTGTCAGATATGTTGCGATATGATCAGGGTAAGTAATGCACACATTCGGAGTAGTTCTTGTGGAAATATTGGTGATTACATCGTTGTAAATCTTGCCATAGTCCGTGTACAGTCTCATATTTACTTTCACATTGGGATACAGCTTCTGAAAATCCTCAATTGCTTTGTTATATATGGCCGTCTGAGTAACATTTGTATCATTCTTGGCCCAAAATGTAAGTTCAATCTTCTGAGACTCATCAAATGTCTCAGGTATCTCAAAGCCGCTGCTGTCCTTAGCTCCATGGCAGCCCACAAGCAGCCCCGCCGTCATTATTAAGCTGGCAGCGATTAACGCAAACCTCTTTTTCATCCCTTTGTTCCTCCACGAGCAACGCCTGCCATAATTTTATGTCTGAAAATCAGGAATAAAACCACAAGCGGAACTGAAATAACCACAACCGCCGCCATCATGGCAGGAACATTTTCACGTCCGAAACCATTTTCCCTGATCTCCTGGATACCGTTGGATACAAGGAAATAGTTCTGATCGTCGGTAATGAGTCTTGGCCAAACGTAGGAATTCCAGCACTCAATAACCTTAAGGATTGTTATTGTCACAATTGTCGGTCTTGATATAGGAAGCATAACCTTCCACAAATACCTAAAATCCGAGGTCCCATCCACCTTGGCTGCCTTGTACAGCTCCTCCGGAATCTGCTCAAAGTTCTCTTTTAAAAGATATATATAGAAAACCGATGTTACCGAAGGCAGGATAAGGCCAAGGAAGGTGTTCCTAAGGTCCAGATTGGTGATAGTTACATAATTTGTGATGATAACAAGCTCATTAGGTATCATCATGAGAGAAAGAAACAGCGAAAACACTATGTCTTTTCCCTTAAAATCCAGTCTTGCAAAGGCAAAGGCCGACAGTATTACAACAACCATCATCAGAAGTGTTGTAAGAACTGTGAATATAAAGGTGTTAAAAAAGTACTTGGCAAGCGGAACTGCTGTAAAAGCAGTCACGTAGTTCTGCATAGTGGGGCTAAGTGTAAAAAACTTAGGTACATATTCTGAGTTGTAAGAGCCATAGGTCTTTACCGAAGTCAGGATCATCCAATAAAACGGAAAAAGAACCAACACTGCCCACAGAATCAGAAGAAAATAAACCACAATCTTTCTGACCTTCTCACTTACCATAGCCTGCTGCTTTAGTTTTTTATTAGTTTCCTCGTTCATATCTATATCTTTCCCTTACTGGTAATAAACTGTCTTTCTGCTGACCATAAGATTTATGGTTGTGATCGTGAACACTATGGCAAACAGGATCAAGGCCGCTGCCGATGCGTAGGACGGATATCCTCCGCTGTTACCGTATAACATATCGTACACATATCCAACGATTGTATTCATTCCAGCTGCATTAAGATCTGTTCCGAAAAGAGCTACCTCGTCGCTGTAGGCCTTGAAAGCTCCGATAAATCCTGTGATAACCAGATAGAACACCATAGGAGATATCATAGGTAGTGTTATCTTGTAAAATATTCTCCACTTTGGTGTAGCGTCTACTTCTGCCGCCTTGTAGAACATCGGGTTAACCGACGCCAGCGCACTGGTAAGAATCAGTATCTTAAAGGGCATAACGATCCAGATTGTATAAAAGCACATAACAAACATCTTGGCCCAATAGGGACCGTCAATGAAGTCCACGGAGGGACCGCCAAACAACTGAATCAGCAGCGAAACAAGTCCATCCGAGTATGCAGTCTTTTTAAACAGGATCATGAAGACCAGTCCTACTGCCAGAGTATTAGTAACATAAGGCAGAAAATAGACCGTCTGAAAGAAATCCCGTAGAGCCTTAATGGAACTTAGCTCCAAGGAAATCAAAAGAGCGATTCCCGTAGAAAGAGGAACCGTGATAATAACGATAATAAAGGTGTTCTTGAGAGCCTGAATAAAATAAGGATCGTGAAGAACATAAGAATAGTTATACAGGCCCGTTCCCCAGAAGGTCTGGGAAGCAAAATTGTATCCTTCCTCGAAGGAGTAAATAAGTACGTCCACAAGAGGATATACCATGAATACTCCCAGAAAAGCTATGGCTGGCAAAAGACATAGCCACGCAGTCAGATTCTTTTTCATAGGATTATCCTCTCTGTTGTATTCTCATCAAAAACATGGACCTTGGAAGGTTTAAGTGAAAACCTTATCTTTCCGTCTTTACCAGTGCTTATCACTTCCGACGGAATAATGGCTCTGATATTTTCTCCGGTAAATAGCGGATGCCTTGCCACATAGCTGGTGTCTCTTCCCATAACCTCACGGTTTAAGAACTCACATTCAAGTGGTCCATTCTCATCCACAACAAAACCTTCCGGTCTAATTGAAACATATACATCCTCATCAGCATGTCCCTTGGCATCAAGCACCGCGGAATCTCCGATATAAATTTTGCCGTCTCTGATCTTACCTGTAAATGTATTGATCTGAGGTGTTCCAAGAAAGCTTGCCACGAACAGGTTTACAGGCTCGTCATATATCTTCTGAGGTTCTCCCATCTGCTGAAGAACTCCATCCTTCATAACAACGATGGTATCGCAAATACTCATGGCTTCTTCCTGGTCATGAGTAACAAAAACAGTGGTAATGCCTGTTTCGAGCTGTATTCTCTTAAGCTCTTCTCTTGTCTGAAGACGAAGTCTGGCATCAAGGTTCGATAATGGTTCATCCAAAAGAAGTACCTGTGGCCTCTTAACAAGAGCTCTTGCAATTGCCACTCTCTGCTGCTGGCCGCCTGACATCTCATTGGGTCTTCTGTCCAAAAGCTCCTGAATCTGCACAAGTCTGGCTGCTTCCTGAACTTTGGCTTCCATTTCTTCCTTGGACAACTTCTTGTCTCCTCTGAAGTTTTCCAGAGGGAATCTGATATTTTCTCTTACAGTAAGATGGGGATAAAGAGCATAGTTCTGGAACACAAGGCCCACTCCCCTATGCTGAGGAGGAAGCTCTGTGACATCTGTATCCCCAAAGAAAATTCGGCCGTTTGTAGGTTTCTCCAATCCACAAATAAGGTTAAGAGCAGTGCTCTTACCGCAGCCTGAAGGTCCCAAAAGGCCAATAAGCTTGCCATCCGGGATTTCAAAATCAAAGTCGTTTACGGCTATAACGTACTCTTTGATTTTTTTATTTCTATTGGGAAAACGCTTGGTAACGTGCTCCAACACTACTTTCATACTTACTCCTCTCCATAAATACGCGATACACGGATTGCTACATACTTCGTATTTTCGCAATCCTACGTACATTCGTAAATCGAAATACTCACTTCGTTCGTATTTCTTTTTTACTCATGTCCGTTCGGTCATCTCATAATCACATTGATATGTGCAAGCACATCAATGTGATTACTCATTCCCTGTATCGCTCACATCTGGTGTCTAACAACCTTGTATTCGTCGTTGTCCTGATAATACGGACATTCCTTATTTCCCCCGGCCATCATACGGCCATAGTCGTCCTCGTCCATATTTACCATGCAGACGTAGCACTCCCAATCTTCATCATATGCATAATTAGCGCATGTATCACAGATCATACAAAATCCTCTCTCATTGGATTAAAGATATCCAGTAAAATTCCGGCTTCAAGACAAACACATCCATGTTCAACGCTGTCTGTTTTAAGCATTGTATCGCCGGCTGTTACTACCTTTTTTACTCCATCTATTTCAAATTCAAATTTGCCGCTGACAACGTAGGTTATCTGGGTATGAGGATGGTGGTGCAAAGCTCCTACCGCGCCCTTTTCAAAAGTGTTCTCAACACACATAAGATCCTTGTTATAGGCAAGAACGCGTCTTACCACTCCGTTTCCAAGATCATTTGCATTTACGTCTTCATGAAAAACCCATCTCTCGTCCACCATAAACCTCCTAAGATTAAACTCTTAACATTATATATCAAAATTCATTGATTCCACATAGTTTTCAGCAAAGCCTTGCTTATTTACAAGTTCAACAACCTGTGCGCTTGTAGCCATCTCTGATAGCTCCTCTAGAGACTTTTCTCCCTTTTTAGGATCTTCAAGAAAATCCACCAAAAGATAGAAACAGCCTGCCAGCGCAGCATTCGCTGCCGGCCTTACATATTTTTCATCAGTTAAAAAGAGTCCTAAATGCCTGATTTTGTCCGGCATAAATCCAATACCATAGCCGCCGCTCACTTCCACAAATTTGGGTTTTCTTCCCTGCAAAAGCTCCTTTTGAGCTGCAATTAGTGCTGCTTTCCCCAGCTGAACAGCTCTAATATCGCTTTGAGTTATTCGAACAGGCTTCTCTCCGCCTGTTAACGGAAAGCCATCTTCAAAATATTTATCCGTCAAAAGACCTGTTTCATCCACTATTTTATTTCTGACAAGCTCCGAAACTGCCTCCAGTACTCCTGTTCCGCAAATACCTATAGGCTCTTTATCCCTGATTGTTTCTACCTTTACCTGAGGATCTTCCCCATCCATTTCTATATTAACTCTCGAAATAGCCCCGGGAATCGCTGCTGTTCCGCAGCTGATACCACCGGCCTCAAATACAGGGCCTACGGCCGTGGAAGTAACAAAGAGCTTTTCTCCATCCCAAAATGCCATTTCACCATTGGTACCAAGATCTAAAAACAGCAAACTGTACTCATGGTGAGTTATATCTATGGAAAAGAGACCGGAAACTATATCCGCTCCCACAAAGGCGGATATACCGGGAACAAGAATTACCTTTGTTCCGCTCAAAACCTCTATAATATCTTTTCTGTCAGTAAGGTCAAACAGTTCTTCCGCGCTGATGCGTTCTGCTTCGAGGCTCACTGTATTATAAGGATACTCTCCAAGTCCTGATATATCATAGCCTCGCAGCAAATGCAGCATTGTGGTATTTCCTTCAATGCAGATATAGTCAAGCTTAGGGACTTCATTTCCTCTTGTCAGACCACATATCATTTCAGCCAGGTCATTTTGTATGCACTTTTGCAAGTCTTCTGCATGTCCTTCTCCGGCTGCGGCAATTCTTGAAATCACATCGGCTCCATAGCGTCTTTGATGGTTTACGCCTGAAACCACTTCAAATATTTCTCGCTTTTTATCTGCATTTACGCCGACAAGCATAGCTTCCAGAGTGGTGGTTCCTATATCTATGCAGATTCCCCAGCTTACTATCTCATCTCTTTTAAGCCTTCTTTGCGGATTTGTCTTAGGTGTAGGCTTGGAAACTTCGATTTCTTCCTCTATGTTCCCATAATCTCCCAGGTCTATTTCAGCATCACAGTCCAACACACATCGGCACAAGAGTCTTACTCCATCCTGCAGTTCTTTATCCGTCAAAAAGCTCTTATCAAGAGAATTGGGAGTTGGTGCTCCACTTATAAATCTGACCTTACATTTTCCGCATCTTCCAAGGCCCCCACAGGGGTATGAAAAATCAATTTCCGCATCATCAAGAAGCCCCTGCAAACGCCTGCCTTTCGGAGCCTGCAACGACACTACTTTTCCTTTTGTATTAATAGTGATTAGCAACTTCTTTTTTTCCATAAAAATATGATACACTATCCGCCCAAAATTATCACAAAAATGGTGCATTTTAGGCTGAAATGTGCGAAAATATTAGTTGCTTAGGTAATTTTTCATTACAGATTATGGGTATGTATGAAAGGAGATAGTTATGGGACTTTTACAGGCAGCTCTTGTGGCTGGTGGCAGCGTACTTGCTGATCAGTGGAGAGATTATTTCTATTGTCCGGCTCTTTCAAGCGATGTGCTTATGACAAAGGGCGTTAAGAAGGCAGGAAAGGGTAATGACAACATCATTTCCAATGGTTCAATCATCGCTGTCAATGAAGGCCAGTGTATGATTCTTGTTGACCAGGGACAGATCACAGAAATCTGTGCTGAGGCAGGAGAATTCGTATACGACGTATCAACTGAGCCTTCAATTTTCTATGGTAACCTTGGAGAGAACATTATTGAATCCTTCAAGCAGTTTGGAAAGAGACTTGGTTTTGGCGGAGCTACAGCCAAGGATCAGCGCGTTTATTTCGTAAATATAAAAGATATTCTCGGCAACAAATACGGCACAGTTAATCCTGTACCATTCCGTGTAGTAGACACAAATATCGGCCTTGATATGGATGTAAGTCTCAAGTGCCACGGCGAATACAGCTACAAGATTGTTGACCCTGTTCTCTTCTACAAGAATCTTTGCGGAAACGTTGAAGGTGAGTTTACAAGAGACAGAATCGAATCTCAGCTTAAGTCAGAGCTTCTTACAGCTCTTCAGCCAGCATTTGCCAAGATTTCCGAGATGGGAATCCGTTACAGCGCACTTCCCGGACATACAACAGAGATTTCAGATGCACTTAACGAAGTTCTTTCCAAGAAGTGGACTGATTTCTATGGAATCAAGATTTCTAACTTCGGCGTAAGCTCAGTTACAGCTTCAGAAGAAGATGAAAAGACAATCAAAGAGCTCCAGAGAGCAGGCGCTCTTCGTAATCCTAATATGGCTGCAGCTACTATCGCAAGTGCTCAGGCACAGGCTATGCAGGATGCCGCAAACAACACTGCTACAGGCCCTATGATGGCATTTGCAGGAATGAACATGGCTCAGCAGGCAGGCGGAATGAACGCAAACCAGCTCTTCCAGATGGGTGCTCAGCAGGCTCCTCAGATGACAGCTCCTGCAGCAGGCTGGACATGCTCTTGCGGCGCAGCTAACAACGGCAACTTCTGCACAAACTGTGGAAAGCCAAGACCAGCAGCCGGATGGACCTGCTCCTGCGGTACTGTTAATAATGGTAATTTCTGCACTAACTGCGGTACACCACGACCAACAACCTAATAGGATTTTGAATAATTATGGCTTTACATGAATATGAATGCCCCGCCTGCGGCGGGGCAATGGAATTTAATCCTAAAACTCAGAAGATCAAGTGTCCTTTCTGTGATTCTGAGTTCGATGTTAAGGATTATGTAGCCAACCACAACTCCCAAGGAGCGGCAGAAGCTGCAGATGAGTACACAAACCAGAACACTACAGATGACGGACAGCAGTTGTATATCTATAAATGCGGATCCTGCGGCGGAGAAATCCTTGCAACAGAGTCCCTTGGTTCAACCAAGTGCCCTTTCTGCAGTAATAATGTGGTTGTCAGCGAGAAATTTACTGGTGAGTTTAAACCGGACTACATAATTCCGTTTAAGAGTACAAAAGAAGATGCCATGAAGACCTACAGGGAACACGTTAAATCCAAAAAGCTTGTCCCCAAGGTATTCCTGGATGAAAACCATATAGATGAAATAAAGGGTGTTTATGTTCCGTTCTGGCTTTATGGTGCAACCATGAGCTTTGACGGTATATACGAAGGAACCAAGGTCAGAACCTGGAGTGACAGCAAATATCACTACACAGAGACCAAGTACTACAATGTACAGAGGGCCGGAACAGAAGACTTCGATTACGTTCCCGCAGATGGTTCCAAGGAAATGCCGGATGATCTCATGGAATCCCTTGAACCTTTTGATCAGAATGAAATGGTTCCCTTTAATATGGGTTATCTTGCAGGCTTTTTGGCCAACAAATACAATGTTTCCTCAGATGCAATGAAGCCCAGAGCTATAGAGAGAATGAGTGCCTCCACAGTTGCAGATTTTAAGGCCACCATCAATGGCTATGCTTCTGTAAGACCTCACAGGGAAAATACACAGGTTGTTAACTCAACCTGCAAATATGCTCTTTACCCTGTGTATATTCTCAACACCACTTGGAAGGGGCAGAATTATCTTTTTGCCATGAACGGTCAGTCCGGTAAATTTGTAGGAAATCTGCCATTTAGCTGGGCTCAGGGCCTTAAGTACTACCTGCCTATCGGAGCTATAGCTACGCTTATTTCATTTTTGTTCTATTACTTTGTACTCTGATTATTATGCTTAGGTAACGATACAAGTTATGAAAAAAATAAAACAGATAAAAAAATATATAGCATTGGCTATAATGTCAGTTTTGCTGATCACTATGCTGATGCCGGCTACTGCCAGCGCTTATAGCAGCGATAGTGAACTATGGGACAGCTATACCATGCCTTCCAAGAGGCAAAAGGAAAGGCTTCTCGATAATGCTGAACTTTTAAGTTCCAGTGAAAAAGATGCTCTATTACAGTCCCTTAATTTCATGAGTAATAAGCACAGCTCAAACATAGCCATTCTCACTGTATATGACCATTCCGGTTCTATTCAGGACTTTGCTGATGACTATTTTGATTACAATGGTTTTCAGGCTGACTTCAATGGATCAGGTATTTTATTCATGCTCAGCATGAGTACCAGAGAATGGGCAATCAGCACTCACGGATCAGCTGCTTACGCTTTTACAGATTATGGCCAGGAAAAGCTCATGGACGATATGCTTCCATATCTAAGTGACGGGGATTATTATGAGGCGTTTGACACCTTTGTAAATGTAGCAGACCGCTATTTTACACTCTACGAACAGGGAACTCCTTATGATGTGGACTACAAGGACACCAGTCCTGCTGCCTTATTCAGAGCATTTCTTATATGCCTTTTGATAGGTTTTGGCGTAGCACTGATTCCACTTATACTCATGAAAATGGATCTCACTTCTGTCCACAAGAACTTGAATGCCGCGGGATATCAGATTCACAATGGAATCCATATGACGCTCCACACAGATACCTACCTTAGGTCATCTACCTCTCGCACTCCTATAGCTGACAACAGCTCCAGAAGCGGCGGAGGCGGCGGAAGCTCAATGCACATTTCAAGTTCCGGCTCAAGTCATGGCGGAAGCCACGGTCATTTCTAAATTTAATACACCATTTAATACATCGGACTCGCAGTATTATAAACTGCGGGTCCTTTTCTTTTTATATATTATTAAGTGTTTTTATTATCAGTTAGCAGTATACTATAAGGTAGGAGGTCTGTCAGTGGATATAAAGCTCAGAATAAGAACACTTCTTCTGACCTTAGGGGCAGTTCTCTTAGTGGGAGCTGTTATTTCGTTCCTTGGATCAGACAGATTTAAATCTCCAAAGCATTCTAACTACGTTCAGCTAGAGGATGGCTGGACTGTTAGTCATGCTCAAATAACTTATTCACCCGATAAACTGACTGAGTCCGATATAGGTATAGCAAACGCCGGCGATATTATCACCTTGTCCAAGGTTCTGGAGGACTATGATGTATCCCCTGCCACAATTCACTTCAGAAGTATTCTCTCTGCCATAGATATCTACTTAGATGGCGATAAAATATACTCCTTTGGATGGGATTATGTTCAGGATAAACGTATGCTTCCAAAAGTTCAGCATTTTGTTAATCTTCCTGATGGTTATGCAGGTAAAGAACTTGTCATCATTTTTTATCCACAGGAGAAGAATGCTTTTTCAGGACTATCTCCCATTACCTTGGGAAGCCTTGAAGACATTACCAGAACCATGTCACAGAATGGCCGTTTGTCCCTTTATATTGCTGTATTTCTGGTAATGTTTGGTGTGATGCTCCTAGCTCTTTCACCTATTCTTATCTTTGAAGGTAACCACGACCTGAGTATTGGATTTAGCGGATTCATTTCCATTCTCTTAGGAACTTATATTTTGTGTTTCAACGACCTGTTTTGGTTATTCTCAGATAACCCTTCGTTTTACACATTCCTTGAGTACTTTTCATTATTCCTGATGCCTGCTGCAATTCTTATGTTCCTATACACTGCAAGACAAATTCATGGCAGATTCATTACCATGGTTCTTGGGCTGACTAACTTTGGTTTTGCCATAATCACAGCTATACTTCACTTAACCAACACCATTCATATCTGTCATTTTGTAACAATTCTTCACTTTATAGCTCTTGTTGAGGGAATATATATAATCATTTTTCTTCTGATAACTGTTTACAAAAGATACAGATATCCTGATGAACTGCATACCAAGAGCATGTCTACCAACATGCTTCTTCTTGGTCTTTTCTTATTCCTTGGCTGCTCGGTTATAGACATCGTTAAATTCAATGTCATGAAATTTGCCAGTTCCGGAGAAGTTAATGCCAGCATAAACTTCATGACTGTCGGAGCGCTTCTTTTCATGACATGCCTTGTGCTGAACTACTTCTTCCACTGTATCGAATTCATCAATGAGTCCAATATGAAAAAACAGCTGGAAGGCCTTGCCTATACAGACAGTCTTACAGGCATTTCCAACAGGTCAAAATGCGAGCTTGCCATGGCCGAAATTCAGGGAGAATACAGCATCATCAGTATTGATCTGGATTATCTTAAGTACACAAACGATAATTATGGTCACTTAGAAGGTGACAGACTTATTAGCGGATTTGCTGATATTCTTACAAACAGCTTTACTGATGCAAGTCTCGTTGGCCGAATGGGCGGTGATGAGTTTATTGTAATTCTTCCATATGTGGATGAGGACAGGCTCCAAAGAGATTTAGACTGTCTTAATGACCTTATGACATTCAGAAACGGCATGGAAAAACATATAAAATTCTCAGCGTCCTATGGCTATGCAACCAGCACGGACGAAAAAATACAAGACAATGTTACAGCACAAAATGTCTACCTGCTGGCTGATGCAAGAATGTACAAAATGAAGAACGCCCACCACAAGCAGTCTCTTGGGCGTCTTTATGATGATCTGATGAAAAAAGCAGACAAGGAAGGAGGTTTAAATGAGACGTAAAAAAGAACTCCCTTACCTTCTTTGCTCGTTTTTGATTGTTATTGTGGTTTTCATTGTCATTAAACTAACACTTTCAAGCAGTCAAAAATATGAACTTGTCGCTTTGGATGAGGGATGGCAAGTAAGTATCAATAATTCGGAATACGTAGTGACCAGTATGACCAAACTATATAAGGTTATGCGCACTCCCATTGAAGCAGGTGACCATATAATATTCAAGCACACCCTGCCTGATACAAACGTTCCTAATCCGGTACTGTTTTTTAGAAGCAAATACACTTCCTTAAACTGTTATATTGACGGAAAAAACATTTACAGCTTTGGAGATAACTATATCAAAGCCAAAAAGTTTCTTGGCAAAATGTACCACGTAATATCTCTGCCGTCTGATTATGCCGGAAAAAGCATTGTTTTCGATATGTATTCAGGCGAAAATAATGCCTTTGATAATTTTGCCCCGCCGATTCTTGGTTACCAACCTGATGTTACAGGTAAATTTGTCCATGATAATCTGATAATCATAGCCACCGGAATGTTTATGTTTGTATTTGGTCTTACATTCCTGTGCATAGCCATGGTATTCGTCAATTTCGTCCCGGAAGTAAAGAGTCTTTTGGTAGGCTCTCTGTTTTGCATGAACCTAAGTATCTGGCTCTTAACCTATTACAATATTCTGTCACTGTTCATATACACCGAATCAGAGACAGAAATTGAGTACTTTACAATGTATCTGATTGTTCCCTATTGCTTCTGGCTGCTGTACTACATTAAAGAGCTGAGGAGCGACCGTATTTACAAGTCCCTAATGGCTATTTGCTGCGGAGTTCCCATTGTTCAGTACATTCTTCATTATGTATTTAATATCCACCTCAGAGCAACACTTCCCTTGTATCACCTTACCGGTGTACTTGGCTTCACCATACTGCTTTATTACGCTATTGTTACTAACAGGCATAAAAATCAGCAAACAGCCTATACCATGATTCAGCTTTCAGGGCTTTTATTTTTCGCGCTGGGCCAATTCATACATTTGATAATTTATATCCTTGATATTTTGCACGTTACTACAAATCAAATGATCAATAAATACATTATTTCCGCCGGTTGTCTTATTTTTGCTGTGTGCCAGTTATCAACCTACCTTGTATTTATTACCATCTCCTATGCTAAAAAGCAGGAGAACATTTCACTCTCCCATCTGGCTTATGCCGATGGCCTTACAGATCTTGCAAACCGCTCCAAGTCAGACAAGCTGATGGCAGAGCTTAACTCAGCCACAGATGATTATTGTATTCTCAGTATTGACCTCAACGGCTTAAAAGAGGTAAATGACAAATTCGGGCATCCATCGGGAGACAGATATATCAAGGAGTTTGCCAAGGTTCTATCCAATACATTCGGTGAAACTGATTTCTGTGCCAGAATAGGCGGAGATGAATTCCTGGTAATTCTGCGAGATGCCAACACCAAAGACATAAATGCCATGATTGGCAGAATGAACAGCGCTCTCAATGTCATGAACGCACTGTATCCTGAATATAAACGAAGTGTCTCCACAGGCTTTGCCTTTAAGCACGAATGTGAAGACAACAGTTCTCACCAGGTTTACCTCCTGGCAGATCAGCGAATGTATGAAAACAAACGCAAGATGCACCAGGCGCTTGGTATAAAGCCTCGTTTATAGAATAATATGAAATAGAATAAACACTAGAAGAAATGCCAGGTTAGCTACTGTAAAGAACACAATGTAGCTGGTCTGGCGTTCTTTGTAGGTAGCTGCAAAAAATTTAAATGAAATAAGGCTCGCCATGGATGCAATTAGTGTTCCAAGACCTCCTGCATTAACGCCAATCAGCAGTTCTTTATAGTTTGTTGTAAATCCTGACAGCATCAAAGTTGCAGGAACATTACTGATAAACTGACTTGCAATAACCGCTACCGTAAACTCTTTTCCCGAAGTTATACCACTTAAGAAATCGTTAACAGCAGGAATTCTGGCTATGTTACCCGTAAAGATAAAAAAGCCTATGAAGGTCAGAAGAAGCAGATAATCTGCTCTGAATAAAATCTTAAAATCCATTCCTCCAACCACCAAAAGAACTATTATAGCCATGATGTACCAGGGAATAACCCTGAGAACGGAAAGAATTGCTATCACAAACAGAATCGTGTAAATAATTATCTGGCGCTTGCTTCCGAAGGCACTTACCACGTTGTAGTCCGAATCAATCTTAATCTCCTCTTTCTTGCCGGGTAAAAAAATGATGCATACTGCCAAAAGCAGTGCTGCTATCAGAGTATAGGGAAGCATACAACCCACAAAGTCTAATATAGACATCTGTGTAAGGCCGTAGAGATAAAGGTTCTGAGGATTACCTACCGGTGTGGACATGCTGCCAAGATTAGCAGCAATTGTCTGAAAAGCAATTACCGGTATCATCAGGTCCTCTCTTTTGCAGCTCTTTAGAACCAGCATTCCAAATGGAACAAAGGTAATAAGTGCCACATCATTGGTAATAAGCATACTTCCAAAGAAGCACATAAATATCAGTGCTGAGCAAAGCTGCCAAGCCTTGGAGGCTTGGCCCATAAGTATCTGTCCTATCTTTTCAAAAACAGAGTTCTCTTTAAGTCCCTGAATAATTACCATAAGTCCCCAAAGAATACCAAGTGACCTAAAATCAATATAATCAAGATACTTATTGTCAGGTCTTACAACAATTGCCGACAAAAAAGCCAAAATCCAAGCTATATAAAGTACCGGATCCGATTTGATCTTTTTTAAAAAATCCTTATAACTGTCCATTTAATGCCTCTGAATGATTTATTTCCGGCTCTGCTCATTACCGTGGCTCTTGGTCATGGCCAGCAATCTTCCTATAATTTCTGTCCCTTCCTGCGTGGTAAAAGTCTTATCAAGATCAAAGACTCCGGGAGCCGCCTCCCCTATTATACCCCTAACATAGACCTGTGCAATTGCATTTGAACAAACTCTACAATCATAAATATCCTTAAGTTTCGCAGCATCTTTCCAATCAACGTCCTTCCATTTAAGGACATTGACCATAAACTCATGTATGATCCTTGCTGCTGTTTTCCTTGATATCAAAAGCCCAAGCTTCTCTGAGGGATAATTATCCAAATAATATCCAAGATAAAACCCCAGATCATCCGGTATATCCTCTGATACTTCCTGTGTGTATCTCTCAAAAAGCAGATCCAAAAACTCCTTTTCAGTCATAATCATCCTTCCGTGACACGTGCTTCATTTCATTACGACGGGCTGAGCAGGAGATATCTCCAAAGTTACATTATCACAGGCCTTAAGCCCCTTAACCTCAAAGATACCTGTCTCATTTTCGTAAGTTTCGCCGGTCCAGAGATTTTTAACTATGTACTTATCGCACTTATAAATCCAGTCACCAAGGGCCTTCTTAAGGTCACACATTTTAATGGCAAAAGATTCCTCTGTATCATTCTCACTTAAGTTGATAAAGCTAAGAGCAAATCTGTTTCCGCTAAGAGGCTTACATAGAATATCAACTCTGTCTATATCACGTATGTATTCCTTGGAAGGGTCATTTTGAGCGAGGCTGCAGTATACACGCTTAGCCTGAATGCCAAGAGCATCCTGGTTAAGAGCTATAATGTCCTTATTAGCAATGATGTTGTAAATCTCATCACCCTTCTCAACTCTTCTAAGATCAAGGCCCAACATAAGCGGTGAGTTCATCATACTCCACATGGTCATATGAGTCTTGTTCTGTACCATATTAAGACCATTCATACCGATCATCATCATGTCAGGGTCATTCCATCCCTTCTCAAGACCTGCGAACTCATCCATGATTACGGCTTTACTATACTGAGTTACAACACTGGTTGTATAATCTCCGGTCCAGGTTCCAACGCCGGGATCACCATCACTTCCCACTCTGAAAGTAATATCATTTAGTATTCTCCAGGAATCACAAACCTTATAAGCCCAGTTCTGTGGCTGAGTCTTACCCCATTCGCAGGCAGAATAAACGATGTCATTATCCGGGGCAATTCTATTAAGCTCTTTTAACAGTCTGGCATAGGAATTAAGGGTATTCTCCTGACGTCTGTGGTTCATAAGTCTGACTCTGTTAGTGCCCTTATGCAGCCTGATGCTCATATCCTTACTCCAGCCAAAATCTCCTTCGCTCTCTGTTTCATCAAGGAAATCATCGTAAAAGATATCCCCATCAACTGCCACTTCAAGCCACTGGCCTACTCCTTCTCTTTTCCCGGTTGCATATTCTACGCCAAGTGAGGTTTCCATATCCTTGTCAGCTTCAATAATAAACACAAGCTCGCTTGAGCGAAGTCCCACAGGAGATGCCTCCGGGCCGGTTCCGTCAAAGGTTCCGATTCCGGTTATGTAATCCTCTTCCCTTGAAGCTCTTTCACCGGTAAGTTCCATTCCTATAAGCTTAGTATCTGCGCCCTCGTGAACGCCGTAGATTACAGGGTACTCTTCAGCTCCGATCCTGATACCTCTGATATTTGGCGCAAAGGTGTATCTTGCATTTTCTGCGTTGGAAAAAGTAGCGTTGTCCCACAGATAGTAGCAGTTATCAACCTTAAGGAAATCAACGCCCCACTCAAGGTAGTTTTCCGCATCCTCTGCCTCATGTCCACAGGTTCCGACTTCTGCTCCGGCGCATAGATTAGTTCCTATATCATTGTACATACCAAACTTAAGGCCCTTTGCATGAATATAGTCAGAAAGTGCCTTGAATCCGTTTGGAAACTTAACTTCTTCATTGGAAAGTCTGCCCTCTACTCGATGGTCTTTGTAGCAGCCATCGTCCAAAACTATATATTTATAACCAAGCCTATCCAGCCCAAGCTCTATAAACTTGTCTGCCATTGTCTTGGTCAGCGCCTCTGTATTGCCGCTTCCAAAGGCATTCCAGCTGTTCCATCCCATTGCAGGCAGACGGTTTTTCTTTTTATTAAATAAAATCTGTCCATCATCAAATGAATCGTATCTTCCATTCTGCTCTAATCTGTCCGGTGTCATTGTCATTCTCCTTATTCATCATGGTAACCTAATTGTAGTACTATAGCGCCCATCAGTCTTCCCATATATGCATTTATTCTTTGCAAATTTTACTATTGATTACATGGGACCTTATAACTATAATTAGCTGACAGGTTTTTGTTTTTTTGTGTTTAGTTCCTGAGGTTTTACATGAAGTTAAAAGATTTACTAGTATTTAATGATATCACTATCCAGTGTCACGACAATCCGGACGCTGATGCTCTTGCTTCCGGCTATGGCCTTTACTGGTTTTTTAAGAAGCAGGGTAAGAATCCACGCTTTATCTATAGAGGTAGGAATAAGCTTCAGAAGAGTAATCTTCTTATCATGGAAAAAGAGCTGAATATTCCCATTGAATATGCTCCTGACTACGACGAAAATCCGGAGCTCCTTATCACAGTGGACTGCCAGTATGGACAGCGTAATGTATCTACTTCCGCTGCCCAAAATATTGCAATAATAGATCACCATCAGAAAACCGTGGCTCTACCTGAGCTTTCGGAGGTTCGAAGCAATATAGGAAGCTGTTCTACTATAGTGTGGGATATGCTTGAAGAAGAGGATATGAGCCCGGATAACGATATTCTTTTATCCACAGCTCTGTACTACGGCCTTTATACCGATACCAACAAGCTTTCAGAGGTATCTCATCCCCTCGACCGCGATATGCTTGACAGTCTTAATATCAATCACAGTCTTATCACTCAGATGAGTAATTCCAATATCTCCCTGGGTGAGTTTGTAATCACAGGAAAGGCCATTCTCTCCTATGAGTATTTTGAAGATAACAAGTACCTGATACTAGAAGCAGAACCCTGTGACCCAAACATCCTCGGCGTAATTAGTGATTTTTCCCTTGAAACCGTAGGGGTTGATGTATGTCTTGCCTATTATGTAAGCGCAAGTGAAGTCAAGTTTTCTGTAAGAAGCTGTACCAAGGAAGTTCACGCCGACGAGCTGGCTGCTCACCTGGCAGATGGATACGGCGGTGGCGGAGGTCACAAGTATAAAGCCGGCGGCTCCATGCGCCCGGAGAAGCTGGACAGACCTGCGGATGTCATATTCCATAACCGTATAAAGAGCTATTTCGATGAATATGACATTATCTACGCAGCAAAGGCCAATATCTCCACAGATGGTCTTAACCTCTATCAAAAGCTTCCTACCGAAGTTGGCTGCCTTAAATTGTCAGATGTTTTTCCTGTCGGTACCAACGTATCAATTCGTACCCTCGAGGGCGATATCAACATCAGAATTGATGATGATGACCATCTGATGATAGGAACCATGGGAGAAATATATCCCATAAATGAAGATAAGCTAAAGAGAAGTTATGAGCTGATCTCTGATAATTATGAAAAAGAATTTGAGTACACCCCAAAGGTAAAAGACCTTGCTACAGGCGAAAAGCGTCTTGTTACTGCTTACGCCAAGACTGTAAGAAGTAAGGATTCTTCTGAAATCTACGCTTTCCCCTTAAAAAAGAAAGCTAAAGTTTTCACTGCCTGGGATGAAGAAAACTACTACTCAGGAGAAATCGGAGATTATTTAGCAATCCGAGCTGATGACATTTCCGATCTGTATGTGATCAAAAAAGACGTTTTCTCTAAGCTCTACAAAGAAATATAACTATTATAAAACCGCAGGAGCCTATGCCCCTGCGGTTTGTTTTATTCGTTGGCGTTACCCTTAAAGATAACGATTCCCTTTTTCTTAAATTTCTTAACTGGTTCTGCGGAAGCTGATGCAGGCTTCTCTGCTGGAGTCGGAGCTGCTGAAGTTTCCTTCTTGGGTGCTGTTGCCTTCTTGGGAGCTGCAGGTTTTTTAACTACTCCTGCTGCCTCTGCAACCTGTGCAACAACAGATGTCTTCTTTGGAGCAGCCTTCTTTTCAGTAGTCTCTGCCTTAGGAGCAGGACGAGTAGCTGCCTTAGCTGCTGCCTCTGCTGCTATCTTAGCAGGATCGCCAAGTTTCATGGTAAGCGCAATTCTCTTTTTATCGAGCTCAACATCAAGAACCTGAACATCAACAATATCTCCTACACTTACAGCCTCAAGCGGATGCTTGATGAACTTATCTGTTATATGAGAGATATGAACAAGTCCGTCCTGATGTACACCTATATCTACAAAGCAGCCAAAGTCAATTACGTTTCTGACTGTTCCCTTAAGGATCATTCCCGGCTTAAGGTCCTTCATATCAAGGACGTCGCTTCTAAGAATAGGAGCAGGCATGTTCTCACGAGGGTCTCTTGATGGTTTCTCAAGCTCGCTTAAGATATCAGAAAGAGTGATCTCACCGATTCCAAGCTCCTCTGAGAGCTTTTTCTTCTCAGCTTCTGTTACCTTCTTGGAAAGGCTTCCTACTGAAGAAGCAGTGTTCTCTACTGCGATATTATCAGCTGCCTTCTTGCCTGAATCTGACTTAGTATCCTCAACTACAGCCAGATTGCTGCCTGCAAGAGCTGCTGCAAGGGCTGCTCCCATAGCTGTGCTGGTATTTCTGATCACTACCTGCTTAGGCTTCTTCTGTGGACGTGGTTTCTCTTCTTTTTTGGCTACAGGCTTCTCAAGAGCTGCCTTAGCTGCATTCTTCTGAGCTGCACGAACATCATCGAAGGTGATTCCAAGCTTGTCCATAAGCTTCAGGGTAGCTTCGTAGGACTCAGGATGTACACTTGTAGCATCAAGAGGGTTCTCTCCGTCAGCAATACGAAGAAAACCTGCACACTGCTCATATGCCTTAGGTCCCAACTTAGGAACATTCAAAAGCTCAGCTCTTGACTTGAACTTACCGTTCTCTTCTCTATAATCTACGATATTCTTGGCAATTACCTTGCTGATACCAGAAATGTACTGAAGAAGCGGTGCAGATGCAGTATTAAGATCAACACCAACCTTATTAACGCAGTCCTCTACGACACCTTCCAGAGTCTCGCCAAGCTTCTTCTGGTTCATATCGTGCTGGTACTGACCAACACCGATTGACTTAGGATCAATCTTAACCAGCTCAGCAAGAGGATCCTGAAGTCTTCTTGCGATAGATGCGGCACTTCTCTGTCCTACATCAAACTGAGGGAATTCCTCTGTTGCAAGCTTACTTGCTGAATAAACAGAAGCGCCTGCCTCATTAACAATAACGTACTGAACAGGTTTATCCAGCTCTTTGATGAGTTCAACAATTACCTGCTCTGACTCACGGGAAGCTGTACCGTTACCTACAGAAATAAGGTCTACATCATATTTATCAATGAGCTTTTTGAGCTCAGCTTTGGACTCCTCAACCTTGTTCTGTGGAGCTGTAGGATAGATAACCTTAGTATCAAGGACCTTGCCTGTAGCATCTACGATAGCAAGCTTACAACCTGTTCTGAAAGCAGGGTCCCATCCAAGTACAGTCTTTCCTGCAATAGGAGGTGCCATGAGAAGCTGAGTTAAGTTCTTGCCAAATACGGAAATAGCTCCATCCTCTGCCTTCTCAGTAAGCTCATTTCTAATATCACGCTCGATAGCAGGAGCTATGAGTCTTTCGTAAGCATCCTGATTAATCTCCTCAATTACAGGAGTAGTAATAGGATTGTCGTTTTTGAGCATTTTCTTGTTGAGGAACTGAAGGATCTGCTCCTCCGGTGCTTCAATCTTAACCACAAGGAACTTCTCGGCTTCACCTCTGTTAAGGGCAAGTACTCTGTGCCCCAGAACCTTTTTGATTGGCTCCTCATAGCCATAGTACATTTCGTATACGCTCTGAGCCTTCTCATCCTTGGCCTTACTGGTCAGAACGCCCTGCTCCATTGTAGCTTCTCTGATATAAGTTCTGAAATCCGCATTGTCGGAAACATCCTCAGCAATGATATCCATAGCGCCCTGAAGAGCCTGTGCGGCATCCTCAACACCCTTTTCCGGATCAACAAAGGTAGCTGCTTCTTCAGCAAGTGGCTTTGTGGTTTCCTGTGCAAGAAGAATCTCTGCCAGTCCTTCCAGTCCCTTTTCTCTTGCTATGCTGGCTCTTGTCTTTCTCTTTGGTCTGTATGGAAGATAAAGATCTTCGATAGCAACCATTGTTTCTGCAGCAATGATCTTGGCCTTAAGTTCGTCAGTCATCTTGCCCTGCTCTTCGATGGAAGCAAGAACCTGTTCTCTTCTCTCTTCAAGACTTCTAAGGTACTTAAGTCTCTCATCCAGATTACGGAGCTGCTCATCGTTAAGGGAGCCTGTTACTTCCTTACGGTATCTGGAGATGAACGGAATGGTATTTCCCTCATCGATCAGCTTAACCGCAGCCTCAACCTGCCACTTTTCAACGCCTAGTTCTTCTTTGATCTTTAATACAATATCCATGATTTCCTCGCTAAAACATTAAGTAGTTACCTGCTGTTCTTCGAAAAATAATCGTAATTTTTGCTTAATTTTTTATGAACAGCACACACCCCATATTATACCAAGGCTTTTGCATCCATTTCAAGACTTTGGAAGGGCCCGCTAACATTGTAAAAAAGGCACTTTTATTGTATTATCTATAGTAAGAACCTATGTTTGAGAGGATCGGTTTTGATGGGCGACGGGGATAATCAGTACTTTTATAACAACTACAATTACAACAAAGCTCACAATGAGCTTGATAAGCATGTTAGTTTAGCAACCTTAAGCCTTGTTATAGGGCTTATTTCTATTCCCTTTTGTTTCTTTATGTACACCGGCATTATTCTTGGCGGAATCGCTGTAGTTCTGGCAATTCTTTCCAAGGGCACTGCAGGTAAATTACTTCCACAGGCCAAAAAAGGGATATTTTATGGCGCGATTGGTGTTGTCCTGGGATATGTAGTTCTTGTTTCAAGTATCCATACTTTGATGACAGATCCGGATAGCCGCCAGCAGCTCAATCAGTTTTCAGAGCAGTATTACGGCGAAAGTCTCGACGATATGTTAAAAGAGCTTGGAATCAATTTAGAGACTACTGACCTATAATTGTCACTGCGAGTAGTTCTGATATTAGACATCGATATCAGATTGGAGGTGGCTATGAGTATGATAGGCGCAATCGGAAGTGGATATGGTTCGTATGCCGGTTTTAGTACCGCAGGCAGTAGCGCCGCTTCGGAAGCCAAACCGATACTAAATCCAAATGAATCTGCCACCAAGGCCCCCGGCAAATTATCATCTCCTGCAGAATGTGAAACCTGCAAGAATCGCAAATATCAGGATGGTTCTGATGAGATGGTTTCTTTTAAGAGTGCACAACACATTGATCCCAGAGCTGCTGCCGCAAGAGTTCGCGGCCATGAGGCTGAGCATGTAAGCAATGCATATAAAGATGCAGCTATGAATAACGGCAAAGTGTTACAGGCTTCTGTTTCACTCAAGACTGCAGTGTGTCCCGAATGCGGACGTACTTATATATGCGGTGGGGAGACCGCAACCAAGATCAAATACAGTAACGAAGATAACCCATACCAAAAAGAGCGCAAGTCTATCGACAAGCAGGGTCTTCTTGGAGCCAACATAGATCTGGCTGGCTAAGGTGGTGTTGTCGGGGGAGCATAAATGTCTAATATTTCCACATCACAGCTTAAGGCAATCGCCAAAGAAAGAGCTCTGGACAGATACGGAACTCTTATTTTCGCGAACATTCTTATCTTTGTCATACAGGTACTTATCTCAGGTATTACCACTGTAGCTTCTTCCGGTAATATCATCATTTTTGTAATTAATCAGCTCATCAACTTAATCGTGAGTGTTCTTCTTGGTATTTTGGCTTCGGGCAAAGCATACCTTTATATGAATCTGGTTTATTCCCAGACAATTTCCGCCTCGGATATTTTCTTTGGACTTAAGCAACATCCTGAGAAGGCTGTTGTTATTCAGGCTGTTTTTGTTCTGGCAAATTTCCTTGTTACTTTACCTTCTTCAATCATTTTGTTTTTTGCGGAGCAGACTTCTTCCGTAAACCTTTATCTGACTAATATTATTATTCTTATAGTAGGCGTTATTGTTAACATCTATATATCCCTGATCTACTCTCAGGCCTTTTTCCTTTTGCATGATTTCCCTGACAGATCAGCCAAGGAGCTTCTTTCCACAAGTAGAAGGCTTATGCAGGGCAAAAAAAGGAAACTTCTTTACCTGGAACTTAGCTTTATCCCTATGTATATCTTCGGAATAGTAACGCTTTTTGTACCACTTCTGTGGATAAGCGTTTACAGATACGCAAGTGTAGCAGTCTTTTACCAGAATCTCATCTCTGAAGCAGGAAATACAAATACAGTTAAGGAGGAGCAGTATGGACTTAATTGATGCAATTCGTGCAATCGATAAGCCACACGAGGATGATGTATTAAACAGACTTTACACAACCTGGGGAGAAAACCTGGATAAACAAAATGTTCTCAAAGAGTATCCTCGCCCTCAGTTTCAGAGAAACAGCTATATTAACCTGAACGGTGATTGGGAGTACTGCATTGTTCCTGAGGAATCAGGAGAAAATATTCCAACTCAGATGGACGGCCACATTCTTGTACCATTCTCACCGGAATCCATTTTGTCCGGCGTAGAAAGACGTCTTGAGCCATACCAGTTTCTTTGGTATAAAAAGCCGCTTCCAACATTAACAAGAAAAAAACTCAATTCGAGATTTCTTTTACATTTTGGAGCTGTAGATCAGTTTGCTGACATCTACATCAATTCCACCCTTGTGGGTTCTCACAGCGGTGGTTATCTTCCTTTTACCCTTGATATTACTGAATACTTGTCATTTGGCCCTGACGGTTTGGCTACCCTTCAGAATGTACTGACTGTCAGAGTAAAAGATACAAGTGACTCCTCTTTCCATAGTCGCGGCAAGCAGACTCTAAAGCGCGGCGGAATGTACTACACCGCCCAGAGTGGAATCTGGCAGACTGTATGGATCGAAGAGGTTCCGGAAACCTATATCAGGGAGCTCAGAATCAGACCTGAAGCAGACTTAAAAACCATATCTATTGAGGTTTCCACCAACAATCCAAGTAAAGTTACCGTTAAGATTCCGGGACATGAAATGGTAAAGTCTCCATCTTCATCAGATTCCTACGATACAGCTTTTACAGGAGATTTTTCTTTTTCTTCAGACACATATCCCAGCATCGGTGAAGATCACTCGGCAGTTGGCCCAAGTTATTACCACTTTACCTTTACTTTGGAAAACCCTCATTTATGGAGTCCCGAGGATCCATACCTGTATCCTCTTCAGATCAGTACGCCTGATGACCATGTGGATTCATATTTCGCTATGCGTTATTACTCAATTGAAAAAGATTCCACCGGCATCAGCAGGTTCTGCTTAAACCATGCTCCTTATTTTTTGATGGGAGTTCTGGATCAGGGCTATTGGCCCGATGGTCTTTATACTGCGCCTTCAGATGAGGCTCTGATTTTCGATATAAAAGAGATGAAGAGACTTCACTTTAATATGATGCGTAAGCATATCAAGATTGAAGCAGCCAGATGGTACTATCACTGTGACAGACTTGGCATGATCGTTTGGCAGGATATGGTTAGCGGTGGTTCATCCTATGCAAAACCAGTAGTGTCATATCTGCCAACTCTTTTCCCAAAAATGTTCGGACGTATGCCTGACGGACCTGCTACTTACAAGACATTTTCCCGAAGTTCTGCGGAAGGTCGCGGAGAATGGCTTAAAGAAATGAAGAATTCCATCAGACATCTTTATAATGTTCCAAGTATCGCAACCTGGGTGCTCTTCAATGAAGGCTGGGGACAGTTTAATGCCGCCAGTGCTACAATCATGGCCAGAGAACTGGATCCTACAAGACCGATTGATCAGGCCAGTGGATGGTTTGATGAAGGCAGCGGCGATTACAGAAGTGTCCACAACTATTTCAGGCCACTTTCCGTGGAGCATGATAAAAACGGCAGAGCCTTTGTCATTTCGGAATATGGCGGATTTACTCTTCATATAGACGGACACAGCAGTGTCGACAGGGTTTATGGGTATAAAAAATACGACACGCTAGATCAACTAGGTGTCGCATATTACAATCTTATAAACGGGTCAATCAAACCTCTGATCTCAGAAGGTCTTGCCGGTGCTGTTTACACACAGGTAAGCGACGTGGAGGAAGAGGTCAACGGTCTTATGACCTATGACAGGCGTATTACCAAGATCAATCCTGATCTTGATCCCAGCCTTACTCAGAACATCAATAACGAACTAAGTAAGCTTTAATAAACTTCTACCTGCCCATTGAAAATTCTCTGAAGCTTATTCCTAACGATAATGAACGCAGGAATCAGGAACGCATCTGCCAGAATCCATGCCACCGGGCTGGCGAGGCAGATTGCGGTAAATCCAATCTGTGGCACCATGAGAACAGCCATAAGTGTCCTTCCTATCATCTCCATAACGCCGGCCAGTACCGCAAACATTGAATATCCCATTCCCTGAATAAGGAATCTGACAATGTTTACGAGGGCAAGTGGAATATAGAACAAGCTGTTATATATCAGGAAAAGGTGCGCATTATCCAGGCATGTAACTTCACTTGGCTTAAGGAATATCATAGCAAAATTCCTTCCAAAGAATGCCAGGATTACAAAAGCCAGAACGGAATAAATGCATCCAATCTTAATTGCCGCTCTAAGTCCCAAGGACAGATGATCAAGTTTCTTGGCACCAACATTCTGTCCGCCGTAGGTAGCCATAGTAGAGCCAAGAGCATCAAATGGAATGCAAAAGAACATGCTAACCTTGCTTGCTGTTGTAACAGCAGTAACCGCATCCTCTCCAAGTCCATTAATTGCAGTCTGCAAAATAACACTTCCAATAGCTGTAATAGAATACTGAAGTCCCATGGGAACTCCCATATTTATAAGGATCGTGAAATGTGATTTGTCCAGATTCCAGTCTTGCTTGGTAAGACGCATTATTTCTATTTTTCTGATTATGAATATAAGGCAAAGGGTTCCTGCAACAAGCTGTGACACAACAGTGGCAAAAGCAGCCCCGAAGATGCCCATATGAAATACCATGATAAACACAAGGTCAAGACCGATGTTGACTACTGATCCGATTATCAGGTACTGCACAGGGTGCTTACTATCTCCCAACGCTCTGATGGTCGCTGAAAGGAGATTGTACATATAAGTCGCCGGAATTCCCAGGAAAATAACAATTATATACTGATATGCACTGTCAAGAATTGTATCCGGAGTCCTCATGGCAATAAGGATCTGTCTGCAGAACATACTGACCAAAAATGTCATTACCACAGCAAATACTGAACACAGAATAATCGCATGGGTAAAGAACTTGCGCATGCTCTTATAATCTTTTGCACCAAATCTCTGAGCTATGGGAATTGCAAAACCGTTGCAAACACCCATGCAAAATCCCATGATAAGGAAGTTGACCGCACCGGTAGATCCCATACCTGCATATGCCTCTTTACCAAGAGTCCAGGATACGATAGCCGTATCAATAATGTTATAGAGCTGCTGGAAAAGCATGCCCCAAAACAGAGACATTGCAAAGCTCATGATAAGCTTCATAGGATCTCCGATTGTCAGATCCTTAATATTACTAGTCTTAGCCATTTCTATCACCTAAGCAAATGAAAAATAATCAAACAAATAATATAAAAAATAATTCATTAAATCAATTTTGAACCAACGAAAACTTATACTACTACAAATTGTTTATTATTGTAAAGTGGATAATTATTTTGTACAATGTACTTAAATTTTTCATCAGAAAACACGCGGAAATGGAGACATTATGGAAAACATTAAAGCAGTAGTTTCTCTAGGTCATGACGCTCTCGGTGTTACAACCTCCGAACAGCTCACAGCGACCAAAGTCGCAGCAAAGGCTCTCGCAGATCTTGTGGAAGCTGGATACCAACTTACAATCACGCACAGTAATGGTCCTCAGGTCAGCATGATCCACAAGGCAATGACTGAGCTCCATAGAATGTATATTGATTACACAGCCGCTCCTATGTGCGTATGTAACGCAATGAGCCAGGGCTATGTTGGATATGATATTCAGAACTCTCTGAAGACAGAGCTTACAGGAAGAGGAATTTCCAAGGCAGTCAGCACAATCCTTACACAGGTTACGGTTGATCCTTATGACGAAGCATTCTACGCTCCTACCAAGGCAATCGGAAGATACATGTCCAAGGAAGATGCCGATAACGAAGTTAAAAAGGGCAACTTTGTAAAAGAAGATCCTGGCAAGGGCTACAGACGTATTGTCGCAGCTCCTAAGCCAATCGATATAGTTGAAATCGACGCAATAAAAACTCTTGCTGATGCAGGTCAGATTGTAATTGCCTGCGGAGGCGGCGGAATTCCTGTTATTCAGCAGGGACACGTTCTCAAGGGCGCTTCCGCTGTAATAGAAAAGGATGCTATAGCAGGTAAGCTTGCTGCAGATCTTAAGTCTGACAAGCTCATAATCCTCACATCCGTACCATTTGTCTACAAGAACTTTGAGAAGGACGATCAGGAACCAATTACCAACATGACTGTTTCCGAAGCCAAGAGCCTGATCTCTGCAGAGGAATTTGGCGAAACTAACATGCTTCCTAAGATTGAAGCCGCTATTGAATTCCTTGAATCCAACCACGATGGAGAAGTAGTAATTACATCTCTTGAAACCGTTCAGGATGCTTTGAAAGGAAAAGCAGGAACACGAATTGTATTCGGATAAAACAAACCCACAGCTTAACGCTGTGGGTTTTCTTTATCAGGCATTGGTGGCCTGTTCTACATTGAACTGTGGAAGTTTGGGCTGTACTGCCTCTCCGCGAATCTCAATAAGAGGAGAAGCCTTACCTTCTATATAATCTCTTGTAATAGTTACTCTTCCGATATTCTCATCCTTAGGAATTTCATACATGATATCCAGCATAAATTCCTCGATAATAGCACGAAGAGCTCTTGCTCCTGTATCTTTTTCAAGGGCCTTTTCAGCTATAGCTTCAAGTGCTGAATCATCAAACCTAAGATCTACCTCATCAAGGGCAAGAAGCTTCTGGTACTGTTTGAGAATAGCATTCTTGGGCTCTTTTAATATCTGAACAAGCATTTCCTTAGTAAGAGCCTGCAGTGAGCAGATAATAGGAAGACGACCAAGGAACTCAGGGATCATACCAAATTTCTTGAGATCCTCTACTGTAACATTGGTAAGAAGATTTGGATCATCCTCATACTTGTCCTTAAGATCGGCATCAAAACCTATTGATGTCTGCTTGTTAAGTCTCTGTGTGATAATCTCTTCAAGGTCCGGGAATGCACCACCGCAGATAAAGAGAATATTTCTTGTATTAACTGTTGCAAGCGGAACCATGGCATTTTTGCTGCCTGCGCCCACAGGAACTTCTACATTGGAGCCTTCCAAAAGCTTAAGCATTCCCTGCTGGACAGATTCACCACTTACGTCTCTGCTTGTGGTATTCTTTTTCTTGGCAATCTTATCGATCTCATCTATAAATATAATACCGTGTTCAGTCTTCTCAACATCATTTCCTGCAGCTGCAAGAAGCTTACTTACAACGCTCTCGATATCATCTCCGATATATCCTGCTTCTGTAAGTGATGTGGCATCTGCAATAGCAAGGGGCACATCAAGAAGCTTGGCCAGAGTTTTAACCAGATATGTCTTACCACTACCTGTTGGTCCAAGTAACAGAATGTTTGATTTCTCGATTTCAATCTCATCCATTGTGTCTGTAGCCACTCTCTTGTAGTGGTTATATACAGCAACAGACATAACCTTTTTGGCCTGATCCTGTCCTATTACGTACTCATCAAGTTTAGCTTTGATCTTGTGAGGTGCCGGAATATTCTTAATATCAAAAGCAGGCTTGGCTGCTGCCTCACTCTTTTTCTTGATCTTCTGTGAATTGGGGATTCCTCCGCCCATATTGAAATTGCCGTTTGTGAGGTCTCCCATATTGAAGAATCCCATGTTAGGCATACCGCTATGCTTATTAAGCTCATTCATAAGATTTGGATTATTAAGCATATTCTGGTAATCAAACTGGCTTACAGCATCCATTGTCTTGTGCATGCAATCATCACAGATACTGATATTATTGGGAAGATGGAACATCTTTCCGGCCTTGCTCTCAGGTCTTCTGCATACAAAGCAGACATCCTCATATTCCTGGCTGCCTGATCCATCCTTATTCTCTGAATCTGATTTAGCTGACTCATCTTTTGCTGTGGTATCATCTGTATTTCCTGAATCCACCACATCTACAGGAGTGTCCTGAATATCCACTCTTTCGTCGTCGGTTACTTCTCTGAAGTCGAAATCATTGTTTCTGTTATCTGTCATATAATACTTCTCCCTAAATGAAGAGCAATTACCTTAAAAAAGAAATTGCTATGGATGGCTCCTCGTCATCCATAGCAACCATATAGTTTCTATACATTAGTGCCTAATCAATGTCCGCCTGAACCTGATTCAAAGTTTCCTGATCTGTCTTCCGGCTTGCCGGGAGTCTGTCTTCCGTCATACTTCCCTGAGCTGCCACCATCTTCAGCTGCGTTTGAATCCTTGGTACTTACGGAGGTTGCTCCTCCTAGTGTAACATCATAAGTAATTTCTGTATACTCTGATCCATTCTGTCTCATAATAGTAACAGGAACAGTAGTACCAATCGCATAGTACTGAAGTCTTGTCTGAAGATCATCCATGGAGGTAATCTCCTGACCATCAAAAGCAACAATTACATCGCCCTTCTCAAGGCCTGCTGCTGCGGCTCCGCCGCCATTTGAAACCTCTGCTATATAAACTCCCATTGGAAGTCCGTAAACAGAAGATACATCTGAAGTAACACTTACACCTGAGATTCCAATATATCCTCTCTCCTCATCAGAAAGTTTAATCTTGGTCTCTTCATTCATAAGCTGTTCAATAATAGGCTTAGCTGCGGAAATAGGAATAGCATATCCCATACCCTCTACAGTATCTCCACCAATCTTGTTGGAGTTAATGCCTATTACTTCGCCCTGGAGATTAAGAAGTGCTCCACCAGAGTTACCTGGGTTAATAGCTGCGTCTGTCTGGATAAACTCTCTTGTACTACCATCATCAAGTTCAACCTGTCTGTTAAGTGCTGAAATAACACCGGTTGTAACTGACTGTCCATATCCAAGTGCATTACCGATAGCAATGGCAGGCTCTCCGAGTACAAGCGCGTCACTATCACCAAGTGTAGCAACTTTTATGTTGTTCATTGTATCGCTTGAAATATCATCAAGCATTACAGCGATGACTGCCAGATCCATGTCTGAGTTTGTACCCTTTACTACTGCTGAAAGGGTTGAGTCATCGTTAAAGATAACTTCCAAAGAATCAGCGCCCTCAATTACGTGATAATTGGTTGCTATCAAAAGCTCAGTGTCATTCTGTCCAACAATAATTCCGCTTCCTGAAGCAGTTGCTTCCTGAGTCTGTGTATAACCGAAATAGCTTGCTGAAGCAGTGTAGTTGTTATGGATAATAACCATTGCAGGCATTACCTCTGACACTACAGCAGTAACATCAGTTACAACAGCCTTAGTTTCAGCTGATACAGTTGTTGTCTGAACCTTTTCCTCAGTAGTTTCTGTCTGTGCTACCTGAGTCTGTGTCTCTGTTTCCTGTTCTTCAACAACCTCTGTCTGCGCTGCCTTATCTGCAACCCTGTTAGCAATTGTATAGTAGGAAGCACCAACGCCTCCAACCAAAAGAGCTAAGATTGCAATTGCAGCTACCACAATTGCAGCTGTGTTCTTCTTGGCCGGCCTAGCAGGTGTTACATCAGCACCATTGTTCACATTATACTGGTATGTTCCGTATGTGTGTGCCTGCTGCTGATTGTTGTAAGAATATGTATTTCCTGCATTGCCATAGCGATAACCATTCTGGCTCTGCTGACCATTACCATAGGAATAAGGATTGTATGAATAGGTATTGTTTGCCTGTCCCTGTCCACTTCCATAAGAGTTGTAGCTCTGTGAATTATTCTGAGCTGTATTATTCACAGCATCACTCTGTGAGTTTACGTAAGTATCGTTTTTTACACCACCCTGTTCCATCTTGTCATCTTCGTACATGATAACTACCTTCTTCCTTTCTGGATTATGGCTATAGTATAGAAAGGTTTTGTGACGGAATTGTGTTTTAATTATTATAAAAAAATAATATTTGATCTTAACTGTTAATCAATACTCTTCCTCAATTACCTGAATTTCCATGTAATCAAACGGAACCTGTTCAATAAATGCATCCTTGGTAAACCTGCATTTGGAGTGCCTTTGGAAGTCTCTGACTGTTGTTTCAAGCCATATAGGTTTGGACAGATCCAGCTCGTAGCAGGCTTTTTCAATGGCATTCATCACCTTGTGAGTTCTGGTATCACTTGTGCTGTCACAAATGACTGTGTCCTTCAAAAGGTGATTATCATCAATTAATTTAACCCATAATCTGAACATTACATACTCCGCTTTTTGAAAGCCCTTCTAAAAAGCTTTCCTTTGTTCTGTTTATAATAAGTTCCTGCGGAAAACCAACTTCTTCAAGCACCGCCTGGGCCTTCTGGGTTTGTCCGATTTCCAAAGACATATGAGCATCTGTATTTACACAGATTGAAACCCCAAGCTCAGCGCATCTTACAGCTATATCTCTGCACACCATCTGATGATGGCCCTCCCAGAAAAAGCTGTGTTCGTTGATCTCTACCGCTTTATTAAGCTCTTTTGCCCTAAGAAGCACCTCGTCCATATCAAAGGGAACTCCGGCTCTTCCGATATGTCCTATAAAGAAAACCTTGGGATTCTCAAGGGCTTTGATATACATTTTGGTATTCTCTGCTACTGACTTGCCTTCTGTATGTCTTTTGGCATGGACAGAAGCAATAACAAAATCAAGTCTCTCGAAAACCAGCTCCTGAAGGTTTCTCTCTGGATCATATGGATCACCAACTACTGATTTCTCAACAGCAATATCATGGCCAAAGAAATGGCCCTCCATATCAACAATATCAGCTTCACATCCCCTTAACACCATGACATCATTCCACTGTCTGGGCCAGTTTGATGAGCAAAAGAAATACTGATAATTTTTCACGTTCTCATAGTCACCAAAGAGCATATCGCTGAAATGATCAGTGCTTGCAAGAAGTTTAATTCCGCAGTCTCTGGCAGCTCTGACATTTTCTTCTATGGTTGAATAAGCATGTCTTGAATATAAAGTATGTGTATGGGTATCGCATTCTATTTGGTACATATTGTCACCTCTGATTCTATTATTTTCCCCACAACACCCCAATTATTAGTAAAAAATGTAGCTATCCACATACTGTGCAGATAGCTACATTAGAATAACATTATATTATTATTTCATCAACAAATGGCCATTAGTCTTCATAACCATTAGGATTCTGGCTCTGCCATCTCCATGAGTCAGCACACATCTCCTTGATGCCGTACTGTGCTTTCCAGCCAAGCTCCTTCTCAGCCTTATCAGCATTTGAGTAGCATGTTCCGATATCGCCTGGTCTTCTGTCTCTGATCACGTAAGGAATCTTAACACCTGTTGCCTCTTCGAAGTTCTTAACAATATCAAGAACGCTGTATCCTACGCCTGTTCCAAGGTTGTAGATGTTAAGTCCGCTGCCCTTCTCAAGCTTCTTGAGAGCCTTAACATGTCCAAGTGCAAGGTCTACAACATGGATGTAATCTCTAACACCGGTTCCGTCAGGAGTATCATAATCATTACCGAATACATTAAGCTCAGGAAGCTTACCAACTGCAACCTGTGTAATGAAAGGCATAAGATTGTTAGGTATTCCGTTTGGATTCTCACCAATTGTTCCGCTCTTATGAGCTCCGATAGGATTGAAGTATCTAAGAAGAACTACATTCCACTCCTGATCAGCCTTCTGAATATCTGAAAGTACCTGCTCAAGCATAGACTTGGTCCAACCATATGGGTTAGTACATGTACCCTTAGGGCATTCCTCTGTAATCGGGATAAATGCAGGATTACCATAAACAGTTGCTGAAGATGAGAAAATAATATTCTTGCAGCCATGCTTTCTCATAACATCAACCAAAGTAAGAGTTCCTGCTATATTGTTATCGTAGTATTCCCATGGTTTCTGTACAGACTCACCAACTGCCTTAAGTCCTGCAAAATGAATTACACTGTCAATCTTCTCATTTGAAAAGATCTTCTCAAGGCCCTCTCTATCTCTGATATCTGTCTCATAGAAAGGAACCTTCTTGCCAGTAAGAGCCTCAACTCTTCCAATAACCTTTTTACTGGAATTAGCAAGGTTATCCATAACAACAACATCATATCCTGCATTCTGCAGCTCAACTACCGTATGTGATCCAATGTATCCAGCGCCACCTGTTACTAGAATAGCCATAGTACACCTCCGTATCAAACTATATGTTTTATATTGATATCATTGTATATGTGAATCTCGTACTTATCAACGTGGTTATGTTATATATACCTGTCTTTTTGTTAACTTACAGTTCTATTCCGTTCAATTTGCAAAGCTCTCTTGCTGATTCTACTGAATCAATACCTGTCTTATTCTTGATAGGAGCAAACTCATGCTCTCTTACTACCTCGTAAGGAAGACATGTGTCAAGCTCATGGATCATATCAAGAACAAGCTGCTCAAATTTGCAACCGTTTGGAGTTTCAGGCTTAACAAGGTTTGCATTCTCGTCAATATAAGGAATCTTCTTCTCAACAACGTGAAGAGGAAGAGTATTCTGTGCTATATCAAAAAGAGCCTTCTCATTGAAGAGATAATTAAGGATTACACCATAGTTGTAAGCTGGATCGCCGTTAGCATCCTTGGCATCCATCATTTCCTGTGAAAGCTCATAGTACTCAACGATAGATGGTCTTCCATCCTCAAGACACATTACACCAACCTTCTCATCAGGAGCGTTCTTTCTAACAACCTTTGCGCCACAAGCAACTCCAGCGTTAACAGTTGCTCCAACAAAGCAAGGATCTGCAATTCTCTGAAGAACATTATCTACGGCAAAGATATCAATCCACTCAATTCCCTCTTTTAACAGAGTATCTCTGAGTCCTGCCTTGAGCATTGATGAATACCATCCGGCATTTCCGTTAGGAGATGTAGAAATTCTACCCTTACCCTCCATGTATACCTTGCCTTCGTAATCAGATGCAGGTGCCATATCCTGCTTGAAGAATGTGATCTTATCCTCAGGATATCCAAAGAAGTTATGCTCCTTAAGGAAGTTTACTGTAGCATCATTATTCTTCTCACTTGTCATGATAAAGAGATGAATGTAAGCCCCCTCTGCCTGGTTAACAGTATCCTGAAGGTTCTCAATGATTCTCTGGAAAATATAAACAGGCTTAGTAAGTCCAATATCATACATTCCCTTTGGGTTGTCTGAACCAAGTCTTGTTCCCATTCCACCTGCAAGAAGAACTGCTGCAACCTTACCGGCCTTGATCGTATCTACACCAATCTTTCTAAACTCTTCTTTTCTCTCTTCGATTTCAGAAACCTGCATTGCAGCAAGTGGTGAAAATGTTCCTCTTCCTTCACTCTTGCCAAGGTTCTTGCAGTTCTCAAGTACTGCGAAATCAGTCTCTTCAATCTGGTTAAGAAGATCCTTCTGCTCTGCCTCTGAAAGCTCATCATAGTACTTAAGGACATGCTCCTGTCCGTACTTTGCAAGTTTTTCTTTTGCTTGTAATAAATCCATTATAAAATTACCTCTCTTTTTGAGTATCATTCTATTTTTTATGCCGCTTTATTGTATCATACTTAATGCTTTTATTCTAATAATATGTAAAAAGAAAAAGACTCGCGCCATTTCTGACGCAAGTCCTGTATTTTAGTGATATTTAACTGGTTACTGTGGAGTTCCTGTTGTTGGAACAGAAGGTGCCTGGGCAACTACTGTAGTAGGATCAACTGGTGCCGGAGTTCCGGGAACCCATCCTGCAGGTGCCACTAAAAGACCATTTTTGTCAAAGGTGCACTCTACATTATCAAGCACTGCTGTAACCTTAGCAAGCATCTTGCCATTGTTGGCATCGAAATATCTCCATCCATCAGGAAGCTGTACCCAGCCCACAACCATATGTCCATCAGCAGGATCAAGATAATATACACCATCCTTGAGAGAAGCAAGACCAAGAGCCATCAAACCATCAGATCCAAAGTAAAAGGCTCTGCCATCGATAGCGTTCCATCCGCTAACCATCTTGCCATCAGCTCCGAAGTAATATCTTCCGCCAACATCTCCTGACCATCCGGTAAACATAACACCGTCATTTCCAAAGAGATATACTGACTTATCTATTGTTGTAAGTCCTACAGTGGCCTTGTAGTCAGGTCCAAAGTAGAATCTCTGTCCAAGCTCATTGGTAAACCATCCTGATACAGCAGCTCCGTCTGCTCCGAACATAAACTTGCCAATCTCAAAAGCAAGCATTCCAGTCTGCATTACACCGGCTTCATTGAAGTAGTAAAGCTTATTTCCAATCTGAGTCAGACCAACATGCATGAGATACTGATCATCGAAGTAATGAACTCCGTCCGCAAGAGGGATAAGCCCCTTCTGGCAAATTCCGTCTTCGCCTGCATAGCAAATAGCTCCGCCCACATCGATAAGTCCTGTTCTTCTAACACCATTGGCATCAAAGAAATATCTGTGTCCATCAATATCTGCAAATCCAACCTTAGCAAGACCGCCCTGGGCAGGATCAAGATAGTATATTCCGGACTCATCCTGGAACCATCCGGCATTGATAATTCCGCTTGCATCGGCGTGATATCTACCGTTGGAAAGATTGAGCCATCCGGACATTCTTCTGTAATTGTGATAATAGTAGATGTTACCGCCGTAGCTGTTGAAGCCTTCCTGAATCATGCGGCTAAAGTAGTCCACATACAGGTGGTTAACATCAACTCTTGAAGGAATTCCGGCAATAGAACCGTGGCTGGTTGACTGCCACATAGCATAATCACCGGGATATTCGCAACTGCTACTGTACTGAGCAACCCACTTAGGAGATGAAACCACAGGCATTCTTCCCATAAACCAGTTCTTGCTGGCATATACCATTGGCTCATAACCATTTGCATATATTATTCCGCAGAAAGTATCAGCTATAGCCTGAAGCTGAGCTGCATTAAGGCCCTTCTGACAGGAATCCTCTATATCTATTGCAATAGGAAAAGAAACAGTATAAGGAGCAATCCAGGACAAAACCAAGTTAGCCTCTGCTGCTGCCTGTTCCGGGTTAGTAGCATAAGAATAAATATAGATACCGGTTCTGATGCCAACAGCATTAGCGTTAACTATGTTGTTAACGAACTGCTCGTCGATACCTTTCTTGGTAGTACCAACTCTGATCATTGCAAATTTGACACCGGAATTCTTGACCTGTTGCCAGTTGATTCCTCCGTTATATTTGGAAACGTCAACACCCATTGCCACTTCAGGGCCTCTTGCAGAAACATCCACTTTGGCTACAGGTGATAAAGACAGGAGCGCGATCACCCCAATAAGCGCACCTACAGAAAGTAAGGCTTTCCCAACACTTTTTAACATACTCTTCCCCTCATATATATTTTTAAGATTTTCTTAACATTTAAATTATAAGGGGTAGGATTACCTTAGTCAACGAAAGAAAAAAGAGACCTTTCGGTCTCTTTAAACAGCTTATTTATCAAGATATTTGATGATTCCGTATGCAGCAGTTCCTGCATGTGCATTGAAGGTTACGGTTGTAGGTTCGTCGTCAAGATCCGGCAGAATCTCAAATGCTCCACCATTTCTTACACATACCATAGCGTAAGTATTATTTTCGCTCCTGAATGCTGTCGGTATCGAAACTTTTGTTGTCACCTGCATTTCATCATTCTCAAATGGATATACCTTCATAGAAAAATATCTGCTTACAGTCATCTGGAAAGTAGCTCCAAGCGCTGCATTCTCGGATTGGGCAACTATCTCCATTGTCTCAACGGCCGCAGGGGCTGTATATTTGTACAAATCCCAGGTAGAAACAAAAAAATATTCAAGCACCATGAAGTTAGCCTGTTTCTGCATATCGGCCAGAGATGAAACGACAGCAAGTCCGGGAATGCTGTAAGCATAATAGTGACCATCCAGGGTGGATTTTGTAATTTTGCCATTTACAACTACTGTGTTGTTCTGAGGAATTACTACTTCTTCCTTCTCCTGCTCTGTTTCGGTGGCAGTCGCTTCTTTTGCCTCCTCTGCTGTTACAGTTGTTGTAGCAGTAGCTACCGGGCTGGCTTCCTGAACATTCGTAATAGAAGCACCCAAAGAACCGGTATTTGATGTTGCATATGCAGTTATTCCCATTGTACCTGACAAGGTTACGGCTACTGCAATCAGCATCGCTCCAATAGTTTTCATTATATTTTTAGTCATATATTGTCTTCTAATCATAGTTATCTCCGCATTTTATATGCTATCTTTGCATTCATTATACGATATTCCCACTGATATGGGTAATCTTTTTCGCAATATCTGAATAAACTCAGGAAATATGTGGTAGGAAATATCTTTCCAAATGTCCTAAACTAGCATTTGAAAAAACACTGTAAGGACAAGAAATACATATGAAAAAGAAAGTTATTATTGGATTATTAGCAATGGGGCTTATCCTAAACGGATGCGGCAACAATATCGAGAAGGCAATTGCCGAAGAAACCTCTTATTCTGCGGAAGCTGACTCCGTAGACCTCAGCAGTCAGCCAGCAGAGAGTAGCTCAGAAACTTCTTCTGTAGAAGACTCCGCATCAGAAAGCAGTACTGATACTGAAAAGCCTGACCCTAAGGATCAGCACGCAGAAGTCGGAGACATGGTTCTTCCGAAATATACTGCCCTCAGAACAGGCCAGGAATCCGGAACAATTGAACGTATCACCTACACAACCTACGACTACGCAGGAGACGGAAGCGAGTACACCAAGGAAGCAAATATCTATCTTCCCGCCGGATATAGCGAAGACAAGAAATATAACGTAATGATCTTGATGCACGGTATTGGTGGAAATGAAGATGAATGGGGAATGAATAAGAGCACCTCCCGCGTTAAGGCAATCATGGACAACCTTGCATACTACGGAGACATTGAGCCATTTATAGTTATCACTCCAAACGGACGTGCAGGCAAGAACGCCGGAAAAAGCGGGTCAGCAAAGGGTTCCGGCATTGAATCATTTTATCTATTTGGAAAAGAGCTTAGAAATGACCTGATTCCTTATATAGATTCACACTATAGCACCTATGCAGACTACGAAGAAGGTTATGACCTTTCTGCTGCCAGGGCACACAGGGCTATTGCCGGTCTGTCCATGGGTGGAATGCAGACAATCAATATAGGTATCGGAGAATGTCTTGATATGTTCGGCTACTTTGGAGCTTTTTCAGCAGCTCCCACCAGTAACGTTGCTGCCAAGACCGCATCAATAATATCTGACAGCGAATATCCAGTCTACTACTTCTACAACATCTGCGGCAAGCAGGACAGAACAGCTTATCAGAGCTCCTCTGCAGCAGCCAAGACTATCCCTGCTCTGTGTGATAAGCTCACAGAAGGCGAAAACTTCATGTGGCAGGAGGTAGATGGTGCTCACGATTTCCATGTATGGTATCTTGGTTTTTACAATTTTGCTCAGCTGGCATTTAACGCGGAATAATACAAAGAGCAAATATCCGATTATCCCGGATATTTGCTCTTTTTTCATGGATTAACTATATTTCTTGCTTCGCCTCTCTGATAGGCCTGTACATTTTTCTTAACCTCTTCAAGGCAACGATTACGTGCCTCTGTACTTGCCCAGGCAAGGTGAGGTGTCACCATCAGCTTTGTGCTGTCCTGAATTGCCAAAAGAGGTGAATCTTTTGCCATAGGTTCCGGACTAAGCACATCCAGTCCTGCAGCCTTAATCTTGTTATTTATAAGCGCATCTGCCAGATCTTTTTCACTTACAACCGCTCCTCTTGCAACATTGATGAGAATCGCAGTTTCTTTCATCTTATCAAATGCCTTGGCATCAAAAAGGTTTCTTGTCCTGTCGCTAAGGGGGCAATGAAGAGAAATCACATCTGATCTTCTGAGAAGTTCGTCAAACTCAACTCTTTCATAATCTGTACAGGTACTGTTTCCCGATGCGGAATAAAAGATTACCTTCGCTCCGAAAGCAGTAGCAATCTGAGCCACTTTTCTTCCAATATTTCCCATTCCGACTATTCCGTAAGTCATTCCGTCAAGCTCATGAAATGGAATATCCAGACAGCAAAAATGAGGCTGATTTGCATAATCGCCGCTTTTAACAAACTCATCATAGTGCCTCATACTCTCCACAAGATAGAACAAAAGAGCAAAAGTATGTTGCGCAACAGAAGCTGTTGAATAGTTCACCACATTTGCAACCTTAACCCCATGCCTGTTGCAGGCCGGAATATTAGCATTATCAAAGCCTGTAGCAAACTCGCAGATAAGCTTTAAATCAGGTGCATCATCTAAAAGCTTATCAGTGATAACACTCTTATTGATCATTAAAACCTCTGCTCCCGCAAGACGCTCCCTGGCATTTCCCTCTGTTATCTTGTCATCATAGTATGTGACATCGCCCAAATCATTAAACAGGCTATAGTCTATATCAGTTCCAACGCTATCTATATCAGCAGCCACTATTCTCATCTTTTGTTTCTCCTCGTTTCCAAAATTGTTGTTACTAATCACATTAGCACAATCTAATTGTGAATTGTAGCTATACTTTTTTCCAGATATTTAGTTATATTTCTAACTAAGTATCATATATTCCAAAGTCGATATACTATATGACACGGATTGTCTTGAGAAAAGAATGAGGGCAACTCCATTTTGGCACAGGCAAATCACTCTAATTCCGGTGTTCTTACTTTGGTACAGTAGTTTAAACAGTTTTACAGCCAAAAAATAAGAGGATACGAGAAAATGATATGATTCCCCTAAAGTAGACAATGGAAATAACCAAAGTCTCCTTTAGGGGGATTTTTTATGGCCAAAAAGAAACATTCTGTCGAGTGGA
>NZ_ATVX01000022.1 GCF_000420945.1 Butyrivibrio sp. VCB2006
TAGTGGAGTAGAACATGGATAAAAAAAGGGCTTTGTCTGGCGCCATAATATTTATAACCCTGATGGGAATCGTAAGTCTGTTTTCGGACATGACTCATGAAGGCGCCAGAAGCATATTGGGCGAATATCTGAACCTCGCAGGGGCATCCGCTGCAACCATCGGATTTGTGTCCGGTATAGGAGAATTGTGCGGGTATTCACTAAGGCTCATATCCGGATTTATAGCAGATAAAACGAAGAAATACTGGACATTTGTTATCACAGGCTATGTAATACAGGCTCTGGCGATTCCTGCACTGGCACTCGTACCTGAACATGGCTGGATTTGGGCCTGCGGTCTTGTGATCCTGGAGCGTATCGGAAAAGCGATAAAAAAGCCTGCCAAAAACACATTGGTAAGCTTTGCGGCAAGCGAGATCGGAACCGGAAAAGGCTTTGCCTATCAGGAGTTTCTGGATCAGCTTGGCGCGTTTCTCGGACCGGTACTGCTTTTTGTAACAGCTCTTGTAAAAGGTACAGACGACCTTTTTACAACGTATAGGATCTCTTTTGCGATACTGCTTGTTCCTGCAATGATCACCATAGCTCTTGTTTTGACAGCAAAGATAAGATACCCTGATCCGGAGATCTTTGAAAAGCAGGAAGATAAACCGGCAAGCTTTGAATTCAGGAAGTCATTTGTTCTGTTCATGGCGGCCATCTGCTTTTTTGCTTTTGGCTTTGCAGACTTCACCCTGATCACACTTCATTCGGCTAATACCGGAGCATTTAATGAATCCATGCTCAGCCTGCTATATGCTGGGGCAATGGCTGTGGATGCCTTTGCTGCACTATTCTTTGGCTGGCTTTATGATAAGGTCGGGCTGAAGGCTCTGATCATTTCCACACTATGCAGCACATTCTTCTCATGTTTTGTTTTTATGACTGGAAATGCCTGGTTGATCGGAGCTGGGATAATTCTGTGGGGGATTGGAATGGGTGCGCAGGAAAGTATTATGAAAGCAGCTGTCAGCGGAATCGTCCCGCGTTCCATGCGAAGCACCGGTTTCGGAATATTTGAGACAGGATTTGGTATTGCGTGGTTTCTGGGCAGTTGGCTTCTCGGTGCCCTGTATGATTTGAATCCTGTGTATCTTGTCACTGTGTCTGTGGTATCACAGTTTCTGGCGATTGCATTTTATGCTTTATGCCTCCGGTGCAATAAGACAGAGTGTTAACAATTCCAGTTTGTTGGAATGAGCATTATATTTGAACATAATCTTCCATTAAAATACAACATGGTGGTCGTGATGACCACCATGTTGTTAGTTTATCCGGATATCATCTGCATTATATGTTGCGAAGGGGTGATTGTTATATACAAACACTATCCTTTCGGGCTTGTCGTCTCTTATGAGAGGAATCACATCTACAGATTGATTATAAAAAGATAGGTCTCGTTTTGTAATAAGAGATACGGTGATTGTTTTGCCATCTTTTCCCCAGTCCATATACCACCCACATAGGCTTCGGTATTTTGGAATGTCCACAGAAACAACAAGATCTTCGCCATTCAATTGAACTGTTTTTATCTTGCTCGCATCAGATATCTCCTGGTATCTGGTGAAATAAAGCAATGCACATACCGCAATAAAAAGGGCTGCAGAGAAGGCATAAAGTATTTTTACCTTTGCGCTCAACTTTTTGCGTTGCTTTGTATCAGTTGCGATTTTCTCAATTACCTCAGCATCATCTTTTAAAAGTGAATCAAGAGGAATGTCCAATATCTCTGATAAAGAAACTATTATTTGCAGATCAGGATAATTTCTTTCGCTTTCCCAATTCGAAACAGCTGAACGTGACACACCAATTTTTTCAGCCAATGATAAATGGTTAGACAAATTCAGGTTTGCTGATTTGATTATCTTTCAGCAAAACTTACTGTCTGAGGAGATAAAATGGCAAAAAGACGATCTGTTGATCCTAAATATTCTATGTGTGTACAGCCTTCTTTTATTATTGGCACGAATAACGAGGATGGTTCTGCAAACTTTGCTCCTATCACCTGGGCAAGTGCAACGCATGAAGATGGCGACCAATATTTATTTGTTATAAGTATGGCAGGAACTAAGATGACTAAGAAAAACGTTCTAAGAACCGGTGTCTTTAGTGCAAACCTTGTCAGCATAGATATGCTTCCTCTTATGGATTACTTTGGCTCTAAACATGCCAAAGATGGCGCTAAGAATGATATTTCTTATGAGGTTGTGAGAGGAGAGGTATTGGATGTTCCTGTATTGAATGAAAGCCGATGGGTGTATGAATGCGAGGTTGCAAGAACTGTCGAGACTGGAGATTCAACTACTTTCTTTTGTCATATCCGCAATATACAGATGGATGAAAGACTTACGTGTGAAGATATATTTGATATTGATCTTACGGTGTTGGATCCAGTCATCTATTTCCTGGTGGGGCATCTCAACCATCAAAGCCGTAAGTTTTAAGCTTATGTCTGAAATTGACTGGGACAAGATCGAGGACAAGAGGAAAGCATCCTTCATTATCCTTGATGAGGCAACTGCCAATGTTGATCCTGAGAATGAAAAAGAACTTACGCAGGCCATAGAGAATCTGACAAAAGAAAAGACCATTATCATGATTGCCCACAGGCTTAAGACAGTTAGACATGCAGACCAGATAGTTGTTATTGATAAAGGTCGAATTGTTCAAAAAGGCAAGCATGATGAGCTGATGGAGCAGGATGGATTATATAAGAACTTTGTCAGTGGAAGAAAGCAGGCTGTTAGCTGGAAGATAGCGTGATATAGAATTTTCATAGAATTTCATAACCTACTACCCCCACTCTTGGGGGCTAAAAGAGAAACTTTCCGTAACGGAAAGTTTTTCTTTTACAACTAATACAACAAGTGTATTATAGTAAGTGTCTGTTCCATATAGAATAAAGTCATGAAAACAAGTAAGGAGGCTTTAGATATGGAACAGAACAAGAAAATGTACGGGGAAATCCTTAAGGAACGTGAATATAGAAAACTGATTTTTGCAACAGTTATCAACCGCTTTGGTGATTCTGTTGATGCAATTGCTTTTACATGGCTGGTTTATCAGATTACTCACAGCGCAATGTGGTCAGCAATAGTGTTTGCACTTAATACACTTCCAAATGTAGTGGTACAGCCTTTTGCCGGTGCCATTGTGGAGAAGATGAACAAAAAGCACGTGATAGTAGCTACACACCTTCTCAGAGCTGTAATTATCACATTGTTTGCACTCTTATATAGAGCTGGCCTGGTGAATGCACTGATCATGGCAATTTTCACATTGATCATCACAACAGTTGAATCCTTTAATCTTCCTGCAACATCAGCTTATACAATGCAGGTGATCAAAAAAGAGCATTTGACCTGCGGAATGAGTCTTAACTCCATGCTTTCAAGTGCTGCGTCACTGGCAGGTACAGGAGCTGCAGGCGTGATCATCGCAACAGCCGGTGTTTCTTTTGCAATGATGATTGATGTAGCAACTTTTGTAATAGCAGCAGTGCTTATCAGCGTAATGAAGGCCGGAATAGTTGCAGTTACTGAAGCAGTCAAGGCTGCATCCGCAACTGAAAAAGCAGATGACAAGAAAGAGCAGAGTAAAATTGAATTCTTCCTGGATGGCTTTAGATATGTAGCAAACTCCCGTGTTATCTGCAATTATGGACTGCTTGCAGTTGCACTTAACTTTATGCTTATTCCTATAAATGCGCTTCAGGCACCAATTGTCAGCGAGATATTCAAAATGGGAGGTGAAATCCTCAGTATTGCAGGCGCATTTGCTGCAATCGGAGGTATCGCTGGATCAGCACTTGTACCGGTTCTCTCTAAGAAGCTCTCTCCACTCAAGGTGATAATGCTTGGAACAGCTGCTCTCGGTGTTGCAATGCTTGGAATCGCCTGCGGCGGGCTCTTTGCAGGAAACAATATCGCTTGTTATGTTGACGTGGCAGCTTCATTTTTTGTCATGATGGTAGCAGCATCAACCATCGGCGGCACAATAAACATCCAGTTCATGAAAAATGCTGATCCGAAATATATAGCAAGAGCAGCCGCAGTAATGGGCGCTTGTGGAACAGCATGCATGCCCGTTGGATCATTTCTTTTAAGCGCACTTGTAGCTAAGGTGAGCACAGAGTCAATCCTTATCTTCTGCGTGATCTTTGCGGCAGCTATTTTTGCAGTATTAGTGCTTGTAAAGCCTCAGATGGAGATTGAGGAAGGCTCTCTTGGAATTAAAAAGAGAAATTATCAGCTACCATGGGTTGATAATGGGGGAGTTTTTTATGCAGTTAAAGCTAAATGAAAATATCAAGAAATACCGAAAAGACATGAATCTGACTCAGGAAGAACTGGCAGAAGCCTTTGGGGTCACCGTTGGAGCTGTATCAAAATGGGAAAGCGGAAGCAATGTCCCGGATATTCTGACTCTTATGCAGCTTGCAGACTTTTTTAGTATATCTGTCGACGTACTGCTGGGATATAGTATGTCTTCCAAGAACATCAAAGACATTTCCGACAGGCTGGATGGTCTTTTACACGAGGATAAATATGACGAGGCCATAGCCGAGGCTGAAAAAGCCCTGGTCAGATACCCCGGTAATTTCAAGATACTCACGAGCTGCGCGGATACATACAGTATTGTTTCATCGGTAAAAGACCTTAAGAATTACAGAAACAAAGCGATAGAGCTTTTTGAATCGGCTCTTTGCTACGTTTCACAGAGTGATGACCCGGATCAGGAAGTCTTTAGACTAAAATTTCGTATTGCAACCTTGAAAGGTCGTGATAACCCGGAGAAATCTCTCGAAGAATTTAAAAAGATAAACTATCAGGGAATAGCTGATATCAACATTGCCAATATACTGAGGATGACGGGCAAAATTGATGAAGCAATGGAAACCTACACTAAAGTGCTGGTCTCAATTTTGGTCAAAGTTCTGCAGTTTGCCATGGAAATGTTTATGGTGCTGGTTTCCATGGACAACACCAAAGATTACAAAGAAGCCAGCGAACTCATGGACTGGTTCATGACCATAGTTGATTCAACCAGCACTGATAAAAGGCAGAACAGCTATCTTACCAAGATGAAGATTATGGGACTTATCTTTAAATCTCTGGTTCTTTCCTGTCTCAAAGAGTACGATGACATGGAAAACTGCATCGATACAGCTCTGGAAATAGCCAGGAAATACGATAAAAATCCTTCAAACGATTTTTCTGGCAAGATTAAATTCTGGCATGGAAGTAAGGACTATCACGCATCGATATATGATGAGTTTGGCGTAGGTGCCGTGGCGGGTATCGACAATCTCTTTTCCATAGGTCCTAAGGTGCTTCCTGATAAAGTTATAAAAAAGATGGAAGCAGCGTTGGAGTACTGGAATAGTATAAAGAAAGGATAGATATGCCAAACTGAGTTAGAAAAGATTCCGAATGCATCTTTCTCATAAGGGTGTTTGTATACATAGTAGATGCTGTGCACCTATGTAAAAGTGGTAAAAAAGCACGGTTAAAGGGGCATTTAATGGACAGAAATAAAAACACTAAAAAGAAATTGATGGTTCGGGGAATTCTGCTTCTGGCATTTATAGCAGTTTTGGGATTCAATTATGACAGGATTTATAGGTCTATATTTAATATTATGAATCCTATAGATGCCATATATGAATATGACGGGCAGCATGTTTCAATAAGAGGTCTGTTTGAGGCAAATTATGAAGAGATTCATTATGCAAGTCATCTTGGCGTATCTTGTAGTTCTGGAAGCAGCAGCTCACAAACTCGTGTGTCTGAGTCAACTGGAATAAATATGGGAAATGGTTCTAGCAGCTCAAGTAATGAATTTCAATATGACAGGTACTATGTGGATGACAACAACTATATGTGGGTTGTAAGTGGAAAAATCAATAGTACAGATTCATATTCTTCAATTCTGGGAGACACAACTGATAAGTCTTCAACATCTGAGTATAAGTATTATAAAGGTATGGAAGCCGGAGTTGAGAAGACAGCATATGAGTACATCGGGAGCAAAACCAGAACTTGTTTAGATGTTGAGAAGATTCTTTTACCTGATCTTTCGGAGATGTCAGACGTCAATGTTTTTTTTGATGGAAAACCAGATGAAGAAGGACATTTTGTTATTACTTTTAAAGGAAAAAAGCTTAGTTTCTTAGAGGAAGCTTTTAAAGGAGGATCATTTACTTCAGACAGTTTTACGGAAATCAAATATATATTTGATGCCGAGAGCAGAAAGCTTTTAGCGGTAAAGCTTTCTGGTGAAAGAGACTATGCAATCAATAACGGAACAGGGCATATGTCACGAAGCATGAGCCTTATGGTAACTAAGCTTACTTATGGCGATGTTGATAATATAGATATACCTGAGTTTCTGTGTGAGAATTCCACGATTAATGATGTTCTTACAGAAAAAACTATTATTGAACCGAGTCCTATGCTGACTATTGTCTATGAGTCCGGAAGCGAGAAGGAAAGTGCTGTTAATAGCATCTGGCATGAGGGGCTTAGCGATATGACAGAAGTTAAGAAAAGCTATGCTATTTTTGATAAGGATGAGGGGCTTTTTTTAAGGTATACTTATTATAGAGAAGGAGAGGAGCTTGGAAGCATAATTGTTCCTCTTGTGGTTTCAGGAAACAGAATAATCAATAGTAACAATCTTTATGTATCACCTGATGACATGGTGACAATTGGCAGTCATGGAAGCGTGTGGGTTACACATGATATATCAAGTACTATAACAGGTCAGACCTGCTATAAGATTGATAAAGAAGGGAAGCTGTCATTTAACTACAGTGTAACTAAAGAGGCCAAAGTATCCAATCTTCTTGATGAGGAAGAATTGTCTTTGTATTCAGAAGATGATATAGAAGCATTGAAACGATTAGCGACAGATTATGAACAGGCTAAATTCGCTTCTATGGACAGATATGAGATACTGAAAAATGATGCTTTGAATGTTTATTATGTATTAGATGTTAATGATGATCTTGATAAACTTACTAATGAGTATGGAGTATCATTTATTTCTCAAAAGAAAGCGGACAAGATGATCAGTACTGGGTACGAGGGCATTATCGAGTGGCAGAGTATGGAAGACTAATCAGAATGCGTTCACTTAAAATAGGGAGAGGTAGAAATGGAAGAAGTTAGAATATGGCAAGAAAAGACAATAATTCCTACTTATGAAATTGGTAGTCCGGATAAAAATCCTATGTTTCTGGAAAAGAGAGTGTATCAAGGGAGCTGTGGCAAAATATATCCATATCCAAATACTACAACCATCAGCAGGGAAAAGACTGACCATGAATGGAATGCAGTATATCTGGAAAATGAATATATCAGGGTCATGATCCTTCCTGAGCTTGGGGGACGTATTCAGAGAGCCTACGACAAGACTAATGATTATGACTTTGTTTATTATAATCATGTGATTAAGCCTGCACTTGTTGGCCTTACCGGGCCATGGATTTCAGGTGGTATAGAGTTTAACTGGCCTCAGCATCACAGACCAACCACATATTCACCTGTGGACTACAAGATAGTTGACAATGATGATGGTAGCAAAACACTCATAACAGGCGATATTGACCAGATGTACGGAACCAAAGAGGTTACTAAGTTTACTCTTTATCCGGACAAGGCTTATATAGAGATTACAGGTCAGCTCTATAACAGGACGCCACTACCGCAGACTTTCCTGTGGTGGGCAAATCCTGCGGTTTCTGTTAATGATCATACTCAGTCAATATTCCCACCGGATGTACACAGTGTTTACGACCATGGTAAAAGAGCTGTATCACGCTTTCCAATAGCTACCGGTGAGTATTATAAGCATGACTACAGTGAAGGCGTTGATATATCCAGGTATAAGAACATTCCTGTTCCTACATCCTACATGGCGGAAAAATCAGATTATAACTTTGTTGGGGGCTATGATTACCAGAAAAAGGCTGGCCTTCTTCATGTTGCTGATCACCATGTTTCTCCGGGCAAAAAGCAGTGGACCTGGGGATGCGGTGACTTCGGTAAAGCCTGGGACAGAAATCTTACTGATGAAGATGGACCATACATTGAGCTGATGACAGGTATGTACTGTGATAATCAGCCTGATTTTTCGTGGCTTAAACCCTATGAAGAAAAGGTATTCAAGCAGTACTTTATGCCTTACAAGGCTGTAGGACAGGTCAAAAATGCCACCATTAACGCAGCTCTTAATCTGGAGTTTGATGATAAGGGCATCCATGTGATCGTATATGCCACATCTCCAAGAGAGAATGCCCATATTGTTCTTGAATACGATGGAAAAAGAGTATATGACAAGGAAACCAAGCTGTCACCGGTTGATGTTTATGATGCCAATATTTCTTTTGACGAGCTTGGAATAACTGGGGCAAGTGTCGACGAAAACAATAAGGATTCAGATATATATAAATTCAAGATATCTGTACTTGACGGAAAAAGAGAGCTGGTGTCTTATAAGCCAGTTTTCCAGGGAGTTCCGGAGCTGGCAGAACCGGCAAAAGCTGCAAAAGAACCTCAGGATATACTGACCAATGAAGAACTGTATCTTACAGGTCAGCATATTGAGCAGTATCGACATGCCACATGGCTTCCTGATCCGTATTACCTGGAAGGGCTGAAAAGAGATCCCGGTGATACCAGAATAAATAACGCCTACGGACTTCTTCTTTTCAGAAGAGGCCAGTTTGAGCTTTCAGAGAAGTATTTCAGAACAGCTCTTAAAAGACTTACAAGTATGCATCCAAATCCCTATGACTCAGAGCCATACTACAATCTGGGTCTGGCCCTGTTTTATCAGGAAAAGTATGATGAGGCCTTTGATGCCTTTTATAAGGCAACCTGGGTTAACGAACTTCAGGAGATGTCTTTCTACTACCTGGCGGCAATTGCCACAAGGAGAGAGGACTATGCTGAGGCGCTTGAGCTTGTAGAAAAGGGCCTTGTTAAGAATGCTCACAACATCAAGGCAAGGGGGCTTAAGGCAGCAATCCTTATGAAGCTTGGAAGGACCGGAGAGGCAAGAAGCTGTATCCACGATAATCTCAGGCTCGACGCTTTTGACTTTGTTTCCATGTTCCTTCTGTATACCCTGTCAGAAAGCAAAGACTACACAGGAGATGCTTTCCACAGGATAACCAGAGATTTCCATGAAACCTACCTTTTAGTCGCAAGAGACCTTGCTGAGGCAGGTTTGTACGAGGAAGCTGCTTCTGCGTTATCTCTTTTCCCGGGAGATAAACCAATGATTCATTACTATCTTGGGGCATACTATCAGAAACTTGGAAGAGATGATAAGGCGGCAGAAGAGTTCACAAAGGCAAAAGAAAGTGATTCCGCATATTGCTTCCCTAATAAGCTTGAAGATATTGCTGTGCTTAGAACTGCGATAAATCATGATGATCATGATGCCATGGCCAGATACTATCTTGGTTGTCTTTTCTACGACAAACTGCAGTATGAAGAGGCAATCAGCCTGTGGGAGGAAGCAAAAAAGATAGACGACTGTTTCCCAACACTCCTAAGGAATCTTTCTATAGCCTATTACAATAAAATGGGCGATAAGGATAAGGCGAGAGCTTGTCTGGAAAGGGCCTTTGAACTTAATAAGGCTGATGCCAGAGTATTCCTTGAGCTTGACCAGTTATATCAGAAATTGCAGGTTCCGCTTAGGGATAGATATAAGCTTTATATGGATAACATTGAGCTTATTGAAAAGAGAGATGATCTTTACACTGAGTATGTGACACTTCTTAATGACCTTGAAATGCATGACGAGGCCTATGACAGGATTACTTCCCACAGCTTCCAGACCTGGGAAGGCGCTGAGGGTAAGATTACGACCCAGTTCAAGGTATGCCTGGTAGAGAAGGCAAAAGTTCTTTTGCAGGATGGAGATGGTGAAGGTGCAAAAAAGCTTCTTGAAAAGGCTCTTGAATATCCGGAGAACCTTGGAGAAGGAAGACTCGAAGGAACCAAGGATAACCATATTTACTACAACCTTGGACTTGCCTATGAGCTCATGGGGGATAAGGACAGGGCAAAAGAGTGCTATGAAAAGGCAACACTTGGTGCAATGGAGGTCGCAGGAATGATGTATTACTATGATCAGCCTGCTGACATGATCTTGTACCAGGGCCTTGCCAAGGCAAAACTTGGAGACCAAAAGGCCGCCAATGCCAGATTCTATAAGCTTCTCGACTACGGTGAGCAGCATCTTAGAGATGAGTTCAAGATGGATTATTTTGCTGTTTCCATGCCGGATATGTCAGTGTTTGATGCCGACATGACACAGAAAAATACTATCCACTGCTATTATCTTATGGGCCTTGCAAATCTGGGCCTTGGCAGGAGAGACGAGGCAGCCAGGTACTTTAATAGGGTGCTTGAGCAGGATAATACTCATCAGAACGCGTATATTTATTTGAAGATGGACTAATACGCTCGCAACCAAATTTAACAAAAAATAGCAAAATATGTAAGCTTCGCTTGGTAGACAGGCGGAGCTTACTTTTTTATGATTGAGAAAAATGTTAAAATAATTAGCAAAGGTGGTACAAATATGAGAAAGGTATATTTGGATAATATTCGCTGGATAACAGTAGTGCTGGTTGTCATCTATCATGTAATCTACATATTCAACGGCGTTACACAGCATGGAATCATCGGTCCCTTCAGTGAACATCAGCCCCAGGATACATATCAGTACATTGTATATCCTTGGTTCATGTTACTTCTTTTTGTGGTATCCGGCATGTCAGCCCGTTATGAACTAGTTAAACGAACAGAAAAGGAATTCATCAGGGTAAGGACGAGAAAATATCTTGTGCCATCAACAATCGGACTTCTGGTTTTCGGCTGGGTTCTTGGCTATTACAACATGCTGATCTCCGGCGCTTTTGATTCCATGGGCAATGTACCAAAGCCAATTCTTTTCCTGATAATGGCAGTCAGCGGGTCAGGTCCTCTGTGGTACTTACAGATGCTCTGGCTCTTCAGCCTGATACTGGTACTGATCAGAAAGATAGAAAAAGACAGATTCTATATTATCTGCGGCAGAGCCAATCTTTTGATAGTTATGCTGCTTGTCATCCCGGTATACGGAGCTGCTCAAATACTTAACACACCGATGATAGTGGTATACAGATTCGGTATCTACGGACTGGGCTTTTTGATCGGCTACTTTGTACTGTCCCATGACGAAGTGATGGATCGACTTGGCAAAAACTGGCTGTTATTAAGCATTCTTGCCCTCGCATCCTGCATAGCCTTTGTGATTTTATATAAAGGTCAGTCTTATCCGGATCACGTGGTTCTGGATACAATTATGTGCAATGTATACGCATGGTTTGGAACTCTTGGTATACTTGCCTTCATGAAAAAATGGGGGAATTTTGAGAATGCTTTCTCAAGGTGGATGTGCCGAAAATCATGGGGCCTCTACGTATTCCATTATCTGATGATAGCGGTCAGCGGGTGGTATCTGCATACATTATGTCCGTTCCTTGCCCCCGTCATCGTATACCTGTTGGTTGCAATAGCAGCATTCGCAGGCGCTTACCTTCTGTATGAGATCATAAGCCGCATACCTCTCATAAGGTGGTGTGTTCTGGGAATAAAAAAGGAGAAGTTATGAGTTTTGCAGACAATCTTATGGAATTGAGAAAGGTTAATAACCTGTCACAGGAGGAAATTGCAGAGAAGATAGGCGTATCCAGACAGACGCTTTCAAAATATGAGACCGGAGAGTCGCTTCCGGATATAGAGAGGTGTAAGATGCTGGCTGACCTCTTTGGTGTAACCATGGACGATCTTATATCATATGAAAAGAATGATTCGGATAACCTGGGCTGTGTTATACCGCCGAAAGGAAAACATATCTTTGGAATGGTCAAAGTGGGAGATAAAGGTCAGATCGTTATTCCTGCCAAGGCAAGAAAGATCTTCGATATTAAAACAGGCGACAATCTTATTGTCCTCGGAGATGAATTCCAGGGTATAGCTCTCATTAAGGAAACTGGCCTTCTCGGTCTTATCAACAGTGCGAAAGAAAGTATGGAGTGACTAAGAAAAGAAGAGCAATCATGCTTGAGACACAATCATGCAATGCAGTGGCATTAAGATATGACAGAAGGCGCCCACGGCAACTCTTGGGAGAAGTGTGGAAGCTGCGGCCGGAGAGAACGAGGTTCTTTTTGTGATGAAATAATAAGTATGTTTTTTAGGAGCTTTTCCTTCCAGGGAGAGCTCTTTTTGCTGTCATTCCCTGGAACAGTCTGCACTTTTCTATACCTTCAAGGTTCATTATTTTTCTCCAAAATGTGGTTTAAACAACATACTTGTTATGAACAGTATATTATACTGACACCATCAGAACAAGAATAAGGGTCAAACAGAGAGGTCAAAAGATGGTAAGAAAGATAATAAAGATTGATGAAGAAAAGTGCAATGGATGCGGAATTTGTGCTAATGCATGTCATGAAGGCGCTATTGATATCGTGAACGGAAAGGCAAAACTTGTAAGAGAGAACTTCTGTGATGGATTTGGGGATTGTCTGCCGGGATGTCCAATGGGAGCGATCTCTTTTGAAGAAAGGGAAGCACCTGCTTATGACGAAGCAGCTGTAAAGGCAGCACAGGAAAAGAAAGGATTGGTAAAGGATATGCATCAGTGCGAAAACAAGATGATGAAAGAAATGGAACAACACGCTGCAGGACATGGATGCCCCGGTTCAAGGTTTATGACACTTAAGAGTGGCAATCAGGAAGACATTGATCCCGGACAGGACATGATATCAAGAATGAGCACTCATCCATCAAGACTGATGCAGTGGCCATGCCAGATAAAGCTCCTTCCAACGCAGGCAGACTTTTATAATGGGGCCAAGCTCCTCATTGCAGCTGACTGCACAGCATACGCCTACGCAAATATGCATGAGGAATTCATGAAGGGTAAGGTTACATTGATCGGATGCCCCAAACTTGACGAAGGCGACTATACTGAGAAGCTTACGGAGATCATTTCAAACAACGATATCACCAGCGTGACCATAGTTAGAATGGAAGTTCCCTGCTGTGGAGGACTTCAGAGAGCGGCAGAGAATGCGATAAGAAACAGCGGAAAGTTTTTACCATGGCAGGTTGTGACAATTTCAAGGGATGGTGAGATACTAGATTAAGAAAAAGAGTTGATAAATGGACCACAAACCCGCCCTCCAAGAGAGCATTAAAAGACCTGCCATCATATTCGGCCAGGTCTTTTAATTTTGCGTGAGTTTTTGAATCTTCATCAAGAGAAGCGGCCCAAAGAGCCGGCATGAGCCATAGCACATTCTAAAGAAGATGTAAAGAAAAACAAAACGAAATAAAAAATAAAAATATTATTAAAAAAAGAGAATTTCATTCTGATAAGCAGACTATATGAAATATAATTAATTATATTTCATGTAGTATTTATGCAACTTTGCGTAACATTACTGTCAGGTAATTTAATTGATTGATCGTGATTAAGATAGTATGCCTGCGGATAAGAGAAAGGATAGCTAATGAGAAACAAAGAATGGAGCGTATTCAGAAAAACTACAGCTGTGATTCTTACAGCTACTTTGGTGCTCATATCTGCGGGCTGTGGAAAAGGCGGGAACGCGGCTGAATCTGATCTATCGAATGAGGAAGGCTCTGGTTCTGATCCTTCTGGAATTCCCGGGGGAGGAAAATGGGTTGATTCTGACGTTGTATTCACAGTCAGGTCTGAGGATAATATACGTTTTCAGGATGATTTTGCAGCGGCTGCCAATAAAGATTTTATTGCATCTGCTGTTCTGGACCCCGCATATGAAGAGGCCAGTATATTTCTTGATGCAAATAAGTTGATGTATGAAAGATATATGGAGATTGCTTCTGATGAGGCTATGTCAGGTGATAATGCAGAAAGATATAAAGCATTGGTTAAACTGTATTCTGATTGGGATGAGCGAAACAAGCTTGGAGTAAAGCCTCTTGAAAAGTATATTTCGGATATACAGAGCATATCCTCTATAAGTGAGCTTACGCAGTATCAGGGGAGCACTACGAGAAATCCCTTTGGGCTGGGGCTGTTAATCCCGGAAGCTGTGAGTACACAAATACAGTTCCCGGACAAGAGCACGTTAAAGCTTCAGGCTCCAAAGCTCTCTCTGGGGTCTAATTCCTCATATGTGGAGTATACAAGCAATACATTAGCAGCTAAAGAAAAAAACGATGATGTAATCTTCTATTTCCTTGGAAGGCTTGCTTTTTCTGAAAAAGAGATCAAGGCTATCCTGAAAGGCAATTACCGTATAGAGACTTTTATCGCAAGAAACAGTAATATCGAAAACTTCGGTGTTGGGGAGATGTTTACACAGGCTCAGAACACCAGGGAAGGGCTGAAGGCTTTACAAGGGGATTATCCGCTTTTACAGATATTGGATAGCAGAGGCTATTTGAAATGTGACAGCTTTTATGTGGATTATTCCTATCTGCAGTCCTTACATAAGATCTATACCGAAAAGAACCTTGAAGATATCAAGTCATTCCTCATTGTACAGACCATTGATTCAGTTAAATACCTTCTCGACCGCGAATCATATGAAAAGATGGTTAAGCTGTATATGAACGGTGCTGATAACTATGAGGGAATTTCAGATAGCCAGAATAGTGTCCTTTTTAGAAATGACATTAAAATCTGTGGCTTTTTACCATTGCTGGATACTTTGTATCTGGAAAAATATTATACAGATGACGAAAAAATAGCTAAGATAAATGAATTTACAAGTGCACTGATAAAGGCGTATGCACAAATACTGGATGAAGAAGACTGGATGTCAGAAGAAACAAGGACAGCTGCAAAGGGGAAGCTGCAAAATATGGCTTTGCATCTTGTAAAGCCTGATAATATCGCCGATTATTCAGCTGCGGACATAAAGTCCTATGAAGAAGGAGGAAATCTTGTAGAAGCTGCTGCTGAGGGCAGACGGATGATAGAAACTCACATGGCAGTTAAAAGCGCTGATTCAAATTGGGATAGATATAAATGGGATATTTACGATGCTTCCAGAACTACTACCGAAGTCAATTGTGTGTACTATTGCAACGAAAATGGCATCTATATAATGGCGGGATATCTGGCTATGTGCGATGCTGCTTTTGGAGAAGATGCATCACTTGAGCAGTTTGCAGGCATCGTAGGAACTACGATTGGCCATGAGATAACCCATGGATTTGATTCAAACGGAACAAAGTTTGATCTTTACGGGCGCCAGTTTGATGATGATAAAATCCCCATTGATTGGATGACACCACAGGACAGGTCAAAGATGGATGAAAAAGCATCAAAGCTGGCAGGATACTTCTCACTGGCAAGGCCGATTCCGGGGCAGCAGAAGGTAAATGGAAATGCTGTAAAAGATGAGGCTATTGCTGATATGGGAGGTGTCAAATCAGTACTTTATGCGGTAAGGGAAATACCTGATTTTGATTATGATGAGTTTTTCAGAGCCTTTGCAAGACAATATGCGGAGCAGACAACTGAGGAAAATGAACTTGATACCATGAAAAGCGACATGCATCCGCTTCCGTTCCACAGGGTAAATATTGTTCTTCAGCAATTTGATGAATTTATAGAAACCTATGATATAAAGCCGGGAGATGGAATGTACCTGAGTCCGGAAAAAAGAGTCAATGTCTGGTGATATCTGTTAGGAAGGAGACAAACTATGGGATCAGAGACTTCAAATGCAGCAATAAGGCTTGATAACATAATCAAAAGCTATGGTAAACATGACGTACTTAAAGGTGTCACCATGCAGGTGAATAAGGGAGATATCTACGGCCTGGTAGGCAAGAACGGAGCAGGTAAAACCACTATTTTTAAGATGATTCTGGGACTGTCAGAATACACTTCAGGCAATGTTTCCATAGCCGGTTCCCGGAACCGAAAAGAGCTGTTTGCAAACCGATCAAAGGTAGGCTTCTTTGTCGGATCCAATTTTTATGGTTATCTTTCCGGCAGGGCGAACCTCGAATACTACGCAGCAGCTAAGGGGCTTAAGGGAAAAGCGTTAAAGGAGGAAGTGGACCGTGTTCTAAAGGTTGTTGGTCTTGTAGACGGTAAGGAAAAGCAGAAAGCTAAGGGCTATTCCCTTGGAATGAAACAGCGTCTCGGAATAGGCAATGCAATCCTTGGTAATCCGGATATTCTCATTCTGGATGAGCCGACCAACGGTCTTGATCCTCAGGGAATAGCAGATATTCGTCATATGATACGGCGGTTTAGAGATGAGTTTGGCATGACAGTCATAGTTTCAAGCCATATTCTGGGAGAACTGGAGAATACCGCGGACCGTTTCGGTATAGTACATGAAGGCGTTATAGCAAAAGAAATCACACAGGAGGACCTGTCTGCAAAGCGCCCGGAAGTGGAACTTACAGTCTCAGCCGGAAATTTGGAAAGAGCTAAAAGTGTTCTTGCAGAGAATGGTATTGATATTCTTAAAGAAGGAAAAGAGAAAGTTACTCTGGAAGATTATTACTTTGAACTCATTGGAGGATCTGCAGAATGAGAAATTTGTTAAGAGCGGATTTGAAGCGTATCTTTCGGGTTGGTCTTATTTATATAGGGCTTTTGCTGGCGCTGATCTATATTTCATATACGGTGCTTGAAGGCGTTATAAATGATGGCTCAATTGGACTGGTAAGAGGTGTGCAGAAGTCGCTTAACGGGGCGCCTATAGCTCTTTTTATAGTTTTTCCCGCTTTCTATGCTGTTTTTGCCCATGAGCTGTCCTCAAAGTCCATGCAGGCTATACTTGGTCATGGCATAACAAGGGATAAGCTCATAGTTGCCAAGCTTCTTGATGCGGCAATTGTTCTTCTTTGCGTGTACCTGGTCATCATTGTGGCAACCCTTGTAGTAATAAACGGAGAATCAGCAATTATATTAAGCTCGCAGCAGCAGACGAACCTTGTTATTTTTATCATACTGAGGTGGCTTAGACATTTTGGATACATTGTCTTTTCAGCTATGATCATGTACATTTCAGGCTCCACGGTTCTTGGTATAGTCGCTTGTGTAGCATTTACGGTTGTGTTTAGACTTGTGTTTAACATGATAGAATTTTTTTCCTCACTGTCATTATATGACTATACCTTTGATGGTCTTTTGGACTGGGCATATACCGGAATAGAGATGGAAGCTTTCCCGTGGCAGCTTCTTCCGGCAGCCTGCTATCTCTTGGCAGCACTGGCAATCACTACCTATTTCTTCCGGAGAAAGGAGTTTGACTTTTGAAAAATCTTATTTTTGCAGATGTAAAAAGAATCCTGAGAAAGCCGGCATATTGGATTGTGCTTGCAATATGTCTGTTAATTTCGTTTTTCTGGACCTTGGGTGCAAAAAGAAATGGAACCGTAAGCGGCCTTACTTTTGCCACTAATCAGGGAACTGCTATAAATACAATGAATCTTTTTATAGGGATTGCTATTTATGTGAGCGTCTACGCCGATGAGTTTTCGTCTAATTCTATGCAGTGCCTTATTGGAAGAGGAATTTCAAGAAAAAGACTCCTTATCGCCAAGTTCATTAACTGCGTGATCATTACCTTTATTTCTTATGGAATCTATGCCCTTTTTATCACCTTAACAGGTCTGATAATGGGCGCAGACATGAACATGCCAGAGAGCAGCTTTTTGTACAGTACGATATTGACCAATGCTTTTCTTATCCTGGGTTATGCAACCATATCCATGATTATTCTTTTCTGGAGTAAGAATGTTGCCTATGCAACTTTGGTGGATGCATTTCTTCTTTTTGCGGGAGATACACTGCTGAGCGGACTGAATATGATTCCGGTGATAAAATTCTGGCATATAGACAGGCACGTTTTTTCACATGCCCTTGCATGTGCCAAAGTAGATCTGCTTCTAACTGGTGGAACAGCAATATTTACACTCCTTTGGCACGTTGCAAAAATCTGTGTTATTTCGATTATTCTGGCATATCTGCTCTTTAGGAAAAAAGAGCTGGATTTCTGATTTTTATTGGCGGAGAAGAAAGGAATTTCAAGCATGAAAAAGAGAGCGGTATCTCTGATTATATGTATGGCTATGGTAGGGACTATTATGGCCTGTGGTAATAACGCGGCTCCTTTGGAGGTTGTTGATGAAGCGCCGCAAGCAATATCAGTGGTGGAAGAAAGCACTGAAAATGAAGAAACAGATACGTCCGTCAGTGAAGGAAATTCAGACGCACCGGCAGGTGAAGAGGAAAAAGAGACGGTAACGACAGGAGGATATCCGTGGATAAACTCGGACATAAAAGAGAATGTTACTCCTGACATGGAGGTTTCTCCTAAGGATGATTTTCATCTCTATGTAAATAAAGGATGGCTTTTGGAGAATGATATCCCAGATGGATATACGATATGGTCTCATTACCATGAGCGGGAAATTGAAATAAAAAAACAGTGCATGGAGCTATTAGCAGATGAGACCATAGATGGCCATGATGCTGAAGTAGTCCGAACATATAATAATCTGCTTTTAGACTGGAATGCCAGAAATGAAGCCGGATATACGGATATAAAAGAAGGCTATGAGAAAATTCTCGAAGCAAGTAGTGTTGAAGATATAAGCGGACTTATCACGGACAAAGATACGGCTTTTGAGTATTACAATTTTATGGCATATGCTGTAAGAAGCGGCCTTAATGATCCGAGTAAATACCTGCTTTGCGTGGATACACCGACGCTTATTCTGAAAGATTCTGCTGAGTATTCTAATAGGACAGAAATTGGAGATATTTATTATAATTCGGGAAAAGAATTGTTTTCGTTTATGTCGGGGAAACTGGGAATGTCAGCGGAGGATGCTGTTAAGTATTTTGATGCAGCGATTGAATTGGAAGGAAAGCTTTCAGAATCAATATATACCACAATGGAGAAGAAAGGTGAAGGATATCTGGATAAGGTAAACAATGAGATGAGCTTTGAGGAACTGGCTGCACTTTCTGTGAAACTTCCTATAGCAGCCATTATTGAGGCGGTCGGATATAAATATGATGGCATATATCTTGTTACTACTCCTGATTATTTTAAAACTCTTGATGAGGTGTACACAGATGACAATTTGGATGGCATCAAGGGAATCTTGCTATTCAATTATTTTTCAAAGTATGCAAAATACCTCGATAAAGAAACTTACGATAAAACAAATGAGTTGAATGCCAAGTATCTTGGTACAAGTGGGACATTATCTGATAAAGAGAACGCTTATAATATTGTCACAGATTTACTTCCCGTATCAATGCAGAAAGTATACATTGCAAAGTACGGATCTGAAGAAGACAAAAAGAGAATGGAAGATTTGTGTCAGCAGGTTATCGATACTTATAGAGAGCTGCTTAATGAGAATAGCTGGGCTTCGGATGAAGTTAAGAAAAAAGCCATTGAAAAACTGGATAAGATAGCCATTCATGCCGCTTACCCGGATAAATTCAGAGACACTTCCGATATTGATATTTCTGATTGTTCACTTATTGAAGCTACCAGGCGCATCTGGATGGCTGAGACAAAGCATGATATGAGTTGTTTAGGCCAAAACCTTGATAAGGACATGTGGGCAGAAGGCTTTAATATTTTAACCTGCAATGCCGGGTATGATCCGTCTGCCAACACTATTAACATGATCATAGGAATGATGGGAGAACCTTTCTATTCAAGTGATATGGACGTGGAAGAGATGTACGCCTCAATTGGAGCATTCTGGGTGGGACATGAAGTGTCACATGCTTTTGATAACTATGGATCACAGTTTGATGCTGAAGGAAAATATAAAGACTGGTGGACAGAAGATGATAAGGCAGAATTTATGAGACGTGTAAAAAAGCTGGATGATTACCTTGATAGTATAGTTGTCTTTGGAGATTACAATTGCATAGGTACGAATATTGATACTGAAATGGTGGCTGATATAACCGGACTTCAATGTGCTCTTAGGATGGCTTCAAAAGTAGATGGATTTAACTATGATAAATTTTTTACAAAGTATGCTCAGATTAATGCTAATCTTGCTATTTACAGTTCTGAATTAACTAACCTTTTACAGGATGAGCATCCAAGAGACTATCTAAGAACAAATGTCCCTGTTCAACAGTTTGAAGAGTTTTATGAAACCTACGATGTAAGAGAAGGCGATAATATGTACCTTGCTCCTGAAGACAGGCTTTTGATCTGGTGATCCATCAGCCGGAGCATTATTTTGGCAGAAAAGCTCTGACTGAGTATATCCCTAATTTGTATTAAGTTATAGCAACCAACAAAGAAAGGAGAAAAATATGACATCGATTATCAGTTTTGTTCTAAGTTTGATTATTGTGGGGATTCTTTATAAGAATATGATTGCCTGGGAAGGAGATTACAGAATTTCAAGAGGACAGGCATTATTGCCGGTATTACTTGGACTATTATCAGTGCCGCTTTCATTTGTCTTTTTCCTGATAATCGGACTTACATTCAGGGCTGTAACCGGATTTGTACCTACAGATGGACCTCTATTACTTGCCAGTTTCAATCATGCGCTTTTTTCTGCAGCGCTGAATGAAGAATTGGCAAAACTTATCATTACGCTTATTGTATTATGCATCTATAGGAAAAAAATTAGAAATGTATATGAATATATGCTGATAGCAGGTGCTGTCGGATTCGGGTTTATTCTTATAGAAGACTTTGTATATAGTGTCAGTCTTCCTGTTCTCTTGATGAGGTTGCCGGGTATAACAGTGCATATGATGCTGGGGCTTGCCATGGGAAGACATCTTGGACTTGCCAGATATAACAAAGTAACAGGCAGAGGGTCTGTATTAAAAGAATATCTTCTTGCTTTTTTTGTCCCTGTGGTTTGGCATACTGTTTTTGATTTTTTTGGTGCAAACATGCTCATACATGCCGGGGATAATGTAGAGACTATGACAGCGGAAATACAAAGAACAACATATATTGGTGCTGGTATGGTGTTAATTGCGGTAATTCCGATATTCTTTTTCCAGTTCTACATATTCAGACGACTTAAGAAAAATGCCGCAAACCTTGTAGCGCTTTCCTTCATTGCTGAAAACAGTACAGAGCAGGAGAATACCAATGCTTAAAAAGTATATTGAATTTATGAAAAAATCGCCACTGATAACTGCTGCGCTCTGCATAGTATACGTGGTTGTGTGTTTCAATACGGTACCTACAGAGACAAATTTCCAGTTTTTTATAGTGAGGACTTTGCTCTGCGGAGCGTCGTGCTTTTTCCTGTACCAGATATCCGGAGATAAGACGCTTGCCTCCTGCTATGTTTCTACAGGATATGTCATCAAGAACGCCATTGGATTTTTATTGATGTCCCTTATCATGGGCTCTGTATTGCTGATTTCGAATATAGAAGAAAAGGTGCCCCTGAAGGAAAATCCGATATTGGGATTTATCATTATATTTCTTATGTATATTTCTGTGGGACTTTTTGAGGAACTGGCTTTCAGGGCAGTTATAAACGATGCGATTATCTATAAGTTCAGGGAAAAGAAATATGTCTTTGTTCTGAGTGCAGTGGTTTCCTCACTGGTATTCGGAGCTGCACATGTTTTGGGATTTGATTCCTCATCGCCTGTTGCATGGGGACAGGCGGTCGCCAAAACACTGGAATCAGGCGTTTTTGGTCTGGCCCTCCTTATACTGTATTGGAAGACAAGAAATATCTGGGCCTGCGGCCTGGCTCACGGACTGTTTGATTTTTTTGCAGGTTATACAGAAGGCCTGTTTGTTCCGGTTGGAGATTCGGGTTCATCGTATATTAATACCGGTGAAGATGGCGTGAGAATCCTTATCACATACTCTATAATTGCTGCAATAAATGCAGTTCTGACGTTTATTGTGTGGAAGAAAGTTGGTAAGACTATTGATTTTGAAAAGATCAGACGAGAATGGTAAGGAGAGATTATGATGGCAAAGAAGATATTGGTTATATTGCTGATTGGAAGTATGTTTCTTGCAGGCTGTGGGGAAAAAACTCCGGACACCATTTCTGATGAAAAATCGCAGGATGATTCTACTGCAGATGTAAGCACATCAGATGAGCCTTATACTGAAGAAGGTGATGAGTTACCAGTTGAAGAAACTGTGCAAGAAACATCCGAAGAAACAGCCGAAGAATCGGATGGCGGAGCATATGTTATAAATGGCGGTGACCCATGGATAGATTCCAATCTTAAGGATAATGTAATAAATACCGGAAAGCTATCTGAAAAAGATGATTTTAACGTGGCAATTAATTATGACTGGATAATTAGCCATGATATTCCTGAAGGATACAGCAGATATAGTTCTTTTACGAAAATAGGCGAAATTGTAGAGGAAAAAGCTATTGCAGCTTTGGATGATGACACTCTGTCAGGGCACGATGCTGAATTGGTCAGAGCTGTATATCAGGGATTTCTTAACTGGGATGAGAGGAATGAAGAAGCGCTTGCTCCTCTTGAAGTCATTGTGAAAGAGATTGAAGCCCTGTCCGGTACCAGGGATATTTCAGAATATCTTTGCGACCCCAACAGGTCTGTATTTTTACCTTCTATTTTTGAAATAGTCAACACTGCTGATCTTATTGATTCTACAAAGTATGTAACGGCACTTAATTTTGGTGACCTTATTTTAGATGATTCTGCTGAATACAAAAACAAAAGTGTAGTAGGAGAAATAGCAGATACGGAATACAGGAAACTTTTTTCAGAAATATATGTAAGAATGGGGTATTCCAGGGAAGAAGCTGATGCGCTTTATGATAATGCTATTGCATATGAAACTGCACTTGCAGATTCTATCTTAACAAATGCTGAACTTCAGCAACCTGATATATATGAAACGATACTCAATTACTATGATCCGGAAGAGCTTTATAGTCTTACACCAAATTTTCCTATGGAAGAATTCATTAAAGTAAGGGGCTTTGGCAGCACAAAGAAAATTTGGTGCATGTTACCGGAAAATATTAAAAAGATATCTGAGCTATATACAGATGAAAATGCAGAGAATATCAAAGCATACTTAATAGTTCATGGAGTTATTAAATGCGCGGAATATCTTGACAAGCAGGCTTTTGATGCCAGCATTTCTGCGACGAATAAAATAGAAGGTGTGGCAGGTGTACTTGCTGATAAACAATATGCATATCGCTGTGTACTTCAGTCCCTGCCTGAATCTATCGGAAAAATATATATACAAAAGTATGATTGCACAGAAACAAAGAATACTATCACGGAAATATGCAAAGAGACTTGTGCGATTTACAGAGAGATGCTTTCAAATGAAGAATGGCTATCTGATGAAACAAGGCAGTATGCCATGGATAAGCTTGATGCCATCGGGATTAATGTTATTGAGCCAAAAGAATATCAGGACCTGAGCGATCTTGATCTTAACAATCTTTCATATTTTGAAGCCAGTATGGCTGTGGAGGATTACTATTACAAGCTTAATGCTGCTAATACCGGAGGTGAAGTAAACAGAAATTTATGGGATAACTCAACACTTAAAACAAATGCTTTTTACAATGCCACAAACAATTCAATAAATATTTTGCTTGGAATCCTTGATGGTGATTTCTACAGGGAAGATATGTCAAAGGAGCAGCTTTATGCCTCAGTTGGAACTATTATTGCCCATGAGATTAGTCATGCATTTGATCCAAGTGGTTCTCAGTTTGATAAGGACGGGAACTATAATAATTGGTGGACCGAAGATGATACCGCGGCATTTCAGAAAAAAGCACAAAAGCTGATTGATTATTATAACGGAATAACCGCATTTGGAAATGAAAAAGTAAACGGCAGCATTGTTCAGGGAGAGGCAGTTGCGGATATAGCAGGGCTTAAGGCAATGTTGCTCCTTGCTTCAAAGGAGGAAGATTTCAATTACAAACTGTTTTTTGAAAGCTACGCAAATATGTGGAAAGAAATCTGCACTTATGAAGCAGACTATTCACAACTTACCCAGAACCCTCACCCGCTGTATTATCTGAGAGTTAATGTAGTTGTACAGCAGTTTGATGAGTTTTATGAGGCCTTTGACGTTAAGGAAGGAGACGGAATGTATCTTGCTCCTGAAGATAGAATTAGCGTTTGGTAAGGAGAATTGGTTATGGAAAACAAAAAAGTAAGGAAACATTCATTATGTGAAAAAAATGCGGTAATCGCAATGATACTGACAGTTCCTCTGGGTTTATTAACTCAATTGAGCGGCCAGCCACAGGGAGTAGTAAGCGCACTTATTGTCTCCGCTCTGTCCCTGGTTCTTCTGATCATTTATAATAAGTGGTTTTCGCCTGAATTTGATGGCGTGTTTAAGGCTCATGTTCCGGTAAAAGAGATACTTATGGTATCCTCTGCGATGGCAATCCTTATTATCGGATGCATAATCATAAATGCTATATATAGTGGACTTGCTTTCAAACCATCAGTTTCTTTCGTGTGCCTGGCACTAATGGCTGGCATTAGTGAGGAGACCATTTTCAGGGCGATGCTTATTCCTATAGGAATGAGATATCTGAAGGTGAAGAATAGGGCAGTGGCAGCAGTAATTATCTCATCTGTCATCTTCGGACCGCTCCATTTGACAAATATATTCGTAGGAGCAGATCCTGTCATGACTCTGATACAGGCATTCATGGCAACCTGTGGCGGTTTTGTTCTCGCCGGAATATATCTGAGGACCGGCTCGGTAATCCCGGGAATGATTGCTCACGCTGTGTATGATTTTATCAATTTTGTTACAGATCCAACCATCAATGAAAAGGGCGTTGTAGTTTCTGATAGCGGGAATGTTGGTATTTCGTATTATGTGATTATACTGGCGGTTTCGGTGACGCTTCTTGTAGCAGGATGCTATCTTATCAGAAAGACTAAACAGGATACAATAGAGAATATATGGAAGATCAAGTGGAGCAACTGATTTCAATAGCGAGCAAAGATAGCTTTCAGGCGTACCAAAAAACTAATGATTTTCGCTACACTTTATTTCCCAAAGTGTATGGGACAATTAGTAAGGAATTATTGTATTATTGATAGACGGAAAAGATGAATATTATCACGCAAAAAAGCTCGATTCAGAATTAAAGGAACTGGAAGATTTATTTGTATGATATAACAAAGGTGTATTTACACTTTCAAAACCTTGGGTTGACCCAAGGTTTTTTCTATAACAGGGGAAAAATCGCCCCCAAAAGTGTGTTGACCTCGTCTTAACCCAAGGGACTATCCTTGTCATATCAAATGATGGAGGTGGTTCTTATGAAGAAGTATTTAAAGAAAAATGCAGGGAGTTTAATCTTTGCGATTGTTTTTGCTATAGCATATGCTGGAGCTTTTGTTGGCATCAGCCTGCTACTGCAGGAAATCGTTGATTTTTCTCCATGGAAAGGAGTATTTGACTTCGGAAGAAATGCTGTGCTACTATTAACAAAAGGAAAGGGCGAAATTTCGCTAAGGTGAACGAATGATTATTAGATAATTTGATTTAGGTGAACATGTTGATCAGGCTACTGTTTTACAGTGGCATTATGTGTGCGCTTAAATTAGATTATCATGCATTCGGAGCCTGTTTTTATATATGGGTCTTTTTTGTATGAGTCTATTTTGCGTGCGCAGGATAGGCTTATTTTTGTTTTTTCAAAACAAAAATAACGCTCCGCTATGGATGCGCATCGGCGCGAAATGAAAATGATGCATACATGCATCCGCGCCTCGCGCGAGAATGTCGCGAGCGACATCCTTTTTATGCCGACAAGGGAGGCTTATATATGGCAAGAAATTTATTGATAAAAGCAGAAAAGATCGTTCATTCCTATGGAGAGCAGACCGTACTTGACTTTGACAGATTCTACCTGTATGAGGGTGAGAAGGTAGGACTTGTTGGAATGAATGGCACAGGCAAGAGTACGCTTCTTAAGATTTTATCGGGTGGACTGGAACCAACAGCAGGAACAGTCTCAAGAAAATGCATCCCATTTTACTTTGAACAGTTTGGCTCGGATGATTCATATTTTGAAACTGATTATGCAGAAGCGGGCAAGATGGGAGTTGCCGATCAAATCTGGCAGGAAAATGTAAGTGGCGGCGAAGATACAAGGATAAGGCTTGCACAGCTCTTTTCCAGTCCCCATGCGGTTGCCTTTTTAGATGAACCTACGTCAAATCTTGATTATGATGGTGTGAAAATGCTGATAAAAAGGCTAAAAGAAATAGATACTATGGTCATAATCAGTCATGACAGGGCAGTCCTCAATGAAGTATGCGACAGGATAGTTGAGATTTCTTTTGGCAAACTTCACAGCTATGACGGAAACTACGATGAATATGTGGCTCAGAAGGAAGAGCAGCTTAAAACTCAGCAGGCAGAATTCGAGAATTATCAGGCTGAGAAAAAGAGGCTTCAAAGTGTCTACATAGAGAAAAAAGCTAAGGCAAAAACGGTAGACAGGAAGCCGAAGAACATGTCGACAAGTGAAGCGAAGGTGAGAGCATTAATCGGCAACAGAAAACCGGAGGACAAGGCTCGTGGAATAGAACGCAGTGCAACAAACGTACTTAAACGCCTTGAGCATATGGAGGTAAAAGAAAAACCCAAGGAAGAACCTACTGTCAGACCAGATTTCAGGCTGACAAATCCGCCAAGGAATCCGATAGTGATTCGTGGAGAGCATATTTCTTTTGCCTATGATGATCACATTATCCTCGATGATGCTGATTTCATGATAAAAAATGGAAGCAAAGTAGCTGTTCTGGGTGGCAACGGAGCCGGCAAGACGACTTTGCTTGAACTTATCAGCAGAAAAGAAGGAATATGTGTTGTTCCGGGAGCCAAGATAGGCTATGCAAGGCAAAATATGTCCCAGATTGATCTTGAGCAAACAGTCCTTGAAAATGTACGCAGAGTCAGTATACAGAGTGAGAGTATATCAAGAATAGTTTTGGCCCGGCTTTTGCTTTCGGAGAGAGATATGAACAAGAAGGCAAAAGAGCTTTCGGGCGGAGAACGTATGAAACTGTCCTTTGCAATGCTATTTGTTTCCGATGTGAATCTGCTGATACTGGATGAGCCTACTAATTATCTTGACATCCCATCTGTCGAAGCTCTGGAAAAAATGCTGGTGGAGTATGAAGGAACATTGGTATTTACATCTCATGACAAGACATTTGTAGACAGGATTGCCACAGAAAGGTTATACATCGACGATGCGAAGATAAGACACGAAAAGTAAGGCATAGGCAATCTTATAGACGAGATTATGCTTAGTCCCAATGAAAAGGCTGTAAAGAAGATGGAGCCGGCTAAGAAATACTGGGAGAGTATTCGCAGCCTCTTTTAGATTCAAATTACATTGGCTATGGGGATTGCGGAAGCGCTTCGAGTATTTTGGTCTTGTTCATTACAATATGGCTCCGTCCTATTTTAACAAGGAATGGCACGAGGAGTATGGCGCGTTATACGGACTGACTGTTCCGGAGAGCTCTTTTGCTGAAATTGAATCCTCGCGTATAGACAGAGATGAAATTGAGCGGCTGGCATTTTATGATGATATAAAGGGAAAAGAGTATGTGGCGCAAATAGATGAATACTTACTGACCTGCGTTAAGAATAAAGGCTAATAGAAAAATTTGCAGACCGGGGCGGCTCTTTTCTAATCAACCTATAGTTGAATATTATTGCTTATAATTCGATTTACAGTTGGATTTGATAATGCTATCGTTATTACATCAGATCTGATCCAATCCAATGCAGCTGTAAAAGCAATTATATAAGGAGCAATATATATGACTATAGGAGAAAAAATAAGAAACCTTCGACGCGATAAGAATATGTCGCAGAATGAACTTGCGGATATTTTGGGAGTTACCAACCAGGCAATCAGTAAGTGGGAAAAAGATATTTCAAATCCGGATATATCTCTTTTACCGGATCTGGCTGCATGCTTCGGAGTGGCAATTGATGACCTCTTTGAATACTCTAAGGAGAAGCAGTACGAAAAGATTGAGAATACAATAGATCAGGCAAACGAGATCAGCACTACGCAGTTTGTGGATATGGAAAGCTTTTTGATGTCTGAAATACAGAAAAATCCGGAGAATTACAAGCCAATTAATCTGATTGCAAATCTCTATGAGGCCTGGGCAGATTTCATGGAGAGAAAGTCATTTGTATATGCAAAGAGAGCAATAGAGCTTCAGCCCAATTCAAAGCAGGATATGACGATTGTAGCCCATGCTCTTCACAGTAAGCTCTATGACTGGGATGCATGCAATCACAAGGAATCTATAGATTACTGGAAATCAATCATCAAGGCTGAGCCCAAGAACGTCAGGGCTTATCTGTATCTTTTGGATGATCTCATGGACGCCGGGCGCCTTCGTGAGGCAAAAGAGGTACTTGAGGAAGCAAGGACTGTTAATGAAGATACTCTCTATGAAGCTTACGAGATTCAGATTGAAGAGTGCGAGCATGGGTTTGATGCAGTGATAGACAAGTATAGGGCTTTGGCAAAAAAGTATCCAAAAGACTGGAGAATTCTGTTTAATGTAGCAAATCAATTCTCTCATTATGAGCACTATGAGGAGGCAATCACATACTGGCTCAAAGGGCATGATGCTATGGAAAAACCGCGTTATACAGACTTTTATGAATCCACAGCCCAGTGCTATTTAAGGTTAGGCGACACTGAATCTGCTATCAAGTACTACAAGAAAAAGAAACAGCTCCTTAAGACAGAATGGGGTGTAAAATATGGCAGAGAGCTTGATGAGATCGATAAGACCATCGAGGAACTTAGCAAATAACATACATAAGGAACATTAACTAGTAATGAAGTATTTAAAGCAATACAAGAATTTAAGTAAAGAAATCTACGTCCTATTTTTTGGACGCATAGTAACAAGCATGGGTTCTCTTATCTGGCCCATAATGACACTGATTCTCAAGAATAAGCTTGGTTACAGTGCTACAACCATTGCAACTATAGATATGGTACTGGCAATATTCCAATTTCCAATTGTAATACTGGGCGGGAAGCTTGCCGACAGTGTTAGTAGAAAAAAGATTATAGTTTGTTGTGATATGGTAACTGTAATCTGCTATTTTATCAGCGGTTTGATTCCACTATCCTTTGTCAGTGTCATTCTTTTCTATATTGCAGGTCTTTTTGCAGCGGTAGAAGGACCATCTTATGATGCACTTATCGCTGACCTTAGTGATTCTGACAACAGGGAGCAGGCATATAGTCTCCAATACCTTGGAATGAATCTGGGACTTGTTCTTGCGCCAACGCTTGGTGGGCTATTATTTGAACATTATTTATGGCTTGCCTTTTTGATAACCTCAGTAGCGACATTTTCTTCAACGCTTTTAATAATTCTTTTTATCAAGAAGCTAAGTGTGGAAAAGAAAAATGTCAGCGAATATGAGGAAAAACGCGAAGGAGCAAAGCTATTGGAAATCCTGAAGGAGCGTAAAATACTGCTTTTGTACATTGCAGCCTCGGGATTCTGTAATCTGGTTTACTCGCAGTTCAATTATCTTTTGCCGCTTCACATGGAGCACCTTTATGATGCTAAAGGCGCAACAATATTTGGACTACTAACCAGTACAAATGCCATAGTTGTTGTAATCGGAACTCCGCTTATAACAACGCTTCTTGCAAATATTATAGATGTCAGAAAATACCTTATTGGCGAAGTGCTAATCGTAATCGGGCTTGTCAGCTTTAGCGTTTTCGGAAGGCTGATTCCTGTTTATTTTGTGCTGATGACAGTATTTACGCTGGGAGAGATCTTTTGTACCATAGCCAGTGCACCCTACATGACAAGGCGTGTCCCATCAACACATTGGGGAAGGGTAAACTCGACAATCAATATTTTTTGCATGACCGTAACATCTCTTGGTAATATTCTGGTAGGAAAGTTGTTTGATGCATATGGCTTTAGTAGTGCCTGGCTTTTTGTTGCTGTAGTTGGTAGCATGGCGATTATGCTGATTTTACTACTAAATGTGTTTGATCGTGCAAGTTTCCCGCTTTTGTATAAGAAGGCGAGACAGAAATAGAAACTGCGCTTCGTGAAATAAAGGAAGAAACAAATCTGGAAGTCGAGTTAGACACTGAATTTAGAACGAGCGAACAGTACACACTGATAATCGACCAAGAAGAAAAGGATAAAAAATAATCATATGATGAAAAAAGATTTTTTAGTCAAAGCAGCGCTGCTTTACGGATTCGATACTGCCTCTGCCAAGGAAGTCCCCGGGCATGAAGGCGGAAGGAATCTGGTATTTATAATTGGGACTGATTCGGTACTCAGAGTGTCTTCTCTTTCAGATAGAAGCATTAAAGATTATGAGGCGGAAATCGAGTATGTACATTATCTTTCTGCAGGCGGAGCCAGTGTGGCAGATTCCATTCCCTCAGTGAAAGGTAATCGTATTGAAATTATCGATGAGAAGGCAGTGACCATGTTCGAGACTGCAAAAGGTGATCAGATAGCCAATCATGGTTACCGGTATATTGAAGGAGTTTCGATAGACGAGTACTTCTTTCTTACCGGCAAGGTTTTAGGGAAAATACATGCACTTTCAAAGAACTACAGACCGATTCATAAGCGTTTTGATTTCTTCGAGAAGTACAATGAAGACTATTTCGAGAGCCTTATTCCGGATGATTTCTTTTGTTTACATATGAAGATGGGGCGTCGGGTTAAAGACAGACTGCATGAAATTCTGGAGGAACTGCGCAAACTTCCGCAGAACTCCGAAAACTACGGAATGGTTCACTTTGACTATAGCGATGGAAACTATAACATTGAGTATGATACAGGGAAAATCAATGTATTTGATTTTGATAATTGTCGTACTTGCTGGTATTTATATGATATTGCCAATTTATGGTCCCATGGTCTTGGGTGGATTGCCTGGAATGAAGACGCAGATGAAAGACGGGCATATATGGAAAAATATATGCAGCTGGTCATTAATGGATACCGGACTGAGTGCACCATAACCGATGAAGAACTTGAGCATCTGGAAATGATGGTCAATGCAGTATTGATGGAAAATATCATTGATGTCTTTGAGGTAAAGAAGGCTTCCGGTGAAGAATTAGTTTTCGATGAGGAAGAAAGCTACAATGTGAAGTGCCTTGTGGAGGGGCTTAGTTGGTTTGGTTTCTACAGTGATTTTTTTGACAACGAATCACCTTTTGAGGTAGAAATATAAAATTCCAGTAAAACACTCTTGGAGCGGTCTGATGGGATTATGAGTGCTTTCTGTAGCAGCACTTTGATAGAAAGACACTTGTGAGAACATCGGCTCATTATAGGAGTGTTTGAGAAAAGAGGCATAAACACTTGAAAAATGGTTGGATTATTGCAGGAGTGTCTAATCTGAATGTGCTAACACTTGTAAATCAATGAAATTGCCATATGAGTGTCGATATTGCTGTATTTACCTGAAAAAGACCTGAAAAAGACACTTGTGGGATGAAGCAATCTTTATATGAGTGTTATGTGCGGGGATTTGTGGAGTAGTCAAACACTTGTATCAGTCATAGTTTGCTATTCGCGTGTCGGACTCCAATAGTAAGACACTTGAATCAAATAGAGCTTGCATTTTGCGTGTCTGCAGGGCTTCCTTGTTTAACCAACACAACCTTCCCACAAGTTTATACAGATTCGCAAAATTAGTATTTATTTAAAAATGCGAAATAAATATAAATGCACATCGTCAGTTATATTTGAACATAATATGGAAATAGGAGTATGGTTGAAATTGTCATGCTCCTTTTTTAGATTTCAATATTTCTTCAAGGATACTTTGATACAATAGGAATATATTTAATCACAGAGGTATTCCATGAAAATATTGCTTGTTGAAGATGAAAAGAGAATGTCCGAGGCATTATGCGAAATCCTCAGGCAGGAAAAATATGATACAGATGCATTTGCAGATGGAATAAGCGGACTTGATGCTGCAAGAAGCGGCATATATGATCTGCTTATTCTTGATGTCATGCTCCCGGGCATAAATGGATTTGAAATAGCCAGAACCGTGAGGAAAGAGGGGGTACAGGCTCCCATCTTAATGCTCACTGCGAGAGCAGATACTGATGATAAGGTGAGTGGCCTGGACAGCGGAGCAGATGATTACCTTACAAAGCCCTTTGAGACAAAAGAGCTCCTGGCAAGGGTAAGAGCCTTGCTTCGCAGGAATAACATGCAGAAGACAGATGATACCGGAAATCTCGTATCGGGAGACCTTAAACTGGATAGAAGCAGGTCAATGCTTATAAATACTGAAAATGGCATGGATGTACGCTTGTCAGAAAAAGAGCTGCATATCTTGGAGATCTTCCTTGCAAATGAAGGAACTATTATCGGAAAGGAGCAGCTTGCTGTTAAGATATGGGGATTTGACAATGAAGCTGAGTATAACAATGTGGAGGTCTATATCTCTTTTACCAGAAAAAAGCTTCAATTCCTGGCTTCAATGATGGAGATAAAGGCGGTGCGCGGTCTTGGATATGAACTGCGAAAGAAGGAGTAGGAATGGCAAAAAAGCTTGGAAACAGACTTTTTAAAGCTTCACAAAATAAGATCACAGCTACGATAATGGGGCTCCTTACACTGATCCTTTTAGGAACCCTGCTGACTATTTCGCTTACTACTTACAGCGCAGTATACAGGAATAATCAAAGGATCCTTGAAGTCTTTCTTGATGACTACATCAATGGAAATGGCCCAAAAGAAGCGCCGAAAGATGCCATGGGAACTCCTGAAGATAGAATTGCCACAGAGGCTGCGGTTATGTATCTTGTGGAGTTTTCTTCTGATGGAAGTGCTGTTGGAATAATGAATGATGTTAAGCCCGTAATGAGCGATGAAGCACTCAAAAATCTTGCAGCGCAGCTAATGACAGGTGGGAAAAGACGCGGAATAAGCGGTAGGATGATATATCGCATCGCTTCAGATGAATCATCAGGGAGAAGCTATGTGGCAATGATGGATAATACCCTGATAGACAGCAGTATGAAAACGCTCATAATGAATACAGTTGTATTTGGCGCTGTTGCCCTGATAATACTGTTCTTTGTTTCCTTGAAGGCGTCTAAGGAGATAATGAAACCTGTCGAAGATACATATCAGAAACAGAAACAGTTTATCTCAGATGCGGGACATGAGCTTAAAACTCCCATATCAACAGTCGGTGCCAATGCCGAGATTTTGCAGCGCGAGATTGGGAACAACAGGTGGCTTGACAATATTCTTTATGAGAACAGACGCATGAAAGAGCTCGTGACAGGACTTCTGGATCTTTCAAGGACAGAGAACATGGAAGCAGTACATACAGATGTTGATCTTTCCAGAATTGTTACAGGCGGGATATTGCCTTTTGATTCGGCTGCATTTGAGAGAGGCCTGCTTCTGGAGAGTGAAATTGAGCAAGATATCCATGTAGAAGGGGATCCAAACCAGTTGGGACAGTTGGTAGCTACACTTTTGGACAATGCTGTTTCACATGCTGAAAAAACACAAAATGCCGATGAAAGTACCGGTAAGATTTTAGTCACTCTCCATGAAGAGAATAAATGTGCCGTGCTTAAGGTATCCAATCCGGGAAAAGAGATTCCTGCAGAGGATAGGGACAGGATATTTGAGCGCTTTTACAGAACGGACTCATCCAGGGAACTTAATGGACACTATGGTCTGGGGCTTGCAATCGCAAAGGCTGTTGTGACAGCCCATGACGGTGAAATCAGTGTGGAATGTGATAAGGAAATCACAACATTTATAGTCAGGATTCCAACTCTGAAATGAGCAGGTTATAAATTCTTTAAAAAATCTTCAAGCTTTCTTCAAGTTTCATTTTATATCATATGCCTGTCAGATAAATAAACCAGATTGATCGGAGGCATATATAAATGAAAATAAAGAAGATACTTGCATTATTAACAACTGCTTCTCTGACGGCATCGCTTATCGGATGCGGCGATACTGCTTCAGAGAGCGCAACAACTCAGGAAGCAGCTTCTGAGATATCAGCAGAGTCTGTGAATGAGACTAAGGCAGCTACTCAGGAAGAAGATACTGATTCAAAGAGTGTAGCAACATCATCTTTGGAAGCAACTTCTGCTGAGGAGAGGGCATCCATAGAGGAAGCGCTTAACCTTGCAAATAATGAGGAAGTTACCTGGTCCTATGACAAAGATGCGGATGCCTGGGTAATGAGCATTGTAACAGCAGTTGCCAATGCGGAAATTGAAGACGAAGAAGGTGTTTCTGTTTGTGTACCGGGAGCATATATAAAGGGAATTGATACAGATGGTGATGGAGTGGAAGATATCACTTCTGGCAACTATACAGAAGATGTTCACGGACAGCTTGTGATCGATTACGAAGCAGAAGTAACAAGCTCAAACGGGCAGATATATACAGCGTCCACCGCTCCTGTAATTCTGAATACCGGAGCTGCAGGTTACAGCTCTTCCTCTAACACAAAGGCTTCAACATCTTATGCCTCTGAAGGCTATATCAATGTTTCCTGCGGAAACAGAGGAAAAAATGACACTGCTACAGATGAGAATGGAAACGAGTACTATACAGGAGATGCACCGTCTTGTCTGGTGGATCAGAAGGCAGCATCACGATTTGTAAGATACAATATATTATTGGGCAATCTTCCTGGAAGTACAGAATACTGGGTTTCTACCGGTGGAAGTGGCGGCGGAGCACATGCAACCATGTTTGCAGCAACATCAAACAGTTCTGATTTTTATGATTATCAGATAGCGGTCGGGGCTGTTGGTGTTTACGTCAATGAAGATGGCACTTATGACACAACAGTTACCATTGATGGCGTGACCTATGATCTTTCTGATGGAGCATGGGGGGCTGTTGCATATTCACCTATCACTTCTTTGTATGAAGCGGATATGGCCATGGCTTTTGAGTACTACATGGATTCTGATTATGATTTCAATACTTCATTCCAACAGCAGATGGCAAAGTACCTTTCAGAAGAGTACATGAATTACATCAATGATCAGAATCTTTCGGTTAAAGAAGCTGATGTGGAGCTCGATATTAATGGTGATGGAGATACAGATGATACTATAGAGCTCTCTATTGAATATGACGAAACGAAGTATGCTGACACCAACGGCTATGGTGGAACATATGTTGATTTCTACCTTGCAGAATTTGTTTCAAATATGCAGTGGTACCTTGATAACCTGGATTATGCAGATGGTTGGACCTGGTTCGATGAAGATGGCAATGCACTTTCTGACGAAGAAGTTGCAGCTATGACATCTGAAGATAAAACGGCTGCTTTTATAGAAGGCAGATATGCTAAGAGCAGTTCATCATCAGGCGGAATGGGCGGCCCTGGTGGTGGAATGCCCGGAGGCCATGACGGAATGAAAGGCGGGCCTGACGGTGATATGACCGGAGGACCAGGTGGTGACATGACAGGAACACCTCCTGATATGGCTGGAAATAACGAGACCTCAGAAAAAACTGAAGGAGAGGACAGGAGCTTTGCAAATGCTGATGTTGCGGCAAACTCAGCAGGAGACACCATGGATGTAGGAACTCCTGATGCAGGTACAACCCAGTCAGCAGGAAGCAAAACAGATTCATCAAATTACTCAACATATGAAGAAATGCTTGCTGCTTACCAGAGTGATGTTGCAGAAGTGTACGAAGGCGATAAATATGGAAATGTGATTGTTGATCTTTATAATCCGCTTAATTACATAGGCGATGAAGGCGGAACAGATCCTACATGGATAAGGATGGTCTGCGGAGCATCAGAAGGTGATATTTCAATGTTCAACTCACTTAACCTTCAGATTGCATTCCTTTCTTCAGGAGTTGATGCTGATATCGAATGGCAGTGGGATGGCGGACATGTACCGTCAGAGATTCTTGGAAATTCTCTTGCTCTTACTGTAGATACCATGTATGGCGAGTATGTAGACGGAGCAGTTAAGATTACCAAGGCTGCAGCAGAGTCTCAAACTGAAAATGGAGATGCTACAGAGGCAACCGGAACAGATATTAGCAGCTGGGTAAATTACGATGATACATCTGCCGTGTCATTCACACTCGCAGATGCGGTAAGTTACAGAACCGCCGGGGCCAGCAAGTCTACTCCAGGATTTGATGTAATCGATTATGGACAGGAAGACTATGTGTTTGGTGATTCTGAGACTGATGCCAGACATTGGAGCAAATGGGTATTAAAGGTTCTTGAAGAACATCAGGAGGAGCTTGAAGAGTTGTTTAATAGTGGTATGTAAAAATATAAGACAGAGTTCAGTATGGGCATTCTCAAACACATGGGAATGCCCTTTTTAATAGACGTATGTAGACGTTTTGAATTAAATGTGTTTAGCCATTTTCGTAATTACAATTTTTACGAAAGTGGCTCTTTTTTAGCTTTTAAGGTGTGTCATAAAACAAATGATTTTCGCTACACTTTGTAGCTATGAACATGTGCGACAACTAGCGGATGATTGTTGTATTATAGAGGAAGAAGATTTAAAGCAGCTAATGAAAAGCATTGAAGGAAAGTAGAATCCACATGAGGAATGATATATTTAAGAAACTTAGGAAACTAAAGAGAAATACAGCGAGAAAACTTGATAATATAATGCAGCACATTGGTACAAAGGAGCTGATTGCCATCTCATTGGGAATAGCGGTGACTGCCTTTGCTATCTTCCTGGTTATGGTGTACATAAGTGATGTTAAGAAAAATTCTTTGAGTGAGAATGGTGGAGAAACCCAGATTGCAAACGAGGGAGCATCTGGTGACGGAGACATGCCTGTAGTCGAGATGGCAAGCGAAGAAACCAAGACCGAATCTACTCCGGATACAACTGTACTTGTTAAAAAAGAAGGTGCTAAGGAGGGATATCTTAACAGATGCGTATTTCTGGGCGATTCCAGAACCGTAGCCATGGTTAACTACGGGTTTTTTAACGATGATTCAGCACTTGCGCAGATTGGAATATCACATTCAGCATTTGCATCCAATAAATTCATGAACAATGCTGGAAAAGAATATACTATGAAATCTTACCTGGAGTCTCATCAGGCTCAGGTTATATATATTCTTCTTGGTGTAAACGGAATCAATGATTCCAGCGAGGATCATTACAAGAATACATTTATTTCCCTTATAGACAGCGTAGCCGGGCTGGCGCCTAATTCCAATATTGTACTTGTGTCTATAGGGCCCGTAGATGATAACGGAATATACAAAAACTATGTGCAGAACGCAATGATAGACAAATACAATGATTTCCTTTTGGAGACTGCAGAAGAGAAACACATTTTCTATCTTGATATCGCTGAAGTCCTCAAAGGATCTGATGGACAGGTAAAGTCTGAATATAACGGTGGCGACGGACTTCATTATTCCGGAAAAGGATGCGAAGCCACATTCAATTACATAGTAGAGCACCCAGTGCCTGGAATATCTGATGAGGGTGAATATGTAGTTAAGTATGTTAAGCCTGATCCAAACAAGGTCAAGGTTACAACTGGTAATGAATCAGGAATTAACGAAGGCAATCTTGGTAACCTTATGGACATGATGGGAATCACAGAAGATCAGAATGCATCAGATGCTTCTTCTCAGAGTAGTACTGTGATAGAAGACGAGGAAGCAAAGAAGAAAGCGGAAGAAGAGAAGAAGAAACAGGAAGAGGAAGAAAAGAAAAAGGAAGAAGAGAAAAAGAAAGCCGAAGAAGAAAAGAAGAAGCAGGAAGAAGAGAAAAAGAAGGCCGAAGAAGAAAAGAAGAAGCAGGAAGAAGAACAGAAGAAAGCCGAAGAAGAAAAGAAGAAGCAGGAAGAAGAGGAAGCAGCAAAGAAGAAAGCCGAAGAAGAGGAAGCAGCAAGGAAGAAAGCTGAAGAAGAGGAAGAGGCAAAGAAGAAAGCTGAAGAAGAGAAGAAACAGGAAGAGGAAGAAAGAAAAAAGCAAGAAGAGTCCTCAAATAGTGGATCCACTGAAAATAATGAAGAAAACGGCGATAACGGTTCAGGGGAAGCATCCACCAGCCAGCCGCCTGAAGGATCCAGCGGTCAGACTACAGAAGATAATGGGGATTAAGTAGAATAAGGAGGTTCACACATGAAAATAGCAATGGCAAATGATCACGCGGGAACGGAAATGAAAAAGGAGTTAAAAGCATATCTTGAAGACAATGGATATGAAGTAGTGGATTTTGGAACCTACGACAATGAAAGTTGTGATTTATCAGACTTTGTATATCCTGCAGCTCTTGCAGTGGCAAAAGGCGAGTGTGATCGAGGTATTTTTTGTGATGGCGTAGGATATGGTAGTGCACTGATTGCAAATAAGATCAATGGGTGTTATGCAGCCGTTTGTCAGGACCCATTATGTGCAACTCTTGCAAGACAGCATACAGATTCCAATATTTTATGCTTAGGCGCAAAGATTATCGGCGGATTAATGGCGATGGAAGTGGTAAAAACATGGCTGAATACAGAGCCTCTTATGGAAGAAAAATATCGCAGACGAGTAAAGAAAGTATGCGACATTAATGATAAGCACTGTGTTCCGGTAAAATAATAATTCCAAGAAAAACGAGTGGCGGGCGTTGTTTTTAAAATCAGATCATTCACCTACAGAACCACGATGATGGTTCTGTAGGTATGATAGTAAACTTAGCAAAACCATGACTGCACCTGCTATTGGGTAGACAATAATAAGTGAATTGGTTGTGCCATAGATTGCCAGTACACCAGCAAATATGCTTCCAATGCTAAATATCGCAATAGCTGTATTCCAGAGGTTTAGAAATATTCTGTCCGGATATTTTTCCTTAAGCATAAGGATAGAATAGGGCAGTACGCCCATCGCAAGAGGTATTGCAAATGCATACAGCATGAAGTAGGAGTATACTTCGTGACTGAAGATTTCATATATTGCTCCAAACAGTGCAAGGAAGACTGTTCCGATGATATTAAAAAGCAAATGCAGCTTTAATTGTTTTTCCATTTTAGTGTTCCTCCTGTTGAAATTTTTTAGATATATACAATGTCGCTGACACTTCGTTCCTTGATGCTTCCTCCAGTAGTGGGATTGTTGACAACATATCCATTAAAGTACATTGTGGAAGATCCTCCGCCATCAAGGTTATAGGCTGTTTCAACGCCCAGTCCCTTCATGAAGGTTGCAAGTTCATAGAGACTAAGGCCTTCGCTCTCAGAAGTTCTTCCATCAGACACCACAAAAACAAAGTGGTTTGCATCTATGACGCCTATGGCGGTTCTTGGATTGCTTGCCTTTGCCTTGGCAACTTCGGCATTTTCATCAACGGTAACAGAGCTGTCTTCTACAAGAGCCGGGCCAAAGGAAAATGCCTGCCATACTCCCCTTGAAACAAGTTCTTCGGCTGAATACTCACTGTCATTTAAAATGTCCATTGTTCCATCGGCATAAATACATAAAACATCTGATCCGTTTGCGCTGTCGCGGTAGACAATTCCGTTACGTATAACATATCCATTTTCCTGAACACCGTAGTAATCGCCGTTTATGGCTAATACAGCATTGTTATTTTCTGCAATCGTAGAGGTGGTGGCAGTGACATTTTTGCCGTAAGTGTCATTTGCAAATGCTGTCTTTAAGTACTGAGCGGAGGAAAGAATAACGTCTGCCACATAGATTTTGGTGTCGTCCTGATAATACTCAGTTAATGTAATGCTATAGTTATCTGAACTTACAGTATTTTCGCCTGTATAGGGCTCTGAGGCATTAATACCGGATGAACTTTCTGTGGTTTCTGAGGAAGTTACTGTTGTACCTTCAGATGCACTTGTTCTGGAATGCTTCCTGCTGGAACGAGATTTGTGACTTTCTGATTGCGTATTATCTATGGATTCGGTTAATTGAGTATCGCTGTCAGTCTGACCATCGAACAAGGACGTATTTATTTCTGTGGCATTGGAGTTGTAGCTCTCGCTTATAATAAAGGTATCGAGTGAAATATAAGTCGTAAATGCTATCAGGGCAAAAGCTGAACATATAGCCCAGAGGTGTTTTTTCATATGATCTTGCCTGCCTTTCTTAAAAATATAACTGTGTTGTATAAAGTAACTGAGTACAAAAAGTGCTAGTTCGGTGATGATCTTTGCAGCATATGCTGTTAAACCCATTCCGGCAAGAATCTCAAGGATAAATGTGTTTATTATGAGTATTGCGACTGCCAGAACGGAGTATTTTATGGCAGAAGTGGCAACGTCTTTTTGAGATTTGAAAACAACTTTTCTATTGAGAGAACAATTCAGAGTTCCACTGATTATTCGAGCAAGGGTATTTGCCATGATGAGTGAACCGGATATCGCAGATATCACGCAAAACAGTCCGTAATCAACAAGAAAACTTATAAGAGATGAAGCACAGAAGCATAGGATTTCTTTGTATATCTTTATGGAATCCTTAATGGGATCAAAGTGAGAACTCTCATTTTTTCCTATATAGACAGTGTTTATCCATTCCTCTTTGATCTCTATTCCATGCTTGGGTAGCTCCATGAGCATGTTCATCTCATATTCGTAGCGGCTTCCACATATTTGGAGAAGTTCCGGAACCAGCTTATCACTGTATGCTCTAAGCCCTGTCTGGGTATCATAGACTATATTTCCGGTTGTTAGTCTGTATACAAAACGGGTAATAGCATTTCCGGCGCGACTTTTAAACGGGACCTTTCCTTCCATTTTCCGGCTGCCTAGAATAAGGCATGAGCGGTTTGCTTCTGCTACAGATGCCACCTTGATGATATCTTCAAGTCTATGTTGGCCATCTGCATCTGCGTTGACTATAGTGTATGGTGCATCATAGGTGTTATAAATGTATTCAAGCCCTGTTTTTAGTGCTTCGCCTTTTCCCTTATTTTCATTATGAATAAGTATTCTGGCATATCTGGATGCGTCAGAAAACACCTTGTTAAAGGTCTCCGGGCTTCCGTCATTTACTATTATGATTTCAAAGCCTTCCTGATATAGGCCCTTAGAAACATCAATCATTTTTTCATCTGGCATGTATGCGGGAATCAGAGCAATTCTGTTCATTATTAATCCTCTCTTTTGATATAGTGATCATAATCTGATGATATATAAGAAGCCTAAAATCAACCTTAATAGAGAATAAAATGACAAGATAATTTATGATGGCAGAGAATATACGAGGAGAAAAGGCTTAGGTGATAATCTTATAGAAGTGGCAGGGTGGAATTTATCGTAGAATGCTCTTAATCTTTGGAAACGAACATTGGTTTCTGCTTTCACTTCAATAGGAACTGCATCCATACCCTTTTGAATGAGAAAATCCTGCTCAAAAGTAGCTGATTAAGTGCCATAGTAATAAGGTGAATACTCAGTGTCACTAATCATTTGTTGAAGAACATACTGTTCTGTAAGAGCACCTTTAAACTCAACAAACAAGCTGTTACCTTCAATCACAGAATGCAAATCTAATTCACTCATGGCACCTAATAAGCCAATATCCACAAAAAACAGTTTAAAAAATGAGAGTTCCTTGTATGCAGAAAGACTTTCATATGTCTCATAAAATTAATGATTTTCGCTACACTTTTTGATACAGGATTGATTTACTCCCTAATAAATGATAAATTTTAGGTAGTAAATTAAAGAGGTACAAAAAATGAGAAAGTATGATTATTCTTTTCTGAAGAAAGAAATACCTGGAAATATAGTTGGTACAGTAGGTATAATATCAGATCTTAATGCCAGAAACCAGATAAGAAAACTGCAGTATGAAAAGACATTTGATAAGCTCCGTAAGAAGGCAATAATAGAATCTGTAAAGGGTAGTAATGAGATTGAAGGTATCGTTACTACAGAGGAAAGAATTAAGGACCTGGTTGAAGGTGCGACGCCTTTAACCCATGATGAAAAAGAAATCTCCGGATATAAGGATTCACTTAATCTGATTCATTCTACGCACGGAGACCTTGATGTGACAAAGGATGTAATCCTTATGTTTCACAGAATGATGGAAGAATCAGTGAATCCGGTTGAAGCTGGGCATTTTAAATCCAGAGACAACCTGATTATGGAGTTTGATAAAGATGGTAACAGGAGAGTGGGGTTTACACCTGTAAAGGCCAGTGAAACGGAAAAAGCTATAGAACAGCTTCTTCTTGCTTACTATGATGCAAGGCAGGACATGGAAATACCGGTCCTGTTTCTAATCCCATGTTTCATAGTGGATTTCCTGTGCATACATCCGTTTCTTGATGGCAACGGAAGAGTTTCAAGGCTCCTTACCGTGCTTATGCTTTACATTGCAGGTTACGACATAGGAAGATATATCTCTGTAGAAAACCAGATAAACAAATATAAAGAAAGCTATTATGCTTCTCTTGAGCAGGCTTCTGCTGGATGGCATGAAAACAAAAATGATTACACCCCTTTTATAGTAAACTTCCTCCAGATTCTATACAGATGTTTCAAGGATTTAGATGAATCATTCATGGAAATATCACTTAAAAAGGCAAAAAAATCTGAGAGGGTTGAAGCTGTTCTGATGGGAGCAATAGCTCCAGTGTCGAAAGCTGATATTGCAGAAAAGCTTCCGGATGTAAGTGTAAAGACAATAGAACTGGTCCTTAGCAAAATGCTGAAAGAAGATAAGATTGAAAAAATAGGAACCTTCAAGGATGCCAGATATATGAAGAAAAGGTAAAGGAAAAATGGGATAAGAAATATCATTCCATTGGAGCTTGAGAAGCTAAGACATCTGGCATTCACAAAAAAAGAGATAGGAGAGTCTGATGGCTAAAGCACTTCTTGTGATAGATGTTCAGTCTAAATACATGGATAAGTATGGTCTTTCACTTATTGACCGCATAAATGAACGTATAGGAAAATCATCTGATGATGGATCTATCGTCGCTTATGTAAAGAATATAGGAAGAGCGGAAAATGCAGGAGATTATCTGCTTGATGAGAGACTGAATGTTGTTTCTGATTATATTTTTGAAAAGAGCTTCCCAAGTGCTTTTTCTTCTGAAAAGTTTTGCGTCTTTTTAAAGGATAATGGGATAACAGATCTTGAACTTATAGGCGTAGATGGAAGCTCATGTGTTGCAAAGACTGCGTTTGATGCGGTTTTAAATGGCTATGGAACATACGTTAATCTTTCATGCGTTTCAAGTATTAACGACAAGATATTTGATAAGACCATTGAAAAGATGGAAAATTCAGGGATCAGGATGATACGGGAGTAGTTATGGAGCAGCAAAAACTCTTTTACAATATTTGCAATGACCTGTGGGCTTTTTCAAAGACAATGGATAAGCCTAAGGATAAAATGACTGATGATGACTGGGCTACAGCTATTTCCCTTATGGAAAGCACTGCAGAAAAGTATAAGAAACTTGGGGAAAAGGAATATGCACTGGCGTATTCTTCAATGATGAATATTCTGGACTATGTTGAGAGAGCATAGTATAGGGGAGGATGTACTAAGTATATAGTGAGCATTGGCCCCTGTAATGAGTGGATACCGTGAAATAGCGCCTCTTAATTTGCTCCTGTCCATATGTATTCTTTCCAAAAGCGGCATTATACTTGATATCCATAAGGAGATCTATGATTATGACTGCTAAACTAATAATGATGTGGGTACTTGTTGCAACTATTATGCCTGTAACATTGCTTTTTGGTGTTTCTGTTTCAAGAAACGAAAAGGAAATGGAAAAAAGGAGAAAAATAGATACAGACTATGTGTGACAAGGTACTTGCATATCTGGCTATTATATGCGCGATGTGCGGCTTTCTTTATTGTTTTTTACATTTTCTTACTCTTTTGAGACTGAATTATAGCTGTACTAAAAAGGTTGTAGGAGAGCTTGTTGATATGGAGATAACTGTAAGGCAGGAGAAAGTCAACTGGATCTACATTTATACACCTGTTTTCAGGTATCACTATAACCGTCACTGGTATACTTCAAGATCAGCGATAGAGATGGTGCATGTAAAGGCAGATAAGCCACTTTACAGGATAGGAGCTAAAAAGGCTGTATATATATGTCCTGATGCTCCGGATAAATGTATCCATAGTAGGCTACGGGGAGATAACTGCTCTCAGGACATGTCAATAATCCTTGGTCAGTACGGCGCTGGCCTTGGACTTATGCTTTTTCTTGTACTGTGCTTCGTGTTCTTCAGATGATGCAGAGTTTTTTGGATAGGTGGATGTTTATGACAGATGTATTTACAGATATTATCATACGGATTGAAGGATGGGGATATATACTGATTCCTGCTTTTTGCATTATTATAAATATCGTGCGAGAAAACCCCTTCCGATGAAGTCGGTTGTGGGATGAATCGCACTAGCTTTTCTTTTTGTATTTCCCCGTCTTAATGTATTTGCGTTTGTGTTCCTCTGTTCGTTGATCTTCAATGTATTTCTTGACAGTATCAAGAGAAACACTTCCGGTAGTGGCGCAAAAGTAACTTGCGCTCCAGAAGGGTGAATCTCCCCATAGGTATTTCTCAACGTGTGTTCTATATATATTTCTCACTTCTTTGGGCAGCTGTGATTACTTTCTTTCTGTATTTAGTCACGAAAATTACATGGTATGTGAGTTTGTATACGGAATGTGAGCCTCTTCTGTACTCGTTCAGGATATCTGATTCCAGCATCGATTTCTGCATAAATTTACTCCTTATACAAAGAGAACATATGTTTGTACTTTTCTGAAAAGTGTGCTATAATACTAACTATAGAATACTGCTAAGGAATTTACAACCGTGTACAGAACAAGGCAATACAGGATAAACCAAAACCACATACTCTATGACTATTGCAGGGATATCTGCAGATCATCAGCCGTTCTGTACAACAGGGCAAATTTCATCTTAAGGCAGTATTCGTCTGCAGTAGATTCAATGGCTTTGTTCAAGCCTCTTTTCCCAAATCAGATGATGGTTTACAGGCTCGTAAGGGATAGCCTTTTGGGGACTAAATATCTTGGTGACAGCAAGTGGCTCTCGTATAATGCCCTTGATCATCTGCTAAAGGTTACAAGGGATAAGGCATACTATGCCCTTCCGTCACAGGCTAATCAGCAGATATTGAAACTTCTTCTCAGAGACTATAAGTCTTTCTTTGA
>NZ_ATVX01000023.1 GCF_000420945.1 Butyrivibrio sp. VCB2006
CGGAATTCCTATAAGATAAAAAACGCTCCGCGAGGATGCGCACTCGCGCGATAGGAATATGTTGCATAAATGCAACCGCGCTCGGCGCGAGAATGCCGCAAGCGGCATTCTTTCTTGTATCTTGTGTTAATTTTGTATCAAGATTTTCTATATATGTTGCGCGTTAAATAAAAATATTGAAAATTATGAAGTGATAAGGTATCATATCTATATTGTATGCCTGTCATAATTGGGGCCTATGACAGGCATTCGGGTTATTTAAGGCAATATAATTGGAAGGGGTATAGGTATGAAAGAACTTAATTCCTGTAAGGAAGCAATGGCGCAGAGTATTGAGAACAAATACTTTGCGGTAGCTCATCTTTATAAGGATGAGAAAGCTATGGAAATGCACATTCATGACTGCTATGAAGTGTATTTTTCTATTTCCGGCGGCAAGCAGTTTCTTATTGATAATAAGGTCTATGATATCGAGCCGGGAGATCTTTTTCTGATCAATCAATATGATTCCCATTATCTGACACAGATTGACAAGGAACTTCATGAGAGAATCGTTATCATGATAGATCCTGAGTATATGCGCAGTATCTCAAGTTCTGAGACTAATCTTGATGCATGCTTTCAGGACAGAGGAGATAAATTCTCACATAAAGTCCGTCTTTCTCAGGAACAGCAGGGAAGGTTTCTTTATTTCATCAACAAGATCATAACAAGTAACGGATATGGACACGATCTTTTGGAAAGAGCTACCTTTACTGAGCTCTTTGTTATGATCAATCAGATTATTAGTGACAAGAAGGATAACAAGGCAGCTGAGAAGACCACTACCTACAATGAGCAAGTGGATGCTATTCTTTCTTATCTTAATAATAATATTCAGTATCCAATCAGTATTGGCGACCTTGCCAAGCATTTTTATATCAGCGAGTCCTATATTTGCAGAATATTCAAAGCTGCCACCGGAACCACAATCAACAAGTATATGACTGCAAGACGTATTTCCATTGCCAAATCTCTTTTGGCAGAGGGCACAGGCGTTAGCGAAGTTTGCGACAAATGCGGATTTAGTGATTACAGTAATTTCCTTAAGGCATTTACTAAGTCAGTGGGAATTTCACCCAAGAAGTATTCTCAGTACTGCAATAAATAAACCGGGACGGGGTTAATGGTTCAATTTCGCCCGGAATGTGATATAATCTCTATGATTTAAGACTTAGTTGGGGACAGTTCTAATGCGCATTATTGACTACTTTAATTACTTGGCAACAGCTATGTATTTTCTTGTGATCGTAGCTGCTATTATCAAGAAAAAGAAGAATACAAAAGCGTTTGTCTCAGGCAAAATGACAAACGCTTTGTTTTTGCTCATATTGTTAGTTGCTGCAGGTTTAAGACTTTACAAGCTTGGCAGCATTCCGTACGGACTTCAGCAGGATGAGGCTTCTATTGGATATGAGGCTTATATTCTTGCCAATTTCGGCATAGACAGAAATGGTTATCCATGGCCTGTATATCCCATAACCTGGGGCTGCGGTGGCGGAAGTCCACTACTTATTTATCTTAACGTATTGTCCATAAAGCTCTTTGGCACCGGAATTGTCAAACTTCGTTTAATTCCAGCAGTTTGCGGCGTTCTGACGGTGGCTTTATTTTACTTTACCCTGAAACTGGCTTTAGAAAATAATAAATTTCAAAATGAGCTTTCACTTCTGGGAGCAGGACTTTTGGCAATCTGTCCCTGGCATATAATTTTGTCCAGGTGGAGCCTTGACTGTAATATTATGCCTTTTAACCTGATGCTTGCAGTTTATCTATTTGTACTTGCAGTCATGAAAAAGAGTACCTGCCTATATGTAATAAGCTCCATAGCCTTTGCGGTATGCATGTACAGTTATGGTTCTGCGACGATTGTTGTTCCACTTTTTCTTGTATTTATCAGCATATACTGCCTGGCTAAAAAGCTCATAAGACCTGGACTGCTTGTAAAATGTATTATTGCCTTTGTAATTGTTTTTGCGCCTCTTATGTGGTTTTACGGGGTTAACTATCTGGGATTACCTGAAGTTTTTGCATCCTCTTTTACCATCAATAGGTTTACATCCGCAAGAACAGGAGAAGCTCTTTTATCCTTATCCGACATTCCGGCCAAATTGCCTGAAAACCTGGCTTCTTTATTTTTGTCGGTATCTGTAGGAGACAAGAATGCTACTATTGCTCATTTCTATCCGGGATATGCTATTCTTTATAAATTTACGTTTCCTATAACATTTCTCGGACTTTTCCTTGGAATCAAGGATATGAGAAAAGAGCTGTCTGACGCAGTATTTGTTTTATTATTACTGGCTAATATCATTTTGTGTATAGTGATCGTACCGGATACTAACAGAATGGTTATGGTGTATGTCGCCTTTATTTATTTCTTTGTGAAGGGAGCAGACTTTGTTATAGAGAAATCAGGCAAGCTTTTTGTGATTGTTATTATGTTCCTTCTTATGGGAGCATTGTCTTTTGCCAAGGATTATTTCGGGGACTACAACTTTTATGCCACTAGTATCTTTATGCCGGGATATGGAGATGCTGCAAAAAGAGCTTACGAAATAGCAGGGGATGATAATATGGTTTATTCTACCTATGACGGATTGTCATCGCCATTTATGCTTGCGCTTTATTATACAGAATATGATCCGCATAAATACATTGATACTGTTAATTACAGAAATGAGAAGGATGAGTTCAGAGTAGCAGAAAGCTTCGGAAATTTTGATTTCAGATTACCTGAGAATATTAAAGATTCTTCTTATAATAATGATGTTTTTGTATTATCCAGTAATGATCTTTCTATGATTGAAGGCGATAGCTCTTATACGATTGAAGATTTTGAGGGATATCATGTGGTTTATAAATCAGGTGTTTACTGATAGTAAGTGTAGATAATTATATAGGACAATATAATATTAAAAATGTGTTGACAAATCCGTATCCTACGGATATAATTACCAAGTATGCTAATGAATAAACGTAAACAATTGCCTAGAACACAGGCAGTTTCTTATACGGTTACTGTAAGGAGGTGTTACTGAAATGTCAATCTGCCCAAAGAATAAGTCATCAAAAGGCCATAGAGATCAGAGAAGAGCTAACTGGAAAATGACAGCTCCAACTCTTGTAAAGTGCAGTCATTGTGGAGCTCTTATGCAGCCTCATCAGGTTTGCAAGAAGTGTGGCTACTACAATAAGAAGAACATTGTTGAAACTGAGGCTTGATAAGTTTTAGTACAACTTCACAGTTCGAATTTTAGAGGCTTTCCGAATACTTCGGAAAGCCTTGATTTTTGTATATCACTCTAGTATATTTAAATAAGTTCGAATTTTGATACGGGGGTCTGTATATGGCAGAGCTTGTAAGAGTTGCAGTTGATGCAATGGGAGGTGACAACGCACCATATGTTACTGTTAAGGGTGCTGTTGACGCAATAAAAGAGTCAGATAGTCTGAAGGTTTTTCTTGTCGGCAAGGAAGATGCTGTAAATGCTGAGCTTTCCAAGTATGATTATGACAAGGCTAGAATAGAGGTTGTCAATGCCACAGAAGTGATAGAAATGGCTGAACCACCTGTAATGGCAATCAGAACCAAGAAGGATTCATCTATTGTTAAGGCAATGTACATGGTCAACCACGGAGAAGCCGATGCCTATGTTTCAGCAGGCAGTACAGGCGCAACCCTTGTTGGAGGCCAGGTAATCGTAGGAAGACTTAAGGGTGTGGACAGAGCTCCACTTGCTCCACTTATTCCTACTGAGAAGGGAAGCTCTCTTTTAATAGATTGCGGAGCAAATGTTGATGCCAGATCTAATCATCTTGTTCAGTTTGCCAAGATGGGAACTGTATACATGGAAAATGTAATGGGAATCAAGAATCCCACAGTTGGTATTGTTAACATTGGCGCAGAGGAAGAAAAGGGAAATGCACTTGTTAAGGAAACATTCCCACTTCTCAAGAACTGTCCCGATATCAATTTTATAGGAAGTGTTGAGGCCAGAGATATTCCTGCAGGCGGCGCTGACATTATTGTATGTGAGGCGTTTACAGGTAATGTTATCCTCAAGATGTATGAAGGCGTTGCTAAATCTATGATGCATGTCATCAAAAAAGGTCTCATGAGCAATCTCAAGACCAAGATCGGAGCACTTCTTATCAAAGATGATCTTAAGAAGTCACTTGCTGACTACAGCATGGATCAGTACGGCGGAGCTCCTATGCTTGGACTCAAGGGACTTGTAGTCAAAACTCACGGCAGTGCCAATGATATCGAAGTTAAGAACTCGATTTTACAGTGTGTAACATTCACACAGCAGAAGATAAGTGAAAAGATTAGCGAGAAGATCTCAGAGTGATTTTTAGCTATTCATATATTTAATACTATACTTAAGGCAATAAAAGGAAGGTTTTATTATGGAATTTGAGAAGATGAAAGAAGTTATTGCAAATGTACTCAATGTAGATCCTGAGGAGATCACAATGGATACAACTTTTACAGAGGATCTTGGGGCAGATTCTCTTGATCTTTTCCAGATTATCATGGGACTTGAAGATGAGTTCGACGTACAGATTGATCCAGAGAAGACAGAGAACATCTCCACTGTAGGTGAGGCTGTTGAGCTTCTTAAGACTGCAATTTCTGGTAAATAATTGTAATAAATACAATGAATGGATGAGGCAGTTAGTAACTGCCTCTTTTTTCAATTATATTCATAATAAAGAGGTTAGATATGCTTAACAGTGATGAACTTAATAAATTCCAACAGGTGATTGGATATAATTTCAAGAATACAGACCTTTTGATCCAGGCTCTTACTCATAGCTCTTTTGTTAACGAGCAGAAAATCAACAAGAAGCCTGACTACGAGAGACTTGAGTTCCTCGGAGATGCAATTCTTGAAATGATTTCAAGTGATTTCCTATACAAGAAATATCCTGATAAAAAAGAGGGTGAAATGTCCAAGATAAGGGCTTCTCTTGTATGCGAACCTGCACTTGCTTTTTGCGCAGAACAGCTTGAACTTAAGAAATATATACAGCTTGGCAAGGGCGAAGAGGCTACAGGTGGAAGAAACAAGGAATCAATCATTGCGGATGTAATGGAGGCTGTTATCGGAGCTCTTTATTTGGACGGCGGAATTGACCAGTCCAAGCGCTTTATAGACACTTATGTTCTTACAAATGCTGATAGCATGGCTATGTTCAGCGATAGCAAATCTCTTTTGCAGGAATTAGTTCAGGCTGGGGGACTTGGCCAGATTAAATATGAAATTTGTGGCGAAAGTGGTCCTGAACATGATAAAATATTTGATGTCTGCGTTTTTGTGGGCGATAAGAATATGGGAGAGGGGACAGGAAAAACCAAGAAAGCTGCTGAACAGAAAGCTGCTTACCAGGCGCTTCTTGTATTGAAAAAATAAGTAATAATGTATTTAAAAAGTATTGAGATCCATGGCTTTAAGTCTTTTGCCAATAAAATAAAATTTGATTTCCACAATGGTATCACAGGTATCGTAGGACCTAATGGTTCAGGTAAGAGTAATGTTGCCGACGCTGTAAGATGGGTTCTCGGTGAACAGCGTATCAAACAGCTTCGTGGCGGTTCCATGCAGGATGTTATTTTCTCAGGAACTGAGCTGCGTAAGCCTTTAGGATATGCCTATGTTGCCATTACGCTTGATAATTCAGATCATTCACTGGCTATTGATTATGACGAAGTTACCGTATCCAGAAGATTATATCGTTCCGGAGAAAGTGAGTACATGATCAATGGCTCTTCTTGTCGTCTTAAGGACGTCAATGAACTCTTTATGGATACCGGTATCGGTAAAGAGGGATATTCTATCATTGGACAGGGTCAGATTGATCAGATCCTTTCCAGTAAGCCGGAGGACAGACGAAATCTTTTCGACGAAGCTGCCGGTATCGTTAAGTTCAAATCCCGTAAGGAAACTGCAATCAAGAAACTTGAAGAGGAGAAGATAAATCTTACTCGTCTCAGTGATATTTTGTCCGAATTGGAGAAACAGATCGGACCTTTGGAGAAGCAGTCTGAGGTTGCCAAGGAGTACCTCAAGTACAGAGAGAGACTTAAAACTCTCGATGTAAACATGTTCCTTGTAGAGAACAATAATCAGAAGAATCAGTTAGAAGATGCTGAGAAGAATCTTGAGATTGCAAGAAACTCTTTAGAAGAAGCTAAGAGTAATTACGAGAAGACAAAAGAAGAATATGAGAACATCCAGAAGAAACTTGAAATTCTGGATGCTGAGATAGATGAAGCAAGAGCCAAGATTACTGACTCTTCAGTTAAAAAAGAAAAATTAGAGGGCCAGATTGGTATTCTCAATGAGAAGATCAAGGCGGCCTCTGCTAATGATGCTCATTTCAAGCAGAGAATGAAGGATGAGCAGGCTAAGATTGATGAGAAGAACGCTGAGAAAGACAAATATCTTGCGGATAAGGCAGAGGTAGACAAGGTAGTAGAAGAGCTTTCTGTTAAGAGAAATGAGGCAAGAAAAGAGCTTGATAGTGTTATTACCAAGATTGCAAACATCAATGATGAAATAGAAGAATGCAAAAATACAATTATTGAGACTCTTGGAACAAGGGCTACCATCAAGTCTAAGCTTAGTTCCCTCGATACAATGAAGGAACAGGTTAACATCAGAAAGGCAGAACTTACCAGCAAGCTTGTTCGTGCCCAGTCTGATGAGTCGAGACAGGAAGAAATTATCAAGAAACTCAGAGATGAGTTTGATTCAATAACTGCCACTATTTCCGAAATGAACAAGAAGCAGAAGGAGACAGAGCAGGAAGTAGTTCGTATTCGTGAGGGCATGAGCCTTAAGGATACTGAACTTCGCAAAACTCAGGAGAAGTATCAGCAGGAAAAATCCAGACTTGAAGCTCTTGCCAACCTTACAGAACGCTATGAAGGCTATGGCGGAAGCGTCAAGAAGGTAATGGAGAGGAAGGACGACACCAAGGGAATTATCGGTGTAGTTGCCGACATTATCAAGACTGAGCCTAAATATGAGACAGCTATAGAGGTTGCTCTTGGCGGTAACATTCAGAACATCGTAACTGATGATGAAGAGACTGCCAAGAAGATGATCAAATACCTTAAGGACACCAAGGCTGGCCGTGCTACATTTTTGCCACTTACTTCCCTTGATAATCCACCTGAGCTTAAGGCAAAAGAAGCTTTGGAAGAGCCTGGAGTTCTTGGTATGGCTGATGAGCTTGTTAATACAGATCCCAAGTACAGATCAGTTGCCAAGGCAATGCTTGGAAGAATTGTGGCTGTTGATAATATCGATAATGCTGTTAAGATTGCCAGAAAATTCAATTATACAGTCAGAATGGTAACCCTTGAGGGTGAACTTCTTGTTCCGGGCGGTGCTATCAGTGGTGGTGCATTCAAGAATAACAGCAATCTTCTTGGTAGACGCCGTGAGATGGAGGAACTTGAGGCTAACGTCAAGAAATATAAAGACAGAATAGATGAGCTCAAGAAGGAAATCGAAGAGGACAAAGAAAAGCGTAATGAGCTTCGCGCACTTGCTGAACAGCTTCGAACAGAACTTCAGGGCAAATTTATTGAACAGAACACTGCAAGACTTAATGTAGAGAACGAAGAAAAACGTCAGGAAGAGCAGAAGGGCAATTACTCTGACCTTAAGGTGGAGAATGACGAAATCGAGGCTAAGCTCAAGGAAATCGCCGAAGATAAAGAAAAGGCCAAGGTTTCTTTGACAGAATCCGAGGAACTCGAAAAGCAGTGTACAGAGAAAGTTGAAAAGTTCCAGAGAGAATTGGAAGGTCTTCATGAAATCGAAGAAGAAGAGAATGAGAAGGCTTCCAAGTGGGATATTGAATACGAGAAGATTGCTCAGAAACAGGAATTTGCTCAGCTTAACATCGATCGAATCAATGATGAGATTGAAAACGAGCAGAAATCCATCGATGAGATCAGTGAGAATCTAAATAGTAATGCTCTTTCTCTTGAACAGAACAAGAAAGATATTGAGGAAATCAGACTTACTATCGAAGCTTCCACTAATGTACATGATGAGACCAGCAAGGAACTGGAAGAAAAGAAAAAGCAAAAGTCTGAACTTACAGATACTCAGAAGGAATTCTTTGGAAAGACAGAAGAGCTCAATACTCAGATGTCCAGTCTTGATAAAGAGGTTACAAGACTGTCCTCAAAGAGAGAAAAGTGCAAGGAAGCTATTGAGTCCCAGATTAACTACATGTGGGATGAATATGAAATAACACTTTCTGACGCAGCACAGATGCGCGATGAGGAAATGACTGATGTTCCTGCAATGAGAAAAGAAACATCTGCTCTTAAGGATTCTATCAGAAAACTAGGTGATGTTAACGTTAACGCTATTGAGGATTACAAGAATCTTATGGAGAGATATACCTTCATGAAGACTCAGCATGATGACCTTATAGCAGCAGAGGAACAGCTTAAGGGCATTATCAAGGACCTTGATGAATCAATGCGCAAACAGTTCATTGAACAGTTCCATAGAATCAATACTGAGTTTGACAAGGTATTTAAGGAAATGTTTGGCGGCGGTAAGGGAACCCTTGAACTCAACGAGGAAGAGGATGTTCTTGAAGCCGGAATCAGAATCAATGCGCAGCCACCGGGAAAGAAGCTTGTTAACATGATGCAGATGTCCGGTGGAGAGAAGGCTCTTACTGCAATAGCTCTTTTGTTTGCTATTCAGAACCTTAAGCCATCACCATTCTGTCTGCTTGATGAGATTGAGGCGGCTCTCGATGAGAACAACGTTGTACGTTTTGCTAAGTATCTTCACAAATTATCAAGCACACAGTTCATTGTAATTACACATCGTCGTGGTACAATGGAAAGTGCTGACAGACTTTACGGTATTACAATGCAGGAAAAGGGCGTATCTACGTTGGTTAGCGTTAACCTTATTGACAAGGAGCTTACGGATTAATGGCAAATGGATTTTTTTCAAAACTGCAGCAGGGTCTTTCTAAGACCAGGGATAATATAGCTAAGGGCATTGATAATGTCTTTAGTGGATATTCCAATATAGATGATGATTTCTATGAGGAACTGGAGGAAACTCTGATCATGGGCGACATAGGAATAAATGCCACCAGCAAGATCATGGATGAGCTCAGAGCCCAGGTTAAGGAAAGACACATCAAGGATCCTGCTCAGTGCAAGGAACTTTTGATAGAAGACATTAGAAATCAGATGCATACAGATGAAAATGCGTATGATTTTGAAGATAAGAAATCTGTAATTTTTGTCATTGGTGTCAATGGTGTTGGTAAGACAACATCTGTTGGTAAGCTTGCTTCTATATACAGAAAGAAGGGCAAAAAAGTAATCATTGCCGCAGCAGATACCTATAGAGCTGCAGCAACAGAGCAGCTTCAGTCTTGGGCTGACAGAGCCGGTGCTCCTCTTATTTCAGGAAGAGAAGGCGGTGATCCTGCCAGTGTTATCTATGATGCTGTAGGTGCTTTTAAGGCAAGAGACCTGGATATACTTATTGTTGATACTGCGGGAAGACTCCATAATAAAAAGAACCTTATGGAAGAACTTGCAAAGATGAATAGAATAATAGATAAGGAACTTCCGGGAGTATGCAGAGAAAACTTCATTGTTCTTGATGGAACTACAGGGCAGAATGCTCTTAATCAGGCAAGGGAATTTGGGGAAGCTGCAGCTCTTACCGGAATTGTTCTTACCAAGCTTGACGGAACAGCTAAGGGAGGAATTGCTGTTGCTATAGTATCTGAGCTTAATATCCCGGTTAAGTATATCGGAGTCGGTGAGGGACTTGATGATTTAGAGAGATTTAATTCGGATGAGTTTGTTGACGCACTCTTCGAGTGATAATTAATGCTTTGTTGTGGAGGAGTTAGAAAAATGGCTGATGAACAGAAGATGACCCTCGATAAGTTTGAAGAAGCTTACGAGGATGTCAAGAAAGTTACCCTTGAAACCAAACTGATTTACAGTGATTATTGGAGTAATACCACAGGAAATAAGGTATACCTTAAACCTGAAAATCTCCAGAGAACCGGAGCTTACAAGGTAAGAGGTGCCTATTACAAGATTACAACCCTTTCTGATGAAGAACGCAGTAAGGGGCTTATTACAGCTTCTGCCGGTAACCACGCCCAGGGCGTTGCTTATGCTGCAAAATGTTATGGTGTAAAGGCTACGATCGTTATGCCTACATCAACTCCACTTATTAAAGTAAACAGAACCAAGGCTCTGGGAGCTGAGGTTGTGCTTTACGGAAATGTTTATGATGAAGCCTATGAGAAGGCTGTAGAGCTTTCTAAGGAATATGGCTATACAATGGTTCATCCTTTTGATGATCTGGATGTAGCAACCGGACAGGGTACGATTGCTATGGAGATTATCAAGGAGCTTCCAACCGTTGACTATATCCTTGTACCAATTGGTGGCGGCGGTCTGGCAACAGGTGTTTCTACTCTTGCCAAACTTCTCAATCCTAAGGTGAAGGTTATCGGTGTTGAGCCTGCAGGCGCTAACTGCATGCAGGAATCTATTAAGGCCGGCCATGTAGTTGCACTTCCATCTGTTAATACAATTGCTGATGGTACTGCAGTTAAAAAGCCCGGCGAGAAAATCTTCCCATACCTTAAAGAGAATATCGATGATATAATAACTGTGCCCGATGAAGACCTTGTTGTAGCCTTTCTTGACATGGTAGAGAACCACAAAATGGTTGTTGAGAATTCAGGCCTTTTATCTGTTGCAGCTCTTAAGCAGCTTGATGTGAAGGACAAGAAGATTGCCTGTGTTCTTTCAGGCGGTAACATGGACATTATCACTATGTCTTCTGTAGTTCAGCAGGGACTTATCATGAGAGACAGAATCTTTACTGTATCTGTTCTTCTTCCTGATAAGCCCGGTGAATTATCACGAGTTGCCGGTGTTATTGCGGATGTTAGCGGTAATGTAATCAAGCTTGAGCATAACCAGTTTGTTTCAATTAATAGAAATGCAGCCGTGGAGCTTCGTATAACACTTGAAGCTTTCGGAAGCGAACACAAAGAGCAGATTTTGGATGCTCTTAATAAAGAAGGCTATAAGCCAAGGATTGTAAGGACTAATATTTAAGTATGAGCAGCGTTCAGAAAACAAGTATTAAAAAGAGAGTAATGGAGTATTTGGTCATCACTTTTGCAGCATCTCTTTACGGATTTGCAACAGCTCTTTTGATTGATCCAAATAACATAGCTCCCGGTGGCATTACAGGTCTTGCCATCGTACTTAACAGAATTATTCCTATCGGAACAGGTATGTGGTTTCTTATCATGAATGTACCTATTCTGATTGTGGCAATCTGGAAGTTTGGTATTAGATTTACTATTTCAACAATTTACGCCACTTCAGTTATTTCAGTTACTACAGATTTTTTCAGCACCTATTTGTCGGCATTTTTTATCAAGGACATTATTCTTGGCGTGACAATCGGTAGTTCACTTTCTGCCATTGCCATGGGGCTTGTCTTCAAATCTCATGCTACAAGTGGTGGAACAGATGTTATAATTAAACTGTTAAGACTTAAATACCCCCACATCAAGACAGGAATGCTGTACATCCTTACAGATGTAGTGGTACTGATAATTGCAGGCATAGTATTTAAAGATATAACGGCGGCTCTTTATTCATTCCTTTCAGTAATGGTTACATCATCGGTTCTTGATCTCGTGCTATACGGAAGAGATGGAGCTAAGCTGATTTATATCATTTCCGACCATCCGGATATTATTACAGCAAGACTTCTTGATGAACTTGATATAGGCGCAACACATGTATTTGCTCAGGGCGCTTACAGCGGTGAAAAGAAAAAGGTTATCATGTGCGCTATCAAGAAGAGACTGTCACCAATGGCAGAGGATATTGTCAGAGAAGAGGATCCTAATGCATTTATGATAGTCACCAGTGCAAGTGAGATATTTGGAGAAGGTTATAAAAGTTATTTCGACGAGAGAATGTGAGCATGAATAATACTTCCCAGGATACCAGAGAACGAATCGGCGTTAGAAATTCGCATAATATAATTTCAATAATATTCTTAAGTTTAGTAGCGCTGCTGGCACTATCATTTAGTGTCATGCTGCTTATTAAGAATGCCTCCTTGAAAAGAGAAGAGGAGGCCGTTAGGAGTGAGCTTGAAGCTCTTAATGAGGAAGGCTATTATACGATAACCGAGGCTGACAAGCTTATCGAAAATGCCAGGGAAGAGACAAGGGTTGAGACCACCAACTCTATTAAAGCGAAGATTCAGGAAAAGCTTGAGGCCGGAGAAGGTACTACTAGTACTATAAGATCTCTTTTCCCTGATCAGATGGTTGTCGCAAGTTCCGGAAGATACTACTTCTTCCCAATTCTCGATTCAATTGCTCATCATGGCTTTACGGAAGAAGATTTCGAAGTCGGCGACGATGGTTTCCTTACATATGTTGGCACAGATACAAGCATAAATGTCAAAAAAGGTGTTGATGTATCAAGGTTCCAGGGAAAAATTGACTGGGAGAAGGTAGCGGGCGCCGGTATTGATTTTGCATTTATAAGAGTAGGCCTTAGAGGAACAACAGAAGGAAAAATCCTTGTAGACGACTATTTTGAAGATAATATTAAGGAAGCCACTGAGAACAGTATCGATGTGGGCGTGTACTTCTATTCACAGGCGGTTAATGAAGAGGAAGCACTGGAGGAAGTTCAGCTTGTTCTTGATATGATCGAACCTTACAAGATCAAATATCCTGTAGTTATAGATATAGAGTCAGCTGATTCGGATTCAGCCAGAACTGTCAACCTTACTTCAGACCAGTACGAAGTTGTGGCGCACACTTTCTGCGACACTGTAAAGAGTGCAGGATATACTCCTATGATCTATGGAAATGTTAAGTCATTTACACTTCTTATGGATGCGCAGGATGTGGATGATTATGATATTTGGATTGCTTACTATGGCACACCGCTTTATTATCCATATCATTTTGATGTATGGCAGTTTACATCATCCGGGACTGTTGACGGTATAGACGGAAATGTTGATCTTGATATCTGTATAACTGATTATTAAAGAGAGCTATATGATTAAAGACTTTGATGAGAAACTTCCTTTTTCTGCATATGAACAGAAAGGATACCTCGAGCAGGATTTCAGATTCTTTCATATAAAAGATCATACAAATATTGATATTCCATACCATTATCATGATTTCCACAAGATTATTCTGATTTTGGGTGGCCAAGTTAAATACCTGATCGAAGGACGAGAGTATGAGCTCTTGCCCTTCGATTTTGTGCTTGTAAACAGATACCTTATTCACAAGCCTATCATTGGCAATCAGGCCCTGACTGAGGAAAATAGCAATAAGTCCGGTCAGGATAACTATGACAGGATCATTCTTTATTTGAGTGATGATTTTCTCAGGGAATATGGCCTTTTGGATGCTTTTGACAAGGCTAAAGAGATTGGAAGCTACGTTGTTCGGTTCCCCGGAGATGTTAGTACAAGTATCTATGAGCAGTTTACAAGGATTGAAGAGGATATATCCAAAGAAAAAGACGAATACGCAGGCCCGCTTCTTACAAGGATAGATGTTCTTAAGTCACTTATCAGTTTTAATAAAGCCTGTATAAAAGAGGACTTTGGCTTTAAACCTGAAGCAAGATACAACCGAAAGGTTATTGAGATAATCAGCTATATAACAGAGCATTTATCCGGAGATCTTTCCATAGATTATCTGGCTGATCACTTCTATATGAGTAAATACCATATGATGAGAGTGTTCAAGAACGAGACCGGATACTCGATACACCAGTATATTTCCGAAAAGAGAATTCTTTTGGCAAGAAATCAGATCATGTCAGGAATGCCGGCGACAACAGCCTGCCTTGAATGCGGATTCAAGGATTACTCATCTTTTAGCAGAGCCTTTAAAAATCAGCTTGGAATCCTGCCTTCTGATATCAAGAATTAAATGGATTTTTGTTTCATTCAGGAAAAACGATATGAAATAAGTGTCAAGAAAAAATACTTGACACTTATTTCTTTTTTGTTTATTATATCATTTGTGTTTAAAGGTAAAGAGGATACATATGAAGAAAATCGTAGAGCAAGGCTTGTTGTATGATTTCTATGGCGAGCTTCTAACTGAACATCAGAAGGAGATATATGAGGCCGCTGTTTACAATGATATGTCTCTTACCGAGATTGCTGATGAAAACGGTATCAGCAAGCAAGGTGTACATGACCTGATCAAGAGGTGTACCAATACTCTTCAAGGGTATGAGGACAGGCTTCATATGATCAGACGCTTTGAGGCCATTAAGGCTCAGGCAGAAATTTTAGATCGAATCACAGAGGATGAGGGAAATGCCATAAGCGATGAGCTTAGGGGCAAACTTAAATCCATTTCAGGCAAACTAATCGAGGAGCTTACTTAATAGATGGCTTTTGAAAGTCTTACCGATAAATTACAAAATGTATTCAAGAACCTTCGAAGCAAAGGAAAACTTACTGAAGAAGATGTTAAGCTTGCTTTAAAAGAAGTTAAGATGGCACTTCTTGAGGCGGATGTCAGCTTTAAGGTTGTTAAGCAGTTTATTTCCGCAGTCCAGGAGAGAGCAGTTGGAGAGGATGTTCTTAATGGTCTTAATCCCGGACAGATGGTTATCAAGATTGTTAATGAAGAAATGGTATCTCTCATGGGCTCTGAGACAACAGAGATTGCACTTTTGCCCATAAACGAAGTTACAGTTCTTATGATGTGCGGTCTTCAGGGTGCAGGTAAAACTACCACAGCAGCCAAGATAGCAGGCAAGCTCAAGATGAAGGGCAGAAAGCCACTTCTTGTAGCCTGCGATATATACAGACCTGCCGCTATTGATCAGTTACAGATCAATGCTCAGAAGCAGGAAGTTGATTTCTTTACGCTTGGATCTTCAGCGGATCCTGTTGATATTGCCAAGGCTTCAATTGATGAAGCCAAGAAGAACGGCAACAATGTTGTAATTATAGATACAGCCGGTCGTCTGCAGATTGATGACATTATGATGCAGGAGCTGGTTGATATAAAGAATGCAGTAAGCGTTCACCAGACACTTCTTGTTGTTGACGCTATGACAGGTCAGGATGCTGTAAATGTTGCAACTCAGTTCAATGAGAAGGTTGGAGTTGATGGAATTATCCTTTCCAAGATGGATGGTGATTCCAGAGGCGGTGCAGCTCTTTCAACCAAGGCTGTTACCGGAAAGCCTATTCTTTATGTAGGTATGGGCGAGAAGCTTTCTGATCTGGAGCAGTTCTATCCGGACAGAATGGCAAGCCGTATCCTTGGAATGGGCGATGTACTCAGTCTTATCGACAAAGCTGTTGAAGCCAATGCCGAGAGAGATGCTGAAAAAGATCGAGAAATGGCCCAGAAGATGAAGAAGGGCAAAATCGACTTTGAGATGTACCTTGAGAGTATGAAGGCTATGCGTAATATGGGTGGCCTTTCATCAATAATGGGAATGCTTCCCGGAATGGGCAAGATAAGCGATGATATGCTTCCCGATGAGAAACAGCTTGCAAGAATTGAGGCAATCGTATTGTCCATGACTCCTGAGGAACGCAAGAATCCCAAACTTATGAGTCCACAGCGTAAATTTAGAATTGCTAAGGGCTCAGGCAATGACATCGCAGATGTTAACAGATTTATCAAACAGTTTGAGCAAATGCAGAAAATGATGAAGCAGATGCCCGGACTTATGGGTGGAAAACGTGGTTTTGGTAAGTTTGGCGGCTTTGGTCGCGGCGGTTTCCCTGGTGGTAAATTCCCGTTTTGATATGTCTATCAGCTTTTAGTAGCTGTTTTATACATATAAGTTAAAAATATCTATCTTAATTTTTTAAATGGAGGAAATTTAAAATGGCAGTAAAAATGAGATTAAAGAGAATTGGTAAGAAGAAGGTTCCTTTCTACAGAATTATCGTTTCTGATTCAAAGGCTCCTGTACAGGGTAAGTTCATCGATGAGGTCGGAACATATGATCCTAACACAGATCCTAGCACAGTAAAGATCAACGAGGAGCTCGCTAAGAAGTGGCTTGCTAACGGTGCACAGCCTACAGAGTCAGTTGCTAAGCTTCTTAAGCAGGCCGGCATCAAATAATTAAGGCTTTTAGTTAAGAATAACAAATATGCCGGGGGTTAATCAATGAAAGAATTAGTCGAAGTTATCGCAAGAGCGCTAGTTGATAATCCGGATGAGGTTGTTGTTTCCGAGAAGACAGACGGGCGTAATATTATGATCGAGCTTCATGTAGCACCATCAGACATGGGCAAGGTTATTGGCAAACAGGGACGTATTGCTAAGGCAATCAGAGCTGTTGTTAAGGCTGCATCAACAAGAGAGAATCTCAAGGTTGATGTGGAGATAGTTTGATTAGACCTTCAATTTGCCACAGTTGAGTCGAATAGGGCTTTTGCTTTATTCGACTCTTGCTTTTAATTATTTATTTGAGAGGAATTTATGAATTTTCATATTATGACTCTTTTCCCTGAGATGATTATGGGAAGCTTATCCAGTAGTATTACAGGAAGAGCAAGCGATAAGGGATATATTTCTTTTAACGCAGTAAACATCAGAGATTTTTCTACAGACAAACATCATAAGGTTGACGATTATACATATGGAGGCGGTGCTGGTATGCTTATGCAGGCACAGCCTATTTATGATTGCTATAAATCTATTGAAAAAGATATCCTTGATAAGGGCGGAAAGGCACCGAGAGTAATTTATGTTACTCCTCAGGGGGCCGTATTTAACCAGAAAATGGCCCAGAAACTTGCTAGGGAAGAAAATCTTGTTTTCCTTTGCGGACATTATGAAGGCGTAGATGAAAGGGTTCTTGAAGAAATAGTTACTGATTACGTATCAATCGGTGATTATGTATTAACCGGCGGTGAGCTACCGGCCATGGTAATGATTGACGCCATATCAAGACTTGTTCCGGGTGTTCTTAACAATGATGAGTCAGCAATGACAGAAAGCTTTAACAATAATCTTCTGGAATATCCGCAGTATTCAAGACCGGAAGAATGGATGGGCAAAAAAGTGCCGCCTGTTCTTTTGTCCGGGGATCACAAAAAGGTTGACGAGTGGAGACTTGAAAAATCCATTGAGAGAACCAAGGAAAGACGTCCGGATCTATATGAAATCTGGCTTTTGGAGAATCCACCCAAACCAGAGAAAAAGAAGCGAAGGAAACGTAGTAAAACGGCGCAGGATATACAAGAGAGTAATGCTGCGGATGAGGTTATAGGAACAGATAATAGCAAAGATATTATGGAGAAATAAATGACAGATAGATTTCAGGTAGGAGTAATTGCTTCAACACACGGACTTCAGGGAGAAGTTAATGTTTTTCCCACAACAGAGGATCCTAACAGATTTAAAAAGCTTAAAAAGGTGACACTTCACACTCAAAGAGGTGAGGAGCTTGAACTTGATGTTCAGAGTGCCAGATTTTTTAAGAAGTTCGTTATTGTTAAATTTAAGCAGTTTAACAATATCAATGAAGTTGAGAAGTTCAGAGGATGTGAACTTACTATAGACAGAAAAGACGCAATTAAGCTTGAACCGGGAGAGTATTATTGTGCCGATATCATGGGACTTGATATTGTGGACGAGGATGGAAATAAGCTGGGCGTAATTTCTGATATAATCCAGACCGGAGCAAATGATGTATATGAGATGACAAGAGAAGGCTCTGATGAAAAGGTATATATTCCTGTCATCAAGGATTGTATTAAAAATATAGACCTTGAAAGTGGCAAAATTACAATTCATGTACTTGATGGATTGTTATAATTTTTATATAATTAGGTGCTGATGACTTTTGAGTCAAAATGCATTATAATATTTTTGGTGTTTTTGAAAAAAGTAAGTTTTATTGTATTGGGGAAATTCTATTATGGTTGATTATACAGAAGGTGCTGGATATCAGTACCATACTCATGTTAAAAAAGGTGATGTAGGAAGATATGTAATCCTTACAGGTGATCCTGGAAGGTGCGAGACTATATCACGTCTCTTTGATAATCCCAGATTTGTTGCTTACAACAGAGAATATAATACATATACAGGAACCATCGACGGCGAGATGGTTACTGTTATGTCACATGGTATTGGCGGCGCGTCAACAGCAATTGCTGTTGAGGAGCTTTATCGTTGCGGCGCTGATACATTTATCAGAATGGGCACATCCGGCGGTATGCAGGATGATGTTATGGGTGGAGATATTGTCATTGCTAACGGTGCTATCCGTGCAGAAGGTACTTCCAAGGAGTACGCTCCTATAGAATATCCTGCTGTTGCTGATTATAACGTGGTTAATGCTCTTGTTGAGGGTGCTAAGGAAGCAGGTGCCAAGTACCACGTTGGAGTAGTACAGTGTAAGGATTCATTCTTTGGTCAGCATGAGCCGGAGACTAAGCCTGTTGGTCCTGAGCTTTTATACAAGTGGGATGCATGGATCAAGTGCGGAGCTCTTTGTTCTGAGATGGAGTCATCTACACTTTTCATCGTTGGTAATTATTTGAGATGCAGAACTGGTGCGGTTATGCTCGTTGTAGCTAATCAGGAAAGAGCTAAAAAAGGACTTTCCAATCCTCAGGTACACGAGATGGATGACGTATACCACACAACAATCGGGGCTATCAAGCGCCTCATAGCTATGGATAAAGCCTGAAAAGGTTTTATTATAAAAAGTCAACTTAATTCAAAATGGAGGGAAATTATGAAAAAGAGACTTTTTGCAGTACTTATGGCTGCCACAATGGTTGCTTCTCTTGTAGCATGTGGATCAACAGAGACACCTGCAACAACTGAGGAGACAACAGCAACAGAGGCTCCTGCTACAACAGAGGCTGCTCCAGCTGATAACGCTGAGGCACCTGCTACAGAAGCAGCTTCAGACATCAAGATTGCTATGATCACAGACTCTGGTGACATCACAGATATGTCATTCAACCAGACAACTTATGAGGCATCTGATGCATTCGCTAAGGCTAATGGCCTTGACTTCCAGTACTACAAGCCAACAGAGGATTCTGATGAGGCTCGTACAGCTGCTTTCAACAACGCTGTAGCTGATGGTTACAATGTAATTGTAGTTCCAGGTTACCTTTTCGCTGGAATGATCGCTTCAGTTGCTGATGCTAACCCAGATGTAACAATCATCGCTCTTGACGTTTCACAGGGTGACTTCGAGGGTGCTGGCATGACAACACTTCCTGCTAACGTATGCTCATTCACATACCAGGAAGAGCTTGCTGGTTACATGGCTGGTTATGCTGTAGTTAAGGAAGGCTACAAGAAGCTTGGTTTCCTTGGCGGTATGGCAGTTCCTGCTGTTGTTCGTTATGGTTACGGTTTCGTTCAGGGTGCTGATGCTGCAGCTACAGAGCTCGGTATCGCTTCTGACGTAGAAGTTAACTATGTATACGGCGGACAGTTCTTCGGTGACGATGCTGTTACAGCTACAATGGAAACATGGTATTCTAACGGAACAGAGATCGTATTCGCTTGCGGCGGCGGTATCTTCACATCAGCTGGTGAGGCTGCTAAGAAGGTTGAAGGTAAGGTTGTTGGTGTAGACGTTGACCAGTCTGGCACAATCGATGGACTTTATGGCGAAGGTGTTTGCGTAACATCTGCTATGAAGGGTCTTGCTGCTACAGTTAACTCAACTCTTACAGATGTAGTTGCTGGTAACTGGGCTGCTCACTCAGGAAAGATCGAGAACCTTGGTATCGTTTCAGGTGATGATCCATCACTTAACTATGTTCAGCTTCCAACAGAGACATGGTCAATGACAAACTTCACAGTTGACGATTACAAGACTCTTGTTAAGTCAATGGCTGATGGCTACGTAACAGTAGATAGCAATATCGATGTTATGCCTACAACAGCAATCAAGGTAACAACATTTGATAACATTCACTAATTTAATATTAGTCATCATGTTGTTCTTCAAAAGGGAAGGAACTTATTCCTTCCCTTTTTTCAACAAGAACATAGTAATTTCTATTACCCTTGGTTGTAGTGGGAATTGTTATGGTTTTGCCATGAAAAAATTTTGTTAGGAAGGTGTTTTTATTATGGATGATTATGTAATTGAGATGTTGCATATCACAAAAGAGTTTCCTGGCATAATTGCAAATGATGATATCACTTTGCAGTTAAAGAAAGGTGAGATTCATGCGCTTCTTGGGGAGAATGGCGCAGGAAAATCGACTCTTATGAGCGTCCTGTTTGGACTTTATACACCAGAGAAGGGTGTTATCAAGAAGGATGGCAAGGAGGTTACTATCAAGAACCCTAATGATGCTACAGATCTTGGTATCGGTATGGTTCATCAGCATTTCATGCTGGTAGATACCTTTTCAGTTCTTGATAATATTATTCTTGGTGCAGAGCCTAGTAAATTTGGCTTTTTGACCAAGAAAGAGGCTAAGAAAAAGGTACTTGCTCTTTCTGATAAGTATAATCTGAAGGTTGATCCTGATGCTCTCATTGAGGATATTACCGTTGGTATGCAGCAGCGTGTTGAGATTCTTAAGATGCTTTACAGAGATAATGACATCCTTATTTTCGATGAGCCTACAGCTGTGCTTACACCACAGGAAATCGATGAGCTTATGAAGATCATGAAGAATCTTGCTGCTGAAGGTAAGTCAATTCTCTTCATTACTCACAAGCTTAATGAGATCATGGAAGTTGCAGATCGTTGTACAATCCTTAGAAGAGGTAAGTATATCGGTACTGTTAACGTCGCAGATACAACCAAGGAAGAACTTTCTTCAATGATGGTAGGCCGTGATGTTAAATTTGCGGTTGATAAGGAAGAAGCTAAGCCTGGTAAAGAAATTCTTAGAGTTGAGAATGTTTGTGTTAAGAGTAAGATTCACCAGAATGACTCTGTTCACAACGTATCTTTCAACGTAAGAGAGGGCGAAATCGTTTGTATTGCCGGTATTGATGGAAATGGACAGACTGAGTTTATCGGTGCTCTTACCGGCCTTGATGATATCTCAAGCGGAACTATCAAGTTCATGGGAGATGATATTACTCATAAGTCAATCAGATACAAGAATACTCACGGAATGAGCCATGTTCCTGAGGATAGACACAAGCACGGTCTTGTTCTTGACTACACTCTTGAAGAGAACATGATTCTTCAGAGATATTTTGAGCCTGAGTTCTCCAAGCATGGCTTTATTAAGAAGAATGAGATGAGAGCATACTCTGATAAACTTACTGAGGAGTTCGATGTAAGAAGCGGTCGCGGTGCTCAGACAATAGTAAGATCTATGTCCGGTGGTAACCAGCAGAAGGCAATCATTGCCAGAGAGATGGACAGAGATCATAAGCTTCTTGTTGCTGTTCAGCCTACAAGAGGTCTTGACGTTGGTGCTATTGAGTACATTCACAAAGAAATCGTTAAACAGCGTGACGAAGGATGCGCTATTTTGCTTGTTTCTCTTGAACTTGACGAGGTTATGAATCTTTCAGACAGAATCCTCGTTATGCACGATGGAGAAATTGCCGGAGAGGTTGATCCTAAGAATACAACTCTCCAGGAACTTGGCCTTTATATGTCAGGAGCCAAGCATGATGAGAGAAAGGAGGTATTTAGGTGATGAAAGATAAAACTAGTTTCTTTAAGAAGCCTGCAGTTCAGACTATCTTAGCATCTATCCTTTGTGCCGTTCTCGGAATCATTTTAGGTTATATTATTCTACTTTGCATGAATCCTGCTCATGCAACAGAAGGTATGGTAGCGATTTTAAGGAATTTCTTTAAGTTTAGTGGTAAGCCTCAGCAACTGTGGTATTACCTTGGATCAACCCTTGTTAAGGCTGTTCCTGTAATCCTTTGCTCAGAAGCTATTCTTTTTGCTTACAAGGCAGGCCTTTTCAATATTGGTGTTGCCGGACAGTATACAATAGGAATTCTTACAAGCCTTTATACATCACTGGCTCTTGGCTGGAATTGGTTTTTCTGCCTTCTTGCAGCAGTTGTTGCCGGAGCACTTTGGGGTGCTATCTGCGGATTCTTCAAGGCTTTTTGTAACGTTAACGAAGTTATTGCCGGTATCATGCTTAACTGGATTTCTCTTTACCTTTGCAATATTATCCTTGGTAATGAGACATGTATGAATACAACCAAGTCCGAGACTTATGATATTGCAGCCAAGAACCCTTCAGGTATTCTTCCCGGATTTATGCAGGGAGTATTCGGAAATAATCAGTACATGACAATTGCTGTTCCTTTAACAGTCCTTGTAGCCATAGTTATTCTTGTTATTCTTAGCAAGACAACTTTTGGTTATGAGCTTAAGGCTACAGGTCATAATAAGGATGCTGCAAAGTATGCCGGAATGAATGCTAAGAGAAATATTATTCTCACTTTAATGATTTCCGGAGCTATTGCCGGACTTGCAGCTTCACTTTACTATCTGACAAGTATTGAGCATTACAAGATTGCTTCATCAGTTCCTGGAATGGGCTTTAATGGTATCGCTGTTGCGTTCCTTGGAGGACTTCATCCTATCGGAGCTATTGTGGCAGGTCTTTTCGTTGAGTACATTACTCTTGGCGGTCAGTACCTCAACACCAACTACTTCAATCCACAGGTTGCTGATCTTATGATTGCTATTATTATTTACCTCTGCGGATTTGTATTATTCTTTAAAACTATTATCAATAAGCCTAAGAAAGTTCAGAAGGTTACTTCTGATGCTGATAAAAAGGATGAGGCTAAGAAGGAGGTGCAGAGATGATTCTACTGATTCAATATACTCTGATCTTCTCAGCAGTACTTATTCTTGTTGCTCTTGGCGGTATGTTCTCAGAGCGAAGCGGTATTATCAACCTGGGACTTGAAGGAATTATGGTATTCGGAGCTATGGCAGGAGCTATGGTTATGGTTCTTTTACCTGAGAGTGCTTCAAAGTTCACTATTGTTGTACTTACACTTCTTGCAGCAGCAGTAGCTGGTATGCTGTCATCACTCTTAATTGGTGTAGCCTGTATTTATTTCAAAGCTGATCAGACACTTATCGGAACAGCCGTTAACATGCTGGCGACAGCTGCAGCTACAGTTATAGTTAAGGCCTTTAACACTAATCGTTCTAATGGATCAGATTTCTCTGCCAAGCTTGACTATGTAAGAGGCCATGATGCTTTCATGTTTAATGTGGGTGCACTTCAGCTTAGCTGGTTTGTTGTTGTAGCAGCAGTGCTTCTTGCGGCAGCAATTATTTTCTTCTATAAGACTAAGTTTGCACTTAGACTGCGTGCCTGCGGTGAGCATCCTCAGGCTGCGGATTCTGTAGGAATCAATGTATATGCCATGAGATATTCAGGAGTTCTTTTATCAGGATTCCTTGCAGGACTTGGCGGTATCATCTATATCGCAGCTGCTAATTCAACCTGGCACTTTGATTATGGTGTTGCCGGAGCTGGATTCCTTGCTCTCGCAGTTATGATCTTTGGCCAGTGGAAACCTGAGAGAATAGCTTGGTCAGCAATACTTTTTGCTGTGTTTAGGTCACTTTCAAACGTATACATGGGAATTGATTTCCTTCATGCACTTAAGATTCCAGGAACTGTTTATAACATGTTCCCTTATATAGTTTCACTTATCGTTCTTGCATTTACATCTCAGAAGTCAAGAGCACCTAAGGCTGAAGGTATTCCATATGATAAGGGGTCAAGATAATTTATGACTAATGAAGAAATGAAGAGCCTTATTGCTAAGGCACTGGACATGAGAAACTTTTCTTATGCTCCATATTCACAATATAAAGTTGGAGCAGCACTTCTTGCTGCTGATGGCACTGTATATACAGGTTGCAATATAGAAAATGCAGCCTACACACCATCAAACTGCGCTGAGAGAACGGCATTTTTTAAGGCTGTAAGCGAAGGCGTTAAAGAGTTCAAGGCTATCGCAATTTGCGGCGGCAAAGAGGGAGCGGATGTACTTGATGATTGCAGCCCATGCGGCGTATGCAGACAGGTAATGAGTGAATTTTGCGATGATGAGTTTATTATTATCTGTGCTAAGTCTTTGGACGACTTTACAGTTTGTACATTGCCTGAGTGTTTGCCTGACAGATTTGGACCTTCTAACTTAATTAGGCCAAAAATGTAATTTGTATTGACTTATTCATGGTCGTTATGGTATAGTATAGTACGTTGTGACAATCAGACGGTCCTCTGCTATAACATTTAACCCATTAACTATCACGTTTATGGCAAGAACGTCCATAGAATAGGAGAAAAGATATGAGTACAATTATCGAAGAGCTCGAGAAAGAGCAGCTGAACGCTAATGCGCCTCAGTTCAACACAGGTGATACTGTAAGAGTACACGCTAAGATTAAGGAAGGAAACCGTGAAAGAGTTCAGGTTTTTGAGGGAACTGTTAAGAAGATCCAGGGCGGTAGCAACCGTACAACTTTCACAGTAAGAAAAGAGTCTTACGGTGTTGGCGTTGAGAAGACATGGCCACTTCACTCACCTATCGTTGAGAAGGTAGAGGTTGTTAGAAGAGGTAAGGTAAGAAGAGCTAAGCTGAACTACCTTAAGGGACTTACAGGTAAGAAAGCTAAGGTTAAGGAACTTGTTACCAGATAATTTGTTTATAAAGAGGCAGTTACTTTTTAGTAATTGCCTCTTTTTTTACAATTTGAGAAAATATATATAAATAAATCAAAAGGGGAGCATTTTTAAGATGCGTCGTCGCAGGAAAAAGAATACTTTATCATTCAGTCAGAAAAAGAAGATCATTACACCTAAGCTTATTCAGGAGATTTTTTCCTGGATAACGGTTACCATTGCCATGGTAGCTCTGGCAGGTGCTTTTGTATTTGCCTTTGGAATGCAGGTTAAGGTAATAGGTGATTCTATGGAACCATCTGCCTACAATGGACAGACTGTTCTGGTAAACCGCCTTATATTCAAGATATTTGGACCCAAGACCGGGGATATAGTAGTTTTCTTGCCTAATGGAAATGTCAATTCTCACTATTATGTTAAAAGAGTAGTTGCAGGCCCCGGAGACAAAGTTCAGATTGTGGATGGGCTTTTGTATATAAATGGGCAGGTTCAGACTGAAGACCAGGATAAATATGATAAAATGGAAGATGCAGGAATTGCTTCCAATGAGATTAAGCTTAAAAGCGGTGAGTATTTTGTGCTTGGAGATAACAGGAACAGTAGTGAGGACTCTCGAAGTGCAAATATAGGTATTGTATCTACCGGAATGATGGTTGGAAAGGCCTGGTTTAAGATGGGACTTGATGACCATTCGGGTGGATTTATCATTAACTAATATTGATGAAGTAATAGTGTTTATTTAGAAAGTGGTGATTTGATGAATTATCAGTGGTACCCGGGTCATATGACCAAGGCTGTCAGAATGATGCAGGAGAATATTAAGCTTATTGATATTATCATTGAGCTTACAGATGCCAGAATACCGGCAGCCGGAAGAAATCCAGACATTGATGAGCTTGGCAAGAATAAGTTCAGACTTATAATCCTTAATAAAGCGGATCTTGCCGATCCTCAGGTTACTAAAGAGTGGAAGGAATACTACCAGAAGACAGGTGCGCTGGTAATGGAAATGAATTCCAAGACCGGAAATGAAGCCGGTAAGGTTAAGGATATGGTAACCAAGGCATGTGCTGAGAAGATAGAGCGTGACAAGAAACGTGGAATAGTGGGAAGGCCTATAAGAGCTATGGTTGCCGGAATTCCTAATGTTGGTAAATCCACATTTATCAATAAGCTTGCAGGAAAGGCATCAGCCAAGACCGGTAATAAACCTGGCGTAACTAAGGGCAAACAGTGGATTTCACTTGGCAAGAACATGCAGCTTCTTGATACTCCGGGTATTTTATGGCCTAAATTTGAAGATGAAGAAGTTGGACTTCATCTTGCGCTTATTGGTTCCATGAACGATGAGAATCTTGATACTACGGAGCTTGCCTGCGAACTTATTAAAATCCTTAAAGAAGCATACCCAAAGGTGATAAACGAGAAGTATAATATAAGTGAAGAGCAGATTGCAGAGCTTATGGAGGAACAGTATGCTACTCCTGCCAGTGCTGTATTATCTGCTATCGCTATCAATAGAAAATGTCTTGGACAGGGAGCTAAGCCTGATATGGATAGAGCGGCAGCGCTTCTTCTTGATGATTTCAGAAACGGAAGATTGGGTAAGCTTTCAATTGAACGTCCTTCTAAAGACTAAATAAGTGCGTATGCACAGATAGGCTGGATTATTTATGAACAAAGTATTGAAAGAAATATTTAGTACTATAATTTATCTTGGAGTTGTGTTCCTGCTTACATTCCTGTTTATTACGTTTGTAATGCAAAGGACAGAGGTAAGTGGCTCTTCAATGAATCCAACTCTTATTGACAAGGATTCTCTTTTGATTGAGAAGGTTTCCTATAGATTTGGTGATGCTAAGAGATTTGATATTATCGTTTTTCCATACAGATACGGTAACGACGAATTCTTTATCAAACGTGTCATTGGATTGCCCGGTGAGACTGTAAGAATCGATACAGAAGGTAACATATATATTGACGAAGTTAAGCTTGATGAGCACTATGGCGCCGAGGTTATCCTTGATCCCGGAGTAGCTCTTGAGGGAGTTAAGCTTGGTCCGGACGAGTACTTTGTCATGGGAGATAACAGAAATCACAGTATGGACAGTAGGGATCCTTCTGTTGGTAATATTAACAAGAAAGACATTTTGGGACATGCCTTCGTCAGAATATACCCATTTGATACTTTTGGGGGTATTAAATGATGGATGCTATAACACAGATAAAAGACCTACTTAAGTCTTCAGAGAATGAAGAACAGCTCACTGCTTTTATTGAAAGATTTGGGAGCGATGAGAGAGCTGGTGTTCAGAAGCTTGTAGAAAGTGCGGACAAAAAACTTGATCTTTTGCACAAGGAAATAGAACGTATTGAAGCCATGAAAAAATATGAGCGTGAAAACGCTTCATTGGGGCTTTTATGCGGAATTGATGAGGTGGGGAGAGGACCACTTGCGGGTCCCGTTTATGCGGCTGCTGTTATTCTTCCTACAGACTGCAATATCTTATATCTAAATGATTCCAAGAAATTATCCGAAAAAAAGAGAGAAGAGCTTTATGATGTCATCATGGAAAAGGCTGTTGCTGTAGGTATCGGATCAAACAGCTGTGAGAGAATTGATGAGATCAATATTTTGCAGGCAACCTATGAAGCCATGACGAAGGCAGTAAAAAGTCTTTCCGTTAAGCCGGGAGGTCTTTTGATTGATGCTGTCCATATTCCTCAGCTGGAGGAGTACAAGCAGGTTTCTATTATTAAAGGTGATGCCAAGAGTGTTTCTATCGCTGCTGCCAGCATTGTTGCCAAGGTTACCAGGGATAGGATCATGAAGGACTATGCCAAAGAGTATCCACAGTATGGCTTTGATTCCAATAAGGGATACGGTAGCGCAGATCATATCGCTGCTCTTAAAAAGTATGGGCCTTGCCCGATTCACCGCAGATCTTTTATAGGTAATTTTGTATGAGTAATATTTCAGGCATAACCGGATCTGGTAATAGTATAGTCATCGATGGAAGGGAACAGACAAATGTTCCTTCTAAGGAGGCGCCCATTGAAATCAAGAATGGGTCTACTTTATCAGGTAAGGTTTTGTCTGTTACAGATAGTGAAGGGGAGCGGATTGCCAATATCGATATTGGAAACGCTACTATTTCTGCCAAGCTTTCCGAGGGAATGGGACTCAAGGAAGGCCAGGTCTTAAATTTCGCTGTTAGAGGAAGCGGTGCAAATGGAATTACAATAACGCCGCTTCTGGAGAATACATCTATTTATCAGAGCACCATGAAGGCTCTGTCTGCTGCAGGTCTCGAAATCACAAATGACAATTTGCAGATGGTAAAAGAGATGATGGAAGCCGGACTTCCAATTGATAAGTCATCTCTTCTTGAAATGAGTAAAAATCTCAACACATATTCTGATACAAGCGTTTCTACACTTGTAGAGATGAAAAGTCTCAATATTCCAATTAATGAAAATAACATAGAGCAGTATTCAAGCTATAAGAACTATGAGCATCAGGTAACCATGGAAATGACTCAGATCATGGATGAATTACCGAATGCCTTCAACACGCTGATGGAGAGCGGAAATACTACTGCTGCAGTAAATTTATATGGAGAAGTACTGAAAGCCTTTGCTGAGGGAGCTGAAATATCTGCCAGCGTAAACCCTGAAATTGTTAATCCGGAAGCTGCCAATACTGAAGCTTTAAAAGGCGATGCCACTAATATGGGATTAGTTAGCCCTGAAGCAGCAGATACAGAACTATTAAATTCTGAAACAATAAAATCCGAAATCACAAATTCAGGCATTGTTAATTCTGATTCTGCAAGTGCCGAAGCTTTCGTGCAAGCGTCTGAAGAAAATGTGGCTGACGGAAATCCTGTTTTGTCTGGCGAAGTGCAGAAAGGCTTGCCAAATGAAGGGGCTGCTCAAAATGTAGTTAATCAGAATTCTGAAGATAAAAACGCTCAGGCTAATATCAAGTTTTCAACTAATTTTGTAAATAACCTGGAAAATATAGGCATTTCAGAGAAGACAATACAGAATCTTATAAAAGAGACTGGTTCGGGAAGCCTTGATGTTCAGAAAATGCTTTTTAAAGAGCTTGCAGGGGCCTTTGAAAATGCGGATTTATCTAATCCTGTTGAAATGGCCTCCTGGAAAAAGCTCTTTTCCTCAGATGAGTATAATAAGCTCCAAAAGGAGAATATAACTAATCAGTGGCTGCTTAAGCCGGGAGATGTGGAGAAAAAGGAGAATATCGATAACCTTTACCAAAGACTTGGCGTTCAGGCTAAGGCTCTTGCGGAGACAATATCGAACACCCTGGGCTCTGAATCAAAGCTTGCTCAGTCAGCCAACAACCTTAGCAATAACCTGGATTTTATGAACCAGCTTAATCAGATGTTTCAGTATATTCAGTTGCCTCTTCAGATGACTGGCCAAAATGCCAATGGCGATCTGTATGTTTACAGGAACAAAAATAAGAAAATGAGCGAAGACGGATCGGTTAGCGCCATTCTTCATCTTGATATGGAGAGCCTGGGACCTGTTGACGTTTACGTTAAACTCAAGGATACAAAGGTTACAACAAACTTTTATGTTGCGGATGATTCTGTTATTGAACTTATAAATGACAATATTCACATCCTTCATGAAAGGCTTGAAAAGCGCGGCTATTCAATGCAGGCAAATCTTATGCTCCATTCGGATAAAGGCGGAGAAAATGATGCGGTTGACGAACTGCTGGCTGTATCAAGGACACCTCTTTTATCTACAACTGCGTTTGATGCGAGGGCATAAATATGGCAGATTCAGGACAAAAAGAAAAAATAAAGACCGCGGTTGCCCTTGGCTATGATCCTAATGAAGATGGGGCACCAAGAGTTATAGCTTCCGGAAAAGGCGCTTTGGCGGAAAAAATCATTGAACAGGCCAAAGATAACAAAATTCCTGTTCATGAGGATGACAAGCTGGCTGATACTTTGTCCAGACTTGAAATTGGGGAAATGATTCCTCCGGAGCTGTACGAAGTTGTTGCTGAAATCCTTGTTTTTGTTGATGCTATGGATAAAATCAAGGCCAAGGATAAGAGCAGAAAATAAAGAAAATAAAACAATAATAGACAAATGGATTTCTATGTGATAATATTCCATTTATGTTTTTTATAGATGGGAATTACATAGATGAATAAACGACAGGTGGGAGATTACTACGAGAATCTGGCCTGTAGTTATCTTCAAAAGTGCGGCGCAAGGATAATCGATAGAAACTATCGGGCTCTTCGCGGAGAGATAGATATCATCGCCTGGGATGATAAATATCTGTGCTTTATAGAAGTTAAATACAGGAAAGATAAAAGGTTCGGCGCTCCTGAGGCAGCCGTCACAATTTCTAAACAAAGACAAATCTGTAAGCTTTCCAAGCTTTATCTTTATTCCAAGAATAAATCCATTGATTTTCCAATTAGATATGATGTTATAGCAATTACTGATGATGATAATATTCCTGTAATCAGATGGCATAAGAACGCATTTGATTATATAGGATAACCATGGGAGAAATGCGATGAACAATATTAAGATTAAAAGATGTGGGGAAAAGAAAGTACTGAATCTAAGAGAGAAAAACGGTGTTTACTACTTTGTTTTTCCAAAGCTTGAGGAACTTGGGATTGTTGACCATCTCTTCAGCACAAGGCTGGGCGGTGTCAGCAAGGGCTGCTATAGTACCATGAACCTCAGCTATACAAGAGGCGATGAAAAGGAAGCTGTGGATGAGAACTATATGAGAATATCAGAGGTTATGGGGCACGGCCATAAGCTAGATGATTTTGTTTCCACTTTCCAGACTCATACAACAAATATTAGGGTTGTTACTAAGGAAGACAGAGGGAAAGGACCGCAGCGCCCAAGGGATTATATGGACATAGACGGCCTTATAACCAATGTGCCGGGAATTATCTTGTCCACATTTCATGCGGATTGCCCGCCGGTGTACTTTGTAGATCCTATCCATAAAGCAATTGGACTTTCTCATTCCGGATGGAAGGGCACTAAGGGCAAAATTTCAGCAAGGACAATAGATGAGATGCATGCAAATTACGGAACAGAGGCCAGTGACCTATACTGTGCCATAGGACCATCTATTTGTGGGCCCTGTTATGAAATCGGAGAGGATGTGGCGGAGCAGTTTGCTGAAAGCTTCTCAAGAAAAGAACTGGAGGAAAAAGGAATTCTGATTCCTTACCCTGGCGGTAAATATAGATTATATCTGTGGAATGCAATAAAACAGACTCTTTTGGAAAAAGGAGTAAAAGAAGAAAACATTTTTGTAACTGATGTATGTACTAAATGTAATTCCGATATTTTGTTCTCCCATAGAATGCAGCACGAAGAACGCGGTAATTTAGCGGCATTTTTGAGCCTTAAATGAATAGCATAAACGTAATAACGTTAATTTCTTAAGAAAACAGGCAAAAAAATTAATAAATTTCGATGGTAAATCTTAAGAATTTACTGATTTAATTAATTTAGAGTTGTTAAAGGTGGTTAATATGGAAAATATTCTTGTGTGTGATGACGATAGGAGCATAGTAGACGCGATTGAGATATATCTGGAGGAAGAAGGTTATAGAGTATTCAGAGCCTATGATGGTGTTGAGGCTTTGGAGATTCTCAAACAGGCCAGAATTCAGCTCGCAATCGTGGATATTATGATGCCCAGAATGGATGGTATAAGGCTTGTTAAGGAGCTTAGAAGATTCAGTACTATACCTGTTATCTTTCTTTCCGCTAAATCCGAGGATTCGGATAAAATCCTTGGTCTTAACATAGGCGCAGATGACTATATCACTAAGCCTTTTAATCCACTTGAGCTTATGGCCAGAGTCAAGTCTAATCTTCGCAGATATACTACACTTGGATCAGAGGTTATCAATGATAATGTTTACTCTGTGGGTGGTCTTGTAATTGATGATAATTCCAAGGAATGCTTTGTCTTTGGCGAGAATATCAAGCTTACTCCGGTAGAATACAATATCCTATGTTTCCTGGTTAAGAACAAAGGCAAGGTATATTCCATTGAACAGATTTATGAGCATATATGGCATGAATCAACCGGTGGAAGATCAGATAACACCATTGCGGTTCACATCAGACACATTAGGGAAAAAATAGAGATCAACCCCAAGGATCCCAAATTCTTAAAGGTTGTATGGGGAGTTGGTTACAAAATCGAGGATGAGGTTTAAAAATGCAGTTAAGTAACAAGCTAAAAAAGACACTTCGCTTTTCACAACATATCTTGGCAGGATTTATAGCTTTTGTGCTGGCATATTCTATATCTAGTTCCAGTATAGTAATTACGGGAGCTGATGGCGATTATTCATATAATCTCTATAAATCCGACAGGTCAAGAGCTTATGAGGAATCACTTCTTTTTAATAATATTTTAGGGAATAATGCAGCAAATGTGCTTAGGCTTGTTGCTGAAAGATCTCAGTTGGAAACCGGTGCAGTTTTTGACGGTGATAAGAAGGTTGATGTCACGGCCTATGTGAACAGAGCATCAATGCTTCCAGGAGACTACATCACAGCAGTTTATTATTTATCTGACATTCTTAAATGGGGACAGAACGGAATTACTGTTGAGACCAGAGATTTTACATCTGAGCAGAGCGCAAAATTCCTTAGTTCATCAACTACATACACTCATCTCAAGAATAATAATGTATCAGGAGGTATGAACTCATACCTTAATTCACAACAGGATGATAATACACTGACTTTTTCTGTTGCGGGAAATGGCAATTATGAAGCAGGAAGCCATGATATTCTTATATCCAGATATCAGACAGTAGATGGCAAGAACATAGATGATATCGTATCAAACTGGGATGAGTATATTCTTTTATGCTCTTATATTCAGGAAACAATTGGAGATCTTTCGGCTAATTACAAGGAGTACGGTTCACTTCTTAGCTATTACACATATCAGAATAGTAACGTAAGATATTATGTTTCAAGGACAGTCAACGGTAAAAAAGAAATCTTCACAAATGTGGATGAACTGTCAAAAGAGACAGTTGGTGTCGACGTGGGAGAAGTTTTTAAGGGATTTGGCAAATATATTTATTATTGTCCTTATGAACTTAAGTATGATACCAACACAAAGATAAAAGAAAGCGTGTTCAGGTCCCTGGTTAAATCATATAACTATGCATTTCCTGATCAAACCAAGATATATCTTGCTGTAGATACCAATAACTATCCATGTTCAGATGATTTTGCCCAGGGGAAGAGCAGCTTTACCAAATATATGCCTTATAGGACCCAGCTATATATCCTGGGAGTAATTGCAGCGGCAGCGTATCTGGCTATATTTATCATACTGTTTAATGATGCTAGAAAAGCAAAGGCAGTGGATGTATCGGTCCAGAGCCTGCCTCAGCCAAGCTTAGAGGAAAATATCTTATATTCTGAGGCGGTACTTCTTCTAGGGGCGCTGCTTATCATGCTTCCTTTAGCCGTATTTATTATCGCAAGTTACATCAAGGGTACCAGCCTTGTTAAGATGACGCAGCTTCAGATGTTTCCGTATTACCTTGGAGTATCTGCCGTCATTGCGGACGTCGGGCTCTTATACATAATTTATGAGTACACAAGAAGAATTTCCGGTAAACTGCTTTGGAAAAACAGTTTTACCAGAAGGGTAAGCTTTGGAGCAAGAGACCTGATAGTAAATACAACTGATAACGGTAGTGTATTTATCAGAACCTGGATTCCTTATGTTATCTTTGTGGTCATAAATATGATGCTTTTCAAGATCGGAATTGCAGGCGTTGTAATTGCTGCTTTCATGGATTTTTTGATCGGTATTTATTTATATAGGCAGAATACAGACAGAGACAGAATCATCCATGTAATTGAAAATATTAAAAATGGTGATGTGAAGGCTAAGGTTGATGTCAGAGACCTTCATGCCGACAATATATTGCTTGCAGAGGCTGTCAATTCCATCGGAGAAGGTATAGAAAGAGCTGTAGATACCAGTATGAAGGATGAGAAGCTTAAGGCGGATCTTATTACCAATGTTTCTCATGATATAAAAACACCGCTGACATCCATTATTAACTATGTGGGCCTTATTAAACGCGAGAACATAGATAATCCCAAAGTTAAAGAGTATGTAGAAGTTCTGGATGTTAAGTCAGCCAAGCTAAAACAACTGATTGAAGATCTTTTGGAAGCTTCCAAGATCAGCTCCGGCAATATCAGCATTCAGATGACAAAACTCAATTTCGTTGAGATGGTTAATCAGAATATTGGCGAATTCTATGAGAAATTCGAAAATGCCAAGCTTCAGCCAATATTTAGATCCATTCAGCCAAATATCCAGATTATGGCAGATCCAAGGCATTTATGGAGGGTAATAGAAAACCTCTTTAGTAATACCTGTAAATATGCGCTGCCGGGAACGAGGGTATATATGGATCTTAAGCTATCCGAAGGGGCTGACGGCAAGAAAAAAGCAGTATTTTCAATAAAGAATATTTCAGCTAAAGAACTGGATTTGGACGGGGATGATTTGTCAGAGAGATTTATTCGTGGTGATGAATCAAGAACAACCGAAGGAAGCGGACTTGGCCTTTCAATAGCCAAGAATCTGACACTTGCTCAAAACGGAGATTTCAAGATAAAACTTGATGGAGATCTTTTTAAGGTAATACTGACATTTGATGCAGTGGAAGATTAAGGGATATATAAGCTTATAATAAAACGGCTTAGGAAAGATATTTTTCCTAAGCCGTTAAAAGCGTTATGGATATATTAGTCGAACAACTCTGCGGGAGTTTTGCAACCGGAGTTGTACTTGCCTACGATTTCGTGAATCTTATCTGTTGGCATATTTACTGTAGACATTGATGCATCGTGATTAAGGAAGTCAATGATTGTAGCAAGGAATTTACCCATATCAGCTACAAATAAGTACTCTCTTGAAGTAACTTCTTCATTCATGTAAGTAAGGTTGGTAGTAATAACAGCATCAAAGTATCCATTCTTGTAGCCTTCATCAAATTTCTTCATTCCGTCTGTGAAGAGGCCAAAGGTTGTGCAGATGAATACGCGCTTAGCACCCATGTTTTTGAGCTGTCTAGCGGTATCAATCATACTGGAACCTGATGAAATCATATCATCTATGATGATAACATCGCGGCCCTGAATATCTGAACCAAGGAATTCATGAGCAACAATAGGGTTTGTGCCGTTAACAACATGAGCATAGTCACGTCTTTTGTAGAACATACCTGTGTCAGCACCGATGACATTTGCAAAGTAAACTGCTCTGTCAAGAGCACCTTCATCAGGAGAAATAACGGTAAGGTGATCCTTATCAACAATAAGGTCATCAATATGAGAAAGGAGAGCCTTCATAAACTGATAGGATGCAAGGAAATTATCAAAGCCGCCCAGAGGCTTGGCATTTGATATTCTTGGATCATGTGCATCAAAGGTTATGAAGTTTGAAATGCCCATATCATGCAGCTCTTTGAACATTTGGGCTGCATCAAGAGATTCCATGCCATTGCGCTTATGCTGTCTTCCTTCATAAAGGAAAGGCATGATAACATTAATTCTGCGTGCCTTACCTGTGATGGCACCGATAACTCTTTTAAGATCCTGATAATGATCGTCAGGAGACATGTGGTTGAGATAATTGTACATTTTGTAAGTGATGCTGTAGTTGCAAACATCAGTAAGGATATAAACGTCGTTACCTCTGACACTTTCAGTGATGGTAGCCTTAGCTTCACCACTGGAGAATCTGTTGAGTTTGTAACCAATCTGATAGCTGTCCTTGACGTATCCGTGGAAAGCGGGATCGTTCTCAGGCATCTTGTAAAGTTCATGTCTGAACTGGGCAATGTACTTGTCTACACTGTTACCAAGTTCCCTGGCAGATTCCATTACGATGAGATTGAGCGGAGCTACAGGAATAGTACCTTCAAGCTTGTGAAAATCTGGCATTTTTGTCCCCTTTGTATTATATTATTTGAGCGCCTATTTATTAAACGCATTTCTCCAAGTACAGTTTTACCATCTCATTTACTGACACGTCAAGGATATTATTGTATAATAAAAACGCTATGAACAAATATAATGGACATTTAATAGGCAATGTGGAAGAAGGAAGCATTGCCGAAGAACTTAATATAGAAAAAGGTGACATCCTTCTTAAAATCAATGATCAGGAGCTGGAGGATGTTTTTGACTACCAGTATCTGGTACAGGATGAGCATCTGGATGTACTGATCAGGAAGACTAACGGAGAAGAGTGGCTTCTTGATATAGATAAAGACTATGACGAAGACCTTGGAATTGAATTTGAAAATGGTCTTATGGACAACTATAGGCGATGCAGTAATAATTGCATCTTCTGCTTTATAGATCAGATGCCTAAGGGTATGAGAGAAACTTTATATTTTAAGGATGATGATTCAAGACTTTCATTCCTTCAGGGCAATTATGTAACTCTTACAAATATGTCGGATAAAGATATAGACAGAATTCTTAAGTATCATTTATCTCCCATAAATATCTCTTTTCAGACTACCAATCCGGAGCTTCGCTGCAAAATGCTGGGAAACAGATTTGCCGGAGAAGCCCTTAAAAAGGTGGACAGATTATGTGCTCCCGGGACCGGTATTGAGATAAATGGTCAGATTGTACTTTGTAAAGGTGTTAATGATGGGGCAGAACTTACAAGATCAATTACTGATCTTAGCAAGTATATCCCTAATCTTCAAAGCGTATCTGTTGTTCCTGTTGGACTGTCCAAGTACAGAGATGGACTTTATCCTTTGGAACCCTTTAACAGTGACGATGCAGCCAAGGTTATTGATGAAATTGAGAGCTGGCAGCGCAAAATCTATGATGAGCACGGCATTCATTTTATTCATGCTAGTGACGAGTGGTATTTCCTTGCGGGAAGAGATTTTCCTGAAGAAGAGCGCTATGACGGATACATTCAGCTTGAAAACGGCGTAGGAATGATGAGGCTTCTTATCAATGAATATGAGGAAGCTATGCAGGCTGTTCTTGAGAACCACAGGGAACATTTGGATAAGCTTAACAGAAACATTTCAATTGCCACAGGAAGGCTTGTATATCCCTGCATCAAGAACCTGGCAGACAGAGCTATGGAAGTTTGCCCTGGACTAAAGGTAACAGTTTATGAGATAATCAATGAGTTTTTTGGCGAAAGGATTACAGTATCAGGTCTTTTGACAGGGCAGGATATTATTGGTCAGCTTCGCGGCAAGGATCTGGGCCAGGAGCTCTTTTTACCTGAGAACCTTCTTAGAAGCGGTGAGGATTATCTTCTGGATGATGTAAGGATAGGAGATATCTCAAGAGAACTTGGAGTGGAAGTTGGTATTTCCAAGTGCGACGGTCATGAACTTGTAGGAACTCTCTTTGATATTCCAACTTATGAGATTTTTGAATAACTGCAAACATTCATTATATTTTAGACAAGGATGATTTATGAGTAAAAGAAATATTGTAGCAGTGGTCGGAAGACCAAACGTAGGTAAATCTACACTTTTTAATGCACTGGCAGGTAGTAGGATTGCTATTGTGCAGGATACACCCGGTGTAACAAGAGATAGAATCTATCAGGATGTGGAATGGCTTAACCACAGCTTTACCCTTATTGATACAGGTGGTATCGAACCTGATTCCAAGGATATTATTCTTGCTCAGATGAGAGATCAGGCTCAGATAGCTATAGACACAGCTGATGTTATTATCTTCATGGTTGATGTTAAGCAGGGACTTACTGATTCCGATTCCAAAGTAGCAGACATGCTTAGAAAATCCGGTAAGCCTATCGTTCTGTGCGTCAACAAGGTTGATAATTATAACAGAGATTCTTTGGATGTTTATGAATTCTACAATTTGGGAATTGGTGAGCCATTCCCTATTTCTGCTGTTAACAAGCAGGGAATTGGCGATCTCCTTGAGGAGGTTGTCAGCCACTTTAACAAGAATTCAGTAGATGATGAAGAGGATGACAGCATTAAGATTGCAATCATCGGTAAGCCAAACGTAGGTAAGTCCTCTATTATCAATAAGCTTATCGGCGAAAACAGACTTATTGTATCTGATATTGCAGGTACAACCCGTGATGCCATCGATACTCAGGTTAAATACAACGGCAAGAAGTACACATTTATTGATACAGCCGGACTTCGCAGAAAGAACAAGGTCAAGGACGAACTTGAACACTACATGATCGTCAGAACTGTGGGTGCCGTTGAAAGAGCTGATGTTGCAATTCTTGTTATCAATGCTGAGGAAGGCGTTACAGAGCAGGATGCCAAGATTGCAGGTATTGCTCATGAAAGTGGCAAAGCGGTAATCATTGCTGTTAATAAGTGGGATCTTATTGAAAAAGACAATCACTCGGTAAAAGAGTTTACTAAGGATATTAGAAATACTCTTGCTTTCATGAACTATGCAGAGATTATCTTTATTTCTGCTGAGACAGGTCAGAGACTTGTTAAACTCTACGATATGATCGATATGGTTTCAGAGAACCATGCGCTCAGAGTTGCAACAGGTGTTCTTAACGAGATTATGACCCAGGCAGTTGTTATGCAGCAGCCACCAAGTGACAAGGGTAAGATGCTCAAGCTCTTTTACATTACTCAGGCATCTGTTAAGCCACCGACATTTGTTATTTTTGTTAATGACAAAAAACTTATGCACTTTAGCTATACCAGATATATTGAGAATCAGATAAGAGAGGCCTTTGGCTTTAAGGGTACTCCACTTAGATTCATTATCAGAGAAAGAAAAGAAGATAAATAACCATATTGGAGGATGAAAAAAGTAAAATGGGACATCTACTTTTAGAGAGAATTATTTGCGTTGTCATTGGCTATATTTTTGGTACATTCCAGACAGCAGTACTTTACGGAAAGCTTAAAGGGGTAGATATCAGAAAGGTTGGATCCGGTAACGCCGGAACAACCAATACCCTCAGAGTTATGGGGCCTAAGGCAGGAGCAGTTGTTCTTTTAGGAGATATGCTCAAATGTATGGCAGCTATTCTGATCACATATCTTTTATTTGGTCGTGCAAACCCTGCATACATTGTACTTTACATGACATACACCGCAGCGGGAGCAGTTCTTGGACATGACTTCCCTGTTATGCTTAAATTCAAGGGAGGCAAGGGAATTGCCTGCACAGCAGGATACACTATTTACCTTGGAATTCAGTTTACTCCATGGTTTATTGTTATGGGACTTGTTTCATTCTTCCTTCCGCTTAATCTGTTTCACATTGTTTCAATCTGCAGTCTTTTCTATTACACAGCACTTTTGGTAATGACTATTATTTATGGACAGATGGGACTGTTTTTTGCTCCACAGGGTGCTCTTATTGAGGTTTATATAATCCTCGCGCTTTTAGCTATACTTGCTTTCTATCAGCACAGAGGCAATATCAAGAAGCTCCTTGCAGGTCAGGAGAGAAAGACCTACATCTTTAAAAAGAATAAAGTAGATTAACTGATAATTGATTTTCAAACAATAATTAATATTGGGAGAATTTGACTTGGACAAACAACAGATTGGTATAGTTGGCGCGGGTAGCTGGGGAATAGCGCTTGCGTATTTACTTAGTAACAATGGACATGATGTAATTGTATGGTCCAGAAGACAGGAAAGTGTCGATAAACTTAGGGCTTATCATGGCAATGAGGATAAGCTTCCCGGAGTGATACTTCCGGAATCCGTTAAGTTTACTTGCAGCATGGAAGAAACTGTTAAGGACAAGGATATTATTGTTGTAGTAGTTCCATCTGCGCATATGAGAGAAACAGTTAAGCTCATGGCTCCTTATATTGTTGAAGATGAGGAACATAAGCAGATTATAGTTAACTGCTCTAAGGGTATTGAAGAGCAGACACTTATGGTAATGTCGGATGTAATATTAGATGAGATTCCGGGATGCCAGGTATGTGTAATGTCAGGCCCTTCACATGCAGAAGAAGTTGGTAAGGGTATGCCTACTTCAATTGTTGTAGGCGCTTTTGATAAAGATACAGCCAGATATGTTCAGAATATATTTATGAGCAATGTATTCAGGGTTTATATAAGTCCTGATATGCTTGGCATTGAGATTGGTGCAGCCCTCAAGAATGTTATAGCTCTTGCAGCCGGTATTGCTGATGGCTATGGACTTGGGGATAATGCTAAGGCTGCTCTTATAACCAGAGGTATTGCTGAGATAGGCAGACTCGGAATGGCTATGGGCGGTAAATTTGAGACCTTTAGCGGCCTTTCCGGTATTGGCGATCTTATCGTAACCTGCGCATCAATGCATTCCAGAAACAGAAGAGCAGGTATCCTAATAGGACAGGGCAAATCTATGCAGGAAGCCATGGATGAAGTCAAGATGGTTGTAGAGGGTGTATATAGTGCCAAGGCGGCAAAACTTCTTGCTGACAAGTACGAAGTTGAGATGCCTATAGTTACAGCTGTTAATCAGGTCCTTTTTGAGAGAAAATCTCCGGAGGAAGCTCTTAATGATCTTATGATCAGGGACAAGAAGATAGAGAGTAGTAATCTGGATTGGTAGTATTGCAATTACATTGTTTATAATGTATTATGTTCTCAAATAAAAATGTTTATGCAGAGTAGACGTCACAGCGTTAAGTGCCAGGTAGACAGGGAGTTGCTACTTGGACGAAGGGATAACCCGCGGTTATGATGTCGCATCCCGCTGCTACATCAAAGATACGTATTTATGCCTCTGATGTGGTTAAAGGAAAAACTGCAAAGGAGGTATTATTATGTCACAAAATTCTATCGTAACTAAGAAAACAAGCATTTTTTCGTCAATCGGAAGACTCAAAGAGACCAAAGTTCTTACCTTCTGCGGCATGATGGGGGCACTTGCAATTGTTCTTGGATATGTTGCCACTATCAAGTTTGGTCCCTATATCAGAATCGGTTTTTCCGGACTTCCTAACCAGGTTGTGGATTACCTTTTCGGACCATGGATAGGAGCTATATTTGGCGGCACAATGGATATTGTTAAGTGGTTTTTGTCAGGAGACGGAGACTTTTTCCCCGGATTCACACTTACTGCAATGCTTGGTGCTGTTATATACGGATTATTCCTTTACAAGCAGCCACTTCAGGTTTGGAGAGTTATTGCTGCTCAGGTAACTGTTAAGATTGTATGTAACCTGGTTCTTAATACTCTTTGGCTTAATATCCTTTATGGCCAGGCAATCGCAGCTATTCTTCCGGGAAGAATTATTTCAAACGCAGTAATGCTTCCAGTTGATTCGATTATTATGCTGATCATGCTTACAGTTGTTAAGACTTCCATAAAACCATATTTTGATAACGAGAACTGATAATTCAGTCTGAAAAGTTTAGTGATTATTTCTGGAAACACCTGTTTTCATGCGCTTTTAAGCGCTTTGAGGATGGGTGTTTTTTATTGCGTAAATTTTTTTACAAATAGTGTTGACATACTACGACTGCCGTGGTATATTTTACTACGACAGATATACTACGACTAACATAGTATGCCAGACATAGTACGACAGACATATGAAAATACATTTTTCACGTGGAAAGGAGTGTTTGATGGGATGATAGAAATAAGTAGTGATGTCATTAGAGGTTATAATGACACAATCATTCTTTTCATTCTGCTGGATGAACCATCCTACGGTTATGAGATATCCAAGAGAATCAGATCTCTGTCAGAAGATAAATATATTATCAAGGAGACTACTCTTTATTCAGCCTTCACCAGGATGGAGAAAAACGGATATATAGAATCCTACAGTCAGAATGCAGAGAATGGCAAGAAACGAACGTATTACCGAATTACACAGTTGGGGAAAGAATACTACCTGGAGAAATGTGCAGAGTGGAATCTTACAAAAGAAGTTGTTGAGAAATTCATTAGAGGAGATAAGTGATCATGGAAACTATTAAAAACTATTTGGAAGCAATGTTTGCTAACTTACCTAATACAGTTGAGGTTAAAAATGCCAAGGATGAGCTTCTTTCAATGATGGAAGACAAATATACTGAGCTTATAAATGAGGGCAAGCCTGAGAATGAAGCGGTTGGAATAGTTATTTCTGAGTTTGGTAACCTGGATGAACTGGCAGAGAGCCTTGGAATTGCAACAGTTATCAATCAGGAAGATGAGTCCACTGACAGAAGAATGCTTTCAACTGACGAAGTTATAAACTTTGTAGCTGATTATACACGTCGCAGATTCGTTCTGGCTTTTGGAGTTATGATGTGCATATTTGCTCCGATTGGCCCGATCATGTTTAGTGCATTAGGCGAGACAATAGGATTTGGCAGAATAGAACTTGTAGGAGTATTGTTTTTGTTTGTATTTGCAGCAATTGGTGTTGGTGCTATAGTTTTTTCTGCATTTATGAACAATGAATGGAAGTTTATGGACAAAGAGCTGTGCACTATAGACTTATCTACAGCAGAGGCAATTGCAAGATCTAAGAGTGAGAACCAGATGACAAGAGGTTTATACCTTACAATCGGTATTGTTCTTTGCATCATTAGTATTATTCCTGTAATTGTGCTTGATACGGTTTTTTCATCAGGCCTTAGCTTTATTACAGAGGGTATTGGACCTTCATTCATATTTATAGGTGCAGGTATCGGTGTTCTCCTGATCCAGATGTCATCAGCCAAGGACGCTGCTTATTCCAAGCTTTTATCATTAAACGATGTTAATACTGTTGCTGGAAATTATGAACCGGTTAAAAAGGAGAGAAAGAACTATGTAAGCAGTGCTGCCAAAGACATTATGTCAATGTATTGGAAAATAGTTCTCTGCATATATCTTATTGCCAGTTTCACATCCTTTAACTGGGGATCAACATGGCTTATTTGGCCTATAGCAGGCGTACTTAGAAAACCTATTGAGAAAATCCTTTGCGCAGATAGGGGGTAAACAATATGAAAAAGTTCTTATCTTTTGTACTGACAATTGCTACAATTGCAGCTGTTTGCTACGGAGTTTATACATACATAATTCCTGTTGATAAGCCATCTGAATTTAAAGAGGATTATGGCACAGAAGTTACCGGTATTAAAATGGACGTATCTCTTCTTGAAATCAAAATAAAAGAGGGTAAATCTTTTACTGTTGAATATGAAGGATCTGAAAAACTACGTCCGGATTGCAAATATGATGAAAGTTCAAAGAGCCTTGTAATTACACAGCCTGAATATAAACCAAAGAAGAGTAGGCCAAGTGATAATAATAAGCTGACAATCACTTTTCCTAAGGATACAAGACTTGGGGAATTCAATGCTTCTTTAAATATGGGTGTAATTGAAGCAGGAAAGCTTTCTGCAGATCAGCTTCATTTAGCGACAAATATGGCAGATATTGATATTGATAAATGTGATACCAAGGACATGGCTATAGTTTCAAATCTTGGAGATGTGGAAATTGATCTCGAAGGCGATATCAAAGATTTCACGATCAGTGCTAGTGTTTCACTGGGAAATCTCAGGGTTGGATCAGAGAATTACAATAGCAATTATGTCCAGACAGGAACAGCAGGAACAATCAAAATTGAATGTAATTTAGGCAACGTAGAATTAAAGTAAATTATTAAAAAAGTATAAAAAGTCCACATAATTACTATGTGGGCTTTCAGACTGAAGACAAAGTCCACGGCTTACGCCGTGGATTTTTCTATACAAAAGTGCCACAAACCCAGTATTTATCTAGGATTGAGGCACTTTTTGTGTTATAATAGGAGTATCAAAGTTGGGGATGGGGATCGCACTTATGATGACTTCGAATACAGAAAGAAAACGTGAACAGATGCAGTTTGTGAGCATGGATGACCTTGTTCCGCAGGACCATATGCTCAGGCTTATTGATAAGGCAATTGACTGGTCATTCATCTATGACCTTGTTGAAGATAAGTATTCTCCTGACATGGGCAGGCCAAGCATGGATCCTGTCACTCTTATTAAAATTCCATTCATTCAATACTTATACGGAATAAAAAGTATGCGCCAGACCATCAAGGAAATCGAGGTAAACGTTGCATACAGATGGTTCCTTGGTCTTGAACTCAATGAACCAG
>NZ_ATVX01000024.1 GCF_000420945.1 Butyrivibrio sp. VCB2006
TAAAAACACCCCAGGACAATTGTCCTGAGGTGTAATAAGTCGTATATAATTGTCCAAAGACGTAATACGTTGTGAAACGATTATCTCTTTGAGAACTGAGGTGCTCTACGAGCCTTCTTGAGACCGTATTTCTTTCTTTCCTTCATACGAGGATCTCTTGTAAGGTATCCAGCCTTCTTAAGTGTAGGTCTGTACTCATCTGAATCAGCCTGAAGAAGAGCTCTTGAAATACCATGTCTGATAGCACCAGCCTGACCTGTTGTGCCGCCGCCTCTTACTGTAACTACAACGTCAAACTTATCTGATGTCTCTGTAGCTACGAGTGGCTGTCTAACGATAACCTTGAGTGTCTCAAGTCCGAAATACTCGTCGATAGGTCTCTTGTTGATTGTTATATTTCCATTTCCGGATACAAGGTATACTCTTGCAATTGACTTCTTTCTTCTACCTGTTCCGTAGTAACTTGCTGACTTTGCCATTTTATGTTCTCCTTTCAACTACCCGATTAAAATGTTAATACTTCAGGCTTCTGAGCTGCATGTGGGTGCTCAGCTCCTGCGTATACATGGAGTTTTGTGTACATCTCTCTACCAAGAGATCCCTTAGGAAGCATTCCCTTAACGGCATGCTCGATAACTCTCTCAGGCTTGTCCTGGAGCATCTGACGAAGTGAGAACTCCTTGTGATGTCCAACGTAATCTGTGTGGTGCCAATACATCTTCTGATCAAGCTTCTTACCAGAAACCTTAATCTTCTCTGCATTGATAACGATTACATAATCTCCTGTGTCGATGTTAGGAGTGTAGATTGGCTTGTTCTTTCCTCTAAGTACGTTTGCAACGTTAGAAGCAAGACGTCCAAGTGTCATATCTGTAGCATCAACTACATACCACTTCTTCTCAACTGTAGTTGCACTAGGCATATAAGTTTTCATTGTGTTTCCTCCAGTAAATAATTGCTCATTAAATTTGATACATTGCAATGACCCTTCACCTGATCAATGCATTTATAACGATGTACATATTGAAGCTTACCGGGACAACAATATGACATTACCGCGTTATATCAGTCATGCCGACTGACAAATGTGCATACGGACATACCGTCACACAGTAAGATATTATATGACCTTGAAGTCCATATTGTCAAGGTCAAAATCACCATTTCAGCAAGAATTTTACCAAAATTTTAGTACTATTTATCGTTTGTTTCAGGAATTATACTTCCTCATCAGTAGCTTCCGGTTCAGGAATACCATCGAGGAATTTATATTCTATCAGGAAAAGACCTTCTGCAGGTGCTGTAGGTCCAGCTGCTGCCCTGTTCTTCTTCTCCAGTATGGTCTTCACTTCAGATGGGCCGCCTCTTCCGCGTCCAATCTGCATGAGTGTTCCAGCAATTATGCGGACCATATTGTATAAAAAGCCGTTACCAGTAACAGAAATAACTACTTCATCGCCATTTCTGGTAACAGAGATGTCCTTAATAGTTCTCACATGGCTGACAGCCTGGGATTCCACATTGCAAAAGCTTGTAAAATCATGCTCGCCCACAAGGTGATGTGCTGCAGCATTCATGAGGCCAATATCTAAAGGCATGCTGAAGTGGCAAGCATAAAATCTTCTGGTCGGATCCATGATTTGTGAATTGACAATCCTATATTCATAGGTCTTCTCTGTATTACAGTGCCTTGGATGGAAATCGAGGGCCACTTCTCTTGATTCCACAATTCGAATATCCTGTGGAAGCTCGTGGTTGAGGGCAAAAATAAATCTGTCGCCTGGGATTGTACTGGTAGTATCAAACACAGCAACATTGCCATAGGCATGAACTCCGGAATCAGTTCTGCTGGCGCCGATTACCTGCACCTGCTCTCCAGTGAGCCTTTCTATTGCACGATTAAGCTCTCCCTCAATAGTATTGGGGGTGCTAGTCTGCAATGCCCAGCCATTATAAGCCGTACCATCATATGAAACTGTCAGCATAATCCTGCGGATATCGCCCATAACCAATCCCTATCCAAATACCATAACAATGATCAAACATTATCCTGTACCAGCTTATAGATACCATTTATTAGAACAGTATCCTGCCCATAACTACAATCAGCACCAGATACAGTATTATTACAAGATACGCAAGTCTGTCTCTCTTTTCATAAATAAGAGGTTTCATCTTGGTCCTGCCATCTCCGCCCTTGTAGCATCTAGCTTCCATAGCCATTGCAAGGTCGTTGGCTCTTCTAAATGCCGATATGAAAAGGGGCACCAGAAGTGGAACAAGGCTCTTGGCTCTTTTAATAAGTGAGCCACTCTCAAAATCAGCTCCTCTGGCCATCTGCGCCTTCATAATCTTGTCAGTCTCTTCCATGAGAATCGGGATAAAACGAAGTGCAATTGACATCATCATGGAAATCTCATGAACAGGCACTTTGAACAGACGAAGTGGTCTAAGGAGTCTCTCAAGTCCGTCTGTCAGATGATTAGGGGTTGTAGTAAGCGTCATCAAAGATGATCCTGTAATGAGGAACACAAGTCTTATAGCCATCATAGCTGCCATCTTGAGGCCTTCCTGAGTGATAGTGAATTTCCATACGCTCACGATTGGTGTTCCTGGAGTGAGGAACAAGTTAAATACCATAGTTATCAGCAGCAGGAAAAAAATTGTCTTCATTCCCCTGAAGATAAATTTAGGTGGAACCTTGGATAAGTAGATAACCATGGCAAGGAAAAGAGCTGCTATCGTATATCCTATGAAATTGTTGGCAACAAACAGGGATACTATGAACGCAAATGTTGCAACCAGCTTGACTCTTGGGTCAAGGGAGTGTATCACAGATTCAGTTCTATAGTATTGACCTAAAGTAATATCTCTTAGCATTTTCCAAACGCCTTTAATATCTCATTTTTTGCATCTTCCAGTGTTGTAACATCAGTATCTACTGGGAAGCCGGCCTCATGCAGTTCCTGCATCACGTATGTAACCTGTGGCGCAGCAAGGCCTATCTCTTCTAACTCTTTGTAATGCTTGAATACTTCCTTGGGCTCATCGTCAAAAGCAACACGGCCCTTATTCATAACTATGATTCTCTGAACATAATTAGCCACGTCATCCATGCTATGGCTCACCAGAATAATAGTGATGCCCATTTCCTCATGAAGTCTTGAGATCAGATTCAGAATATCCTCGCGTCCCTTAGGATCAAGACCTGCTGTGGGTTCATCCAGAATAAGAACCTCTGGCTTCATAGCGAGAACACCAGCTATAGCCACTCTTCTCTTCTGACCACCAGACAGATCAAATGGTGACTGGTAAAAATAATCATCATCAAATCCTACCTGTTTAAGTGCTTCATAGGCACGAAGCTCAACTTCTTTCTGTGGAAGCCCCAGATTTTTGGGACCAAAGCATACATCTTTAAAGCAGTCTGTTTCAAAGAGCTGATGCTCAGGATACTGGAAAACAAGTCCTACTTTGGCTCGAAGGCTCTTTTTATCATAATCAGAGTCGTTTATATCCTTGCCATCATAGAAAACGCAGCCGCTTGTCGGCTTCTCAAGGCCGTTCATGTGCTGTATCAGCGTAGACTTGCCGGAACCAGTGTGTCCAATAAGGCCCACAAACTGACCATCCGGAATATTCAGGCAAACGTCGATCAGCGCTGCATGCGCCATGGCTGTATCTTCGTCATATATGTAATTAACGTGATCAAGTATTATTGACATATCTATCCCTACGTTATCTCTTAATCTTCTTGAGTTCTTCTACAAACTCTTCTCTTGTAAGAACGCCGTCCGGAAGCGGAAGCCCCGCTTTCTTGAGCTCATGTGCAAGAAGTGTAACCTGTGGAACGCCGAGCCTTAACTCTTTTAACCTGTCGACCTGTGAAAAGATCTCACGAGGTGTACCAGTCATCTCAACGTGTCCCTTGTCCATAACAAAGACTTTATCAGCATATATAACTTCTTCCATGTAATGAGTGATGAGGATAATAGTAATATTCTCAACCTGGTTAAGGGCTCTGGCTGCTCTTATAACCTCTTTACGTCCATTGGGATCAAGCATGGCTGTTGGCTCATCAAAGATGATGCATTTAGGATGCATTGCAATAACGCCAGCAATTGACACACGCTGTTTCTGACCGCCAGACAGGTGGTTAGGAGAAGCTTTCCTGAACTGCAGCATTCCTACAGTCTTAAGGCTCTCTTCAACTCTTTCCCAAATCTCCTGAGTTGGAACACCCATGTTCTCTGGGCCAAAGCCGACGTCTTCCTCTACAACCTGGCCAATGATCTGGTTGTCTGGATTCTGAAATACCATCCCGGCTTCCTGTCTGATATCCCAAAGGTGGCTGTCATCTTCAGTATTCATGCCGTCCACAAAAACTTCGCCCTCTGTAGGATACAAAAGAGCGTTAAAATGCTTGGCAAGCGTGGACTTACCTGAGCCGTTATGTCCCAGAATAGCAATGAATTCACCAGGCTTAACATCGAGGTTCACATTATCTACTGCCCTTGTGATGCCCTCTACATTGCCCTCTTCATCGCGTCTGATATATTCAAATACAAGTTTATCTGTACGAAGCATATTCTTATCCTTAAAAAGAGCTATCTTTTGCCTCTGCAGCTCTTATCTGGCATGTATTTATTACCCGATACTGCATAATTTTACTAGAGTTTACGGGCAAATACAAGCTATTAGTGGTATTATAGTTATGTTCAAATCACGTAAATTATATAAGACCAATTTGGGGGAAAAGAAAAATTGAATAACAAATATACCAAAGACTTAGTTCTGCTAGGTGCGCTTATTATCGGCTGTTCTATACTAGCCAGATACATGGCACGCGGGGAAACTCTGGCAGAGTATGATAAAGCCAAGGCAGAAAGTAGTATTGAGGCGACTGTGCTAGCATCTGATCAAGCGTCAGCAAATGTATCTAAGGAAGCGGCTTCATCATATGTAACCAGTACAATTGAGTCCGTTGCATCTGCATCATCAGAAGCATCCACTGACGATGTATCAGCATCCGAATCGGCATCAATATCTGCATCTTACGCAAGTACTATCAGCGATGCTTCCACAGATACCTCAAATAGCGAAATTATTGCCGTTTATGACAGGGTTAATTATATGGATGGATTTTATCACGAATCTCTTACACAAGACGTTATAGACAGAATTACAGGCATTTCATATGTGGAGAATGACAACATAAGTCTTGATGACTTAAGATACTGTAGTCTCTTGTACAATGATTTTGACGGAAACACACAGACAGGCGAGATGATATGTAATAAGAAGATTGCTCAGGACGTAATAGAAATCTTCGCAGAGCTATATTCAAGCGGATATCAGATTGAAAGTATCAAACTGATTGATGAGTTCGGTGGCGATGACACAGCCTCTATGCTGGCTAATAATACTTCCTGCTTTAATTACAGAGTTGTGGATGGCACAACCAGGTTATCCAATCACGCTTACGGCCTTGCTATCGATCTCAATCCATTCTACAACCCTTACATCACCTACAATAAAGATGGCACAACTAATGTATCACCTGAAGGAAGCTTACCTTATGCAGACAGATCTGCAAACTTTCCTTACAAGATAGACGAAAATGATCTGGCCTACAGGCTCTTCAAGGAACATGGCTTTAAATGGGGTGGTGACTGGAATTCAGTAAAGGATTATCAACACTTTGAGCGTCCAAATTGAGCCATGCGCTTGCATGAAAAATATATGCATTGGAAGCTTGCTTACATAAGCATATATGTTTCTATGCAAGGATACGGCGAATGCCGTACAACGAGGAATTTGCATCGCAAATTTCGAGTGGAGCGCATGTAATAAAAAAGGGATGAGGCATTGCCTCATCCCTTTATCTTTAGCTATTAAACGAGCTCAAGAACAACCATCATAGCTGCATCGCCTTTTCTCTGGCCGATCTTGATCATACGAGTGTAACCACCCTTACGATCTGCATACTTAGGACCGTACTCATCGAACAGCTTAGCTACAAGATCAACTTCCTTTGTGTTCTTCTTTCTTCCAGCCTTCTCAGTAGGAACTTCAACTACTGGATAAAGAGTCTTAAGGAGCTGACGTCTTGCGTGCATTCTTGAAGGCATATCCTTCTTGATTTCCTTCTTAACAGTTGTGTACTTTGTAACCTTCTTGCCATCAACTACTTCTTTAACTCTCTTACCGTCTTTGTCCTTCTCAGGAACCTTGCAATCAACTGTAAGTGTCTCGTAGTTGTCCTTCTCCTTAGCTGCAAGAGTGATCATAGGCTCTACGATCTTCTTGATTTCCTTAGCTCTTGCCTCTGTAGTAACGATCTTTCCGTTGTAAAGAAGTGCTGTTACCTGGTTACGAAGAAGTGCTCTTCTAGGTTTTGTAGCTTTTCCAAGCTTTCTGTACATTGCCATAATTTTTTACATCCTTTCTCATCTGCAGGATTCCTCCTGCTGTGGTACATCACACAATGCTCTTCGGACTTACTCATATGATGCTGTTAATAAACGCCATGAGAATCCGCTTCAGTACACATCGGCTTTACCTTCCGCGAATATCAAATTCCATGGGCAGAAGTCTCTGCCCATAGATTTGCCTCAATCAAATGATTATTACTGCTCGCCGTCCTGTCTAAGTGAGAGACCAAGCTCATCAAGCTTAGCAAGAACTTCCTCAAGTGACTTACGTCCGAGGTTACGAACCTTCATCATATCGTCAGAAGTCTTGTTTGCAAGCTCCTGAACGGTATTGATACCAGCTCTCTTAAGGCAGTTGAATGAACGAACTGAAAGCTCAAGTTCATCAATTGACATCTCGAGAACCTTGCCTTTCTCGTCATCTTCCTTCTCTACCATAACTTCTGCAGTCTTGGCATTCTCTGAAAGATCGATGAAGAGGCTAAGATGCTCACTAAGAACCTTAGCTGCAAGGCTTACAGCCTCGTCAGGAGCAAGTGTTCCGTCTGTGTGAACATCAAGTGTTAATTTATCAAAGTCAGTAACCTGACCTACACGAGTATTCTCTACTGTTACATTTACTCTCTCTACAGGTGTGTAGATAGAATCGATAGCGATTACTCCGATTGGAAGATCGCCAGCTTTATTCTTATCAGAGCTTACATAACCTCTTCCCTTTGTGATAGTGAGCTCCATGTAGAGCTTAGCATCCTTACCGGAAAGTGTAGCGATAACCTGATCTGGATTCATGATCTCTATATCCTGGTCAACCTGGATATCTGAAGCCTTTACAACACCCTCGCCATTGAACTCAATGTATGCAGTCTTAGGCTCGTTTGTATCTGAAGAATTCTTGATAGAAAGGTTCTTGATATTCATGATGATCTCAGTTACATCTTCCTTTACTCCAGGAATTGAACTGAACTCATGCAGTACGCCTTCGATTTTGACCTGACTTACTGCTGCTCCAGGTAAAGAAGAGAGCATAATCCTGCGAAGGGAATTGCCCAGTGTAATACCGTAACCTCTCTCAAGAGGCTCAACTACGAATTTACCATACTTCTTATCATCTGAGATTTCAGCAACTTCAATATTTGGTCTTTCAAAATCAAACACTGATATACCCTCCTTATGTGGTTAGTTAACAAGTATAATTATATATGATATTAAATTGCAACGCAATTTCATATATTACTTAGAATACAACTCGACGATAAGCATTTCGTCTACTGGTACATCAATTGCTTCTCTTGAAGGAAGTTCCTTAACTGTACCCTGAAGATTGTCCTTGTTAACATCAATCCACTCAGGAACGAGTCTGCCAGCTGTGATCTCTGTGATATCCTTGAATCTCTGGATATTCTTAGCAGCTTCCTTGATTTCGATTGTATCACCAGCCTTTACAAGGTATGAAGGTACGTTGATCTTCTTGCCGTTTACGAGAACGAACTTATGAAGAACAACCTGTCTAGCCTCTCTTCTTGTTCTAGCGAATCCCATTCTGAATACTACGTTGTCAAGTCTTGACTCAAGGATAGTCATAAGGTTTGAACCTGTCATACCCTTCATTCTGTCTGCTCTGTCATAGTAGTTTCTGAAAGGCTTCTCAAGTACGCCATAGATGAACTTAGCCTTCTGCTTCTCGCGGAGCTGAAGTCCATACTCGCTCATCTTCTTACCAGCTCTAGCTGATGTTCTCTTGGACTTCTTATCGTATCCAAGGAATGTTGGATCAAGATCAAGTGATCTGCATCTCTTTAAAACGGGAACTCTGTTTACTGCCATTTTAGGCTCCTTTCTTTTACTCAAAATGATTTTTCATTTTGATGTTGTTTACAATGTTTGCTGAATTATCAGCATTTGCACCTTCGTCCAACGAGTTAAAATTCACATAATATATATGCACATGTAACTACATTGATTGAATATACTACTTCGTGATACCCATGATTGCTTCACTACGTTCTCGCAATCATGCATACATTCGGAATCCGAGCTATTGCTCTACTTCCTCATGTATGTTCGGTCTCCAAGGTTATATTTTTCTCTGTGCAAGCACAGAAAAATATAACTTTGTATCCCTATATCACTCAGATTATACTCTACGACGCTTAGGTGGGCGGCATCCGTTATGTGGTACAGGTGTTACGTCTGTGATAGATGTAACTGTAAGACCGCTTGCAGCAAGAGCTCTGATTGCAGCTTCTCTTCCTGAACCTGGTCCCTTAACGAATACATCAACAGTCTTAAGGCCATGAATAAGAGCAGCCTTAGTTGCTGTCTCTGCAGCTACCTGTGCAGCATAAGGAGTAGATTTCCTTGAACCCTTAAATCCCAGACCGCCAGCACTTGCCCAGCTAAGAGCGTTACCTGCAGCATCTGTCAATGTAACGATTGTGTTATTGAAAGATGACTGGATATGTGCCTGTCCGTGTTCAACGTTTTTCTTGACACGCTTCTTTGCAGCTGCCTTCTTTGCAGCTGATGATTTCTGATTTGCCATTTTAAACTAACCTACTTTCTTCCTATAAAATCTTGTTAAAACGTTACTTTTTGAACCTGCCATGCACAAGCTCAATACGATCCAAAAGCTATATTAAAAAGAATTATTTCTTCTTGTTAGCGATTGTTCTCTTTGGTCCTTTTCTTGTTCTTGCATTTGTCTTTGTTCTCTGACCACGGCAAGGAAGTCCTCTTCTATGACGCATTCCTCTGAAGCATCCGATCTCTGTGAGTCTCTTGATGTTCATGGCAACTTCTCTTCTAAGGTCACCCTCTACTTCGTAGTCATTACCGATAATCTCGGCGATTTTCTTTACTTCTTCATCAGTAAGATCACGAACACGTGTGTCCGGATTTACTTTTGCAGCCTCAAGAATCTTGTTTGAGCTTGTTCTACCGATTCCGTAGATGTATGTCAAACCGATCTCTACTCGCTTATCTCTAGGTAAATCTACACCTGCAATACGAGCCATTTTAATTCCTCCATTAACAAATAAAAAATATAAATAATTACTATTGAGAAGCTTTACTCCTCTTGCTCCAACCCATTCCGTCAGAGCTGTTACTTGTTTGATTGGGGTCCACCTATTCGTGACCCAATCGGACAAAGTATAATCCGATCTTTCCAATACACATTGGTATCAAAAAGTAATCCGAAAACGGCTCGAATTATCCCTGTCTCTGTTTGTGCTTAGGGTTGTCACAGATAACTCTGATAACGCCCTTTCTCTTAATAACCTTGCACTTTTCGCACATAGGCTTAACAGAAGACCTAACTTTCATTGTTACTCCTTTCCTGCATGGTAAAAACAGCATAATGCTTAAAGAAGGGCATAATTATCCCCTCTTCTAAAAAGACCATTTAACATCATAGCACATGCAAAATCAATTATCAACTATTTTTTTACAAAATTTCATTCTTGATTTGTGGTTGGCGATTTAGCATATTTTTTTCCACTGCACAAAGGCAGATACTGGGAATTAAACATGCGAATATGCCTGTGGAAGTCCGCGTCGGACTGGTTGAAATAATTATAGTTAATAGGATCCTGATCATCCCATGTAACATCTACATTATAATAATCATCGCCAAGTTTGATCATGTTCCAAGCATGCATATCACCGGAAATAAGGCCACCGCCCCAGCCCACTACCAAATATGTAGGTACATCAAGCTGCTGCATAAGTATCTGAAATGCCTTTGAATAGCCGGCGCAGACAGTTTCATTTTCGACTATTGCACTATATGCGCTCTGATCCAAAGGTGTTTCTTTATAAGTAAGTTTATCCGCAAGTATATCGTGCACATATACTTCCTTATCATAATCGGTCTTTAATTCCTTCTCGGCAGCCTGTTCCAGGAATCTATCCACCATATAATCAAAAGTGTTCCTGGCTTCTTCAATATCCCCAAGCTCATCCTCATAGAAATAAAGCTGAACCTTTACAACGCTTCCTCTATAGTCATATTCTGTGTACATTTTAGTATTCAGCCAGAACAGCTCAGGGTGGTCCAAAATAACGCTCATAAGCGCATTGTACCACTCGTTTGAAGTTGCTTTTGTAACAGGCAAAAAGGCCGGTCTAAGCTCAAGTGAATTGGCATATATCTGCTTGTAAAGCTGTTTGCATTTATCTGTAAGCATCTGATAATAAGGATAGTAACTGGTGCTGAATGTATAATCAGCACCTGTATTTCCAAGGCTGAGCTCTTTTATTATCTGAAGGACATCATCAGAAGACTCCAGTTCCACAATCTCATTCTGTAGCTGAACCAGTCCTGACATATTGTCTGTTATGTTGTAATATGACGTGTCATCCGTCGGGTCCTCATAAAGGTCCTGATTAACAAGTGGCTCCTGTGCCTCGTTCACTATATCTTTATCTATTCCGGAAGTGCTCCAATCACCATCATACTCAGCAAATTCTTTTTCCTGTTTTTCTGACACGGTAAAAGAGCTGACTGCAGAAGCCGCATCAGCCATATCACCGACCACATCTGTAACAGATTTATTATCAGCAGTTTCTTTACTTGCCGCATTAGATGCATCAGCAGTCTCCTCCGGGGCTGCTTTGGACTGTATATAGGCGTTCAACATCTTAGAAACATCAGAAGCGCCCTTGGCAACATCCTGATCCATTTCACACAGCACAATTAAGCCACACGCAGCGACTACGATGGCTAAAATCAAAGCTAATAGTTTGCCCAATAGTTTTTTCATAGCGATTCCTTCCTTGTCAATCCGCACATGAATTCACTATCTATATCGGCAAGAAGGTTTATTATATTAATATTTAAGCATTTATATTGCTGCATTTTTTTATAAAAAACTTGCTTATTTCAACCTTTATTCATCTTTAATATTGCCTTCGTTAACCCAATGCATTAATCTATAAATATCAGTTTATATTTTATACAATGCAATTACTTATTATTCTAAATGGAGAAAAAACTATGTATTCAGCAAGTGAAAGCAGATACGAAAAAATGAAGTTTAATCGCTGCGGTAAAAGTGGACTCAAATTACCGGCCGTTTCTCTTGGCTTATGGCACAATTTCGGTGATAACGGCGATTTTGGCAATATGGAAAAGATGTGTTTTACTGCCTTTGATAATGGCATAACTCATTTTGATCTTGCTAATAACTACGGTCCCATGGAAGGTGCTGCCGAGATCAACTTTGGCAAAATACTTAGAGAAAGCATGCACCGCTATAGAGATGAGATGATAATCTCAACCAAGGCTGGTTACTACATGTGGCCGGGCCCTTATGGCGACTGGGGCAGCCGTAAATATCTGATAGCAAGTCTTGATCAGTCTCTTCAGAGGATGGGCCTTGATTATGTTGATATCTTTTACCATCACAGAATGGATCCTGAAACTCCTCTTGAGGAAACCATGGAAGCTCTTGAACAGATTGTAAGAAGCGGTAAAGCTTTGTATGTTGGTATCTCCAACTATGATGGCCCAACATTGGAAAAAGCAACAGCTATATTAGAAGATCGCCATGTCCCATTTATCATCAATCAGAACCGCTACAATATCCTTGACAGAACTATTGAGAAGAATGGATTAAAAGAGAAATCAAAAGAGCTGGGTAAGGGAATAATATGTTTCTCTCCTCTTGCACAGGGTCTTTTAACAGACAGATATCTTGATGGAATTCCGGAAGACAGCAGAATCCGCACAGATGGAAGATTCCTAAAGGAAAGCCAGCTTAGCAGTGAAAAGGTAAATAGTATCAGAGCCCTTAACGAAATCGCTAGAAGAAGAGGTCAGACTCTTGCAGAAATGGCTCTCGCTTGGAACCTCAAGGATGAGTATATCACATCAGTCATAATAGGTGCCTCCAAGCCATCGCAGATTCTCGACAATATCAAAGCTATTGAGAACACCTCATTCTCAGCAGATGAGTTGAAAGAAATAGATGATATAGCAATCAAGATTCAGTAAACAAAAACGCAAAAAGCCCCAAGTACTTGCATATTGCAAATACTTGGGGCTTTATTATTTGTCTTGAATTATTTATCTCTCCAAATAATTCTTCCCTTTGTAAGATCATATGGAGAAAGCTCAAGTGTAACCTTATCACCAGGTAAAATTCTGATAAAGTTCTGTCTGAGCTTACCACTAATATGTGCTAAAACAACGTGTCCATTCTCAAGTTCAACCTGGAACATTGTGTTTGGAAGCTTCTCAATTACTTTTCCTTCAATTTCAATTACATCAGCCTTTGACATTCTTATCCTCCTTGTTCAAGACCTTTCCAATGTTAGTATCTCTGGTTCGCCATCAGTTATGGCAATTGTGTTTTCATAATGTGCTGCCAGTGAACCGTCTACAGTTACCACAGTCCAATCATCATCAAGCCAACCTACATAGCGCTCGCCCATTGTAATCATAGGCTCAACGCATATTGTCATTCCCTTCCTAAGTTTAGGGCCGGGGGTTAGCTTCCTGTAATTTGGAACAATCGGATCTTCATGAAGTGAAGTTCCTATTCCATGGCCTGTAAGTTCTCTTACGATCCCATATCCATATGGTTTAATATAGGCATCTATTGCCCTGGATATATCATATAATCTGTTACCTGCCTTAGCCTTCTTGATGCCTTCAAAAAAGCTGGCCTTTGTAACATCTATAAGCTTTTGGGCTTCATCACTTATCTTACCAACACCCCAAGTCCTTGCAGCATCGGAATGATAGCCCTTATATATAAGTCCTGTATCAAAGGTAACAATGTCACCTTCCTGCAGGATTCTATCGGCACTTGGAATACCATGAACAACCTCGTCGTTCACAGATATACACACAGAAGCGGGAAATCCTTCATAATTCTTACAATTAGGAATTCCTCCCAGAGCACGGATAGTCTTTTCACCAATCTCATCTAGCTCAAGTGTTGAGATACCGGGACGAACTGCGGCATGTAGTTCTTCATGAACCTTGGCCAAAAGCTGTCCAGATTGTCTCATAAGATCAATTTCTTCGTCTGTTTTAATTGTTATAGCCATATATAAAACACCAAGATCTTATGCATTAAGAATATTAACGATATCGCTAAATACTTCCTGCATATCCTTTGTACCGTCAACTGTCTTCAAAATATTCTTCTTATCATAATACTCGATAAGAGGCTGTGTCTGCTCGTGGTATACTGAGAGTCTGTTCTGAACTGTTTCAGGCTTGTCATCCTCTCTAAGAACCAACTCACTTCCACATTTATCACATATTCCCTCTACCTTAGGTGGAATATGTTCAACATGATAGGTAGCACCACACTTAAGGCATGCTCTTCTACCTGACATTCTGCGAACAATGTTCTCATCAGGAACATCTACGTTCACTGCATAGTCAACCTTATCGCCAAGCTTTGTAAGCTCAGCATCAAGAACATCAGCCTGTGGAATAGTACGTGGGAATCCATCAAGAACATAACCATTCTTGCAATCTTCATTTGCAACTCTGTCAAGAAGAAGCTGAACTGTAAGTTCATCCGGAACAAGAAGTCCCTTGTCCATATACTCCTTAGCTTTCTTGCCAAGTTCTGTACCATTCTTGATATTAGCTCTGAAGATATCTCCTGTAGAGATATGCGGAATATTATACTTGTCCGCAATCATCTGAGCCTGTGTTCCCTTGCCTGCTCCAGGCGCACCCAACATAATAATTTTCATACTTTTATAGCCCTCACATATAGAATTAGTATTTTCACACAAATCACATTATAAAACATATAGTGGATTTGCGCTAGCATAATTCTGCTCTTTGGGCCTTCCCTTAGCATTTTTCACTCAGAAAAAGAGAGGCTACAAAACTCGCCACAAGCGAGTCCTGTAACCTCTTTACATTTCATCTTAGTCTTCCAAGAAGCCTTTGTAATTACGTACCAGCATCTGAGATTCAATCTGCTTGATTGTCTCAAGGATAACACTTACCACGATGATAAGGCTAGTTCCACCGAATGAAACGCTGGCACCGAACACACCATTAAAGAAGATAGGTAATACACCAATAATTGTAAGACCACAAGCTCCAATAAAGATGATGTAGTTCAAAATGCTTGTAAGGTAATCACTTGTAGGCTTACCTGGTCTGATACCAGGAATAAAGCCACCCTGCTTCTTCATATTATCTGCAATCTCAAGTGGATTGAAGGTAATTGACGTATAGAAATACGCAAAGAAGATAAGCAATAAAATATAAACCAATAAACCAATTGAGTAATTCCAGTGATTTGGATTACACCAGTTACTCTGGTTAAGATATGCAATAAACTTGCCCCAGAAACCTGATCCATTATAGCCAACTAACTGACTGATAATGATAGGGAACTGGAATAAAGACATTGCGAAAATGATAGGCATAACGCCTGCTGTATTGACCTTGAGAGGAATCTCAGAACGGTTTCCACCGTAAGTCTTCCTACCCTGAATCTTCTTAGCATACTGAACAGGAATTCTACGCTCAGCGCCGTTAAGAAGAACAACCAATACTACCATTGCAACTATAACTGCAAGAATGATTATAGCTGATACAACTCCCCTAGCAATAGCCTTGCCACTTACGAACTGATCGTAAAGGGCTTTGAAATCTGACGGCATTCTTGAAAGAATGTTGATAGTCAGAACAATTGAAATACCGTTTCCAACCCCATTTTCTGTGATTCTTTCACCAATCCACATCAGGAATGCACTACCAGCTGTAAGGGCTGCTACAATCTGGATTACAAGAAAGATAGACTGCTCTGTGAGGAAGCCTGTGTTCCTGTAAAAACCAATTGCCATTGCAATGGATTCGATAAGAGCTAAAGCAACTGTTACATATCTTGTAAGAGCTGTAAGCTTCTTTCTTCCATCTTCGCCATCTCTCTGCCACTCTTCAAACTTAGGAATAGCAATTGTGAGAAGCTGAATGATAATGGAAGATGTAATGTATGGTGTGATATTGAGTGCCAGGATTGACATGTTCTCAAATGATCCACCAGTAAATCGATCCATAAAGCCGAAGGAATCGCTTTCTGTAAGATTCTTAAACCAATTCTGGAAAACTGAAACGTTCATTCCAGGTACAGGAATAGCAGATCCTAATCTGATTACACCAAGCATACAAATGGTGAAAAGAATCTTATTCCTTAATTCCTTGACTTTCAATGCATTCATTAGGGACTTAAACATTAGATCACCTCTGTTGTTCCACCAAGAGCCTCGATCTTCTCCTTAGCTGATGCGCTGAAAGCATTAGCTTTAACCGTAAGCTTCTTAGTAAATTCTCCGTTGCCAAGAATCTTCACGCCGTCAAGTTCCTTCTTGATGATTCCCTGGTCCTTGAGTGCCTGAATATCTACAACTGCTCCGTTGTCAAATACTTCAAGTGCGCTAAGATTGATGCCTACGATATTCTTGTGGTTGATGTTCTTGAAGCCTCTCTTAGGAAGTCTTCTGAAAAGTGGCATCTGACCACCTTCGAAACCAAGTCTTGGAGCTCCTGAACGAGCCTTCTGACCCTTATGGCCCTTACCAGCAGTCTTGCCATTTCCTGAACCATGACCACGGCCTCTTCTAAAATTATCGCTCTGCTTTGAACCCTCAGCAGGTCTTAAGTTGGATAATTCCATGATATTCCTCCTTATAAAAGCCGGGGCTCGTACCGCTCAACGCAGCGCACTTTAATATTATACACCACTCGCGTATACATGGAACAGCCCCGGTAACATTTTTTGCATCTTTTTTGAGATTAAATCTCTTCTACCTTAACGAGGTGTCTGATCTGCTGAATCTGACCTCTTGTTGCAGAGTTATCAGGAAGTTCAACAGAACTGTTAAGTTTCTTGAATCCCATTGATTTAACTGTTGCTACCTGCTTTGGGATAGCTCCGATAGTTGACTTAACCAATGTGATCTTAAGCTTCTTATCTGCCATTGATTTTCTCCTTCTATTAAGCGGTTACTTCTGCTACAGACTTACCGCGCTTAGCTGCAACTTCTTCAGGTGTCTTTAACTGAGCAAGACCATTGATTGTAGCATAAACAACGTTCTGCTTGTTGTTAGAACCAAGTGACTTTGTTCTGATATTTCTGATACCTGCAAGCTCACATACAGAACGAGCAGGACCACCAGCGATGATACCAGTACCTTCTGGAGACTTCTTAAGTAATACTTCAGCTGAGCCGAACTTACCTACGAAATCATGTGTAATACTGTTGTTCTCATCAAGAGGAACAGTAATAAGGTTCTTAGTAGCATCTTCCTTACCCTTACGGATAGCGTCTGGGATTTCTGTTGACTTTCCAAGACCAACACCAACGTGACCATTGTTGTCACCAACTACTACAAGCGCTGTGAACTTCATGTTACGTCCACCCTTTACAACCTTTGTTACTCGCTTGATGGTAACAACTTTGTCTGTCAATTCGAGCTGACTTGCATCTACGATATTACGCTTCATTTTGTGTTTTCTCCCTTCTTAGAATTCCAAGCCAGCTTTTCTAGCAGCCTCGGCCAATGCTTCTACCTTACCGTGGTAGATATAACCGCCTCTGTCAAATACAACGGCCTTGATGCCCTTCTCAAGAGCTCTCTTTGCAACAACATCACCGATCTTTGTTGCAGCCTCAATGTCGTCTGTATTCTTAAGCTCAGCCTTGATATCTTTTTCAAGAGTTGAAGCAGATACAAGTGTCTTGCCGGCAACATCATCAATAACCTGTGCGTAAACATGATTATTGCTTCTAAAAACAGCGAGTCTTGGTCTCTCAGCTGTTCCGCTAAAACGATTACGGATCTTCATGTGCTTCTTTACACGAATTTCCTGTCTGGATTCTTTACTAACCATTTTGCACTCTCCTTATCTATTATTTCTTACCGGTCTTACCAACTTTACGTCTGATAACCTCATCAGCATACTTGATTCCCTTGCCCTTATATGGCTCTGGAGCTCTCTTCTCTCTGATGATTGCAGCGTGCTGGCCAACCGCCTCTTTGTCGATACCCTTAACTGTGATTACCTGACCCTCTACAACTGTCTCAACTCCCTCAGGATCAACAAGTTCTACTGGGTGAGAATAACCAAGTGTAAGAGAGAGTGTCTTGCCGTTTTTAGCAGCTCTGTAACCTACACCGTTTACCTCAAGCTTCTTCTCGAAACCTTCTGTTACACCAACAACCATGTTGTTGAGAAGGCTTCTTGAAAGGCCGTGTAAAGCTCTTGTCTTCTTCTGATCGTCAGGTCTCTTAACTTCGATCTGACCGTCTTCCTGTGAGAAAGAAATCTCAGCAGGGAAAACTCTTGTAAGGGTTCCCTTAGGTCCCTTTACAGTCACCTTATTATTTTCTGCAACTTCTACTGTTACACCAGCAGGAACTGCGATTGGCATTTTTCCAATTCGTGACATGCCCGTACCTCCAATTTACCAAATGAATGCAAGAACTTCGCCACCAACCTGCAGCTCTCTTGCTTTTTTATCAGTTACAACGCCCTGGTTTGTAGAAATGATAGCAATACCAAGACCACCTAATACTCTAGGAAGCTCATCCTTGCCTGCGTATACACGAAGACCAGGTTTTGAGATTCTCTTAAGTCCTGTGATAACCTTATCGTTTCTGTCAGCACCGTACTTAAGTGTAATATGAAGATTCTTGAATGCTCCATCTTCAACAACGTCTAACTTCTTAATATATCCCTCTTCAAGAAGAATGTTTGCAATAGCAAGCTTCATCTTAGAAGAAGGTACATCAACAGTGTCATGCTTTGCAGTGTTTGCGTTACGAATTCTTGTAAGCATATCTGCAATAGGATCGTTCATTGCCATTTTAAAATTGCCTCCTTAATTATTTTTGCTTCGCCTTACTACTCCCCGAATTGAGCAGAGACACGAAGCCGCAATGTGAATGATATTGGTGTCATAAGACACAAATGCGTACATGTTTACATGTTAAGCATTTTGTCTTAATGACCCTAACAAATATGAGGAATTTGCACGATAGTGCTTATTCCGAATGTTTGTCGAATTGCGAAAGCAGTTATTCTGCGGAGCAATTCGAATATCATGCTAAAAAAGTTAATTAGTTACAGTATGATACCAATTACCAGGATGCCTTACGAACACCTGGAATCTCGCCCTTATATGCAAGTTCACGGAAGCAAATTCTGCAGATTCCGTACTTTCTAAGATAAGCATGAGGACGACCGCAGATCTTACAACGGTTGTAAGCACGTGTTGAGTACTTAGGTTTCATCTGCTGCTTCAACTTCATGGATAATTTAGCCATGTGTTATATTCCCTCCTATAATTACTTTGCAAAAGGCATATTGAACAGTGTAAGAAGCTCACGAGCCTCCTCATCTGTCTTAGCTGTTGTTGTGAAAATGATATCCATACCTCTTGTCTTGTCGATCTTATCATACTCGATTTCAGGGAAGATAAGCTGCTCCTTGATACCAAGTGCATAGTTTCCTCTTCCATCGAATGAGTTAGGGTTGATTCCTCTGAAGTCACGTACACGAGGAAGTGCAAGGTTTACAAGACGATCAAGGAAATCGTACATCTTGTCACCACGAAGTGTTACCTTACATCCGATAGGCATACCCTCTCTCAGTTTGAAGTTAGCGATAGACTTCTTAGCCTTTGTAATAACAGGCTTCTGGCCAGAAATAATAGCCATATCATTAGCGGCGTTCTCAAGAAGCTTAGCATTTTCCTTAGCTTCACCAACACCCATATTGATAACGATCTTGTCGAGCTTTGGAACTTCCATTACGTTCTTGTAACCGAACTTCTTTGTCATTGCATCAACGATCTCGTTCTTGTATAAATCCTTATATCTACTCAAAGTTATATACCTCCTTTCTTAATTAGTCGATAACCTCACCAGTCTTTTTAGCGATGCGGCTCTTCTTTACAACCTTACCGTTCTCATCTTTCTCAACCTTGAATCCGATCTTGGTAGGCTGTCCGTTATGAAGATACATAACATTTGAGATATCAAGCGCAGCTTCACGCTCAACAATTCCGCCATTAGGATTCTTTGCAGAAGGCTTCTCGTGGCAGATGGCCTTATTAACACCTTCTACGATAACCTTACCATTCTTCTTATCAACTGAAAGGACTTTACCTTCCTTGTCGATTTCACCACCGGCGATAACCTTAACCATATCACCCTTTTTGATCTTACTTGTTGACATATGGGCGCCTCCTTATAATACTTCCGGAGCGAGAGAAAGAATCTTCATGAACTTTTTCTCACGAAGCTCTCTAGCTACGGGTCCAAAAATACGTGTTCCCTTAGGCGTACCATCTTCATTGATAACAACAGCAGCGTTCTCATCAAATCTGATGTAGGAACCGTCCTTACGACGTGTCTCTTTAACAGTACGAACGACAACAGCCTTAACTACGTCACCCTTCTTTACAACTCCACCGGGTGTTGCTTCTTTAACAGAAGCTACTATTGTGTCGCCGATTCTCGCATATCTTCTTGTAGATCCACCCATAACACGGATTGTAAGAAGCTCTTTAGCACCAGTGTTATCAGCGACCTTCAGTCTACTTTCCTGCTGAATCATGATATTTCTCCTTTATTTTATGATTACTTTGCACGCTCAATTATGGATACAAGTCTCCATCTCTTATCCTTGGAGATAGGCTTTGTTTCCATGACCTTAACTGTGTCACCGATACGGCACTCATTGTTCTCGTCATGAGCCTTAAGCTTGTAAGTTCTCTTTACAATCTTCTTGTAAAGAGGATGCTTTACATGGTCCTCAATGGAAACTGTGATGGTCTTATCCATCTTATCGCTTGTTACTTTACCAACACGCGTTTTTCTTAAATTTCTTTCCACGATTATTTCTCCTTATTTAGTATGAGGCTTAGTTTGCAGCCTTAGCATTCTGTGTGATTACAGTCTGGATTCTTGCAATATTTCTTCTTACTTCTTTAATTCTTGCTGTATTATCCAACTGGTTTGTAGCGTTCTGGAACTTAAGGTTAAAAAGTTCCTTCTTAGCTGATACAAGCTCTGTCTGAAGCTCGTCAACTGACTTAGCCTTGAGCTCGTCTACATACTTATTAGTTTTCATTAGATACACCGCCTTCCAAATCAGCCTTAGAAACGATCTTGCATCTGCAAGGAAGCTTATGTGTCGCAAGACGAAGAGCTTCTCTAGCATCGGCCTCGGCAACTCCGCCGATTTCGAACATTACACGACCTGGCTTAACAACAGCTACCCATCTATCAGTTGCACCCTTACCGGAACCCATACGTGTTCCAAGAGGCTTTAATGTGATAGGCTTGTCAGGGAAGATTTTGATCCAAACCTGACCACCACGCTTGATGAAACGTGTCATAGCTACACGGGCTGCCTCAATCTGGTTTGAATTGATCCAGCAAGGCTCAAGCGCAACTATTCCGTACTCACCATAACTAATTGTGTTACCACGAGTGATTTTATGAGCCATTGAACCGCGGAACTGCTTGCGGTGCTTAACTCTCTTTGGCATTAACATTATTTATCGCTCCCTTCCTTATCTGAACTCTCACCTGCTCTGGTTGGAAGTACTTCACCCTTATAGATCCATACCTTTACACCAACCTTACCGTAGGTTGTATCTGCTTCAGCAAAACCGTAATCGATATCTGCTCTAAGAGTCTGAAGAGGAATTGTACCCTCGCTGTAGAACTCTGAACGAGCGATATCAGCGCCGCCAAGACGACCTGAGCAGCATGCCTTGATACCAAGTGCATCTGTCTTCATTGTTCTGCTCATGCATGACTTCATAGCTCTTCTGAATGATACACGGTTCTCAAGCTGCTGAGCGATGTTCTCTGCAACAAGCTGTGCATCCTTATCAGGCTTCTTGATTTCCTTAATGTCAACAAGAACCTTCTTGTCTGTGAGCTTTGAAAGCTCCTTCTTAGTTACTTCGATTTCAGCACCGCCCTTACCGATAACAACACCAGGCTTAGCTGTGTAAACGATAACCTTAACTCTATCTGATGCTCTTTCGATCTCAATCTTAGAAACACCAGCTGCATATAACTTCTTCTTCAGAAATTTTCTGATATTGTAATCTTCTACCAGATTATTGGCGAAATCAGCAGACTCAGCATACCACTTTGAGTCCCAGTCAGCGATAACACCAACTCTGAGGCCATGAGGATTAACTTTCTGTCCCATTTCTAGGTTCTCCTTTCAATTATCTCTCGTCCAAAATAACAGTCAGATGACTCATTCTCTTGTTGATTCTGTATGCTCTGCCCTGTGCTCTAGGCTGAATTCTCTTCATAATAGGGCCGTTGCTTGCAGTGCACTCAGCAACATAAAGATTAGCTCTGTTCATACCTTTGTTGTTCTCTGCGTTAGCTACAGCGCTTGCAAGAAGCTTGTAGATTACGCTAGAAGCATATCTAGGATTGTACTCGAGAATTGCAAGTGCAGTCTCTACATCCTTACCTCTGATAGCATCCATGACAAAGCATGCCTTCTGAACAGGTATTCTTGCGTAAGATAACTTTGCAAAAGGTCTTGTTTCTTTATTGTCACGATTTCTTTCTCTTTTGATCTTTGATCTATGCTTGATTTCCATTTCCATGGATATTTCCTCCTTTCATCGAACGAATAATTAGTGTACGCTGCTCTTTCTCTCTGCGGGAGAATTTCCAGCATGTCCTCTGAATGTTCTTGTAGGAACAAACTCACCAAGCTTGTGTCCAACCATATCTTCAGTAACATATACAGGAATATGCTTTCTTCCGTCATGAACAGCAATTGTGTGTCCAACAAAAGACGGGAAAATTGTAGAACGACGTGACCAAGTCTTAACTATCTGCTTCTGGCCCTCAGCGTTCATAGCATCTATCTTCTTAAGCAGGCTTGCGTCTGCAAAAGGTCCCTTTTTAAGTGATCTAGACATTTTATTCCTCCTTATTTGATAGCCTTACCGTTTCTTCTTCTTACGATCAGCTTGTTAGAAGCCTTCTTAGCCTTACGTGTCTTATAACCAAGAGCTGGCTTACCCCATGGTGTGCTAGGACCAGAACGTCCAATAGGTGCTCTACCTTCACCACCACCGTGTGGATGGTCGTTAGGGTTCATAACAGAACCACGAACTGTAGGACGGACACCCATGTGACGAACACGACCAGCTTTACCATAGTTAATAAGGTTGTGATCACCATTTCCTACAACACCGATTGTTGCACGGCACTCGATAGGAACCATTCTCATTTCGCCTGAAGGAAGACGAAGTGTTGCATACTTACCCTCTTTAGCCATAAGCTGAGCAGCGTTACCAGCTGATCTAACCATCTGGCCACCCTTTCCAGGATAAAGCTCAATGTTGTGTACGTTTTCACCGACAGGAATCTGTGAAAGTGGGAGGCAGTTACCAACACGGATCTCTGCGTTAGCACCGTTCATAACTGTCATGCCATCTGTTAATCCGTTAGGTGCAAGGATATAAGCCTTTGTGCCATCCTCGTACTGGATAAGTGCGATATTTGCTGATCTGTTAGGATCATACTCAATTCCGATAACCTTTGCAGGCATATCGTCCTTGTTTCTCTTGAAATCTACGATTCTGTACTTAACTCTGCCGCCGCATCCACGATGTCTAACAGTGATCTTACCCTGGTTGTTACGACCAGCCTTGCTGTTCTTTGAAACAATGAGGGACTTCTCTGGAGATGACTTTGTGATCTCTGAGAAATCTGATCCAGTCATGTTTCTTCTGGATGGGGTATATGGGCCGTATTTCTTAATTCCCATGATTATTTCTCCTTTTTATTTATCACGCATCTAATGATTTATCATTTGAATCCCGGACTCATTCTGGATTCGTGCGTATAGTTTACTGTTGAATTAGAGTCCCTGGAAGATCTCGATGTCCTTGCTGTCTTCTGTCAGCTGAACGATTGCCTTCTTAGTCTTAGCTGTGAAACCAACGATCATGCCACGTCTCTTTCTCTTACCAGCGGCGTTGATTGTGTTTACCTTAGCAACCTTTGTTCCTTCGAACATCTTCTCTACAGCTTCCTTGATCTGTGTCTTGTTAGCTTCAGGATTAACAAGGAAAGTGTACTTCTTCTCTGCCATGCCGTTCATGCTCTTCTCAGTAAGAACTGGCTTAAGGATTACGTCATAATACTGTAATGCTGCCATTAGCAATACACCTCCTCAATCTTTGCAACTGCATCCTTTGTAAGGACGAGTGTTCTAGCGTTTACGATATCATACACATTAAGTGTGTTTGTAAGTGTTGTGTTAGCCTCAGCAAGGTTTCTTGCAGAAAGTACTACATTCTGATCATTGTCAGCAAGTACAACAAGTGCCTTACGTGTAGCCTTGAGGTTGTTCATAACCTCTGCGAATCTCTTTGTCTTAATCTCATCAAACTTGAGCTCGTCAACAACAACGATGCTGTTGTTCTGAACCTTATCTGTAAGAGCAGACTTAAGAGCAGCTCTCTTCTCTTTCTTGTTCATCTTGAAAGAGTAATCTCTTGGAACTGGAGCGAATACAACTCCGCCGCCCTTCCACTGAGGTGCTCTGATAGATCCCTGTCTAGCATGACCTGTTCCCTTCTGTCTCCAAGGCTTTCTTCCGCCTCCGGAAACTTCAGAACGTGTCTTTGCTTTCTGTGTACCCTGGCGCTTATCAGCGAGCTGCTGAAGAACAGCCATGTGTACGAGATGTTCATTTACTTCAACTCCGAAGATAGCATCGTTTAAATCGATCTTGCCAACTTCTTTGCCTTCCATATTGTAAACAGATACATTAGCCATCTGTATGGTTCCTCCTTTCGCGTTCTATTAGCCTACAACCTTAACGGTTTCCTTGATTGTAACAAGTCCCTTCTTAGGTCCAGGAATAGCGCCCTTTACAAGAATAAGATTCTTGTCAGCATCTACTCTAACAACCTCAAGATTCTGAACTGTTACTTTTACACTGCCCATGTGACCAGGCATTCCCTTGCCCTTGAATACGCGGCTAGGATCTGAACTTGAACCATTAGAACCCTGATGACGGTGGAACTTGGAACCGTGTGCCATAGGTCCTCTGTGCTGACCATTCTTCTTAATAGCACCCTGGAATCCTTTTCCCTTTGAAATAGCTGTTGCATCAATCTTGTCGCCTTCAGCGAAAACATCAGCCTTGATTTCTGCACCAAGTGCATACTCTGCAGCGTTCTCAAGCTTGAACTCTCTTACATATCTCTTGCAAGAAACTCCAGCCTTCTTGAAATGTCCCTGCTCAGCCTTTGTTGCACCGTGACGGTGGTAGATTGTCTTGTTACCATTCTTGTCCTTGTTAACAACCTTTTCCTTCTTGTCAACAAATCCAACCTGAACTGCGCTGTAACCATCATTCTCAACTGTCTTGATCTGAGTTACTACGCATGGTCCTGCCTGAAGAACAGTTACAGGAACCAGTGAACCATCTTCTTTGAAGATCTGGGTCATTCCGACCTTAGTAGCTAAAATAGCCTTCTTCATGTGTTTTACCTCCTTATTACGTCTACAGCGGATGCTTACTTCGTTCGCAATGTCGCTTTAATTGCTATTTGCAATTCTCCAGTTGTCACGGCATCATGCGTCTCGCATCATACTAGTAGAGGTGAATTGATTGTTTCTTTATAATGAACAACAACCGAATCGGTTATTATTTCATCTTGATATTGATGTTTACACCAGCTGGCATCTCGAGTCTCTGAAGAGCCTCAACTGTCTTAGATGTTGGTGTAATGATATCGATAAGTCTCTTGTGTGTTCTCTGCTCGAACTGTTCTCTGGAATCCTTATACTTGTGAACAGCTCTTAAGATAGTAACAACTTCCTTCTTAGTAGGAAGTGGAACTGGTCCTGAAACCTGTGATCCGTTCTTCTTGACTGTCTCGATAATCTTCTTGGCAGATGCATCAACAAGCTGATGATCATAAGCCTTAAGTGTAATTCTCATTACCTGATTTGCCATAAAAAAAGTCGCCTCCTTTTCGCACTTTTTGAATTAAGTACGACAAGCGGTGACTGTACACTCTCCCGTGTGTGTCCACAACCTCATTACAAACAAAGTTGTCCCGAACACTTTGCACGTCGTTTCTGCCTTGGGTTAGTCGGCAGACTTCAATTTACTGTACAGTGACTTGTCGTCAGTTTGTTTGGCCTTTATAGCTGGCCCTAGACATTCGCTCCACGGAAAACCTGCTCAACTGGATAAGCAGCAACCTCACGCTTCATAGCTATCATGTCACAGCGTTTATGAGTATAAAACATTTTTTTCTGATATGCAACTACTTTTTTAAAATTAATCACTTTTATCGCAAAATCAGTGTTTTTCGACAAGATTTCTTGATTTATTTTAACATCTTGTCTTCTACTAATGACTAAAAACCGTCTATGTAGTAGAATGTGGTACATTGCTGTTTGAATATACTATAATATAGTAAGAACAGGTGCTACCCCTCTTGCATCAATATACGTACCACACTGAGTACAGATGATAGCACAGGGTGACACAAATAACCATTACCATTCTATAAAAAATTATAAACAGTTTATAATGTAAGATGTTTTATCACACTTCATTATATATAGGAAGGAATATATTTATGTGGATTGCAGATGGATGGAAAGATTATGAAGTAATCGACACTTCAAGTGGCGAGAAGCTTGAACGTTGGGGCGACTATATGCTGGTTCGTCCGGATCCCCAGGTAATATGGAATACAGAAAAAAAGCATTTCGGCTGGAAGAATTTCAACGGCCATTATCACCGTAGCAACAAAGGCGGAGGAGAATGGGAGTTCAAGAATCTCCCTGAGGAATGGACCATTAATTATAGAGACCTCACCTTTAATCTTAAGCCTTTCAGTTTCAAGCACACAGGTCTTTTCCCGGAGCAGGCAACTAACTGGGATTGGTTCTCTTCATTAATAAAAGAAGCAAATCGTCCGATTAAGGTTCTGAACCTCTTCGCTTATACCGGTGGTGCTACTGTTTCAGCCGCCAAGGCCGGAGCCAGTGTTACTCACGTTGATGCTTCCAAGGGAATGGTTGGCTGGGCCAAAGAAAATGCTGCTTCATCAGGTCTTGCCGATGCTCCAATAAGATATCTCGTAGATGACTGTGTGAAGTTCGTAGAAAGAGAAATCAGACGAGGCAACAAGTATGACGCAATAATAATGGATCCTCCTTCTTACGGAAGAGGACCCAAAGGTGAAATCTGGAAAATCGAGGAATCTGTTTTCCCATTTATTAAGCTTTCAGCTCAGCTGCTTTCAGATGAACCGCTTTTCTTCCTGATCAACTCATACACTACAGGCTTACAGCCCGCTGTATTGTCTTACATGCTCCATACAGTACTTGATCCGATTCACAAGGGCAGCATTGAAGCTCAGGAAATCGGTCTTCCCGTTAAGAGTAACGGTCTTGTACTTCCATGCGGAGCAAGCGGAAGATGGACTGCTCATAACTGATCATCTGAATAGGCCGCTAATAAATCAACCATATGTCAAAAGAAAAACTGAGTACCTTCTATATAATCATAGAAAGTACTCAGTTATTTTTTACTGTGCATCCTCACTTGCATCAATCTTTTCTCTGATCTGCTGCATTCTCAGATCAAGCTGATTGATAAGATCGGCACTGAACTTAAGGTCATCAGAAATTACTTCCTGATTCTCAATATTCTTTTTATATTTCATCTTGTGTTCAAGACTTGCCCAGAAATCCATAGCTATGGTTCTAAACTGAACCTCAACCTTCATATACTCTTTTTCCTGAGTCAGGAAAATTGGAATCTCAATGATGAGGTGAAGGCTTCTGTAGCCGCTATCCTTAGGAGTCTCAATATAATCCTTGCGCTGAAGAACCCTGATATCATCCTGCTGTGCCAGACAATCTGCCAGCATATAAATATCATCAACAAATGAACATATAACTCTGATTCCAGCAATATCAGATAAATGATTTCTCACATTATCCAGCGTAAATTCAATGTTTCTGCTGCGTAATTTCTTGTATATACTAACCGGAGTCTTGATCCTCATTTTAATGGATTCAAAAGGATTTCTGTTATTCCTGAGAGAAAGCTCTTTATTCAAAACATCAAGCTTGGTTCTAACCTCAGATAAAGCACAATCGTACTTCATCATCAAAATCTGAAAATCCTTAACCTGATCTCTCATGCCAAGAATTTTCTCAATGTCATTAGCTGAAATATCCTTAGAATCTACGATACCATCTAATTCTTCAAGCTCTTCTATATCATCAATATCTTCTGTAAGTTTGGCAAAGTCTAACTTGGAATAGTCAAGATGCTTAACTGCCATAGGCTTCACACCCTTTCGTACACATAATTCTTATCATAGTATAACAATATTCTTTTAACGTTGTGTGAAGTAAATATAAATTTTTCCTAAGAGCCCAAAATTCCGCGTAGCTAAGTCGCCACGCGGAATCCTCATAGTGAAAACCACAATACCCCCTATTGTGTTATTACCTTATCTAGCCTCGGCAAGTTTCTCAGGAAGATCAGCAAGTGATACTACGCTGTACTCAATCTCTGCTCTCGGACCGGCCAGCATCTTGTACTTGCTCAGAATCCTTCTGTAAACTATCTTACAGCTCTCTTTGCTTGTTCCAACCAGCAGTAAAAGAAACTGAGATGAAGAATACTTACAATATGTATCACCCTGTCTAAGAGTATAGGAAATGGCATCCTGAATGAGCTTTCCTCTAATTTCCAGCTTGTTCTGATTAGCAATCTTTTTTCCCTCATAATCTACAAGGGTAAGGAGCATCATGTAAACTGACTGTCCGCTTCTTTCCATATTGCGGCTAAGAATGTGATAAGCATCGATGAAGCTTGGATATGAACAGTCATAAGCTCCGCCATCATTCTTGGCGATACTCTCACGTCTCTCTAAGATATCGTCTCTGATCTGGAGAATCTTGTTTGGCATATTGGTAATCTGTCTGCTCATTTTGTCATAGCATTCAAGCAGATCATTACTTGGTGTAATGCCAAGTTCATCAGTATAGTATCTTACAGTCTCATCATAAATTCTGTAAGCTTCTTTATAATTATCCATTCCGATAAGTGCATTTATTTCGCCAATCTGCCACTCATCATCAGGATAAAGCTCCGCTGCCTTCTTGTATACCTTATAGGTAGCGTCAAAATCTTTTCTCTTCTCATAGTACTCACCAAGTGATACAACACATTCAGAATACATTTTCTGTAGCTGTACACTCTTGATGATTACCCATTCCTGTGTTGACAATTCCGGAAGAAGCTCTGACCTATAGAGATCAAAAGCCATTCTATAAAGCTTCATTTCCTCTGCCGGATCCTGCGCTTCTCTTGCCTGTAATACGCATTCGATAAAGCTTCCGGCATCAGATTCAACCTCTACTTCATCATCGATATAGAAGTAACCATCTCTGTTAACAATATACTCACACTCGGGAAGCCCAGATTTTCTGAGCTGCTTGTGCATCTGGTAAATCAGATTATTGAAGCTATTGTTTACATTTGACTGTTCTTCTCTGTCATAAAGTGTATTAACAAGGCTGTCTCTGGAAACACCCTGTGATCCACTAAGCCAGACGATCTCTAAAAGCTGAATATATTTGGAAGTCTTGTTTTTACCTATAGAGATATTCTTCCCCTCATAGTTAATCGCAAGACCACCGAACAATTGAATTTGAAGTTTAACTTTATTCCCCTGAGCCATATCAATACCTCTTCGGTCAACACTGACTACTTAATTAACTTCCTGCTTTGCCAGTTCCACTCTGTTCCCACTGTAGTTACAAACACCAATGCTGTCACTACTTAGATTACGGTTATCAGCCCTAAACTCTGACCACTTACAACACCAACACTCCCTCATCGGAACAAGAGCTCCGTCATCAGGCTCCCAATGTTCACAGCAGTGATTCTCCGGAACTATTAAATTGCCTTCATTGTTGTACTTAAATTCCATACTAAGCTCCTCTTAAAAAAGAAGACATATATATTTCTTACAATTATAATCTAGCATGAAAAAATATTTCATATATAGCAAATGTCGCAGATTGCATTTTTTTTGTCGCAGATTGTATTTTTTATGATTGATCAGTAGAAAAAACCGCTATCACTGCCATACATTAAATTAAAGGAGGAGCACTTTGCCCCTCCTTTAAAACTTTATTTCAAAAGTCACAACACCTGCAATTCCTGCCTTTTTAAAAAACGCAGGATCATTTTTCTATCTTCAATTCTTCACCTGGTCGCAGAATTATTCTGCCAGGCACATCATACCCTGCCCCTGCAAAGGGATCCACATATATCGTCTTGCCCTCAACTGTCGTGATCCTTACGCTTGCATGCCCCTGATAAAACAGCTTCGCTACTTCTCCCATATTCTGCCTCCTTCTCAATATTCATTCCTGATATCCACAGGCAGTTCTCTCGGTGTCTCCTCTATTATGCTAATTTCTTTTAATGGAATAATCGTAGACATACTTCTCCCCTTTTCTTTTCTCCATACAAGTCTATGATATATCAGCGCAATCAAAAAGAGAAGCATCTTAGCTTCTCTTTTACAGTCAGTGACTGGGATTAAACGCTCTTTGCATCATAAATGCTTATTACTGCGGTTTAGTTTCATCAAATTCTCTTGTTCTTGCTCCCATGTTCTTTAATTCTTTTTTGCGCTCATACATAATATGATCTGCTCGCTCAAATATGTCATGTAACTGTTCATCACCAGGCTGAAGTGTTGAACAGCCGATAGAAACAACAACTCCATTGTTTTTGATATTTTCTTCTATCTGTCTATTAAAAGCAGCAATTGTTTCGTGTCTTATATCATATCCTTTTCCAAGCAAAATAACTACGAACTCATCACCACCAGTTCTATAAACTGAACCATGAGAGAAAATGTCACATATAAGAGAACTTGCATCCTTGATAAGTTGATCACCAGCTGCATGTCCTTTCGTGTCATTGACATACTTAAGACCATTTATATCACATGCAACAAGCGCCAGCTTATCAATAGCTCCACCACGAATCTTGAAGTTTAGTTGGGATTCCGTCTCCATGTAGGCATGCTTGTTTCTTACTCCAGTCATTGAATCAGTATTAGCCATGCTCTTGAAGGCTTCACTGTTTTCTTTTTCTTCATCGAGTTTTTCTTTTGCTACACGCCTTATCATGTAGAATAATATAGCTGAGAAAATGGTAGCTACTACAAGCAGGAATAATATCTGAACGCGGTTAGTAAGAAGACTCTTTTCACTGATCTCCTGAATCTGATTCTGAATAACACTCTCGCGTATCATTACAACCAGCTCCCAACCGGTGTCAGGCACAGGCTCGTAGCATATAGTATCCACTACATCATTTATAGTAAAAGTCAGTGTTCCTCTTTTATTATTTGCGAAATCATCACGAAATGAATTCCACTTTTCCTCAGAAACATTCTCTTTTGTAGCATCAAAAATATTCTCTGTCCCGATAAGCGGGCCAAGCTCTGTCTCAGAAATATTTCCACCATTTGTAGAATACAGCGCAAAATGCGTACTTTCCTGATCGTCAAAAGCAAGCAGCTCAACTATATCGTTAATATCTATCTGAACAAAACAAGCTTTAAACTGTTTGTCCATTATCTTTATATCTACCGGGATTGCCAGACAAAGATCAATGGATGAACCATAAACAAAGACAGTACTTATCATTTTGCTATCCAAAGTCTTCTTCGCAAGGAACGGATGTCTGCTACCGCCTGTATATGTAGTATACTGCGTATAAACAATATCATCCTCATCAACAAGCGCAAAACGATTAAGAGACAACAGCCTCTTCATTCTTCCAATTGCCTCTCGAAGATCATCCTGGGATTCTATCTTTTCGCCATCTATGACGCTTACAGCCTTTTCCATATAGTCAAAATTATTATTAATCAGGTTTGTAATTGTCTTGGCACGTCTGTCTGCCATAGATTCAAGATAAAACGCACTTACAGCAGACACAGCCTGATTTGTAGACGAAATAGCCTGTTTAGAAGCCCAATACGTATTGGCGATTACCATTACCATGATAAGAGCACTTCCTATCGCCGCAGTTATAGTCACTGCCTTTTCAGTAATCCTCTTTCTTTTCATTGTGAAACGTCTCCATACAAGACCTCAAGCATAGGCACAGCATCATCCTGGTAGATGATGGTTGTACTTTCATCAGTCTTGTCCGGGAAAAGATCTCCTGGTAAATTTCCATCTGCGATTTTTACAGCAACCTGCAATGTATCAAAACCAATAGAATAGCAGTCTTGTACTCCAAGACAATAGATAACACCATCTTTGAGATAATTAAGAGCCTCCTGATCATGATCCATTCCTACGATCACTGCCTTACTTCCAAGCTCTGTAACTGCTCTGGCTGCCCCAACAGGATTACTCATATTACAGCATACAAAGCCTGCAATATCAGGATTATCCTTAAGCATCTTTACAGCCAGTTCATAGGCCTTATCGATGAAGTCCATATCATACTCAACTGCTACTATTTCCATATCTTTATATTTGGCAATAGTATCCTTGGCTCCCTTTGCTCTGTCTTCATGACATGGAGCTCCGTAGCTTCCAACAAGTATTCCTATCTTACCTTTGTAGCCAAGCTTTTTGCATAACGCTTCTGTTAAGTCTGCTCCATCCTGGTAGTTATGTGTATTTCCTACGTATGCAATCCTCTTACAATCAGGAGCTGCATCAGAGCTGGAAAAAGTCATGACCTTATTGCCTGAAGCCACCATTTTATCCAGTACAGGAGATATCTTCTCCTCATCTGCCACGTCTACTCCAATTACATCGTAATTACCTTCCTGAGCCTGTAATAATCTCTTAGTCTGATCCTCGTAGGAAGCTGCATCTGGGGCCATATACTCATAAGTAATAACTATGCCCTTTTCAAGATACTTCTTCTGAGCATCCTCCATTCCAAGCGCAACAGCATCCCACCACGGATGAACTATCTTATAAGTAAAGTAGAAATTATATTTCTTCTTGGCCGGTTCGTAATCATCAAGACTATGTTCAAAATCTACAACACTATCAGTGGCGTCCACCTTTGCTCCAGTATCCGCAGCATATCCGCTACTAGTACATGCAACAACAAGACAAAATGCTACTATCAGAGCTTTGCGAAATATGTTATTCATCTTTTCAGCCATAGCATTCCTCCTTGTAGACATAGTTATAAATAAATATAATATTCTACAATAAATGATACTATATTTCGCTAGTTTGTATTCTTAAATATGTATTAAAGTATTTATAACAAAAAATAAGAGAAACGTAATTACTTACGTTTCTCTCAGACTGTAGACAAAGTCCACGGCATTTGCCGTGGATTTTTCTTTATAAAAGTGCCGAAAACCCAGTATTTATCTGGGCTTGAGGCACTTTTTCTGGTATAATAGAAGTATCAAAGTTGGGGATGGGGATTGCCTTTATGATGACTTCTAATACCGAAAGAAAGCGTGAACAAATGCAGTTTGTGAGCATGGACGATCTGGTTCCACAGGACCACATGCTCAGGCTTATTGATAAAGCCATCGACTGGTCATTCATATATGATCTTGTTGAAAATAAGTATTCTTCAGACATGGGCAGACCCAGCATGGATC
>NZ_ATVX01000025.1 GCF_000420945.1 Butyrivibrio sp. VCB2006
ATATATGAATGACCAGTCGATGGCTTTATCAATAAGCCTGAGCATGTGGTCCTGTGGAACCAGATCGTCCATGCTCACAAACTGCATTTGTTCACGCTTTCTTTCGGTATTAGAAGTCATCATAAAGGCAATCCCCATCCCCAACTTTGATACTTCTATTATACCAGAAAAAGTGCCTCAAGCCCAGATAAATACTGGGTTTTCGGCACTTTTATAAAGAAAAATCCACGGCAAATGCCGTGGACTTTGTCTACAGTCTGAATCGGAGACAGAAAACTGTCTCCGATTTTTTTATCTGATAAATCTCGAGGATGAGCTCTGAGTATTGTACTTGGCAAACTGTTTGGAGAAGAATGCCTTATATTCCTTGAATTCCTCGGGCTTAGCATTGAATTTGTTTTTCTTATCCATATCGTCAAATACAAGATTCATGGAGTATTGCATGTTGTACATAGTATTGGCCATGTGCTGCATGATCTGCAATATGTCGTGATGATTTGTCTTAATGTATTCGTCTATTTCGGACATGGTAATTCGCTGTACAAGGATATCGGAATAAGCTACCACAGTATATATTGCGGGCTTTTGAGCCAGAAGACCAATCTCACCAAAGTATGAGCCTTTAGACAGGATTCCCAGAATCGATTCATTCTCTGTGCCGTAGCCACAGTAGACTTCTACGCTGCCCTGGATAATCTTATACATATCCATGTTTACTTCATTTTCTCTGATTATTACAGTTCCTTCGGGGATTTGCATCATCATAATAACTACCTCGCAAAAAGAATCCACAAGCAAACGACTTTATGTATATATAATATCATATTTACGCTCTCTATATGTTGAAACAAGCCTTGATTTTGGCACATCATGTTGAAACGGTACATTTTATGGGTGTATAATAAATTTGTAATATCATACACATTTTTATGTAATAGTGTGATGAGATTGCAATAATGAGACAGGGGGAGCGGGATGCTTTCATCTATCGATATTCACTGTCATATTATGCCAGGAGTTGATGACGGGTCTCCGGACGTAGAGACAAGTCTTAATATGCTACAAACAGCAGAAAAAAATGGTGTCGAGAGCATCATCTTAACACCGCATTATAAGCCAATGCACCATAATGTCAGCCCGGAGCATAACAGAGTTTATTGCGAGAGGCTGCAGGAAAAGGCCCAGAAGGCGGGGCTTAATATACGTCTATATTCTGGAAACGAAATATACTACAGTGATGAGACCCAAAGAGAACTTGAAAATGGCAAGATATGTACTTTGGCTGGCTCAGATTACGTTCTTGTGGAGTTTCATCCAACCAATCCATACAAAGCTATTCACAACGCAATATATCAAATACAGGCAGCAGGTTTTATTCCCATAGTAGCGCATGTTGAGAGATACAGCGACATTGTATCCCACGTTTCCCACGTGGAAGACCTGATAGACATGGGTAGTTTCATCCAGGTAAATGCCTCAAGTATCATGGGAAAGTATGGCTTTGGAATATCGCATTTTACTAAGAAATTATTAAAGAATCATATGGTGCATTTTGTGGCTACCGATGCTCATGACAATCAACGGAGAGCTCCGGAAATACTGGAGTGCAGGAACTACGTAGCTAAGAAATACGGAGAAGGCTACAGCCAAAAAATCTTTTACGATAATCCAATGTCCGTAATAAATAACGAGATGCTGTAAGAGACTGAGAAAAAGTATTGTGACTGAACACAGGGGAATTTAATGAACAACAGAGACGACGTGCTTGAAATTAATCTTGGGGAATTGTTTGCGGTACTGATGGGGAGAGCGTTCCTTATTATCAGTGCAGGCGTGTTCTTTGCTTTGGCAGGTCTTTTCCTGAGTAAATTTGTGATACATCCGGAATACGAGTCTACCACAAAGATTTATATCCTGAACAAGGAAGAAAATCAGACGGTTACATATTCGGATGTGCAGATTTCCACACAGCTCACCCAGGACTATGCGGAGCTTATTAAGTCCAGGAGAGTTTTGGAGGAGGTTATCCAGAGACTTCATTTGACAGATATGGAGTACAAGGATCTTTATGACGTGCTTAAGGTTGATACTCCTTCGGATACCCGAATTGTAGCAATTACGGTAAAGGATAAGGATCCTCTGATGGCTATGAAAATAGCTAACTGTATCAGAGAGGTGGCCAGCGAACATATTACTAATGTTATGGATATCGACGCTATTAATATAGCCGAGACTGCCAATGTTCCCACGGATAAGGCAAGCCCTTCTGTGGCCAGATGGACAGTGATAGCAGGCTTTCTTGGGGCGGTAGTCGTAGCCTTTTTTGCAATCCTGGGATATCTTTTGGATGACTCAATTAAGAGTAACGATGATGTGGAAAGATACCTGGGAATGAGTACCTTGGCGCTTATACCGCTAACTACCGACGAAATGGAGCAAAAGAAAAAGAAAAAATCCAAACAAAAGAAGGCAAAGTGATCAGGTTTTCAATTAAGTAAGAAGAAAAGTATGACTGAAACTATCAGGGGGATTCATGCAGAGCGCCAAACTTCATTTTAGTCAATCAGAGAATAATTATCAGATAAAAGAGGCCTATAAAACCCTTAGAAGTAATATTGAGTTCAGCGGCCAGAATGTGAAAGTTGTATCGGTTACGAGCTGTACACCCGGAGAAGGCAAAACTACAGTTGCTATGGCACTTGCCAGGGCATTTGCGGAAGCTGGTAAAAAGACTGTTCTGGTGGATGCAGATATGCGTAAATCAGTTCTTGTAGGCCGTTATAAGACCGGTTCTGTGAGGCTTGGGCTTACACATTGCCTGGTAGGAAGAGAGAGGCTTTCCAGCGTAATATGTGAGACGGATACACCTAATCTTTATGTAATATTCAGTGGCCCTGTACCGCCAAACCCAAGTGAGCTTTTGGGAGGCAGGATATTTGGTAAGGCCCTTGAAAATATGAAACAGGTTTTTGATTACATTATCGTAGATACACCGCCTCTTGGAAGTGTTATCGATGCCGCGGTTGTAGCCAAGCAGTGCGACGGAACCGTAATGGTAATTGAGAGCAATGCCATCAGTTACAGGTTTGCCCAGAGAGTTAAAGACCAGCTTGATAAAGCGGGAGCCAAGATGCTGGGAGTAGTCCTTAATAAGGTTGATATTACCGGTAAGGGCTACTATGGACATTATGGAAGTTATTACGGCAAGTACTATGGTAAATACTATGGTAAGTACTATGGCAAGTACGGAGAGGACAACATAGATGTCCCGAAGAGACCGACCGCGGATGTGGTAGATCCGGAGCCGGATGAGGACGATCTTGATGAGCTTAATTATCTTGCCGGAGTAATGCGCAAAGACTGACATTAGTAATACTAGAAAAACAATGGGGGCAATAGCCAGTGAAAGGTAATATTCTGGGGATTTTTTTTACAATACTGAGTGGAGTTCTGATAGCCTTTATCATAATTGCTTACGGCAGGAGTGACAGGCAGGCACCGGAATTCAGATTCTCTGCGCTTAATCTGATTTATGATTCGACTACAGAGGAGTCTGACCTTATAGCCGGAATAAATGCCTATGATTCCAGAGATGGAGATATTACAAACAGGATTGTGGTTGAAAAAGTGGTCCTTAACAGGGATGCAGAGACAGCAGTGGTTTACTATGCAGTTGCTGACTACAGCGGAAATGTGGCTAAGCAGTCAAGAGTTTTTCCTGCTGATATTGAGGATATAGACAGTGATGGTGAGGTTGACGAGCTTATAGAGGATGAGCTTCATCCAAATCTTGGGCTATACGGCGAAGCTGGTGAATACAGTAGCGCCGAAGGAAGTTCTTTTGAGCCGGCGGTAGAAGAATTAGAAAACCAATGACTCTAAACTATTATTGAAACAGGAGAAATGCCTATGGGCAAAGTGGGCAGAGTATTCCTTATAGTCTGGGCGGTTCTTATGACTTTCATTGCAGGAGGTCTGGCCGGGTTTGAGGCTATGAGGCTATTTGGAAAATCGAATCTGGATTCCAAGTCTGTAACCAGCACACCTATGCTGGAACAGGCCGGTGCCGAGTACTCTGCGGATACCAGCGGCAAGTGGCAGAGCGACTGGGTCAGATATGACGGAGCGGTTTACGACTACAACGAAGATATCATTACTTTCCTGGTAATGGGTATCGACAAAAGCAATGAGGTTGTTAAGGAGGTAAAAGAGGGAGTTGACGGAGGCCAGGCAGATGCTCTTTTTCTGCTGGTGTTAAATCCTCACAATGAAAGCATTAAGATAATCGGCATCAATAGAAACACCATGACGGATGTTGATATTTATGATGAATATGGAAGATACATGACTACCATGATCGCGCAGATAGCGGTTCAGCACGGCTTTGGAAATGGCATGGAGGAATCCTGTGAATATCAGGTGAAGGCGGTGTCAAATCTCTTTTACCAGCTTCCTATTCATGGCTACGCAGCTATAAACATGAGTGCTATTCCGACGATCAATGACATGGTTGGCGGCGTTGATGTCACGGTGCTTGAAGATCTAACCAAGTTTGATAAAAAGCTTGTGGAGGGCGAACAGGTCCATCTGGAAGGCGAGACAGCTTTTCATTATGTAAAGAGCAGAGATGTTAAGCTCTATGGCTCCAATGACAGAAGGCTTGAAAGACAGCGTCAGTATCTTAACGCATTTATCAAGGCCGCAAGAAACGCAAGCTCAGAGAATACAAATGCGGCTATTCAGATATTTACTGAGATTAGCGATGCCATGGTTACCAATATTTCAGCTGACGAAGTTTCTTATCTGGCTCCGGATATGATCAAGTATTCTTTTGATGCTACGGATTTCAGGATGATAAACGGTAAAACAACGAGAGGAGAAGACTTTGAGGAGTTCTATATTGATGAGGATGATCTGTATAGGACTATAATCGAAGTTTTTTATGAAAAAGTTGATAACGTTGACTAAAGTTATGAGACAAAATAGCCGATATAGATTAAGCATAGGTATGAAAAGAATAAAAAGGGCTTCGGCACTGCTTTTGGCAGTTATACTTCTTTCTGGGTGCGCATCTGATGAAATACCTACTGATGTAAGTACCGGAGATGAAGCTGATGAGTCTTTTGTAGACTTTGACAAACTTGCTGTAATTAATAGCGATATTATAGCCTGGGTTAGGATTCCGGGCACTATGATAGATTATCCGGTACTTCAAAGTTCTGAAGGCGACGATGACTATTACAGGACCCATGATTATGCGGGAAAAGAGGATCCTAAAGGGGCGATATATATAGAAGCAGCAAACAGTGCTGATATGTGCGACTTTAACGAGGTTTTTCTTGGATCGGCACCGGCGGATGGAACGCTTTTTGCAACGCTTCCCCAGTATTTAGACAGGGCTTTTTTTGATGAGCATTCCTTTATCCATGTGTATATGAATGGAAACGCCCTTATGTACTATGTGTTTGCGGCGTATGAAAGGGATAATACAAGACTTCTTTCTCAGTATGATTTTTCTTATGCCACCGGATGTCAGGATTTCATAGAAGAGATATTTGATTCAAGGACTATGAATAAGGTTGTGAGAACTGACTGGGAAGGGCAGATAATTCCTGAGAATTTTTTACTTACGTTATCAACTGTTAATCCTGATACGGGAAAACAGATGGTGGTTATAGGAAGTTTAATAGGCGACGTAGCAGGGACTATAGACAGATACGTGGATTACGGAGACCCTGAGGAATATTAAAGTTGTAAGAAAAGTATGGAGGCGCGGGAAAATGAAAAAGATTCTGGCTCTAATGTTAGCAGGTACAATGTTAGTATTCTCTGCAGTTTGTGCGTATGCAGCTGATGGCTCCAGCATTCCGGGCACACCAAGTGCTGAGGCTTCTTATTGGAGAAGTGTTGCTGAGCAGGCTCAGAAGGCAGCAGATACCGCGAATTCCTTGGCATCTGAGACCAAAGATGCTTTGGATAAAGCCAACAAGACAATAGAAGAAACTAAGAATACTAACAAGGAGATGCAGAAGCAGCTCAATAACTATGCTAAGCTTGCACAGCAGCAGAGCTCTCAGATAAGCAAGCTTAACAAACAGGCTGGTGATTATGAGAACAAGCTTAAGGCTGTTAATAATGATCTTAAGAATGCATCAGCAGGAAGAGGTGGTTCATCCGGCAATGATGTAAGAAATCAGATGCTGATCCGCAATAACGCAGTTTCTTATGGCGGAAATATCGTAGGACAGGGTGGACATGTTGAGATCAACGGTGGTAAGAGTAATGTTACCTTTATCGTTGGTGTTCCTGATGGCGGAACAATGACCTCTGCAACAGCTCTGGCAGCAAGCCTTAAGGGATCACTTGTAAACTGCGTTACAGTTACATCAACAGTTGCCTTCAAGAGCGCCAAGGTTAACTTCTATGTAACAGGTGTTACAGCCGGCGATAACATCGCAGTATATCAGGCTCAGAACGGCAAGTGGGTTCAGCTTCCAACAGCAGAGATTCGCCAGGATCATGTAGTAGTTAATATGACAAGGTACGGCACAATAGCATTTATCAGAGTACCGGTTCTTGCTTCCGTTACTTACTAAGATATCTATTTTGAATATAAAGACTACAGACAGCCACTGGTTTTCAGTGGCTGTTTTTATGCGCATGGGCTTTCGTCTATGCGTATTTTTTTTCTTGCAATTGAAATAAAAACATGATAGTATTTTCGACGTTGCGCTTAAAAATAGTTTTATATTTGGAGATTTTTATGAACAAAGAAATAGTTAACGCCGGAAGACAGAAAGAGCTTGATTGGGCCAAGGCCTTTGCTATAATCGCTATGATCTGCGTTCATGTCTATGAGCAGATAAGCGTTGTTGATACAGAAGTTGTTCCTACAGGAGCCTTTAGACTTACCTTGGAATTTTTGGCAGGACCTCTTGCAGCTCCTTTATTTATGTTTTGCATGGGTATTGGAATTATGTATTCCAAGAACAGTGAACCTGCTCAGATGGTAAAGAGAGGTTTTCACCTGCTTAAGAACGGATATCTTTTAAGCTTTTTTAAGGGAACAGTTCCTACTGCTATAGCTATAGCGCTTGGTTATGTTGTTCCCTGGACTCTGGCAGATTCATTTTTCCTTGTAAGCATTCTGCAGTTTGCCGGAATGGCATTTTTTACAATTGCCCTTATGAAAAAAATGAAGTTCAATCTGCCTGCAATGATGGTGACATCCCTGGTTCTTTCAGTACTTGGCGGCCAGCTTTCCAAGCTTGATTTTACGGGATCATGGGTTCAGTATCTGCTTGGTCTTTTCTTTGAGACCAATGATGTTACAACATTCCCATTGTTTAGATGGATTTTTTACCCCGTGTTCGGAATGATCTTTGGATACTTCCTGTTGAGGACTGAGGATAAAAATAAGTTCTACCTTAGAATCTTCCCTGTAGGTTTTGTGGGAGCATTAGTATTTACCTTTATTTATACTGCTTTGGGATTCGACATTAGAACTATGTTCATGCTTGCAGGAAGAGTTTATTATTCACAGTCATTACTTCACCATTTGTTCATTGCACTGGTTATTTTGACAGCGCTTCCTATTTACTATTTCTTTTCTGTAAAGATTACAGCAGAGCCTGTAAACAAAGCTGTTTCTTACCTTGGTAAAAACCTTGATGTAATTTATCTTGCTCAGTGGATGATAATTACTTATGTACAGTCTATTCTGAATATCTTTGGCTATGTGAGAATCGGAATAGCACTAATAATTCCTGTGGGAATTTTGGTTCTTCTCGGTAGCATAGGAATAATTGAGCTTATCAGACTTGTTAAAAGAAAAATAGGGAAGAAGAAATAAAAAAAGAAGAAATAAAAAATGCGCATGGGCGGTGGCCTGTGCGCATTTTTGTGGAGTGATTTTTGGGGTATAAAATTCGTTTTCGCTAAAAAGGAAACATGGTGCGTTCAAAATCTGAGGCAATGATTGCCGACGAACTTTTTAGGTATGAAATACCTTATAGATATGAACCAAGAATTCCTGTTGGAAAGGAATTCTTTTATCCTGAAAAAGCAAGGCAAATGATTGATCTATACTTGCTTTAATTCATGTAGCAATTTTCTAGTTATTCCTGAATTATCATCATGCAATCTAAATCTTTGTGCAATTAGTTATCTTAGTCAATTGGTTGGTTATTTCTCAATAATATTCTTCAACGCTGCTATCAGCTTATCCATCTCATAATCAGTTCCGATGGAGATTCTAAGATATTCCTTTATTCTCTCTGCATCCCATCTTCTCACAATAATGTCACGCTGACGGAGTTCATCAAATATCTCCTTACCAGATTTACCCGGGTGTTTAGCAAAAATGAAATTTGTCTTCGAATCTGCAAATTCAAAGCCCAGTTCTTTTAACGAAGCTTTTGTCCTCTCCCTTGTAGCAATGATCTTATTTCTAGTCTCATCGAAGTAAGTTTTATCAGCAACAGCCAGTGCTCCAAGCTCCAAAGTTGGCATATTCATGGTATAGGAGTTAAAAGAAAACTTCGCATCAGAAAGATACTTAATAAGCTTCTCTGATCCGAAAGCATAACCTATCCTCATTCCTGCCATGGATCTTGACTTGGAAAAAGTCTGAACTACAAGAAGATTATCGTATTTATCTATTAATGGAAGTGCACTAGTGCCGCCAAAATCTATGTAGGCTTCATCGACAATCACCACAACATCAGGATTGGAAGCAATTATTTTCTCAATAGCATTTAGTCCCAATTCCAATCCGGTCGGTGCATTTGGATTCGCTATTACAATTCCTCCGCATTTAAGAATGGAATCTTCTGCTACAGATAATCCATCAATTGCATCTGTATTGGCTAAGTTGCAGTACTCATCAACATTTATTGAAAAATCATCCTTAAGCGGAATCTGTTTGTAAGGAATTCTAAAAAGTTCAGCCCATACATCATAAAAAGAATATGTAATGTCAGGGAAAAGAATCGGCTTATCCGAATTAAAAAAGGTCAAGAAAGCCATAGCAAGCACATCATCGGAGCCAACTCCTACAAACACCTTCTTTTTATCTACGTTATAATAATCAGCTATCGCATCCACAAGCACCGAGCATGTCGGATCAGGATATTTTCTAAAATCCGAAACGTCCATCTCCTTTAATCTCATTTCCACTGCAGGCGCAGGCGGATAAGGATTTTCATTGGTATTAAGCTTGATTATATTTTTGATTTTGGGCTGTTCTCCCGGTGTATAGGGCACAACCTTTCGTACATTTTCTTCCCAGCTCATATTGCTTCTCCGTTTTTTCATATAAAAGTTTTTTACTTTCACGCTCTACTACGATAAAGACATTTTACATAAATAAAGCTCAATATGCAACTGTCTAAAAAACTAACTGTTTTTTATGAAAAGAATTATTGGTAAGTGGGTATAGGAGACAAAAAGAAGTCTATGTACCCAAAGAGATTATTATTGGGAGGGCATAGAAAGAATTATACATATCTGTGCCTAGGAAGAACGAATTGTTTGGCGCATAGATAGCGTACTAGAAAAATTCAATTGTTAATAAAACAAATTGATGTTAAAATGTCGTTTGTGTTTTGATTAGTTATTTATGTGTATTGATTTGGAAGGAGATTTATCCATGTTGGCTAAATATTTATCAGTTTTTTTGTGGGCAATGGTTCCACTTGTAGAGCTTAGAGGTGCTATTCCTATTGCTCACGGAATTCATGCTGTTGATCCTGAATTTAATCTTAAGCTTGCTTATGTTCTTATTGCTATCGGAAATATGCTTCCTGTACCATTCATTTTCTTTTTTGCAAGAAAGGTTCTTGAATGGGGCAAGGATAAGCCTGTAATCGGAAAGTTCTTTACCTTCTGCCTTGAGAAGGGTGAAAAGGGCGGCCGCAAGCTCCAGGCAACTGCAGGAAGAGGCCTTTTCGTAGCTCTTTTATTGTTTGTAGGTATTCCTGTTCCCGGAACAGGTGCCTGGACAGGAACTTTGGCAGCGTCAATTCTTGATATGGATTTCAAGCAGAGCGTTCTTGCTGTAATCTGCGGCGTTGCGCTTGCCGGAATTATCATGAGTATTGTAAGCTTTGTTATAGTAGGCGTTGTAGTTTAATAGTATTACGAGGTCTTGTTTATGGAAGCTTATTCAGATTTTGCAACTGTATATGATACCTTTATGGATGAAACCCCATACGATGTATGGGGTGATTTTGTTGCTGGGCTAATTGAGAAGTACGGTATTTCAAAACCTGTGGTTGCGGATACTTCATGCGCTAAATCTGGTTCAGAGAGTGACGGCAATTCTGTGGAAGATTCCATCAGTGAAGAAGAGGCACTTGCTCAGGAGAGAAATCTTGTAGTTGAGCTTGGCTGCGGAACCGGCTCTTTTACCCAAGTTATGAAAAATAAAGGCTATGACATTATGGGAGTTGACTTATCTCCTGAGATGCTTAATATTGCCAGGAATAAGGCGGCTAAGGCCGGACTTGATATCATGTATCTTGAACAGGACATGAGAGAACTTGACTTGTACTGCACTGCCGGAACAATTGTCAGTGTATGTGATAGCGTCAATTATCTTCTGGAGGATGAGGATGTTATAGAAACTTTCAGACTGGTCAATAACTTCCTGTACCCTAAGGGAGTATTCATCTTTGATTTCAATACCCTTCACAAGTACAGAGATGTTATTGGGGATGCAACGATAGCTGAGAACCGCGATGACTGCAGTTTTATATGGGATAATTACTATCACGAAGAAGAGCATGTGAATGAGTATGACCTGACGATATTTGTTAAGGCCTCTGATGAAGATGAGATATTCAGACGTTTTTCAGAGACTCATTATCAAAGGGGTTACACTCTTGATGAGATGCGCAGCTTCGTTAAGGCAGCAGGACTTGAGTTTGTGGAGGCTATTGATGTGGATACACACCAGGCCCCGGATGATGAGAGTGAGAGAATATATATTGTTGCCCGGGAGTTCGGTAAATAATATCGAAAAATAAGGACAAGATCCTGCGTATAAGCAAGGACTTGTCCTTTTCTATTACTCTTTTGAAATCGGAATAACTGCATCAGAGGTTAATCTCGCCGGTAAATACTGTAGTGGCGGGACCTTCCATAATTACGGAAGATTCAGGATTACCATCCCAGGAGCAGGTTACAATACCACCAAGGACGTGGACAGCAACCTTGTCATCTGTAAGACCATTTAAGATGCAGGCTACAGTTGTTGCGCAGCATCCTGTTCCGCAGGCCAGAGTCTCGCCGGTGCCGCGTTCCCAGACACGCATATGAACGTTGCCACGATCGTCTATCTTAACAAATTCTGTATTGGTGCGGTTTGGGAATATCTCATTATTCTCAAATTTTGGTCCGATCTTTTCAATATCAAATGTCGATAAATCTTCATCTTCCGGTAGAAAAACAACTGTATGAGGATTTCCCATGGATACGCAGGTTATCCTCCATTCTTTATCAGCTATTGTGACAGGTGTGTCAACAATTGCATCTGCGTCAAGAAAACCGTTAATCTTTACTGGAACAAGAGAAGGAGTGAGAATGGGAGCACCCATATCAACTTTAACAGAAGCTACTTTGTTATCATCACCAATCTCTAAGTCGATGTATTTCTTTTTTCCGGCACTTACTATTACGAGCTTTTTCTTGTCGGTGAGATTATTATCATACACATACTTGGCTACGCATCTTATGCCGTTTCCGCACATCTCCGATCTGGAGCCGTCTGCGTTGTACATTTCCATCTCAAAGTCGATGGAATCGTCATCCACGGGATTTATAAATATAAGTCCGTCTGAACCAATGCCGAAATGGCGATCAGAAACAAATCTTGCGATTTCGGATTTCTTTTCCTGAGGTATTTTTTCTTTTGAACCGTCTACATAAACATAGTCATTTCCACAGCCGTGCATTTTGGTAAAAAGCATAAGTCAAAAACCCTCCCATATTCTAGTAAAGTTAGTTAATTTTACGGCTTTTTATCTGCTTTTTCAATGAAATGAAGAAAAATATAAAAAAAAATGAATTATTATTTAAATTACCTATTCAAAAATTCTAACAAATATGATAGATTTTATGATTGAAATGAGTATAAAGTAATTAATGTGCATTTATAGTAAATAGCTTATTCGCATTTAGGGGACAGATATGCGTTGAAACTGGGGGAAATTCCCGTGTATTTGGATGTGGAGGAAAATGTATGAAGAGAGAGGGAGTTAAGAAAATCTGCTTTGTAGCGTCTTCAGGTGGTCACCTGGAAGAAATCTCAAGACTTAAAGGCATTGAGGGTGCATATGATTGCTTTTTGGTCACAGAAAAAAGTGACTTTGTAATCAAGAACTTCTGTGAGAAGAAGTATTATGTCCCCATGATGAACAGAAAACAGATTAATTTTTTACCTAAGTTTATTTGGCTTTTCTTTAGAACATTAGTGATACTACTTAGGGAGAAACCAGATTTCATTATAACAACAGGTGCTCTGGTAGCTTACCCATTTTGCGTAATTGGCAAGCTATTAGGAATCAAGGTGATTTATGTTGAATCCTTTGCGAGGGTTAATGAACCCTCACTTACAGGTAAGTTAGTGTACAACATGTCAGATCTTTTCATGGTGCAATGGGAAGATATGCTTGAGAAATATCCGAAGTCGATGCTTGGAGGCGGTATATTTTGATTTTTGTCACTTTGGGGACGCAAAAGTTTCAAATGAATAGACTTGTTAAGGCGGTAGACGAGTTGGCTGCGCAAATGACGGAGGAGATTTTTGTGCAAAGAGGCTGGTCTGACTATACGCCAACGAACTGCGGTTATACCGATTTTATGGACGTGGACGAATATAACAAGAAGATTGCAGAGTGTAGTGTTCTTATTACCCACGCCGGTGTGGGTACGATCATTTCGGGGATAAACGCTAAGAGGCCAATTGTGGTTGTGCCTCGTAAGAACAAGTACGCTGAGCATGTAGATGACCATCAGTGTCAGATTGCCAATGCGTTTTCTTCTAAGGGATGCGTATTGTGCTGTGAGGAAGTAACAGAATTAAAGGACTATATTGATAAAGCAAGGACGTTTGATTTTAAACCATACGAACTTAAGGGCGGCAACATTGAGGAGACTATCATGAGATTTATCAATATTTTTGATTAGAATTAAGTGCGTAGGTTTGGTATGAATAGGAGTAACAAGGGAGCAAATACAAATTTTATACAGATGTTAGAGGACATAGCAGTTCTCTTTATCGTTTATTTAATAGAGCGCAAGGCATTTGAGGATGTTATCTTACCGGAGACACAACCCAAATGTCTCGCGCTTGTTGTTGTATTTGGAGTGATTTACATCCTTGCTAATAAAGAGGCCAGAATCTATAACGTGACGCTTTTCTTCTACATGGATAGATTCTGGAAAATAATCAGTAAGTCCTGGCTTTTGTCAGCAGGTATTACGTCTGGATTCATGTATGTGTACAATCCGCATATCAATATCAGAAGGTTTCATTTGAGTTTTATATTATGGGCATATGTAGCTATATGCGTGAATATGGTTATCAGTAGGTTGTTCCAGATGATGATAACTAATCATCAGGCACCAAGGGCTGCCTTTGTGGGGACTTTTGATGAGTATGAGAAATTCAATTACTTTTTGAATAAAACCAGTGTACGAGTTGAAGAAGTTGGGTACATTCTTGATAGAGAAATGCCGGAAAAGAGAGTGTTCAATATCCTTGGAAATCTCGATGACCTGGAGCAGATTGTTAGAAATAATGAGTTGGATCAGATTTACTTTATTCAGCATAGTGATGATAATATCGCGCAGATACAGCAATATATAGATTTGTGTCTGGAAATGGGAGTTACAGTTAAAGTTGTAATGGATGTCTCCTATTCGCGTAGAATGCATAGATCAAACAGTTATGTTAGCTCGGTGGGTACATATCCGCTTATTACATATCATACGATAGCACTTAACAGCTACGAGCAGGCGCTTAAGAGGCTTATGGATCTAATCATCAGTGTGATTGCTACGATTATTCTATCACCTATAATGCTGACAACTGCTATAGCAATTAAACTTGATTCGCCGGGGCCCGTGATTTTCAAGCAGACCAGAGTTGGACAAAACGGCAGAAAATTTGATATTTATAAATTCCGTAGTATGTGTGTGGATGCGGAAGAACAAAAGAAAGAACTTATGGAGCATAACGAAATGGATGGCTTCATGTTCAAGATAAAAGATGACCCAAGAGTTACCAGGGTCGGGAAGTTTATTAGGAAAACAAGTATTGATGAGCTTCCGCAGCTATTTAATGTTATCCAAGGGGATATGAGTCTGGTTGGCACTAGGCCTCCTACTGTAGATGAGGTTGCACAGTATAAGAGGGGACAGTGGAGAAGAATCAGTATTAAGCCGGGAGTCACTGGTTTATGGCAGATTAGTGGCAGAAATAATATCACTAACTTTGATGATGTTGTGGAACTGGATCTTAGATATATTGATAATTGGACTTTATGGGCAGATATAGCTATTTTATTTAAAACAGTTGGAGTTCTTGTGACAAAAAAAGGAGCATATTGATTTTTTTAATTTGGAGGGAAAAACAAAAATGGATATGAAGGAAATCGTAAAACTTAAAAAGCAGCTCAATGTAACAGATCTTTCTGGAGAGAAAGTTATGATAGATTTCGAGTCTGGTAAATATTTCATGATCAAGGGAGCAGGAAATGATATCTGGGACCTTATTCAGAAGGAAATCTCTGTTGAGGACATCATCAAGAAGCTTCTTGGTGAGTATGATGTTTCAGAGGAAGAATGTGCTAAGTCAGTACAGGACTTCCTTGGAAAGCTTAAAGAGCTTGATTTTATCTAATTTGAATGTGGAGACTATGAAAAATGTTAAAGACAATATTGCAGAATTTTCATCTGGAAAAGCTTTTTTGGATTTTTAAGACAAAGCTCAAGTACATGATATTGGCCGGACTGGTTTGCGGTGTACTTGCTGGGGCATTTTCTTATTTTACGAGAACTAATACATATATGGCTCAGATTTCAATGTATGTTTATACCAATCCTGATTATATTAACGATAATGGTATTAACCTGTCTGCATCTGATATCAGTAATGCGAATGCACTTCTTAGCAGTTATATGCAGATTATGAAGAGTAACAGCTTTTTAAAGAGTGTTATCGAGGATGCTGAGCTTGATCCTACAATGTATTCAGTTTCTATCCTCAAGCGTAATATTACATCTTCTGCTGTTGGTAGTACTGCTGTTTTTAGGGTAAATGTATACGATGAAAACCCTTATAACGCGATGTTGATAGCCAATACAATTGGAAAACTTGCGCCACAGAAGATCATCAGCATTGTTAAATCAGGTGGCATAGAAGTATTGGATGAGGCAGTTTTACCTACATCTCCATACAGATCCAGCAGCATTACTCTTATGGCACTTGTTGGTATCGTGGCAGGAGGTTTTTTGTCATTAGTTTTCTTTATGGCAAGAGGCTTGCTTGATACAAGATATAGAAGAGTATACGAAGTAGAGGACATGTTCACTGTTCCGATTCTTGGAATGGTGCCACAGATAAATGATGTTGATGATAAGGGCGAGCCTAAGGTTAAATTAGTTGATGATAGCCCATTTGTTCTGAAAGAGGCCTATAACGATATCAGAACAAATCTTTTGTTTATGGGCAAAGGTGAGAATTGTCCTGTATTTGCTGTGACAGGTGCAGATTATGACGAGGGTAAGACTACCAATAGTATTAATCTTGCGATTTCTTATGCAAATATGGGCAAAAAGGTTCTCCTTATAGATGCGGATCTTAGAAATGGAAACATTGCAGCTGAATTTGGTCTTGAACCTAGGAATGGTCTTAGTGAATATCTTGCAGGCATCAACAAAAAGATAAATGTCAGAAAGAATATTAGAGAGAACCTTGATCTTATAACTACAGGTGTGATACCTCCAAATCCGACAGACCTTCTCATAAGTGATACATGGAAGGAAATGATTCAGAACTTTAAGAATGAGTATGATGTAATAGTCCTTGATACACCTTCTATAGGTGTTGTAGCCGATGGTGTCGAGCTTGTTAATGTTGCTACAGCGTTTATTGTTGTGGTTAGAGAATTTGTGTCAAGATTTGAAAGAGAAGAACTTATTATTCGAAGACTAGAGGCAGTTAATGCAAATATCTGCGGATTTATTTACAACGGAATAGATGTACATTCTGTAGATTATAACCACAAAGATTACGTAGACGGTGGAGATTATGGTAAGCATAGTAGTACCGGTGTACAACACCGAAAGCTATTTAAAAAGAAGTCTTGATGCACTTGTAAATCAGACTATTGATAAGAATGAATTGGAAATAATACTGGTCAATGATGGTTCAACAGACCATTCGCCGGAAATAATTCAGCAGTATGCTGACAAATACCCGGATATAATCAGAGTGTTTAACAAGACTAATGGCGGTCAGGCTACAGCCAGAAATCTTGGAATCAGGCAGGCCAATGGTGAATATATTGGCTTTGCTGATTCAGACGACTATGTAGATGTTTCAATGTTTGAAAAGATGTATAGACTTGCCAAAGCGCAGGATGCAGATTTGGTGGAATGTCATTATCACAGCATGTTAGAGACAGGTAGAGATGCTGATGGTAATCCTATTTATAAAGAAATAGATACTAGAGGCACAATAACAGCACATGAGGATCCTAAGGAATTGTTTTTAAATCCTCAGGTTTCGCCTTGGAATAAGTTATACAGGCGGGAAATATTTATTGAAAACGATATATTTTTCCCAGAAGGAATGATCTACGAGGATACAGCCTGGTATATAAAAACTCTTCCTTTTGTTAAGAAACATGCATATCTTGATGAAAAGCTTGTTTATTATAGTGTGCGACAGGGTTCAACCATGACGGTAAACTCAGGGGCTAAGGTTGGTGACATTATCAAGGTTTTTGATGATATTATTGATTTTTATGTCAAGAAAGGGCTATTTCGAGAGTACTACAAAGAGCTTGAGTATTTCTGTGTGAAGATTGCATTTTGCAGTAATTTTAGCAGAATTGGCAGAGTTAAAAATGGCTTCATGAGAAAAGAGCTTTTTGAAAAGACATTCGATTTTGTAATTAAAAACTTTCCTTATTACAGGAAAAACAAGTATTTTAAGGGAAAGGTTGGACTATATATAAAATCCGTGGGCAGATGGAACTGCGGTGTATATTCCAGGGTGCTTTCCAAAGTGATGATAGGATGACGAAATGAAACCAGTTATTTCGGTGGCGATAGCCACCTATAACGGAGAAAAATTCATACTTGAGCAGCTTGAGTCTATCATTAGACAGACCAGAAAGGTTGATGAGATTATCATCCATGATGATATATCCAAGGATCAGACTGTAGCGGTAGTTAATGACTACATTAAGAGCAATAACCTGGAAGGTTTAATAAAGATAACTGTTAATGAGAAGAACCTCGGATATGCGTCAAATTTTATAAGCGCACTCAGAGAGACAAATGGGGACTACGTTTTCTTTTGTGATCAGGATGATATCTGGATTGATACCAGAGTAGAGGAAATGATAGGAGTCATGGAGAATAACCCTGAAATTGGGCTTCTGGGTTCTGAATTTGAACCATTTAAATGCTCTGAAGATGCTCCTGATGTTCCCAAATGGGAACTCGCAAAGTTCAAAAATGACGGAAGTGTTGAAAGATTAACATTTAATTCGGAAAACATCTTTATAGGTTGCCAGGGATGCACGATGGTTATGCGCCGAAACTTTATGGATGCTATAGACAGTTTTTGGTATGAGGGATGGGCTCATGATGAGTATGCCTGGAAACTGGCACTCTCTATGGATAGGTTGTTTTTTTACCATAAAACTACTCTTAAAAGAAGACTGCATTCAAATAATGTAACTCTTCACAAAGAGCATAAAAATGAGCAAAGACTTAAGTATTTATATGATTTGAAAAAAAGTCATGAGCAGACCTACTGGTTTATTCAGGAGTATCTAAAAAATGAAAAAGATAAACTGAATAAGGGAAAATTGCTAAAGAAACATATTAAAGCTACAGAATTAAGAATTGCGCTTATCGAGAACAGAAAACTGGTAAATAGCGTTTTACTACTGGCATATACTGATTGTTATCATAAGAGACGCTCAATTCCGGTTGAACTAATGATGGCTATCAGATAATTGGGATATACGGATGACAGTAATTAAGAGTGAAATTGCAAAAGTTAATACCGAGAAAAGCAAATATCTAAAGGCTCCCAGAGAGAAGACTATTTTCTATAGAGTAGCCGTATTTTATCTGTTTGCTCTTTATATAATGCCTCAGTATTTTGGCATTCCGAATCCGATTTTTGATTTAACTACGGTTCGAGTTGGAATTATATTTTTATTGATATTCATTATCTGTGACTATGACAGATCCGTGGATTTTGTATCAATGATCAAGCAAGAGAAAATGTCTTTAGTTCTTTTGCCGTACATGTTTGTTTTGATATATACCATGGTACTTCGTGCAGATATAAACGCGTTTCTTAATCCGTTTATTGAGATACTTGAGATGTATCTTATGATTTACGTGATACGGGATAGTTTAGGAGTGGACAGAGCATATAAGCTTGTTTTAGGCTTCTTAACCACTCTTATTATTTTGGGCTTTTATGAATCATTTACTCATAAATCACCTTTTTTTGTGTTGATGACTATTGACAATCTCCCCATCGAGGCATTTGTAAGAGGCGGACATTACAGAGTTATGAGTAGTTGTGTCCATTCGTTGGGATATGGACTTTTGTTGATTGCGGCAATGCCATTTGTGGGTTATGACGTAGAAAAAAAGGAATATAACATTCTTCGAAGACCGCTGCTATTAATAGGAGTTATTGTGAATATATTCATGACGGGCTCCAGATCCAGTCTTGGAATTATGTTCGGAGAGCTTTTTCTCATGCTGATACTATCTGAGAGAAAGTATTTCAGACAGAATATGTTTTACCTAACTACTTCGATAACATTATTCGCAATTGTTGTTTTTGCTCTTCAGAAAACTTCTTTTGGTGAATATGTGCTGCTTCAGCTGACTAGTGTAATTGACTCAGTGTTCGGAACAACCTACTCAATCAAGTATGGTGCAGATATGATGGCGCTAACCAGTAGCTCGGCATATAGAGATCAGCTTAAAGGTATTTTTAGAGTTACATGGCTCAACCCTATCCTTGGATATGGAAGAAAAAGAGCTTTCTCAGGTGTTGTAGAGGGGCATGTTATTAAATCGATTGATAATTACTATATTGCTGAGTATATCAGATATGCCTATCCAGGTATGTTTGCTTATATTTTTTTCTTGGTTTATATGGGAATAAAGATGCTTGTAGATATGTACCGGACAAGATCTGCACTTATAAGAGCCATGTTTATTGCAGGTGTCTGCTATGCATTACATTTATATATCGCAGATTCACTACAGACACTTAAGTATTTGTACATCATTATTGCTTTCTATCTATGCGCCGACAAAACGCCTTACGTTCCACCAGAAGGAAAGAGTAAGTATATAGGCAAAAGGGTATCTAAATATGTCAAAAAGTGACAATAAGCTAATAAACCGTATCAAAGACCATATGCTTTTGGGAACTATATATGATCAGATTATGCTCAAAGTTAAGTATAACGATGAGAAAACACACTTCCTGTATGGAGTTATGGCTGGTCAGAAACATCGTATGATATATTATCGCAGGTACAAGAAGAAGTATTTGAAAAAGTGCACTGCAGATAGGCCATGGGAATCATTACCTAAGAAGCAAAATAATGATACCGTGTGGATAATGTGGCTTCAGGGACTAGAAAATGCGCCGGAAATAGTTCAAAAATGTATAGAAAGTCAAAAGAAGATCATGCCTGAAAAGACCTTCGTTATTATAGATGAGAATAATTATAGTCAATACGTTACTCTTCCGGACTTTATTATCAGGAAAAGAGAACAAGGGATTATAACAAATGCCTTGTTTTCAGATATTATGAGGCTTGAACTACTTAATAAGTATGGCGGATATTGGATTGATGCATCGGTTTATATGACAGATGATGTTCTTCTAAGGGATATTGAGGATTTACCCTTGTTTATGTTTAGTTTCTATTATTTTGGATTTAATCCGGAGATTATGGAACTTAACAGTTGGTTTATCCATAGTACAACCAATAACAACCTGTTATGCCTACTACAAAAAATGTTATACGAATACCTTAGAGATTATGATTATATTTCTAATTACTATATCTTGCATATTTTGGGTAGCGTAGCCAATGACTATTATCAGGATGAATATAATGCAATTCCGGTTGTAAGTCAGGTAGATTCTCATGTATTGGCTACATATATATATGATGATTTCGATAGGAAAAAGTATGATATTTTGAAAAAGCGAATCGGAATCCATAAGCTAAGTATTAAATTTGATCAGGAAAAGCTTAAAAAGAAAGGAACGTTCTACGATGTTGTCATCAATGAAGCAAACTACTAATTCTAACGACATAAAGAACATTGAACCAGCAGGTGGGGATAGAATTCCCAAGATTATTCATTACTGTTGGTTCGGCGGAAAACCTCTTCCCAAGGATTTGCAGGATTGTTTGGACACCTGGGAGAAGCTTCATGGCTATACTGTTATGAGGTGGGATGAAAGCAATTGTTCTTTTGATGAAAATGAATTTGTTCGCAATACCTTCAAGGACAGACAACTCGGATTTATTGGTGATTATTACAGACTGAAAGCAGTATATGAATATGGCGGAATATATTTAGATACTGATGTAAAAATAAACAGAAGCTTTGATAAATTGCTCAAGCATAAATGCTTTTTGAACTTCATTTTTGATTGCTCCATAGGAACAGCAATTATTGGTAGTCAGAAAGGCAATCCTTTTATCAGGGGAATTATGGATATGTATGACAATACAATCATTCTTCCTAAAACAGAGGAAAAAGGAAAAGTATTTGAGTGGAAAGACGGTAAGCTACTGGTTCATGGCTATGCAACAAGTAATTATTACTACACTTATTATATTTTGAAGCATTATCCAAAGTTATTGCTGAATAACAAGTTTCAGGATATGGGGGATTTTGTTATTTATCCTAAGGAGCTGTTTGAAATCGGGACAATAACAAAAAGACATTACGCTATCCATTTAAATGCCGGTGAGTGGCGAACCAAGGCTGATGATAGTGATAGCTTCAAAAATAAGATCAAAAATATCCTAAAGAAAAATGAAACTGTATATGATTTTATGCAGGTTTTGGTGAGAAAAAAGAGATACAGGTTACTAAATAGGAATATTCCATTTTATGAGTATTCTTTAGCTCAGAAAAATGGAGGCACTTTACCGGAGTTATGATAAATGTCCAGTTACTATATAGAAGAACTTCAGGATATGCTTGTTGAACAGACAAGTGGAATACGGATAATAGATATTTACATGATATTTATTATGGGGGCGCTGCTCATATTGGTGCCCGGATATGTGGTGCATATAAAAAAAGACATTCCGTATAGAAGGGTTATTCACTTATATTTTGTGATTGTATGTGCGTTAAATATACTTCTTATTACTGTATTTAGACGTGATGCCGGTTCTAAATCCGGCAATGTTGTTTCTTACTTTGATTTTGGGTCCTTGCAAGGAAGCAAGAGAGCAGTACGACAAATGATATACAGTGTGTTGAACGTGCTTTTATTTGTTCCATGGGGCGTTCTTGTACAGTTGTTTTGGAAAGAGGAAAAGTTTTTTAAAAGAATAGTAATGTCTGCGCTTATGGGTTTTATATTTAGCGCTTCTATTGAGATTATTCAACATATTACCAAAACAGGAGTATTTGAAATTACAGACTTAGCAACTAATGTCAGCGGAACGGTCCTGGGTGCGATTCTGGGAACCGTGCTGACAATGATTATAATGAGGTTTACCAAAAAAAATGAACTCAAATAAGAATGATAAAAAATTAAGTAAAAAAGATTTAATAATAATACTTTTGTCAGTAGTTTCTCTGGCATTTCTGGTATTGATTATTTATATGTCCAACAAACGTGATGCCATGGTTTCAGAGTATCTTGAAAAAGATAAGGATATTACGACTGATGATGTTGTGCTCACACTAAATGGTGGAGCAGAAGTATATATGGATATCACGGAGATAAGCGGTGATAAATGGATTGAGCTTCATAACAATGGTGCTGAGACAATTGATCTTTCAGGAATGACAGTGTATGTGGGGGATGAGAAGGCAGCTACAGTAGAAGAAGGAGTAGAACTTGAGAAAAACAGTTATCTTGCAGTTGAACTAAGTGTCAATCCGGGAGCGGCAGAGTCTAATGTTGTATCTATAAAGAGTCCTGAGGATAAATTCATAAAGACTATGCTTATTCCGAAATTGTCGGCTTCGCAGAGTTATGGTATTGCGGATGAAAAGACTAATACATGGGGCTACATTACTCCATCTAAGGAAGCCTCCAATGAGGGCACAGAGGTTGAATATGTCAAGTATGATGGAATAGCTCTTTCTGCCCCGGGGGGATTTTACAGTGAAGCATTTAATCTGATACTGTCTGCTGATGATGGTGAAGTCATTTACTATACTATAGATGGCAGTGATCCCAATACTGAGTCAACCTTGTACGATGGTGCTATCAAGATTTTTAACAGGTCTGGTTCTGGGTATGAATACCTGGAAGCTGCAATGGGTTATTCAAGGGGGAAGAATTATTTCCCAAGTAGTATTGATACCGGAATCGTTGTAAAAGCTATAGCGGTAGATGCTTCGGGTAATGTTACAAAAGAAATTAATCAGGCATATTTTATTGGATTGGCTAGAGATAGTGACTATGTAAATCTTCCGGTTTTGGAGATTACTACGGATCCTTACAATTTGTATGATTATGAAAACGGTATATTTATCGCTGGAAAAACATATGAAGATGCATTGATTCAGGGAATTGGTGCGGGAAAGGCCAATTATAGGAATTCTTGGGGCAAGAATGCCAGAATAGAATACTACGAATCAGATAAGGGCAAGTCCTTCGAAGCAGATGTTCAGCTAATGGTTAGACCGGATGCTCAGGCTGATAATAAGCAAAAAAATCTAGTGCTAGAGATGGATGGAAGTGATTATACAAGCTATGAAGGCGCATCTATTCTCGACTATATTTCTTCAGATGGCAGACTGAATGTTTACCAATACAAAGATGATAATAATTTGAAGATCAGAAATGCTATTATTTCTTCATTGGCTGCTAATACTGATGTAGGAATGATGCAGGTCGAGCCTTGTTCTGTATTTATAGACGGAGTGTATTGGGGAGTATATGCAATTCAAGCACCGTACAATGCTAAACTAATTGAAGATAGGTATAATGTTTCGGCGTCAGATGTGACAATTCATGAAGATAATGTCTATAATTCTTCCTTTAACAGATTCTATGAGTATGTGACAACTACAGATATGTCAATCGATACTAATTATGAGAATCTTAAAACTATGCTGGATGTAGATAATTATATTCAGTACATTTGTCTAAACTTATATGTGGGAAATTCTTCCTTCTATCCTGAAAGAGGAACCTGTTGGAGAACAATTAGTACTGGTGGAAAAGGCTATGCAGATGGCAAGTGGAGATTCTTGTGTTCGGACATGGTAGATACTCTTAACAGAACTGGCTTGCAAACTCCTACGATTAATACATGCCTGCAGAATGGTATTCAGGGTGACAGAATGCTGCAGTCACTATTGATGAATAAGGATTTTTGCCAGCAACTGACAAAGACTATGGATAACATGGCGGCAGAAGTATTTACTGAGGATAACTATACTACAAGCATTGATAAGTATTCTGAACTTATGAAGAAGCCGGCACTGGCGTCCTATAAAAGATTTTATGGAGTGATGTCAGATAGCGCATTTAATACAGGTGTTGCTAATATTAAAGCCTTTTTTGCCAAGAGAGCTGATTGGATAACAAGATATACCAGAGAAATGGCAGAACAAGGTGGCAACCTTGCTAAAGCTCGTGAACTAGCTCAGGAGATGGGCGAAGAGGGTACCGTGTTGGAAGAAGCTTCTGAGGCAGAAGATATAGAGGATTTGGTTGAACCGGACCAGAACGAAGAAGTGGAAAACGGGGGAGAAAATAACAATGGCTGATCATATAGCTATTAGAAAATACTCAAGAGAATTAATATTGGCAACCTTTGAGAAAAGAGAGCCGTATGCCATACCTGAGGGTATGACAATTGAAGATGTTTTTGATATTGGAATCAAGGGCCAGATGCAATACCTTATTATGAATTCGATGTTGAAAATATCAGAAGGAACTGAGGAGTATCAGTTCATAAAAGGAACCCTGGCCCAGAGTACATTTAGAACCTTTGTGCAGATGATGTCTGCAAGGGAAATAACCAAGGCATTTGAAGAAAACGGAATCAGACACCAGATTTTAAAAGGCGCTGTAACAAAGACTATATATCCATCTCCTGAGATGAGGGAAATGAGTGATATTGATCTTGTTGTATATGATGAAAGCCTTGATAAAGCAGCTGAAGTCATGGAAAAGCTTGGCTTTAAAAATAACGGTCTTATTAAACATCATATGATTTTTACCAAGGATCCAGGGGTACTGGTTGAGGTTCACTGGACATTATTTGATCAAAATGCAGACAAGGCGCAGCATCTATATTTTAAGGATTTAAGAGCTAATCTTGCAGTCGGTAAAAAATATACGTATGAATTTAGTAAAGAAGATTTTTATGTATATATGATTGCGCATATGGCAAAGCACTTCTTTGAGACAGGATGCGGTATTAGAAATCTCCTGGATATTTATATCTATATCGGCAAATATGGTGATGAGCTGGATGAAGCATATCTTGAAAAAGAATTATCAAAATGTGGGATTCTGGATTTTGAAAAGAATATGCGTGAATTGGCTTTTATATGGATGGAGGATAGAGACTGCTCACAGTTCTATGAGAATCTGTTTGCTTATATGGTTGATAGCGGTATTTATGGCAAGACAGAGAATGGCGTATGGAGCCAGCTAGCTAAAGAAACAGCAGATTGTAACAACAGCATTAAACTCCACTACTATTTTCCTTCTATGAAATTTATGGTTGAAAAGTATAAATGGCTTGAGAAAGCTCCATTTTTACTTCCGCTGGCATGGATTATTAGGGGCGTTAGCGGAGTATGTAATAAAAAATCAAGAGATCACAGAAAACAGATAGAGAATGCTGATGACGAGAAGGTAAAGGTGATGCTTGATATGTATCACAGGCTGAATCTTAACTTTAGAAGATGACGGAATTATGGATAAAATCGATTTAATAGTACCATGGGTCGATGGAAACGATCCTAAGTGGCTTGAAGAGAAAAGAAAATATGATGGTAGTGTGATTGATGACAATAGTAATTCCAGCCAACGCTACAGGGACTGGGATCTCATGCGCTACTTTTTCAGGGGAATTGACAAAAATATGCCTTGGATCAACAAGGTTTTTTTTGTGACCTGGGGACACGTTCCTGATTGGCTTGATGTTGATAGTCCAAGGCTTCGTATAGTTAAGCATACAGACTATATTCCTGAGAAATATTTACCTACCTTCAATTCTAATGTTATAGAGCTTAATTACCATCGTATCGAAGATTTATCTGAGAACTTTATTTTGTTCAATGATGACTGCTTTGCTGTTGACCAGGTGAAACCTGAGTTTTTCTTCAAGAATGGTAAACCTTGTGATATGCTTGTAGCCAAAACCTTGGTTAATTATGACCTTAACGCCTATATATGGCACACAGTATTAAATGATATGGGAATAATTAATAACTTAAACTTCGCACATAAAAAGTGCGCTAGAACCTTGAAAATTCAATAAAAACCGGCATTTAAAAAGGCGAGAAGCCTCTATATTTGGTATAATTTAAGTACCACCAAAAATCATCCAAAAGGAGACTCACGCCTTGTCTAAAATTATATCACAGAATGACTTCGATTCTAAGCAGAATGCTGATTCAATCAGAATCTTTTTTGAGAGATTCCGAATTTCATCAATACTAAAAGCATCAAATGTCAGGAAGACAAAAGGCATAGCCCCTGCGCAGATACTGATGTATGCCTTTGCGCTGGTTTTCAAAAATAAGTCCATGTACATGGATATGCTTCTTGGCAGCAATACTGCCACTTTTGCAAAGGACACGTACTACCGGTTCATGAAGAGCATCAGTATCAACTGGATTCGCTTTACAACACTTCTTGCATCAAATATATGCAGGGATGTTATTGCTCCTGCAACTTCAGAGGATAGGGTAAATGCCCTCATAGTTGATGACTCAATCTTCTCAAGAGCTTGTTCGAAGAAAGTGGAAATGCTATCCAAAATCTATGATCATGCAAACAAGAAATTTCTTTATGGATTCAGAATGCTCACTCTTGGATGGACTGATGGCAATACATTCCTACCAGTGAACCAGATCCTGCTGTCATCTTCAAACGAGAACAAACTTATCAGCAGCAATGATGTCGACCGCAGGAGCAATGGATTCAAGCGCAGAAAGCTTTCTGTGATGAAGGGTACAGACGCAATGATCGAACTGATCAAAGAAGCCAGAAAAGCTATGATACCTGCTGATTATGTCCTTTTTGATACATGGTTTGCTTCTCCTAAAACACTGACAGCTGTTGAAAGACTCGGTTACGATGTGATTGCAATGATCAAGCGTTCTGACAAAATGTCTTTCATCTACAGAGGCGGGAAGTATACTTTGAAAGAACTCTACAAAATGAACCGCAAGCGTCGTGGCAGATCGAAATATCTTCTCTCTCTGGTAGTTGAAATTCAGAAGGACGACCGCAAGATTCCTGTAAAAATCGTATTTGTTAGAAACAGATCAAACAGAAAGGACTATCTGTGTCTTATCTCAACAGACTACAACATCGATGAAGAGGAGATGATCCGCATTTACTCAAAACGCTGGAAAATCGAGGTGTTTTTTAAGGTATGTAAGAGCTACCTCAAGCTAGCTAATGAGTGCAGATCGCTTTCGTATGATGCAATGACGGCGCATACAGCTGTCGTTTTTGCCAGATACATGATGCTTGCTGTGGATAATAGGGAATCTGAAGATCCTCGCACATTGGGCGAGCTGTTCACTTATTTTGTAGATGAGCTTGCAGATGTCACTTTTGTTCAGGCATTCAGGATGATCATGGAGCTGTTCTCCGATATGATGGCAGAAAGATTTGAGCTTGGAGAAGAAGAAATATCATCAATGATCGATACTTTCATTTCTGCACTGACACCATCCATGCAGCGACAGCTACAGGTTTCATGATGGTACTTAATTGCCAATTTTTATTGAGTTTTCAAGGTTCGAATGCAGTTTTAGAACTGCGAAGTTTCAGTTAATAA
>NZ_ATVX01000026.1 GCF_000420945.1 Butyrivibrio sp. VCB2006
TTAATAACTTAAACTTCGCACATAAAAAGTGCGCTAGAACCTTGAAAATTCAATAAAAACCGGCATTTAAAAAGGCGAGAAGCCTCTATATTTGGTATAATTTAAGTACCACCAAAAATCATCCAAAAGGAGACTCACGCCTTGTCTAAAATTATATCACAGAATGACTTCGATTCTAAGCAGAATGCTGATTCAATCAGAATCTTTTTTGAGAGATTCCGAATTTCATCAATACTAAAAGCATCAAATGTCAGGAAGACAAAAGGCATAGCCCCTGCGCAGATACTGATGTATGCCTTTGCGCTGGTTTTCAAAAATAAGTCCATGTACATGGATATGCTTCTTGGCAGCAATACTGCCACTTTTGCAAAGGACACGTACTACCGGTTCATGAAGAGCATCAGTATCAACTGGATTCGCTTTACAACACTTCTTGCATCAAATATATGCAGGGATGTTATTGCTCCTGCAACTTCAGAGGATAGGGTAAATGCCCTCATAGTTGATGACTCAATCTTCTCAAGAGCTTGTTCGAAGAAAGTGGAAATGCTATCCAAAATCTATGATCATGCAAACAAGAAATTTCTTTATGGATTCAGAATGCTCACTCTTGGATGGACTGATGGCAATACATTCCTACCAGTGAACCAGATCCTGCTGTCATCTTCAAACGAGAACAAACTTATCAGCAGCAATGATGTCGACCGCAGGAGCAATGGATTCAAGCGCAGAAAGCTTTCTGTGATGAAGGGTACAGACGCAATGATCGAACTGATCAAAGAAGCCAGAAAAGCTATGATACCTGCTGATTATGTCCTTTTTGATACATGGTTTGCTTCTCCTAAAACACTGACAGCTGTTGAAAGACTCGGTTACGATGTGATTGCAATGATCAAGCGTTCTGACAAAATGTCTTTCATCTACAGAGGCGGGAAGTATACTTTGAAAGAACTCTACAAAATGAACCGCAAGCGTCGTGGCAGATCGAAATATCTTCTCTCTCTGGTAGTTGAAATTCAGAAGGACGACCGCAAGATTCCTGTAAAAATCGTATTTGTTAGAAACAGATCAAACAGAAAGGACTATCTGTGTCTTATCTCAACAGACTACAACATCGATGAAGAGGAGATGATCCGCATTTACTCAAAACGCTGGAAAATCGAGGTGTTTTTTAAGGTATGTAAGAGCTACCTCAAGCTAGCTAATGAGTGCAGATCGCTTTCGTATGATGCAATGACGGCGCATACAGCTGTCGTTTTTGCCAGATACATGATGCTTGCTGTGGATAATAGGGAATCTGAAGATCCTCGCACATTGGGCGAGCTGTTCACTTATTTTGTAGATGAGCTTGCAGATGTCACTTTTGTTCAGGCATTCAGGATGATCATGGAGCTGTTCTCCGATATGATGGCAGAAAGATTTGAGCTTGGAGAAGAAGAAATATCATCAATGATCGATACTTTCATTTCTGCACTGACACCATCCATGCAGCGACAGCTACAGGTTTCATGATGGTACTTAATTGCCAATTTTTATTGAGTTTTCAAGGTTCGAATGCAGTTTTAGAACTGCGAAGTTTCAGTTAATAAGTATTACAAAGGTGGAAAGGAAGCATTTAAGCATTTCAATAAATGGGTAAATGTTAATTATGGAGCAAAGAACAACTTCATGAACCTTACCAAGATGGGGAATTCAAGATTGTCGTCTTTTTATGACACGCACCTTCCATTAGCACATAAAAAAAGTGTGTTTGAAAAGGCATGGAAGATGGAAGATGAAAATCTTGATAAGGTATGCATGAATAGGTTTAGATCTCCTTTGGACTTAAACCACTGGATGATGCGATATTACAATTTGGCGCATGGCAATTTTGAGCCCTTCAATGTAGATAAAATGGGTAAATACTATGATTTCTATAAAATGGAGGATTCACTTGCAGAGATTTGTGATGCTATCAAAACAAAGCAGCGACCTGTATTGGTTATAAATGATACATTGGATACTTCTGATGAAAGCGTTTTTGAAAGTTACAAGACAAAAGTCCAAGAAGCTTTTGAAGTTATACTTCCTGATAAATGTTCATTTGAGAGGAATTAGATATGGAAAAGGGGTTAATAAGCATTATTGTTCCGGCGCATAATGTTGAGAAATATATAGATAAAAGTCTTAGGTCTTTGACAAACCAAACTTATCGCAATTTGCAGATAATTGTCATCGATGATAATTCACCGGACAGGGCAGGTGAGATTGCTGATGAATGGGCTGGTCGTGATAGTAGAATAACAGTTGTTCATAATGAAAAGAATATGGGCCATTCAACAGTAAGGAACGTTGGACTTGATCTTGCAAAGGGAGAATATATAGGCTTTACTGATCCGGATGACTATGTTCATCCGCAGATGTTTGAAAGACTGTTGGAACTGCTAAAAGAAAATGACGCTGATATTTCTTTATGTCTTGAGCAGACATTTGAAGATGGAGAAGAAGAACCTGAACTTGTGTATGAACCCGGGAAAGATATACATATTGAGAGTCATGCGGAATACATAGAGCATTTCATGGACTCTTTTACAGGACCCATAGGTTGGAGCTGGAATAAATTATACAAAGCTGAAGTTCTGAAGAGCATCAGGTATAGAAACTACAAACTTGAAGATATTATATTTCATGCGGAAGCTGCAAAAGGAATAAAGAAAGCAGTTTGGACAGATGATAGATTATATGCTTACAGAATCAGAACCGACAGCATAACCGGAGCCGGAAAGACAGATATCACTATTCCTGCGTCAGAGTCTTTTTGGGCAACATATGAAATGCTTAAATCCGATGAAAAGGACTATGCAGATAGGTTTTTGATTTTTACTCTTGGAAAAATAGCTAATATTTATGCGCAGAGTAAGAGACGCTATGGAAGGGATTCCGCAAATAAGATGCATGAATATTATAGTGTGAAATATAGAGAAAACATCGAAGCAATTAAATGTGCGCCGATAAAAGATAGATTCAAATTATTTTTAGCACGCTATTTTGGTGCTGTTTATTGTTTGATGGCGCATGGATAATGAGGAATTGATTGTATTATGAGTATTATTGCCAGAACATATAGATTTATCAGGTATAACGAGCATAAAGGCGTAACTTTAAAGGCATGGGTTTTATCAGCCTATTATAGACATCAGATGCTATATGAAGATACCAAAAAGCTAAATAGCAAATGGGGAATTGAGGGGAATGAAACTTCTTACGAAGCTACATTGGACGAATATAGATATGCCAAAAAAGTAGCATATGCAGTTAATCAGGTATGTAGCAAGACAAAGTGGGAGAGTAAATGCCTGGTAAGAGCTCTTACAGCACAGCGATTATTAGCTGAAAAGAAAATAGATTCTACGCTGTATCTTGGATGCAAGATGGATGAGAATCAGAAAATGGTGGCTCATGCCTGGATAAGAGTTGGACAGGCATTCGTAACTGGAGGAGATGGCGCCGCTGACGGGTATGCCATAGTTGACAAGTTTAGTGCAAGGATTAAGTAATTATGGGGAAAATTGAGAAATTAAAACGTTATTGGAGTAGACGTAATGATGCAAAGGAATACTTTAAATGGTGCCTTAGCTATACAAAGCCTTACATTCCGCAACTTCTACTGTTAATGTTTTTTGATCTTGGCGCCACACTTTTGTCTGTGGGAATGGCGATAATTGGTAAAGAGATGATTGATAGGGCTGCTGTAGGTAATCTTTCCGATTTATGGAAGATAATAGCGATTTATGTTGTTGTTATTCTTGGGGCTCAGCTTCTTGGAATTATCAGCACTTTGGTTTCTACAGTTGTCTATGAAAAATTTGGATTTGGTATCAGGAAAAAGGTCTATAGAAGAATTCTTGATACATGTTGGATCGATGTATCCAAATACCATACGGGCGATCTGATGACAAGACTTACCAGTGATGTGTCAGCTGTTTCTGATGGTATAGCCAACACAATTCCTACTATCATTAGATTGGTTGTTGAGTTATTGGTAACTTTCTTTACTCTGGCATATTACGATTTAAGGCTTGCATTGTTTGCACTTCTTGTTGCACCTATTGCAATGTTTGCCAGTGTGATTCTTGGAAGAAAACTTAAGTATCTTACTGTGAAAGTTCAGGAAACAGAGTCTAAATATCGTTCATTTATGCAGGAGAGTCTTGCGAACATACTCATAGAGAAATCATTCTGTCTTGAGGACTATTCAGAAGAGAGACTGACGCAGCTTCGAGATGAACGTATTTACTGGGTTTTTAAAAGAAATAGAACCAACATGTATGCTTCCGCAGCCATGGGATTGTCATTCCAACTCGGTTATATTGTGGCATTTGCCTGGGGAGCAATATGCATTGCTAATAAGACAATAACCTATGGTACAATGACAGTTTTCCTTCAGCTTGTAAATAGAATTCAGTCTCCTATTGTTAGTCTTGCGCAGCTTGTACCAAGGCTTATTTCTATGCTGGCCTCAGCAGGTCGAATCATTGAGCTTCAGAATCTTCCTAAGGAAAAGTATGAAGGAAAGGCGATTGAACCTGAGAAGATTGGTGTCAAGGTTGAAACAGTTTCATTTGGCTATACAGATGAACTTGTATTTGATCAGGCTAGTATTGATTTCAAACCAGGTGAGTTTACTGCAATAGTAGGTAAATCCGGAATTGGTAAGACAACATTGGTGCGCTTGATAATGGCGTTTACCAATAAGATGAAGGGAAACATAGAGTTCTACAATGCAAAGGGAGAGACTATCCCAGCTTGCCCAGACGCACGAAACTTTATCGCATATGTTCCTCAGGGAAATACCCTTTTTAGTGGTAGCATCAAAGACAATGTTTTGATGGGGAAAAAAGATGCTACAGATGAGGAAGTGGTCACTGCTCTTAAGAGTGCAGCTGCCTATGACTTTGTTAATGAATTTCCTGACGGAATTGATACTGTTATCGGCGAAAAAGGCGTTGGTATTTCAGAAGGACAGGCGCAGAGAATTGCAATAGCAAGAGCATTAGTCAGAAAGGCTCCGTTCCTTATATTAGACGAAGCTACATCATCTCTTGACGAGAGTACAGAGCTTAGCGTACTTGAAGGAATTAGACGATGGAATCCATCACCTACATGTCTTCTTATAACTCACAGACGATCTGTTTTACAGTATTGTGACCGAGAAATCAAGATAGAGAATAAGAAGATGGTTGTTGCACAGTAAATGTATTTATAAATGAGGGATAAACCATGTACAAAATACTTATGGTGGATGATGACTTTGAGGTTTTACAAATAAATAAAAAATTCTTTGAGGAAAAAGAATGTGAAGTCAGGATATGTAATAAGCCGGCGGAGGCAATGGATATCGTGCAGAAATTCAAACCGGATTGCATCCTTTTGGATGTTATGATGCCCGAGATAGACGGCTATACACTTTGCAGGAAAATCAGGGTGAAAACCGATGTGCCTATTCTTTTCCTGTCAGGAAAAGTATCAGAGGATGACAAAGTGGAAGGCTTTGAAGCCGGTGGGGATGATTATATAGAAAAACCATACAGTCTCAGAGAAGTTTACATGAGAATAGTTGCCAATATCCGCAGAAATTCCCATAAGAATACAGGCAGAAATAATAGCCTGGTGATAGACCTTGGGCAATTTAGTCTTGATAAGGAAAAGCATAAACTTTTTTATGAAGATGAAGAAATAATTATATCTAACAAAGAATACGATTTAATGTTATTTCTGGCTGAAAATGCAAATAAAGAAATTACTTTTGAGGAAATAGGTGTTAGGCTTTGGGGAACCTATATTGAATCTGATCGTAGAAATGTAATGGTAAATGTTTCAAGGCTTCGTAAGAAGATTCAGGACAAAACAGGAGTAGATAATTTAATAGAAACTGTGTGGTCTAAGGGGTATAAACTTATCAAACACAATTAGTGACAACGAGGGAAAGATGACAGAAAAGAAAAGATTTGAACAACCAAGTGTAGATACAGATACTGTTGCGGAGCTTTCCAAAAAACTACTGGAAGCCAATGTAAAACTAAAAGAGGCTGAAAATCAGCGAAGGATGATGCTTGAAAATATATCACATGATCTAAGGGCACCGCTAACAGCAATACGCAGTTCCATCGATTGTCTTAAACAGATGCATGATGCGGGTAAGTTTATTCAGGATAGTGAAGAGGCTGAAGCGTTGCAGATGCTAAGACTTCTCGACAGTAGAACCAAGAATTTGGAAGTGCTGATTCAAGATTTATATTACCTGACCAGACTTGAAAATGGCAGTGAAGATTTGGAACTTACAGATATTTCTATTGTGCAGTTTCTGGAAGAGTACTTTTTTTCTGCAGAAATTGATGATAGATACAAAGATAGAAATATGGTACTCGAGATATCAGATAGTGACGAGGCTAAAGTCAAAGCAGATGTGAATAAGCTCAGTAGAGTTTTAGATAATCTGTTCACTAATGCACAGAAATATTCTGATAAGGGAGATGATATTGTACTTGGGGCAAACGTTAGGAATAATATGTTTGTGTTTTATGTAAAAGACACTGGAAGAGGCATTCCCCAAGATGCTATAGGACATATTTTTGATAGGACATACAGAGTATCTGAGGCAAGGACTCCATCAGGGGAAGTTAGTAGTGGCTTGGGACTTTCAATAGCCAAAAATATAATTGAACAGCTGGGAGGTAATATTTACTGCGAAAGCTGTGTTGGAGAAGGAAGCTGCTTTTTTGTTGAGCTTCCAATAATAGGAGAATGAGGTTAGTTTTATAATGAGTGATAGTAGAGCAAAAAGATCGGCGCAGAATGCGGCCACGGGATTTGTATATCATTTTTCTGGCATGCTTCTAAGTTTTATTAGACGTACTGTTTTTATACATACATTGGGAAATGAGTATCTAGGATTAAATGGTATCTTTTCTGATGTACTCAATCTTTTGTCGATGGCAGATTTGGGATTTTCCACAGCTATGGCTTACAGCTTTTACAAGCCACTAGCTGAAAAAGATGAGGAGAAGATAGCATCTCTAATAGCGTTCTATAAGAGAATATACAATGTTATAGCACTTGTTGTTTTATGTCTTGGACTATGCTGTGTTCCTTTTCTTAGATTAATAATAAATACTGAGCGAGACATTCCATACCTGGAAGTTTATTATCTTTTTTCGCTGGCTAATACAGTAATGTCTTACTTATTTGTTTATAAGACTACACTTTTAACTGCGGATCAGAAAGATTATAAGGTTGTAAGAATAAGAAATATTACACAGTGGATAAGATCAATTGTCAGGATAATAGTTCTATTAGTATATCAGAACTACATCATATATCTCGCAATAGGTACAGTATCTGTATTGTTCAATAACCTTGTTGCGTCCAGAACTGCAGAAAAAGAGTATCCTTATATAAAACACATTAAAGGAAAAATTAGCAGTGATATAGACATTCGAAAGAAAATTGTTGAAAATATGAAGTCTGTGTTTATTTATAAGGCTTCTGGAACGTTGTTTACTGCTACGGATAACGTTATTATTTCCAAAGTAATTAGCACTGCTACAGTAGGACTATACTCTAATTACTTGATGCTAAGTAGTAAATTACTTTTAATTGAACAGATAATATTTACATCTATGACAGCGAGCATAGGAAATGTTATTGCCAAAGAAAATTCCAAGAAAAGATATGAGGTTTTTCAGGCACTTCAGTCAGCCAGCTTTATCTTCTGCGGTATTATTACTGGACTGTTCTGTGTAATGGCTAATGATGTTATTTATGTGTGGCTTGGAGAAAAGTATCAGCTATCAGAACTGGTTGTTATTGCTATAACCGGAAATGCATACTTATCCTGTGTGCTTTTGCCTTTGTGGATATATAGAGATGCAACCGGACTATATCTTCGAACTAAATATTTGATGTTGTTAGGTGCAATTGAAAATATTGTTTTGTCCATAATATTAGGTCATGTTATAGGACTTGCAGGAGTCATTTTTGCTTCAGCTATAGCAAGGTTAACGTCCTATTGCTGGTATGAGCCAAAACTTCTTTTTGAGGAGTATTTTGATAGAAGCCCCAAATATTACTTCTTGGGTATAATAAAGCATATTTCGTTGATTGCAGCGGTTATCTTTGTGTTAAAGACTGCGTGGAGATTCTATCCTGTAACGGGAGTGCTTTCTCTTTTGGTTAAGGGCATTTCAACTGGAATTATTTGTTGTGTTATATTTTTTGTTGCGTACATAAGAACTGAAGGTGCCAAAACAATAATCAATAAGGTTAATCAGGTTGTTGGGAAGGTTAGGGCATCAAGACAGAGGTAATACTTGATGAATGATAGTAAAGTAAGTATCGTTGTAGCTGTTTATAATGGCGAACCATATATAGATGATTGCGTCAAAGGCATATTATCTCAGACTTATGAGAATATTGAATGCATCATGGTAGATGATGGAAGCACTGACAAAAGTGGAATAATGCTAGATGAGTATTCTAAGAAAGATGCAAGAATTAGGGTTGTACACCAGGCTAATGGGGGCCTCAGTGCTGCACGAAATGCAGGCACCAAAGCTGCAACAGGAGAGTACATTGTTTTTTTTGACGTGGATGATACTGTTACTGATAAAGTTATAGAGGACAATGTTAGTTTGGCTATAGCAAATAATGCTGATGTGGTGATGTTTGGCTTTTGGTATTATAACGTAGATACGGATGTGAAAACACCAAATCATATGCCACTGATGTTTGTTGGTGGGGCTAAGGATTATTTTGACAATTATCTAATAACATCTATAGATCATGAAGTATTTAATGCGCCTTGGAATAAGCTATACAAGATGTCATTTTTACAGGAAAATGGACTTCATTTCTATGAAGAATATCCTATATACGAAGATATTATTTTTGCTTCTAAGATGTTTCAATACGCCGACAAAATAGTTGTAAATAATAAGCTATATTATACATATTATGTAAAAAGCTCAGGAAGTCTTATCACCAAATTTGTCGATGGGTATTTCGATTCTGTTACAAGATTCTATCGTAATGCTATTGATTATTGCAATTTATACCAGGATAATTTCAGGCAGAAAAAAAGATTTAGTTCTATGTACTTAAGACTAGTAACAACTAATCTAAAACAGATTAGCTGTAAAAAAAGCTTATCGCTAAATGAAAAGCTTCGTAGAATAAAGACTATTTGTGATTCTGAGGATATAGAAAAAGCATTGGAGCTTTCCAACACATCGGGAAAGAGAAGAGTGATTCTAAGGCTTATTCAATTAAAACAATACTGTCTTATATGTTTTTTGTACAATATAAAAAACGTAATAGATGGTAAGAAAATGAGTTAAAGGTGATTTATGGGAAAAAAAGTGTTTCATAAGCTTTTGAATAAGCTTCATTTATACAGATATGTAAGTTTTCACAACGGGAGAAAGGATTTAAATAGCTATAGGGCAAATGGGGAAAAAAGAGTTTTTCTGATGATGCTTCCAGACTATGGTAATATCGGTGACTTGGCTATTGCATATGCTACAGAGAAGTATCTAGGAGATAATTTTCAAGATTATGAAGTTGAGAGAATATCCCTTTCGAGGTGTTTTACATGTTCTGGCGCGATTACCAGAGGAATAACCAAAGAAGACGTAATTGTTTTACAGGGAGGAGGGAACTTTGGAAGCTTATATGCCTATATTGATGGTATAAGGAGATTTATTGTAAAACATTTTCCAGATAATAAAATAATAGTCTTTCCTGTATCAATAAACTACCAAGATACAAAGAGCGGAAAAAAAGCTTTAGCAGAAGCAAAGGCAATATATAACAAGCATAAGGACATGACCATAGTTTCAAGAGACAAGGATTCTTTTGAGTTTTCAAGCAAGCATTTTTCAAATTGTAAAAATGTCCTATCACCGGATATGGTTTATTATTTGTGGAATGAAGACACTAAACCTTTGGATGAGCGCGCAGGAATTGATATCTGCATGCGATGCGATCCTGAACATAACGGTAACGTAGATAGAACAGCTATTGTAAAAGCAATTGGATCTAATTATCAGAATTATAAGCTGATAGATACACAGATTGCCAGAAATGTCCCGGACGAAATGAGAGATGAAGAAGTATTATCAATGATTAGAGAAATCTCTTCAGCAAGAATCGTAGTTACAGACAGACTTCATGGAATGGTTTTGTCTGTGATAACTGGGACACCGGTAGTGGTAATGCCTTCAGTGGATAATAAAGTGTATGGAACATACGAGTGGATAAAAAGTCTTAATTCTGTTAAGTTCTGTGAGAATTCAAGTCCGGAAAATGTCTTGAGGTGTATTGCTGAACTCATGGCAATAGACAAGGCAGATTATCAGGATATGAAAAAAATGTATTTTGATGATTTTAGAGCAAAAATATTGTGAGAAATGAAGAAAGGACCACTGCATTAGTGCAGTAGTCCTTTTATTTTGCGTATGACTTTTTTTGCTCTTGGGTGGCTGTATTTTGCTTTTATATAAGCTCGTAAATCATCTGCATATTTATTAAAATCATAGTTTATAAACGGTTTGTACCATTCGACATTAGGAATGATGTTTTCATTTTCTTGCATTAGTCTCTGTGTTGGCTCAAAATATCTGTGTATTTTTTGGTAATCAAGTATGAGGTCTTTTGTTTCCAGTCTGGAAATAAAATCATCAACACAATCTTTATTCCATGTAAATCCAAAGTCTGATGGATTTCCGCCTGCCGCTGCAATCTGAAAGATTGTTCTATAACATTTTTCACAACGACAACAGTTATGGCCACCTGAAGAAAGAAAGCATACATGGACCTTAGATGCCCGATTATGATTATACTTTTGATCAACCAGAAAAGATATTTTCTGTTGACGATTCATGTCATAGCTATCATGAATAACCTTAGAAGAAACATATTTAATATGATTGTCGATTAGTGGATCACTGGCACAAGTATATGTTCCTTTAAGCGTTTCTGTAAAAGATGATGCGATATAAACGGTCTCAATTCCATAATAGTACGATGCAAGTGCTGCGTGAGAGATTATGCCAATACCATGATGAAAACCATGCCACCATCTATCCTTAGAGGGTTCAAGATATTCAATCATGGAACCTTCATCAAATATTTTCCTGAATTCTGAGGATATGAACACAGTATCTAAATCGTAATTTAGAGCAGCTTGTTTGGCCATATTAAATATCTGACTAATTCCACTCAGGTCATCTAGCTTTACATCAGCTCCGGCTAGTGTAATAAGTAATGGCTTTTCTTCAATGTGCCTGATGAGTGTTGTGTAAGCATCTACACCACCACTAAAGAAGGCAGCGGCTTTATGCTTGCTTGTGGGGTGTGGGACTGATTCAAGTTTTTCTGCATGAACTCTTCCGGCAAAGTTCATCATGGGGTACATTTCCTTATAACCGCCACGTACTTCATCTATGCAATTCATAAAGGTTTCATCGATGGAATTAACATAAAGATCCGCATCAAATAAAAATATAAAGGGAAGAAAATTACCGACAAATGGGATGACACAAATACTATCGGGTATTTCTTCTACGTCGAAAGAATAAGTAATTGCAAAATTTCTTTTATCAGTTAAGTATTTAGTACATTCGCCACTTGCAGAATACTCTACATTAACAGTGTTATTTGTCTTGGCAATGGAGAGAATTCGAATTTTATTTTGGGACATGTTTGTTACCTCTTTTGATAATGTAAAAAGAAAAAAGCGATGGAATAATTAGTCCGCTTAGTACATATAAGGGCCATAGGTATTGTGGATAGCTATTATTCATTATTACGGGAATATCAAATATATGACTACTATTAATGCTAAACATTCGAACTATTAAGTAACTGACAGGTTTGAAAGCTAAAAAGTGCAGTGCCATAATTTCGAGAGAGCATTGTCCAAGTAATCTTAATACTCGAGATTTACTAACTACCGTTATTTGGGATAAAGAAAATACAAATATTATCCCTAATATCATTTCCAAGTATGCTAGAGGAATATTGCTTCTAAAGGCCAAGCCTACAGAAAAGATGCTAGATATAATGATTGTGCATAAAAAGGAAATAGCTGCTGTTAGAGTTACGTGTTTGGTGACATAGGTATTAATGTTGAATCGTTTATATAGAATTCCTAAATAAAAAATGATCAGATATCGGAATCCATCATATGCGTTAAATGTAGTGGGAACAATGCCGGTGAGACTTGTAAGAGTGCAAGCAATTACAAGAATTGTGTTGAGCAGATATCGGTATTGCCCATTTTTAAGGCGGGATGACACAGAGTCAATTAGCACATAAATGACTGTCATAACAATAAGTGCTCTTAAAAACCACATTGGACCGCCTAAGGGCTGAATTTTACCTAGTATAACAGTTAACAGGCCTTTGGCAATGGATCGTATAGTATAATCATAGCTTGAATCTAACAGATTATTTTGGATAAGATCCAAAACATAGAAAAATAAGTTATAAGCTACATACGGAATATAATAAGCTTTGATTTTCTTGATGATTGTTTTAACCGGAAAGGAGGCATATTCTTCCTTATACAGAAAACCATTTATGAAAAAAAAGGTTGGAACGGCAAATGATGCCATCCAATTAAGAAAAATAGGGTGAGAGACTTGAAAAACATTGTGATTATTTGTTACCGCGTGCATGCACACAACTAGAATGATAGCTATGCCTTTTGCTACATCAATGTGATCTATCCTCTTAGGAGCTTCCATTTTGCCAGCCCTTTCACTTATTTGTACTAAAAACCACAAAAACTATAGCATAGTAGTAAGTGTTGTTCAACATAATATTAAGTATAAAACTTGATTATTATATGTGCGTTTGATAGTATTTATTACGTTTGGGGAGGGAAAATATGTCTGCTATAAAGAGTTATATTAAAAAGTTAGATGTTTCTTTAAAAAAGAAGTACATAAAGAATAATTTCAAGGACTTAGATTTTGTTCTCGTATGTACACCAAGACACGGGAATGTTGGGGATCAGGCTATTACGTTGGCAGAAATGAATTTTATTAATTCGCGTTTCCCCAAAGCAAAGTGGAAAGAAATCATGGCATATGAGCTGTGGAGATATATGGATGTATATAAGACTGTAATATCCAAAGAGACGGTTATCGTAGTTCATGGTGGGGGATTTTTAGGAACAATTTGGTTGAATGAAGAAAACTTAGTAAGACTACTGCTTCAAAGTTTTCCAGAAAATAAAGTAATCATTATGCCACAAACTATTTTTTATGAAGATAGTTCCGAGGGCAATGCGGAATTGACAATATCTCAGAGAATATATAGAGAACATCAGGGCGAAATCACTATGTTTCTTAGAGATAAGGCGTCATATGATTTTGCATGTGAAAACTTTGATGGGGTAGATAATAAGTATTATGTGCCGGACATGGTATTTTCTCTAAAACCGGAACTGAAATGCATAAGAGGGAATGCAGCTTTGATGTGTTTTAGATCCGACAGAGAAAAGGTCTTCGATAATAGCTTGATTGATAATATTAAGAGCATTGTGTCCCAAAAAGGAATTATGCAATCGGATACGGACACCGTGATCGGAAAAAGAGTATATTCTAGAGATAGAGAAGATGTGGTTGAAAGCAAACTCGTAGAATTTGCTATTTCAAGATTTGTTATAACAGATAGACTTCATGGCATGATTATGTGTGCTATTACAGGTACACCTTGTTTGGCAGTGGATAATCTTAGCCATAAAGTAAGTGGCGGCTATGATTGGATCAAAAAACTACCATATATCAAGGTTGCCGATTCTAAGTGCGATATTGGACGAGAGATAGATGAACTAATATCTATATCTGAAAATGAATGGACATACGACAATAGTTTCCTTAATGACGAGTATGACAAAATTGAAGCGGAGCTAAAGAGACTTTTGGGTATGTTTACATCCTAATAGAAATATATTAAAATATTGCATACGTGCATATAAAATACATGTAAATTAAATTTTTTAATATAAGAAATGGAGTATTATTTATGGCATTATTACAAGAGTGGCGTGACAAAGCCTATTCTGAGACAGCCAATAAGGGCGATCTTCAGAGATTATGGACAGATTATTTTCAGAAGGAACGCGATATTTACGCACAGCTTCTCAAGAATCCTGACGAGGTAGTTACAGGCACAGTTAAGGGCCTTGCTGAGAAATACGGCGTTGAGCTTATGTATATGGTTGGATTCCTTGATGGTATCAATGACTCACTTAAGGAGCAGAATCCAATTGACGATATGACAGAGGACACAGAGGTTAACCTTGGCTTTGACAAGGAGCTTCTTTACAAGAACATGGTAGCAGCTGGTGCAGACTGGCTCTATGGCCTTGAGGAGTGGAAGTCAATCTTCGATGAGGATAAGCTTAAAGAGCTTTACAAGGAAGAGAAGGCTTCTCACACAGTAAGAAAAGAGAACAAGGTATATCCTAACGATCCATGCCCATGCGGAAGTGGTAAGAAGTACAAGAAGTGCCACGGCAAAAATGCTTAAGCATCATATGATACAGAGATAATAAATTGGCATCATGAAAAAGTGATGCCATTTATTGTGATAAATTAACTTTTTTATAGCGCATTACCCGGTAGGTATTGCAAGAAAGGACACAAAATGAATAAAGAAGAGTTTTTAGAAGTTTACCGCCATTCAATGGCACACGTACTGGCTAAGGCTGTTATTGAGCTTTATGGCAAGGAAGTTCAGTATGCAATCGGACCTCAGATCGATGATGGTTGCTACTATGATTTTGTTCTTCCTAAGGCTGTAACTCAGGAGGATTTCAAGACCATCGAAGATAAGATGCGTGAAATCATCAAGAGAAGAGAAGATTGGACACGTAAAGAGGTTTCAAAGTCGGAAGCACTTGAAATGTTCAAGGATCAGAAGTTCAAGACAGAGCTTATTAATGACCTTCCAGAGGATGAGATCATCACAGTTTATTATACAGGTGAGGACTATGTGGATCTTTGCCGCGGACCTCACGTTGAGAATTCTCAAGAGCTTATGAACGTATCATACCAGGTTAAATCTGTATCTGGTGCATACTGGAGAGGCGATGAGAAGAGGGATCAGCTTTCAAGAATTTATCTTTATGCTTTCCCAAGCAAGGATGAGCTCAAGAAGCACATTAAGATGATTCAGGAAGCACTTGAGAGAGATCACAAGAAAATCGGTGCAGAGCTTGATCTTTTCATGTTTGATGAGACAGCTCCTGGTATGCCATATTGGCTTCCAAGAGGATGGAAGATGTACCAGGCACTTCTTAAATACTCAAGAGAAGTACAGGAGAGACATGGTTACACTGAAATCGCAGCTCCTCTTGTTAACAACAAGAAGCTTTGGCTTATTAGTGGACACTGGGCTCACTATGTAAACAACATGTTCATGGTTCCAGGCGTATCAGGCTGGCTTAAGGCTGACGCTGAGATTCCTGGCGTACTTGAGAACAACAACGATCCAACAGAGGAACCCAAGAATATCAAGATTCAGGCTGGTTCTGTAATCTACAATCGTGAGCAGAATGACACAATGGCAGCTAAGCCTATGAACTGTCCTAATGCCATGATGACATATAAGAGAACAAATCATTCTTACAAAGAGCTCCCTATCCGTTACAGTGAGTACGATGTACTTCACCGTAAGGAGAAGTCTGGACAGATGAACGGCCTTTTCCGTGTTCAGGAGTTCCGTCAGGATGATGACCATACATTCGTAATGGAATCACAGATCAAGGAAGAGATTGCTGACGTAATTGCAATCGCTGACGAGATCTATTCAACATTCGGTGTTACATACAGAGCTGAGTTCTCAACAAGACCTGAGGACTTCATGGGTGACATCGAGGTATGGAACAGAGCTGAGGCTGCTCTTAAGGAAATCCTTGATGAGAAGTACGGCGAAGGTGGCTACGAGATCAATGAGGGTGATGGTGCTTTCTATGGCCCTAAGATTGACCTTCAGATCAAGGACGCTCTTGGAAGAGAGTGGCAGTGCGGTACAGTACAGCTTGACTTCCAGCTTCCTCACAACTTTGGCCTTACATACCAGGCTCAGGATGGTTCAATGCAGATGCCTGTAGTTATTCACAGAGCTATCTACGGATCACTTGAGAGATTTATTGGTATCATCATCGAGAACTTCAAGGGTGTATTCCCATTCTGGCTCAGCCCATATCAGGTAGGTATCGTTCCTATTCGTCTTGAGCATAACGAGTATGCCAAGAAGGTTGAAAAGGCTCTTATGGATGCAGGGGTTCGTGTTGAAGCAGATTACTCTGACAACAACATGAAGGAGAAGATCAAGAAGTACAAGAACTACAAGGATCCATACATTCTTGTAATTGGTGATAAAGAAGCTGCTGAGGGAACAGTATCAATCAATGTACGTGGTTCTAACAAGCAGATCCAGAACGTTCCTCTTGAGGCACTTGTTGAAATGTGCAAGCAGATGAACGAAGAGCATTCTCTTGAGCTTATTGACAGCTACGAGGCTTAAGAATAGGAGTTTATTAGCATAGTGTCTTATAAAAGGCACTATGCTTATTTTGGTATATTATTACTTACACTGAAACAAAAATATGAGGGATTCTAAATAAAAGTTGTTATGGGTATGTTTAGCAGCATAAAGAAAAATAAAGAAGTTGTATTTGTTATCATGTTTATTATGGGGGTGTGCCTGTTTTGGGGAGTTAAAAAGGCAGACTTTTTTTGTGATGAACTATATACTTTCGGACTTTCAAATGGATACTTTACCCCGTTCATTTCTGATGTCACTGGTGGCGATATGGCTTGGAAAGAGTATTCCGGTGGCGATTTTTGGGATTATTTAACGGTTGGTAAAGATGATAGATTCGCATATGATTCCGTTATTTATAACCAAAGTAAAGATGTTCATCCGCCTCTGCATTATATGATCTTGCACACTTTATGTTCTTTCTTTCCAGGCTTTTTTTCTAAATGGCTAGGGCTTATCCCTAATATGATATTTTACATATTTACATTAGTGGCATTATACCAACTGAATCTGTCTATATTTGGAAAAAAGAAGTATGGAATTGCTTCCGTAGTATTGTATGGATTGGGTATAGGCGGCATTACAACCGTTATGATGATACGTATGTACATGCTAATGACAATGTTGACTGTTTTTCTTGCATTGATAGCTGTAAAGCTAGTGAACAGTACAAAAGGAATTATTTTGAATTACTTTTGTTTGGCTATTATCTTGTTTTTAGGAGTGATGACACAATACTTCTTTGTCTTTTATGCCTTTTTTCTATGTGCCTTTCTTGTTATAGACTTATTTTTTGAAAAAAGGTATTTGGATGTTGTTCGAAGTATACTGTCTGCTGTGTGCGGAGCATTGGCATTTGCAGCTTTTTATTTTACAAATTTGAATAATGCTACAAATCAGGGAAAAGGTGGAGAGTCCTTTGGGAATCTTTTCCGAGTTTCAAATCTGATTAAAACTGCTAAGATAACTAAAGAAGTAGTTAAGTACTTCCCTATTGCGACAATTTTGCTGACGTTGGTTATAGTATTATTGGTAATTGGAATACCTAAGATCCGAAAGAAATTTCGCTTTGAAAATGAGGATAAGCTGGCATTTTTAGTCATCATGCCTGCAGTTATTGCCTTTATGTTAATTACCATGGCTATTGAAATACTTGATCTTCGATATGTTTATTCCTTGATTCCGGTGTTATTATGCTTGTTCACATGGCTATGGGCAATTTATGATAGAGCTATCGGGGAAATAAATCTAAAAATGCCAATGGTAATTTTAATAATGCTGGCATCTATAGTAGTGATGGCATGGACTAACCCCAAGTGGGTTTATGCTCCTAATGAAGGAAAATATGATGTGCTCCGTGAGTTAGATGACTCTGAATGTATTTATCTTACAGATAATAATAGTACTGCACCTAGAGCTACACAGGATATATGCCAACTGGCTGAGTTTGATAATGTCTTTTTTGTCGATAACTTGGAAGATGAAAGGATTGAAGCGTTTATTGATGGAAAAGCGGGAAAAGAGTTTGTATTATATCTAAAAAGGGGCGAGCGAGCTGAGGATGACATAATTGCTGAGAAATTTGAGAATAACTATGGATTTGCAAATTGCAGTTTGTTGTATACTACTGATTGGTCGCGAGTGTATAGATTAAGCTATTAGTGTATTTGAAGAACTAATTGATTGAGGGAAAATGAAAATAAAAGGTATTAGAAAACATAATATTGAAGTATGGATAAAGAGTGCCCTGGGAGCAGTAATAATTGCTATGGTTCTTTGTCTGGGGAAAAGCTTGGCTTACGCGAATGAAGACGTTAAAGAGGCTTTGATGTGTACGATAACAATTCCACCGGATTTTAAGCCTGAAAAAGAAAAGGGATTATTTGTTAATGTTAACTATCCTATGGAATCATCAATTATTCGTTTCAATGCATATGACAACGGAAAAGATAAGGTATTGACGAATAGAGAAAAAATAGCGCTGGAAGAGTCAGGTGGAAATACAGATATTTCGGATCCGACAAAGCTTACGAAGGATTCTTATGAAGAATTAATGTCATCTGCTTATAATTCTGAGTATGGTTTAGATGTAGGTTATAAAGTAAGTTCTTTTGAAAAGTCAGTGTTTGATGGGCATCCAGGATTTATTATTTCTGGGAATTATCAGGCACCTGAGGAGGAGAGAATTTATCAGACGACATACATTATAGTATCCAAATATCGGGTTTTTACAATAACACTTCAAAGAGCAGAGGACGATGATTGTCAGGAACTGTTTGATTATATTTCTTCTACAATCTCTGTTTCCTGAGTTTTATAAGTAATAATGCAATACGTATGGAAAGAAGATTTTTGAAATGAATTGGAGACTTTCATATATAAGATTTAGGCTGAAGCATATAGTTAGTAAGAAAAGCTATCTTATGTGGAAATATAGGGAACTTGTTGGAACCTCAAAAGCCTGTAATAATTCCCTTTGGACGAAAGTAGATTACATTTTAGCCAATGCTATGTTTGGGGTCGAACCCGAAGATTATTTTCGATTTTGCTTATACACTAGTCATAATCCATTTTATCGTAATCATTTAGTTACTAGGCAGAGACTAAATTTTTCAAAAAGTAAATTAAATGATAAGAGTGCTGTGGAATTGTTCTCCAGTAAAGCTATATTTGACGAGGCTTATGGCAATTATCTTGGAAGAAAATGGTGTTTGCTTGATTCTAAAACTGCCGATGAATTTGTTGATATGTTTTCCAATCCGGATGGGTTCGTAATATGCAAACCTCTTGACGGATATGGCGGTAAGGGCATTTTGAAAATACCTTCAGATAAGGAGGCGCTGTGGAAGCTGTTTCAGGATTTAGAGGGCAAACGTGATAAATATATTGTTGAAGAATACTATGAACAAAAAGGATTGCTGCATGAGATAAATCCGTCGTCATTGAATACGATTCGTGTTACTACCTTAAAAATCGGTAATAACATCGAGGTTGTTTATGCATATTTAAGAGCCGGTGGAAAAGGAAGTATAGTCGATAATCTTCATTCCGGTGGTGTGAGTTATACGATAGATATTAAAAATGGACTGATTCTCCCAGGCGTTACATATTCGGAATGTGGAATAATTAGACATCCTTCTTCAGGAGTTACTGTAGCTGGTAATATAATACCAAATTGGGAAAAAATTATTGAATATGCAATAGAGCTGCATCGTCATGCACCTGAAGGGGCGAGATTAATAGGATGGGATATATGTATTAGTGATAATGATTTGCTGGTTATAGAGGCTAATACTGGACCGGGATTCCCAGCTGATGTTGACTTTACACATAATACTTGGGAAAAAATGCGAAAAGCCTTAGATGCTATATAATACGGGATAAAATGGAGGATATATGAAAATGAATTGGAAATATGACTATTATAAATTGATGATAACAAGATTGTTTAAGGGCAGATTTTTGAACCGCGGAGATTATAATACAATGGTAGCTGAATCTACCAGTTGTAAAAACACTCTTCTAAATAAATTAGATTACATACTTGCCAATGTTGCGTTTGGAGTACAACCTGGAGATTATTTTATATATGAGCTATATAAATATCGCAACCCATTCTATAGGAATCATAATGTAAATAGGACAAGATTGATTTTTATGAGAAGCCGTTTGAATGATCAGACTTCAACGGACTTTTTGACTTCAAAGCCGGATTTTTATAATGCTTATAATGAATATCTTGGGAGAAAATGGTGTTGTGTTGATGATGTGTCAGAAGAGGAGTTTATAAAAAGACTGTCATCTGCTAATGGACACGTTTTTGTTAAACCAATCGGTGGCTATGGCGGAGAAGGTGCAAGAAAAGTATCGGCTGATGAAAACGAATTAAGAAAACTGTACAGAGAATTATCTGACTCAGAAGATAAATATTTAGTTGAAGAGTATTATGAACAGAAAGGTTTTTTCCATGATGTAAATCCTTCTTCTCTTAATACTATAAGGATGATTACCCTTAAATGCGACGATAAAATTGAGCTTGTGTATGCTTTTCTGAGAGTTGGAATGGCAGATAGTATTGTTGATAATCTTCACTCAGGTGGCTTGAGCTATGTTATAGATATAAAAAATGGTGAAATATTGAAAGGAGTTAATTATCGTACTAATGAAGTAGAAATTCATCCATCTACAAATACTAAAGTGACAGGGCATATTATTCCAAATTGGGAAAGTGTTGTAGATTTTACTGTTAAGCTTCATAAGATGGCGCCTGAAGGCGCTCATATGATTGGGTGGGACATATGTGTAAGTGATGATGAGATAATAGTCATAGAAGGTAATGCAAGTCCGGCATTTTTACGTGACGTACGTTTTTCTGATAATACATGGAAGAAACTTGGTAAAGCCATGTCGGCAATATGATCATATTAAAAGCCATAGCGAAGAATGCTATGGCTTCAGACTGTAGACAAAGTCCACGGCATTTGCCGTGGATTTTTCTTTATAAAAGTGCCGAAAACCCAGTATTTATCTGGGCTTGAGGCACTTTTTCTGGTATAATAGAAGTATCAAAGTTGGGGATGGGGATTGCCTTTATGATGACTTCTAATACCGAAAGAAAGCGTGAACAAATGCAGTTTGTGAGCATGGACGATCTGGTTCCACAGGACCACATGCTCAGGCTTATTGATAAAGCCATCGACTGGTCATTCATATATGATCTTGTTGAAAATAAGTATTCTTCAGACATGGGCAG
>NZ_ATVX01000027.1 GCF_000420945.1 Butyrivibrio sp. VCB2006
GGAACTAGTGACTAAGAAGCAGAGTGCAATAGGATTTAGATGATAGATTTCTATATTACAGCTATTGTCTCAGTGGAACTAGTGACTAAAATGTATGAACACATTAGAATTAGTCACTTTTCAAGTTGCAAGAGTGCTTGGAACATAACAATGATTGAAAAAAGAGTGGCTAAGGACTGGAAGTAATGGTGATTTAGTCAATTTATTGAATTATAACGATGTTTAAATTTTGCTACATGAAGTCTGAGGAATAATCTGAAGCATCAAGTATGAAATATGAATAGAATAATAAATAGTAGGAGATTAAAGAATTATATATGAATGAATTATCTAATGCATTAACCTGTCGGATCCAGCTTTTGAAAAGGGCTATTAAACAAGCTGAGAAAGATGGAGAATTCCCTGAGGGAAGGCTGAGAGTCAGTAGGACTGCAGGAAGAGTTCGGTATTATGAAGTGACAGAGAAGAACGATACTAAAGGCAAATATCTATCGAAGAAGGAACAGTTATCGCGAGTAAAGCAACTCGCCCAGAAAGATTACAACAAGCAATTTCTAAAAACAGCAAAGATTGAACTGAATATGCTTGAAGGATTGCTCCTAAAATACAATAAGAATCAAGCTGAAGAATCCTATAACAATCTATCAATCGAAAGAAAACAGCTTGTAACGTCCTACATTCAACCAGATAATCTATATGCCAAAGAGTGGCAGTCTAAGATATTCAAATCCAATCCCTATAAACCTGAAAAGAAAATCTTTGATACTAAGAGAGGTGAGAAGGTCAGATCTAAGTCGGAAGCGATAATTGCTGATATGCTCTACGATATGGGAATTCCATATCGCTATGAATATCCTGTGAGAATATACAATGGAAAGATTAAGTATCCAGATTTCACATTGTTAAAAATAAAGACCAGAGAAGTGATATATTTTGAGCATTTTGGACGCATGGGTGAAGAAGGATATCGAATAGATACCATGGAAAAGATGGATGAATATAGAACCAGTGGAATATACCCCGGGAAGAACCTAATATTCACATATGAAACAGATGCAAAACCTCTAGATATCAAGGGGACTAGAAGAATGTTGGCAGAAATATTCATGTAACTGAGGAGGTTTGCTGTCTTAAGAATTAACGGAATAAAAAAAGGTATAAGGGAGGGGATGTTTCATGAGAAAAGGAGCAATCTTTTTGTAAGTGAAACAGAATCTTTTTGATTTGATTTTATAGATTTAGATAAATTAGAAAACGCAAATTATAGATGCTAAGCGTTTAAAAAGAGCCATTTGATGACTTAACCTGCTTTCTGTCGCAACTTAAGTAACATTTTGAGATAGAGATGCAGATTCTGTTTTAAAAGATTGCAAATGTAAAATTAAAACAATAACATCTCTATTTTGAAAAGATGCTTAAAGTAAATTTAAAAGTTGCCACAGATAGGTGTGATCGGATATGGCATGGATGGCGTGGTTGTGCTGATTACACAGAGGTTGAGCATTAGGAACGTACTACAGTTCCCGACCCTCCGCAGCGAGAAATGACACACGTTCTTGAGTAAAATCACGTTTCTCCGTGGACGACCAAATTTGGACTAAAATGCACTGATTTTAAAACAATCTCATGGGACAACATGGGACATCAGTGGACGTGTACGTGTAGTTTGACAGTAGAAAACAGGACTTCCATGGACGTCAGTGATGACGAAAAAATAGAGGATATTGACGCAAAAAGCGGGGAAAAGGCTTTAAAAAGTCTTCTCCCCGGGTAAACGTCAAAGAGGAAAACCGGTTCTAAGTATCTTCTAATCCATGAAAATATTATGACTTAATCCACATTTCTCTTAATGAAAAAGAGAAAATGTGGTTTTTTATTGCTTAAAATCTCAATTCTCTTTTTCTAAATTGCATCTCGTAACACCAAAAAAACGGAGGTTACAGATGAATCGAAGTAAATCCCCACCAGTGAATCTGGAAAAATACCTGGAAGGTAAAAGACACCGCTTCTGCACTTACGCTCAGGGTGCAAGACTTTACGCAATGGCGTACTGGTCATTTGTCACCATGGCCAAGCAGGCAGGAGCCAACATCAAGCTCAGGAAAACAGCTCTTGTAGATCTGGATGTGCTTGATGACTACATCGAAAAAGAATGCAACGAAGAAAGAGAGGATGAAGAAATGGGAAGACGCAAATTTGTTGAAAACATGGATGAACTGGTCAAAGAAGGTAAAAAGAAGTATGTGAGGTACGCAGAGGGTGCTGAGCTTTATTCCATGGGGCTTCACACCTTTCAATCCCTGGCAAAAGAGGCTAAGGCCACAAGGAAAGTTAAAGGTGTGGTCCTTTGTAACACAGAAAAGATCGATGCTTTTATCGAGTCATTCATGGAATAAGGGGGTGGAGACATGTCTAAAGTTATAGCAGTAGCAAATCAGAAGGGCGGAGTCGGAAAAACCGTCACATGCGTAAATTTAGGAATCGGCCTGGCAAGAGAAGGGAATAAGGTACTTCTGATCGATTGTGATCCGCAAGGGTCCCTGACAATCAGCCTTGGCTGTGATGAGCCCGACAGACTGGATTATTCCCTGGCAAATGCTCTTATCGGGATCATAAATGACGAGCCTGTGGATGTCTCCAGAGGACTTATCCATCACGAGGAAGGTGTTGATGTGATGCCGGGCAATATTGAGCTTTCAAGTCTGGAGATCACTCTTACAGGAATTATCAGCAGGGAAACTATCCTCAGGCAGTACGTAAACATGGCAAGAGAGCTCTATGACTACATTATTATCGATTGTATGCCTTCTCTTGGGATGATGACCATAAATGCCCTGGCTTGTGCAGACAGTGTACTTATTCCTGTACAGGCCGCATATCTTCCTGTAAAGGGGCTTCAGCAGCTTATTAAGACCATAGGAAGAGTTAAGCGTCAGCTGAACCAGAAGCTGGAAATAGAGGGAATTCTTATCACTATGGTGGATAACAGAACCAATTATGCAAAAGACATATCGGCTCAGATCTACGAAGCGTATTCATCCACCATAAATGTTTTTGAGACTGAGATCCCGCTTTCTGTGAGAGCCGCTGAGATTAGTGCTTCCGGAAGTAGTCTCTACGTCTATGATCCAAAAGGAAAAGCAGCATCGGCATATTCATCATTTATAAGGGAGGTAATAAATAATGGCACAAAGAGTTGGTCAGAAAGTAAAGCTGTCTAGTATAGATGAGCTCCTCGGTGTTCCTAGCACCGAGGGGACTGTAGATCTCGATGTTATGACTATTTATCCCTTTGAGAATCATCCATTCAAGGTTGTGGATGATGAAAAGATGGATGAACTTGTGGAAAGCATAAAAGAAAGCGGAGTTCTTACTCCGGTTCTTGTAAGACCGGATGATGAAGGAACTTATGAGATGATTTCCGGACATAGAAGGCTCCATGCTGCTAAAAGGGCTGGGCTTCGTAAGATTCCTGCAATCATCAAGGAAATGACAAATGATGATGCCACGATTGCCATGGTTAATGCAAATATGCAGAGGGAGGAGATCCTTCCGAGTGAAAGAGCATTTGCATATAAAATGAAGCTCAATGCGATTAGAAGTCAGGGTCAGAGGAGAGATTTAACTTCTGTTCAAGTTGAACAGAAGTTGAGTGGGAAGACTTCAAGGGAAAGAATTGCTGAGGAAATGGGTTCTAGCGCAGTACAGGTGTCACGTTTTATCAGACTTACAGAGCTTATTCCAAAATTACTGAATATGGTTGATCAGAAGAAATTAGCATTATCTGTGGCTGTTGAGATTTCTTATCTGAATCACTCGTACCAGGAATGGATTTATGAGTATATCCATGAAAATGGAATGATCAAGCAGGAACAGCTCATAGATCTGAGACCATACAGAGAGGATGATTCGCTAACGCAGGAGATGATGATTGATATTCTCATTCAAAAGCGAGCAACACCGCAGACCCACAAGAAGATCACCTTCAACGAGCGCAAGCTCAACAAGTATTTTCCGGCATATTATTCTCAGACACAGATTGAGAAGATCCTCATTGATTTCTGTGAGGAATGGAAAAGGACCCATGAAAGTGAGGAATAACAACTATGATGGATTATTTCTATAATACCCAGGCTGAGCAATTTGCTTCTGTAGAGATTCCAAAGGAGCTTCTGACAGGGGAGAATTTTTCTTCCCTGTCGGCTTCGGCCAAGATGCTGTACGCAGTTCTTTTAGACCGGATGGGCGAAGCCAAGAGGCACAACTGGTATGACGAAGAGAACAGAGTATATGTGATTTATCCTTTGAGTAAGCTTGAAAAGGATATCAGTTTTTCCAGACATACCATTATCGACTGTATGAATGAGCTTGAGGACTTTGGCCTTATTTCCAGATTCCAGATCAAGGGCAAGCCAAGCAGGATTTACGTCAAGAATTTTAATCGCAGACGCATTTTTCAGCTGATTGGGTAGTGCAATAATTGCACCACCTAAATCCACAGAGCGTCACACTAAGTTACCGAAGGGAGGGAAAAGGATTGAGCGAAAGAATCATATTTGACTATTTCAAAGGTCAAGAATCTGAAATGCTATCCTTTTACAGAATACCAAAGCTGCTGTTCACAAATGCCTATTTTAAGGGCCTTGACGTGCTTGCCAAGACTTTATACGGCCTTATGCTGGATAGAATGTCTTTATCCCTTAAGAATAAGTGGTTTGATGAGGAGCAGAGGGCATATATTTACTTTGCACAGCAGGAAGCCGCAGAAATGCTGGATTGTGGGGAAGACAAGATAAGGATCTTATTCAAGAATCTTGAGGAATATGGCCTTATTGAGCGAAGAAAGCAGGGCCAGGGGAAGCCTTCCATTATCTACCTCAAGAACTTTGTTTCTGAGGGTTCTGAAGAAGTTCAGACCTTGGAAAATCCCGGTTCTGAATCAGAAATAGAAGTTTCAGACCCCGGAAATATCGGGGTCAAGACCACGGAAAAATCGGGTTCTAGACCAAGGGAAATTCGGGTTCTAGACCACGGAAATTCCGGCCCTAATTATAATAATATTAATAATACTAACTTAGTTATAACCAATCATATCTCTTCGAAGCAGACAGATTTGAACGAGGATTACGAAATTTATTCAGAAATGATCAGGGAGAATCTGTCCCTGGATACTTTGCTTGATCGATATCCTCAGGAGAGAGAAGCGATTGAAGGGATGTATGAGATTGTCCTTGAGACTGTTTTGTCTACTCAGGAGAAGATCCATATCGCCAAGAACGATTATCCCAAAAACCTTGTGAAAGCAAAGCTTCTCAAGCTTAACAGCATGCATGTTGAGTATGTGCTGGATTGCATGAAGAATAATACCACCAAGATTAAGAAGATCAGGCCTTATCTTTTGGCGACACTTTTCAATGCACCAAGCACAATGAGCAGCTATTACCAGGCGGAGGTTAACCACGACATGGCATGCGGGCTCATTTAGATCCAGTTTGACATATCTGCGCAACCCTCATATACTTAAAAGTGTAATGAGGTAAACGTAACACTCATAGGAGGGTCGGATATGCCAAGAATCAATTTGTCGATTAGTGATGATTTATACAAGCAGCTTCAGAAGGCTGCAGATAAACAGAAGATAACTGTCAACAGTCTTATCCTTGAGACACTTGAGGATAAGTTCAACACCGCAGTAAGGTACGACTACACTGCAGCGCTTAAACTCATGGTCGCTGAGTCCAAGAAGATGGAGAAGGAGTTCACTCTCTCAGATCTTCCGACCTTTGCAGATGTAGAGCAGGTTCTTATCGAGAACAATATTAAAGAGTCTCCTGCATCAGTGAGAGCCAGACTTGGCAAGATGTACAACGAGGCAGTCAAGAAAGGCTCTATCAGTGGAGTGGAAAGAGCTGTTACAAATAAAAATGGTGTGGAGGAACTTAAGTTCTGGTGCCGTGCTGCAGTGTATTGTAACAAATTAAGCAAGGCAACTACCAAGAAGTAGTTGTGTTTTCAGAATTCATAGGAGGCTGAGATGATAGCATTATTACTTGAGATTGTATTAGCGATTATATTTGCTGTTATAGCCATCGTTTGTTTCGGCATTTTTAGGGCTATGCCTTTCTTTACAGGACTTATCGGTGCATTTGTACTGACGCTCCAATTTCCTGAGTTAAGCAATATAATTCCGGGAGAACCCAGATCAAGTATGATTGCACTTATACTGGTGATTGAGTTGATTATACTGGTACTGACATTGAATGAGCAGACAGGCCCAGCTATGGTAAAGTTCTCATGCTGCATGTTCCTGGGAATCATAATGGCGATTATTCATAGCTGCTTTGAGTGTGCATCCTGGCAGAAGGCAGTCTTTGTAACGGTTCTCTATCTTCTCATCATGGGAATTATTATTGTATCTAACCTTGAATCCATAGGAATTGAGAGCTCCGGTTATAGAAACATACTGGCCAGCTTAATAGTTTCATTCATGTATGCTGCATCTTTGGGATTCACACTTTTAGTAATCCTCAGTGCAATCTGGGGCCAATACATAAAACTCCGTTTCTCAGGAGCTTTCTATGCTTCTTACGATAAGGTTGGAATGATAGTCGTTATAGCAGTAATGGCCGTAACAGCAATAGGATGTTTTGTGAGAGACAGATTTGAGTTAGCATAAACAAGGAGTTTTGCGAGTCATCTGGCAGATAAAAAACTGTCAGATGGCTTTTTTTATTGTGTGAAAACAGATATAGTAGAAGTCTGACCTTGTAGATGCTCCAATCATCAATGAGCTTCCTATCGCCATGGAGTGTGAGTTTATCGAATATCAGAGTGACGAGACAGGAATGGGAGTTATCGGAAAAGTCGTGAAAACCTCTATTGAGGAAGCAAATATGTCTGGAGACAAGGTTAATATAGATTCTCTTGAAGCTATCGCCTTTGATCCTTACACACATGGTTATTATAAGGTGTCCGGAAGAGTCGGAGAGGCTTTTTCAGATGGAAAGAAGCTCTTTTGATGGACAACAATTTACAATAATGAAAAAGCTGAGGGCTCAACCTTCAGCTTTTTCTATTTCTTTAATATATTCAAAGCCGAAAAGTTCAATCTGATCCAAGACCTTCCTGAATTTTTCGCCCATTTCGCTAAGACTATATTCAACTCTGGGAGGAACTTCGGCATATACCTTTCTGGTTATCAGTTTGTCATTTTCCAATTGTCTTAACTGTCTGGTCAGCATAGCTCTGGTGATGTCCGGAATATTCCTTTCAAGTTCGTTAAAACGTTGTGTTCCTGTACTAAGCTGAAAGAGTATAACTATGGCCCACTTACCTTGAAGGACTCTTTGAGTTGTGGCATAAGGACATTGACCGTAAATGCTTTTCATTAAAATTTTCTCCTTGTATTTCCGCAATAGTATCAAAAATGTGACTATGTATTATAAATCTTCGTACTTGTTTGAAATTGCCTAAGGGATAAAATGATGATACAACAAACAAAAACAAATATCAAATACATGGAGGAAAACAAAAATGTCAAATTTCAAAAAAGTAAACGTAACAGAGGCTCCTAGAACAGAACTTCATGATGCTCTTGGTTTAACGGGAGCAGAGATAAGTATCAATCATCTTCCTGCAGGAGCAGGTGTTCCCTTTGTACACTCACATAAAAATAATGAGGAAATCTATCTTATTCTTTCCGGAAAGGGTAAGGCTGTAATTGATGGAGAGGATGTTGAAATCGCTAAAGGTGATGTGGTTAGAATTTCACCTGAAGGAAAGAGACAGTTTCTTGCTGCGGAAGATTCAGAGTTAAGCTATGCATGTATCCAGGTCAAGGCAGGTTCAATTGGTGGATTCACTGCAGAGGATGCAGTGATGTACTGATCCTCAAAAGACACCAGCTTTTTCCATAACCATGCCGAGTCTCGCAGTGACGAGCTGTGTGATTCAGAAGGGTGTCGCAAACTGCATCCAACATATGCGGGAATCCAACTCAGAAATGCCTGCGCAGAAATCATGGAAAAGCAGGGGTATGAGGAGCCGACGGGATAGGCGAAGATCACACCGGGATTCAATCTTTGGAGCAGGAGGAGGTAAGCTTATGACTCCGTATCCAATGAGATGGGGAATATTTATTATCGTGATTTTACGGATAAAGAGATTCTTCAGTTTGAAGAGTATCTTAACCGCATCAGGGTAAACCTTGAGGAATGGAGTGACAAATGAGTATCTGTATTAAAGATCAGATTCAGAACATGAATCTTGTTATAGGGTGCACTGTTGGATGTCCGTACTGCTATGCCAGAAACAATACGAGGCGTTACCACATCATAGATGATTTTGAAAAGCCACAGTTTTTTCAAGGAAAGCTTCGTATGATGGAAAAGAAAAAGCCGCAGAATTTTCTGCTGACCGGCATGAGCGATCTCTCGGGCTGGCATGAGGAATGGAGAGAGGAAGTCTTTAAAAAGATAGCAGAGAATCCTCAGCACCAGTTTCTTTTTCTTACCAAACGACCGGATCTTTTGTCTTTTGAAACAGATCTTGATAATGCATGGTTTGGTGTTACAGTTACGAGAAAGTCTGAGTTATGGCGTATTGATGCACTGCGGAGCAATGTGAAGGCAAAAAAATATCATGTTACCTTTGAGCCTTTGTTCGATGATCCGGGTAAGGTTGATCTTACAGGCATTGACTGGATTGTGGTGGGAACCATGACAGGTGCAAAGAGCAGGACTGTTAAAACAGATCCCGGGTGGGCTTATTCATTGACAGAACAGGCTCATGAACTGAACATTCCTGTATTCTGGAAAGAAGATCTTGTTCCGATTATGGGAGAAGAAATGATACAGGAAATGCCGGATGCTTTTAACAAAGTGCTGGAGGAACAGAGGATATGGAACAACCAGAAATCAAAGTAAATCATATAGAAACCAAAAGTGTAATGACAAAATCGAATACTCCTATTGGAGGATATTCGGTGAATCCCTATGTGGGGTGTCCCCATGCCTGTAAATACTGCTACGCATCTTTTATGAAACGCTTTACAGGGCATACGGAGGAATGGGGAACTTTCATGGATGTGAAAGACTGGCCTGAAATAAAGAATCCAAAGAAGTATGCCGGCCAGAAGGTGATCATTGGAACAGTTACGGATGGTTATAATCCGCTAGAGGAAACATATAAAAATACAAGAAGACTTCTGGAAGAACTAAAGGACAGTGGTGCGGACATACTTATCTGCACAAAGTCAGACCTTGTACTAAGAGATCTGGATCTGCTAAAAGAGATCAATGAAAATAGCAGACTTACAGTATCATGGTCAATCAATACTCTCGATGAAGAGTTTAAAGATGATATGGATGCGGCAGTAAGCATAGAAAGAAGGCTTGCTGCAATGAAAGAGGTATATGCGGCAGGCATTCGTACAATTTGCTTCATTTCACCCGTGTTCCCGGGGATTACGGATATAGAAGCAATCATAGACAGGACAAAAGATCAGTGTGACCTTGTATGGCTTGAGAATCTGAATCTTCGCGGAGGTTTTAAGGCAGATATCATGAAATACATTTCCGATAAACATCCGGATCTGGTGCCGCTGTATGACGAAATTTATAACAAAAAGAACCGCAGCTATTTTGAAGCGTTGGAAAAGAAAGCAGAAGAGCTGGCTAAAAAGTATGATTGCAGGTTTGTTGATAATGAAACTCCGTATGAGAGAGTAGAGAAAGGACATCCAACAATCGTAGATTACTTTTACCACGAAGAAGTAAGAGGAACTGCCAATAGTGGAAAGAGAAATGTAATACATAATCCTTGATGGAAGAATAAATTGGAAGATAATAACTTCAACTCTACTCTCCGTAGGTACCATCATTAGAAAAACTGATTTACAATCTGTGCATGGAGGTGAGAACGAAAATGAACCAATATGTTACAGGTGCAGTTATTAAGGAATTGCGAGAAAAGAACAAGATGACACAGCTTCAGCTGGCAGAAAGGCTGGGAGTAACTGACAAAAGTATCTCAAAATGGGAAAACCTGAGAGGATTGCCGGATATTACTCTGCTGGAGCCTATAGCGAAGGCATTTAAGATTTCAGTTACAGAGCTGATATCGGGTAATACCATTCACAATGCGAATGTATCCGCAAATATGCTGCGGTCGAAGTTCTATGTTTGTCCAATCTGCGGTAATGTGATACACAGTATGGGGGAGGCGGCTATCCATTGTCACGGTATCCAGCTCATGCCTTTAGAGGCGGAACCAACAGATGAGCGTCACATGGTCTTTATCGAGCGTGTTGAAGATGAATACTATGTGCGTATCGATCACAGCATGACAAAGGAGCATTATATTTCGTTTGTGGCGGCGGCTTCATCCGATGAAATGCAGATGGTGAAGTTCTATCCGGAAGGGGGCGCTGAAGCACGGTTTAAGATCAGGGGAGTCAGAAGGATATTCTTCTACTGCAACCGTGACGGCCTGTTTTTGATCGATCCGGTAAAGGGGATTGATGACAAGGAAAGCGGTTATGATGATTCTCAAGAGAGAAGAGAACTGGAAAAGGCTGCAGATATGCTGTTTGGATAGTGTGACGGAGGCCGGATTATGAAGAAATGGTTTGACGAAGAGTATGAATTTACCGTAGAGGTTGTGGGATTCCTTCGAGGGGATCATACTGAGCGATATTGCAGAAACGGAGAAGAAATCGGCGATAAGTATACCTGCACATATGGCTGTCCTGTGAATCAAGATGGATACGGTATATGTTCTAAGACAATGATGATGCTTTATCCGTTGATGGAAGCAATACGGAGCGGCGGTGATGGGAGAATACATCATCTATTATCGTGGAAAAGTAGTCGGTGGCATTTATGATGACCGTTTTCTTGTGAAGCCTGTAAAGTCTGCTGTGAAAATGATGCCGGAAGTCGGTCTGGAACTTCCATACGAGGGAGCGAAGGAGATGCTCCTTGTCGATAATGCTGAGAACAAAGAGTTTCTTCGCAATCTGTTAGAGGCGATGTATGAAGAGCTACCTGCTCCAAAGAAAAAGAAGTGAGCTATAGTAAGGAAAATAAGAAGATAAATTGCCACGGAGGAGACAGAGTTTTAAAAGCTCTGTCTCCTTTTTGAAATAATACATTGACGAATATCTATGTATATGCTTTATCAACACATAGATAAACATCTATATAAGGAGAAGATTATGGCCAAATTAGACGAAGTGCTGATATGTAAGGCTCTTGGAGATCCCAACAGAATGGAAATAGTTAAGATGCTTTCTGATCAGGAGAAATGCGGATGTAAGCTTCTTGAAAAGTTTGATATTACACAGCCGACTCTCTCTCATCACATGAAGATACTTGTGGATTCGGGCTTGGTTAAAGACAGGAAAGAAGGTAAGTGGCACTACTATTCAATAAACACGGACATCATGAAGGAATTCTGTGGTTTTATAAAAACTCTCTGTAATGAAACCACCGGCAAGTGCTGTAAGGGAGAACCGTAATGTGGAACTTTATTCAGACTCAGGTCTTTACCATATCCCCATTACATGTTGCATCACAAGGCTTACAACTGTTATTCCGCCCCAGCAACAGCCACCAAGCAGTATCGGCTTTCCACCGGATTTAATGAGCTTGACCACGTTGCTGTTCAGGCCTATAGCAGCCATGGCCATTATGATAAAGAACTTGCTAAGTTCTTTAAGAGGTTTAAAAATATCCGAAGGTACTCCCATTCCCAAGCAAAGTGTTGTGATAATTGAAGCAAGAATAAAGAACACTATGAACATCGGGAATGCTCTCCTGAAGCTAAAACCGTTGGTGGTGCTTCCATCCTTTTTTGCTTCCTTTGCTCTCAGATAAGCAAGAACCAGTGTAATCGGAATGATTGCTAATGTCCTTGTAAGCTTCACTGTAACTGCCTTGTCCAAAGTCTGACTACCCAGGTTCCACATGCTGTCCCAGGTTGATGCAGCTGCAGTGACGGAAGAAGTATCATTAACTGCAGTTCCCGCAAAAATACCGAAAGCCTCTCCTGTTGTGATATCAAAACCTATAAGCTTTCCCAGCGAAGGAAAAAGAAGTGCTGCCAGCACGTTAAAGAAAAATATCACAGAAATTGCCTGTGCCACTTCATCATCATCCGCATCAATGACAGGAGCCGTAGCTGCTATTGCTGAGCCGCCGCATATTGATGAGCCAACTCCGATAAGAGTAGCTGTGTTTCCTTTGATATTCATAACCTTATGAAGAATCCATGATAGGATAAGCGATGTTGAAATCGTGCAGATAATTATAGGAAGTGACTGTTTTCCGGTCTGAAGAACGACCGAAAGATTCATACCAAATCCAAGGAGGACAACAGCCGCCTGCAGAATTATCTTTGATGTAAACTTTATTCCATCAGCCGCCTTCCCCTTGTCATTCCAGAACAGGGCTATTATCATGCCCAGAATGATTGCAATCACCGCTCCGCCAACGACAGGGAAGCGCTTTCCCAGGAGCCATGAAGGAACTGCAATAGTGAAGCATACGATTATTCCCAAATAATTCTTTTTCAAAAAATCCATCTCAAGACCTCTCTCACTTTCTAATCTGTTATTTCGCAGGTCTTATTCTATTCTGTCTTTTGAAAAAGATAAAATTATATATTATTATGTAACCATAAATATTTTTTATCGTTATGGAGAACTGATTATGCTGGATTTCAGAATAGATACTTTCCTCTGCGTTTGCAGACACCTCAATTTCACCAAGGCGGCTAAGGAGCTGAATATTACTCAGCCCGCTGTTTCTCAACACATACATCATCTTGAAAATGAATACGGGACAAAGCTGTTTACTCAGGATGGAAAAAAACTTTTTCTAACTGACAACGGAAAACTCCTGTATAAAAAAATGAATCAGATAAAAAATGATGATGAAAGTCTCAAAGAAATACTTTCACAGAATAACCATGGCTTAAAAGACATCTCTTTTGGTGTCACCATGACCATAGGAGAATACATAATTGCTGATCCGATCAGTGATTACATAAAAAATCACCCGGATACTAATCTTAAGATTACATTTGGCAACACATCGGAGCTTCTTAAAAAACTCTCCGAGGGGGTTATAGATTTTGCACTTGTAGAAGGATATTTTCCTGAAAATGATTATGAAACGCTGCTTTTTAGCAAAGAAGAGTTCGTTTCTGTCTGTTCGGCAAAGCACTCTTTCACTCAGAAACCGCGCGTGATAAAAGATCTCTTTCCCGAGCGAATTCTTATAAGAGAACCCGGTTCAGGAACGCGCAATATATTAGAAAGAGCTCTTGCCTTGAACAATTACTCTACAAGTGATTTTAGGAATTTTATCCAGGTGGAGAACATGCATGCCATAATAAGCCTTATTGAAAAAGACTGTGGCATCACCTTTTTATATAAAGCAGCGGTTGCATCCGGACTGCAGTCCGGATATCTGAAAACAATCCCCCTTGACGACTTTAGGGTAAAACATGATTTTACCTTCATCTGGCCAAAAGATACTGTTTTCAGTGAAGAGATCCGTGCAATATGTGAGGAAATCCTACCGGTGGCATAAACATTTTAGTAAAATGAATAACGATAAGCATACCTATTCTTAAAAAAGCATTTAATGAGGAAGAGATGACCGTATTTGCATCATGGGACATATCAGATCTATGGGCGAACTGGCAGGGCGCATGTATCAATAGTGGAAGCATCTGGTTTAGGGATGTGGATACTGAAAAGAAAGAGTTTAAGATCGTTTCATTGTTTGATCTTAGAGAGGCTGGAGGAGAAATAACGGATTAATTAGAGCTGTGGGTACATTGTGAACCTTTGGTTTAAGTCCCGTGTGCTCCGCTAAGAAAGATATATTCGAAGATAATCATACAAAAGACAAACAAAGATTTAATGAGTAGAAAGTAAAATCAGAGTATTATTTTTGATCGCAGTTATTAAAGTCGCCACCAGCAGCGTACAGTAGTCCTGAGCTTTCTACCGTACACAACAGGTAAACAGCAACTTAACTTGAAAATGTCGAAAGCAAGGCACTTTCGAATCATTAATCGTTCTCAAAGAGATAATCATTCTGCAGATGCAGATTCGAAACCCCCAGATTTTATCTGGGGGTTTTCTTATATTAATCAAGTAGTTCAGATATGCTACGGCCGTTCTAAATCTTCATCGTTGCCTTGTTCTTAATTATTACGGTATTCACGAGGTGAACAGTGGAACAGTTCCTTAAATGATTTAGAGAAATAACTGTTGTTATCAAATCCACATAACTCATAAATTGTTTGAACTGAGTAAGTGCTGCTTTTAAGCATATATGCCGCATTTTGCAATCTGAAATTCTTAAGATATTTAATTGGTGAAATATTGATAATTGACTTAAAGCACCTAAGAACTTCACTTTTACTAACATTTGCAGCATTAGCCAGGTCATCTAACGTTATATTTTTAGAATAGTTTGAATGGATGTAGTTTAGGATTATCTGTACGCGCTTCTCTAACAGTGGATTTACTGTGTGGGTAAGCATACTTTCTGTTAGATTCATATGATTTAGTACAGCAAAAAAATCAGATAATTCATTTCTAACTGATATCTCGTAATCCTCTGGTTCATGATTTATTATTTCCCATACAGTTTTGATAATATTGTCCAATTTGCTAAAGAATATGGAATCTGACTTCAGTATAAAATCTCTAATACTTGCGCTATGGATGATAGGATGTAAATACTTTTTATAATAAATACTTTCTGTATTGCTGCTTATAACAGAGCTGTCAAATATGACAGATTTAAAAATTGCTGCATTGACGGGGGTATGATTACGCATGGAATGCAAAACATTGGTATTTATGAAAAATAAGTCTCCTTCTGAAAGTATATATTTTCTGTTACCGCATTCTAAAAGAATAACGCCCTTTTCGACATGGCCTATCTCAATTTCAGCGTGCCAGTGCCAGTTGACAAAATCTTCGGTGATATCATCTCTATATATGGCAACTGGAAACTCTACAGTTCCATGGGTTCCAGTTTCATCTATATTGAATGGAGTTGCTTGTTTTGATAATGATATACATGATGAGAGTGCCATAATTATTCCTCTTGAAGATATAGTTATACTATTTGACCATTTTATTCCTTTTATTATATTAATAATACGATATAATTACAATAATTTCTTTCGATTAACAAAAAAGCACTAACAAAAAGAGGAGGCTGTAGATTATGTTTGATAATTTTAAATGGATCAATAAAGGTGAGATAAAAATTGAAGAGAATAAGGTTACAATAAAAGCACCGGCTTTGACAGATTTCTTCTGTGGTGGAAGTACAACAAGTGAAGAAGGAATTCTTCCTGAATCACTTTGTAATGCTCCATATTTCTACACAGATGTTAAGGGCGACTTCGTTCTTAATGTAAAGGTATCTCATGATTTTAAGGAAACTTATGATTCTGCATCTGTAATGGTTATGCAGGATATGGACAACTGGGCTAAATGCTGTTTTGAACTTACTGACTTTGGAACACACGCTGCTGTAAGTGTTGTAACTAAAGATGGTGAATCCGATGATGCTAATGGATGCGATATTGAAGGACAGAATTTTGCATATCTTAGAGTTTGTCGCGTGGGCAGAGCATTTTCTTTTCATTACTCCCTGGATGGAGTGCATTTCCACATGACAAGATATTTCTTAATGAAAGATGCTGAGTCTGTGAAAGTAGGTTTACTTGCTCAGGCACCTACAGGCCAAGGTGGAGACAGAATATACGAGAATCTTTCTATTGAAAGCAAAACGGTAAAAAATATCAGGGCCGGGGAATAAAAATGGAAGTAGAAAAGAATTATAAAAAAACACAGCTTGCATGCTATCTGGGATTTGTAACACAGGCCATCTGCGCTAATTTTGTACCGCTATTGTTTATAACATTTCATAATACATACAATATATCATTTGGAAAGCTGGCCGCTATTTCAACAGTATTCTTTGTTACACAGCTTGTAGTTGATTTTTTATGTGCAGGTATAGTAGATAAACTGGGTTACAGAGTATGCGTAATAGCTGCAGAGATTACATCAGGATTAGGACTTGCAGGACTTGCTGTATTACCTGACTTATTGTCAGTACCATTTTGGGGAATCCTTGTGTGTGTATTTATATATGCTGTTGGAAGTGGATTGACAGAAGTGCTGGTAAGTCCAATTGTAGAAGCATGTCCATTTGAAAATAAGGATACAATGATGAGTCTTCTTCATTCCTTTTATTGCTGGGGATGGGTTGGAGTTGTCTTGGGCTCCACAGCCTTCTTTACGGTTTTTGGTATAGAAAAATGGAGAATAATGGCACTTATATGGTCGGTCATTCCGCTTTATAACATTTTCAATTTTGCAACCTGTCCAATCGAACCACTGGTAGAAGATGGTAAGAGCATGACAATGCCCCAACTGTTGAAAACAAAAGCATTTTGGATTTTTATTATACTCATGATCTGCGCAGGTTCTTCAGAAATAGCGATGGGACAGTGGGCATCCGCCTATGCTGAATCAGCACTACATGTTTCCAAAACAGTTGGAGATTTGGCTGGACCCTGCGGATTTGCAGTGTGCATGGGAATCAGTAGACTTCTTTATGGAAAGTTCGGTGAAAAAGTTGATCTGACAATTTTCATGATGGCATCCGGAGTAATGTGCCTTATGTGTTATCTGGTTGCCGGACTGGCAAATATACCATGGGTTGGATTGATTGGATGTGCATTATGCGGATTTTCTGTAGGTATAATGTGGCCAGGTTCAATTAGTATATCATCACAGATACTTCCAACTGGAGGTACAGCAATGTTTGCACTTCTAGCGCTCGCAGGAGATTTTGGGGGAGCAATGGGCCCTGCTATTATTGGAAGTATATCTGAAAAAGCGGCTAATAATTTGCAGGCAGGAGTATTGGCAGGTATAGGTTTTCCTATCATTTTAGTAATTTCAGTGTTCTATATTCGAAATAAGTATCGATAGATATTCAAATTGGTGGAAGTAATATAGCAGGCAATATCGTCATATTATAACCATAGGTACTAACTATTCTGGTAGTATGATTATTCAATATTTCATAATGATGATTACTCTTTTAACGAGCTGCAGGTAGTAAAGGTCGCCAATGAATTCAATGATCCTGAACTTCTCAATAAAGTTTGGGTATATGATGATGGCATAGTTAAGGGAATGATACATCTGGAGGGAAAAGAAATTTCGGAATTATATGTAGATTACTTTTTTTGGAACCAAGGCATAGGAGCCCAATTGATAGAGTTCGCAAAAGAAAAATATGATAGCAGATTCCTATGGACGCTGGAGAAGAACAAAGAAGCTATTCATTTTTACAAGGCACATGGATTTAATCTCAACGAAAAAAGACAATTAGAAGAAGGCACACCTTAATATATCGTGATGCTAGAGCGAGACTGAAACTAGGATTATTTTTTAAAGAAATAACAAAGTTGCCACCAACCGCATACAGTAGCCCTGAGCTTCCGTCAAAGAGCAGAAAATCGTTATTGCTTATGACGAGCACGTGTCAACTGGTTATTTATGCGTTTTTTTTAGTTGTTCACGATATTCTGTAGGTGTTAGTCCATAATTTTTTTTGAATAGATAATAAAAATAAGATATGTTCTGAAAACCGCAAGCTTTGCTTATAATTGCAAATGAATTGTTTGAACAATCCATTTCATGTATCGCATGACGAAGACGGAGTTTGTTGATGTATTCTTTTACGGTCAGTGAAGTATTCTTTTTGATAATGCGATGGATATAGCTTTCTGATACGCCGCAGCATTCAGCAATTTGGCTGACATTTTGCAGAGTGGTATAGTTTGCGTCAATATAGTTTATGATTCTTTGGGCGCTGGATGTTTTGACATCACTAACAAATAAGCTGCTATCAGCGCAGTATTTCTTTTGAAATTTAGAGAGATCTATCAGTATTTGTGCAAGAAGCAAGTAGGATGACTCAGAAGTATGGCTCATAGCCTTATTCCAAGTAAGAAGTTTTTTTCTGTAATCTGCAGGAATGAAGATTATTGGTGTTTTAAAGCATGTTAAGTATGTGGAAACAATGTTTGGCTGAAAATATCTATCCAAATACTGCTTTGAAAAATGAATGCAGAGACCTGAGTAATCAGTATTTCCTTCACTGCGATGAGAAATATTGCTTTCAAATAGACATGCAAATCCTTCTTTTACAAGATGTGTGGTATTGCCAATAGTAACAGTTCTTTCTCCGGAAAGCAGTATATATATTTCATAATGGGTATGGTGATGCGAATAAGGCATAGACCATCCTTTTTTTGTTTCTTCATAGGACATTTCAAAGTTTTCATATACAAATGTTCGTTTATCTGCCATGGTATCTTTCTCCTTGTATTCATTGTATTCATTGTAGCAATGAGTTCAGAATAGCTCAATCAAAAAAATAATAGGTTCAGAATAGTGTATTTCATCATGAAAAGTAAAAGACTTATGATATAGCCAGAATATTTAAGATGGAGGCTATTTCGATGCGAAAAGAATTAATTAACGCAGCAGATAAATATCAAATGAATTGGATAGAGGGAGCTACCGAATGGGGAACAGTAAAGATACCATCACAGATTTCAGTTGATGTATGCTGTCAGGATGAAGAGGATATTATTACAGAGAAATATCTTTTTACTAATATCAGTGATAAGCCGCTTTTTACATCTCTTACGGATATTGGTATTTACACACCTTTTAATGATGATTATTGTGGTTCTGATATTTGTACAAAAATGCGTTGCCACACACATATATATTGTGGAGGAGAGATGTCTTATGTAATGGCTCTTCGCATGGGAGGTGAACCCCCTCACTTGGGGTTGGTACTGACAAAAGGCAGTCTTGCCGGATATAGTGTGGAGAGAGACCTTTCTCGTATCAGTAATGACAGGGGCGATTTTATTATGCATCCAACACCTCAGGTACTGAATCCGGGGGAGTCCTTTGAAATCGAATGGAAACTTTTCTGGCATCAGGGGAAAGAGGATTTTTATCAAAAGATTAATCAGATAAATCCCGGATATGTGGATGTACAGGCAGATCAATATGTTGTATTTGAAGGGGAAGATATAAAGATTTATGTGGATGGTGAAGAAAAACTTTATCAGAAATCTGAAAAACAAGGAGTACATACATTTTGCTTTGAAAAAAATGGGGTAAATGCTAAGTGTGCAGTTAATGTATTACCTGCGTTTCAGGAGCTTATAAAAAATCGAGTAACATATATTGCGGAAAAACAACAGCTTCATAAAGAAAATTGTCCTTTGGATGGTGCATATTTAATCTATGATACAAAAGAAAAACATATCTATTACCGGGCAGAGAATGATTACAACGGGGGACGTGAACGTGTCGGAATGGGTGTGCTGATGGCGGCCTATTTGCAAAGATTTTACGATGAAAAACTGATGGATAGTTTGAATCGGTATCTAGCATATGTGGAAAGGGAATTATATGATGATGAACATTCTTTAGTAGCCAATGATTACGGATATGACAATCATTTTCAGAGATTATATAACTATCCGTGGATGAGTTTGCTTTTCATAGAAGTATATCAATTGAAAAAAGATATAGACTACCTATACAAGGCATATAAGGTGATGAAATCATTCTATGAGCAGGGTGGTGATCATTTTTATGCAATTGCAATTCCGTTGGAGAAGCTTATGAAAAATCTATGGGTAGAAAAGATGTATGCGGAATATGAGGAACTACTTCAATATTTTCGTAATCATTGTGATACTTTCATGAAAAATGACATTTTGTATCCTGCTCATGAAGTTAATTATGAGCAAAGCATTGTTGCACCGGCGGCAAATCTATTATTGGAAATGTATTTGCTTACAGGAGAAGAAAAATACAAAGAAGCCGGAAAGCGTCAATTGGAAATTTTAGAGTTGTTTAATGCTCGTCAACCGCATTATCTTCAGTATGAGGTTGCAATTCGTCATTGGGATGGTTATTGGTTCGGTAAAAAGAGGCAGTATGGTGATACGTATCCGCATTACTGGAGTGCTCTTACAGGAAATGCTTATAGATTGTGGTATCGCATTAGCAAGGATGAACAGTATGATAAGATGTCGGAAGCTTCTTTGAGAGGTGTGCTCAGTTTGTTTTTTGCGGATGGCAGTGCCAGCTGTGCGTATGTATTTCCGGTAACAGTAAATGGTGAGCCGGGGCAGCGATATGATGATTACGCGAATGATCAGGATTGGGGAATGTATTTTTATTTGGTTTCGCAGTGCCATTCATTTCAATAGCTACAGGTATGATGAACCAGACAATCAATTAATGAAACGTTGAGAGTGGTTTATATTACAGTATATATGACAATAGAGAGGTTGATATGAATTTTCTATTTGTAGCACTTGGTGGTGCCTTGGGTGCAGTAGCGCGATATGCAATAAGTCTGATTCCTGTTAAGACTTATTTTCCGATATTAACTCTGATTACAAATATCCTCGGTGCCATACTAATTGGATTCGTTGTTGGAATTACCAGTAACCGAGAAAGTGTATCTGATAATACCATTCTTTTCTGGAAGACAGGGGTGTGTGGAGGTTTTACCACATTCTCTACATTTTCCCTTGAAGCTTTTAATTTGTTTGAGAAGAAACAATATATGAATGGCGGATTATATGTGGTACTGAGTTGTTGTTGCTGCATATTTGGAATTCTATGCGGAAAGAAACTTGCGACGATAATAAAACTTTGAATTTCAGGATAATGAAATAAGCAAATCGGGATTAGTGGAGTAGAACATGGATAAAAAAAGGGCTTTGTCTGGCGCCATAATATTTATAACCCTGATGGGAATCGTAAGTCTGTTTTCGGACATGACT
>NZ_ATVX01000028.1 GCF_000420945.1 Butyrivibrio sp. VCB2006
TAAAGTTTGTTCTCACGGAAGAAAGCTACACATCAAAGGCAGACTTTCTTGCAAAAGACTATATCCCTGTGTATAAAAACAGTTCAGGGAACCACTTTTTCTCAGGAAAGAGGATACAGAGAGGACTTTACAGGCACTACGATGGTACAATAACAAATGCAGACATAAATGGAGCTGCAAACATCTTAAGGAAAGTATTCCCAAAGGTAAGCCAATGGGATAGGGGCATAGTGGACATGCCCTGTTCTGCAGGATGCATAGAGCATCCTACAGGTTCATGCCGCCATGCGGCATAACAGAAACCCTTTCCGACGTGGAGTCGGTGAGGGCAGTTCATGATGGTCCTTTTGCGTAAGAGATGGATCTACTCTCTTTGCACGGTTGCAGTGACTGTCTTTTATGCGTGGGTGGAGCTAAAGTTTATAAATTACAGGGCCCAGTTTTCTACTGATGTTGGGGGCATAGCTCTTGCGCAGCTCATATTCCCTGGGCTTTACATCATATTGGGACTTGTTTTTTTACTTATAGGTCTCATTGTTCTGACGAAAAAGAAAAATGGAAGGCGCGGAGAGGAATATAAGGCGCGCCATTGAACATGTTGGGGAACCCCATGACCCCCTTACCCGTTTCCCAAGCCCCTCCCGGCTTTTCTTTCTTCAGTTTTTCTATAATATGCAGTTTTTCAACTTTTGCCTTTATATCTGTGCGGCATAAAAGGATGAATGACATGTAAATTCCCTCATAAAAAATTAAATTACGTATTTTACCGTCAAGTAGTTTACTCGTAATCTGATAATCAGACAATGAACAATGGAAACGAAAATTATGTATTCGGTTTCCGTATTTCGTCATTATGTCCAAATTCCTACATGGCTACTAGGAATACGCAGGTTAAAGAAGGATAAATAAAGACACGAAATATGCCAAATGGATATTCTTAAATAGCTACATCTTGCGGTTGCAAAAGCGAACGAATGTTCTTATAATATAGTTACATCGAACAGTTGTTTGCATGACAAATGCAACGCACAGGCGAAAGAGAGGACTTTTGCATGGTATTGGCAGTTGATTTTGACGGAACGCTCAGTTTTGGAGAATGGCCTGAAGTTGGACCGGCCAATGATAATCTTATAGAGTACCTTAAATACAGAAAGCATTCTGGAGACAAGCTGATACTCTGGACATGCCGTGCAGGGGATGCGCTTGATGCTGCAGTTGACTGGTGCATTGGGAATGGCCTTGAATTTGATGCCATAAACGACAACCTGCCAGAAGTCACGGAAAAGTATGGAAACAACAGCAGAAAGATAAGCTGTGATGTCTATATAGATGACAGGGCAGTAAATGCAGGAGATTACAGAAAAGTGGTCCATGCGAGCACGGATGCTTTTGATTATGAGCTTGTTGAGAAAAAACTCATCAGTTTTGCTGAATCTTTGGTTATGTGCTCATGAAGATGGACCCTGTGAGGGCGTGTTATGAGTAGAATAATAGATAAAGTTGATGTGATATGTGAGCATAAAGCAGATGGGAACGTTATCCCAATGAGATTTCGCCTTATGAATGAAGATGGGATATATGAAGCGTACACCATAAAGGGATACAGGCAGTTATATCATAAAGAGACATATACTACACCTGATGGCGTCTATGTCTGCAGCAAGGATCTTGTGTTTGAGTGCAGAGTCCTGATCCTTGATATGTATAGGACTGTGCGCCTTTATTTTGACAAGGACAGAGTGTCCTGGAAGATAGCAATATGAGTTATCATTTTATAAATGATTTATGACTTATAAATGCAACTCATTATTTGTTGCCAGTTTTTTCTTATATTCGTATAAATAGGCAGAAACAAAAGAAAATAATCCTAAGTCCTAACTCATTATTAGAAGGGCAGAAAGGAGTTCATATGAGAAATAATATATATGCAATGGATATGCTGCTTATAGATGAAGATCTTGAGAAAGTTGCGGGCGGCGCGAATGGTGAAAAGCAAAAATGTTATATGGTAGATTGCGTAACACCATATGGTCAATCAATTGTTGTGTATTTTAAAGATTACTTTGAAGCTGTAAAATTCTGCCACCGAGTTAATGTGGATCCTATCTGTATAAAGATAGTTGATTTCCCATACGAGTTATAGACTAGTCCTTTCCAGCAGTAAATAATGATTAGCAAAATGGCGTATTCATGCGGCTTCTCCAGATATTACGAATAGAAAAATGGCTTAAATATGGGATTTGTGGGCAGTCACTTTTCGCAGATGGAAATCTGTGAGAAGTGGCTGTTTTTAAACTACAAAGCTAGTGACAAGAACAGTTAGTAGCCATACCATTCTATATAGAGAATCCTTCAATTACATATCAGCTTTTAAGGGCTACATGTTATGGTACCGAGAAAGAAAAGGCAATAACTGATTGATGGCAATAACGGCTGGACCAAAACTGCACAAAGAAATGGTTTGACAAAAAAGATTTACTTAGAAAAGTAGAATAATCTGATGATTATAAGCCTGGGATTACATGATCATCGAGAGCATAGGCGTCTAAAATCAGTACATCCGATTATGAGTTCTATTGGTTATAAATAGCATGTTGACTTTTATACATAATTTTGATAGGCTCAATTTGTATCAAAAATCTTGAAGAAAGCGAGGTAATCATAATAATGAGTGCGATGAAATTGCAAATTGTAACTGAATATCGTATGAAGACCTCGGTTTATGCTTTTTAATATAATTGTTTTCTGACCGTGGCTTATTAGTCACGGTTTTTTCATTCTATATGTCAAGTTCCTGCATAATTCCAGCGCAAACGGTCTCCATACAAGTATAAGAAAAAGAATGGAGAATATAAAATTGAATAATATTATTATCAGACAGGAAACTAAGGAAGATTACTATAACACTGAACTTATGACAATGCGCGCCTTTTGGAACCTTCACGGGCCGGGCTGTAATGAACACTTTTTGGTTCACATACTTCGAGAGGCTAAAGAGTACCTGCCGGAGCTTAGCAGAGTGGCTGAGCTTGATGGCAAGATCGTAGGTGCAATTTTCTATTCGAAGGCTAGGGTCGTTGATGGAAACACTGAGCATGAAATACTCACCTTTGGACCTCTTTGCGTGGAACCCACTTGCTTCAGCATGGGCATAGGAGCAAAGCTTCTGGAGGAAACGATCGAACTTGCCAGGAATTCCGGTTACAAGGGAATTGTTATATGCGGAGAGCCCGATTATTATCCAAAACACGGCTTCAAGACCTGCGATAAATTTGGTATTGTGCACCCTGAATTAGGGAACTTTGATGCATTCATGGCTTATCCCTTAAATGAAGGTTTTAATGATGTCCACGGTTCATTTTACGAATCTCCGGAATTTAAGCAATGCGAAGATGAAGAGAAAGTCCGTGAATTCACCGAAAAATTCCCATACTTCAAGCCTCTTAAGCTTTCCTGTCAGTGGCTTCACAAGGAGAGGCTGGGAAGAATATCTGAGGTTCGTAAGAACCGCTATAAGGTAAGATTCTGGGGAGAGGACCTTCCGGCTAAGCTAAAGGGAAACTTTTATGAGTCGGATGCGGAAAACTTACCTGTTGTGGGCGATTATGTGACATTTCAGCATAATCCGATAGGAGAATCGGTCATTTTGTCAGTGTGTGAAAGACAGAGTTTCCTTCAAAGGCCTGATCAGGCCAAGACCGGGGTTATGCAGTACATGGTGGCAAATGCAGATTACACTTTTATTGTTACTTCGCTAAATGAGGATTACAGCTATAATCGAATTGCCAGATATGCAAGTGCTGTTATCCAGGGAGGGTCGATACCCGTGGTGATATTAACTAAATCTGATCTTTGCAGCAATGTCTGGCCATATATAAGTGAAGTGGAAACTATTTCAGATAAGATAAGAGTTCACGCCATATCTTCACTTTATGACATAGGACTGGAGGATCTCAAAGAGTATTTTGCCCCTGGAAAAACAATCTGCCTACTTGGTTCATCAGGTGCAGGAAAATCAACATTGCTAAATGCTCTTGCCGGTGAGGAAATCATGAAGACTAAAGAGATAAGGTCATATGATTCTACTGGAAGACATACCACCACCCATAGGCAGCTTATTGAGTTGGAAAATGGCGTAAGTATCATTGATACTCCCGGAATGCGAGAAATCGGAATGGCCAATATGGAGGAAGGAATCGATAACACTTTTTCTGATATCATCGAACTGGAAAAATGCTGCAGGTTCAGTGACTGTAAGCATGAGACTGAGCCGGGATGTGCTATAAAGGCAGCGATTGAATCAGGTGAATTGTCCATGGAGAGGTATATACTCTTTAAAAACCTTGGTGCTGAGAACACCCGCAACTATGCCAAGAAAAAGGAGATATCCAAGTGGCGAAATGTTCATAAACAGTTCGATAAACGAAATCTCTGGGAATAAAACAACCTGCAGTTTTGTTCGGGCTTCACGCCGTTTTTTATCTAATTGAACTAAGTCGCGTGAGAAAAGCCATTACCTATGGAATTTCAATAACTTGAGAAAGATAAGGTTAAGGACTGGTTGAAGTAATAGTTTCCAGAAAACTAGCTTAAGAACTTTGGAGGAGATATTCTTATGAAGAAGGTAATTGGCAGGATCATAATCGTTATACCTGCGTTGGCACTTCAGGTGGTATGGTTTTATCTGACGCTGGGGCTATTGAACAGAGTTACAAAAGGGCACCTTGGAGAGATCATAAATGGTATATTCACCGTGCTTGCAGTTTTCTTTGTGGCGAGGCTCATAGCAAGGAGAGATGAGAGCTCATATAAACTGTTGTGGGTGCTTGTAATAGTGGCGCTCCCGGTTCTTGGAGCAATGCTTTATTTCACCCTGGGAAATAAGACAACAGGCAGAGCGCTCAGGAGAAAACTTCAAAAAACTGCTTCGGAGCTCAAAGGACTATATGATGGTGAGCAGTTACGAAACACCGGAAATTTGGATGAAATCGAAAAGGAAGACGTAAGGCTTTCACAGACACTGTCTTTTATCACTGAGTCTACCGGTTTTCCTGTTTTGAAAAATGATTCATCGAAGTATTATCCCTTTGGGGAAATGATGTTTTCTGACATGTGTGAGGATCTTAAGAGAGCAGAGAGCTTTATCTTTATAGAATACTTCATCATTCAGAGTGGTAAGTTTTGGGGCACGATCACTGATATTCTTGCTGAAAGAGTACAGGTAGGTGTTGATGTAAGGGTCATGTATGATGATCTTGGGAGCATCGCCACTTACTCGGTAAAAGACATAACGGAGCTATCTAAATTGGGCATCAAATGTGTTCCCTTCAACCCGTTCTTCCTGATCAAATCGCAGCTTAATAACAGAGACCACAGGAAAATAATGGTAATTGATGGAAAGGTTGCTTACAGTGGTGGAGTGAATCTTGCGGATGAGTACATCAATGAGAAGCAGATGTTCGGAAGGTGGAAGGATATAGGATTCCGTGTGACCGGAAAAGCAGTGGCTTGTTACACCTATATGTTTGCTGAGTTCTGGAATGCATTTGCCCACGATAAGATTTCTGACGAGGAACTTAAGAAAGTGGCAGATCTTGAAGAAGCATCATGTCAGGACAATGGCTACATTCTTCCGTACTATGATTCTCCCATGCGAGATGAGCATACCAGCAACATTCTATTTACAGAAGTACTTTCGACGGCAAAGGATTATGTCTGGTTCTATACACCTTATCTTATGCTTGGCGATGCGCTCTTTGATGCCTTTATAAGAGCAGCTCGCAGGGGACTTGATGTTCGGATCATTATGCCGGGTATTCCGGATAAGAAGCTGGTTTACAGGTTGTCCAGGAGCTACTATGAGGATCTGCTTAAAGCTGGCGTTAAGATTTACGAGTACACTCCCGGATTCGTTCATGCCAAAGCATTTGTCTCGGATGACAAGCTTGCAGGAATTGGAACGGTCAACCTTGATTACAGAAGTCTTTTCCTACATTTCGAGTGCAGCTCTATTTTTTACAAGGCTGATATAGTAAAAGAACTGAAGGCAGACTATCTCAATACTTTAAAAGAGTGCAAGGAGAGGAGTCTTGAGGATATCAACAGAAAGCTGATACACAAGCTCATCAACAACTTCCTGAGAGTGTTAGCGCCATTGTTGTGATTAGTTCTATTCCAGGTTAAAGCTCTTTTCCTCTGGGAAACGGAGCGTTATATTTGAATAAAATAGTGCTAACATGACACTACGGATCAGAGTAAAATCTGGTCCTTTTTTTCCACTTTTTATTTTGTCTGAAAAAATGTATGATTATACGTAAACTATCGGAAAATTTTGGCGGCTACGAGGAGAACAGGCTTATGAAGTTGGGGAAAATATTAGATGCAGACGAGAGCTACAGAGAAAATTTGAATTCTTTTTCCATGAAGGATTCATTAATTGCGCTTATATACTATATAGCCATCTTGATAGCTGATTACGTAATGGGCGTATTTCAGAGCCGTACAGGGATATATCCAGGAGATTTCGTCTGTATTGTGTGTATGGGGATTCCTGTGGTTTTGTGCATCCGGAGGCTGTCTAAGATTGGGATAAGTAATAAGAATCTTATAAGGTCTATTTTAGTATCTTTATGTCTGGGAATAATTGTTCTCATGGGAATCTGCATTATTCCGAATATTATGGCTCATTCTCAGATGTTGCCGGCAAAGAGATATGATACGGAGATTCAAAAATATAACAGTATTGTACTGTTGAATAACTTGAGGTATTAAAACTTAATAGATTTTAGACTTATTTTATGCTGACAGTACATATTACATTTTATAATAAAAATGGTCTTCCACAGATCAAAGTCATTCGTAAAAATATAATAAATCTAATTGCCGCATATAGTTTGCGCAGATACAATAGACCAAAGATTTCTATCGGTGATGATCAACCAAATGGCTGACCAAAATATTTGAAAGGAGAACAAATTATGAATGAAAACCTGAAAAAGCTGATTGAGGAAGCAAGCAAGAACGAGGAGCTCAAGAAGAAACTCAACGCGCTGACAGACAAGGACACAGTTGTGGAAAAGACCATCGAGATTGCCAAGGAGTATGGCATCACCCTGACAGCAGAGGACTTCAAGCCAGAGGTGGGTGAGAATATTTCCCTCGACGAGCTGAACAAGGTCTCTGGCGGGGCCGATCTGCCTCTATGCGTCGGCGCAAGCGGCGGAAAAACCTGTATGTGCGTTATTATTGGTGCCGCCACCGGCTGCGGATGTGTTATGATCGGCACGAATTAACGGAGGGCAAACCATGTACTACCGTTTAAAAGACAACTATATTTTGCGAGGCTGGGAGAAGCTGCCCTATGCCGTCGTGGATCGAGAAGCTGGCAGGGCATGGTTTGTGGATAAGGAGGCATTCGATGCGCTCCAACTCTGTGATGGGCAGGTGGACTTTGATCTGTCGCTTGTTCCGCAGGTCATCCGGGACAGCGTCGCGAAGATGGAGGAAAAGGGTTTTGTTGCGCCCTGCGCCCTTGGCGAGACGATTGCGGATGAACAGAAATACCACTTTTACCCAAATCGCTTCATGCGCAGCGCGCACTGGTCCATTACGGGCAACTGCAACTGCAAGTGCCGACACTGCTACATCAGCGGCGCAGAAAATCGCTATGGCGAGATCAGCCATGACGACGCAATGAAGATTGCGCAGGGTTTGGTGGACTGTGGCGTGATGAGCTGCTCCATCACTGGCGGAGAGGCGCTGGTGCGCCGGGACTTCTGGGAGATCATCGACACGCTGCGCGCCGGAAACATCAGTATCAGTCAGATTTATTCCAACGGACTTTTGGTTAACGAGCGGTTGCTGGACGCCTTTGAGCAGCGCGACATGCACCCCGAGTTCAACATGAGCTTTGACGGTGTGGGGCATCACGACTGGCTGCGCGGCATGGACGGCGCGGAAAAAGCGGTTCGCCGCGCCTTTGAACTCTGCCGTGACAGGGGCTTCCCCACAGGTGCAGAGATGTGCCTGTGGAAAGAGAACCGCCAATCTCTGCGGGACAGCGTCAATTACCTGGCCTCCGTGGGCTGCCAGAGCCTTAAGTTGAACCCAGTCGGCGATACGGGCGCGTGGCATGAGGGCGGCTACGCTGAGAGCCACGGCCTGAGCATGGATGAGACCTTTGAGATCTACTTCGACTATCTGGACGATTTCTACCGCGACCTTCCGCAGATGACTGTGCATCTGGGTGGATTCTTTATGTGCGACGGCAGCAATCCGGACCTATACCGTCTGCCTGCCGTCCATGTTGTCAATAATCTGGAGAACGCCTGCCTCTGCGCCCATGCCCGCAGCAACATGTACATTTCCGCGGAAGGACGGGCGCTGACTTGTATGCCACTATCCAACATGGACGAATTCCAGCAGGCATACCCCAAGATTCAGGAAATCGGCGTTCGGGAATGCCTGAACGATTCAAAATATATGGAACTGATCAACACTCGTTCTACGACGGTACTTGCGCACAACGAGAAGTGCCGGGAATGCCCTTATCGCAACGTGTGTCTCGGCGGCTGCCGCGCGGCTGGGATGCTGACGCAGCCTGGAGACATACTCGCCCTCGACGAAGCAACCTGCGCAATCTACCGGGACGGCTGGTTGCAGAAGATTGTCGCCAAGGTTAAGGAGTTGCGACCGGAGGCAGAATGCGTGGAACGAAAGCAACTAAGTGAACTCGGGCTTATGGATAACCTGCCCGGCGTATTCTGAAAGTGACATGGATCGATATCTTTCTAAACTCATTGACTCCCTTGACCATTGGTTTGGTGTTCCCGCCTCAGGACGGAAGCACAGCACTGCTTTGCTGACGGAGGAGTGTGAAGCGCGGCTTGGGCGAATTCTCAGCGCCCGCAGGGTCACATTATACTGGCCTGTGCTGTGGGAAAAGATGCAGCCTATTCTGGCGGAACGTTTTCCGCTGGCGGCATATTCCGCCATTGCCGCGCCGGAGCAGGCTTTTCATGACGCATTGGAGCGCGTCATGGAGGACGCCACGCGGCACAATGGCGCCAAGCTATATCAAGAGTACCCTGAACTGGAGCGGATCGATCGGTCGATATGCGAAAGCTATGACAGCTTCACGGACGAGGTCTTTAGTGCGCTGGAAAAAAAGCGCGATGAGATCTCCACGGCATTTTTCGGCGGGCGAGATTTCGGTAAAATCACTTGGATTTGTCTGCCCGATGAATCCGACGCCAGCACACGCCCCGGCGGACGCTCTGCACTTATGCTGGAATCTGAGGGCGGCCGATTTTATTATAAGCCCCGAAACTGTACGGTGGAGATGGTGTATTCGCAACTGATGGAGCGGTTGTTCCCTGAGATGGGCCCTGCCTGCGGCTGTATTAGCGGTGATTGCGCGTCGTTCACGGAGTATATCAAGAAGCAGCCGCTGTCGTCTGAGGCGGATGCGGACGAATACTATTGGCGTATGGGTGTGCTGACCGCCGTTTTCTTTTCTTTTTTGAGCGACGATATGCACGGAGGCAATTTTATCCCGCAGGTCAATCGGCCGGTCCCTATTGACCTCGAAACGCTTCTGACGCCAATGCCGCTCGCTATTGGTCTTCCCATGTTTCGCATTACAAATCTTGAATTTCTTAACATTAACAGCGGAGCCTCGCCACTTTTCATACCGCCCTCGGGAGGGGGCAAGAGCTCTCCACCTGAACTCAATGGGCGGCCTGTCTCGGTACTTGGCAGGGAGAAGCCCTATCTGTCTGGCTTTTCTGACGCCTATCGGCGCATTCGGGATAATGCTGGGGCGTGGATATCCATTTTGCAGGATCATTCGGAAATGCCTCTGCGGTTTGTACCGAATTCGCACGATATCTATAAAAAGATTCTCCGCGGGATCACCAGCCCTGAACTGCTGCGCTCTGCAAAGGCGCGGGACGTATGGTTGGATCGTCTGCGCGCGCAGGTCGCTGACCCGTTGGACTTGGGAATGTGGGAATCGGAGATTGAAGATCTTCTCCATCTGGATATGCCGGACTACATCATCCGTGCGGGCGGCAACACAGTTTTTCGGCAGGATGGAACAGTCTTATCGGAGAACAAGTTGCGTTCGCCTCTGGATTTCACCACGAAACGGCTGAACAGTATGTCAGAGGAAGAACTGCATACCGCTTGCGACGACCTTCGCGGGTTGCTCGACAATTACAGGAGGATGTCTGAAATTTTCATTAAGGGCGGACAAGATGCTCTTGGATGACTGGAAAAAATATACTGAAGAACATTCTGATGAACGAATGCAGCAGATATGTAAATTATTAACAGAATGCTTTTTTCCTTATCAAGAACGTGGAATTCTCCGTTTGAAACTCTGAAAACGCAATACAGAGCTTTTTCTGTTATAAGTTCTTATAGAACTCAACAGCGTCACTGATTTCATCTGCATCAGGATGACCTTTTTGGATACCACCAACAAGTCTGAATGGTCCATAGGTGCCAAATCCCTTGCATAAATAGCGGCCTAGCTCATTGCAGTACTTGGCTTCAGCGATCTTAGCAATGGAATTAAAGTAAAGATCTAATGGATTTCCTGCAGTGCAGATGAAAAAGACATCTTTTTGAGAAGGTAGATTTACCTTTGCAAAAGTAAGGAGCTGCTCGGCAAATTTGCTAAAGTAACTGCCGGAAGCAAAACCAATCCTGTCAAATTCCAGTAGATTGAATTCATGCTTATCCGTAACATCAATAAGAACCACATCCGGATCATATGCTTTGATTGCATCCAAAAGTTTCTTAAATTGCATACTATTCTTTAAACCGGTGTTTTGCGAATAGTTAAATTTTTAAGCTGAGCATGAGTGTAATACAACACTCACAAACATATAAATACCATTTTTATCGCAATTATAGCACTTTAATCTCCCCTAAAAGGTTGCGTTAACCTTGTCACTGTTCGTGATATGGGTTGCGATAACTATTTCAAAAAATATCATAAGAATCCCATGGTTAACATGTTTTACAAATAAAATTGTGATGCAAAATGGTTGCGTTTACTTTGACAAAAATGAGGTGACCCTTCAGGACCGCCTCATCATTATCGCATTTTTTATAAACTTACATAATATTTCTTATGTAATATTTCTTATCGCAATTACATGTAATCGCTACAAAACTACTGTTTAAACTCCGGTTTTGATACAGTTGTAATCTTATTCTCGAGTGCATCAGGTAACCAATCAAGAATTCCTGCATTGCCGCCTGTAACTACTTCCAACTCATGTATATCTAGTTCATTTTTATCACAACGTATCGTTTTATTGCTATTATTATCATCAATAGGTGTATTAGTTTCCTTTACCATTGCTCAACGCTCCTTAGCTGATTATGCACAATAATGCTTTTACTATGTCACTTACATTATACACACAAACGCTTAAGTTCATGTAAATGTGAACTTAATATTTAATAAAAGCACAAAAATACAAAGCTTGCGTCTTGCTAAATAATATAAATTATATGCATATTTAAATGTCCCCCGGAAGCTGCCAATCCCATTTTTTCTTCCATCGCTGGCAAAATCCGTGTAAAATTGCCTATTATTGGCAAAACTCATGAAAAATCGACCATCAGTGGCAGAATCGGAGTAAAAAATTTACATAAAGTTTGCTAATGCATAAAGAAGGAAGCCCTGAAAAACGGGCCTCCGAAAGATTATCTATTGGCATTATTCATGAAAATGGACAAAGGCCTCAAAAGGTCTCGATAACCTCTTCAAACATCGTGATGAAAGTTACGATAACTATTTCATCAAATTCCCTTAAATTCTTGAATTTACCCAAATGCACATATTAAGATTGTGATGCATAATAGTTGCGTTTACTTTGAAAAATTAGCGTAGAGGAAAATAATAAGGCGGTTCAAATCTGAACCGCCATTCAGTGCTCATGTTCTACATATTTAATCTTTTCAGAATCGGAATGATAAGGAATTCTCTGTTCTTTGGAACGGGAGATCTTAAACTTATTCCTGTAAAAGCGAAATGACATGATTGTTAAAGGCACACCTCAAAGTCTTTTAGGTGTGCCTTTTGACTGTTCTGCTTAGGCAAATGCTTCTTTTGGTATTATCTGATTAACTGTGCCTGGGCAAAGAACTATACCCTCGAGGTTCTCACTAATTGCCATTTTTCTGGCAGTTTCATAGCATACCATAGTGAATCGTACATTTTCGCCATAAATGCGTGTAGCTGCATTGTATGAATCAAATAATGGAAAGAAGCGCTTTCCATCAGGGCTCATGATTGTCTGATAATGCATTATCTTTCCTGCAACAGCAGACTGATCCTGTGTTGTGTGGAACTTATCTACCGGAAGATCGCGAACTACGAACACGCCATCGCTATTAAGTAATGCTGCTTCTGCAGGTCCTCCATGAAGACAGTAATCCGGTTCTGTCAATTCTTCATTTACCTCATAACCAAAAGGTACAATAAACACTGCTTTTCTAATATCTAATTCCATATTTAAAATCTCCTTTTATATCTCAGTCTTAGCTTTCCTTTTATTTTCTATATAATCTTTAATCCCTTCATATGCGATCCCTGGTATCGTAACTATCGCAAAAGCCACATACAATATTATTGCACTCACGCTTTCATCAGCATAAAATGGTCCAAATTTATATATCAGGATATGTACTACTATAGGCAAAGCAACAACTGCAGCTAATGCAGGCACCTGAAGCAATGAATGAACATTTCTGATAATGAATATCAGTGCTCCCCATATGAATATCATGTAAAACACATTTATATAAGTCTTTGTATAAAAACATTGCTCCATCGTTTTTCTTTAATATACGTATCTGTCTATAATACACCTTAACCCTGGTATTTGTTGATAGATTAATGATATATACACAAAAAAGCACCGCCGAATTAATGCGATGCTTTTTACTTTCAAAACAATTATTCAATTGGAAAATCAAGGAATCATCCTTTTTTATGAGTAAACATGCACTTAAACACATGACGATCTAACTCACACTCAGGCACAAGCTCTTCGCAATATGGGCATTCTACTAATTTGCTCATTACGTCATTAATAATCTGGTCCCAATCAAACTCGCCACCTGCTACCAGCTGAAGCTGCTCATCTGTGAGGCCGTTAATATTCTTATGAAGTTTGTTTTTGGCTATCATTTTAATCATAAAGCACCTCCTTAAGACTATGGTCTTAACAATGTTGCATTTGCTATTGTTCTCTTTGCCTATTTATACGAATGAGTTCTTTTTTGGGCAATACCCCCTATTTCTTTTGCCTCCAATTTCTGGAATTCTTGACTGCTTCCTCGCGATCGCTGGCTCTGGCATAGATATTTGTGGCATTTATGGACATGTGACCCATTCGCTGCTGGAGTACCAAAATATTTTTTTCATGCTTATAAAACTCCATAGCAAAACTGGAGCGCAGTTTATGAACGCTTATATCACTACGCTTTAGTGATACTTGCACATATTTTTTGAGCATCTGCTGAATCTCCCGGATGGAGAGTCGCTCTCCGGTGGAAGTGGTGAAAAGAGGAGTGTTTTCATTGAATTGCTCTCCTTGGCCTTGGCGCGATGCAAGGTAATCCTGAATGTATTCTTTAGATTCGTCAGAGAAAAAAACTTTTGAAACAGTTCCGCTCTTTTTCTTGCCCTTACGAAGTGCCGTTATGTAACACTCATTTTTTTCTTCATCAAAAGTATCCTCGTAAATAACAACATCATTTACATTAAGAGCATGGAGTTCTGAAATTCTAAGTCCAGTGTCCAGGAAAAGAAATATGATTGCCAGATCACGCTTTTTATATTTTTCATGGAATGACAGCTGCCTTTTTGTAAGGCCGGTTCCGTATCTGATACAGTTAAGAAGCTGTTCCTGCTCATCCAGGTTAAGATAAGTCACATACTCATTTTCCGGGATATCTACAGACTGAGACCCGGAAACAGGGTTGTATTCGAGTTTTCTTTCTGTATTGATAAGGTATTCAAACAGGCCAGACACGGAAGATCTGCGTCTTGCTCTGGTTCTTTCAGATAGTTTCTGATCCTCTTCCATCCAAGTAAGGAACTTATCAATATCTGTGGCTTTGATCTGACGAATGTCATCTAGTGACAGTTCTTTTATCTGTTTGTGTGGGAAATATGGTAAAAAATTCACGGCATACTCAAGGAAATATCTAGCATCCAAAGCATAGGAAATCCTTGTGAGAATTGCTTTGCCTGATGTTCCTGAATAAAAATACTGCTGTGTAAATTCCGGTAAGGAATCAGTAATATCTCTAAGTTTTTGGGTGTTTGTTTTTGCAGGTATTTTTTCTGCCATGAATTTAAATTCCCTTCCTATTTTTGTTTTGAACCACTTGCCTAATTTCATTGTAACATTTTTGCTACATAATTGAAATTATACGCATAAATGCCCCTATAAAAGCTCCTCTACCTAAAGCCCTAGTTTCCATCTGCAAAAAGTGGCCACCCACAAATCCCCTATTTATGCTATTTTTCTATCCGTAATTCTCAGGGGAGCCGCATGGCTAAACCATTTTTCAGGTTTTACTTTCTATCATCTCCCCGACAAGCCTGAAGTTGTCGAGCTCTTTCACATATTCCTCTAGCTTATCTTAAACAAATCATCAAGTTCCAGCAATACTGCTCCATCTTCCGCTGCATGCCTAACCTGAGTTGTCCAATCCAGACTGCGCCTGATCATCGTATATAGTACTGGGAGCTAATGTACCACTCACCATCTTTTTCCATCTCTATCAAAAAAATATCCCAAGTTGATTCTGACTTCACGTCTGCCTATATCATTATTGGTATAGCAACAAGTATCAAATCCTATAAGTTCAAATCCTTCATGCAGATAAAAACCTATAGCATTGGTATTGCATGATTGTGTCTCAAGCATGAGTACTCTTCTTTTCTGCTTCTGTGCAACCTCTTTTGCCTTATCCATCAGTTGCTTACCAAGTCCCTTGCCTCTGAGATTATCTGACACCCAAAGTTCTGTAACCATAAGTCTGTTTGACCATTCTTCGGGACAAACTTCAATGCATGCCAAAAGTTCATTGTTATCGCCTACAACTCCGAAAGCTTCAGCATTTTCCCAATGATCCTGATACAAAGAATCTGGAAAGTCATATTCTTCAGGAGTATGAACGATTTCTTCTGAAGCCTTTCTTTTAACAAGCTCAATCTTACAACCATCGTTATCAAGCTGCTTTATTTCAAAATCATAGTAGCTGTCACTCTTTGTAACTAGCGGAATCACAGCACCTTTCCATTGTTCTTTTGGCAAATCTACAATTTCTGTTTTATTCATAATTGTTCCTTTTTTGATATCATTGAATTCTTTTTTACTCAGTTCCATATAGATATAGGGGCATTTGTGTTTTTGTAATAAAACCTAGCTTTTCCCATGATTATTCTCAGCACCTCCTCCAAGCATTATTTCAGACATCTTAATCATTCTGCTAATGTCAAAATCATATCAGGAAGAACTACCATCCTTCCAAAGTCATACTGTTTTTGTTGCTCTTCTGTTCGGCCAACCAGCGCTGCACCTGACGCAGAATTATCAGAAACCACAAGCAGTGCTACTCCAGGCACTTCAAACAAATCAGTCATCAAATAAAAAGAGCTGGTTTCCATTTCAATAAGATCGGTACCAAAAGACTTTATCTCATCCAGATGTGTATATTCCATAGCAATTGATGGTGTACAGAATACGCTGCCCTTCTTGATTTCATAGCCTTTGGTTTTACCAATATCTATTACTGAGTCCACATAATTCATATCCGGGAATACCTTGGTAAAAAGCATTTTCTCCTTAATGGAATCCTTCATCAGATATGTATCTGCATAACTCCCGGATAAAGAATAAGAAGGAGTACATACGTCACCCAGCTTAAACTCGGGCTTGAGGCCACCAACAGCACCTATAAATATCAGTTTCTTGATTGACAGCTCTGCACAAAGTGCTAAGTGATCGATAAGATTGCCTGCAGAGGAACCAATCTTGATCCATGCTATATTCAGGTCATCCTTCTCAACTAAATACCCACCCAAATATGCACCTTCTTTTAAAGTCGTAACCTTGCATGTCGCATCCATTCCCAGTTTATATGGAGTAAAACTGGGTGCTACCACAAGTGCGTCATAAACTATGTCTTCACTTAGACCGAAGGCTTGCGCCGCCATGTGTTCCGAATTGTATTTATGAAAAGTATCCAGTATTTTCTTTAATTTTTCCTTCATTTTTCTTCGTTCTTCCTTAAAATACTCAAATAAATCACCATCATGACAATTACTAAAGCAACTGTAGCCAGCATCATGAACACAAATGCAGGCGAGTTCTGCTTGAGATATAGGAATGGCACACCTATAAGTTCAAAAATAATCCCTGTAACGAACCACAGCAGAGCAACTGCTTTATTATATTTCTTTACATCCGTGATTTTGGGCGGCTTAACCCCCGTGAAAAAGCCCACTGGCTTTTCAGATTTCAGATCAACAACGCCTACTATGAAGAACAAGACAGCGCAAAAGCTCCAGATAACAAATCCGATTATCATCCTAATTCCTCCCATGCCTAGCGTTTCAGACAACTTATGAATTATCATACCTTGTTTCAGACAAAATAAAAAGCCATCTTGAAGCAGTTTGATATGATTCCCTTGAAGAAGTGGATGTCCATATGTCAGAGTTACTCCATAACATATTACTTAAAAAACAAGCCGAACGTCTTTCTGATGAAAATGACAGAGTCATTTCTATGGCCCAAAAAGTAAAGATGGATTATTTGATCGTTTCATCTTTGACGCGGTATATAAATGACGATGTTGATAAAATCCGGAATAACGCCATTGAAGACGCCAAAAGCCTTAGAAAATATTTGGATAAGGATGCCTTTTCAAATTTAAATGATGAGACGAAAGGAGCTGCGCTACAATACTCTCTGATGAGCGCATTATTGTACGAGAATAGCACGGTTGACTGCTCCTGGATGGAGAGCCTTGTGCTCGCCGGTACAGAAAACAAATCCGGTGAATCCATCGATCTCTTCATCACAGAAACCAAGGACGCTCTGGAATTCATATTCCATCAGAAAAGCATCATATACTTCCTGGACCATCGGAATGTCCCTGGTACCTGCAGCGGTTTTCGTAGGTAGCATGCGCTTACTGCAGTCCCCAAATTCATCAGGCCTGTCGCTGAGGGTATGATTGACATGGATGATGCGGTTCTCAAAATCAACACAGTCCCATCTGATCGCAAGGCACTCGCCACCGAGCTTTTCAGCTGCCTGATCCATGAAATCCTGATATGCAAGGATTCCAGCGCCTTGGGTCTTATCCTCAACAGTTGCAACGAAGATAGGCTCATCAGCCTTAGGTCCAAGCCCGAGCATTTCTGCCTGCTCAGCACCCATCATCTCCGCCATCACCTCGGACAGTTCCTGGATTACCGCAGGTCTTACCTCCGGAGCAATTGACATCGCATCAGCATGAAGCTGCTCTGCCGTGATACCGTAGTTATCAAGCATCTTGTTTGTCACAAGAATCGAGCTTCTTCCCTCTAAAGATGAGTCAAGAACAATACGGTAAACAATCGCCATATCCTCCATGTTCTTATGAGGAACAGTCTCAAGGAGCTCTGCATTTCTTTCTGCAGAAACAACCTCCATGGCAAGTTTGCCTTTCATCTGGCTGTAATCGGTAAGTGCCTCAAGATCAAACGCAGGATGATTATCAAGAGCGTGCTCTGCAGCACTGGCAATCTGTCTGACTATCATGTCAAATGATCTGCCATCAGAATACTCCTTGAATGCAGCATCGATGCCGATGTTCACACCGATTACGCCATCCTTAGGTTTCACTACCAGAGCTTCGTAGGACTGATTCATCTTCTCAACTGTGTGAGTCTCAACTGAATACTTCCTATCGAAGATCAACTCGAGTCTGTCCTTCACCGCTTTGGCAAGGTCCTCTTTGAATGTATCGAAATCCATTCATACACCTCTTTCTTTATAATCGAGCCGTTGTTGGTTGCTGCCCTGCGGTTTTCTCCGCCAGGCCTTACGACATGAAAAAAGCACCAGTCCCACAAATGCACTTACGCACTCATGAGCTGATGCCCGGTTCATGTCTTTATTCTCTTGGCCAAGAAAAAACAAGGAAGCATTTGGCTCTTGCCTGCTCCCTTGTCCATCATAATAATATCACGCCCTAAAAAGCCTTTCAATTATCACGGCATTATCAATTGGTTTCAAAACATTATCACAGCGTTTCAGAACGTTATCATATCGTTATCATTCAAATTTGGTTTTCGACACCGAATTCCTACAAAAAACCTCAGCACTTAGCAAGCGTCCTAAGGCTGAGGTTCATTAGATATGGTACTGATGTTTATGGTTTTTTGTGTACGCGGGAGCTATGTAACCCCCCAGGGGGCTTGAAAGTCCCGGTCCTAACATGATAACCTTGGCTCTGAAGTGAGGTTTAAAAACTATGGAGAAAATAAATATAGCCGGACACGAACTTACCTCCGGCAAGACGATAAAAGATCATATACATGTCGGCGGAACCGAGATACACATTCCCCACATCATCATCTGCGGAGAAAAGCCGGGCAAAACCGTTCTTGTCACAGCCGGCATTCACAACGCAGAATATGTCGGCATTCAGGCAGCTATTGAGCTCTCTAATGAGATTTCTCCCAAAGACCTTTCAGGAAATCTTATCATCATCCCATTAGCCAACAGGTCAGGTTTTGAAAACAGAACCATGTCCCTTGTTTATGAGGATGGCAAGAATCTCAACAGAGTCTTCCCGGGAGACAAGGATGGTTCAGCCGCGGATCGCCTGGCAAGCCTTCTGTTTGATGTTTTTATCAAAAACGCTGATGCTTACATTGACCTGCATAGCGGAGACGGATACGAGACTCTTATCCCCTACGCATACTACGTGGGAGCTTCTCCTGCCAGTGATATTGCAAAAAAGATGGTGGACTGCGTAAACGCCTCCTACTGCGTAAAGAGTACCTGTACCACCGAAGGCGCCTACAACACAGCATCCATGGCCGGAATCCCCAGTGTTCTCATAGAGCGCGGTCAGTTAAGCCTGCTTCCAAAGGATGAGGTACAGGCAGACAAAGAGGATGTGCTGAACATTTTGAAATTCCTTGGTCTTATTGAAGGAGAGTACAAGACATATCCCAAGACAGAACTCAGAGAATTCAGTGATGATGCCCCATTCACCGGCTGCTGGTATCCGGAGAAAAAGGTGGGAGAGAAATTTTCAAAAGGTGATAAATTTGGTGAGATAAGGGATTACTTTGGAAGACCCCTTCACACAGCCATTGCCGATACTGACGGAGTTCTGATCCACCAATGCTCATCTCTTAGCATAATCAAGAATGGTCCCATGGTGACCTACGGAGTAATACAAAAACAGGATGCATGTTGTGATCTGGGGTCTGTCAAGTAGACAGGCAAAACAAACAAAATAACATCAAACGAAAAGGTGGTCACATAAACAGTGATCACCTTTTTACTTTG
>NZ_ATVX01000029.1 GCF_000420945.1 Butyrivibrio sp. VCB2006
TTCTACTACCGGCGCTGCTTCAACTGGTGCTGGTGCTGCCTCTGCTGCCGCCATCGCTGCCATAGCCGCATCAACATCTCCTGCTGTCTCTGCTGAAGCCATAGCTGCAAGCATAGCTTCAGGATCAACAGGTGCCGGTTCCGGAGTCGGCTCCGGAGCTGGTGCTGCTGCCTCTGCACTTGCAGTCTCTGCCATTATCTGATCAAGATCAGGAAGATCAGCAATTGGTTCCGCCTCTGCTTTCTTAGGGCGGCCTCTCTTAGGCTTAGGCGCCTCTTCCGGCACAGGAGCAGGCTCAGCAACTGCCTCTTCCTGCTTCATAGCAGCTAAGAGATCATCTACATTCGCAGTTGATAAATCCTGTCCATTCAACAAATCCTGAGTACTCATGCCATCCATGCTGATTCTCCTTTCATTTCACAAGACGAATAAATTATGAATCTACATTTATTTTTGGGCACAAAATCCCCTTTTTTGCGCAAGTGTCTATTTATATTATCGTTTATTTATTTTTGTTTTTACAGTAAACTTTTTATAAAATTCTCGAAACATATTTTTATAAAAATACAAAAAGGTGGCAGTTACATATCAATAACTGCCACCAAGCAGTTTGTGCATATTAATAAAGGCTTATCAAGCCTAATGCCCACTTGCTACAGAGCATATCCTCATCTTGTCATTCACAGTAAGTACACCCCATGCTTTCCTGTTTGCAGGAGATGCTGGCGGAATGAAAACTGCTTCGTTTATGATACTGCTTTTTATTCTACCGAGATTTGTTATGCAATAACCTTCCCGGGCTTCAAATCCAAACATTTTGCTACCGACAAACTTACCGGCATTGCTGGTAAAACCGCCAAGAGTCGATATAGGAACAGCATCTAGCAATCCCGAATCCATAGTAAAATAACATGCCAGAACAAGCATCTCTTTTTGAGGCGACTGAAGGATCTTCTTGATTTCATCTCTAACTGACTTTGTAAGTTCGATAACATCAGAATGTTTCTTCTTAACTACTACGCTAAATGCTGAGGCATAGTTTCCCAGAGAGCCTTTATTATAGTTCTTCACCTTCGTTCTGATATCAGAAGCGATGATTATCTTTTGGGTATTTTCATCGAGCATCATCTTGGCAATAAGATAGTCATTAACTGTTACTCCATTATCCTTACAAACAGAAAGTATTTTATCAAGTGAAGCACCGTCAAAACTCATGATATTACGCATGATATTCTGCCTTGAATCAAATTCCTTTTCAAACTTAAGGTACTCTTCATATCTTACCTTATGATTTTCCTTGCCCCACTTCTTATTTGCATCTTTTATAATGATCTTACTCATAAAGCCAAGGTCACTTCCTTCAGGAAGATCACTTATACTCTCTATCAGTCTTTCTTCAGAAAACTCAGGTCTTACATTTATTGAATAGTACTCTGCAAATTCTTCCATCAGCATCAGAAGCCCTCTTCCGTCACACAGAAGATGATGTGCAACAAAAAGAATCTCAAAACTATCAGTAGAAGGATAAACATATACTTTGAGCAAGGCATCCTTTTGAACATTCCATCCGGCTTTCGACACATTATCAAAGTCAGTCTGCCAGTCACTTCCTTTAACCATAGGTATTCTCAGATCATCCTGCTTTTCATAGAAGACCTTACCAGTATCTTTCTCTTCTGAGATCAGGCTCACAAGCAGTGGGTGCGCAGTTTTAAGAACTTCTATACTCTCTTTCAGCCGTTCCTCGTTAAACTCTTTCCCTATCTCCGCCATAATCCCAAAATGCATATTCGGGCACATATAGTGTGCCCTTTCAGTATATAAGTATTTCCTGTCTGCCATGTCTTTATCTTTCCTTAACTTATCTTATCAGTTAGATTATCTGATGATTAAGCTCGAGATACACCTTTGGTTATTATTCTTTTACCACCAAAAATCTGCACTTCTTGCAGGCAATCCCCAAAAGTACATACACTGTATAAGCCAAAACTCCGATTCCTATGCCCACAAGAGCCCACCAAAACCACTTGAGAACAAACTGATCAACATGCTCTGACAGAGTTCCAATCCAGGAATCCATCTTGTAGAAGCTGATGAAAAGGTCGTTTTCATGCATGAAATAAATCATCAGCGTTGATTTACCAAGATAGTTGATTACTTTACTACTTGGCATATGAATTCGCCTAAACAATTCAAATAAGCATACGGTAACTATCACAACGGTGATGTCATGATTGGCAAACTGAGGAATTGTCTGCATAAAGCCATACTGTTCTTCGCTTGTAAGATACTTTGCAATGTTCATTGAAGTAATATTGTAATTGGAAATGTACCTAAGAAGGTATGTAGCAGCAATCACAAGAAACAAAATATAAAGTCGAACGTGGCTAAAGGGATTGTATTTCTTGATATATCCGCCAAGTGCATAAAAGAAAACACCTATCATCAAGGTTCTGATTCCGTTTGCGATTCCCTCAAAAATGTAGGAAGACCAATGGAACTGATCTATTGCGAACAAAGCAAGCAAAAAGCCTACATATTCCTTAGCTTCAAGTCTTGATAAAAACTTATTCAAAAAAACTTTTCCGATCACAACAACCAGGATGTAATACCCGGTGAACCACCATTCATCGTTAAAAATGTAGAAGCCAACCAGATTACGAGCTGAAAGGTCACTGCTTCTTCCAGCAATAACTGTTGATGCTATTGTCAAAAGAACTGTTGCAAAACCCACCTCTAATAAAAGCTTCCCGGAAATCTTCCCAAGATCAACACTTAAATTTCCAACCAAAAAGTAACCGGAAATCATTATAAATAACGCATTTCCTATCATTCCGAAGGTATTACCGGCGTCAAGAAGAAATAGCTGCTTGAAAAATACCGGATCAGCAAAAGCTCCGTCATTTATTCTCGTCTGTGGTCCATGCAACTGAATATGGAAAAGAACTATCAAAATAATTGCAAGAATCCTTAAGAGCTCAAAATTAGAACTTCTGACCTTTTTATCCATTTAAATAAAACTCCCCTCTAATTCACATATATTTATGCAGATAATCTGCTAATACTCTATCTATTCTACTACTCGCAAATAGCTGCTCACACAGTATAATGTCTGTCCATTGTATTCCACACGGGACCAGCCATATTCGTTGTTAATACCTGTTCTAAGCGCTGTTTCTCCTGCAGAAAGAGATGCAATAACCTGTGAATCTTCATCTGTTACGCTTGGTTTGTTACGCAAATTTACTACATCCTTAGCTGTGACTGTTTCACTACAGTCAGTGAATTTGGTTTTAAAACCTGACGTTTCCTGAACCTGCTGCGTTTCCTGTTTGGGAGCACTAAGGTCTGTAGTAAGATAACTTGAAACAGCATAATAAGTGTTTCCTTCATAAATAACTCTGGACCATCCACTTGAACTTACGCCGGTTCTCTGGGCGGTCTGGCCATTTTCCAGAGTTACCATTACTGTACTGTCGCTTCCCTGGCTGGGTTTATTCCTAAGGTTAGTACTGTTTTTGGCAGTAACTGTTTCATCTACAGAATCAAAGTTCATCAGAGCCTCCACATCAGCCGATGCTGTTTCTCTTTCCGATGTATCTTTGGCCGTCTCCGTGCCGTTGTATCCAAAATATGCAACGTCCACATCAACCTTACCGTTTATCCCTGGAACTGTTCCGTTACTGGTATATTGCCACATAGCGCACTTCACGTCTGTAGCCGGGCCCTTTGCTATGCTACTAGCATCCTGGTTATACCAGGCCATCCAGATTTTGTACTTCTGCTGTATCTGTGTAGTATTCCACTTGGCATCTCCCACTAGCTCACTTTGAGATGCGTAAAAGATAGGCGTATAACCGGCACTATATATCTGATCCATAAAGGCCATTGCAATAGCACTTCTCTCATCCTGAGTAAGATTAACCTGCCTGCTGGACGCATTTTCAAAGCCTTCGCAGTTGTAGCCCACCGGATAGGTTATTGAATACTTGGCAATATAACTTGTTACCCAGTTTGCCTCCTCCCTGGCTTCATCATTATTTACAGCTGTGGAAAAAAAGTAAGCTCCAACCTTAATTCCGTATTTCTCAGATTCCTGCATATTGAACTTTGCATTGGTATCAGCCTTGATCTCACCTGTTTTGGCATCTCTATAGCCTACTCTTACCATGGCAAAATCAATACCGCTTCCTGCAACCTGTTCCCAGTTTATGGTTCCCTGAAATCTGGATACATCTATTCCATAGGTCACATTGGAGTTTTCCCCAACACTGCTGGCACTAACTATCTGATTAACATCAACTGCAGATCCGCTTTCATTTTTTACAGAAGCCTGAGGATCGCTATCTTCAGTAGTTTCAGAGGAAGTCGCCCCAGCTGATGAACTGTCCGAAGCTGCCTCCGCCTGTGAACTTTCCTTAGAAGAAGCCAAAGGACTGTCCGTAGCAGATATTTCCATGGCGGACATATCCTGATCATTTTCTGCTACAGCGTCACTACTTCCCGCCTCTATACTCTCAAACAAAAACTCATCATTGCTACTGTCGCTATCAGTACCCGATCCTTTGCTTAAGAAGAGCCATGCAATCACAATCGCAAAAAGAACAAGGATAACAGCTCCCCCTATGGCTATTTTCAAAAATCCATTTCCATCTTCGTAGTCAAAATCATCATCAAAGTCTTTTTTCATACTAGTAAGTCCTCAAAATCCTCTATTCATCAGTATTTACATCATTCCATACCTTCATATAATAGCACACCCACCCAAAATAAAAAGTCTTTCAAAGCGGTTTTAAAGATTTACATCCCAATTTTTTTAATTTCTATAAATTATCGTTAATTCTTATTCATATTTACGTTTTTTCATTGAATTACATATATAATTTAGATTGGTTGAGTAGCTTTTTCTAATCGAGGATTAACCATGGTATTAGTCGCACTAAAGTATTATTGGCCAAGAATCCTGAGAATGCATAAAAAACCGTCGGCAAAGTAGTCATCCTACTCTACCGACGGTTTTGTTATTTATCAAATTCTTTAGCTATTATTATCAAACAATACCCTGAGCCTTCATAGCCTCTGCTACCTTAAGGAAGCCTGCGATGTTAGCACCTGCAACGAAGTTACCTTCCATACCATACTTCTTGGCAGCATCATCAATATTGTGATAGATGTTAACCATGATCTGCTTGAGCTTAGCATCAACTTCTTCGAAGCTCCATGAAAGTCTCTCGCTGTTCTGGCTCATCTCAAGAGCTGATGTAGCAACACCACCTGCGTTAGAAGCCTTACCACATACAAAAAGAACTCCGTTCTTCTGGAGGTACTCAGTAGCCTCGATAGTTGTAGGCATGTTAGCACCCTCACAAACAGCGATTACGCCGTTAGCAACAAGCTGCTTAGCATCGTCGATGAGAAGCTCGTTCTGTGTTGCGCAAGGAAGAGCAACATCACACTTGATTGACCAAACGCCTCTGCCCTCGTGATACTCAGCTGACTTTCTTGCTGCAGCATACTCTGTAAGACGTGCTCTCTTAACCTCTTTAACTTCCTTAAGAAGTTCAACATCGATTCCTTCCGGATCATAAATCCAACCTGTTGAATCTGAGCATGTAACAACCTTAGCGCCGAGCTGCTGAGCCTTCTCGATAGCGTAGATAGCAACGTTACCAGCACCTGAAACAACTACTGTCTTGCCGCTGATATCATGACCATTGCACTTAAGAAGCTCCTCTGTAAGGTAAAGAAGACCATATCCTGTAGCCTGTGTACGAGCAAGTGATCCGCCGTATGTAAGACCCTTACCTGTAAGTACTCCCTCGTATACGTCTCTGATTCTCTTGTACTGACCGTACATATATCCGATCTCACGTCCGCCAACACCGATATCTCCGGCAGGAACGTCTGTGTCAGCACCGATGTGTCTGTAAAGCTCTGTCATGAAGCTCTGGCAGAATGCCATAACTTCTCTGTCTGACTTGCCCTTAGGATCAAAGTCAGAACCACCCTTACCACCTCCGATTGGAAGGCTTGTAAGTGAGTTCTTGAAGATCTGCTCGAAGCCAAGGAACTTAATGATTCCAAGGTTTACTGATGGATGGAAACGAAGACCTCCCTTGTAAGGTCCGATAGCTGAATTGAACTGTACACGGAATCCGTTATTAACCTGTACCTGTCCCTTATCATCAACCCAAGGTACTCTGAAAAGGATCTGTCTCTCTGGAGTAACAAGTCTCTCAAGGAGAGCATCCTTACGGTACTCATCTTCGTTAGCCTCGATAACAACTCTAAGTGACTCAAGTACCTCTTTTACTGCCTGATGGAACTCAGGCTGAGCTGGGTTCTTTTCAACAACATAATCGTAAATCTCGTCAACGTATGACATTTTTTCTCCTTCCCGTACCTTAGGTACATTACAAAACTTTCTGCTATTAAAATAAAAAGATATGAAAATAGGGCGCAAGAAACCTACGGTCTCTACGCCCCATTGCGCAGACATCACTGCCTGATGAGTATTATATACTTTAATAATTTAAAGCGCAAGAGTTTTTTGAATTAATATTTGTCAAAAAATATTCACTCATTTTCACTTGCCTGATTATCGCCAGGTTCAACTTCTTTCTCTTCTTTATTTGTAACATTTGGTTCTACAGCTGTATCCTGATTTCCATTCACTTTCTCAAAATCACTTATTGCTTCAGGTGCACTAGCTTCATTTTTCTCAGACGCATCCACCTGATAAGCACTCTCATTATGAGCTGAAGCAGGTGTAAAGTGAGATACCTGACTATCCTCGCCCTGGAATTTGATTCCATTGGTCTTGCGGATAAAGTCCATCATATTCAGCATCTTAAGAGTCTCTGAGTGAGGCATTTCCGGACATTCAAGCCATCCCTCATGCATAGCCTTAACACAAGCTTCTATTTCATACTCATAGCCGCTGATCTGTCTTGATCTCTTATAGCTGGCTATCTTCTTGTAGGTTGTATCATAGACATTGATAGCCTCATAATTATTGATGTTCTCTACAACTATGTATCCCTTAGGGCCATAGATTACGCCACTTCTGTCACTTATACCTAGAGCTGTGGAATTTAAGACTGCCATCTTGCCATCGGCATATCTAAGAGTAATGCTATCCTGCATATCCATTCCGTTTTCATTGAAGGTGCATATTGAAGCAATATCCGTAACATCGTTTCCAAATACCATGGAAGCAAAGTTAAGCACATATACTCCCAGATCAAGAAGCGCTCCTCCTCCAAGCTGTGGAAGACTAATTCTGTCCTTGGCAGCTATATTATAGCCAAGATTAGCTGTAAGCATATAGGGCTGACCTATCACATTGCTGGCAAGAACTTCTGACAGCTTGCTTCTCATAGGCATATATCTTGTCCACATAGCCTCTGTAAGCAAAAGATTCTTACTCTCCGCAAGCTCAAATACTTCCTTCGCCTGCTGTTCGTTTAACATAAATGCTTTCTCACATATAACATGCTTACCTGCTGACAAAGCAAGTTTAACATTTTCAAAGTGCTCAGAATGCGGTGTTGCCACATAAACAAGCTCAACCTTGGAGTCACTAACAAGCTCGGCATATGACCCGTAAGCCTTTTTCACACCATGTTCAGAAGCAAACTTGTTTGCTCTTTCCTGGTCTCTTGAACCTACAGCATAGCACTCAACTCCTCTCATAGATTTAAGAGTATCGGCCATAATACTGGCAATCTTACCGGTTCCCATAATCGCAACTCTTACACGCCCAAACATTTCGCACCTCCATAGAAAGAATTGTGGTTATAAATCTGTAGCCAGCATAAATATGCTGGCTACATTTATGTTCATATTCTATTATATTACTCTTTGGTCAGAAATTCAGATTTAATATAACCTGTTTTCTTGTTATATTCTACCTTGGCCCATCCGCTGGCATACTGCTCAACAACATTAACAGTACTTCCGGAATAGATCATCTCAAGAACTTCTGACTCTGTGCTCTGGCTCTTACGAAGTCTTACTGTATCGCTGACTTTCATCTTGCCGGTATCTGAAGACTTGACTGTAGTCTTGGTATCATCTGTAGTAGTCTGTGTTTCCTGAGACTCTTCATTAGCCGTGTCATTTGAAACCTCTACAGTCTCCTCTCCAACAACTTCAAAGAACTCAGTCTTAACATATGCCACGCCGTTATTATACTCAATTTTGCTCCAACCGTTAGCAAGAGCCTCAAGCTGCTTGAATTCCTCGCCCTTCTTGGTCTTGGAAATAATGTCTGCAGTCTCACTGTCTGAACTACGAATATTGATAACATCTGTAGCTCTGATTGTATGAGTTGTAACTGTTACAACGCTCTCTTCTGATGTAGCCTCGGTTGCGGCCTCCTCTGTACTTGTCTCCTCAGCTGCTGCATTTGTGGTAGCCTCGGAAGAAGCAAGTGCCTCTCCAACAGAAACCTGCAGACCTTCTCTCATCTTAGTCAAGAGTTCTGCCAGTGCCTCATCGGAATTAACCATCTCGTTGTACTCGGTAGCAACCTTATTATTAAGATCAATTACATCTTCCTGAACATTGACCTGTCTTAAATACTCAATCTCACTGGCATTGGCAATATCACCATTTATGTAAAGCTTGCCGTCATCATCTGTACAGATATAAAGTGTCTCAAGTCCGGGAACTGCCTTATCGTAGTCATAAAGCTTAACTTCATTATAAACATAAGCTACGTAGCTTCCTGACACTGGGCCCGGCTTGGTATAAACAGTAATATTTCTAAAGCCCTCGATATAGTCTGCTGCTGCAACTGCCTTGAGAAGCTCTGTATCCTCCAGCCCCTTGTATATGGATGCGATGGTCTCTGAGTCTCCATTTGCAGATGCTTCATAATACTCATTGATAAGATAGTTCACATCATCATAAGCATTTTCTGACATTGGAATAATTTCATTGATCTCAAGAGTTGATCCAAGATCTGCCTCAGCAACCACGGTTGCCGACTCTTTCATTCTCTTATTGGCACTAAGTGCTATAGCTACTGTAATAACAACCGCCAGCACAAAAGCCACAGGCATCAGATATTTCTTGTTGTCACCTAAAATTGCAAAAATATTCTTTCTACTATTCCTAAAGGAATAATTTCTCTTCTTTCTCTTTCTCATGTAAAACCTCTATCCGTTCTAATATGCACCCGACAGGACTCGAACCTGCATCAAAGGCGTCGGAGGCCTACGTTCTATCCATTAGACTACGGGTGCATAAGCGTACTAGGTTATAATAACATAATGCCCCTAGAAAGTCCAATACCGTGCATTGCAAGCGGCTTCGCGGTTTAGACCGGGTAATTGATCATTCATCGCTCCAAATTCATAGCGGAGATTTTCTTATCTTCCATGCTGTAATAATAGATACTCTCGCTTAAAAAATCCTCTTCGCATATAACGCTTTGGTTTACTTCCTGAACAATTCTGATAAGCCCATCCAGACCATCTCTGTCATCCGGAGCGCACATTACTATAGTCTCATGCACGGATGAAGGCAATACCACCAGATCTTTGCCCAGTTCCTCTGACAGTTTTTCCAAGTATCCAGGATAAAAAGCTGCTGCCGCCCCATAGGTCTCCTTGGTATTAGAAACAACGAACATATCCCTTGGGAAGTCTTCCGGGTCAAACAAATCCCCTCCATGAAGACTATTTACCGTTTCGAATAGTCCTCTGCATTTTACGGGAGCTATGACTTCAGCATTCTCCCATACGTTCTCCCATAATTCGTCAAAAGAAACTTCCCAGTGCCTCAGATGTTCATTTTTAATTGTAATGCTTCCTTCCCCCAAGGCATCATCCGTAATCAGGCAAATCGGCACAAGAGCCAGATCCTCAAGCTTCTTGTACGGAATATCCATAAGTTCTTTCTTGTTACGCTTATAATTCATGACCTTGAAGGATAAATGTTTGCAGGCATTTGAAAAGTCTGTAAAAAAGCTGACATCAAATCCCATCTTAGGCACATTCTCCCTGTATAGCGTGATAATATCATTGACAAGAATCTTTCTGTCGGTTCCTTCCTTGTACGAATTATAAAAACTATCAATATATATTGTTGGTGCTATATTCTCATTTTCTTTTTTGATCAAAAGAGCATGATAAGTAACTCCGTTTGTCTTGGTAACCTCCTTGTACTCTATAGTATATTCCGAACCTAAAATTATCCTTATTTCATCGGCTACCACCATTCCAAAATCTTCAATTTTCATATCTTCCACATTTCCTCCTTTGGGTAATAAAATTGCGCAAAAAAAGACAATAGTGAAACATCCTGATGGATGAATTACTATTGTCTTACTAAGTTCTATAAATATTATGACTAAATATACGTGTCAGATATGGTTACGTAGTCAATTAAACTCTTGAAAGATACTCACCTGTTCTAGTATCAATCTTGATAACATCTCCCTCGTTAACGAAGAGAGGTACTGATACATTAGCACCAGTCTCAACAGTTGCAGGCTTTGTAGCACCTGTAGCTGTGTCGCCCTTGAATCCAGGCTCAGTCTCTGTAATAGCAAGTTCAACGAACATAGGAGGCTCTACAGCGAATACGTTGCCGTTGTAAGACATAACCTTACAAACCTCGTTCTCCTTAACGAACTTGAGAGAATCACCGATCTGATCTGATGTAAGACCGATCTGCTCATAAGTCTCTGAATCCATGAAGTTGTAGATATCGCCATCCTGATAGAGATACTGCATATCCTTCTTGTCGATTCTAGCTGCAGGGAACTTCTCAGTAGGACGGAATGTTGTCTCCTTAACACCGCCGTTGATGATATCCTTGAGCTTAGTTCTTACGAAAGCAGCGCCCTTACCAGGCTTAACATGCTGAAATTCAATAATCTGACATACGTTGCCATCGATTTCGATGGTCACACCATTTCTGAAATCACTTGCAGAAATCATAAAAAATCCTCCTAAATTACTTCACATCAAACAACTAGTACATTTTAAACTATCACTTCCGATTTTTCAACTATTTTTTTCTCACAAAAATAGCAAATAGAAACTATCAGTTCAAATGCAGTTTCTGCGAGTTATAGCTTAAAATCGCCGAAGACACTTGTACTCCCCCCAGCATTTTTATAGGATGCTATTCTTGATGCATTGTAACTATTATATTCACTTATTTCATCACTTCTGTCGTGACTTGCAATACTACGCTGAATGTCACCTTGTATATCGAGATTGGCTATATTTTTGTTTATTTCGCCTGTGATATCTCTGCTGGCAATCTTGTTTTGGATTACCTCTCCAAGATTATCCATTCCTGAAAATACGCTTTTTATCTCATTCTCAAGATTCAGCGCCGCTTTAGAACTTATATCGCTTGCCTGCGCAAAAGCCTGGCTCAGGTCAGAGTTCTCAGACTTATCTGCCGTGTTTACAACATCGGTAGTCGTTGACGTTTCCGGTAAACTGTTTAGCAAACTCGTTATGTCAAATGAGGATGAACTGTCAGAGTCTGAATTTCCACTCATACCATACAGATTCATGCTGTCAGAGACCTTCATGGCATCAATTATCGCCTGCCTGTCATCAGTACTAAGACTGCTGCTATCAATGTTGTTAAGTGCCCCTGTCAGGTACTTCTGAAATATCCCGGATAAGTCTGACGAACTGGAACTTGTGCTTTCCGTCAGCATCTTATTCACATCCGAGATTGAATACAGATAATTATTTACAGCAGTAGTTATCTTAGATACATCTAATGCCATTTTCTATCCCCCAGACTACGATGACACCACTAACGATATTCTGTAACAATTGTACCATTATATTATTCAATCCGCCACTTTTCCGGTAATGACAATTTTTTGCATAACCTCTGAGATTATGCACTTTAGTCTTCCCTGGTACTTGGCATCAATATAATCTGCAATCCATATCCGGAATATTATCAGTTTTTCTTGTACATTGGTATTACGCGAAGCTTATGGAGATTGAGTTCATGCATTCTATCGATTTTCTTTCTCTTTTCCTCATCCTCTAAAACTCCGGTGTAGATGTATCTGTCGAGTTCATCATAAGTAAATCCAAGCTTGTCCTCATCAGACATTCCTGAAAGGCCGTCGGATGGGGTCTTGTGAATAAGTTCGGTAGGAAGTCCCAGCTCATCACCTATCATTCTCATTTCAGTAACAGTGTAGTCTGAGCAAGGACTGAAGTCTCCGGCAGCATCACCGTACTTGGTGGAATAGCCCACGTAGTCCTCTGACTTATTGCAGGTGTTAGCTACTCTGCCTCCGTTTGGAAGAGAAGCTGCAATAGCATAAAGTGTAGTCATGCGGATTCTTGGTGGTGTGTTGATCCTGGCATCCTTGGATAAAAGAGATCCTGCCATCCAGTCAGCTCTGTCCATACTGTTAATTGTAAGCTCTGAAGTGTCAATTGCATCGTACATGCCCTGCACTGCCGGATGAATATTGACTATAGCATTGTCGATTCCAAGAACCTCTACAACCTTCTTGGAATCCTCAATATCCTTCTGCTCTCCGTCAGGCATCAGAACACCGAATACTCTTTCTCTTCCGAGGGCCTTTACCAAAAGAGCTGCAACTATAGTAGAGTCTTTTCCTCCTGAAATACCTACAACAGCGTTGGCCTTAGGGCCGCTTTTTTCAAACCAGTCTTTTATCCAGGCTACGATATTATCTATTTCTTTGGCTGCATCAAAATTCTGTAAATAGTCCATAATTTGAATCCTCCAATTGAATCTATGATGGTATGCGGATTACTCCATTGCAAAGTCCTTTTTATAATCTTGCATCATCATTTCTCGTGAGTCATTCTCCAGTCGATACATCTCTGAAGATAATCAACATAATCAGGGTTCTTGCACATTCCCTTGCCTGCTACATCGGAAATCTTGGCAACATCCTGGCCGTTGCAGGCTGTAGTCTTCATTACAATGTTCAGGGCCGGAACGTCTGTGTCATTAGAGATGTATGTACCGATTCCGAATCCAACCTTAGCTCTTCCATTGAAGTGTCTAAAGAGCTTGTCTGCTCTCTCAAAGTCAAGGCTGTCGCTAAAGAGAAGTGTCTTGGTCTTAGGATCAATACCAAGCTTCTCGTAATGTCTGATCATCTTCTCGCCCCATTCGATTGGATCACCTGAGTCGTGACGAACACCGCTAAAGAGAGTTGCGTAGGTGAGCTGGAAGTCCTTAAGGAAGCAGTCAGTTGTAATAGCATCTGTAAGAGCTGTTCCGTTCAAGATACCATACTCTTTTACCCATGCATCAAGAGCATACCAGTTAGAATATGCAGGGTTGTGCTTGTGATTGCCCTGACCTGTGCACATGATCCACTCATGAGCCATTGTTCCAACAGGTGTTACGCCATACTTCTTGGCAAGGAAAACATTAGATGTTCCAAGGAATTTGGATGTGCCAAGGTTTGCCTCAGCAAGAGTCTTAACTGCAAGTTCCTGAGCCTCTGCAGAGAGACGTCTTCTAAGTCCAAACTCACTGAATACTGAAAGGTTATAAGTTCCATCTTTTACCTTATCAACCTTCTCGTCCAGTCTTCTCTTGAAGCTCTCTAAAAGCTCATCATAGTTGTACTGCATTCTGAAGTAAACTTCATTGACAATGGCAAGAGTTGGGATCTCATACATTGAAGTGTTGAGCCATGTTCCCTTAGTCTCAATATTGAGGCCGCATTCAGCGTTGTCATCAATAGTAAAATCATCATATCTTGCCTGCCACAGACGCAGGAAATCAACGTATGAACCCTTGATCCAAACAATATTTTCAAGATAATCAAGCTCATCCTCAGTAAATCTCAGCTCACAGAATAACTTGATCTGTCTCTTGATCTCATCAACCATCTCTTTGGTAAAGTGTACATCCTTGTTTCTGCACTTAAATGACCAGGTTGTCTTGTAATCAGAAAACTGGTGATAGATTGCCTGCCCCATTGAAAATTTGTAAGCGTCAGTCTCAAGAAGTGATGTAATAATGCGTTCCATAATTTATATTTCCCCTTTTTCCAATCTGCTTGTGCACAGATTTTATTATTTTGTTTTATTTTTTGTAAAAAGAACTATCGTATTCCTCTCACGTACTCCGCAAAGGAAGGAATCATAAGCTCTGTATTAGCCCTTAGGTTTTCACGGATCATCGTGCCTGAAACCGGTCGATTTCTCTGGCAAAGGTGAACCTTAATATGCTGAGGCGTAGATGAAATCAGCTCTGAGTAGTCTTCTTCTGAAGTATAGAAGCACAGTTCATCTTTAGCCACAATCAGCTCTTTTTGGAAGAGATGAAGCAGCATTCTGTCTACCCAGTAGTTCCATATCTGCTGCTGATTCCAATGCTTCTTGATTTCCGGGTCGGTATCATGAAGCATTGTAACAAAAACCTTTTCATCATCAGCAAACTCTTTTGTAGCAAGCTCGTATCTTAACTCAAGAGGAAATGTCGGATAACCTCGATCCCCCTCATGACCGCAGCACACAACAATTACTTTGTCCATTTCCTCTTTTGCTATATTGATAACGTCCATGTGCCCCAAATGCATTGGAGCAAATGTTCCAAAAACCAGGCCTATTTTCATATCCTGTAATTCCTCCGGTTATTCCTATATTTCGCAGGTGGTCCGCTGACTTTCATCAATCACGTAACAATACTTCTTACGCCACCTGTACCTGGCAGCTCTTCATAGTTGCAAGAGCGGCGTTGTGAGACTGCGGAGTAACTCCCGCGCAGCACTTAGAGTCTACAGCTACAGGAATCTCTGTGTTATAAGCCTTTATTAGAAGTGCGTTGCTGACAACACATATGTCTGTGCAAACACCGATAAGTTCAACCGAAAGCTCACCGTTTCTCTTATCAGCCTCTTCCTTAATGTACTGAGCAAGCTCTTTGCTGCCAAAGGTTGGCTTGTTAAATATCTTTTTACCATTGGAAAGCTCAGATAGTTCTGGAATGATCTCCCATCCGTCTGTTCCCTCAAAGCAGTGAGGAACTGGAAGATTCTTGCCCTCCTGAGTTTCCATGTAGTTCTCCTGGTGAGTATCTCTTGTAAATACTACTGTTCCGTCGAAGTTCTTAACCTTCTCAACAACTGCCGGAACAATCTGCTGTGCCTCGGCGCTCCCCAGCGCACCTGTCACAAAGTCTTTCTGCATGTCTACTACAACTAAGATCTTATCCATAATTTCTCTCCTCCTATATATGAATATGTATCTGCTGGTCTTCCCCTGCCTACCGCGACGGATCCGGTCTTCTTAATAAGTCCGTGCTCCATATAAGTATTCATCTGGTACTTGGTAAAATTGCCTCTGTTGATTTCCTGTCCTGTCACCGACTGATATATCTGGCGAAGCATTCCGGCAGTGAACCGGTGCGGATCAACTAAGAACTTGAATATGATGTCGGTGTAATCAATCTTGGCCTTCAGCCTGTCTACTGCCACCTGCAGAATCTCGTCATGGTCAAAACCAAGATTGGAACTTAAGAAACTCTTCTCATGCTCGTTATCCTTATTGCCATCCAATGAATTTGAACTGTTCTTATCTCCATTGGTATGTACATTTGAATTGTCCATTTTGTCCCAAGTCTGGCATAGCTTGTAACTACCTACATTAGACCCCTTAATCGTAAACCACTGCATCCAAGGAACCTTGACCATTGATACATCAGGTATGATTCCCAAATACGCTATGGAGATAACTCTTTCTCTTGGATCTCTGTTGATATCCGAAAAGGTCTGGAGCTGTTCTGTATATATCTTGCCTGTCAGCTCAAGTTTTTCTGAAAGAAGCCTTTCCACTGCCCCCTCTGCAGATTCATTCTCCCTCACAAAGGATCCCGGAAGTGCAAACATATCCTTGAATGGCTCCTGGTCTCTCTTGGTCAGGCAAATCGCAAGCTGATTATCAATTACTGAAAACAAGAGAAGATCAACTGTAACATATGGATGTTTGTATTCTGAAAGCATGAATCCGATCTCCGTTTCTTATTTTATTAGTTCGATTGTTTCTTGTTATTTCTTTTTGTATCAATTTGTTTTTGCTTTTTGCTTTTTATTTCTTTTCTTTTTGTATCAATTTGGTTCTTTTGTTTATGTTTTGTTTTTGTTTCATTTTTATATTTATTATTTTACACACTATTTTATACATGTCAATATATTTTGTTTCGCTTTTAAATTTATTTTTTCTATTCAATTTTATATCATTCATTACTGAGATACACCTTTTTCAGCCGTTTCATGAATCTGCGTACTAAATCATATTCGTGGATGTTTTGATATCATAGACATGCTAAAATATATTAAGATATATTGGTTACAAAACTTAATTGAATCCAAGTTGTCTATTTGTGTCACCTATAGCAGCGGAAGTCATACTAAATCAGATTTGCAGATGCTCTTGGTATTATTCAAAAAATCTGTTGTAATAACAAAATCGATTCTTACGAGTCTTTGTTATTCCCTGCTATATTTGCTGTAATGATATAATCAATCCCCAGATGACTTTGGTATTACTCAAAAATATATTTGTAATAATAAAACCAATCTGCAGAGATCTTTGGTATTACCTGAGAAAAATATTGCAATAACAAAATCAATCTTCAGATGGTTTTGTTATTACTCACAAATAATAATGTAATAACAAAGACAATCCTCTGATAACTTTGGTATTACTCGCCAAAAATTATGTAATAGCAAAGACAATCCTCTGATGGCTTTGGTATTACTCGCTCAAAATAATGTAATAACAAAATCAATTCTCAGAGAAAAATAGTATTTAACCAGCTATAGGCAGCAACAGACAGCTATAGGCACCGATTCTAAATCACAATTCTTAACCACAGTTCAAAGAACTCAAAGCACGCAAAATTACTCAAAGCAAAAAGGAGCACTCACATGGCAGAAAAAATGCACGCCGCAGGACGCGGAAAAGTCATCATCAGAACAAGCATCATTGGTATCGTCGTCAATATCCTACTTGCAGGATTCAAATTTGTGGTTGGCATCATTTCAGGTTCCATTGCCATCATGCTTGATGCAGTCAACAATCTAAGCGACGCCCTTTCTTCAGTTATCACTATCATTGGAACAGCCCTAGCAGGCAAAGCCCCTGACAAAAAGCACCCTCTTGGGTATGGCCGAGTTGAGTACATGAGCGCAATTGTAATATCTATCATCGTTCTCTATGCCGGCATCACTTCATTTGAAGAGTCAGTAAAGGCCATCATTCATCCTGAGGCTGCAGATTACAGCACAGTAACTCTTGTAATCGTGGCTGTTGCCGTAATTGTTAAGATTGTCCTTAGTCAGTTCTTTATTAACACGGGAAAAAAAGTATCTTCAGAATCTCTTGTTGCTTCAGGAACAGAAGCAAGATTTGATGCAGTAGTTTCTGTAGCCACTCTGGTAGCGGCTTTCATATTCATTCTAACAGGAGTATCCCTTGAATCTTATCTTGCAGCTATTATATCTCTGGTGCTGATAAAATCAGGTCTTGAGATGCTAAGAGATACAATAAGCCAGATACTGGGCGAGCGAATCGACGCCTCAACTTCTCAGGCTGTAAAAAAGACAATTCTTTCAATAGATGGTGTACAGGGAGCCTACGATCTTATCTTTAGTGACTATGGCCCTGACAGAGTTTTGGCTTCAGTTCACATTGAAATCCCGGACACCTTTACCGCAGATAAAATAGATCAGATAACCAGACAGATCACTGACCGTGTTTATCAGGAACACAACGTAGCAATCGTTTCCGTTGGTGTGTACTCAGTCAATACCAAGGACGATCAGGCCGCTGCTGTCAGAGGTGAAATCTCCAAGATTGTATCCCAGCACAACGAAGTTCTTCAGATGCACGGTTTCTTCGTAGACTTTGGTAAAAAAGAAATCCGCTTCGACCTTGTTATGGACTTTGTTCCAAACCGCAGTGAAATATTCAATCAGGTTTTATCGGAAATCAATACCAAATACTCTGATTTCAACGTCTTCGCAAACATGGACGTAAGCTACTCCGACTAAATCACAGATAACATAGATATTAGCTATCCGAACTGATCAAGCACAACAAAAATGCCGTCGCTCAAAGCGACGGCATCAGACTGTAGACAAAGTGGTCCTGAGAGCGTAGCTCTCAAGACCATTTTTCTTTTTCGCGAGTGTTTTATTGATAATAAAGGATAGAAACGGCCTCTATCAGGCCATCTCTAACCGCCATTCATGCTTGATTCTTGCAAGCTTTTTTAGATTCATACACGCAAAGGTAAGCGCGACCTTCATTTCCATCCGCGCCTTGCCATACATCTGCGTATATCTGAATCCGTGGTTCTCTTTTGCTGTTCCAAAGATTCTCTCTATTGTTTCTTTTCTGTGAGAATAGAGATCCTTCATTCCTTCTGTGTACCTTATATCCTCACATTCTTCAATGTAATCTTC
>NZ_ATVX01000030.1 GCF_000420945.1 Butyrivibrio sp. VCB2006
TTAAGAAGAGTGTTGTATCTAGGGGAGTTTTCTTTTATCAGGTTATTCTCCAGAACCAGGGCTTCCAGTTCTGAGTCTGTCACGATATATTCAAACCTGGCGATCTGTTTGACCATTTGATCTATCTGAGGTCCACGTCCAATGTTGGCACGAAAATAAGACCTGACACGATTGTGCAGGTTTATGGCTTTTCCCACATACATGATGGTATCATTCTCATCACGCATGATATAAACTCCCGGCTTGTTCGGAAGTTTTTTCAACTCTTCTTTTACGTCGAAATTACTCATCGTCTCTATGATATCACAAAAGCCCTGCTCACTGAGAGCAGGGCTCACTTCATTTATTACTTAGTTTTTCTGGTCAAAGTCGTTTGGTACATTTGAGAAACGTCCACGGTTCTCACTACCAACGCTTGACTGCTGATTCTCTGAATCCTCTGCGTTCTGCTGACTTCTATTCTCTACGCCTGCATCAGATACCTGAGCGTCAAAAATGCTCTGGAACTGACCTGGCTGGTACATAGAATCTGTAGCAGATGGCTGACTCTGCGGAGCTTCATTATTTGCTGCTTCAGGGCCCGGAGCACTTACTTCCTGCTCTGCTGCCTTATCTTCCTTGGTCTTAATCGGAACATTCTCACCAACAAGGGCTGACTCAGCTCTTGTCGCGTAGATACGACCACGCTTAGCAGCTTCCATCTCCTCCTGTGTCGGTTCAGGGATGTTTTCTACCTCACGGTATATCTTCATGAATTCCTTACCTGTGATTGTTTCCTTCTCAATAAGGAACTGAGCAATCTTATCCATTGCATCAAGGTGCTCTCTGATGATCTGCTTAGCCTTCTCATAGCACTCTGCAAGAAGTTTCTGAACTTCTGCATCTACAAGAGTTGCTGTCTCATCACTACAGTTAAGAACTCTGTTACCATCAAGGTATCTGTTCTGAACTGACTCAAGCTGCATGAGACCGAATCTGTCGCTCATACCAAACATTGTGATCATGCTGCGGGCCATTGATGTAGCCTTTTCGATATCATTCTCAGCACCTGTAGTAACAGTGTTGAAGATAACTTCCTCAGCTGCTCTACCACCGAGAGAAACAATGATATCATCGATGATCTCGTCCTTGGTCTGGAGATATTTCTCATCTTCAGGAACCTGCATTACATATCCAAGAGCTCCCATGGTTCTTGGTACAATAGTGATCTTCTGAACAGGCTCTGTATTCTTCTGAACAGCACTGATAAGTGCGTGGCCAACCTCGTGATAAGATACGATCTTACGCTCTTCCTTGCTGAGGATGCGGTCTTTCTTTTCCTTACCTACAAGTACCTGCTCAACAGCTTCCATAAGATCCTGCTGGCAAACGTACTCACGATGAGCCTTAACAGCATTGATAGCTGCCTCGTTGATCATGTTAGCAAGGTCTGAACCAACTGCTCCGCTGGTTGCAAGAGCAATACCCTTAAGATCAACGGTCTCATCCATCTTAACATCCTTGGAATGAACCTTGAGGATTTCCTCACGTCCCTTGAGATCCGGCTTGTCTACGATAATTCTTCTGTCGAAACGTCCCGGACGAAGGAGGGCCTTATCGAGGATCTCCGGTCTGTTTGTTGCTCCAAGAATAAGTACACCCTTGGAAGAATCAAATCCATCCATCTCGGAAAGGAGCTGGTTAAGTGTCTGCTCTCTCTCCTCGTTGCCGCCGCCATACTTGTTGTCACGGCTACGTCCGATGGCATCAATCTCGTCTATGAAAATAATACATGGTGCATTCTTACTTGCTTCACTAAAGAGGTCACGAACTCTGCTGGCACCGACACCAACATAAAGCTCGATAAAGTCTGAACCTGCCAATGAGTAAAACGGAACATGAGCTTCTCCGGCAACAGCCTTGGCAAGAAGTGTCTTACCTGTTCCGGGAGGTCCTACAAGAAGGGCTCCCTTAGGGAGCTTAGCTCCGATCTTGGCATACTTGGCTGGGTTGTGAAGGAAATCAACAACCTCAACCAAGGACTCTTTTGCCTCATCTTCACCAGCCACGTCCTTGAAGGTGACACCTGTCTCCTTCTGGACGTAAATCTTGGCATTGCTCTTACCTACACTAAGCGGGCCACCGCCCCTTCCCATTCTCCTGAATATCAGGGACAGGATAAGCCACATTAATAGGATCGGAGCTACGTAATATAAAAAGAATGAGAGGATAACGCCTGAATTATCCGGAACCTCGCTGCTGACTGTGACACCTGCCTCAATCATGCGCTGGGTCAGATCGCTATCATCCTCAGCTTTACCTGTGTAATAAGTCATTGTAGAAACGCTGCCCCAGGAAGTTACAAGTCCCGGTCTTCCGGTCTGAGCTTTGTCAGCGTCTTCTTTCAATGTAATGTTGATTCTGTCATCAGTAATTACGATGCTATCAACCTTTCCTGCATCCACAGCTTCTATAAACTGTGTGTAGGTCCACTCCTGATTTGTATTCTCAGAAAAGGCACGAAGGAAATATGTCATGCAGATCATGGTAACCAGTGCTGCAACAAGTAACAGTATTATATTCTGCCTTCTAGGTGAATTTGATCCATCACCCAGTGGATTATTATTTCTCTGATTTTGATTATTATCCATACCTTTTTTCCATTTCTTACATTATAATTAATAATGTTATGATAATTGAGCGCTTTAGTCAAACCTCTATTGCTTTCATAAGCGGTTCTAAACGCTTTTAATTGGAAACAACTTATTTCTTTTGCGATATTATATTGCATGCAATTCATTTTTTCAAGTTACAAATTAATAAAGATTTATAAATTATTTTCCAAAATCACCTAGATTTTCTTTTAGTTAGTATATATAATTAGACTTTGTTTTAAGGCTATTTTTCTATAAATTCACAAAAACATCTCGTCATAAATCAGGAGGAAATCATTCAAATGGCAGTAAAGTACATTTTCGTTACTGGCGGTGTTGTATCCGGTCTAGGAAAGGGTATAACAGCAGCATCTCTAGGAAGACTACTTAAGGCTCGTGGCTACAAGGTTACGATGCAGAAGTTCGACCCCTACATTAACATTGACCCCGGAACTATGAACCCTGTTCAGCACGGTGAAGTATTCGTGACTGAAGATGGTACTGAAACTGACCTCGACCTTGGTCACTACGAAAGATTTATTGACGAGAATCTAGATAAAAATTCAAATGTTACAACCGGTAAGATTTACTGGTCCGTTCTTCAGAAGGAGCGTCGCGGCGATTATGGCGGACGCACCGTACAGGTTATCCCTCACATTACAAATGAGATTAAGAGCAAGTTCTACAGGAACTTTACAGATGATGAGACACGTATCGCAATCATTGAGGTTGGTGGTACCGTGGGTGATATCGAGTCACAGCCGTTCCTTGAGTCCATTAGACAGTTCCAGCATGAAGTTGGTCATGAGAATGCAATGCTTATCCTCGTATCTCTCATTCCTTACCTTCGCTGCTCACAGGAGATCAAGACCAAGCCTACACAGTCCGCTGTTAAGACTATGCAGGGAATGGGACTTCAGCCTGACGTAATTGTTTGTCGTACAGAGATTGAACTTGATCAGGAGACCAAGGACAAGATAGCTCTTTTCTGTAACGTTCCAAGTAGTCACGTTCTCAACAACCTTGATCTTGAATATCTCTATGAAGCTCCTCTTGCTATGGAAAAAGAGCATTTGGCACAGGTAGCTTGTGAATGTCTCAACCTCGAATGTCCTGAGCCTGATCTTACAGACTGGAAGGCAATGGTAGATACTCTCTACTCACTCAAGCATGAGGTTAAGGTAGCTCTTGTTGGTAAGTACACTCAGCTTCACGATGCATATATTTCCGTTGTTGAAGCTCTCAAACACGGCGGTATTTCTAATCAGACTGCTGTATCAATTAAATGGGTAGATTCAGAAGAAGTTACTGATGATAATGCAGAAGAATTCTTCAAAGATGTTGATGGTATCATTGTTCCGGGTGGCTTTGGCGACAGAGGTATCGAGGGAATGATCTCCTCCATCAAATATGCTCGTGAAAACAACGTTCCATTCCTTGGCCTTTGCCTTGGTATGCAGCTTGCAATCATTGAATTTGCAAGGCATGTTATTGGCTACAACGATGCTCATTCAATTGAGTTTGATCCTAATACAACACATCCTATGATAGCTCTTTTGCCAGACCAGAATGGTGTTGAGGATATCGGCGGTACCCTTCGTCTTGGTTCATATCCTTGCGTACTTGATAAGGATTCCAAGGCATTTGAGCTCTTTGGTTCAGAGAATATCACAGAGCGTCATCGTCACAGATACGAGGTTAACAACGATTACAGAGCTGTACTTGTTTCCAACGGCATGAAGCTTTGCGGTCTTTCTCCTGACGGACGTATTGTTGAGATGATCGAGCTTCCAAGCAACACCTTCCACATGGCTACACAGGCTCATCCTGAGCTTAAGAGCCGTCCAAACAGACCACATCCTCTGTTTGCCGGATTCATCGGTGCATCTCTTGAACATGAAAAGAACAGATAATGGTTATTCACAGAGACTACCTTGTGTAGTCTCTTTTTTTGTGCATAATAAAGCCCCATGGCGTTCACCATGGGGCTTATTGTTGTAAGGAAACTAACTCTTCACTAAACTCGTCAGTACCTCGTCAAGTGCTCTACTCAAAGCTTTGGGCCAGCAGCTACAAGAGCCTTACCAGCGTCATTGCCCTCGTACTTCTTGAAGTTCTTTGTGAATCTCTCTGCAAGATCCTTAGCCTTTGCTTCCCACTCAGATGCATCAGCGTATGTATCTCTAGGATCAAGGATTGCAGGATCAACTCCTGGAAGTGATGTAGGAACTTCGAAATCGAAGATCGGGATCTTCTTGGTCTCAGCCTTGTTTACATCGCCATTAAGGATTGCATCGATGATACCACGAGTATCCTTAATAGAAATTCTCTTACCTGTTCCGTTCCAACCTGTGTTAACGAGGTAAGCCTTAGCTCCAGACTTCTGCATCTTCTTAACAAGCTCTTCACCGTACTTTGTAGGATGAAGCTCAAGGAATGCCTGTCCGAAGCAAGCTGAGAATGTAGGTGTAGGCTCTGTGATACCTCTCTCTGTTCCAGCAAGCTTAGCTGTGAAACCTGAAAGGAAGTAGTACTGAGTCTGCTCAGGTGTAAGGATTGATACTGGAGGAAGTACTCCGAACGCATCAGCTGAAAGGAAGATAACGTTCTTAGCATCTGGACCAGCAGAAATCTTGTTAACCTTCTGAACGATGTTCTCGATGTGCTGGATAGGATAAGATACACGAGTATTCTCTGTTACGCTCTTATCGTCAAAGTCGATCTTTCCGTTTGCATCAACAGTAACGTTCTCAAGAAGAGCGTCTCTCTTGATAGCGCCATAGATGTCTGGCTCAGCGTCCTTATCAAGACCGATAACCTTAGCATAGCAGCCGCCCTCGAAGTTGAATACTCCGTTGTCGTCCCAACCGTGCTCGTCATCACCGATAAGAAGTCTCTTAGGATCTGTTGAAAGAGTTGTCTTACCTGTTCCTGAAAGACCGAAGAAGATAGCTGTGTTCTTACCTTCCATATCTGTGTTAGCTGAGCAGTGCATTGATGCCATGCCCTTAAGAGGAAGGTAGTAGTTCATCATTGAGAACATACCCTTCTTCATCTCTCCGCCGTACCATGTATTGATGATAACCTGCTCACGGCTTGTGATATTGAATGCTACGCATGTCTCTGAGTTAAGACCGAGCTCCTGATAGTTCTCAACCTTAGCCTTTGATGCGTTATAAACTACGAAATCTGGCTTGAAGTTTGCAAGCTCTTCATCTGTAGGAACAATGAACATGTTCTTGATGAAGTGTGCCTGCCAAGCAACCTCAACGATGAAACGAACTGCCATACGAGAATCCTTGTTAGCACCGCAGAATGCGTCAACAACGAAAAGTCTCTTATTGCAAAGCTCATTCTTAGCAAGCTCTTTAACCTTAGCCCAAACTTCCTCGCTCATTGGGTGGTTATCGTTCTTGTACTCATCTGATGTCCACCATACAGTATCCTTTGAGTTAGAATCCATAACGATGTACTTATCTTTAGGAGAACGACCTGTGTAGATACCAGTCATAACGTTTACAGCGCCAAGCTCTGTATCAACGCCAACTTCGTATCCGGTAAGATCAGACTTCTTCTCCTCTTCATAAAGTAACTCATATGAAGGGTTATGAACTATCTCGGTAGTACCTGTGATGCCATACTGAGTTAAATCAATGTTTGCCATTTTTTGACCTCTCTTCTTTATATATTTGCAATTTGCATTAGCACATAATAATTGTTGGGCAACTTGCGCCCACTACTACATTTATACTACAAAGACAAGATTTTAACAATAATTTTGGAGCAAAATTGTATTAAATAACTGTAAAAAATCCTGCTACTTACTGTTATTAAGTAGCAGGATTATCTATTATCCATCAATTTAAATTGTCTGATTATTTAGCATCAATCTCAAAGCATACTACAGTATGTGGCTTTAATGTAATTACCTTCTTATCCTTAACTGTATATCTGGTATTCTCCCAAATCTCTACTGCCTGATATTCTGCTTCCTTATCCAGATCAAGATCTTTAAACTTAAGCTTTGCAGAATTCTCTTTTTCTCCTATATTAAACACCGCCACATAGACTTTTCCGTCCTTGGAAGCGCTCTTCCAGATGACCATGTCATCCTTTCTGGAAATTTCTTTGGCTTTTCTTCCGTGTTTATGCATATTAAGGAGTTTTTTATTCGTTAAAAGAGATAGCGTAAACTCGTCGTTATCTCTCATTTCAGCACCAATCATAAGAGGAGAACGGAATATGCACCATAAGGTCATCATTATTTTCTGCTCATCCTCGGTGAAGTGGGTATAATGTCCCATCTGAGCAGGCTCTTTTCCGTCAGAATCCTTACTCTCATCTGTGCATACACAAAGATGTCCGATAGGAAGCATGTCACAGTCTGGCCAGTGGTCTTTGCATCCAATGCCTTCCCATGCCTTGCATCTTTCGAACATACCGTAGAGAAGATCCCACTTATCCCAGAAATCATCTGTCATACGCCACATGTTGGCGTTTTCCAATAAGAAGTCCTTCTGCTCAACTCTTGCCGGTCCCGGTGAAAGAGAAAGAACAATGTCCCTTCCGGAATTGGCAATTGCATTTTTTATCATAGCTATCTCAGAAAAAGCTGCACCGGGTGCCTCTGGGCCACAGTCTTCTCTTGCAATATCATCTACCTTAACGTAATCAATACCCCACTCAGCGTACAGCTTAAAGATTGAATTGTAATACTCCTGCGCGCCTTCGCAATTTGCATCTACGCCGTACATATCTGTATTCCAAAGACAGATAGATGCAGGATGTGCGATATCTCTAGCGGTGGCCTTTGTTCCAAGAATAGGAGTATTTCTGTGAACCGCCTGTCTTGGCACACCTCTCATAATATGGATACCAAACTTAAGGCCCATATCATGGATCTGATCAGCAATAGGCTTAAAGCCTTTTCCGTCCTTGGCTGATGGAAATCTATCAGTAGCAGGCATAAGTCTTGAATACTCATCCATCTCAAGATCTGTAAACTTGTGGTATGCATGAGAATCTGCCCCAGGCTCATACCACTGAATATCGCATACGACATATTCCCAGCCATAGTCCTTCAGGTTCTCGACCATATACTTGGCATTTCCAAAAAGCTGTTCTTCATTGACTGCTGCCCCATAGCAATCCCAACTGTTCCACCCCATAGGTGGGCGCTTTGCAACGTATACCTTCTCTTCGCTCATAACTCCTCCATTGTCTGTACTATTCTCGTCCTATGTTACTTATCATTTTTCAAGTAGTGCCTGATAAATCTCTCTTTTACCGACACCCCTGTCAGCTGCCACCTTCTTCATAGCATCCTTGTGAGATACACCCTGTTCCTCATAAAACGCCATGTGTTCTTCGATACTCATCTCATTCCAGGACTGACGCTTCTCCTCATCCTGCTCCTGAAGGCTCTTGCCTTCAATAACCATTACATACTCACCGCGAGGCTCATTTTCTTTATAATATGCAATTGCTGCCTCGATTGTCGTATGATTAACCTCTTCAAATTTCTTGGTAAGTTCGCGGCAAATGGATATTCTTCTGTTACCGAGAGTCTCATACAGATCATCAAGTGCTGCCTTAAGATGATGAGGCGCTTCGTACACGATCATGGTTCTGCTCTCATCCTTCAGGTCTTCCAGGATTCTTTTCCTGGCCTTCTTATCATCCTGAGATGGTAAAAAACCTTCAAAACAAAATCTTCTGGTGCTAAGTCCGGACAGTGTCAGTGCTGTAATGCAGGCTGCAGGCCCCGGCAAAGATGTAACCGTTATCCCGGCCTTATGGCACTCTGCCACCAGCACCTCTCCCGGATCTGATATTGCAGGCGTACCCGCATCGGTAATGAGGGCCACATTCAGCCCTTCCTGCATCTTTCCAATGAGATACTGAGCCTTATCATATTTATTGTACTCATGATAACTGGTCATCTCAGTATGTATATCAAAATGATTTAAAAGCTTTATGCTATTTCTTGTGTCCTCAGCCGCAATCAGATCAACTTCCTTCAAAGTCTCAAGAACTCTGAAGGTCATATCATCAAGATTGCCTATCGGTGTGGCACACAGATACAGTTTTCCTGCCATATTATTTCTCCATCAAATGAACCTTATTCTGCACTAGGCTCAATAGTTCTTTGTCAGTTCTCTGCACCTCAGTACCCATAGATATCATAAATATCCTTAGTGTACTTACCCTGACTCTCGTAAATGATCAGTGGTTTTTCCACAGAGATCCTGGATTTTCCTCCTCTTGCGCCCTCTATCAGCACCATACTTGGCTCTTTGTCAGCAAAAGGATAAACCAACTGCATTCTCTTAGGCTCCACCTTGTACTGATGCATCAGCACCATGATCTCTGTAAGTCTAAAAGGCCTGTGCACCATGTAAAACTTACCACCACTCTTAAGAAGACGTGCCGCTGCTTTCACCACATCCTCTAGATCGCACAAAACCTCATGCCTTGCAATAGCCTTTGGCCCATCCGGATTCTGAAGCCCATGACCACCTATCATATACGGCGGATTGCTGGTTACAACATCAAAAGAAGCAGCATCAAATAATTGATCTGCCTCCTTAATGTCTCCTTGTACAATTTTCACCCTGGCCTCAAGGTCATTAAGAAGAACGCTTCTATTTGCCATTTCAGCGGATTCCTCCTGGATCTCAAGCCCAATCAGTTCGTCCGCCTTGGTTTTCGCAGCCATGAGAATCGGTATTATTCCGGTTCCTGTTCCCAGGTCCAGAACTCTTCCTCCCTCCGGTGCATTTGCAAACCCAGACAAAAGAACTGCATCCATCCCAAAACAGAACTTCTCGGGATCCTGTATGATCCTGTAGCCGTTTCTCTGCAGGTCATCCAGCCTCTCACCAGGTTTTAACTCAATTGTCCCCAAGTTTAGACTTTCCTTCCTGTTTCTCTTTCTTCTCAAGAGCCTCGAGTTCCTTCATCTCCTCGTCCTCCTGAGAATTCTTTTTACCATTATTATTCCTTTTCTTCTGCTTCTTTCTGATAGACTCAAGTTCCTCAAGCTTGTACTCGTGAACCTCTTTCTCATCGTCCACATCAACAAGGATCTTGACTGTCTGTCTCAGAATATTAACACTTGAAACTTCACCTTCAAGACCATCCTTAGCCTTGCAGAAATCGCCGACTCCAGGCATCTTTCTGTTGAGTTCTTCATAAACATCTTCCTCATTCTTGAGGCAGCACATAAGTCTTCCGCAAACACCGGAAATCTTGGTAGGATTAAGTGACAGGCTCTGCTCCTTGGCCATTTTGATAGATACAGGCACAAAGTCTGATAAATATGAATGGCAGCAAAGTGGTCTTCCGCAAATACCGTATCCGCCAATAATCTTGGTTTCATCTCTGACACCAATCTGACGAAGTTCAATTCTGGTCTTGAATACTGCAGCCAGATCTTTAACCAGTTCTCTGAAATCTATTCTTCCATCTGCTGTAAAGTAGAAAAGAATCTTATTATTATCGAAGGTATACTCTGCATCAATCAGCTTCATATCAAGGTTATGCTTTTTGATTTTCTCAAGACAAACCTTGAAAGCCTCTTTTTCTTTTTCCCTGTTAGTCTTCTCCTGTTCGTCGTCCTTGGTGCTTGCTGTTCTAAGCACTGCCTTAAGTGGCTTAATCACCTGGTCATCTTCTACTTCCTTGGGTGCTGCCACAACAGTTCCGTACTCAACTCCTCTTGCAGTCTCCACTATTACGTGGTCACCCTTTTTGATCTCGTATTTACCAGGTGAAAAGAAATATATCTTTCCGGCAGTTCTAAACCTTACGCCGATAACTTTTGTCATAAATTCGCCTTAATGCCAAGGAGCATGAGCTCCAAAGCTAAATCTATATTAACATTGGAATTAATACGGTTCTTGGCCGTTTCCATATCTTTAATGATACGATTAATTCCATCGTATGTACACCTGCGTGTAACATCTCTAATATACGATACCTTATCCGAGAAAATCAAGTGATTATCTTCATCTGTGGCCTTATAGACCAGCATGTCTCTGAAAAGGAACAGAAGTACATCCATGAAGTCCTCAAGAGAGTGGACATCTATGCCTTTTTTGCTGTTCTTATCGTCTTCTTCTACAGGTGCCAAAAGCTCATGGACTCTGTCCATCATGTCATGGATTTCCAGCCCCTTCAATTTAGATACCAGCTCGATTGTTCCATTCTTAAGTTCATCAAAGCGTGTATTGGAGGCCAGCTCCAGCGCCTTACCTACATTTCCTCTGGCAAAAGAAGCACACAGCATCGCCTTATAATCAACCACATGACACTCTTCCATTAGGTATTTCCTGATGGAATCATCCTGAACCGGCTTCATCGGCAGAACAATGCATCTACTAAGGATAGTCGGTAAAAAGGCATTTATGTTGTTGGTAAGAATAATTATCACTATGTATGCCGGTGGCTCTTCCAGAGTCTTCAACAGAGCATTCTGGGCAGCCGCCGTCATTTTTTCTCCTTCAGGAATAATGTAAATCTTGTAGTCGCTCTCGTATGGTCTGATGACTACATCGTCCCGAAGCTTCTCTCTTATATCATCTACACCGATACTATTCGGCTTCTCATGGGTAATAGTAATGATATCAGGATGATTATCACTTAAAGCCTGTACGCATGAATGACATTCGTTACAGGCTTCAATATAATCTTTCCTATTCTCTTTATGTTCGCACTGCAGAGCCTTGGCAAAAATCTTGGCTATGTACTCTTTTCCCGAGCCATTCTCTCCTGAAATAATGTATGCATGGGAAACCTTGCCAGTACTAAGAGCATGCTGCATGTGCTCTTTCATCTGATTCTGATCTATGATGTCGGCAAAATCTGCCATATGATGTCCCCTTATCCCCAACTTACGTAAATATATCCAAAAGAAGCCCCTGAATCTGTCCTATCTTGGCTAGGATTGCAATATTGTCCTTCTCATCCTTGACCAGTTCTCTTGCCAATTCATCGAGCTCATCATCAACCTGCCTGATTATTCCGTAAACTCTATGTCTTCCTTTTCTATCAAGGAAATTCTCTCTGGAAAAGACATGTGACCTGGTCACCACTTCATTCATGAAATCCTTGATAAGAATGCGGTATCTCTGCATATCCTTGATATCATTCTTCTTGGATATTCTTTCACCCTGCTGAATGATATCCTGCATCATAAGATTCAATCTCTCTGCAAGAGATGAATCTTCCAGCTTACTTGTGAGCACAAACTTAAAGTCCCCTGAGGCTTCCTGAACCTGCTCAGGAGCCGGGGCCTGCTGTGGCTGCGTGATATTACTAATTTTAATATCCATGCTGTGCCCTCCAAAAAGATACTCAAGCTTCCCTTTAATTATATATTGTCTTTGATAAATATGCGAATTTCACTGATGCACTCTTTTACATCACCATTATTACTAAATCTTCTGTCCACTCCGGCATCCGCAATCTTGGCCTCGCTGAAGTCCTCTTCATCCGCAAGGAATCTCCTGCACATTTCATCATACTTGGGATTCTCCTGCTTATCTTCTCTGTCCAAAGCTCTGTGGAGTCTTATGCTGGTATCAACATTTATTAGTACCGGCTCAACCTTCTCTTTTCCAAAATAATCCCTGAAGGAGCAATAGGACTCAAGTGTACCTATGACAAGATAGTCTCCCTTAGAAAGATCAATCTGTCCATCATCTGCAGTAAAGTATCTCCACTCCCCATACTTGGTGTGGTAGGTTCTCTCTTCAATAATCTTTCTATCTGCTTTTAACTGCTGATACTCTTCCTCATTTTTGAAAAAATACTCTGCGCCGTCCTTCTCTCCATGTCGCATTGGACGAGTTGTATATGGCACAACCTTGTTTAAACCGAGCTCCTGATCCTGGATAAGAACCTTATAAATAGTGTCCTTACCGGAGGTGCTCTTTCCCATCAAAAGAAAAATTTTCCCCATTTTTACTACCGTTCTCTATTTATTCTATATAAGAATTAAGCACAATATTGAATAATATTGTGCACTAATTCCTGTCTGTAATGCTATTCTATCACAGTTCCTCAACACGGATCATGTTGGTTCTACCTGGAATTCCAAGTGGAACACCGGCTGTCAGAACAACCTTGTCTCCTGCCTTGAGATAACCTGCATTCTTGGCAGCATTTATAGCTTCCTTGAAAAGCTCATCTGCTGTGTCTTCCTGTCTGATATGAAGTGGAGCTACTCCCCACATAAGGTTAGCCTGTCTGCATACGGTTGGATTAATTGTGCAGGCAATGATCTGGCAATTTGGCTTATATCTTGAAACCATGCTTGCTGTAAATCCTGACATTGTTACTGTAAGGATTGCATCTGCATTAACCTCAGCAGCGATATTACAGGTTGCATGTGAAATAGCTGTTGTTGAATCTCCCGGTGCATAATCTCTTTTACGGAGTCTTCCAACATAGTCAATATCAGCCTCAGTTCTCTCAGCGATTCTAGCCATTGTCTTGACTGCCTCTACAGGATAGTCACCATTTGCTGTCTCTCCTGAAAGCATGATTGCTGTTGTTCCGTCATAAATAGCATTAGCTACGTCTGTAACCTCAGCTCTTGTTGGACGTGGATGATGAATCATAGAATCAAGCATCTGTGTAGCTGTGATAACATATTTACCTTCTGCCTCAGCAAGCTTGATCATTTCCTTCTGAATAACAGGTACATCTTCAAAAGGAACCTCTACTCCCATATCTCCTCTGGCAACCATGATTCCGTCTGCCTCCTGGAGAATTGACTCAAGATTATTGATACCCTGTGTGCTCTCAATCTTAGCAATAATCTTCATATGACTATTCTTTTCTTTGAGAATCTCTCTAATAGAAAGAACATCTTCCTTGGTTCTTACAAAAGAAGCTGCTACAAAATCAAAGCCCTGCTCGCAACCAAAGATAATGTCGCTCTTATCCTGCTCACTAAGATATGGCATTGTAAGCTCGGCTCCGGGAACATTAACTCCCTTCTTGTCTGAGATAGGTCCGCCATTTATTACTGTACAGATAATGTCTGTATCGTTAACTTCGTCAACTCTAAGCTCGATAAGACCATCATCAAGAAGAATAGTCATTCCTTCCTTACAGTCATTTGTTAGTTCTTTATATGTGATGGCAACCTCGTCCTTGGTACCCTTGATATCTCTTGAAGTAAGAGTAAATCTCTGGCCTGTTACAAGTTCTTCTTTTCCGTTTTCAAAGTCCTTAAGTCTTATCTCAGGGCCCTTTGTATCAAGCATAACAGCAACAGGAAGCTCCAGTTCATCTCTAAGCTTCTTAATTCTGTCATATTTTCTCTTATGCTCCTCATGAGAACCATGTGAGAAATTGAAACGTGCTACATTCATGCCTGCGAGCATGATCTCACGAAGCTTCTCTTCACTCTCACTTGCCGGTCCAATGGTACAAATTATTTTTGTCTTACGCATATAAATCCCTTTCTATCTACTAATCCCTGGACATTCATTCCTTCATCCAGGTAATGCACTATTTCATCTATAATCTCTTTGGAAAAAACTTCTCCGGGTGCAATAAGCGGTATTCCCGGCGGATAAAGATTAACAAACTCCGCAGATATTCTGCCCTCTGCGTCATTAAATGCTACATTTTCCGTTTCTGCATCCCATGCAATGCCAATGCTCATAGCTACCTCTGGCAGCCTGCATTCAAGGTCATAGGTAGAATCATCCTTAGCCTTGTAACACTCCTCAGTATTAGAATGCTTATTGTCACATGATTTATGAGCGGAACCATCTTTCTGCCTATCATCCGCAGCAAGTCTGGCATCTATCTCTAAGACTGCACTAATGAGCCTATCTATTCCCTCATTAGTATCCCATCCGGAAATAATAGCGAGAGCGTATTTATCCCCTGCCATTTCCAATTGCAGATTATATTCCTCACGAAGTATATCATATAACGCCTGTCCTGTCATTGTGCCATTCCTTACATAAATCAGGACTTTTGCGGCATCATCTATTGCACTTTTTCCCGGAATCTCCAAACATCTGCATTTCGCTGTGGCAATCTGTATCTTATTTCTGTATTTTAGCAAATTGTCTACAAATTCCCGGCCGTTTTCCTGTATCTCTTTTATACACAGATCAATAGAAGACATAAGTATATAAGAAGGACTGCTACTTTGATAAATTCGAAGAAACCTCTTTAATCTGTCTCTATCAATAAGATTTCCCTGAACATGTAAAAGAGCTGTCTGCGTCATAGATGGTAATGTCTTATGAACGCTATGAATAACCAGATCTGCACCAAGCTTAACTGCGCTATAAGGAATACTCTGATATTCTGCACCAGCGAAATCCTCATCGCCTTTAAATCCAAAATGCGCACCATGAGCAGCATCCACAATCAGCGGAATATTTTTCTCGTGACATGCATCAGCTATTGCTTTAATATCAGAACATTTTCCTTCATAGGTTGGAGATGTTATGAATACGCACTTAACATCCTCCGTTATACTTCCTATTATATCTTCTTTTGTATAGCTCTCCGGTATTCCATACCGTGAATCAATCTTATAAGGAAGATATTTGATATTTAAATGCCTAAGATAAGCCGCGTTATAAAAAGATTTATGACTTCCTCTTGCTGCAAGTATAGTCTCGCCTTCCTTAAGCGCAGCTGAAACTGCAGAAAGCACACCGCTTGTACTACCGTTTACAAGAAAATACGTCTTATCACTACCATATAGCTTATTTGCTCGTTCCTGAGCTTCCAAGATTATTCCGGATTCATCATGAAGATTATCAAATCCATCTATTTCAGTTATATCACAACGAAAAGCACCCTTCATCGGGGTGCTCTCTAAATTACGCTTATGACCTGGCATATGAAATGGATACATATTTGAATCCGCCAGTTTGCTAAGTTCCTGGTAAATATCAGGCATAATTAATTCGAATTTTTCCCTTTCTGAGCTTGAGTGTCTCAAGTGTTGATGAGTATTTGTCTGCGAGACACACTATCCAAGCCTCTCTGCACATAGGTGGCTTTACAGTAAGAGGCCACATATGTTTATGAATAATATCCTTCTCTCTTTCTGAAAGTACATAATCTCTCGTAGCATTCCTAAGAGCAATTCCCGGATGATAGAATCCATGTAACTTAGGATGAATATTTCCCGGAGCATCAGCAACATGCCAATCGTACAGAAAATAATCATGCAAAAGAGCACCTCTTACAAGTTCTCTCTCCCTGCATTTAACACCCAGAACTCTTCCAAGTTTGATCGCGCACAAAGCCACATGTAAGCAATGCTCATATACTGTAACATTTCCGTGCTGAATGAACTCCTTAAGCTGTAAATACTTCTCTGAAAAAATAATATCCCCACCATACCTTAACAATATGGCCTTGTATTCCTCATTAGCTTCCAGTTCATCCAAAACCTTGGGATCAAATGTTTCCGGATCATAACCTTTTATATCTAAGACCTTTATAATGGCCTTTCTATCTTCTTTTGTAAGTCTGTGATGCATACTTACACCCTCATAATTCTTTCCTTTGATTGTTTTATATTACCATTAATATCGGATAAGTAAATTAAAAACCTAAAAAAAGACAATGAATATTTAATTTCTTATTAAAAGGGGGAATTAACAGGAATTTTGAGTAAAAAAAAGATGCCTAGAGTCGGAATCGAACCAACGACACGAGGATTTTCAGTCCTCTGCTCTACCAACTGAGCTATCTAGGCATATAGTAGCGGGGACAGGATTTGAACCTATGACCTTCGGGTTATGAGCCCGACGAGCTTCCAGACTGCTCCACCCCGCGTCATTATAAATCCGTACCTCGTACGAATTATATGATTTTTTGTCTAAGACAAAAAAATAAATGGATGGCGGTGGATTCGAACCACCGAAGCAATTTGCAGCAGATTTACAGTCTGTCCCCTTTGGCCACTCGGGAAGCCATCCATATAGAGCCGATGAGCGGACTCGAACCGTTAACCTGCTGATTACAAATCAGCTGCTCTGCCAATTGAGCCACATCGGCTTACACACGAATTGTGTTTTGTTGTAAAGTGGGGCCTACAGGGCTCGAACCTGTGACCCTCTGCTTGTAAGGCAGATGCTCTCCCAGCTGAGCTAAGACCCCGTACAAACAAATATAGCCATAAAACAATATTTAGTTTGAGCGACCCGAAGGGGGTTCGAACCCCTGACCTCCGCCGTGACAGGGCGGCGCTCTAACCAGCTGAGCCACCGGGCCATTTTATTTATTCGTTTGT
>NZ_ATVX01000031.1 GCF_000420945.1 Butyrivibrio sp. VCB2006
GATGACAAGACCTATCCCTACATCAAGGTCACAGTATCTGAGGATTACCCGAGAGTTCTTTTCTCAAGACTTATGAAAAAAGATAAATCCAGATACTTCGGGCCCTTTACCAGCGCGGCAGCAGTTAAGGATACCATTGAACTGATCAACAAATTATATGGGCTTAGAACCTGCAACAGAGTGCTTCCAAGGGATATCGGCCTTGAGAGGCCTTGCCTTAACTATCATATGAAGCAGTGCTGCGGCCCATGTACAGGAGAGGTTACCAAGGAAGAATACAGGCAGCGAATAGATAAGGCATTAGAATTTCTAAATGGTAATTACAACACCATAATTAAAGAGTTGGAACAGAAGATGGAAGCAGCCTCAGAAGAACTTGATTTTGAGCAGGCTGCCAAGTATAGGGATCTTCTTGCCAGCGTCAGGGTGGTTGCTCAGAAACAGAAGATGACAGATTCCTCCATGGAGGACAAGGATATAGTTGCCATTGCGTCAGATGATAAGGATGCAGTGGTTCAGGTATTCTTTGTAAGAGACGGAAGGCTTATCGGCAGAGAGCATTTCTATATGACCCACGTGTCAGAAAATCCCCAGGCAGAGATTCTGCTTAACTTTGTTAAACAGTTTTATGCCGGAACTCCTTTTATCCCAAGAGAGCTTATGCTTCCTGAGCAGATAGAGGACATGGAGATTATAGAAAAGTGGCTATCCCAGAGAAAGGGAAGCCGAGTTTACATCACAGTTCCTGAGAGAGGTCAGAAGGAAAAGCTCATGGAGCTTGCCACTCAGAATGCGGAGCTTGTTCTTTCCAAGGATAAGGAGAGGATTAAGAGAGAAGAAGGCAGAACAATAGGCGCTGTAAAAGAGATTGAGAACCTTCTTGGTATCAAGGGACTTAACCGTATGGAGGCCTACGATATCTCAAACATCAGCGGCTTTGCAAATGTAGGATCCATGGTGGTTTACGAAAAGGGTAAGCCCAAAAAGAGCGACTACAGAAAGTTCCGCATCAAATCTGTTGCGGGGCCTGATGATTATGCCTGCATGCATGAAGTTCTCACAAGGCGTCTCCTTCATGGTATTGAGGAAAGACACGACCTGGAAGTAAGGGATATTGATGCGCAGTACGGCAGCTTTACCAAGTTCCCGGATCTGATTCTCATGGATGGTGGCCGCGGACAGGTCAATATCTGTCTTCAGGTTCTTGATGAGCTTGGAATCCATATTCCTGTTTGTGGAATGGTCAAGGATGATAACCATAGGACCAGAGGACTTTATTTCAACAATGTGGAACTTCCGATAGACACAAGATCAGAGGGATTTAAGCTCATTACCAGAATTCAGGATGAAGCTCACAGATTTGCCATAGAGTATCACAGGTCTCTTCGTTCCAAGGCCCAGGTAAAGAGCTCTCTCGATGATATACCGGGAATCGGACCATCGAGGCGTAAAGCCCTTATGAAAGCCTTTAAATCCATTGAGGATATTAAGAACGCCAGCGTGGAAGAACTGTCACAGGTACCTGAAATTCCTGAGAATGTCGCAAGGCAGATTCATGATTTTTTTCACCAAAAAGATGAGTGATGATAGAGCCTGAAACCCTTAGAATTTGCAACAAGAAATATTCCTTCAGTTGTTTATATGATAAATAAGGAAACAGCTCTTTTTATAGTAATTAGAAATTGGAATTTAGATAGTTAATGGAAAGCAAAAAAACAACTCTCGCACTAATCATTTATATTGTGATAGCTATTGTAGTTATTCTGGGATTATACAAACAAATCGGAGGAGTGCCCGGGATTACAAAAAAAGAAAAACCGGTAATTCCTTTGGACGAGCCTATAGTTGTCGGTGAGTATGAGACCACAATAAGAAAGCTTTTTGAGGCAGCAGATGAAGATTATGCTTGTGCAAAGTACGTCAAGGTAGAGGCAGACTATTCCTATAGCAACCGTGACTCCAGTGAATCAAATAGCGGAACAAGAAAATACTGGGACAACAAAGAGAGCAAGGACGGAATTATCATCTTCGAAAGATACTATAAAGATGTTGACAATATCATAGAGGTCTACTCCGGGGATTTTGAAAAGGAAGTTGATACTAATACAAATAGTGTTTCACTCTCGAGTGAAGATACCAGCAGCAAATTAAAGTTTTGCAGGTATTTCATCACTGAAAATGGGAAGACTAGTGAGTATTTTACTTATGAAGGAGACGAGTCTTTAGAAACACTGATAAATTTCGACAGCGTTATTCCAACAGAGCTTGACAATGTGGATATATCAACTTGTACCCATGGGGATGAAGGTGTGTATTATCTTGATGTTACCCTTTCCGGAAATACAAAGTTCATCGGAATGCCGCTTGTAAAGAACTGCGATGGCAAAAGCGATGTCGAAAAAGCCACATACTCTTTTTGCCTTAACAATAACAAATTAGAGGACATTTATATTACCGGCAGTTATGATACCCATGAAGTAGGTACGGTAGATACCAAACATCGAAGTAGAAACATCATTGTAGACATTGCCTTTACGAAAATATCTTATGATGAAACAGAGTTTCCTGACCTGTCAGAGGTCAGATCCGACAACAAATTGATAGATGACATGCTTATCAGCAAATCAGAATTTGTTGTCAGTGAAGAAATCGGTAATCCTGCAAACTGCGACGATGAATTCATGTTGAAAGCCGAGGAAATGTGGCAGAAACTCTATGAGCTTCCGGAGGATAATAGAAACAGTGTAAAAAATGTTGAGAAGAGCCTTAGTTCCATTGCCAGAGATAATGGATATTACAGTGTGGAAAGTTCCTATGCACTTCAAAAGAATGAACACGGAATTGTGAGATTCACGGTTTATAACAGTGATTACAAAGCTGAAGGACATATACTGGTACCGTTTGTCTGCAGTGAAGATAACATTGATTATGGCACTGCATTCAGCATCTCAATCAATGATAAGGTTGAGATAACACCTGACGGAAGAATTCATTTCCATCATAAGATAGATGGGGATCATAATACGGAATACCTTTATATGCTGGGAGATGATGCACAGCTTGAGCTTATATGTGATGCTTACTACGAGAAGCATGTAGCCAATTTGGCTAGTAGACCGCAGCTTCTGGACAAATTTCCGGAAGAGGACAGAGCTGAGCTAAAGAAAATAGCCAAGAACTATAAATACTCCCATATGTGTGAAGTGAAAAGGTATCATCTATACAGGGAGGATGAGACCTATTATGTTCTATATATAAATAGGGAAGGCGACACAATCGAAGAAATAAAAAAGCTTTGCAGTGTTGAGAATATTGAACTTGTAACCGAGGAAAAATTTGATAATGTTGCAAATTATTATTATCGAAAAGTACCACTCGTTTTATGGGTGAAAAATTCTGGCGAATAATATATAATAACTCACAGATTGTTGAGAGGAAATATTTTTTAATTAGTACAATGTTAAATCCGGAAATCATACTGCTACAAAAGAAAATAGCAGATTATCCAGAGAAAATTGATAGTTTACAAAAGAGATATGCGATGGCAATAGCCCCCAAGGCAAATGAGATTGGTTCGGCAATCAAGGGACTAAACGCATACATGCTTCAGCTCAAGGTATGCAAGAACTCTTTTGCCAAGTTGTATGAGTCAGTCAAGGCAGACAACGACAAGCTGGAGATGCTGATCGACCAGGCTAATGCACAGGGAGAAGATGTGACACAGTCGTTGCAGCTTTCACATGTACAGATCCAGCACGCTCAGGCCACATTAGAGACATATCTTAAGTCCATAGATGCTCAGATGGACGGAGCCTCGGTTGCCAAGGACAAGCTTGGACTTGCTCAGAAGCAGAAAAAGACATTTGACGTAGTTAATCTCTTAGCAATGATAGAAAAGGGAGATGGATATCAATTATGAAGAAAAAAAGTACGCTGCCCGGAATAATAACTCTTGCAGCAGGGGTAGCAATAGCAGCAATTATAGGAGCTAATGGTTCAGAAATTATCATTAATATAGGAATCGGGATTTTCAGAATTCTTTTGATTGCCGGTGTTGCTGTAATCGGAGCGGGAGCTCTTACAACTCTTATTCCGCTTATCAGTAATATCAGAAACGCCAGCGTAGCCAAGAAGAACGCTGAGGCTCAGAAGGCAGCAGAGGAGGAAGAGGCCCGCAAGAGGAAGGAAGACGTCCGTGGCCTTGTTAAACAGCTCATGGAGGAAGAAGTTGACTTCGTTCCTGTTGGAAACATCCTGTTAAAAGAGATGGATGATATGGACGAGTTTGTAGAGAGAAACGACAAGCTCTTCGTATACAACGATATGACCGAGTTCGAGAGCATGAAGGGAATTATTTCCCAGGCTAGAAATGCTCTTTATCACAACTGCCGAGGTGTTGTTAACCTTTATGTGGCTCTTGAGACATCAGGTGAATTCACCACAGAAGCTGACAAGATTATTCAGAGTAATAATGAGCTTCTCAATAATGCCAAGGATTTCCTTTTGGAGCTTGCAAGATACACCAACGAACAGAACGAGGATACCGACGCTGTTACTATGATCCAGGACTACGCCGATGCAATCGGACAGTCTCTGAGACATACATATGACTGATGCACAAGACTATCAGATAATAATTGATAATCATATATTAAAAAATGGAAGTTTTTTGGGGAGGAACTAATATAATGAAGAAAAACAGATTCTTAAAAGGGGTGCTTGCTGCAGTGCTTGCTTTATCACTTACTGCATGTACCAACAACGTAACAAACAACAATACGCTTAACAGCGCACTTAGCTATGACGATGCTGTAGCAGAGCTTAACACATTCTATAGAAAGATCAATCCATCTACAGTCCCTGCAAGACTTGATGTGGACATGTCAGATGCTTCAGTCGCAGATTCACTTGCTGATATCGATACATTCGATATGATGCTTACAGGAAGCGGCAGCATCAATATCGAAATCGCTGCTCCTTCAGAGTTTAGCGGTAAGTCATATCCTGACGAGTGGCTTGTTGCTGTTGGACAGAAGTTCAACAAGGCCGGCTATACAGTAAATGGCAAGAGTGTTTCAGTTTCAATCAGAAAGATTTCATCAGGTGAAACACTTACTTATATCACAGAGGGCGGATACCAGCCTGATCTTTACATCCCATCCAACGACATGTGGGGTGAGATGCTTGTGGCAAACGGAATCAAAGCTACCAAGCTTACTGACAGAGTTGCCGGAAACACAGCAGGAATCCTTATGTCAAAAGAGGTATATGATTCCTATACTGAGAAGTATGGCGAAGTAACTGTGGATGGCGTTCTTAAGGCAGCAATTGCAGGAGATCTGGTATTTGCTTATACAAACCCTTATACATCAGCAACAGGTATGAACATCCTTTGCTCTATGCTCTATGCATTTGATAACACAAATCCACTTTCAAACAATGCGGTTGATCAGCTTATTCAGTATCAGAACAACGCTCCTACAGCAGCTTATACAACATCAATCCTTAAAGAGTCAGCTGCAAAGGGAATTATCGATGCAATGGTAATGGAAGAGCAGACCTATATCAATACACCTGAGCTCAAGAACTATGTTTATACACCTGCAGGTGTTCGTCATGATCACCCTGTATATTCATTCCCTTGGACAGATGAAGAGGAACTTGAAGTAGCTAAGCAGTTTGTAGAGTTTTGTCTATCATCAGAGAGCCAGGAAATGGCTACAGAGAGAGGCTTTAACCTCCACGAGGATTACGTTTCAGAGAACTACGGCATGACAGGTGGCGATTATCTCTCAGCTCAGAAAGTTTGGAAGACCAACAAGAATGGTACACGTCCTACAATCGCAGTATTTGTAACAGATATTTCAGGTTCTATGAATGGCACACGTATCAAGGCCCTCAAGAACTCACTTCTTAATACAATGCAGTACATTGACTCAAGCAGCTATATCGGACTTGTAAGCTACAGTGATAAGGTTTACATCAACCTTCCAATCGCTCAGTTTGATAACAAGCAGAGAGCTTACTTTAGTGGTGCGGTAAAAGACCTTGATGTAGGCGGACAGACTGCCACATACGATGCTGTTCTTGTCGGAATGCAGATGCTTCTTGAAAAGAGCAAGGAAGTTCCGGATGCAAACATGATGCTCTTCGTTCTTTCCGACGGAGCACAGAATGCAGGCTACGAACTTAAAAGAATTACTCCAATAGTTGGTGGACTTGGAATTTCGGTATATACTATAGGTTATGAGATGAGTGAATCTGATAAGGCAGACCTTAAGTCACTTTCAGAAATCAACGAGGCCGTTTGTATCGACGCTGATACAGAAGATATCGTCAACGAACTTCGTAACTTGTTTAACGTAAACATGTGATGATATAGGAATTCAAAGTCATAGGTTGCTGTGCTTGCACAATGCAACATATGACCTTGAAGACCGAACAAGGATGAGGAAAAAAGATATGCGAATGTATATTAGCATATCGATTTCCGAATGCTTGTAGGATTGCGAAAACGAAGTGAAGCAATCCGTAACATCATCACTACATATAAAAGGAGGACACAATGGCAAGCGTAAGTCTTAAAACCATCATAGAGAAAATGAAGCTTGAAAACCTGACTCCGGAGCTTGATATCAAGAAAATCAGGATCAGTCAGCCGGATATCAACAGACCGGCCCTTCAGTTGGCAGGATATTTTGAGCATTTCGAAGCTACAAGACTTCAGGTTATCGGATTCGTAGAATATACTTACATGGAATCTTTTCCTGAGGATGAGAAGGAACAGAAATACAGAGAATTCCTCTCATTCGATATTCCGGGAGTTGTATTCTGCAGAGAGCTTGCCCCAGATCCTCTTTTCATAAAGATCGCCATTGAGGAAAGAGTTCCGGTTCTTATTACCAAGAAATCAACATCTTCATTCATGGCTGAAATCATCAGATGGCTTAATGTTAAGCTTGCACCATGCATTTCAATCCACGGCGTATTGGTTGATATTTATGGTGTCGGCGTTCTCATCACAGGTGAGAGCGGAATTGGTAAGTCAGAGACAGCTATTGAGCTTATCAAGAGAGGACACCGTCTCGTATCCGATGACGTTGTTGAGCTTAGAAGAGTCAGTGAAGAGACACTTATTGGTACAGCACCTGATATTACCAAGCATTTCATTGAGATGAGAGGTGTTGGTATTATTGATGTTAAGACACTTTACGGTGTATCAAGCGTAAGAGAAACACAGACAATCGATCTTGTTATCAAGCTTGAGGACTGGGATAAAGATAAAGAGTATGACAGACTTGGTCTGGAAGAGGAATATACAGAGTACCTTGGCAACAAGATAGTTTGCCACCGTATTCCGATTCGTCCCGGTAGAAACCTTGCTGTTATCTGTGAATCGGCAGCAGTTAACCACAGACAGAAAGCTATGGGCTACAATGCAGCTCAGGAGCTTTACAATAGAGTTCAGAATTCTCTCGCACGCAGACGCAGTGACGACGATGATGACGAGGATTAATTTTTTTAGAGGAGAAAAAAGATGGCTAGATACGTATTCGGCATAGATCTGGGCGGCACAACTGCCAAGATCGGCTTACTTACTGAGGGTGGAGAGAAAGTAGACTTCTGGGAGGTTCCTACCAGAACTGAGAATAATGGTGAATTTATCATGTCTGATTTGGCAGATGCCATCAGAGCCAAGATGAAGGAAAGAGGAATCGAAGATACAGAAGTAATCGGCGCAGGAATCGGTGTTCCCGGAGCCGTTAACGTAGATGGCCTTTGCTATCAGGCAGTTAACCTTGGCTGGGAGAGATATAACGTAGTTAATGAGCTCCACTCCAAGTTAAAGCTTCCTGTTAAGGCCGGTAACGATGCTAATGTTGCAGCACTTGGAGAAGCATGGAAGGGTGGCGGACAGGGCTATCAGAACATGCTCCTTGTAACTCTTGGAACAGGTGTTGGCGGCGGAATCATTAACGAAGGCAAGATTCTTGCAGGATCCAAGGGATCAGGCGGAGAGATCGGACACATCCATCTTGAGGATGAAGAGCCTGATGCATGCGGATGCGGCAACCATGGATGCTTTGAGCAGTATGCCAGCGCAACAGGAGCAGTAAGACTTGCTAAGAGAATCCTAGCTGCTACTGATGAGGACAGTGCTCTTAGACATATCGACAACTTCCAGTGCAAGGATGTATTCGATGAAGCCAAGAAAGGCGACAAAGTGGCTAAGCAGATAGCAGAGAGATATGGTTACTATCTCGGCAAGGGTATTGCTATTACAGCAAGCGTTGTTAACCCTGAGATCATCGTACTTGGCGGTGGTGTATCAAGAGCGGGAGAAGTTTTGTTTGATCTCTTGAAGCCAAGCTTTGAAAAGTATGTATTCCCAGGCTGTAAAGATGTAAAGTTTGCTCTTGCTAAGCTTGGTAACGATGCAGGCGTTTACGGAGCAGCCAAGATGCTACTTTACTAATATATGGGAGTGTTATTCTTTTGAACCAGGATATTATAGAAGTACTAAGACAGATCAATCCTGATCTGGAAATGAATACCAATGAAAAAATGAGCAGGCACACCACGTTTAAAACTGGTGGGCCTGCAAGCTTGTTTATAAGACCTAAGAATCTGGAGCAGCTTAAAAGCACTGTAGCGCTTCTTAGAAAAGCAGAAGTTCCTTATTATGTCCTTGGAAATGGCAGTAATCTGCTTGTTTCTGACAAAGGATATGACGGAGCTATTATTTCTACTGAAAAATTCACCGATATTAGATTAGAGGACGAAACAAAGATCTACGCGGAATCAGGAGCTATGAATTCCAGGATTGCCGCCTTTGCAAGGGATAACTCCCTTACAGGATTTGAGTTTGCGGCAGGAATTCCAGGAACCATAGGCGGTGCAATGATAATGAATGCCGGAGCTTATGGTGGAGAAATGAAGCTTATTACCAAGGAGGTAAGAGCTCTTTCACCTCAGGGAGAAGTCATAAGACTAGATAACGAGGCTCTCAGATTCGGCTATAGGACCAGCTCCCTTAAGGGTAAGGACTTCATTGTTGTGTCAGCTCTTTTGGAACTTACTAAGGGTGACAAGGACGAGATAGCTGCCGGTATGCAGGAACTGGCCCTTAAGAGAAAAGAAAAACAGCCTCTCGAGTATCCAAGTGCAGGATCAACATTTAAGAGACCGGAAGGATATTTTGCCGGAAAACTTATTGAAGATGCAGGCCTTCGCGGCTATACTGTAGGCGGAGCGATGGTTTCAGATAAGCACTGCGGATTTGTTATTAACAAGGGCAATGCAACTTCCAAAGATATTTACAAACTTATCTGCGATGTTCAGAAGAAAGTTTTTGATGACTTTGGAGTTAAATTGGAACCTGAAGTTATATTGTTAGGCAAGTTCTAAATCATAGATTTATCAAATAATTGGCATTACGCGAACGGATGCCAAGAAGGGTCGGGACTATGAGATTTGTAATTGTAACCGGAATGAGCGGTGGAGGCAAATCAACAGCTATTCACATGCTGGAGGATGCAGGCTATTACTGCGTTGATAATTTACCGGTATCTCTAATCGAGAAATTTGCAGAACTGATCACCATGCCTGAAAATGAAATCAGCAAGGTGGTTTTGGGAATAGATGCAAGAGCCGGTCAGGCATTTGAAGAAGTGGCAGGAATGATCGATGCCATGAAGGAAAAGGGAATTCCCACAGAAGTTCTTTTCATGGATTGCAGTGATCAGGTCCTTATAAAAAGATATAAAGAGACCAGACGTGTTCACCCCATGAACGTGAATGACGTTGGAAACAGGATTGAAGTAGGAATTGCAAAAGAGAGAGCAGTTCTTGCTGAGGTCAAGAAAAGAGCAGACTATGTCATCGATTCGTCAAATCTTTTGACAAGAGAACTTAAGGAAGAGCTTGATAGAATCTTTGTTAAAAATGAGAGCTATAACTCTCTGATGGTTACAATCCTTTCCTTTGGATTTAAATATGGAATCCCATCTGATGCAGACCTTGTATTTGATGTAAGATTCCTTCCTAATCCGTATTATATTGATGAGTACAAGCATCAGACAGGTAATGATAAGGGAGTTCAGGACTACGTTAAGAGCTTCCCAGCCTGTGGAGAATTTTTGGATAAGCTCACAGACATGCTGCAGTTCTTGATTCCCGGATATGTCCAGGAGGGCAAGTATCAGCTTGTTGTGGCAATTGGATGTACCGGAGGACAGCACCGAAGCGTAACTATAGCAAATGAGCTCTATGACAGACTCAAGGCTTCCGGAGGCAACTACGGTATCAAGCTCCTGCATAGGGACGTTAAACAGGCCAAATAAATTGGTCTATTGGAGTAACAATATATGTCGTTTTCTCTTGAAGTAAAAGAGGAACTGTCTAAACACATAGGATCTTCCAGGCACTGTCAGCTTGCTGAGATAGCTGCAATCATCGACGGCGCAGGGGTTATAAGAGCCACAGAAGGCACAGATTATGTGCTTTATTTGCAGGATGACAACCAGCTGGTGGTTAGAAAGTTCTTTACATTATTAAAAAAAGCATTTAATATAGGAACTAGCATTTTGGAGGATACCCCCAGTATTAAGGAAAATGGCCGCATTTATCGGCCTGTGATAGCTGATCAGAAGATATTAAACAAGATTCTGGGGGCTATTCGTATGATAGAGTCTGATGGATCCATAAGAGACATCAGCCAGGGTATTAGTCCACAGGTTACAAGGAATTCTTGTTGTAAAAGAGCTTTTTTAAGAGACTCATTCATGTGCTTGGGATCAATAAGCGATCCTAAAAAGAGTTATCACCTTGAATATGTCTGTGATAGTCAGAAGCAGGCAGAAAACCTTAAGGAAATGATAGAGTCTTTTGATATTAAGGCCATGATAGTTCGCAGGAAAAAGTATTTCGTTCTATATGTTAAGGAAGGAGCAGGAATTGTAGATCTTCTTAATATAATGGAAGCTCCTGTCAGCCTTATGAACCTTGAGAACCTCCGAATTGTCAAGGAAATGCGTAACTCCATTAACCGAAGAGTTAATTGCGAGGTCGCAAACATCACCAAAACTGTCAATGCTGCAACCAAGCAGATTGAGGATATCACCTATTTGAGAGACCATTACGGTTTTGAAAATCTTCCTGTATCCTTAAGAGAAATGGCAGAAGTCAGGCTTGAACATCCTGATTCAACACTACTGGAACTGGGGCGGTTCCTTGATCCGGTCGTTGGTAAATCGGGAGTTAATCATAGACTTAGGAAACTAAGTGAACTCGCAGATAAGATAAAGGGAAAGTAAAGTTTTAGGTTAGATTCAGGAGGGGAATTATGATCACAAAATCTATCGAAATCAAGTTGCCTAGAGGACTTGAAGCAAGACCTGTTGCAGAGCTTGTTCAGCTTGCAAGCAAATATGAGAGTACTGTTCATATTGAAGCTCAGTCTAAAAAGGTTAACGCAAAGAGTATCATGGGTATGATGACTCTGACACTTAACTCAGGAGAAACCGTTACTGTTATTGCGGATGGATCTGATGAGGAATCAGCAGTTGCTGATATGGAGAACTTCCTTCAGGGAAGCGCTAAATAATTCCAGAAATAAAAAAAGTCCCTATAAAAGGGAGGATGCCAGGTAAGCTTCCTTACCTGGCATATTATGAAAAAGTTTTTTAAAATTGGTATTGTCTTAACTCATCTGACAATATTATATTAACAAGAGGATATGTCTAAAAGATGATTCTGAGTAACCATTCTTTTAATTTATTGTAAACAAATTATGAACGACGCTGAGATGAAAATCCAGCGTCGTTTTTGTTTGCGGAAATATAGAAATAATATTTCGCAATATTGTAAAAACCCGAAAACGTTATCGTAAATTGTATGAAATACATTTGAATATATGGAATCAAAAAACAGGGCCACTGCTATATGTAGTGGCTCTGTCTGCATTTTATACTTTATTTAGAGAAACTTAATGAAACTTAATTATTAATATGTGTTCATCATGTGAAAATTTGTTTAAAATTGTGAGTATCAATTGTGAAAAAAAGTTCACAATTTAATACAAATATGATGAGTTATATGATTGTCGCTTTTCTATAATCTCATTTATGAGGGTAAACGTAATGAAGAATAAAAGTATTCAAAACGATGACAACCCAACGACTAGCAATGGGAAAGGAACTTTCATAGTGAAAATCGAGTACTGTCAAAATAACACTTGGCAGGGCCGAGTGACCTGGGCTGAAGAGAACAGACGTGTTAACTTCAGAAGTACGCTTGAACTCATGAATCTTATGCATGAGGCTATGGCTAAGGCCGGGTCAGCACAGCAGGAAACTCAGAAACATTCAGCATCATGATTTTTTATTTCTTAACGGAGGGAGATTTTTTATGTTAAAGAAATGGAACAGATCACTTGCAATTCTTCTGGCATTTGCACTGGTTGTTACCACATTTGGCAGCGACTGGGCTTCCACAAGAGCATTTGCCGTTGGAAGCGAAGAAGAGCTGACACTGCTTGAGGACATTGGTGATAATACTGTTGATGCTCAGCAGGATAATCAGGATGGACAGAACCAGGATCAGCAGTCCGAGAATCAGGACCAGCAACCTGAGAATCAGGATCAACAGCCTGAAAACCAGGGACAGCAGTCAGAGACTCCGGCTCAGGAAAATACAGATCCTGAAACAACAGCAGATGATGCCGCAGCGTCAGAAGCTGGTGCAGCAGGGGATGATGCTGCAAATACCGGCGATACAATTAGTGGCGATGCAGCAGCTGCTGATAATACAGGCGCAGCCACAGAGGCTACCACGGTTGAAGCAGCTACAGAAGCTACCACAGCCGAGGCGGCTACAGAGGCTACAACTGCAGAAGAGGCAGCAACAGCAGCTACTTCAGCAGAAGTGAAAGAAAAGCTCGTTACCGTAACCTATAAGTCTACAAAGGGCGGACGCGTTTCTAAATCAAAAGAAACTGTTGATATCAATAAGAAAGATGCCAAGTTTGAAGGCGCAAAAGCTGAGGCTTGGAACGACGAATATACATTTGTAGACTGGACAGACGCTGATGGTAATCAGGTCTGCACAGAGGCAACATTTGTGCCATCAGGTCTTGAAGCAGATGCTGTATTTACAGCTAACTTCATCGCTGAGGAAGATATTGCAGACAAGATGCCCGGAATCGAAGCTAATAATGTGCATAAGGGCGGAATGGTTGTATCTGTAAAGGCTGAAATAGGCGTATTCCCTAAGGGAACAGAAGTAGAGATCAATCCTGTTTCTGATGCACAGGCCCTTGAGACTGCTCAGCAGGTAATGGAAAATGCTACACAGGCTAAGGGCGTCGACATTACTTTCTACTATACTAATGAGGATGGAGTAAGAAGCGAGATCCAGCCTGCAGACGGTAAGTATGTACATGTTGAACTTGCCTTGGATGATGCTATCGAGGGTGAAGAGTTCAGCGTTATTCATGAGCATGATGGTGTTGTTGAGGAAATCAATGCAACCATCTCTACTCAGGATGCCAATTCAGATCCTGCAGATGATACTAAGGAAGCTACAGCTGTAAGCTTTAATTCAACTCAGTTCTCTGTATTCGTTGTAGCAAATAATGGATCAACAGAAGATCAGTCACAGGACCTTCATGCAACTCTTACTTACAATTTCTATACTAAAGAAGGCGATGCTGAGCCTTATAATACCCAGATTGTAGTAGAGGGAGAGACTCTTCACGATCCAGGATATCCACCACTTGAACAAGACGAGGAATTCCTTGGATGGTACTATCAGAAGGATGGACAGAAAACTAAAGTTGAATTTACAACAGTAGGTAACGTTACTTCCGGTGAAGTTATCAATTGTTATGCTGACATTAAGACAACCTATTATGTTACTTTCATTGGATATAAGGGCGAAGTAGTTCAGGTTAAGAAACTCACTGTTACGACAGGACAGAGTACCAAGATTAATTTAGAGAAAGAAACATATACACCGGATGAAGCAGAAGAAGTGTTCAAGGGCTGGACAACTGATAAAGTTAAGCCTAATCCGGATACAAGAACTGTAGTTAAGGAAATTGATGCTTCAAAGGATCATTATGTATATGCTGTTGTTGTAAAGGGATATTGGATCCGTTTTGATGAGAATGATGGCGGATCAGGCGGTGGCGCAAGCTACACCGGCCCTAAGGCTGTATTTGAAGGACAAGCTGCAATTGGATCCAAGCCAAATGATCCTACAAGACCAGGCTATGATTTTGGCGGATGGTATGAAAAGGCAGGCGCAAACCCAGGCGAAGTTGTAGAATCTTCAGCCTTTAATTGGGATGGAACTCTGTCAAAAGACATTACTCTGTATGCTAAGTGGACACCTAAGACAAAAACTAAGTATACAGTAATTATTTGGCAGCAGCAGGCAGAAGAAGAGTCAAAATACGACTATAAGGCAAGCTATTCACTCGAAGGCAAGACAGATACTGTGATTACTGATGATATGCTCAGTGATTATATAGATCATCCTGATAAAGGATTTAAGTATAATGCTTCCAAAAAGACAATTGTTTATGGCGAGGATAATAAGTCTACAACTATTATCAGAGCTAAGGGTGATACTGTAGTAAATCTGTATTTTGACAGAGAGACTTATACTCTTACTTTTAGAAAAAAACAAGGTGGATGGATCACTTCATATAGTGAAGTTACTACTATAACAGCTAGATATGGCGTCAACATATATGGTAATTTTCCAATAAAGGTAGGAAATACAACATATAGAAATGGTTGGGAAGTAGATTCAGATAGCCAAACATACAAAGAAGGCACGTATCTGGATTACATTGTTAATATGCCTCCAGAGAATATTACATTTACATATTATAATGAAGATCCGGATGGTTATGCTACCTTTATATACTATGTTGAAGCCCTTGAAGGGGATACAATTGCAACAAATCATAATGGAATTGGCTTTAAGGTGTTAAGGTCTGTTCCGTTACCATGGCAACGCGGAATGAAATCGACTGAGGCAGAAGAGTTCATGGATATTAAGGGATATTCAAAACTTGACTCTTCACCAGCATATTGGAATGGTACGGCAAACGTTAGCGTTGGCGGAACCATGAAACTCTATTATAAGAGAAACCGTCACTCTATTGACTTTTATGACAACTTCAATGGAATTACAACAAAAGTTACTGATGTTAACAGTAAGTTTGCATCTGTTCCGTTTGAGCAGAACCTTTCAACATATAAGGACATAGCTCCTAAATTAGATGATATAGAGGGCTATACGTTTGCCGGATGGTTCCAGGATAAGAGTGGTAAGGTACCATTTAATTGGAGTAGCACGATGCCTGATTCCCAATTGGTACTGTACGCTTATTACACACCGGTTCAGTATCACGTTCACCTCAATCCTGATGACGGTACTCTTCCAGAAGGACAGAAGGCTGATTTTGACGTAGATTATAAGACAATTCTCAGCAAGACATCACTTGAGAAGACTACAAAAGCCGGTTATGAACTGGTTGGATGGTTTGATGATAAGACAAACTTTGCCTATGGCTATGGAGAAATTGCAGAAGATGTAAACCTCACAGCTAGATGGAGAAGCCCAGGTACTGTTGGTATTACGTACGATGGAAACGGACACGGAAGTGGTGCACCCGAGGACGAATATGAGTACTACAAGAATTCTGCAGTAGTAGTTGCAGGTCCTCCTACGACAATCGAAAAGGGATTCACATTCCTTGGCTGGAAGGTCAATAATTCCGGCACAATGCTGTATCCAAATAATAGTTTTGTTATCGACCCATCAATAATAGTTGGTGGTAAGGTTACTCTTTATGCTCAGTATGAAGAATATGGTAAAGAGGGATCTTCTGAAACTACAACTATTACATACCATGCAAATAACGAAACAGATGCTACATATACTATTCCTGTAGGCGAAGAAGAACTTAAGAAGAATCAAGGTGTAATTGCGCTTTCTGCAGCAGATGCCGGATTCTCATATACAGGTTATAAGTTTATTGGATGGGCTAAGACCCAAGAAGATGCTGCAGCTGGAACAGTATTTGTTAATGCAGGTCAAAAGATTGCAGCTAATAACCTTAATACAACTCTTGTGGATGGTGTGAGAGTTGGTAATGATCTCTATGCCGTTTGGGAAAGAGAAAAAGGAACATATACTGTAAATTATTATAAGGATAGTACCGAGGGAACACTTCTTGATACTAAGACTTATACTGTAGATCTTCCGTATACAGTAGTTATTGAGTCCGGAACAGCTCAGGGTCAGATTGACTGGAAGAAACCGCTTGGATATAAGAGCGGAGTTGTTGATAACAATAACTATGATGTTCAGGCAGACATTAAGGATGAGTCCGGAGCGATTACAAATCCTCAGGTAATCAATATTGTTTATACCAAGCTTAAAATTACTATTACAATCGAGGCTAAGGACGACTCTCGTCCATACACCGGAGAAGATCAGACTCTTACAGGTGTTAAGTCTGTAAGTATCAAGGACGAGGATGGAAATGATGTTGAAGGCCTTACTAAGGATAATATTATCCTTGCAAATGGCGGCGGATCAGTTGATTCAGTAAGCGTAACTGGTAAGAATGTTGGACCATACCCTATGGGACTTACAAACGAGAGCTTTACGCTTAATACAGATGCATTTACAGTTGATAAATGGGTTGTAACCGACGGAACACTTACAATCACCAAGCTTCCTGTAACAGTAACTATTACAGGTACACAGCAGACAGATAAGTATGACGGTAAGGATCATACAGCAGAAGGCTGGGATATCA
>NZ_ATVX01000032.1 GCF_000420945.1 Butyrivibrio sp. VCB2006
AAAAAAAACTTTTGTTGGATATAGTAAGTAACTGGATATAATTGGAGCGCATATATTATATTAGGCTTTGTAATCTCTTTATATAAAAAAATTTGTTGAAAATAGGTCTGAGTATTATATGTACTCGAAATATTATTAATGCATTTTATTAGTTGATTAATTAAGGAAAATTCTACCCATGATAAGCGATAATTAAGCATTTTATTAATGTCAAATGCTGGTAGCGTTATAAATATGGCATCTTTTATTTTTGTTTCTTTCTCAGAAGAATCAGGCATGGTTCTAATATCAAATAAAACATAAGTCTGTTTAATTAGAGGATGTTTGGTGTGTTCAGCTAATTCTTTTAGTTCATTTAATTTTTTTATATAATCTGAAGATTTAGCAGGAAGGGTTGAAAGTGATAATTTAAGTTCATTAAATTGGGATTCTTGTTTATTACCGTAAAATACTAGTTCCCTTTCGGAGTAACCAAGCCTATTTAATAAAGCGCCTGCTATAATTATGTCGGGATTTAAAATGCAATTTTCAATCTTTGAAAGCATTGATTTGCTACATAATCCTTGACATAATGTTTGTTGAGAGATTCCCTGGTCAACTCTGAGCTTTTTTATAAGACTTCCTATTGTAAGAACATCTTTTCCATAAATATCAAATATGCCATTTGAAAAATTATCATTGTAAGTATAAGTAATTTTGGCAAATGAGTGGTTTATTATACATTCTTTTGAAATAGCGTCTTTGACTTTAAAAAAAACAAGCATTTTACGTAGATAGGAAAAAAAATCATTCTGTGTGGCAGTAATGGAACAAAGAATATCATTTAATAATTGTTGATATTGCGACTTGTTACCAGTAAGGTAATAATAAATTGATTCAATGATTCTAAGTTCAATAACTAAGAAATTAAGATTCATTGAATGTTCTGCATATGTGATTCCTTTTATTATTTTCTCTACGGAAGAATAATCGCCAATACATAATAGGTATTTAATATATACTATATTGTATTTTGTAAGAAGTTCTTCTTTTTCTGAATCAGTCAACTTTGTATTTTCTATATAGGGTAATAATTGTTGACAGATTATTAAACAATGTTCTTCTTTTTTTAATTCCAAAGATAATTCTGCAAACAGTAGAAGTGCATTAATTTCAGATACAGTAAGTAACTTGTATTTAAAGTCAAGGTTAGATATATCTATGGAATAATATGGTAGTATTTCAAGATATTTATCATAGATGAGTCGTATATCTGATGTTGCGGTATAGTATTGAAATTGAGAATATAAAAAAAACCACTCTTGAAAGTATAAACGGTTATAATTGAAATTTTGGTCGTTTACAGCTAGTAATTCTATATATGCTTCCTGCATTTTCCAATGTAGGAGGTAGAATCTTGCTTGTTTTATATGTATAAAGCATTCCCAATCAGAATCATTTTCAAAAAATGGATAGATTTCTCTGGAAGAGCCAGCTTTTTGCATTAATAAATTAAATGTAAATGGACTTACTCCAAGAATCCCATTTTCTATATTACTCAGAGATGCAAGTGAACAAATTCCATCAGATAATTTTTCTTGTGATAATCCAGCATTTATACGTGCTTCTTTAATAATCTGTCCGGCGTTTCTAATACTCATTATAATTCCTGTAAAACAATATAATATGATTCGATTTTTAGCAAAGCTAGTATTGATATAGCTGATAACCACAAATGCTAAACACTAAGAATGATTGTATCACAAAATGGGGGCACTGGAAGGTGAATTTTAGGTAAATGGAAACAACAAAGTTTATGTTTTGTCGAGTGCTGTTACTGAATTCAAATTGCTATATTTTATTCATAAAGAAATTGAAAAAAGGCAGGTGAAGATAATAGAAAGTATAGAGAAAAAGATGGAAGAATTGGAAGTTGAAATAATATCTGGTTTAGGCTTAGATATATTGATTTGCATATTTGATAAAGCGTCTAGCTGTGCTGAAATTGCGAGCAAATTAGACATTCCAGTTTTCACAGTTTCAAATTATATAAATAAAATGGTTGACATAGGTATTGTAAAGAAAAGTGATTGTTCCAATGAGTCCATTAAATATTGTTATGAAGAAAAAAATATTTTAATAAGAAAAGATCTAAAAAATATTAATGATTCATTTGAAAAAAAACGAATTATAAGTAGATATTCTCATCAATATTCATTAATGGTAAAGGATGCAGTAAAAAATGCATTGTGGCAAGAAAATGAGCCGAACAGAGTTCAAGCTTTGTTTATTAAAGCTAATAGAAATAAAATGGATAGTTTTCTTAAAGAATATGATGAACTATTGAGAAAATATCAGACCATGTCAGAAGATGATGGCAATGTTTATAACGTGTATTTTGTAGTTACACCAAATAAAAATCATACAGGAGAAAAAGAATGAAGATTGTAAGGGGCATATTAGTTTTATTACTTTTAGTTTTTAGTATTGATACGGGGAAAATAGTTGTGGCTGCTGCAGATTATGAGTGTTCTGTAAATCAGGAGTTAGATATTGAAATTGATTTGCTAGAAGAATATGAGGAAACGATTGGATAAGGAGCCTAGCTATGAGTATTTTGAACAGATATGAAGGTTGCCATGGCCTTTATAAAAATAGAGTTATTAATGAAATCTATTCATCAGAAAACTTATCAAATAAAGCAAAGCGATTATTAAATGGAACAACCTGTTCTGCTTTGATAAAGGGTTAAAACCAGGAATGGAGGTGAAAAAATAATAATTTATTGGATAAATTAGGGCAGGTATTTCGTTTAGTGATAGAAGCATGGGAATTTGGACTATGAATTTCTATGTGTTTACAGATTTTTTTAGTAGTAAATAAGAAAAATATAAAATGAAGGAGATGCAGAAATATGAGTACATTTGAATTATCACCAGAGGAATTTGCTGAGATGGAGCAGAATGATGATGTACAGTTATCTTGCGAGTGCATTGATCACACTCATAGAAGATATTGATAATTATTAAAATGTCGGGGCTGAAATTATTTCAGCCCTTTCTGCAAACGAAAATGCTAAAATTAGAAGATGGATGTATTTTTTCAATAAGCGATGATAATCTAGAATTCAATCATATGTGGTTAGATGATAAGTATGTCACAAAACTTGATGATAACATGAATATTGTTTTGGATTCTTTCAATAATAAATGTTATCTATTAAATAATGACGAGTTAGTTGGTGACTATTTTCCGCAGGAAAGAAGTGATGATAGCCATGTGGATTGTAATTCAGTGAGTTTTATATTGGCAATAACTTATAAATGTAATTTTAGATGTACATATTGTTATCAGCAGCATGATGTGTCTTTGGACAGAAGGCTTATATCAGAAGAAAACCTGGAAAAGATTCTGGCTATTATAAGTGATTATATGGAGCTTAATCCGGATAAAAATGTAGATATTGGGTTATTTGGAGGAGAGCCATTACTGCCAGAAAATGAAAAAGCTTTTGATAGAGTGCTACTATTTTGCAAAGAAAAAAGAATTCCGCTTCATATTACTACGAATGGTTTTTATTTGAGGCGCTTTCTTAAAAAGCTTATTATCAACCGCAAATTTATAAGCTCTATAAACCCTACAATTGATAGTACCGAGTTAAATTATTTGACAAGGTGTAGTCTAGATAAATCTCAAAATTGTTCTGAATCTACTAAGGAATTAATTGATTGTATAAAAATACTAATTTCTTATGGAGTTAAAGTTAATCTTGCAACCAATATAGATAGGCTAAATTATGACAAAATATGGGATATGAAAAATGATTTGGAATCGTTAGATTTATTGACCAATCCTAATTTTGTATGGTCGCTTGGAAGAGTTGATGACCGACTTTTCGAGACGGGATATCCGCATATTTTAAAGGAAAGCGAGCTTATTGGGGAAATAATGAAGCATAAACTACCGGATAATATGCATATTGCGTTTTTAAAAACTACAAATAATCTTGTCCGTAAATTAGGTATTATAACAAATCAATTAGAGAAAAAGGGAAAAAATAATTATTGTTGGAATTCTTCTAAAGAAGATATGGCATTTTATGTTGATAATAATCTTAAGACATATAGATGTACATACACGGTCGGAAGACCTAAGTACAATATATTTGATTTTTCTTTAGATAATTTACTGAAGTATGAGGTCCAGGATAAGACATCAGACTCATATAAAGAGTGTATGGGATGTAAAATAGGAGGTTTTTGTGGTGGAGGTTGTCAGCTTTCTCATAAAGTGAATTTTGAGAAATGCTGTGAATACGAGAAAGAAAATTTTGAATATTTTATTGACAATATTTTTATTCCAGAGGTGAGGAGGAAATATGCGCAGTTTTGCTAAGATTGACAAGCTAGAGGTGGTTTCTTTTTTGAATGGATTAGTTTTTTTTGCCCCAGTTGCGTTACTTGTGAGAACTAGAGCAGGAATTACTCTTAATCAGTTTTTCATATTACAAGCAATTCTTTCTGTTGTGATTTTTTTCGGCGAAATACCAACCGGAAAGATTACTGACACTGTTGGATATAAGAATACAATTGTTTTGTCTCAGTTTATGCTGCTAATTGCTAGAAGTACGATGTTGGCTGCATTTATTTCTAAAAATTATGTGCTGTTTATAGCTGAAGCAGTAATTGAAGGAATTGCGAATTGCTTTACTTCAGGTACTATAAGTGCATATTTATATCAGAAATATGATGATGGGGAATACGTTGTTAAGAGTGCACGAGTCGGAAAATTTGGCACAGCAGGTTTTATTGTTAGCACAGTTATGTATGCGGGTATATATCATTTCTTTGAAATCAAAGGATTACTTATACTTACTGTTGTGATGAATATTATCGCAGCTTTTATGAGCTTTGGAATAGAAGATGAAAAGAATAAAGTAAAAAATATTACTAATAATCTGGTTGCTGGGAAGAAAAAGCTATTCATTCTTGAGTTAAATATTGAGAACATAATAATTATGGTAACTTTGGCTTGCGTTAGTATTTCATTTATACTGATCAACTTCTTTTACGTCGATAAGTTAGAAAACCTTGGTATATCAGAAGAATGGATGACTGTCATTATATTAGGGTATTCACTATTTGAGATGACAGCTGAGAAATTTCTAGATTATATAGGGGAAAAGAATTATTTTAAAACGTTTATAATAGGTTTTGGTGTAGCAGGCATTTGCATGGTAGCTTTTGGAAAATTAAATGTAAGATGGATAATTATCCCAATAATGTTACTGCTTCCGCTTGTAATATCCATTCCAGCTTATATATTTGATGAGATTGAGAATAAAGTTATTGATAAAAATCATCTTGAAGGTAAGAGAGCCGAGGTTTTGTCAGCTTATAATATGGGAGTGAATTTTGTGGAAATAGTTTTTTTGTTTGCTTCAGCATATATTTCGGAATTAGGAACGACAATTTGTTTTGCGGTGATTGGGAGCATGATGCTTGTTTTAGCTGTTTGGCACTTTATTAGCAATAAATATGTGGGCAGTGCAGCTACTTAATTTATAGCATTAGCATGACAGATATTTAATAAAGATGATATTTTGAAGTACGTAAAAGATAACTTTTACGTACTTTATTTTTGCGTAGTTACTGGGGATGATGATAGAATAGTGGTATATACGAACTAATTAAAGGATAAATACGAACTATTCTATGACTTAGTCATCATTTTTTTCGAACAGATCATCCATCAGGATAACCTTTCCGACGTAGTTGCTGTAACTGTTCTTTTTGAGGCCGTAGGTTGTTATCAGGATTACCTGGATCGTCTTTTTGGTTTTTGTCGAATTACGAAATACAGCAACTTTATTCTTAAGTGAAGCATCATAGTCCTTAGTGATCTCATATTCATGCGTTGAAAACTTGTCTTCACACAGACTTATGACATGATCACGGCGGTCAATCAGCATATCTATCTGTGCTCCGTCTTCCGTGTCGCTGCCTTTTTTGTACCAGGATGATACTGTGGACATGATCCCGGATATCCCAAGCTTTTTCTTTATCTGTGGAATATGATCCTTGCATACCTGTTCATAAGTAAGACCCTGCCATACCTGCCTTGCAGGATTGTCGTTTGTGTTACTCCACATATGCTCGTCTTTACCATAGTTGTCTTTTATAAAGCGAAAATAAAATAGTGTGTAATAATCAGATAGCTGGAATGTCTTTTCATAGTTTTTATACCCAAATGTATCATTAACTCTGACAAAACCGGAATCAATGAGGTTTGTCAGCATTTTTGTCAGGGTCCCGTTTTCAGGAATCTTTGTTGCTGCTGAGATTTCAGCTCGACTTAGCCCTTTCTTTTTTTTGCTCAGCGCCTCGACTATTTTTATATATTTGTCACTGTTACTGAACAGCGTCCTGTACAGCTGGTCGAACTCATCCCACAGTTCTGATCTGTTTCTGAAAAACATCAAGTCAATATTTTCATTCAGGGTAAGTTCTCTGTCCAGTAACTTCAGGTAATATGGTATGCCACCCATTATCATGTAGCATACAGTGATATCATATCGGGACCAGTAGATGTCCCTTGAGATAAGGTACTGCTCCGTATCATAAAGATTCCAGGGCTCAATGTACAGTCTGCAGGTGCGTCTGTTAAAGAGGCCTCCCTTGTTTCTGTCTATTTTATCTATAAGCCAGGATGTGGCTGAACCGCATACTATAAAGACAAGGTTTTTTCTGGTACTGCCCCATGAATTCCAGAACCACTCAAATGCAGAAAGAAAGCCGGATCCCTGATTGTCCATCCAGGGCATTTCGTCAAAAAAGACTACCTGCTTTTCTCCAGGATCTTTCTGCTCAAGGTAATCCCTTAACAGAAAAAAGGCTTCAGTCCAGTCTTTAGGAGTATCATGTTCTTCTTTTGTATAACGGTTAAACTCCAGTATATAATTCTGGAGCTGCTCCGATTTTTTATGGTTATATGAACCGGTAAATTTAAAGTCAAATTTATAGTCAAAAAATTCATTTACCAGATATGTTTTTCCAACTCTTCTTCTGCCATATACAATAACGAGCTGGGCTTCCTGTTCTTCCAATACTCGCTTAAGGCGGTGGATCTCTTTTTCACGTCCTATTATGTTATTCATTATACGGTGTTCCTCTCTGTGAGATTCTGTCTACAAATCATATTTTAAACATGTTTTAGACAAAATACAATGCGATTTTGTCTAAAAATTACTATTTTGTTTAGATATAGATGAAAATGATATCAAAAAAACGGAGATAGAATTATCTTTCAGAATCATCTTTAATCCAAAGTAAAGCTGACAGAAAGTTGATTTTGGTGTATCATTATATTAGTGATACATGCTCACAAAGTGACTTTCCGTGATATTTTGACATTGTACAAAGTGCCCTTTCGTGAGAATACCATTATTAATACAGTATCATTATATTATTGAGATGATTAAAGGAATCAGAAATGAAGAAGAAAGCCTGGATAACGAAAGCTGAGGAAAAACGGATAATCGAAACATATGAATCTGTAAAGGGAGAGATAATCCCCTATGGAAATGAGGACCACGTATATGAGATAGCAACAGTACGTGCTTCAGGGAAAGGAGCGCTTGCACTCATAACCATATTTCCAGAATCTGATCCGGAGAAGAAGCATGATTACCCAAGGATCTTTGTTAGGCATTCAGATGCAAAGGGAAGGCGCACCTTCATTGATGTATGGGACAGGGACTATAATGGCGAGATCTTTTTTAGTTACCGGAATCCTTCAGATGTACCGGTGTCAGACCGAGATGTCATAGAGGAACTTAGAAGAAAAGTCAGCAGTCTTGAAGGAAGAATAAGCATCCTTAATAAGAAGTATCAGAATATAAATGATACAATTTCCATGACCAAACCTGCAGGAAGAAAGCCGCATCCTGAAAAGCTTGATGAGCAGGCTAAAAAGGTGCAGGAGCTTATTGACCAGGGACTGTCTGAGAAGGATATAACAGAAAAACTTGGCATTGGAAGGGCTACTTTTTACAGGATGAAAAAGAGAACTGCCAGGAAAGGACCAAAGGAAAATGGCTAACAAGACCACTGTTGCGCTTACGAAAGAACAGTATCAGGAAATAATTGAGACCATGAAGACGGGCGGATCTTTCTTCAGGGCAAATGAGAAGATAGCTACTGCCCTGGTCCTGGAGGCAAACTTAGGACTACGGATAGAAGATATCCTGAGGCTTAAGATGTCTGACATAATCATGGATGGTGGAAGGTACAGGCTCAACATCACGGAGAAAAAGACGTTAAAGAAAAGGACCTTTACGGTCCCTGTTGCCATATACAATTACATGAGGGTGTATGCTGCAGACAATAATATAGAAGAAACAGGGCAGCTCTTTCCCATAGGAGAAAGGGCTGTCCAGAAGTATCTTGCGAAGGTATGCGACTATCTTGGATATAAGAATATAGGAACACACTCCTTCAGGAAGTTCTTTGCAACTGAGATCTACTTAAACAACAGTTATAATATCGTCCTGGTCCAGCAGCTTCTGCAGCACAGTTCTGTTGCTGTGACACAGAAGTATATCGGAATCACTTCCGAGATGCAGGAAAAAGCGTTGGAAGAACATATAGCATTAGTTTGATAATAGTATTATAACGTTATAATACTATTATAATAAAACTATTATAATGGTATTATATTCAATAAGATGGATATTAAAATTTTTCACCAGAGTCATTTAATACGAAATTGGCTTCAAATTTACAGTCTAATACTTTAGCTATCTCTACCAGTTCTTTTTCGCTGAAATTGTCACGTTTGAATTTATTGTAAAGATTACTTGTGCTCCAACCAAGCTGATCTGCAAGCCATGCTTTGCTTTTGTCTTTTTTTGCTAATACAAGACGGATTTTTTCTGACATCATATGCTCATTCTCCTTTTATAAAGGTATAATAAATGATTATTAGTGGTAAAATAATAGTTTTATAATGGTATAAAACTATTATTATTTCTTTTTGTTTTCTTTTTCTTCTAATCTTGCTTTGTAGTTTGCTGTAGCTTCTTTATTAAGCTCATCATCATATAATGAGATGGAGTTTTGCTGGCAATAAAACTCAACAGCATGTCTAAGAAATTCTGATATAGAAACCTTGTTTGTTCTCTCACTTATGATCAGATATTTTTCAAATAAAATTGGATCCATGCTGATGGTCCTATTCTCAGCTTTTGGAGTAGTCTTTTTGGGACGTCCCCCAGGATGCTTTGCTATTGCTTTTTGTTTTTCTTTTTTTACAGGAGCTTCTTCTAGTTTTGGTACTGCTGCTTCTGATAATGCGCCTGTATTCGTAGCAATAGTTACTGGTTTTCTTTTTGAGGCCATATAACTCCTTCCATAGGAGTAAAATAATAGTTTTATAATGGTATAAAACTATTATTTTAACTCTATTTCTTTAAGTAATTCTCTATAATCAGCAACAACATCTTTTGTATCGGGATAGTCAATTACTGATTGTTGTTGGCTTTGAGCTTCTCTAAGTTTTACACGTTCTCTTACTTTCGTGTTAAACACTTTTGTTTCCATTCTCTTTGCCATATCATCAAGACCATCAACAACTGCTTTATCAAGATTAGCTCTGCCACCATATTTCACAAGAAGGATTCCTTCAAGTGAAAGATCAGGATTAAGTTTTTTCTTAATCTGACTTATACGTCCAAAAAGCTGATTAAGACCCATCATTGCAAAATAGTCTGCAAGGCATGGAATAATTACTTTGGTACATGCTGTTAAAGCCATGCTTGCAAGGACATTCAATGATGGGGGTGTATCGATGATTATAATGTCATAGGCACTTGCTGCAGGAGCTAGTGCATCTTTCAGAAGAGTTTCTTTTGAAATGACGTTATTAAATATTGTATCGGCATCGGTAAGGTTTAAGGAACCAGGAATGATATCGTAATACTCCGATTCTGCTATACAATCCTGTATGGGATATTCTTCTTTGAGTAGCCCTAAGAGATTCTTTTCCTGATATTCAAGTAAGTTTATTCCGGCAGCTGCTGTCAGATTACACTGGGGATCCATGTCTACACAAAGGACGTTCTTGTCAAATTCTTTCCCAAGGATTTCTGCAAGAACCTGACAGGTGGTTGTCTTTCCGCATCCGCCTTTTTGGATATTTACAGAAATAATTTCCAATTTTTTTCCTCCCAACAAAATAATAGATATTTAGATTAATAACAGTAAAAAACTATTAAAATAAAAGTATTATAATAGTTTTTTACATTTTTATTACAACTATGATATCACTTTTTTAGATAAAAGCAAAGTTAATTTGATATAGATTATAACTTTTGAGTGATAATTTGTGTTGATTTTTGGGAAAGGGTTGTGTAGAATAAATACATGGGGAAATAAAAAAAGCACCTTTGGCGAGGTACTTTTTTAATAGTTATAAGAAGTTGTTTGGAAATTGGCGTTTCCGAATAGCTCAGGTACCACCAGTACCGAACAGGCACAACCACCAAAAGGTGAAAAGCCTTATAAACAATACAATTTATGCATTAATTATAGGAAATATGAGTGGATTTTGCAACCACCATATAGTCTAAAGTTTTCCTATGATAAGCACAAAATATTGTTTATTCGGTCTATGGTGTCCCATAGGCTTTTTTATTTCCTAGACATGAAAAAAGGTTTTGCTGGGAATAGGATCTAGCCAATCGCATTATTTCCAACACCAATAATTAAACACAGGTCTGGCCGCCTGCCAGAGGAAGATATGGTCACGTTGAGAGGAAAATCGTGTGAAAACAACCTTTTCGTATGAGGAACGGGCACTGATCAGCCCCATACAGTCTACGGAGGAATCACGGTAAGAGCGTGCCGGGGATCATGGGATGAACGGCATGGCTTGACCGCCTGTTTCTGTCCAGTCACAGACCTGGACAACCGATGCGTCGGCGAATACAAAACTGAAAGATGGAGTTTTACCGTGCTTCGTGCGATATGGGACAGATGCCTTGAGAAAGCAGATGTCTCTGACTTATGATCAGAACATATTGCTAGGGGGGCTTGCAAAAGATGATCTCTTACGATGTTTGAACCGGAGACCTTGATCGTTGGCAGTGTGCCAGAAGCGGGACCTGTAGTAATACAGGTAAGTGATACATACGGATACCTCAGGCGATATACGCCAAAAGAAATCTTGTCACTTCCCTTCGCAGACCTTAATTTTAGCATAGAATCCGTGGATTTTATGCTTTTTTAGATTCTTTCTAAAACATAAGGTCTGCGGGGGGAAGCTCACAGCCGTTTCCTTGGTTCAACCGCCAGAAGAAAAGCAAGGACAGGCTGCGAGCGATTGTTGGTCTCTCCTGGTCTTTTGGTTGTCTTTATAAATATGTATATGGTCGTACTAGCAGAGCTGATGGATACTGGTCTGGAAGGATGCTCCGATCAAAACAGCATCCTATTGTCATTTTGGTCGGAATAATATAAAGAGAAGATGGGTTGTTGATTTACTACCTAATAAATGACAGATTTTAGGTAGTAAATTTCTTAAGAGGTAGTTATGAGGAAGTTTGATTATTCTTTTTTAAAAAAAGAGATTCCTGGGACCATCATTGGAACAGTAGGGATCATATCAGATCTAAATACAAGGAACCAGGTAAGAAAGCTCCAATATGAGAAGACTTTTGAAAAACTCAGGGAAAAGGCTGTGATAGAATCCGTTAAGGCCAGCAATGAGATCGAGGGTATTGTCACTACTGAAGAAAGAATCAAGGATCTGGTAGCAGGAGCTGCGCCCCTCACACATGATGAAAAAGAGATCTCCGGATATAAAGATGCCTTGAGTCTCATCCATACAGAACATGAAAATCTTGATGTATCAAAAGAAGTGATCCTGATGTTTCACAGGATGATCGAAGAATCAGTTAATCCTCTGGAGGCTGAAACAAGGGACAACCTTATAATGGAATACTTAAGCGATGAGAGCAGACGGGTAAGATTTACTCCGGTAAAACATAAAGATACAGAGGAGGCAATGGAGCAGCTTATCCTTGCTTTCTATGATGCAAGACAGGATGAGGAGATACCTGTTCTTTTTCTCATACCATGTTTTATAGTGGATTATGCATCCATCCATTCATTGACGGGAACGGAAGAGTATCAAGACTTCTTACGGTACTGATGCTCTATATCTTTGGATATGATATAGGAAGATATATCTCTGTTGAGAACCAGATAAATATAAGGAAAGCTATTATGCAGCACTTGAACAGTCTTCATTAGGATGGCATGAAAACAAAAATGATTACATGCCTTTCATAATAAATTTCCTTCAGATCCTGTACCGGTGTTTTAAGGATCTTGATGATTCGTTCATGGAGATATCACTAAAAAAGCAAAAAAATCTGAGAGGGTTGAGGCGGTCCTTATGGGAGCTGTAGTCCCGATATCGAAAGCTGACATCGCAGAAAAGCTTCCTGATGTAAGTGTAAAAACCATAGAACTGGTCCTTGGAAAAATGCTAAAGGATGAAAAGATTGAAAAGATCGGAACTTTCAAAGATGCTAGGTATATGAAGAAAAGGTAGAGAAGTATTCATGGGTGAAAGACCTCCAGGAAAATTCAGAATTTTTGAAAAGTACTAAAGATTAGCCAATTGAATTCTAGTACATATTTTATTTGAAATTCAGAGAAGGGTGAGTGAGGTGTAACAATATTGAAAATGTAAACGAAATAATATACAATAATTAACGCAAAATAATTTTTTTTTATAAGAAGGAGGAATTTTTGATGAAAAAGACAAAGAGAATACAATACTGTCAATAGCGTTAATTATGGCTATGTTATTGTTGGCATTTGTACCTAAGATAACGGCTTTAGCTGCTCCTGCGAGTCCAATTAGTAGTGTTAGGATTGGCAATGGCTATATGGAAGATAACTGCTTAAAAGTTAGAGTTATAGTTGTTGGCAGTGGAACAGCAATGGGATATTTGAATGATGTAAGAGTTAGAATGGAGTCCTCGACTATTTCAGGAAATACTTATACATTTGTATTTAATTGTGGATATAAAGCGCCAGGGACATATACATTCAGATATGTAGGAAGATCAACTGTTAGGCCATGGAATACAGTTATAGAAGAAAAAGCAGTTCGGGCATATTAAAATTGAAAGCAGACCAAATCATTTTGATTTGGTCTGCTTTGTTAATAGATTAAATAAAGATTTATATCTTAAATATTGTTCATAGTATCTGTTTTTTAATCCTTCATTCATATCTTCTTTTATTGACTGAATGATATTTACTTTGTTAAAACTAGAAGAATCATCTGAGAGTTGATAATTGGCTTGATCATATGCAGTTAATATATCATTTAGCCATGGTATCTTCCCTTGTTTTTTTAAATAGATTCCATATGCGAATGTTTCATACTCATCTATATTCGAAAAACTAATATTGTTTAAATGAATTTCTCGAATAATAGGATCTGAGCCATCCCACGGATAGAGTTTTGCTATGTAGACAGGATCCTCTTCAGAATAGTTTGAAGGTTTATAAAATTTGCATGGTAAATTTTGGGGGTTATTTATTTCGCCGCACATAGAACAATTTAAATCTTCTTCAGTTGTATAAGGAGTTTTATTGTTATTAACAATAGTTGATGTTTTATCAGATTGTTGTATGTCAGCTATATTAAAAGCAGACGAAAAATTGTTTTGAATCTTTTGTTCAACATACATTTTTGAAGGTGCGTTTTTGTAATAAGAAGCATCTAAAGTTATGCTCATAATAATATATTTTTCCTTCCTAATTAAAAATTTCTTATCTAAAAAAATGTCTTTTCAAAGAATCTACTCAATCCATTGAAAAGACATATAATTCATTATCATCATTTATATCGGCAATATTGTATGTGAGTTAAGAGTAAAAGAATAAAATATTTATATAAAGGAACATTCTATTATTTAAAAATAATGATATGTGCCTTTATATTTTTTTCGCCAGTTCCTGGCGTAGCCGCATCGCAAAATCACAGTCACGACAAAATGAAAAATTTCAAAATGCGATGCTGTTCATGCTGCTCGTACATGAAAAAATCATCAAGTCTGCAGCCGGGACTTTCTGACATTTTCACGTATTCGCAGCATGAAATCTCCCACTTTGCCTGACCGGAAAGTAGTGGTAATATATACATGTGGGAGATTTTGCAAGCTTCCTAAAGTGTTACCACTTTAGCGCTTGCCAGGGAAGCTCTGCTCCCCTTGGATCCTCACATTTATGCCTGCCACAGTTATAACTTTTTGTAAATTTGTGTGGCTGGCATGATCAGAAATTTATTCACTCCGCTCATAAATTTTGATCGCAGCTGCTTTCATTTTTTCAGAAACGCAGCTGCAGAAAGGCTCCACCATGAATAAGAAAAGACCACATCAGGTAACGTTCCGCCTTTCGGATGAAGAGCTGGAAATCTTAAAAGAGAAGATCTCTTCATCTGGAAAAAAGCAGCAGGAGTATCTTCGGAGAGCTGCCCTTGAAATGCAGATAACTAACATGGATCCGCTTAAGGAACTGATCCCGGAAATGAAAAAACAGGGGACCAACCTTAACCAGGTAGCAAAGAAGCTTAATGAAAACGGATATGTTGATTATGGAAATGTTTTGTCAGGGACCTTGAAGGAGGTAAAGGAAACATGGCAGTCATTAAAGCAGTATCTAGCCACGCACCGATAGGAACAGCGATCGATTATGTTGAAAAAAGAGAAAAGACAGAAGAAAGACTTTTATACGGAATAGGTGTCACACCTGAAACTGCCAAAGAAGAAATGCAGGCGACAAAAGAAATATATGGAAAGACAGATGGAAGGACCTACAAACATTTCGTTCAGTCTTTTGCTCCTGGTGAAAACATAACTCCTGAGAAAGCCCATGAGATAGCAAAAGAATTTGCAGAGAGCTGTCCTCTCTTTAAAGGGTATGAGGTCCTTATAGCAACACATAAGGATAAGAAACATGTACATACCCATTTCATAATCAATTCAGTAAGTTTTGAAGACGGGAAAAAGTTCCAGATGTCATCAAAGGACCTGCAGAAGATGAAGGACAGAAGTGACGAGATCTGTCACGAACATGGGCTATCCATCTGTGAAAAGAATAAAACATTTGATGGCCATGAGCGTACCGGCATAACAGCATGGACAAAAGAAAAATATCATTTTATGAAGGATATGCTGGAAGGAAAGTCCGTAAAGTCCTATGTCTACAACACAATGGAAGTAGTAAAGGATTCCATGAACAGGGCAGTGTCACAGAAAGAGTTTATAACAATTCTTTCTGGAAAAGGATACTCTGTTGACTGGCAGGACAAACATAAGCACCTGACATTCATGGACAAAGATGGAAACAAGGTCAGGGACACCAACCTTAACAAGACTTTCAACCTTGGAATAGGAAAGGAAGAGCTGCTATCAAGGTTTGAAAGAAATGCTGCATCAATGGAAAGGGATAAGTATTCTCATGACAAGTGCCAGGGCATTGCAGCAAGGATCAGGATCACTGAATATATGGATGTCAAGGCAGACATGGATAAGGAGATAAAAGTAAGAGATAAACTGATAAAAAAGATGCATCCTTTTCTTAAGGAAGGAGAGAATGCAATCAACAGCGCAAAGAAAGCCCTTAAAAAATATGAGAAAGAGCTGAAGGAATGTCCCAAGATCCTTTTTATAAAATATCATGACCTGGAGGAGAAGATAGCTCACAAAGAAGCGTATATAGAGGGAAACAAAAAAAGCATTACCGGGTATCTTAAAAAGAACGGCTTTGAAACATTAGAAAAATATAATGAATATGTAGCAGAGACTTCAAAGATGGCCAAAGCTTCCAATGACCTTGATAAAAAGATCAGATCAGAGCAGACATCCTTTGATGTAGTATACGCAAGGCTTGATGCTGAGAAGGATATATCACAGATAGTTCTTGATCCAAGGGATGTAGCAGATCTTAAGGAGAATCTTAAGTTTGAATTTGGTAAAGACTTTAGTGATGCGGACATAGAGAAAGCTGATAAGCAGTTCTGTGATTATGATAATGCTGATCCGAGTACACGCAGGAAGATGAGAAAATATGAAAGGGACATCGAAAAGCGTGATGAGCGTGAAAGAGAAAATGGTGAAATCATCGAGCATAGCTATTATCATGAACATGATGAGTATGAAAGATAATATATTCATGCTAGAAATGTAAAAAACTTTCATTCCCATGGAAAAGAAAAGGTATGGGAATGAAAGTAATAAGATTAGGTTATAATTGTATCAAAATCAGTTTTTAGGGCTTCTATTAGCAGTTGAGCATTTTTATAAAAACCCAATGATCTAAAAATGGATATTGATTTAGTAGCAAATACAATCATTTCATCATACTTATTTAAGCATCCAAGTGCTTGAGCATAATAGAAGTATATTTGCGCTAATATAATGGGAGAATATGTACATAACGAATAATCCACCGTTGTTAATGAAAATAACATATTGTTAAAAAGCTTGTTTTTAAAAAAAA
>NZ_ATVX01000033.1 GCF_000420945.1 Butyrivibrio sp. VCB2006
TTAATAACTTAAACTTCGCACATAAAAAGTGCGCTAGAACCTTGAAAATTCAATAAAAACCGGCATTTAAAAAGGCGAGAAGCCTCTATATTTGGTATAATTTAAGTACCACCAAAAATCATCCAAAAGGAGACTCACGCCTTGTCTAAAATTATATCACAGAATGACTTCGATTCTAAGCAGAATGCTGATTCAATCAGAATCTTTTTTGAGAGATTCCGAATTTCATCAATACTAAAAGCATCAAATGTCAGGAAGACAAAAGGCATAGCCCCTGCGCAGATACTGATGTATGCCTTTGCGCTGGTTTTCAAAAATAAGTCCATGTACATGGATATGCTTCTTGGCAGCAATACTGCCACTTTTGCAAAGGACACGTACTACCGGTTCATGAAGAGCATCAGTATCAACTGGATTCGCTTTACAACACTTCTTGCATCAAATATATGCAGGGATGTTATTGCTCCTGCAACTTCAGAGGATAGGGTAAATGCCCTCATAGTTGATGACTCAATCTTCTCAAGAGCTTGTTCGAAGAAAGTGGAAATGCTATCCAAAATCTATGATCATGCAAACAAGAAATTTCTTTATGGATTCAGAATGCTCACTCTTGGATGGACTGATGGCAATACATTCCTACCAGTGAACCAGATCCTGCTGTCATCTTCAAACGAGAACAAACTTATCAGCAGCAATGATGTCGACCGCAGGAGCAATGGATTCAAGCGCAGAAAGCTTTCTGTGATGAAGGGTACAGACGCAATGATCGAACTGATCAAAGAAGCCAGAAAAGCTATGATACCTGCTGATTATGTCCTTTTTGATACATGGTTTGCTTCTCCTAAAACACTGACAGCTGTTGAAAGACTCGGTTACGATGTGATTGCAATGATCAAGCGTTCTGACAAAATGTCTTTCATCTACAGAGGCGGGAAGTATACTTTGAAAGAACTCTACAAAATGAACCGCAAGCGTCGTGGCAGATCGAAATATCTTCTCTCTCTGGTAGTTGAAATTCAGAAGGACGACCGCAAGATTCCTGTAAAAATCGTATTTGTTAGAAACAGATCAAACAGAAAGGACTATCTGTGTCTTATCTCAACAGACTACAACATCGATGAAGAGGAGATGATCCGCATTTACTCAAAACGCTGGAAAATCGAGGTGTTTTTTAAGGTATGTAAGAGCTACCTCAAGCTAGCTAATGAGTGCAGATCGCTTTCGTATGATGCAATGACGGCGCATACAGCTGTCGTTTTTGCCAGATACATGATGCTTGCTGTGGATAATAGGGAATCTGAAGATCCTCGCACATTGGGCGAGCTGTTCACTTATTTTGTAGATGAGCTTGCAGATGTCACTTTTGTTCAGGCATTCAGGATGATCATGGAGCTGTTCTCCGATATGATGGCAGAAAGATTTGAGCTTGGAGAAGAAGAAATATCATCAATGATCGATACTTTCATTTCTGCACTGACACCATCCATGCAGCGACAGCTACAGGTTTCATGATGGTACTTAATTGCCAATTTTTATTGAGTTTTCAAGGTTCGAATGCAGTTTTAGAACTGCGAAGTTTCAGTTAATAATATGAAGGATAGTATTCCAACAAAACAATGACATTAATTATATGTTTTTTATGGTTAGTACAGTGGAATTATTATAATTAAGTCAAATGCACAGTTCATTAGTCTGTTTATTGGAAAGAGTAACTTGGTGAATGTTAAATTTATGAGAAAAACTGGCATCATAGACTATGATATACTAAAAACGGCGACAGATAATGGGTTTTATAATGAAAAGAGAAAAGGTTATTAAGTGTGGAGTAATCAAATGAGCTTTTTTTATGACGATGGTACGAATGAACCATATGATGCTAATTCTATACGCATTGAACAGAAAAATTTCTCTGTATTCCAAGTAATGCATTGGATTGATACGAATATGCTAATTATGCAACCAGAGTTTCAGAGAAATCTAGTATGGAATGTTAAGGCAAAATCATTACTTATAGAGTCTCTTATTTTGAGAATTCCTATTCCGGTATTTTATTTTAGCGAGGATTATAATGGTGTAAAGGCGATAATCGATGGATTACAGCGAACGAGCGCTATATATGAATACCTGAGCGGAAAGTATAAGCTTAAAGGGTTACAATATCTAAAAGATTGTGATGGATTAACCTTTGAACAACTTAGCCCCAATTACAGAAGACGGATAGAAGATACTCAATTATCTATAAATATGTCGACATTGTTATCAGCGAATTGCTTTTCCCATCTGGATAAGGTGCTTAATCCAATTCCAAGGTTCTTGGCACATTCAGCTTGAGTCAGATCAGGGTGTTCCTTTCGATAGTTAACAGCATCCAACTTGAACTGCTTTGGGTGTTGCTTGTTCTTTCTAGGCATAATGAGTTCCTCCTCTTGTATTATATGATATTTAAGGGATTAACTCATTTTAAAATGTACTAATTAGATGCTAACACTATTATAGAGTAGAGGATACAAGAATGAGTTATACCATAGGCGTATTAGGCGGAATGGGAACATATGCTACAATTCATCTTTTTCAACAATATGCGATACTATTTCCTGCTGAAAAGGAGTGGGATAGACCTAGGATAATAATTGATAATAGGTGCACGATGCCTAGTAGGGTAAGAGCATTCCTTTATAATGAAAAGAAGGATCAGCTTGTGGCTGAGATGTCAGAGTCTATTTCAAATTTAGTGAATGCTGGGTGTAATAAGATAATATTGGCCTGTAATACTTCACATCTGTTTTTGCCAGAGATATATAGAATGTATCCAGATTACAAAGAAAAGATAGAGAATATTATTGATGCATGTGTAAACAAAATGGTAGAGGATGGTGTTAAGCAAACATATCTTCTTGGGACTGAGGGGACAATTGAATCAAAGATATATCAAAATAAGCTAAAGAGTAAAGGTATCTTTTGTGATTCACCGGCAGTCGATGAATATAACAAGCTTAGGGACTGCATTGAAGCGGTAAAGATAAATAAATATCCGGATAGAATAGAAAAAACATTTTTGGAATTAGTAAATCGACATGCAAACTGTATACTGGGATGCACTGAACTGCCAATCTTATATGAGAAATATAAAGCGGCAATTAATTGTACAAATATTTATGATCCACTTTACATTGCTCTTAACAATGTACGGTTAGAATATGAGAAAAACATCCATCATGCTAAGCCAAGTGAAGAATAGTATAGGGTTAGAAATACCTTTGAGTAGTTGGAATAATGGAATATTAGTAGAATCAATTAAATACGTTTGTGTCATATCAAAAGAAAGCTTCCTGTATGATTTAAACAGGGATTGACCTAAAAAGAATACCTCAAGTAAAGTTGGATTGTTACTGACCTGGCAGTTGGTAATAATCCAAGACTACAAGAGGTATCTTACATGAATGCTAAAGCAAATGAAAACAAAAATCAAGTAAACAAAGCTTTCTCGGTGATAAACACTTTATCAGCCGAAGAAAGACAGTCAAGAATCGATGATCTTCTCAAGACAATGCAGGCTAAGACCTGGCATGATCTGGAAGCATCAGGAAAGTTTGATAAGAATGCCAAGCTCTCTTTTATATCGGAGGACATGCTTATAGTAGGATGCGATATAGGCAGTGAAACTCATTATCTGAGAGCTATAGATATACGAGGCAGAGAACTCAGCAAAAAACCATTTTCATTCACGAATAATGAAGAAGGATTTGAAGCTGCAAAGGCATGGATGGTTGAGCTTGCTGCAGTAAATGGCAAAAAGCAGATATTATTAGGACTTGAGCCTATAGGTCATTACTGGTTCTGTATAGCGACATGGCTTATAAGCAATGGTATCAGTGTTGTACAGGTAAATCCATATGCAGTCAAGCAGACAAAGGAGGTTGAAGACAACAGCCAGTTAAAGGATGACAGAAAAGATCCCAAAGTAATAGCAAATCTGGTAATGAACGGAAACTATGGTATGCCATATCTTCCAGAGGGCATATACGCAGATCTGCGTAGTCTCTCGCTTCTAAGGAGTCAGCTTACCGAGAACAGGATCCGTTGTGCAAACAGGATGCACAGGCTAATGAAAATACACTTTCCTGAATATAAGGACGCATTTGGAAGAGTGGATGGAAGTTTTGCTTTAGAAGTATTAAAGATTGCACCATTTCCAAAGGACATAGTTGCATTGGGTGAAGATGGCATAAGAGAGATTTGGCACAATGCTAAGCTAAGAGGACGCGGCTATAGCAGGGCAGCTGAACTATTCAGATATGCCAGTACAAGCGTGGGAAGAAATGAAGGCGCAGAATACGACAGAGAAGCTGTCAGATGGTTTGTGGAAGAAATGCTCTCTCTAGATGAAAAGCTGACCACAATAGAGGCAGCTATAAATACGAAGTGTATGGAAATACCACACGCTGAAAACATTCTTGAAATATCTGGTCTGGGTCAGAACATAGTTGCAGGGATCATATCTTCAATGGGGGATATTGATAGATTTGACGATGTTAAGGAAATACAGAAACTAAGCGGATTAAACCTTGTTGCATGCAGTTCAGGAAAACATAATGGTGAAACCAAGATAAGCCACAGAGGACGCAAAGAATTGCGAACCTGGCTGTTCCAAGGAGCTAAATCGGTTGTGGCTCATGCTGAAGAATTCCAGTTGATACATGAGTACTACACTACACGGCCGAAGAATCCGCTAAAGAAGATGCAGTCGCTGATAGTTATAGCATGCAAGCTTCTGAGGATTATATTTGCGATCCTCAAGAAAGGCGTCATTTATGACCCTCAAAAGATGCTTGATGATATCAAGAGATTTGAGAACGCTGAGACAGTAGCTGCATAAATAAGTATCACATTTCCGGAATCCTGCCGAGCTGTTGAATGCAGTGCGACAGCTGAGCAGGGTTCCGGATGGTAACCCGTTAACAGTAGGGGGACATCTCCTACAGAACAACTACCAACATATGCCTTTAATGGATTGCGTCCACCGCTTGTCGGTACCATTCAAGACATATAGGTCAGTTAGTAAGTACCAAAGACAAACAAGAGCTGTAGCTGGCGGGAGTTCTCTCCATAGGGCCTAGACCTTGCAAGAAAGCTTTGCTGGCACTTGGTGTATGAGTAGGTGGGACGAAGGAAGTTGGGACACGATCCCTTTAGACACGGAAGGTTCACCATCATGGTTGATCAAAGGAATTATAGCCTTTATAGAGCAAACAAAGGGATGCTTTATTAGTGCTACCTTCAATCAGCTATTCAGTATATGATATATGACTATTCATCACCTCTGGCTCCTGTTAAATAGGTATATCAACAAACAAAAAGCTCATAAATACTGAAATTTGAGCTTGAAATTATAGGAAGGAAAAAGATGTTTTATCTGGTAAGCATCATATGAGGAAACATGAAAGCGTTAATACTTGCAGCAGGATATGGGAAGAGGTTACAACCACTCACGAACGTGATACCTAAGTCTATGGTAGAGGTTAATGGTACACCATTATTAGTCAATGCGCTTGATAATCTAATTGAAGTGGGGATAAAAGAAATTGGCATAGTTGTTGGCCATATGGCTGATTATATAAAAGACAAGATTGGTAACGTGTATAAAGGTGCGGTAATTACCTATTATGAAAATAGTCGATATTTAGAAACAAATAATGTTGTAAGCCTTTATATCGCAAAGGATTTTTGTAATGATGATATGCTCATGCTTGAATGTGATATTTATTACAATAAGGACATTATTGAGCAATTGATGAGAGGAAAAGGAGAATGCAGCATATTAGTATCCCCCTTTAATCGTGAGACAATGGATGGAACTGTTATTCGAGTTGAAGAAGATAAAGCAATCGAGTTAATTCTAGGCTCTTGGCAAAAATCAGATTTTGAATATGCAGATGTTAGAAAAACTGTGAATATGTATCGTTTTACGAAAGAATTTGTATTAAAATACATACCATTGGTTAGTTGGTATGTAAAAGTGATGGGTGAACATAGTTATTATGAAAAAGTGCTTGGAAGTTTGCTGTATCTTAAGGAATGTGATATTCGCGTGGTAGAAGTGCCAGAAAATGCGTGGTGCGAGATTGATGATGCAGATGATTTGGCGAGAGCCCGTGAAGTGTTTGAAAAGTAAATTTTTTATAAGTGAAAGATCGCATTTAATTATTCTTAGTATAATCAAGTAGGAGTTTTATAAAAATGTCTAATGATAGCAAATCAAAAGAAATGAAGCTGGCTAGTTTTTTTAATGAAAAAACAAACGGAAAACTTTGGCATATTTCTCGCACTTTTTACTATGATTATAGACATTTATTGAATTCATTTAGACTTCCTAAAGGAAAACGATATTTCAGCTTAGAAAAGAAAATTGAGAAAAAGCCAGTTGATAAAGCAATAGAATTGATGAACGATCTTTTTAAAGAAAATGAGGCTATTATATCTCAAAAAAAGAAAATTAGAGTTGGCTTTTGTGTCTATTCTTCAGCCGAGTGGCAATGTGAGAAAGTGTATCGCTATATGGAAGCAGATGATCGATTTACTCCATCAATTATTCTTTGTGGACTTAATACAGACAATTCTTTGCTGACAAATCGTACTTATATGACTACATGTCGTTATTTTGAAGAAAAAGCTACCTATTCTCTGGATTACTACGGCTGTGAAAAGCATAGTGATCATGATAATACTTTGGATGAATATGATATATTATTTTATTTTCAGCCTTCTAGTAATTATCTTCCGGAGGCTATTAATTTTGCTTATAGACTTCAAAATCAATTGATGCTGTTTGTATTGTATGCATATAAATTAGAAAGTGGCAAGGATGTTCATGTAAAAAGAAACCTTAATGGAGTAGATCTGTTGCAGATGTTTTGGATGCATTTTTGCACCAACTATCCTGAGTATTTAATTAGAAAAAATAAGAAACTTAGGGCATATAATGCGATAGTCACTGGCCTACCCAAAATAGATGATTTGCTTGATAAAACATATGAAACTCGGTATGAATTGTTTAAGACGACAAGTGACACTAAATATAAAATAATATGGGCACCTCACTTCAATATGGAAGATAATATGAATGGGACTTTTTATGAGAATTATACTTGGTTTTATGAATATGCGCGTACTCATTCTGAATATAGTTGGATTGTGCGCCCTCATCCGCGTATGATGAAAGGCGCTTTAAAAAAGGGAGTATTTGAATCTGAAGAAGCATATGATGAATATATGGATAAATGGGATGAATTGCCCAATGCGAGGGTAATTCCTTTTGGTGACTATTACGATTTTTTTGATTCATCGGATGCCATGATTACGGATAGTTTGTCTTTTATATACGAGTATTCATTTACACAAAAACCACTTCTAGTTTTGTTGCCGGAAAAACCTAGAATTCTTAACGAAGAAGCTGAAAAACTGGTGAAAAAAGGTTGTTATAGTGCGTGTGGAAGCGACTTTGAAAGCATAAACAGATTTATAGAAGAGTATATTAGTGATGATCCCATTAAGGAGTCTAGATTGTCGGCATTTAAAGAAATCCTAGACATTAGAGGAAAATTAGGAATGAGCACATCAGAATATATATATAAATGGGTTTGTGACCGCATTTATCCAAAGTAATATTATTCTATTAGTATTATTGATAATATGTAAAGATGCTAAGAGGAGTCATCATAGATAAGTGATGAAATGGAGTTTTATCTTGCGGAAAATAGCTAAACTTTTAACACCATGTGCATTAGCTTTTTTATGCATAAATATTTTATGTTTTGGCTATAATAGGGATGCAGAGTGGCTTGAAAGAGCTGGAGGGGCAACATCTGGCATATATGTGCCCTTTCACTATATTGTTAAGTCTGATGAAGGATTAGCTATTACTACTGTAGACCAAAATGGCTATCTGAATCCTTCGGCTAATTTGGCAGAAAAGTACATTATTTGTTATGGGAATTCTCAGACAAATGGAGTAAATGTTGGTTATGGAAATAGATATGCTGACCGATTGAATGATTTTTTGACGGATTATGAAGATGATATAAGAAGAGTTTATGTTGTTGCAAAAGGTGGAAATAGCGTGGCAGATTTAATAAAAGGCTTTAAGGCACTTACCATTGAGTTTCCAAATTCTGAAGCAATAGTACTACAGATGTATGAGATGGATAGTCCGGATGAAATGATTTCTGCTTACGAAGAACAAGTGCTTTATAAGGATGAGTATTCTGCTGAGTGTTTGAAAAAAACTAGAAGTGGAAATAACAAAATAATTGGAGCTATTAAGGAATGGTTGCCAGCAGTGGCTTATCTAGCTAATGTACAAATTCCGTTGCTTTTTAAAGCAGATGAGAACCCATTCTTTCAAGCGGGGAATATAATAGTTGATCTTGAGAAAGAAAACTCACCAAATATTACCTACTTATCTGATGATGAAGAGAAAAAGGTGGTAGATAAGTATTGCGAAGTATTGGAAGGCCTTAATAAGGAGTATGATGGAAGAATTATTTTTTTGTATGAACCATACGTACAAATAGATAAGAATGGTGAAATGAGTATAGTATATGACCCATACTATACGATGTTTGATCAGGCATGTAGTTTGACTGGAACTACTTTATGCAATGTGGGACAGGACTTTATTAATGCCTATTGTCAAGATTACACTGTTGCATATGGCTTTTGGAATACAAGTATCGGAACTGGACATTTGAATTCTAATGGGCACAGAATTATTGCCATAAGATTATATGAAGAATATCTAAGAAATTTAAAATGATGATAATAGTTTTGGAGTTTGAAATGTATGACATTTAATTCACTGCCTTTTTTTGCTTTATTTGTTATAACATATTTGTTAGTAAAAGTATTACAAACAAATGAGATAAAATTATGGGTTCTTCTTATAGCGTCATATGTTTTTTATTCTTATTGGGATGTTAGATTTTTGCTATTGATGCTATTGATGGAATATGTAAGCTATTTAGCAGCAATTAAAATTGAATTAAACAGAAAAAAAGCCAAGAAATATCTTGGATCTTCTGTAGCTTTTTCACTTTTTATTTTGAGCCTTTTTAAGTATTTTGGCTTTTTTCTGCAGCAAATAGAAATGCTTATGGGAAAAAATGCATTACATTGGAGAATCGTTCTTCCCATTGGAATATCGTTCTACACGTTCCAATGTATTAGCTATGTAGTTGATGTATATAGAGGCGAGATAAAGGCTAGGAAAAAATTTAGAGACGTTTCTTTGTACATATCATTTTTTCCACAGTTAGTTGCAGGACCTATAATACGTGCAAAAGATTTTTTGCCTCAGATTGATAGTGATTTAACCTTGACAGGAGAAAATTTGAGTGAAGGAATTCAAATTTTCTTGTGGGGATTATTTAAGAAAGCAGTGGTTGCAGATCGACTAGCGGTTTGTGTAGATGCAGTTTGGGCATCTCCTAAAGCATATTCTTCATTGTCTATATGGTGTGCTGCTATATCATATTCACTGCAAATTCTTTGTGATTTTTCTGGATACAGTGACATGGCAATAGGCATCGCAAGAGTATTTGGATTTTGCTTTCCATTGAATTTTGATTTGCCATATATTTCAAAAAGTCCAAAAGAGTTTTGGAAGCGTTGGCATATTAGTCTTTCTCTGTGGTTGAGGGATTATTTATATATACCTTTAGGAGGAAATCGGAAAGGCAATATAAGAACATATTTGAATCTTTTGGTAACGATGCTACTCGGAGGCCTTTGGCATGGCGCTAATTGGACTTTTATAATATGGGGAGTAGTACATGGAATAGCGTTAGTGTTAAATAGATTGTTTGGAAAAACGAAAAATGATAGCTTAAAAAGTAATTATGTATCTAGACTGAAAAATATAATAAAAATCTTTTTGACAAATTTGTTTGTTTTATTATGTTGGATTCTGTTTAGGTCTGAGTCATTGTCTGATGCGGGCGTTGTAATACAAAGAATGTTTGTTCCTTCTCGTGGAATTAACTATGTTTTCACGTGGAGTGTGTTGTTTTTTGTTGGATCTGTTGCATTTTACTTTTGGGCTTACAAAAATGGGGGACACATAGAGTATAAATTTATAGACTCAAGCAAGACGATTGATCTATATTGTTTTTTTCTACTGGTGGCTTTGATTATGGTGTTTGGCTATTTGGGATCAAATGCATTTATTTACTTTCAGTTTTAAAAACATATATGATATGCAAATTCGTGTGCGCAAAGTCGGAATCTATCTCAAAAACTAAATGAGAAAAGAATAGAGAGATAAAAATGAAAAAAATAGCATTTGTAATATCATCACTTGATTTGGGAGGAGCGCAAAGAGCAGTTGCGAATATAACGTTATCGCTAAAAGAAGATTATGATATTGATATTATTCTCAATGATGATTCGAATATAGTTTATCCATATAAGGGCAATATTTGTTCATTGGGAATAGAAAATCCTAGTGATAGGACTAACTTGCTTTATCAGGCAAGGGTTTTTTTTTCAAGAATAAGGTATTTGAGAGACGCAAAAATAAATAATAAGTATGATGCCGTAATTAGTTTTTTGGATAGTGCCAATATTGCTAATATTTTGAGTGGTAATAAGCATTGTAAAACTATTATTTCAGTGAGGACTAATCTATCTGAAAGCCATGGATGGAAATATAGGTATATTGTAGGATTATTGGCTCGTTTATTTTATAACAGGGCTGATCTGATAGTGACTCTTTCAAACGGAGTCAGAGAAGATTTGATTAATAATTTTTCCGTTCAAGACAGCAAAGTATGTACAATATATAATGGCTATGATGTAGACGATATTGTTGTCCAGAGTCATATGCATGTAAAGTTTGAGATAGATGATAATTGCATAAACTTTGTTTCGATGGGAAGATTAACATATGCGAAAGGTCAGTGGCACTTGATTCGAGCTTTTGCGGAGCTTTTCAAGACACGAAAAAACATCAGATTATATATTTTAGGTGTAGGTGAACTAGAAGGGTATTTAAATTCTTTAATTAAGGACTATGAGTTGGAAGATGTAGTATATTTAGTTGGTTTTATTGAGAATCCATATTCACTGTTGGATAAAATGGACGTTTTTGTATTTCCATCTTTGTATGAAGGCTTTGGAAATGCTCTTGTTGAGGCTATGGCCTGTGGATTGCCATGCATAGCAACTGACTATAAGAGTGGTGCGAGAGAAATACTTACAAACGGATATGATGGTCTGATTAAAGATGCATTCTTTGCAGAATATGGGATTATTGTTCCTGGTATGTCTACTGATTATTGGGCAAAATATGATAATCTTGACTCAAATGAAATTGTTTTGATGGAAGCTATGATGAAGATGGTTGATGATAGTGATTTGAGAAATCACTATTCCAAAATGTCTAGAAATAGAGCAAGGCAATTTTCATTGGAAAGGGTGGCAGCAGAGTGGGAAAAGATTATTTGACATTTGGGTTTGACATTTAAATCAGATATGTGAAAGGTTGTAGATGAATGAAAAAGACAATAAAGTCTGCAAAAAGGATTATAACCCAAGTTAATGATATACTTTCATCTAAGCAGAAATGGGAGTTGATCCTTCTGTTTCTGTTAATGCTATTAGAAGCAGGACTAGAATTATGCGGTGTTGCACTTATTTCGCCTTTTATAAATCTTATGGGAAAAGTAGATTGTTACGTTGATAGCCCATACTTGGGGTGGATATATCATCTTGGTATACGTTCACATATGGGATATATCATTTTATTGGGAATAGCAATTATTTTGGTATTTATAGTAAAAAATATAATTGCTATTGTTTGTTCATATTATAGATTGGATTATGCTAAAAGATTTAAGGTTGATATTTCGTGCGAAATATTGCGTTCATACTTGGGCAGGGGGTATGAATTTTTTTTAAATACTAACAGTTCGGTTGTTCAAAGAAGCCTCACCGAGGATGTAGTTAAGTTATATGAGTTGATAATTAGATTACTTGAAATGGTTGCGGCATTGTTAACCTCTGCTGTGTTGGGAGTGTATCTTGTTATTCTAGATCCTGTTATTGCAGTAGGAGAGTTATTAATAATCGGAATATGCTTTTCAATTATTACAGTGTATTTTAAAAACCGGATTAAGATGGCTGGTAAGAATTATCGGAAAGCTTATGCCAATCTTATAAAGTGTAATAATCAAATTGTTGGTGGAATAAAAGAAATAATGATAATGGAACGTAGGAATATTGCATTGAATCAGTTTAGACGCTGCGCGATCGAAGAGGGTAACACTCGTTTGACTGATATGTTTTTTCAGAGCTGCCCAGATCGGATAATAGAAGGTGTTTCTGTAGGGGGCTTTATTGGAATGGTTTGCATTAGACTTTTACAGGGAGCCGAAATTAACAAGCTGGTTCCGATTTTAGCAGCTTTTGCCATGGCGGCATTCAAGATATTAAGTAACGTATCTAAAGTATCCACTAGAATTAACGCAATTGTATATAGACAAGCGTCTTTAAATGATTGTCATGACAACATTATGAATATTAAGAAAAATTGTGACCATTTCTCATGTAATAGTGGCTATGGATATGATAGAAAGGAACAATTATTAGGATTTGAAAGACAATTATCTGTTGAGAATATTAGTTGGAAATATGATGGTTCAGATAAGAATGTATTAAATGGGATTTCTTTTTCTATAAATAAAGGTGAATCCGTAGCTTTTATTGGAGCTTCTGGTGCTGGTAAATCAACACTTATAAATGTTATTTTAGGATTACTAAAGCCAAATGCAGGGAAAATTTTGATAGATGGTGAAGACATATATGATGGTGAAAAATCTTTAAAAGGGATCATGGGATATGTTCCACAGATGGTTTTTTTGATTGATGATACAATTAAAGCTAATGTGGCTTATATGATTCCTGAATCTGAAATATCAGAGGAGAGAGTGTGGGAGGCACTGGAAAAAGCTCAGATAGCTGATTTTGTAAGAGAACTACCGGATGGAATACATACAGTTGTAGGTGAGCGAGGAATTAAATTTTCTGGTGGACAGAGTCAGAGAATTTCAATAGCTAGAGCTTTGTATAATGATCCGTATATACTGGTTTTGGATGAGGCCACCTCTAGTTTGGATACAGATACTGAGACCGCAGTTATGGAAGCAATAGATCATCTTCATGGTGTTAAGACACTTGTCATAGTAGCTCATCGGTTAAGTACGATAAGAAATTGCGACAAGGTTTATGAGATAAAAAATGGAAAGGCTATTCAGATTAAGTAGCAATTGATTTTGTGCAATATATGAGTGCTTACTTTTAAACGGATAGGTAGCTCAAATGCCCACAGACTATTAAAAAATAGATACATGACGAGGATTAACGCAAAACATGAATATTGCCCCAAAGCTTGCTAAACGTAAGCCCTCATCCATGAGTACTGGATATCAAAAATCCCCGCATTTCTGCAGGAATCTGATATAAATATATGCACTTTGAAAATTTAAGATTTTTTAAATCTGCTAGGACATTTTTCCTGGACGTTTTTAGACCAGGGAAGAAGATCATCCAGGAATCTAAGATCATGGTCATCCATGTGCTTAGGAATTTCTGATAACAGCAGTTCAAAATACTCATAAGTACAGAGTTCTTTCGGGCTATTGTAAATGGTCTTATGGCCTGCTCGGCATAGTTATTATCCATAGGAACCCGGCCATCAGTGAGGAACTTACGAAGGTATTCTTCCTGATTAATGCTGTAGG
>NZ_ATVX01000034.1 GCF_000420945.1 Butyrivibrio sp. VCB2006
AGTATCAAAGTTGGGGATGGGGATCGCACTTATGATGACTTCGAATACAGAAAGAAAACGTGAACAGATGCAGTTTGTGAGCATGGATGACCTTGTTCCGCAGGACCATATGCTCAGGCTTATTGATAAGGCAATTGACTGGTCATTCATCTATGACCTTGTTGAAGATAAGTATTCTCCTGACATGGGCAGGCCAAGCATGGATCCTGTCACTCTTATTAAAATTCCATTCATTCAATACTTATACGGAATAAAAAGTATGCGCCAGACCATCAAGGAAATCGAGGTAAACGTTGCATACAGATGGTTCCTTGGTCTTGAACTCAATGAACCAGTCCCACATTTCACAACATTTGGAAAGAACTACACCAGACGTTTTAAGGATACCGATCTGTTTGAACAGATCTTTCAACGCATACTTGAAGACTGTTATCGCTTTAAACTTGTTGATCCTACCGCTGTGTTTGTTGATGCCACCCATGTTAAGGCAAGAGCCAACAACAGAAAGATGCAGCACAAGCTTGCCAAGCAGGAAGCTCTTTTCTATGAGGAAATGCTCCGAAAAGAGATAAATGAAGACAGGGCTGAACACGGCAAGAAACCACTGAAAGATAAAGATGATGATAACGATAAAGGTGCTGGTGGGCACGATGACTTCAGTGATTACACCGATGACACTCCTAAAGATACAAAGAAGGTAAGATGCAGCACTACTGATCCGGAAAGCGGATGGTTCAGAAAAGGTGAGCACAAGAATGTTTTTGCTTATGGTATTGAAACAGCTTGCGATAAGAACGGATGGATACTTGATTTCACAGTAAATCCAGGAAATGAGCATGACAGTCGTACTTTTAAAGGTCTTTACGACAAGATAAAGGATATCGGTGTTGAGACAATTGTTGCTGACGCAGGATATAAGACACCCGCTATAGCAAAGATGTTACTTGATGATGGCATCAAACCGCTTCTTCCCTACAAGAGACCAATGACTAAGAAAGGCTTCTTTAAGAAAAGTGATTATGCTTACGATGAATACAACGACTGCTATATATGTCCTAACAATCAGGTATTGAAGTATGCGACAACTAATCGTGATGGATATAGGGAATACAAGAGCTGTGGAGCAACATGTGAAAGCTGTCCATACCTTGAACAGTGCACACTTAGCAAGAACCATGTAAAGCTGGTAACCAGACATATATGGGAAGACTACATGGAAGAATGCGAGGATATAAGATACACCGAGGGAATGAAGGATCTGTATTCCCACAGAAAAGAAACAATCGAGAGGATTTTTGGAACAGCCAAGGAGAATCACGGATTCAGATATACTCAGATGTATGGTAAGGCGCGGATGGAGATGAAAGCGGCGCTTACCTTTGCGTGTATGAATCTGAAAAAACTGGCAAAGATCAAGCATGAATGGCGGTTAGAAATGGCCTGATAAAGGCTCTTTCTAACACGCTTATTATAAAAAGCAGTCTATAATGTTAAAAAATGGCTTTGAGAACAGCGTTCTCAAAGCCACTTTGTCTTCGGTCTGGAAGGATGTCTTAGCGACATCCTTTTTTTATGATTCATCTGTAATTGTGCATCTGGTCTCGAAGGTTGCCCTCAGGGCATTAGGATGTACCTTGTTGTCTGTTCCGAGCGCCTTATCAGCGTATTCTTTTACCATGAGTTCGATGGCTCTTGGAGTCATTCTGCGATGGAGCGAGCTAAGGAAGAGGGCATCATAGTTCTCTTCATTGGCTCCAATCTGGTCCCTAGCTATATTGATATAATCCAGAAGGATTCCCATGACTTCATCAGAAAGATATACTTTATCCGTTGCTTCTCTTGAATTTCCTGAACCTTTCTTGAAAACGTTGATATAACGTCGCTGATAGGAGATATCGCTACAGTTTATGGCACATAGTTCAGATACACGAAGTCCGGTACCAAGAATCAGGTAAACAATAGCTTTATCTCGAAGCGCCAGATAGGGCCTGAGTTTATCCTTTTTAGTCTGCGTGTCTTTTGGGGTTGTCTCAAGATATTCTTTGGCGTCAACATACTTTTTATCAATTTCAGCCAAAAAGAGCTTGCGTCGTTTATCCTCTAAGATGGCAATATCACTGCTTTTTTTGTTTTCTACTGTGGGAAGAACTGCTTTTTCTGTTGGATTGCATGCTATATAATCCATGACGTAAAGAAAATGGTATAAAGATCTGATTGCCATCATTTTTCTTTTCTTAGAGGCATTTGTATTAGTCTTATATTTCTCGCTTTTGTCTTTTTTATCAAATTTGTAGTTTGAGAGCCAGTCAAGATACTTATCCCAATCGGAACTGTTGAGTTTTTCAAGAATATCAGCAGTTATGTTTTGGGGCGCCTTAATTCGCGGATTTTCGCTGACAAGATATCTGAAGAAATTGCTGATATCGGTCAGATATTCCATGCGTGTCTTTATAGAATTCTTTTTCCTGGCGTATAGCTCGTAGTCGCTGCAATACTGCGGAAGTTCTGCTAATAGTTCATGTATTTTTTTATCGTATTGATCACTTATTTTGTCTCTGTATTCAATAGTTTTGTAGCTTATCTGCATGTTGAAGATCCTTCTTGATTAAGAAAAGTAGTATGTTTTTGTTTTATTATAACATTAAACTTCGCCTAACTATAGTTGTACGAAATAAATTTGGGGGCACCAATAAGAATCAAAGAAAAAAAATTCAGACAGTTATTTTGATCAATGATTCTCTGAACTTTCATGGAGAATCGGTAAAAGAGCTTACCCAGTCAATGCATGACTGTATAGATAATTACCTGGATTACTGCAAAAAGATTGGTAAAGAGCCTGAGCGTGAGTTTAAAGGCCCCTTCAATGTCCGTATTAAACCCGAACAGCACAAGAAAATTGCATTATATGCTGCCAATGAAGGAATCACAATAAACCAGTTTGTATCCAGAGCTATTGATGATGAACTGGACATCCTAGAAGGTTAGCCCAAAGACGCAATATTTTTGTTAATTCACCGATTCGAGAACTGATAACTAAAGATGGATTTTATAATGGAAAGCCTTGATGACAAGGCTTTTCTTTATTTGTTTCAACTATTAAAATATAAGGGTATGAAACCTTTTCTGAGCAAATTAGATATGATGAGTTTAAAAAAGTTGTGGAGAAAATTAGGACATTATAATCTGTAGAAGTGATTCATTTCGCTGATTAGATTTCAGCATAAACGACTAAAGATTTTCAGAAAACAAGTAATTGCACTTTTTTTAGCTTAGTATAATATTCATTGTTGTGACAATCTGGATAAACAGAGGTCATATGGGAGGTAATCATGAGAATACGAGATAACTACTCGGTGCAGTTTTAGTGCTGACAGCAGGTTGTACCGAGGTTAATGGAAATGTTTTGCTGTCACATACTGCACCGAACAAATAAGACTATAAACAATTATTTGAAAAGGAGCAGATATGAATACAGAAAGAATAACAGAATTAAGAAAAGATTGGGAAGCAGAGGAGAAGATAGCTCATATACATGGTTGGGATTTTTCTCATATTCATGGCAGATATGAAGAGGAGGAAGATCTTCCTTGGGACTATAAGCAGATAATTGACGAGAATCGCATAGACAGTATGAAACTGTTGGATTTTGATACAGGCGGTGGAGAGTTCCTTTTATCTCTTGGACATCCTTATAGCAACACTGCGGCTACAGAAGGTTACGCACCAAATGTTGAGCTATGCAAGAAAGAATTGCTGCCGCTTGGAATTGATTTCAAGTTTTGTGATGATGCTTCAAAGGTTCCTTTTGCAGATAGCTCTTTTGATATGATTATAAATAGACATGGCGACTTTGATCCTTTAGAAACAGCCAGACTGCTGAGACCAAACGGATTATTCATTACTGAGCAGGTGGGCGGTGAGAATGACAGAGACCTTGTAAAGATGGTCCTGCCTGATGTGCCAAAGCCATTCCCAGAGCTTGAACTATCTATTCAGAAGAAAAAGTTCGAGGTTGCAGGACTACAGGTTGTCAGAGCAGAGGAAGCATTCAGACCAATTCGCTTTTATGATGTTGGTGCTTTTGTCTGGTTTGCTCACATCATAGAATGGGAGTTCCCAGGATTTTCTGTAGATAAATGCTTTGACAAGCTTCTTGAAATGCAGGAAGAGATTGATAAGAATGGATTTGTAGAAGGTACAATCCACAGATATCTCATCGTTGCCAAGAAGATAAGTTGATGATTATGGGCGGTAAGTTACATAGACTTGCCGCTTTTTAAATAGTATGCACAGTTATATTTGAAGTTATGATATGTGTGCTTGACAAAAATACTCCTATATCGGAGCATAAAACTACGATATAGGAGTATTTAATTGTGTAGCATCTTTAATAAAACCCCCTGCTATGCAGGGGGACAACAGCTGCTTCAGCTTACAGTAAAAAACCTCCCGTGCTAGAATTACTACGGTTCGCCAACCAAAGTAAAGCACAGGAGGTAGTCCAAAATGGACATGAATAGTTTATCACACACTAGATGGGAGTGTAAGTATCACATAGTATTTGCACCTAAGTTCAGGAGAAAGGTTGCGTATGGTCAGATCAAGCAGGACATTGCAAATATTCTCAGTACATTATGCAAGAGGAAAGGTGTAGAGATAATAGAGGCAGAAGTATGCCCAGATCACATACATATGCTGGTAAGAATCCCACCGAGTATGAGTGTTTCAAGTTTCGTAGGATACTTGAAAGGAAAAAGTACGCTTATGATATTTGAGAGGCATGCAAATCTCAAGTATAAGTACGGCAATAGACATTTCTGGTGCAGAGGCTATTACGTAGATACTGTAGGTAAGAATGCAAAGAAAATCGAGGAGTACATAAAGAATCAGTTAAAAGAGGATTTAGAGTACGACCAAATGACACTAAAAGAGTATATTGACCCGTTCACGGGTGAGCCGGTAAAGCAAAACAAATAAAAATGAGCCCAGGGGGCTCTGTAGGAAAATGATGTTGCGGCTGGCGAACCATTCGGCGAGTCTTTAGACTCAGTGCCGGCAACAGGCCCTTATAGGGCCAGAACAAACCACCGGCTAAGCCGGTGGTTCTGATTTTAGTACAATATCAGTTCTACAGTCGATTAACTCAGGCAGGAGAATTAGCTTTGTCATCTGAGGCATATATAGCCTTCAATATTATAGGTGTCAGAATTGAGCTTAATATTATCAACAGGATTACTGCGGTAAAGTATCTGCTGTCAACGATATCAGCTTTTAAACCTCTTTGAGCTACGATAAGTGCAACTTCGCCTCTGGTCATCATACCCACACCAATCTTTAACGAGTCAGAGGTGTTGTACTTAAGGAGCTTTGCAACGATGCCACAGCCTACAACCTTTCCGAGGAGTCCAACGACAACAAATGCTGCCGAGAATGCAAGGATTGTCATGTCGACAGACCTTAGGTTTGTCTGAAGGCCTACACTTGCAAAGAATACGGGGCCGAATAACATATATGAATTTATGTCCATCTTTCTGTCTATATACTCGGAGTTGTCCAGAGAGCTGAGAATAATACCTGCAACATAGGCACCGGTGATATCAGCTACTCCAAAGTACTTATCGGCAACATAAGACATTGCAAAGGCAAGTGCCAGACCCATGATCGGGATTCTTCTGGTATGAGGCCATTTCGCTTCTGCTTTTGACATTATCTTAAAGATGATAATTCCCACAACAACCGAAAGCGCAAAGAAGGCTACGGTCTTTAAGCAAACAGCTGCAAGATTGGCATTTGGATCTTTCAGACCAAGAACAGCTGTAAGAACCACGATTCCTATTACGTCATCGATGATTGCGGCGCTCATAATTGTTGTTCCCACTTCTGTGGAAATCTTTCCAAGTTCCTTTAGAACCTGAACTGTTATGCTCACGGAAGTAGCTGTAAGAATAGTTCCTATAAAGAGTGCTTTTATGAACTCGGTTGATCCGGGAGCTGCAAAGCCATAGAAGGCCATGTACAGGAGCGTTCCAAGAACAAGCGGAACTCCAACACCTGTGCATGCAAGGATTGTTGCCTTCAGGCCGGATTTTTTGAGTTTGTCGATATCTGTTTCCAGTCCGGCGCTGAACATCAGAAGAATCACACCGATTTCGGCCATGCCCGACAGGAAATCACTGGGATTAACAAGATTAAGCAGTGATGGACCTATGAGAAGACCTGCGATGATCTCACCGGCAACCTGTGGCGCATGAAGTCTTCTGGCTATCAGTCCGAATAACTTTGCCATGACGATTATGATAAAAAGATCTCTGAGTATCTGAATTGTATCCATATATATACCTCCTAGTTAATAACGCTAAGAAATGAGTATGATGCTTTTTCGTCTCAAAATCAAGTTAAAAAACTATAACCAACGTAGTAATAACCCCCCAGGGGGCTTGTGGGGCGGATTTTACAATGCTATCCTTTCCATTGTGTGAGGTGATTCAGACACAATGGAGGATACTATATTATGAAGAAAAAATTTTTAGCAGCACTGCTTGCTGCAACCATGACATTATCAATGGCAGCCTGTGGTTCCGGTGCAGGAACTCAGACAACAGAAACTCAGACAACAGAATCTGAGGCATCTGCTGATACACAGGCAACAACATCTGATGATCAGACAGCTGACGCAAGTCAGTCTACAGCTACAGGTGAAAAGATTCTTCACACTGCAGCATCTTTTGCTTATCCAAGTCTTGATGTACATAAGGAGTACTACGGATGGTACACATCAATTTATGGAGTTTCAGAGGCACTGTTTAAGCTCGACGAGACCATGAGTGCTGTTCCATGCCTTGCTAAGGACGCAGTTGCAGATGGCAGCACATGGACTGTTACACTTAATGATGGAGTTCAGTTCTCGAACGGAAACCCTCTGACAGCTGATATGGTAATCAGAAACCTTCAGCGTCTTGCTGCAGAGAACAGCAGATTTGCTTATCTCGGCGATTTTGAAATGACTGCTACAGATGACAAGACAATCGTTATCGATACTAAGGAAGTTTACCCTACTCTTAAGAACGACCTTGCAAGCCCTGAGTGCGGAATGATCGATCTTGATGCAACAACAGATTTTGACAACGCACCTGTATGCACAGGCCCGTTTGTTGTTACAGAGTTTATCCCTGAGGGAGATGTTACAGTAGCAAAGAACGAAAACTACTGGGGCGGAAATGTTAAGCTTGACGGCGCTGTATTCTACTACATGCAGGAGGATGATCCCAAGCTCCTTGCTATGCAGAGCGGCGAGATCGACTGCTACAACAGCGTTTCATCAGCAGCTCTTGAGGTCTATAACCAGAGCCCTGATCTGTACGATGTAGTTTCAATTCCCGGTGCACGTCTCCAGTTCTACATTCTCAATGAGAATACACTTGATGATTCTGTGAGAGAAGCAATCAATCTCACTGTTGATAAGGACAAGATTGCAGAGTACCTTTCAGGTACAGTATCTGCAGCAGTTGGACCATTCTCAACATCAGCTGCTTATGGTAAGGTAAATGTTCCTGCAGTAGATACTGCCAAGGCAAAAGAGCTTTTGGAGGCCGATGGTTATACACTTGGGGCTGACGGCATCTACGAGAAGGATGGTAATAAGCTCAGCATCAGCATTGCATACTATGCAGCAAGATCTCTTGATACTCTTGCAATCCTGATCCAGGAGCAGCTTAAGGCTGTTGGTATTGATTCAACACTTAGAGTTGAGGAAGATCCGGATGCTACTTACATTGCAAACGCTGACTTTGATCTTGCTCTTTACTGCATGATCGCTGATAAGTCAGGTGATCCTCTTTACTTCATCGACTCAACTCTTGCAGACGGAGCTTACTACAATGTAGGTGGATTTGAGAGTGCTGAATGCCAGAGCATGATTGAGCAGCTCAGAATTGAGACAGATACTGCAAAGAGAGCAGAGCTTGCCAACAAGATCGTTCAGATTGCTATAGATGACAATGCATTTGGATATGTTGGACTTTTCAATAACACTACAGTTCTTCGTAAGGGCGTAAGCGGATTTGCTGAGTATGTTCCTTTCGATTTCTATGGAGTAGACGCAGAGACTGACATTAATGGCTAAACAAATACTTAAAAGGATTCTGGGACTTGTCATGATACTTTTAGTGCTGAGCTTTCTTGTGTTTGGCATAATGTATCTGGCTCCCGGTGATCCTGCGGAAAAGAGACTCACCTCCCAGGGTGTGGTGGTCACAAAAGAAATACTGCAAGCGGAGCGGGAGAGGCTTGGCCTCCTCCGCCCCTTTATCGTTAGGTACGCGGAGTGGCTTTCGAATGTTCTTAGAGGAGATTTTGGTGTTTCCTTTAAGGATGATCTTCCCGTTGCGCCAAAACTGATAAAAGGGCTTAAGAACACATGTGGGCTGGCTTTAACCAGTCTGCTTTTGGCGCTTATAATCTCTTTTCCACTGGGAATATGGTCAGCGGTCAAAAAGGGAAAATTGGTAGACCATATCGTCAGGCTCTTTTCATTTATAGGTAATTCTCTTCCGAATTTCCTGATATCAGTACTTTTGATGTATCTGTTTTGCATACATATCAAGGTCTTTCCTGTAATTGCAGATGGAAGCATCAAAGGACTTATGCTGCCTGCACTTTCTCTGGCAATACCCATGGCGGGAAGGTTTACAAGACAGATAAGGAGCGAGCTCTTGGATCAGCTTGGGGAAGAGTATGTTGTGGGGATGAAGTCCAGAAAGGTAAAGGGCAGATTTATTCTAATCAACAACGTCCTTAGAAACAGTCTTGGACACATACTTACGATAATCGGTCTTCAGATCGGAACCCTGATGGGAGGCAGCGTTGTTATTGAGAATATTTTCAGATGGCCGGGTATCGGCAAACTTGTGATGGATTCCATAACAGCCAGGGACTACCCTGTGATCATGGGCTTTGTGCTTATTATGGGAACAATCTATGTTGTTATAAATCTGATAGTTGATATTACCTACAGGCTTTTGGATCCGAGGTCTTTTTAATGAACCATAAACGGAAAAAGATTAACAGAATAAAAGTAATTGTATCTGCAGGTGTTGCACTTCTTTTGGTGCTTATAGCTCTTTTCGCAAGCGTTATTGCACCAAACGACCCATATGCTACAAGCGCATCAGCCATAAGGTCAGCTCCGTCCGGGGAATTTCTGTTTGGAACAGACAACCTGGGAAGATGCGTGTTTTCAAGAGTTTTATATGGAGCAAGGACAACTATAGCAGCTACATTTATATTGGTTGCGATTTCTTTCATCCTTGGAAGCTTTATCGGAGTACTTAGCGGATATTATGGCGGAATATTGGATGAAATTATGATGAGGATTGCCGATATTATGCTGGCATTTCCTCAGATGGTAGTAGCCATCGCGGTTGCGGGCATTCTTGGAGGAGGACTTTCAAGCGCCATGATTGCGCTGGGAATAACTATGTGGACCGGGTTTGCCAGACTTGCACGGAGTCATACTTTTGCCATAAAGAATTGCCCCTACGTGCAGGCTGCAAAACTGGCGGGAAAGAGTGGGCCGGCTATAATGATGGCCCACATACTTCCCAATATAATAGCACCACTTCTTACAAATGCCCTTACGCAGATAGGAACCACAATGATAGGTATCTCGGGCCTGTCCTTTTTGGGGCTTGGAGTTGTGCCACCCACTGCTGAGTGGGGATCAATGATCAATGAATCCAGGGCGTATATACAGATTGCACCTTGGGCTGTGCTGTATCCGGCAATTGCCACCATAGTCACCATCATAGTATTTAACTATCTTGGGGACTGCGTCATGGAATACAGAGATGAGGACTAATGCATGGATACAATACTTAGGATAAGCAATCTCTCTGCCGGTTACGGTGATGAGAATGTTATAAATGATATCTCTTTTGAGGTGGAAGCAGGTAAAAGAGTCTGTATCGTCGGTGAGAGCGGAAGCGGTAAATCTACGCTTCTTAAGGCTATTCATGGCTTTGGGGGCGTGACTAAAACATGCGGAAGTATAGAGACCCCAAAAGACATTTTGCTTGGCGTTGTGCCTCAGAATCCCGGGGGATCTTTTAATCCCATAAGGACTTACAAGGCACAGATCATGGAGGCGCTAAAGAGCAATAACATTGATTTTAAAATAGATGAAGTTGAGAAGACGCTCCGGATCCTGGGACTTAATGATGCTAAAAGAGCGCTTGCATCAAGGCCTTATGAGCTTTCAGGAGGCATGAACCAGCGTATGGCCATTGCCACAACAATGCTCCTGGAACCGGGGATTTTATTGTGCGATGAAGTTACAAGCGCCCTGGATGTTAAAACTGCAGGGATGGTTGTGGAGCAGCTTCTTGAGATCAACAAACTAAAGGGCACTACTATTCTGATGGTTACCCACCATTTGGGTATTGCATCTAAAATGGCTGATTACATTGGAATCATGAAAAATGGCAGGATGCTTGAGTATGGCCCTGCAAAAGAGATCCTGGAGAATCCGCAAAACGATTACACAAAGAATCTCTTGAAGGCCGTACCAAGACTGAAGGTGAGCTGATATGCCGGATTCAGATATAATTTTAGAAGGAAAAAATCTAAATAAAAGTTACGTTGATAAAGGCAAAAAATTGCAGGCTTTAAAGGATGTGAGTTTCTTCTTGAAAAATGGAGAGATTCTTGGAATCGTCGGCGAGAGCGGAAGTGGAAAGAGCACCCTTCTTCGTCATGTCAGCTGCCTGGAAAAGCCTGATAGTGGAAATCTTTATTATAAGGGAACAGAGTATACAGGTAAGTCTCCGGCCTTTGCCGGAACTTTTCTGCAGATGATATTTCAGGATGCCCAGATGTCTTTTGACCCAAGAATGAAGATGAAAAAAGCCGTTGTGGAAGCTGCAAAGGGCTGTGGCCATGAAAAACTGTCACGAATCCTTGAGGCCGTTGGGCTTGATGAGAGTCTTTTGGAGAAAAAGGCAGGAAGCATGTCCGGAGGACAGTGCCAGCGAATGTCAATTGCAAGGGCGCTGTGTTCTGATGCCGGGATTCTTTTGTGCGACGAGGCAACAAGTGCGCTGGATGTTACAACTCAGGCCCAGGTAGTAGCTCTTTTGCAGCAGCTGAGGGAAAAAGAAGGGGTATCGATCATATTTGTCTCCCATGACATTGCTCTGGTGAGCATGCTGTGCGACAGGATAATGGTAATGAAAAACGGCGAGTGTGTGGAAGAGGGAGAGACCGGTAAAGTTCTTGGAAATCCACAACATGAGTACACGAAAGAACTGCTTGATAATCTGATCGAGTAGCTTATTATTAGAAAGATAATTGGGGTATACGTAGTAATATGACTAAACTTATGCAGATTCCTTTTGAGGAGGAAGCTGAAGATATCAAAGATAAAGTAGTGACCTATTGGTCAAAGAGAGCTGAAAGCTTTAGTGAGCACAAACACGAGGAGATACACAGCAGGAAAAAACAGCTGTGGCAGGCGGAGTTTTTGAGGCACTTTTCAGCTGATGATAAGTTGTCTGTTCTGGACGTTGGATGCGGAGCCGGCTTTTTCGAAATGGTGTTGTCGGATTTTGATTTTGACGTGACCGGTGTGGATCTTACGCCTGAGATGATAGATAAGGGAAAAGAGCTGCTTTCGCGCCATGGAGCAAAGGCGCGCCTTATGGTTATGGACGCAGAAAAACTGGATTTTGCCGATAGCTCTTTTGACCTGGTGATAAATAGAAATCTTGTATGGACACTTCCGCATCCGGTGGAAGCCTACATGGAGTGGCACAGAGTGTTAAAGCCGGGAGGAATGCTGCTTGTGTATGATGCGGAGTATGCAAAGGGATTTCATCACTATGATCAGATGCAGAACCTTGCTCACAAAAATGTGACCGACGCCATGGTAGAGGAGTGCCACGATATTTACCACATGTTATCTATCAGCACTTTGGACAGACCGGAGTGGGACAAGGCTTGTCTTGAAAAGATCGGTTATGAAAATATAGTTACTGATCTTGGGGCGGGAGATAGACTCTATAGCGAGAAAGACCAGTTTTATATGCCTGACAGGATGTTTCTGGTAAAGGCTCAGAAAGCAATAGTCTAATAATATGAATGGAGTTTGAGATGAGAAGAGGAATTGATACTACAGATATGATGGTATATGGCCACGAAGCCTGGATAATCACTGACAAGAGTGTATATGAGCCGGGGGAAGAAGTCTGCGGAATAATGAGGTGGGGACATCACATGAGGCCGGACGGATTCTTTCGTCTTGATGAGATAAGAGCCTTCGCCACAGATGAAAAAGGAAACAGAATAGCAATAACACCGGTTAAGGGTCCGGGCGATGAGCAGGGAGACTATTATGAGCTTCGCTTTACGCCAGTTTCTGAGGGCATTTATACCCTTATGTGTATCTATGACAACAATTATGTAAGAGATGAAAAAGACGTGTATTATGAGGGCGACAGAAGGACATATCCTGATATTCTTGATGCCAAGAACTATCCTCAGATATATGTGACAAACATAACTGTTGGAGATAAGAAGGGGACTCCCGAATTTATCCATGAGTCCAGAGTAAGCTTCGTTCCCGATCCCTGGGAAGCAGACACCGATGTGCTTCATTTAAAGCTTATTCACGACAAATTCCCGCTTAAGGGATCCACGGTAGTTGTTGTGTTCTATGATGGAAAAGAGTATTTTGAGAGAATCCTGAACACAGATGAGGAAGGCAGGATATTCTTCTCAGTGGAGAAAAAGGGTGTGTATATGGCCGTTACAAGAACTCCGCTGGCGGAAGGAATTCCCGGAATCTATGACAGCAAAGAGATAGCTTCAACATTCACATACGTTAAAAGGTAATACAAAAACAGGATGCGTTTAATGATATGATTCCCCTAAAGTAGACAATGGAAATAACCAAAGTCTCCTTTAGGGGGATTTTTTATGGCCAAAAAGAAACATTCTGTCGAGTGGATGCTCGAAAGAGTAAATGAATATCTTAATGGTGAAGGCTCATATGATTCTATTGCCAAAGCGAATGGGATAGGGTATGCCACCCTTGTGAGATGGGTTGCTGCATATCGTTTTCGCGGAATTGAAGCTTTTTCTGAAAGCGGCGGTAATAACAGCTACAGTAGTACATTTAAAGTATCTTGCGTAGAAGCAGTGTTAAGTGGAATCTTGTCTGTAGAGGAGTGCACTGCTAAGTAT
>NZ_ATVX01000035.1 GCF_000420945.1 Butyrivibrio sp. VCB2006
GGAAGAATACCTTCGTAAGTTCCTCACTGATGGCCGGGTTCCTATGGATAATAACTATGCCGAGCAGGCCATAAGACCATTTACAATAGCCCGAAAGAACTTTGTACTTATGAGTATTTTGAACTGCTGTTATCAGAGATTCCTAAGCACATGGATGACCATGATCTTAGATTCCTGGATGATCTTCTTCCCTGGTCTAAAAACGTCCAGGAAAAATGTCCTAGCAGATTTAAAAAATCTTAAATTTTCAAAGTGCATATATTTATATCAGATCCCTGCAGAAATGCGGGGATTTTTGATATCCAGTACTCATGGATGAGGGCTTACAAATCATCCCCTAGCTTTTTGTACAGTTCTCTACACAATGGTAGTTGATGATGATTCATGAAATTTGAAAAAAGTTAATTTCATCTCGTTTATCCTAAGATATTTATTTAGATGTTAATAATTCATCGTAAATATTACAAAGATTCCTAGTATTCTTCATATAATCATATATCTCACTAGCCTTAGCAAATGCATTATCTGCCAGTTTCTGAGCCAACGCTTCATCATCGAATACTCTCAATATACAATCTGCAAGCATTCTAACAGAATTAGCCTGATATAACAGCCCATCTTTCTCATGTGTAATAAAGCTCTTAACTCCCCCAACATCAGAAGCCACTACCGGCATTCCTAGAATCATTGCTTCACCAATACTGTTAGAAGAATTCTCTATAGCTGAAGCACATACAAATACATTTCCGCGAAGATAATGCTTTATCATATCCTTCTCATTAAGACTTCCAACAAAAATGACATCTTCTATCAGTCCCTTTTGTTTAATCTTTTCTCCAATATATTCTATATACGAAGATCTCTTGATATATTCTTTGATGTTTTTTTGCTTGTAAGGAGACTCACCTATTGCATAAAGTCTAACATCGGGATAGAAGTCTTTTACAATTTCCAAAGCATCTATCATTACATGAAAGCCTTTGATCATATATGCAGACTGTGAGAAAACAATACTATGCTTCTCACAAAAATCCTTAACCCATCTATTTGCGTAAAAAGACTCTCTTAATATCTCATTACACTTATGATAAATTATTTTTCTGTTATACTGTCTTAATATTGCCTTATCCCAATCAGTTCTTCCAATGCAATGTCTGGCTATCTGAAGCCCTTTTTTCTCCAATTCTCCATGTGAAGAATAATAAGCCTTGGTATCTGCTATAGTATTATGAATATACCACTCATATAGCGTCTTACGTTTAATCACTTCGTCCGGCAACATAAACAAACTATACTTCGATATCTCTGACATTACTCCCTGAATAGACACAACTGTTCTATCTAGAAGATTCATATTCCTGACTATCTCCATAGTTATCAAGAAATGCTCAAATTCAGTACCCCAAATATGTATTATATCTGGGCGTAGTCTCTCTATTGTTCCCATGATACGATCTTTAGCGTCCCGCATCTCAAATCCAAGACAGTTTATACTGTCAATAAAGGTATCCCCATATTCATAGCCTAATCCTAGTATACTCAGATTAATGCCGCCATTCTTTAATAAAAGTCTACTAGAAAAATCAATCCATTGGCCAGAAAAAGTCTCTCTTCCAAAGTATTTGGCAGCATAACTTGGTTCACAATTTGTAATCCACAAAATGTTACGCAATATCACAATCTCCTTAAACTTATATAATCATTTGCAAATACTTATTCCGTGCCAATCGTCAAGCTTCATTTTCTGCATAAATGGTACATCAGGATATACCACAATCTTTTCAGGATTCCCGTTCAGATATGCTGCCCATGTAGAGTATGACGAGTTAGCAATAATATTGTGTTTGCATAGGCTCATGAGGTACATATCGTTGCCACTATCTGATGTATTATTCCCCCGGATATTCAAAACAAAACTACTGCCGATATATAGTCCTAAATATCTTCCCCAAAATATAGTTTTTTCGCCCTCCATACATGCTTCTATTCATTTTATCAAAGTCCTTCCCATGTATCCAATGATAAAATAGTAATGCTCTTTGCTCTGGCATTTTAATGGTAGTGCGAACGCCTTTATCAGGTGGAATCAAATCATCCACATTTATTTTTTCCATAGTGCAGTCCTTAGAAATTTCATCTATCAATTTCTTCCCATTCTCACTATGAATGATAATAATTGATGTACCTTTGTCATCATCGAATTCAGGCTTAACCGTGTTAATCCCCCATGCATCGCCAATTGTTATATCGCAGTCTCTATTAAGTCCCCTAAATCTGCAATCATAGCATGATGGCCTAAGATTATAATTAGTTAAAAACATTCTCATATAATCATCAGACATAATAGTTTTGACATAACGTTTACCATTCAAAAAATTAACAGATAAAGAGTAATCTTTCCAACCAGACACTTTATCTCTAAAGTTTACTTCCTTCGGTGCTGAATGATACTCTCTTTCTAAATTGGATAGATAATACTTCCATATCATAGGAGATGGAACGCCATGACATAATATATCTACAGTTATCAGATTATTATAAATTTTTTTCAGAAAGCTCTTTAACCCAGCAATCTGACATGGAGTACCAGTGTATAATACTTTCCTTCCAGCGCCTAACAATTTTCTAACCTGTCTATAGGTGTTATTCGTGCTACTCTGAACATACTTACTTCTCATCAAAGTATCAATTTCATCCATTGATTCAATGCATATATGATGAACCTGCCAATTATCATCAAAAGCTGCACCAAATACCGCACCGCCTTCACCAATGATTTTCTCCGCAAAAAGAAAAAAAAGCCCACCTGACGAACTGGCTATTCTATTAGGCTTATTACTTATAGCAATATATGAATTTAAATATGCATCATCTTTATTAACATTATGCAATACAGGACAGGTTTTTTTACATAAATTGCAATTGATGCATTTACTCTTATCTATAACAGGATACAAAAAGCCCTCTTTGTCGTAATCCATAGTAATACAGTTCTGTGGACAAATCTGCTGACATGCACTACATCCGCAACAATCCCTCTTTATCGTTATAAAATGATCTTTTTTCATACATCTTCCCGTATTATTCCATCAATAAATGTATTAAATCGTGTTCTTTCCAAATCTAATCTTTTTTCTACACCTTGATAATTTATATCATATGGAGCATCGACATTATGTATAAACCTGTTCTCCATTCCTAGAGTCTGAAATAACGTATCCATTCTTGAACTCATATCACTGTCCATCCTTTTATATACCCAAAAAGGCTTGTTAAACAGAATTGAGAACACGCAAGCATGGAAAGAATCAGTAAGTACTACATCTGCATGATGTATAAGATATACAAATTCTGAGGGATCTACTATGTATTCCCACGGTCTGGTAATATCCAGTAGTTTTACCTCTTCAAGCTTGTATTTTTTGATGATTTCACTTGCTTCACGTATACTAGTCTCTGATTCCTCTTTCAAAAAGTATTTTAGAACATATTTTTGAGTAGGAACATTTATAGGTCTTCTTTCTATTTTTTCCCATTCTTTGTCTGTAAGCATAAGTGTAGGATCCAGGAAAACCGGAACGTCTCGTCCAATAAGCCGCTTAATCAGCTCTGCTCCCGATTTCTCCCTAACACAAAGATGCTGAATAGGTTCCAAATATTCCGCTATTACTCTCTCAGTTCCGTCGTCAAATTCATCTACTCCAAAGCTCGGAGATATACAAATAAGTCTGTCTTTATTAGAATTTTTCCCATAAACCATATCATTGGGCTCCACGTAATAAGCATTCCATATTTGATCACTTCCAAGAAAAACGTATTCGCTTTGCAAAGCCACTATGTCTTTTTCATTATCTATACTAGGGATATATTTATGGTTAAATTTTCTAAATTTTTTCTTTCTTACCTCTATTGCTCTTTTCTTGCCTCCTGAACACAAAAAAAATATAGTCCTTACAAAGTCTTTTATCAGCAATACTCTTCCAGAGTCATCTTCTGTTTTCGTTGCTAATGTAAATGGCTCAAGCCCCCTATCACTAGCAATCTTAGATACTGCGTAATTCTGTAATCTATTACCATAATTAGTAATTCCCCACATTGTTATTATTAAGGCACTTTTCTTTTCTCTCATCAGCGACTAGTCAAATGTGAATGACTTCCTCCTTATCACGAATCGTTGCCCCACCATCTTTAATCTCATATATAACGTCGCAAAATCTTAATGTCGTAAGTCTGTGTGCTACTATTACAATAGTAATGTCACCTCGCATTTCTTCAATAGATTCCATAACCGCTCTTTCTGTCTCATTATCAAGAGCAGAGGTCGCTTCATCCATTATAATTATTTGCGGATCATTATATAATGCGCGTGCAATAGATAACCTCTGACGTTGTCCACCGGACATAGCATTTCCATGTTCTCCAACTCTTGTTTCAATTCCATTTTCCAGACTCTGTACAAATGAATATAATCTTGCTTTTTTTAATACTTCCATTACTTTGGCATCATTTATTTTCTCTTTAGGCACACCTAAAGCAACATTTTCTTTAATACTTCTATCAAAAACATATACAGATTGAGGAATATATCCTACAAGTTTGCACCAAGAATTCTCATAATTTGTAATATTTATCCCATCCAAAAGAACCTCACCGCTTTGGGGTTTATGTACTCCCAACAAAATATCTATAAGTGTAGTCTTTCCTGCGCCGGACCTGCCAATTATTCCTATTGTTTCACCCTTTGCTATAGAAAGATTCAGTCCATCTAGAACATTTTCACCACGAGAATACTTAAACTGTATATGTCTCATCAGTAACTCATGTTTGAATACCGGTACTTTAGTATCAACTAGATCAGTCTTTGATTGGCCTTTTTTCTGTGAAGACAATGTTATTTTTCTCTGATATATTGTTTCAACGCTCGCTTCTGAAAACATGGCTGTATTAACATTATTCGATATTCTTCCAACAGAAGGAAGCAGCCTCATAGCAGCAACCGCCGCTGCAGCCAATGCAGCAACATTAACACTTGATGAGGACAGTTCCAATTGAATCATTAGAAATATCATTATCGAAACCATAAAAATCATTTCAATGAAATACGTCGGGCTACTGTTATACATATTACTTGCGATACCTGCCTTTTGGTATTCAAATAAATGATTTCGATATTCATTTACAAACTGATCCTGCACACCAAGGACTTTAATTTCTTTTATTCCTTCTGCAATCTCTATCAGTGCCTTATGGACTCTATATATCTTTTCTTTATATATTACAGCACATTTCTTCACTCCATTATGAAACACCCTTGTTACAAATAGTACTGCCAATAACGAAATAGCTCCAAGTACTACTGCAATTTTCCACTCTGTAAAAACTATCCAAACAATAATAAATACAGCAGTAAGCACTTCAGTCAAAAAACGTAAAATCGCAGACAGGAAATTTTTCATCAGCTCCGTATCCGTCTGGATATTTCTTGATATCTTTATAGCACCATTTTCAATCCAAAAATCATATTCTTTTGAAACATAGTCATCAAGCATCTCATATATAAGTTCACGCTCAACTTTGGCAGAAAACTTAGCCTGAACCCAAATTGCAAATATAGAAAATAAATTTTTTACAATATAAACAACTATCGTTATTACACAAATCATAACAAGTATCATTCTCGGATTGCTTATATGTAATAAATTACTTAAAAAAAGAATGGTCCTTGATTTCACAGCACTATCCATATCTGTCATAGCCTGCACTAGTGGAAGTATTATAGATACCCCAAGCATCTGTAATAAAGCTGTAATGATTGAAACAATTAGAACAACACAGAAATATTTCTTTTGCCTACCACTAAGAATAACCATGATGTATTTTGTCCACAGCTTTACTTTTCTTAAAACTTTATTTATCACTTACTTTTCCTCTAATAATCCTTTTAATAGCTTGCTTTATATAAAATAATCCTGTTTCTTTTTGCTTTAACAGTCTAAGGTAACTATATGCCAGATCTATTTTTCCCGCATATATAATGTGCAACAACCTACGATATTTCCTTTTCAATCCGTTATTTGAAGCATTATCAACAATTTGCTTAAAAAGATTATCTGCAAACATTTCTTCCATAATAGCTTTTAACTCAAAGCAATTAGTACTTCGATCATATATTTGCGCTCTCAAATAATTGTAATAAAACCCTGTCGCTAACAAATCAAACTGTCTTAAATACCGACTTCCAAGTTCTGTATACAGTTTTCTTTCAAAAATAAATGATCTTTGTACTCTTTGAAATCTGTCATTTATCTTTTTCCTAGTGACTGATGATGGATTATTTCTATAATGATAGAAAGCTTTATGGGTAACTACAATCGATTCTGCATTGATAAGAGGAAGATAACAGTATCCTAAATCTTCAAATTGTTCTAATCTCTCAGTTATTTTCTTTATTCCGTCCAGAAAAAGACTACGACGATATATTTTCATGCATGTGCTCATTATTATTCCGCCCATATCACTTTCTGGCTCATATATCATAACATTATTTAGTTCTTTTTTTGAACAGCCTGAATAAACCCCTTCTGGAACCATATCCATGTAGCCTGTTCCAGAACTGGTATATACAAAGCCACTGGTAGCAGCATCACACTCATTAAGAAGCATCTGAGTCATTAATTCTTTAGCAAAATCCGGATCGATGTAATCATCTCCATCTACAAAGGCAACATATTCAGCCCTTGCAGCTTCTGCCCCATCCCTCCTGGCAAAGCATGCTCCATTATTCTCCTTATGTTTGGTTCTAACGTTTGCATTATTATGTGTATATTCGTCACAAATATCGCCAGATCCGTCTGTGGAGCCATCATCAACAAGAATTATTTCAAGCGACGGATAATCCTGTGCTAAAACGCTATCTATACATTGCGGTAAATAGTCTTTGCAGTTATATACTGGTATTATTATTGATAATAATGGTAAATCTATCATGTTCTAAGTATCGTTTATATAACGCTCCTTATAAAAGCATCAACACTGAGGGTTACAGGATATTGCACTCTGTTCTTGTACTCATTTACTATATCCAGCGTACCCTCTGTAGACAGGCCATCTATGATAATATGTTCCATATTGTCATAATGCTGTTTTTCAACAGAGTCTAATGTATCTCTAATGGTTTTAGAACTATTGTAACAGGGAGTTACTATCGATATTTTCACGTCGTTATTCATAAATTTCTCCTGAAATTACTATTTTTCTTTCCAAATCTCCCTCATTCGGATACTAGATAATAATATTCATATAATCCAGCAACCTCTTTCCATTTCACTTCATACCCAAGTGCCAAACAATCATCTATATGATTACTATAGTCTCTTGTAGCAAGCATTAGCTCATCCGGAAGTTTGTCCGCAACCGCATTTATATCTCCTGCTGCCATAAAATAAGAATCATCATTTAGTAAAGAAACCGCCTGATAAATTGTATCATTGCTCTCACCGCAATCACCATAATAAGAAACAACCGTATACTCTATATTCTGTTTTGATAAACGCTCCTCAAGTTCTTCTCCAATCCTCATCACATACACTACCCTTTTTCCTGATACAGAAGGCAGAATCACGGACACAACCATAATTGTGATGACAATATTTGCTATTACTTTATTGTTAATGTGATTTTTAAAGAACAACATCATCTTGGCAGTAAACCAGGCTATAAGAAACCAACCATGAGTAGAATACCTTACTTCCGTATAGAAATGTAAAGCAGTCGCAACAAGAAAATAGCCAATCAGCGTCCCAAACATTACCCTCTCCATCGGATGAAGGAAAAAGCTATCTTTTTTCCATCTAAGGAAACAAAAAATACTCAAGACAATGAACAGAACAAACACTGGCAAATATCCATATGCAAATTTACCTATATATGCCCCTTCATGTACTGCTCTTTCTAAGAACGTAATAGGGCTCAAGGTCATCACACTACTAAGCACCCAATAAGTTGGCCCTGTGGCATTTTCATAGGCATCCCTGAGATGACTAAGCATATAAATGTAGTTTGTCTTAGCAAATAAATAGTACCCTCCTGCAACACATGGCGCAGCATAGATACACATCATGCCCCATCGCTTATGCGCCACCAAAGCTATGTAGAACATTCCAATAAATATCAGTACCAGAAACAACGAAAACTGAGATGCCTCAATACTCCACTTAGCACAAAGAAGAGCCACAACCTCATAAATGAGAATCTTATACCACTTTCTAATATCTTGTTCCCATATCAGCATATGCAAAAACGTAAACAAGACGCACAAGAAACAGCTAAATATGTAGAATCTAATATAGGAATTAAGTGATACTATCATTCCACTAAAGCCATATAGGATTACTGCAAGCATAGCAGTTTCACAACTACGACTATATTTATTAATCATCTTGTATAGCATCATCTGTATTGCAATAAACAGCACCAAATTAAATGCTATTGCCGGCCATCCATCCATCTTCCCGGGAACGAACAACGCCTGCAATATATTTACAATAGTCCAATATGGACGCTTATATAAATTCCATAGTATCTCCCCAGGGGTATCATTCATTACTGAATCTTCACGCTCAACCACAAGCCTATTCTTTACAAATGATGCAGGTATCCACTCGTTATCAACAAAATCACTATCATTCACAATATAATGGCGACTTGGTGTAGATGCTGATGCATAATGTAAATCCTGAAATGTGTAAAAAGTATCCCAATAATAAAAGCTTCCATGCCTGGAGAACATAAAGGCAGCTAAAAAAACTTGTAATATGACTATAGAGCAAAAAATGCAACCGCTCCATTTTTTTATCTTTTCATTACCGTACGTCATTAATAATTTCCCTTCATATAATCATCAAAAAACTAATTGTGTGTTTAAACATTAAGCCTTTTAGCAACCGTAAGCCCTCAAAAGCTCGTACCTGTCCATTGTAACAAAAATCTGAGATGATTTCTCCAAATACTTTTTTGGAGGTTATCTCATGAATTCTTCTAA
>NZ_ATVX01000036.1 GCF_000420945.1 Butyrivibrio sp. VCB2006
TAAAGTTTGTTCTCACGGAAGAAAGCTACACATCAAAGGCAGACTTTCTTGCAAAAGACTATATCCCTGTGTATAAAAACAGTTCAGGGAACCACTTTTTCTCAGGAAAGAGGATACAGAGAGGACTTTACAGGCACTACGATGGTACAATAACAAATGCAGACATAAATGGAGCTGCAAACATCTTAAGGAAAGTATTCCCAAAGGTAAGCCAATGGGATAGGGGCATAGTGGACATGCCCTGTTCTGCAGGATGCATAGAGCATCCTACAGGTTCATGCCGCCATGCGGCATAACAGAAACCCTTTCCGACGTGGAGTCGGTGAAGGTAGTTCATTCCAAATATATGTGGGGCTAATGAAATGTACAGTTTTAGTACCAAGGGGATACATAGCAAGCGAATTAAAATAACAGCAAACGGAAGAAGGATTCCGCTGCTGATATTGAGACCCATAAATGAACCTTCAAATGCGCCGGGAGTTATGTGGATTCATGGTGGTGGATATATGACAGGAATGAAAGAGATGGCCTATATTGGACGGGCGGCGGATCTTGTGAGAAATCATGGCGCTGTAGTTATAGCTCCGGGGTATCATTTGTCGCTGTTTCATCCATATCCTACAGCTTTATATGATTGCTATGCCACACTCTTGTATATTAAAGACCATGCTAAAGCACTTGGAATAAACCCAGACCAGATAATGGTTGGGGGAGAGAGTGCGGGAGGTGGATTAACTGCAGCCATCTCAATGTTGGCAAGAGATAAGGGCGAAGTAAAAGTTGCTTTTCAGATGCCGCTATATCCAATGATAGACAATTATGATACAGATAGTTCTAAAAATAATCATTCCAAGGTATGGAATACAAAAAGAAATCATCAGGCATGGGCGGTATACTTGAGGAAAGATGCAAAGAAAGATGTAGCTCCTTATGCTGCACCAGCTCGACAAACAGATTATTCCAACCTTCCACCTGCGTATACGTTTGTCTGTACAGCAGAGCCTTTTTATTGCGAAACTTTGAAGTATGTAAATGATCTTAAGGCTGCAGGAGTAGAGGCTAAAGTCGATATTTACGAAGGGATGTATCATGCCTTTGACATGAACGAACCTAATAACCCGATAAGCAAAGAAGCTATAAAGAACTTTAATGAGGTGTTTGTTTATGCTAAGGAACACTATTTTGCTACACAGGAGCATTAACTTCCAGCATAAACGGTTAAGCAAATCGGCAGTTTGTAGAGGAGGAAATATATGGTTAAGAATGTGGCGATAGTAAGCCTTTCAAGTGGGATAGTCGGGGAATCTTTTGTTGAATTTGAGAAGAATATTGGGATTAAAAGACTTGAAGACTTTGGGCTTAACGTGAAATTTATGCCGCACGCACTGTTAGGACTTGAATATATAAAAGAACATCCGGAGAAAAGAGCCTTAGATCTTTTGGATGCACTAAGAGATCCCGATATAGACATGATACTGTGTGCTATTCGCGGAGATGACACATATCGATTACTTCCATATCTGTTTGAAAACGATGAACTTAAAGAGGCTGTTACAGATAAAATATTTCTCGGTTTTTCTGATACGACAATAAATCACTTTATGCTTCATAAAGTAGGAATGACTACTTTCTATGGACAAGCCTTTTTGCCGGATGTTTGTGAACTGTCTACGGATATGCTTCCATATACCCAAGGCTACTTTCAGGAACTTATTACAACAGGTACCATTCATGAGATAACACCAAGCGACGTATGGTATGAAGAAAGAACTGAGTTCTCGCCTGAAAAAGTCGGGACTTCGACACCTTCACATCCAAATAAAGGCTTTGAACTTCTCCAAGGACAGGCAACTTTCTCGGGAAAGATTCTCGGAGGTTGTATTGATTCGATGTATGACTTTTTTGATGGTGAACGCTATGAAGATATGCCGGTCTTGTGCAAGAAATATCATCTTTTTCCTGATGCAAAGGACTGGGAAGGACGTATTTTATTGCTGGAAACCAGTGAAGAAAAACCATCACCCGAGAAGTACAAAAAGGCTTTGGAGTACTTAAAGTCTACAGGGGTATTTGACGCTGTTTCAGGAGTACTTGTGGGAAAACCTCAAAATGAGATCTATGTAGATGAGTATAAAAAAATATTGGTGGAAGTGATAAGCAATCCGAATCTTCCCATTCTTTTTAATGTCAACATTGGACATGCTACACCTAGATGTATCATTCCTTTTGGTGTTGAAGCTGGTGTTGATGCGAATAATCAGATTATTAGATTTAAATGAAAAAGAGATAAACTCAAATTTGTTCCGATCGTTGGAACATAAAATTTGAATTTATTATTTTGAAACTTTAATTGTCGGAATGAAATATAGATGGGGAGGTTTTAGATATATGTGGATCATATTTGCACTGTTATCTGCAGTATTTGCCGCATTAACCTCAATATTGGCCAAGATAGGAATCGAAGGAGTGGATTCTAATCTGGCTACGGCCATCCGAACCGTGGTAGTGGTTGGAATGGCCTGGATTATGGTATTCATAACTCATGCACAGAGCGGGTTATCGACGATCGGCAAAAGAAGTTGGATATTTCTTATTCTCTCAGGTCTAGCTACGGGTGCTTCGTGGTTATGTTATTACAAAGCATTACAGTTGGGAGAAGCTTCTAAAGTAGTACCTATAGACAAACTCAGCGTGGTGATCACTCTGGTTCTGGCATTTGTGTTCCTGCATGAGCAGTTTACTGCAAAGTCAATTATGGGATGCATCCTGATCGGAGCGGGGACGCTGCTGATGGTAATATAATATTCAGGCATTATCGAACAAGGAGGCAAGTAATGAAGCAATATATTGTTGACGCTTTTACAGACAAGCCGTTTTCCGGAAATCCGGCGGCTGTTTGTGTAATGGATAAATGGCCGAAAGAAGACTTCATGATGAAGCTGGCTATGGAGAATAATCTGAGTGAGACAGCGTTTATTGTTAAGGAGGAACAGGGCTATCACCTCAGATGGTTTACTCCCGGATCCGAAGTTGAACTATGCGGTCATGCTACTCTGGCATCTTCCTTTGTGATATTCAATTACTTTGAGCAGGATAAGGATGTAATAGAATTTAATACTCTCAGCGGAAAACTGACGATTGTTAGAAAAGACAGGCTTTATGAGATGGATTTTCCTACATATGAACAGCAGGAGATACCGGTGACAGATGAAATGGAAAGCGCTTTTGGAGAAAGACCCGTTAAGGCAATACTGGGACCCGATCTTGTATGCATTTTTGAATCTGAAGAGCAGATCCGGAACATGAAGCCGGATCAGAGTAAACTTGCCGGGCTGCCCGGGCGTGGACAGAATGTTACGGCAAAAGGAAAAGATACAGACTGCGTATCGAGGAGTTTCTTTCCCAAACTCTTAGTTCCGGAAGATCCCGTGTGCGGTTCTGCGCATTGCCAGATAGCTGATTACTGGTCAAAAGAATTAGGAAAATCAGAGATTCATGCGTACCAGGCATCGAAGAGAGGCGGGCATCTATATTGTGAACTGCTTGATCATGGGAGAATAAAAATTAGTGGAGAGGCTACCTTGGTTGCTATCTCGGATATCGTTGTTGTTTTTTGACTTTCAGTTTATATGAGGATTGAAAATGGATTACAAGATTAGAAAGGCAGTTCCTGCAGATGAACAGAGAATACGGGATAATTCAAGATAAGAAGTTTGTATTTGAAGTGAGGTAATAATGTGATGAAAATGGTGTTGCTTATCGCATGTGTAGGACATGTGCTATGTGGTATATGTGACTGCCTGCTTGGCTATTCTCCAAGCGGAAGGCTTGATTTAAAATCAGCCCTTAAAGATCCAGTAAAAATGAGAACAACATTTGAAGATATGCCGCTTAAGTGGCCTCTTATATCAATCATTTTAGGAGTTTATGCGATTACGGCATTTGGTTTTGGATATTTGGGATTAAGCAGGTGGATGGAGGATTATTCTAAAATAGCATCTGTAATAATGTACATATCAGCGGTGTTTTTTCTGATATCTATAGTTGTTCATCATATTATTTGTGGACTGGTGGAATGGTTATATGTGAGAATGGGAAGAACGGATGAAGCCAGGACGGTAGCATTAGAGTTTCAGATGAAAACAATAGCAACTATGTTTGTTGGATATCTTGGACTAGTGATTTATGTTATTACATTATTTGTGATGGTAGTGATGGGCAGAACTACTCTTCCTGTTTGGACATGCATTTTTAATACTTTGCCATTAATGCTTTTACTGTCGATTACAAAATTGCCGGCAAAAGGTAATATTGCAGGAGCAATTATGTATTTGGGATTATTTATTTTCTTGTAAATGTTTACCAATAAAAGAAATTGCTGAAGAAGAACTATTTGACCTTCAGATGCTGTGCCCTGTGTAAGATTAATTTCAGTAAAACTGACTAAGCACAGAGAGGTATCTATCATGAAGACAGTTAAAAAGACAAGCATCTTTCCGGCAAGTAAAAAGAAGGTATTCAGCCGCTTGTTGAAATTGAAAACACTTCAATACATTGCATATCCGTATGCAACCTTTACTCCGATGGACGGAGCAGATAGCATGTCGTGGGAGGTCGGAAGTACTTCACGATTTAAGTTTCGGTTGTTCGGCGTTATTCCTTTCGGAACTCATACGATTCATGTGATTCGATTTGGATTGGATGAGGGAATCTATACTCATGAAGGAAATGAGCATGTTCCGACATGGAACCATGAGATCATTCTCGAAGAATTACAGGGAAACAGATGCAGATATACGGATAAAGTTGATATAGATGCCGGCTGGAAAACAATCTTCGTATGGATGTGGGCGAATTGCTTTTATACCCATAGACAGAAAAAGTGGATAAAGCTGCTGAGTCGGAAGATATAATTCCAGTAAAACTTTCCATGGAGAGAAAAAGAATGCAGTTTCATTTATATGGAGATAAAAAGAATAAGACGATACTGGCATTGCACGGAATGCTTTGCGACTGGCAGAAATTCCGGGAATTGCTTAAACCGTTGGAAGAAACATATTATGTCATATATCCCGCAATGACCGGATGCTATGACGGTTCAGAGAATTTTGTTTCTTTTGCAAAAGAAAGTGAGCAGATTGAGGCCTATGTTACGGAGAATCTTGGCGGCGAACTCTATGCCGTTTGGGGCGCTTCTCAGGGTGCAACCGTACTGACAGAGCTTCTTGCAAGAAACAGGATTAGTATAGAAAAAGCAATCCTCGACGGAGTATATCTGGCGCATCAGGGGAAAATATGTGCCAAGCTGGGGCTGAAGGTATTTCTGAAGATGCAGAAAAACGGCGGGCAGATTTCAAAACGAATGCAGGTCGTGAGTAAACTTATGGGACTTGGCAAAGAAGATCTCGCTGAGTTTTCGTTACTGTACTGGGGAAGTAGCAAAGAGTGTATGCAGGCTAATCTTATCGAGAATTATACGTATCGCGTGAATGAAGATATCAGCAAGACCGAAACAAAAGTATATCTCTGGTGTGGCAGCAAGGAACCTTATGCCATAAAATCCCATGAGATTTTGAAAAAGTACTTAAAGAACTATGAAGAACATATTTGGCCGAATGTCGGTCATGGAGTCATGCTGTATTTTTATACGGATGAGTATGTTGATGCAGTAAGAGAAAAATTGAAGGAATAACTTACAGGATAATGAAATAAGCAAATCGGGAGTAGTGGAGTAGAACATGGATAAAAAAAGGGCTTTGTCTGGCGCCATAATATTTATAACCCTGATGGGAATCGTAAGTCTGTTTTCGGACATGACTCATGAAGGCGCCAGAAGCATATTGGGCGAATATCTGAACCTCGCAGGGGCATCCGCTGCAACCATCGGATTTGTGTCCGGTATAGGAGAATTGTGCGGGTATTCACTAAGGCTCATATCCGGATTTATAGCAGATAAAACGAAGAAATACTGGACATTTGTTATCACAGGCTATGTAATACAGGCTCTGGCGATTCCTGCACTGGCACTCGTACCTGAACATGGCTGGATTTGGGCCTGCGGTCTTGTGATCCTGGAGCGTATCGGAAAAGCGATAAAAAAGCCTGCCAAAAACACATTGGTAAGCTTTGCGGCAAGCGAGATCGGAACCGGAAAAGGCTTTGCCTATCAGGAGTTTCTGGATCAGCTTGGCGCGTTTCTCGGACCGGTACTGCTTTTTGTAACAGCTCTTGTAAAAGGTACAGACGACCTTTTTACAACGTATAGGATCTCTTTTGCGATACTGCTTGTTCCTGCAATGATCACCATAGCTCTTGTTTTGACAGCAAAGATAAGATACCCTGATCCGGAGATCTTTGAAAAGCAGGAAGATAAACCGGCAAGCTTTGAATTCAGGAAGTCATTTGTTCTGTTCATGGCGGCCATCTGCTTTTTTGCTTTTGGCTTTGCAGACTTCACCCTGATCACACTTCATTCGGCTAATACCGGAGCATTTAATGAATCCATGCTCAGCCTGCTATATGCTGGGGCAATGGCTGTGGATGCCTTTGCTGCACTATTCTTTGGCTGGCTTTATGATAAGGTCGGGCTGAAGGCTCTGATCATTTCCACACTATGCAGCACATTCTTCTCATGTTTTGTTTTTATGACTGGAAATGCCTGGTTGATCGGAGCTGGGATAATTCTGTGGGGGATTGGAATGGGTGCGCAGGAAAGTATTATGAAAGCAGCTGTCAGCGGAATCGTCCCGCGTTCCATGCGAAGCACCGGTTTCGGAATATTTGAGACAGGATTTGGTATTGCGTGGTTTCTGGGCAGTTGGCTTCTCGGTGCCCTGTATGATTTGAATCCTGTGTATCTTGTCACTGTGTCTGTGGTATCACAGTTTCTGGCGATTGCATTTTATGCTTTATGCCTCCGGTGCAATAAGACAGAGTGTTAACAATTCCAGTTTGTTGGAATGAGCATTATA
>NZ_ATVX01000037.1 GCF_000420945.1 Butyrivibrio sp. VCB2006
TTCTCAAAGAGATAATCGTTTCACAACGTATTACGTCTTTGGACAATTATATACGACTTATTACACCTCAGGACAATTGTCCTGGGGTGTTTTTATACGCATTTTTGTTGCGGAAATATTAATTTGACAAAATGTCAAACACAATATATTGTATAATTAAGAAGGAGGAAATACAAATGGAGGGATTTGGCAAGCGTGTACTGGATTTACTTGAGAATATTGGATATACCCAAAGAGAATTTGCAACAATGATTGGTGTATCAGAGGGAGCATTATCAAGATATTTAAAAGATGAACGTGAACCTAAGATGGAAGTGATTGCCAATATGGCAACGGCTCTTAATACTACGACAGATTATCTATTGTCTGGAAAGAATGATAAAAAATCATTTGAAGAAACATATAGGCTGGTTGCAAGAGGCACTTCAACTATGACTGATGAAGAAAAAACAAAGCTGATTAAGGTATTACTCAACAATGGAAAAACATGATAATAGACCGGCTCTGCCTAAAAAAATATATGATCAGATCGAGGAAGATGTAGTAAAACTTCATATTAAGCTAGAATTATCAGTTCCAGTTAATCCAAGCGAAGTGGCAAAAAGATTGGGATATATTGTTCATAAGTTTTCAGAAATCTATAGCGAAGGAAACAATTTAATAGAACTAAGAACTGGAAATGATGGTAATAGGCGTGACGGGCTTTCTTATTATGATCCGGATGTACAGACATATGTTATATGGGTCAACGATATAGATTCCATATACGAGGAGCACGACGGATTTACGATAATGCATGAGATAGGTCATATAAGGATGGGACATAGAGGGGATAGCCAGTTGGCAGAGATGGTGGCAAACTATTATGCGGCGTATGAATTAGTACCTTCTCCACTACCGAGTATGTATAAATGTTCATCTTTTGTTGACATAGCAGACGTGTTCGAAGTATCTGCTGATTGTGCCTACAATTGTGGCAGAAGATGTATGAACTGGGCGATGTATTCAGGAGCTATTAAGCCATATGAAAAGGTTTTGATAGACTATTATAAGAAAATATTAAAAGGAGGATGATGCCTATGAATGTATTGATACTAAAGGAAAACGCATAACTGTTGGCCCAGTTATGCGTCCTCTTGAAGAAAGACTCTGTTGTAGAATCTCTCTTAAACATACACCTAATTCTACTTCAATCTTTCTTTGAGAGCAACATAAAAATGATACCAATAATAACCGTTGCTTAGCCAAGGAAACACTTGGCAGAAAGATGAGGAGAAAATGAAAAAAGAAATTGTTTTAGTTCCTTGTCTGTCAATTATGACAGGAGGGAACGTCTATGGGTACAACTAAGTCAGGAAGAGTTTTAAACACTCACGGGGCAGCAGGATCTGCCAGTCAATTCTCTGTAGTTCATTCAAATGAAGGTGCCTATACTAAGCCACGTAACGGTAATCATATACGGCTTAAGAGTGGCGGACATGGTCAAGCTGGAATGAACGAATTAGATAAGTATGGTATAAGATATAAGGTTGAGAAGACTTATCCTAATGGTGTAAGAGTAGGGCATATCTTAGACCATACAAATAAGGCAAAAACAAAATCTATGGGCCAGTCATGGTTTCCAAAAGACTGGACAAGCAAGGATATAAAACATGCAGGAGAGCATGTTGCTAATTTAAAGGGAAATAGACATACCAAGGATGGAGTGGCTGTATTTGGAATGTGGAAAGGAGTCCGTGTTGGAGTTATTCGGACACATGGGCAAATTGGGACCATCTTTCCAGATGCAAAACAGCCGTATAGTAAAGGGGGTAAGAAAAAATGAATATAGAAAAGTTTAGAGAAGTTATTAAACGCAGAGAATATGTGGAAGATATTAGTTGTGGAGAGTGGGCTGACGGAATAGAGGAATGTCAGAAACTATTAACGGAGATTCTTTCGGAAGACGTTCCATCAACTATAGACTTCTTGAATAATGGATGCACTGCTTCGGAGTATTCTTGGATAAGTGAGGTGTTGGAGGACGTTATTGAAAAAAAGCCCAATGCTGAGTTGGTTAAGTGCTATAAAGAGTTGATGGCTAAATTTCCTGATGAATGTGCTACATATAATATTGCAGGCGCCATAGAAGGTGCAGAAGCTATATTGAAATGGGAGGCAGAGCATGGGAAAGACAGCAACTAATTTGGTGGATGAAGGGTTTAGAGTTTCTTTAGTAGAAACCGCATTTTTCGATGGGAAGTTTGAAATTCCACATATTGATGCACCAAAAGATATAATAATTCCTGAAGGAATGGTTCCGTTCTCATTGAGAGAGCGGAGCCAAGATAAAAATGATTTCGTTTGCTTTTATGAACATGACATCAATTTTCGTGAGATACTTACGAATACAGAAGAGTATGTTGACGATCTAAAAAGGTTTCCGGGAATTATAACACCAGATTGTTCGCTTTATATTGATGCTCCGTTATGTGTTCAAATCGCTGATATATATCTTAACAGGGCAGTTGGATATTACTTGAGCCAACAAGGACTTTATGTTGTACCTAACATTCGATGGGGAGATGAGCGAACTTATAAATCGGATTTCCTTGGTGAAAAGGTTGCATTTCAGGGAGTGGATAAACATAGTATTGTTTCCATTGGCACATACGGACAAATAAAATCGGCTGAATCTAAAAGGTATTTCAGAGAAGGACTCGAGGAAATGCTCAAGGAACTTGAACCAGAGGTTGTTCTCGTTTATGGTGCTATGCCGGATAAAATATTTGGCGGACTATTAGATAAGGCTAGATTCCTACAGTATCCGGATTGGACATCTCGGATGAAACAGAAATGATTGTTAAGAAAAACGAGCTGTAACCAGTTGCGCACAGTAGCCCTGAGCTTTCTACTGTACACAACAGGTAAACAGCAACATGACTTGAAAGTGTCTAAAATACGGCACTTTCACTTCATTAATCGTTCTCAAAGAGATGATCAATCTGCATTGCAGATTTCGGAACCCCAGATTTTATCTGGGGTTTCTTTTTGTGCATTTAAGTAGGGTTATAGGTGATTGAGCCTCGATATGATAACTTACGACCAGATGGCCGACGTTCTTATTCCAGCGGAAGGCAACAGGGGCAGATGCGATACGGCGAGTGTCCACCCACACTGCGGGGTCAAAGAGCCAATCATAAGCGATAGGATATGCGTGCTGGATGGCGGAGAGATTGTTGTCTGTGGTACTCCTTCTGAAGTGGCGGACCAGGATGAAATGATGAAAAAACACTGGGAGCCTGTGTCCGGGCAAATGGCGATGGTGATATGCTCTATAAATATTCACTGTATGCAAGAACTGAAACTTATAGCTAAAACTATAGATTGTCCTCGCCCCATTTTTTCAGTTCAAGGAGAATGGGGATGAGGCTTTTTGTTTTCTCAGTAAGATTGTATTCTACTCTTACGGGCATCTCATCATACTGCTTTCTCTCCACAAGTCCGTCAGACTCAAGCTCTTTTAATGAGTTGGCAAGCATAGTATTGGTGATGCCATGTATTGAACGGCGTAATTCTCCATATCGCACTATTTCATTTTTATCGATGACGCACAGGATCATGATTTTCCACTTGCCGCCAACGGTATCAATAACTCTTTTTAATCCACAATCTTTCCCTGCGATATCTTCACATAATGGTTCTTTTGTCTCTATTTTCCTCATAGTATACTTTTCCTTACTAGATAAATAAAAACTGCGTACTTGATATAAAAACTATACCACATATAATAAAAGCATCAGTTGAGAAAAACAAGTAGTTATTTACACATTTCAAAGAAAGGCGCTGCATTGCTGGCGGTATGGTGATTATTATGGAATACAGATTTACAAAAGAAAACTTTGAAACAGAAGTAATGAATAGTGATGTTCCGGTTCTTGTTGATTTTTATGCAGACTGGTGTGGCCCATGTAAAATGATGGGACCTGTAGTTGAAGAGCTTGCCAGAGAGTATGATGGTAAATTCAAGGTTGGCAAGATAAATGTTGATCAGGAGCCGCAGCTTGCACAGAAGTATGGAGTAATGAGTATACCTTACTTTGCGTTTATCAAGAAGGGGTGTCTGTATGATGATGAAATGGGTGCTGTTCCGAAGGAACGACTTGTAAGGAAAATGGAAGAAATGATTTAAGGCAGTACTCGGCAAGATGAAAAAGGAGAAGATTTACAAATGAAAAAAGCAGCTAATGATATAAAAAGATGTGTTGCCTGCGGTGCCTGCGTGTTGCAGTGCCCTAGAGAGGCAATAGATATCTATAAAGGCTGCCATGCTGTAGTAGATGTCATGAAGTGCGTTGGGTGTGGCATTTGCGAAAGAGCATGTCCTGCAGGCTCGATCAAGGTAGCGGAGGTGCAGGATGGCATCAAATAAAACTAAACACTGGTATGATTATCTGTGGATATGGACAATTATTTATTTTGCACTGGGGTTCTTTAATATTCTGTTTGCGTGGCTTGGGATGATTGATTTTATATTACCGCTGATTTTTGCGATAGCAGGTGGAAATAAGCTGTTTTGTAACAGATTTTGCGGAAGAGGCCAGCTTTTCTGGGTACTTGGGAAAAACTGCAAGTGTTCCAGGAGTAAACCAGCGCCCGGATGGATATCTTCTAAATGGTTCAGATATGGATTCCTGGCATTCTTCATGACGATGTTTGGAACAATGGTTTTTCAGACTTATCTTGTATTTGCCGGGACAAATACTCTTCGAAAGGCTATAAAGCTCTTTTGGACATTCAAAGTTACATGGAAATGGGCGTATAATGGAAGCGTGTTCCCCGACTGGGTAGCACAGTTTGGATTTGGGTTTTATAGCCTGATGCTTACATCAACTCTTATTGGGCTGATTATTATGGCTTTGTACAAAGAAAGAACCTGGTGTTCATTCTGTCCAATGGGGACAATGACTCAGGGAATATGCAAGATAAAGGCAAGGAAAGGTGTGGAAAATCATGACGTTAAAAGAGAGAGCTGAGAGAGCAGTTGAATTAAAGAATTCAGGAAAGTATAACTGTGCCCAGGCTGTGACAGTAGTTTTATCCGATCAGACTGAACTTGCAGAGGAACAGCTAAAGCAGATATCAGCAGGATTCTGCGCAGGAATGGGCAATATGGAAGCAACCTGCGGCGCACTAATTGGAGCAGGCATGGTGGCAGGACTTAAGACAGAAGGAAAAGGGACTCTCGGGATTACAAGGCAGATCCAGGAAGTATTTGCAACAAGATGCGGGGCCTTAAAATGCAAGGATTTAAAGACAATGACGGATGGTAAACCCTTATGCCCATGCGAGGAATGTGTTAGAAATGCTGTTATGATTTATGGTGAGATTATGGGATTGTAATTGAGCCAAGCTGTTTTAATTTGAATACAGATAGTAGCAATATATTTGAAGATAATCTTACAAAAGACAGACAAAGATTTAATGAGTAGAAAGTAAAATCAGAGTATTATTTTTGATCGTGGTTATTAAAGTTGCCACCAGCCGCATACAGTAGTCCTGAGCTTTCTACCGTACGCAGCAGGTAAACAGCAACTTGTAATGCAAATGCCTAAAACAAGGCACTTAGAACTACAAGAAAGTTCTCAAAGAGATAATCGTTTCACAACGTATTACGTCTTTGGACAATTATATACGACTTATTACACCTCAGGACAATTGTCCTGGGGTGTTTT
>NZ_ATVX01000038.1 GCF_000420945.1 Butyrivibrio sp. VCB2006
GATATAAGGTACACAGAAGGAATGAAGGATCTCTATTCTCACAGAAAAGAAACAATAGAGAGAATCTTTGGAACAGCAAAAGAGAACCACGGATTCAGATATACGCAGATGTATGGCAAGGCGCGGATGGAAATGAAGGTCGCGCTTACCTTTGCGTGTATGAATCTAAAAAAGCTTGCAAGAATCAAGCATGAATGGCGGTTAGAGATGGCCTGATAGAGGCCGTTTCTATCCTTTATTATCAATAAAACACTCGCGAAAAAGAAAAATGGTCTTGAGAGCTACGCTCTCAGGACCACTTTGTCTACAGTCTGAGAGAAACGTAATTACTTACGTTTCTCTTTCTATTTAATGCCGGCGACCGGGGTCGAACTTTTAGTAGTCTCGCAAAGCCGCAGAGAAAGGGGCTTCGCCGGCCTTGCCTTTCTTTTGTACCAAATTTGTACCACTTTTGCAAAATATAGTGCCTGTACAAAATAAGTCACAAATGTGCATAGCAAAATATTATTCATCTTTATTTATCAATTATACAGAGATAAAGACAAGTAATATTCCGTTCAATCTTTTACAATTCACCCATAATGACTTTCAAAAGATCCACTACACCAATATCTTGTCCGTATTCATATTTCTCAAGTTCAGCCATATCATCTTTTCCAAAATAGATCAGCCTATCAACTTCATTACTGCCGGTCTCCTTCTTAAAAGAATCAAAGGCATGTTGAATTGTTTTTGAATCAAGGCTTGAATAAAAAACAAAAGGAAAGCCATACTTATTGTCATTAGTAACAAGATATGATTTGCCTATATCAGTAACGCTATCCCTGATTTCCTTTCCAACCTCTTCTTCAAGCTCTCGAAATGCTGTCACTAAAGGTGATAATTTGTTATTATCTGTACTGCCATCCTCGCGTATGGTCCCACCAATAATCCTGTCAGAAGGGTCCATAACTCCACCTATTCCCTGAATCTTTCCTACAAACTCTGAACCTACGCCATTTAACGAAACAAACAGCTTTTTGTCAGATGAGACTAATATGCAACCGGCATACATACTTCTACATGCATACTCTCCAAGATCCATGATCTCACTGTATTTGTAATGGGCATAATCAGAGGGCTCACAGGTTATCGTGACTGTGCCGTCATCATTTTCCATATTGATTACAGAATATAACGCCCCATTAAACATCCCCGGATACTTTGCTATAAGTTCATTCCAGTAAACTTGTACTCCTTCTTCAATATCCTTAGGAAGCTCTCTTGCTGCAGTTTCTTTTATTTTCAGCTCTTTTATTGGAATGATTTTAGTCATATTTGTCTTCGCTTTCTATGTATTTCTTGATTTCTTCGGCAGTCCTTATCACGTTTTCAATATCTGTATCAGAAGCATTATCTTTGGCAAAAGCATTGATATCACGCAGATACTGCAAACCATATCCAAATTGTTCCAGCATCCACTCCTGATTAGGAAAAATCCATATATGAAAGTGCTTGGAGCGTTCTTCCTGCACCAATGTAACAGTTTCAGCAATTTTCAGCTCCTTTATAGCTCTTTCTGCAATTGCTATTGTATTTCCTATCTCAGTTCTCTCGTCTGCAGCTAATTCCGCAAAAGACTGAATATGTCTTTTACTTGTTATTATTAGAAACCCGGGAATTGGAATCTCAGGATCTGCAGCAAGAATAATCGACTCCCCGTCATAAATAATTCCCCCAGGAAGTTTCACCTCGCCACGCACAATTGCGCATCCTACGCACTCAGACTTAATTTCATTCCCAAAAATATCTTTTCTGCTCATAGTCTCCCCTTTGCATATTAGTTTTCAACTATAAGGATAAAGCATGCCCTTAGGGCAAGGTCAATACTTTTTTTATTCATTTATGCATTTCCATTCGCTCAGAAGCTTTTCCATATTCCAGGCAGCATTGGCGGGACTTGTAGATGGAAGACATATTGCACGTCTTTTTATTACAGGCTCCGTATACTTTTCATAATACTTAAGTGCCGTTTTACCATTGACATATATTATCTTGATATCCGCTGTGTTTAATATACGGCTTAAGTCGTTTGGCACTACATTAGTGATACTGGAGTCCGACGAACCGACAATATCGCAAGACTGTATCACATCCCATAATGCAATCTTGTTCCTTATCAAAAGAGCTTTCTTCTCCTCAATTGTCCCTGGCTCTTCCTCTTCAAACACTCCGGAAACCACCTTCCAAAATCTATTCTGCTTATGCCCATAGAAAAATCCTTCTTCTCTTGATTTAACAGAGGGAAAACTTCCCAGAATAAGTATTTTTGAACTCTTATCATATATTGGTTCAATTGGATGTATAACCATAATTAAGTCTCCCTTCCCCCATCCAACATATATGCACACTCTTGCGCACTCTTTTATAGTACAAGATGGCAACAAAAAAGAGAACCGCAAACTAATGCGATTCTCTAATGTTTAATGCCGGCGACCGGGATCGAACTTTCCTGCGCCTTTCAAACATAGATGGAAAAGAGACTGGCGGTTTCACTTTATTTTCTGAACCCACTTTTGAACCTAGTTGTGGATATACATCAAATGTGCTTAAACCATTTTATTCTTTATAGTTCCTATGTGTAAATACAGGTGTCACAGTACCTGTAACCTTCTCGCGTTTTTCAACTTTAAGAACCGTATACTGTGTCTGTCCTACTGTGTAGTCATTCATTCTTGCCTCAGAAGAAAAGATAGACATTTCACCGATAAATATTATCCCTGCCAGATTATCACTTTTCTTATATAGCATAAGATTTTCAAATCTCTCATGATTGTTTATCAGATAATCTGCATTGATGCTTGTCCAAGGGCACTTCTTTTTACTAAAGCCAAAAAAGCTGTACTCTTGGTTATCCAGCTTTTCTATTATGTCCGCAAGCTGTCCGAAAAGCTCTACCCTTAATTCCATTTCATCTGTATAATACCTTGATTTTTCAAAGTCAGCATTTTCATAAGTTCCTGCGATGATTTCATCATATAAAGATTCTGTTTGAGCTCCATGTACGGTTAAGAATTCAAGATCCTTCAGATAATGCAATCCCATTGTGTGGAACCAATCAACCTTATCAAAAACCAGGCAAAGAACGCTAGCCTTTCCTTTTCTGCCAATTTTTATAAGATATTCCGTGTTTAGCAGTTTGTCATATGAGCTTAAAGACTCTAACACTCCCATTGTATCTCCAAAAAATAAAGACCTTGTATTTGGCTACAAGGTCTTTTAGATAATTTTCTTTCGGATAATCCTATCTGGTTTGTGGTTATTTATCGAACCCACCTAGAACTCCATCAAAGAAAGCGTTCCAGAACCCTCTTTGATTTCAACGTTCAAACGAACCTCAAGTGTCCGCTGTTAAGATTATAGTATTGTAATCAAAACCTTAAGTCAAGAATATAAAGAGATAATTCATAGAAAATTCATTGCACATTTTTATGCTCCCAATTCATAATCCTGAATCCTCTCTTTCCACTTTTTATACTTCTTGTACTGAATATCATCCAATTCCCAGAAGTTTACTCCAGGGTCACATTCACCCACTATTTGCTTTTCACCAACCAGTTTATAACCTAGCGCCTCAAAAAAGTTCTTTATGTAGTCATACCAGACAGAAGGTTCGGCAAATTTACCAGCTATCGACTCTAATCGATTATCCTCATTAAAAAACCACGGATTTGGAAAGCTTTCATCCATTTTTTCATACGGATTGACCCTATTTGAAAACTTAATGTACTCCTTGATCAATGTCTCATCTGGCGCAGGAATTATCTCTAATTCACCTGCCCCAATCATCCAACATCCCATTTTTATTCCTCCTTGATAAATGAATAATTTAGGTTATAATATAACCATCGGTTATTGTATAATACATAACCATTGGTTACTTGTCAATAGTAAAATGAGGTACATATGAAATTCAAAGCTGAAAGAATAATCCAAATTCGAGAACAATTAGGTATGAACAAAGCTGAAGCAGCAAGAAAACTCAACATGTCTGCAATGGGTTACGGGCGTTATGAAAATGGGCAAAGGGAGCCATCATTCCAAACAGTATGTTTCATAGCGTCAACGTTCAACACTACTTCTGACTATCTTTATGGCTTAACAGATGATCCAAATCCAAGTACAATAACGATTTCTTCATCTGAAGACCCGGAACTCTTTTCATTTGTAAACTCTCTCCAGAAGGATAAATCCTTAGAAAAAAGGTTATTAGAATACTTTAATAAACTGACTCAGCAAAATAAATGAACGCAAAAAAGAGAAGCATCACTGCTTCTCTCTTACTGCCGGCGACCGGGATCGAACCGGTACGGGTATCGCTACCCACGGGATTTTAAGTCCCGGGCGTCTGCCAGTTCCGCCACGCCGGCATTTTACCTTATTTAGTTTTGGTAAAAAATACGCGATATGCTTCGAGCATATCGCGTTAGTGGGGCCTACAGGGCTCGAACCTGTGACCCTCTGCTTGTAAGGCAGATGCTCTCCCAGCTGAGCTAAGACCCCAAATTAACTGGGTATATTCGGTTTTACATAAACCTAGTGGAGCTTCAGGGACTTGAACCCGGGACCGACCGGTTATGAGCCGGTTGCTCTAACCAACTGAGCTAAAGCTCCTGAAAGTGACTCCGACGAGAATCGAACTCGTGTTACCGCCGTGAAAGGGCGATGTCTTGACCGCTTGACCACGGAGCCGGATTAGATTCAACGTCAAAGCTTACTTTGACTAGCTCCCCAAGTAGGACTCGAACCTACGACACTTCGGTTAACAGCCGAATGCTCTACCGACTGAGCTATTGAGGATTATTGATACAAAAATACCATGCCAAGCATGGTACTCTTTCTTGTACCTTCAAAACCGAACACTGATTATCTAAATCCTAACCTCTTCTTTTGTTCCTAACCTTTTTGGATAAGCCCTCGACCTATTAGTACACATCAGCTGAACACGTTACCGTGCTTACACCTTGTGCCTATCTAACCTCATACTCTCTAAGGGGTCTTACTGGACAAGCCAGGGATATCTCATCTTGAGGGGGGCTTCACGCTTAGATGCCTTCAGCGTTTATCCCTTCCGGACGTGGCTACCCAGCCTTATGCATCTGGCGATGCAGCTGATACA
>NZ_ATVX01000039.1 GCF_000420945.1 Butyrivibrio sp. VCB2006
TTGTAAAGCTGGTTGATTGACTTGATCACACCTCGTATTATATAGTCATACCCATTCTTTACCTTATCTATAGGTATCAGGTATGCTGTTAAAGATGCTGTGGTTTGGTATATCACACCTACCGCTTAGACGGTTTTAGGGAGGCTCCAACCACAGTCTCTTTGTTTAATTGTTAATCAGTTAGATACCGCATGACGGTTTATGTAGAACGAGGTTACAGCACGCAAAGAGCCCTGTGGATCTTATAACAGCAGCATCAAATACTTTTAAGGAGGATCATGATTATGATCTATGTTGGTATCGATGTTGCCAAGGACAAGCATGACTGCTGTATTCTTGACGTCGAAGGCCGGAAGCTCTATCCAGTCTTCACCATCTCAAATGACAAGGTCGGTTTTGATGAGCTTTTCTCCAAGATTGAAGAAGTGACTTCTGATAAGACAGAAATAAAAGTAGGTCTTGAAGCTACCGGTCACTATTCTAGCAATCTTCTGGCGTCGCTCGTTGATAAAGGTTTCCCGACCGTTGTTATCAACCCGCTACACACAAATCTTTACAGAAAAGGTCTAAGCCTTAGAAAGACGAAAACGGATAAAGTCGATGCCTCTTCGATCGCTATGATGTTGATGACCGATAGGACACTCAAGCCCTACTCAAAAACATCATATCACAACGAAGAGTTGAAATCATTAACCCGTTATCGCTTTGACAAGGTTCATGAACGTTCTAAGCTCAAGTCTTCTTTAGCCAGGCTTGTGAACATCCTATTTCCCGAACTGGAGAAACTTGTTCCATCGCTTCACCTTAATTCCGTCTACACGCTTTTAGAAGAACTTCCAGGTGCCGATTACATTGCAGGATGTCATTTGACACATCTCAAAAAGCTTCTTGAGACTTCTTCTAAAGGGCGATACAGCCGAGATAAAGCTATCGAGATCAGGAATGCCGCTATCGATTCTATCGGCACACCTATGGACGCAAAATCCATGGAACTACGACATACCATTCATCTCATCTGGATACTTTCCGAAGAGATTGAAGAAATCGAAGCCTCCATAAAAGCAATCATGGATGAAATGCAATCCCCGATAATGACCATCCCCGGTATCAGTTACCGTATGGGAGCGATGATTCTGGCGGAAGTAGGTGATTTTGAGCGCTTCGATAATGCAGACAAGATTCTCGCTTATGCAGGATTATCTCCATCAACATATCAATCCGGGCAGCTTGATTCATCACACTCGCACATGGAGAAACGTGGGTCACGATACCTACGGTATGCGCTTTTTAACGCCACAAAGTTTGTCTGTAAATGGGATGAATCCTTCGGCATCTACCTCGGAAGAAAAATATCCGAGGGCAAGCACTACAATGTAGCCGTATCACATGCGGCGAAAAAGCTGATCCGAACAATCTATAGGATGGAACTAACCGGACAAGCTTACTCTCCGAGCTAATCAATCAGATATACCTTTTCTGTTTGAGCACCCAATCGGATGCTCTGTTTGTCATGCAATTTTCAAGGAACTGATTGTCGGGAATAAGTCCCGACCACTATACAAATCGCATTTCTGCGTTTTGATCAAAAATCATTTATTTCTTCTTGACTTCTAATAGTTAGTCTCCCTTTATCACAAATGGCCTTGCACCAAAAGTGTTTGCTACAGCAGCTATGTTGTCTGTTCCGGGATCGATAGCCATTACTCTCAAGCCCTTCAGATCTGATACGTCCGAAAGGTCAGAGAG
>NZ_ATVX01000040.1 GCF_000420945.1 Butyrivibrio sp. VCB2006
CAGCTGTAAAAATTAACGGAGAAGCCAAGGCAACACAGAAGGATGTTGGTAAGAAGGACATGGGCCTTAAGGGAACACCTAAGGATGGCGATGACTTTACCTGCAGCTTCATAAACACAGATGAAAACTTTGACGTAACATTTGTAGTTATTGATGGTTATCAGGAAATCACACCTGTATCTGATAAGGTTACTGTAAAGATTTCCGGAAATCAGACAATAAAGACTTATACCGGAGATACATTCACAGCTGACGGCTATACAGTTGATATCGATGATGAGACCTATACTGAGAATGACTTCAGGCTTAAGAGTGATGCACAGGGTGTAAACATCCACCTTTCAAGTGCTGATGTATGTGAACTTAGCATGGGACTTACAAAGGATAGCTTTGAGAACACAAATGCTAACTTTACAAATGTTGAGTTCGTAATTGAGCAGCAGGGTCTTCTTAAGATTACTCCTGCAGCGGTTACCGTAACCATCACAGGAACTAAGGAGGAAGGAATTCCTTACGATGGAGAAGATCATACTGTAAATGGATTTACAGCATCAGCAAACAATACTCTGTATAACGTAACAGAAGGCAGTGCAGACTTCACATTTAACTTTGATGGCGGCGAAGCAGATTCCTGGAATACAGCATCCGCAACCCAGAAGGAAGTTGGCACAGCGTACATGCGCCTTGCAGATTCCATGTTCACAAATAACAACGATAACTTCGAAGTAACATGGGATATCAAGGATGGTTCTGTAGAGGTAGTAAAGAAGATTCTTACTGTAAAGATCAAAGGTAATAAGGACTCCAAGGAGTACACAGGATCTGAGCAGCAGGTAGAAGGCTATACAATTTCTAATGAGAGCGAATTGGGTGATTATCCGACATCTGCAATCTCTTTCACAGGAGAAGCTGTGGCAAAGGGAAAAGAAGTAGATACATATCCAATGAACCTTGACATTAGTAAGTTTACAAATAGCAATACTAACTACCAGGTAACATTTGAACTTGCAGAAGACGGTGAACTT